>NZ_JBWKVW010000001.1:0-1991568 GCF_059421905.1 Sphingobium sp. GW821-FHT02B05
TTTACCTTCCACGACCTGTGCTGAGTTCGACATCGTCCCGGTCGTGGAGGCCGGGCAGGGGCCTTATGGTTATGGCGAGGCCCTGACCGGGACTGGCGCATTGCATAGGTCCACGCCGCCGGCCGGCCGTTCGTAGAAATCATCCTTCCGGTTCGCGCGCAGGCGCAGATAATCGGCGAAGCTTTGTGAGCCTGTATCCATCATCTCGAAACGCGGCCGCTCGGCCTGCGGCAATTCGCTGGCCAGGCGCACGGTCAGGATCGGGACTTGATGCTCCTGCGGCGTGTAAAACCCCAGTTCACCCGATCCGCGCGGCAGGCTGGACAGGGTCGCCATCCCCTCTATCACGCGCCCTACGACGGCGATGTTGCGATCAAGCTGGCGCGGCGCCTGCCCGATCACCGCATAGAGTTCCGCCCCTGTCCCCGCATCGGGTGAAAGGTTGCGCCCCACGCCGACATAGCCATAGCAGTGCGGCAGCCATGCGGCGTTGCCATCCATCGCCACCGGCCATCCCGCGACGAAGCCGGTCGCGGGCGCATAGGGATCTGCATAGGGCAGCGGCGTGATCGCCAGCCGCCGGTTCGCCAGCGACAGTTCATAATCGTCCGCGCTGGTGGCGGACAGGCCCGGCGGCACCGGCTTCCTTTCGGTCGCGTCGCCCCACTGCGCGACATAATTGTCCTGCACCCGATTGATGCTAGTCCCGTCCCACCAATGGGCCTTGGCCAGTTTCACGATATTGGCGACATGGCGTGGCGACAGGCCGGGGGCCAACTGGATGACCACGCGCTTGCCCCCTTCCAGGGTCATGACCAGCAGTTCGTCGGCGGCAATGGGCTGCCATACGGCGGCCGGTGCCTGCGCCACAAGCGCCGCAGGCGTGGTGGCGGCTGCCAGGGGTGATGCAAGGCCGGTAACGGACAATGCCAGTGGGAGGAGGCGGATCATGCCGCGATCAGACAGCGGCTGGCAGATAAAGTAAAGCGCCTTGCCATCCCCCCTTGCCTAGCCGCGCGCCGCGCGATAGGGAGCCGCCTCCAGTGCAAATGCGGAGCGGTGGCCGAGTGGTCGAAGGCGCTCGCCTGGAAAGTGAGTATACGTCAAAAGCGTATCGAGGGTTCGAATCCCTCCCGCTCCGCCAAGACCTTCATAAAGCCCATGATTCTAAATGGCTGTTGAAGATGTGCATCCGCCGCCCCACAGGTTATCCAGCATTTTCATCGAACCTCGCTGAACTGCGGGGCTATTTCGCGATGGGCGGCGTTGCTGCTCGGTTCGATCCGCTTCTGGCCCAGAGTGGCATGGGCGGGGGCGGTATGGGTGGCTCTCCGGAGGGCAGCGGCGATGGCCCGCCCGGCAATGGCCAGAGGCGTCCGGCCAAGCCGCGCGAGATGAAGCCGGTCAAGCGCACGCAGTCGGCACGGCCGGGGCCGCCATGCTCCAGCAGGCGTACGGCAGTGGCGACGGCTGGTGACGATGAACGAATGGCGGCCGGTGGTACCGCTGTGCCGCGACCATATCATCCGCACCCGCTTCATGGGCATCGACAAAGACCGCCACGGCGCGATCGGCCTGGCCGAATTTCAGGCCTGGCAAACGCGCATGGGTTCGTCGCCCATTCGGGAACAGGCTTTTTGGACGATCAAGGCGGGCCAGTGGCGGACGCAATCCTGCCATAATCTAGCGACGATACGCAGGTAGCACTGCCGGGGCGGCTGATCTGGCCGCTGAACGCGACGGTCATCGTGCAGGCCAACGGCAATCAGGATGCTATTCTGATCCTGATGGATTATCGGCTCTTGGCGGTTTTCCCAAGGCGGCGCTGGTTGCGCCGCACGGCCTTGCGATAATGGGCGACGGATGCGTCCAGCATGGCGGGGCCGGACGAACCGAGCCGGCCGGTCATCATCTTCCATTGCAATTGGGCGACTGCCTCGACCTTTTCGCTGACCATCAACTGGGCTTCTGCCATGGCGGCGGCGTTTCCGGTCATCAATCGGGGCAAGCGCATGCCGATCACCGAGCAGACTTCCAGGCCGAGGGTCCAGCAGTCGAAGGTGAGGGAGAGGGATGTAGGCTCGCGCATATGTTTTAAAGTCGCCTTGGTGCCAGTGGTTCCCCGGACATTTTTATCGGAGAATAGTCATTGAACGTTCATCCTATCGCCCTATTTAGGTCCTGTCACTCTTCCCCCTTTGGAGTGACTCCCTGAACCTTGGCCCCGCCGTTGAGTTTTCTCCGGCGGGGTTGTTTTTACCTATCGCCCGCCGCCCGATCAGGGGATCCCCAATTCCATCCCCGCTTTGACCCGGCTGAGCGCCAGATAGCTGTGATAGCTTCCCACCGCGTCATTTTCCGCAAACAGGCGGCGGGTGGTCGCTTCATAGCTGCGCATGTCGGGCGCGACGATGACCATGATGAAACTGCGCCCGCCGGTGACATAATAGCATTGCTGTACGTCCGGATCGTTACGGAACAGCGTCTTGGCCCGGTCGACGGTGGCCGCCTTCTCATCGACCAGATTGACCTCCACGATCGATGTCACGCCCAGACCCACCGCATCGGGATCGACGATCGCGGCATTGGCGGCGATGACGCCGTTCCTTTCCATCGCGGCGATCCGGCGCTGCACGGCAGCGGTGGACAGGTTCACCGCTTCGGCAATGGCGCGCTGCGGCGTCCGGTTGTCGCGCTGGATGATTCGCAGGATCGCCCGGTCGAACGGGTCGAGGGAGCGGGCAGGCGGCGTCGGAGCGGGCATGATCGGGTAATTGTTGCAATCACATGCCCAATCAAGAGCATTTTTCCCGCTGCAATGATGATAATTCTCGTCCTCATGATCGAAGGGCATGGCATGGACGGAACATCCAGAGAGCATAGGCAGCTGACCGGCATCCTGTGCGGCATGGGGGCAGGCGCCTTATGGGGTCTGGTCTTCCTTGCCCCGGCGCTGGTACGGGATTTCCGCCCGCTCGACCTCGCCATCGGTCGCTATCTTGCCTACGGCCTGATGTCGGGCCTGTTGATCGCACCGCGCTGGCGCAGCCTGGTCGGGCAGATGACGTCGGGCGCCTGGTGGGCGCTCGGCTGGCTCGCCCTCGCCGGCAATCTCTTTTACTATGTGCTGCTGGCGACGGCCGTGCAGATGGGCGGCATCGCCATGACATCGCTGGTGATCGGTTTCCTGCCGGTGGCGGTGACCATCATCGGCAGTCGGGAACGGGGCGCGGTGTCGCTGCGCCGGCTGGCGCCTTCCCTGCTGCTCTGCGGCGCAGGCGCGCTGTGCATCGGCTGGCAGGCGATCGCGGTGCCGGGCACCTCCTCGCTCGGCCCCCGGATCATCGGCTTTCTCTGTGCCGCAGGCGCCCTTGTCTCCTGGTCCGCCTTCGCCGTGGGCAACAGCCGCTGGCTCGGCCGTCTGGGCGGCATATCGGCGCAGGACTGGAATCTAGCGATCGGCCTGATGACCGGCGCGCAGGCGTTCGCACTGCTGCCGTTCGCACTGGCCATGGGCATTGGCCACCATGATGCCGCAGCCTGGACGAAGTTTTTGGCTGTCTCACTCGCTGTCGCATTGTTCGCCTCGATCGTCGGCAACATGCTCTGGAACCGGATGAGCCGGCTGCTGCCGCTCACCATGGTGGGGCAGATGATCCTGTTCGAAACCGGCTTCGCGCTGATCTATGGCTTCCTGTGGGAACAGCGTCTGCCGACCCTCCTGGAAAGCGCCGCCTTCGTGCTGGTGGTGGCCAGCGTCATCGGTTGCATCGCCGTTCATCGGCGCCCGGCCACGGATGCAGCGGCGACCATCTAGACCCACATCCGAACGGGAAGAGCGGTATTGCGACCTTTCCCCTTTTGCGGAATCGCTATAGGGCGGGTTTCATGACCAACATGTTTCTTGTGATGGGCGGCGGTGCGCTAGGCACGCTGGCGCGCTATCTGACCGGTCGGCTGGCGGGGCAAATGATGCCCGGTACGGCCTGGCCCTGGGGTACTTTTGCCGTGAACCTGATCGGCGGCTTCGCCATGGGGCTGCTTGCCGGCTGGCTGGCGCGCGGTAACACTGCATCGGGCGAACCGATCCGCCTGTTGCTGGGCGTCGGCGTGCTGGGTGGCTTTACCACTTTCTCCGCCTTCAGCCTGGACACCATGCTGATGATCGAACGCGGCCAGGCTGCGCTCGCCATGGGCTATGCGGTGGCATCGGTAACAGGCGCGGTCGGTGCGGTGGCGCTCGGCCTCACCGTCATGCGGAGTGCTGCGGCATGAAGGGGCGTCCTCCAGCCAGGAGTGGCGGCGCAGGGTCGCGCGGTGGCAAGGCACCGTTTGCCAAGGGGCCTTCGGGCGGCCGGCCTTCCGACCGCAAGCCCTCCGACCGCAAGCCCTCCGACCGCAAAGCCGGCCCTGCGACCGGTCGCGGCAAACCCGCTGGCCCGCGCAAGGACGGCAAGCCTGCGTTCAAGGATGGCAAGCCCGCCTTCAAGCCCAAGGCGCCGGCCGCCGCGAAATCGGCTGCGACCAAGCCGGTGGTAGCTGCGCTCGCAAAGCCCGCCAGGCCCAACCCGGCCAAGGGCGTCTCGCTCGACGTGCGGCAATATCGCGTGCAGGCCGACGATGACGGAATCCGCCTCGACCGCTGGTTCCAGCGCCACCTGCCCGATGTAGGCTTCAACCTGGTGTCGCGCTGGTCGCGCACGGGCCAGCTCCGCGTCGATGGCGCGCGCGCTGCGCCCGGCGACCGCATCGTCGAAGGCCAGATGATCCGCGTGCCCCCGGCCGAAGCCAAGCCCGAAGCCGCCGAACGCCCCAAGCGCGTCCGCGTCATCGACCTGACCCCGGAAGAGATCGCCTATGTCCAGGACATGGTGATCCACCGCGATGAACAGGCGATCGTCATCAACAAGCCGCCCGGCCTCGCCACGCAGGGCGGCACCAAGACCGACGAGCATGTCGACAAGCTGCTCGACGGCCTGCTGTTCGACGCAGAATCGCGCCCCAAGCTGGTCCATCGGCTGGACAAGGATACGTCGGGTGCGCTGTTGCTGGCGCGTTCCAGCCGCTCCGCTGCCCATTTCGCAAAGGCTTTTTCCAGCCGCACCGCGCGCAAGGTCTATTGGGCGCTGGTCATCGGCGTGCCGTCGATCAACGACGGCATGATCGAATTGCCGATCGGCAAGCAGCCGGGCACCGGCGGTGAAAAGATGCACGTCGATGAGGAGGAGGGCCTGCCCGCCCGCACCCGCTATCGCGTGATCGAACGGGCCGGCAACCGCGCCGCCTGGGTGGAACTGCAACCCTATACCGGCCGCACCCATCAGTTGCGCGTGCATCTGGCGGCGATCGGCTTCCCGATCGTGGGCGACGGCAAATATGGTGGCAAGGATGCGTTTCTGTCCGGCACGATCAGCCGCAAGATGCACCTGCATGCACGGCGCATCCGGGTGGATCATCCCGATGGCGGGCGCGTGGATGTGATGGCGGACCTGCCGACCCATTTCGCCAACAGCCTTCAGGAACTGGGATTCGACCTGAAGCTGGGCGACATGCCGCTGGACGATGAGATCGACCGGACCCCGACCCGCGAGGATGAGAAGAAATTCGCGCGCCAGCATGCCAAGCAGGTCCGCAAGGATCGCAAGGGCGAACGGCGGTCGCGTGGGAGC
The DNA here is from genome assembly GCF_059421905.1 of Sphingobium sp. GW821-FHT02B05. Lineage (NCBI taxonomy): Bacteria > Pseudomonadati > Pseudomonadota > Alphaproteobacteria > Sphingomonadales > Sphingobiaceae > Sphingobium > Sphingobium sp. GW821-FHT02B05. The sequence goes on from NZ_JBWKVW010000001.1 coordinate 5,670, forward strand.
AGCCGTCAGGGATGACCAATCGCCTTGTCGTCTTCGATTGCGACGGCACGCTGGTCGATAGCCAGCACAGCATCTGCACTGCCATGGTGCGCGCGTTCGAGGATGTGAAGCTGCCCCCGCCGGGCCGGCTGGCGATCCTGGCGGCGGTGGGTCTGTCGTTGCCCGTGGCGATGGCGCGCCTGCTGCCGGAGGCGGAGGGGGATTTTCACGATCACCTCGCCGATCGCTACAAGCTGGCCTTTCAGGCGATGCGGCGGGAGCAGGGCGTGCAGGAGCCGCTCTATCCGGGTATCGCGGATCTGGTGCGGCAACTGGACGCGGCCGGATGGCTGCTGGGCGTGGCGACCGGCAAGTCGGACCGGGGCCTTAACCTGTGCCTCACCCATCATGGCATCATCGACCGGTTCGTGACGCTCCAGACCGCCGACCGCCATCCGTCCAAGCCGCATCCCTCCATGCTGCTGACCGCCATGGCGGAGGCCGGCGCAGCCCCCGACACGACGGTCATGATCGGCGACACCAGTTTCGATATCGAAATGGGCCGGGCTGCGGGCGTGCGCAGCATCGGCGTCGCCTGGGGCTATCATCTGCCCGATGAGCTGATCGCGGCGGGCGCGCATGCGGTGGCGATGGACAGCGCGCAATTGCGCGGCCATATCGGCGCGCCATGACCGACCTTCCGCCGCCGCCTCCACCCAATCCCGATTCCGTCGCGCGTCAGCGCCATTTCGCGATCGGCCTGTTCCGCCTGTCGGGCGCCTTCATCGTCATGTTCGGCTTCCTCGCCATCATGCAGCGCTTCACCTGGGTTCAGGGGGACAAGGCGAAGGCGTTCGGCGCGATCATGGTCGTCACCGGCCTGTTCCAGTTCGTCGTCGTCCCCCGCCTTCTGCTGGCGCTCTTCCGCAAGAGGCCGCCGCAATGAAGCGTTTCTACACGGATGTCACCGTGGTTGCCGATGACGGCGGCCATGCCATCCGGCTGGACGGACGCCCGGTCCGCACGCCCGCGCGCGCGTCGCTGACCTTGCCTACCGCCGCGCTGGCCGACGCGATCGCGCAGGAATGGCGGGCGCAGGGCGAAGTGATCGATCCCGCCGCCATGCCCATGACGGGCCTTGCCAACGCGGCGATAGACCATGTCGCGCCTGACCGCGCCAGCTTTGCCGAGGGGGTGGCCCGCTATGCACAGTCCGACCTGCTCTGCTATCGCGCCAATGGTCCCGATACGCTGGTCGCGCGGCAGGCGGCGGCCTGGGAGCCGTTGCTCGACTGGGCGCGCGGCCGCTATGACGTGACCTTCGCCGTGACGCAGGGGATCATCCCCGTGCCCCAACCCGACGAGACGCTGGACCGGCTGGGCGCGGCCGTCGCGGCGCTCGATCCTTTCATCCTTACCGGACTGTCGACGCTGGTGACGCTCAGCGGATCGCTGGTCTGCGCCCTTGCGGTGGTGGAGGGCGGCCATGAGATCGGCGCGATATGGGCGGCGGCGGAGATCGACGAGGCCTGGCAGGTCGAACAATGGGGCGAGGATGCGGAGGCCGCGGCGCGCAGTGTCCGCCGCGCCGATGACTTCGCCACCGCCGGCGCTTTTTGCGCATTAAGCCGGGGATAAGAACAAGCGCTGGAACCGGAGCGGGGCTTCGTTCATTCTGCCGCCAGCACGGACAGCCTATGTCCGGCATCCATCCTGCTGCAACGCTATAGGAGACTTCGACGTTGACCTCGACGTTCGCAAAATCCGTTATCACGGCCCTGATGGCTGTTTCCGCGCCGGCGCTTGCCCAGCAGGTGCCCGACGCACCCCCGCCTGAAGCCCCCCCGATGGAGGAGGCTGCCCCGGCGGCCGAAGTCCCCGTCGCGCGGGAACTGACATCGGCGGAAATCGCGGCGTTCAACAAGGCCGTGACCGATTTCACCGCCGGCCAGACTGCCCAGCAGAAGGGCGACAACGCCACCGCCGTTGCCAAATATGACGCGGCACTGCCGGCGATCCGTGTAGCTGCGCAAGCCGATCCGGCGAAGATCGACAATCTCAATTTCCTCGCCAACGCCCTGTATGCGCAGGCGGCCGCCTATGGCGCGTTGGGACAGATGGACCGGGTCATCCCCATTTACGACGAATCGGTCCCCTATTGGCGCAAGGTGGTGGAGGCCAAGCCTACCGAGGTCGCCAGCCGCAACATACTGGCCGGCATCTTGATCCAGTTAGGCAACCAGAATCTTCGCGACCATGACCGGGGCGGGGCCGATCCCTTCTTTGAAGAAGCGCTGAAACTGGCGCGCCAGACGGTCGCGGATCAACCCGCCGATGCGGCATCGAAGAACGTGCTGCTGGCCGCCCTGGTCGGCGCCAGCCAGACCGGCACCGAAGAAGGCATACGTGACGAGGCGATCAGCATGGGCCAGGCGATGATCGCCGATGGGTCGATCGACGCAGTGAACAAGCCGCAGATCGACACGATGACTGGCGCCCCAGCGACCGAGGGCTAAGCTACCGAAATCCTCTCCATGCTGCGCATAGGCAGGATTTCATATCATCAGCCATTGCCGATCTTGTCGGCATAGAGCATCCGCCCTGGACCCAGCAGGCCCAGCACCTGCGGCACGATATGCGGCGCGACGGCAAAGCATCCCTCCGATCGCCCGCATTTGCCCCAGGCCGCGACATGGTCCTCGCTCACATAATCGGCACCGTGGACCACGATCGCGCGCGATTCGGCGTTGCTATTCTGTGCGTCCAGGCCGAGCAGGCGCATCGAGCGGCCATGCTGGCCGAAATACATGTCGCCGGTCTTGAACGCGCCGGATGAACTGGCCAGCGAGTTGAACTCGTTGGAAAAGCTGTGCAACCAACCCGAATGGGCCGGGTCGGACCCGCGACCATGCGACACCAGATAGCTGCTGGTCTGCCCGCCGATCAGGTCGACGATATGCATGCGCGGGTTTTTCGACGGCGCGTCGAAATCCACGATCGCCAGACGATCGCGCAATTCGAAATGATGGGCATGATCGTCGAGCGCGGCCTTGGCGCGCTCCAGCAACGCCGCATAGGGCTTCTGCGCAACCGCACGCGGCGTGGCGGGCACCGTCGGAACCGAAGCCGGCGTCACGGGTTCAGGGCCTGTAGCAGGCAGCGCGGCACGGCCCATGCTGTCCGACAGAAACGAAAAGGCGAGTCCGCTTAAAGCGAACTTCGTAAAATTGCGGCGATCCATGGACGCAATATAGCAAAGGCGACGCCCCGGTCCAAGACCGGGGCGCGGGCTATCACTGGCCCGTCTTGCTCGCTTCGTCCGCAGGCTGGCTCTGTTCGCCGCCTTCGGGCAAGCGCGCCGTCATCCCGCTAGCTTCGGCATCATCCAGAATCTGCTGTTGTTCCGACACTTTGGGTGGCGCGGCGGCCGGAGTCGCGGCGGCATTATTCTGCACTTCGGGCAGCGGCGCTTCCGGTTCCTCGACGATCACATTCTCGACTGGCGGCTCCACCAGATTGTTCGTGGCGTCGGGTGCCGGCTCTTCCTTCTTGCCGCACGCGGCGAGGGCGAGTGCGCCGGCGAGGGCGATGAAAGCGATTTTGCGCATGGATCAGTCCTTCGATGCGATAGCGGGAGAGGGGGCGGCGGTAGGATCGACGCGGCGGCTCGATGCCTCGATCTTCTGTGCGAGCAGCTTGTCCCAGCCATAAGGATCGGCGCGGAAGCTGACCGTGCCGTTATTGCCGGCAAAGGCCGTCCAGTAGAGCAGATAGACCGCCACCTGGCTGGGCAGCGACACGCGCTGCGTCTTGCCCTCGTCGATCAGCGTCTGGATCTGGCCGTTCAGGTTCGGGTCGGCCGCGACCATCTGCTCGGCCAGCGCGACGGGCTTTTCCAGGCGGATGCAGCCATGGCTGGCCAGCCGGTCATAGCTGGAAAATTTCCCGCGCGACGGCGTGTCGTGCAGATAGACGGCAAAGGGGTTGTTGAAGTCGAACTTCAACCGGCCGAGCGCGCTGTTCGGTCCTGCCGGCTGAACGATCCGTTCCCCGCCTTCGGGCGTCTTGACGATCTTGTACCCTTGCTTTGCCAGCGTTGCGCGGCCCTTGGGGAAAAGCTCGCGCTTGGCGATCGACATGGGCACATTCCACGGCGGATTGACCACGATCGAATGGATGCTGGACGACAGCATCGGCGTCGCATTGTCCGGGCTGCCGGTGACGGCGCGCATGGAACTGACCGGCTGGTCGCCCTCGAACACGGTCAGCACGGCGGCGGCGATGTTCACCTGGACACGGTTGACCGGCAGGGTGCGCGGCATCCAGCGCCAGCGTTCCATATTGGCCATGATCGCGGCGATCCGATCGTCCACGCCGACATTCAATGCTTCCAGCGTGCGTGTGCCGAGCGAACCGGTGGGTTCGAGGCCATAGCGGCGCTGGGCGCGCTGGATCACGTCGACCAGCTTTTCGTCCTGCGTGACGGCGGGATCTTCCAGTGCGATGCGCGCGCGCACGACATCGGGCGCGGATGCGGCCGTCAGCATGGGCCAGCCGCCCTTGTCGCGGATCGCCTCATATTTGGCGAGACCCTTGCGCAGCGTGTCATAGCCTGCCCAGGGCGGCGTCAGTCCGGCGGACCATTGCGCCAGCCGATCCTCGCTCACCGCCTTGGCTAGGCCCGGACGCGGATCGAAAGCGGCGGGGCGCAACGCCCAGATATTGAGGAAGTCGGCCGTATCGACCCGTCCGGTGCTCAGCGCCTTCGCCCGGTCGAGCAGGGCACTGACCAGCGCATCGCCCTTCAGCGGACCGCTGGCCTTCTGCCGCGCCATCAGCCCCTGCGCCGCGCCGCTCTTCAGCCAGTCGTTGGCCCAGGCTTCCTGCGCCGGTGACAGGGCCGGGATCGGGACTGGCGGCGGCGGCGCGGGAATGGGTTGTACCGTCGGCACGGACAGGGTGGGCGCCACGGCGGGCGGCGGCGTCTGCGCGGCGATCGGCAGCGCGGTGAAGCCGGCAAGCGCCAGCAAGGGGATACGGATCATCTTGGAACGGTTCATGCTGGACCAGATAGCGCAAAGCAACCTAAGTGGGAATCGCGATAGCGGGAAAAGATCATGCTGCACGTTGTTCACCATCCCGCCTATGTCTCCCCTGCAACAGCTGGCAGTCGATTTCGTTTCGATAAATATGGATTGGTGATGGAAGCGCTGCGTGAAACCGCGGCGCCTTTCCAGATAGTTGAACCCGAACCCATGCCCCGCGCGTGGATCGATGCGGTCCATGATCCGGCCTATGTCGATGAAGTGCTGACCCTGACCGTCCCGCCGGAAAAAGCACGGCGGATCGGCTTTGCCGTGACGGATCGGGTCATGCGCCGATCCCTGCTGTCGCCCGGCGGCACTTGGGTTGCGGCGAAACTGGCCATGATCCATGGCTATGCCGCCAATGCGGCGGGCGGCAGCCATCATGCTTTGGCCGATACCGGAGCGGGCTATTGCGTGTTCAACGACCTCGCCATCGCGGCCAACCGGTTGGTCGCGGAGGGGGATGCCGCGCGTATCCTGATCCTCGACCTCGACGTGCATCAGGGGGATGGCACCGCGTCGCTGCTGGCGGGTCGCGGGGACATTTTTACGCTGTCGATCCATGCGGAAAAGAATTTCCCGGTGCGCAAGGCCCGCTCGACGCTCGATATCGGGCTGGAGGATGGCACCGGCGATGAAGCCTATCTGGCGATACTGATGGACACGCTGCCGCGGGTACTGGCCGATTTTGTGCCCGACCTCATCCTTTATCAGGCTGGCGTCGATCCACATGGGGCGGATCGACTGGGCCGGCTGGCGCTGACCGATGCGGGTCTGGATGCGCGCGACCGCTATGTCATGCGACAGGCCCGGCGGCGGGGCATCCCCGTCGCCAGCACCATGGGCGGCGGCTATGGCGAAGACCGCATGGCCGTCGCCCACCGTCACGCCGCCTGCATGATCCGTATGGCGCAGGAGATTTAGGGGTGATTTAGTGCAGCGTACCCGCGTCCGCCGTCGCCACGCTTGCGTCAGCCTTGCTGTCCATCAGTTTCGCGGCGATCAGGCCGGCGACGGCCAGCGCCACGAAATCGCTGAAGCTCAGGTAGATGATGTAGCCCCAGGGCGCATGGTTGAACACAGCTTGGCCGATATGCAGCCACAGCACGGCCGCCAGCGCGAACAGGATCGTGACGCGCGCCCGGCTTGCAAAATCCCTAAGGGCGAAACGCAGGGCGAGGGCAATGATAACACCGACGACCAGCGACAGGATCAGTCCGCCGATCAGCGCGCCGCTATCCATCACGGGAAAGCCGCCTTCATTGTAGAAGACCTGCGCGACCGGCCCTCGACCGTAGAGGATGGTGCCCTGCGCGGTCGCCGGATCGGGAATGACATAGACGCCTGTGCCGGTCAGGCTGAGCGCCTGCGCCATGGCCGCCTGCAAATTGGCACTCGCCTGATCGCCGACGCGGCTCAATGCCAGCGCGGACAGCGGTGTCCCCCAGAAGATGAAACCGGTGATGAACATGGCAAGGCCGCCCAGCAGCCCCCCGATCAATGTGCGTATCATATGTCTCCCCCTTCATGCCGTGCCAATTGCCGCATCAACGCAGAAGGGATGATATATGTCCGTTCCGCGCCTCACGCCTTGGGACGCGCGGCCTTTTCGGCGATGCCCGACACGCCTTCGCGCCGATCCAGTTCGTCCAGCACGGCGTCGAACGGCACATCCATGTCGGCCAGCAACATCATCAGGTGAAAGATGAGGTCGGCGCTTTCGCCGATGATGTCGGCAGGGTCGTCCGCCATGGCGGCGATCACCGTCTCGACCGCCTCCTCGCCGACCTTCTGCGCAATCTTGGCGCGGCCTCTGGCGGCCAGCTTGGCGACGTAGGATGTCGAAGGATCGGCACTCCGCCGCTGGCGGATGGTCTGTTCGAGAGTGTGGAGGGTCGCGCGCATGGGAGCGCATGAAGCGCCGTGCGCGCGACCCGTCAATCGATTATTTGCGCTTGCGGCCCGCAAGGAACATGCGGCCGGCCAGAACGGCCGCGCCCATGCCGAACAATGCCATCTGTTCCGGCTCCGGCACCGGGGTCGGCGTGCCGCCCGACGAGCTGTTGCCGCCGGTGCTCGTATTGCCACCCGTGCTGCCATTTCCGCCGGTGCTGCTGGTGCCACCGCTGGACGAACCACCGCACTTGCCGAACCAGCACCAGAAGGTGGCGTTGGCGGGCGCCGGCGTCGCCAGGCCCATCAGGCTGGCAGAGCCGGCAACGAGAAGAAGTTTGCTGATTTTCATATTCGTCACCCTGTTTCGAAAAGAACGCATCGTTCTGAAACGACCCTGCCTCATCCTCGCAGGTTGCGTGCCAGTTCGATCAAAGTGACGCTTTTGCGTGATTATCTGGCGCGGCTTTAGGTGGACGAATATGGTTAATGTCAATTAACCCGACATTTTACGGCGGCGTAAATCTTAATGGCTGCGCACCGGGATATTGGCGGCCGCCAAAGCCTGATGCGCCTCAGCAATAGTATGTTGACCGAAATGAAATATGGAGGCCGCCAACACGGCGCTGGCATGGCCCTCGACCACCCCTTCGACCAGATGGTCGAGCGTGCCGACGCCGCCACTGGCGATTACCGGCACCGACACCGCGTCGGCGATGGCGCGGATCAGCGCCAGGTCATAGCCTTGGCGTGTGCCGTCCCCGTCCATCGACGTGACCAGCAGTTCGCCCGCACCCAGTTCCGCCAGGCGCAGCGCATGCTCCAGCGCGTCGATGCCGGTCGGCTTGCGGCCGCCATGGGTGAAGATTTCCCAACGATTCTCGCCCACCTTGCGCGCATCGACCGATCCCACGATACATTGCGCACCGAAGCGGTCGGCTATGTCCGCCACCAGTTCGGGCCGCGCTACCGCCGCGCTGTTGACCGCCACCTTGTCCGCCCCGGCGAGCAGCAATGCGCGCGCATCCTCCGGCGTGCGCACCCCGCCGCCGACGGTCACGGGCATGAAACAGACTTCGGCGGTACGGCGCACCACATCGAGTATCGTCCCGCGCGCCTCATGCGTGGCGGTGATGTCGAGGAAGCAAAGTTCGTCCGCCCCGGCCGCGTCATAGAGCTTGGCCTGCTCCACCGGATCGCCGGCGTCCTTCAGATCGACGAAATTGACGCCCTTCACCACGCGCCCATTGGCGACGTCGAGGCAGGGGATAACACGGGTGCGGACAGTCATGGTTGAACTTCCCTAATCCGTTCGGGCTGAGCGAAGCCGAAACACCTTGCCTTCGCTGCGCTCAGGCGAACCCTTCGATAGGCTCAGGGCGAACGGTCATTGAGTATCGGTTACGCCGCCGCCTGCGCCACGGCCAGCGCGGTCTTCAGGTCCAGCCGCCCGTCATAGAGCGCGCGGCCGGTGATGACGCCTTCGATCCCGTCATCGGCATGCAGGCTCAATATGCGGATATCCGCAATCCCCGCCACGCCGCCGCTGGCGATCACCGGCATGTCGGTGGCACGGGCCAATTCGACGGTCGCGTCGATATTCACGCCTTTCAGCAGCCCGTCGCGGCCCACATCGGTGAAGAGCAGGCTGGCGACGCCGGCATCCTCGAACCGGCGGGCCAGGTCGATCACCGGCATGTCGCTCTTTTCCGCCCAGCCGTCGGTCGCGACGAAGCCGTCGCGCGCATCCACCGCGACGACGATGCCGCCGGGGAAGTCGCGCGCCGCCGCCTTCACGAAAGCGGGATCTTTCAGCGCCGCCGTGCCGATCACGATGCGCGATACGCCGAGGTCAAACCAGCGCTCCACCGCCTCCCGGTTGCGGATGCCGCCGCCCAGTTGCACATGGCCGGGAAAGGCCTCCACGATCGCCTCGACCGCTGCGGCATTGACGGCGTGGCCGGCAAAGCTGCCGTCCAGATCGACCACATGCAGATGCTGTGCGCCCGCTTCCGCAAAAAGCAGCGCCTGCGCGGCGGGATTGTCGCCATAGACGGTGGCGCGCTCCATGTCGCCTTCGGCAAGGCGCACGACCTGGCCGCCTTTAAGGTCGATGGCGGGAAAGACGATCAGGGACATAATCCGAATTCCAAAACGGAGGTTGCATTATTTCACGGCTTCCAGTCCAGAAACCGCGCAAGGAATGAAAGCCCGTAGCGCTGGCTCTTTTCCGGGTGAAACTGGCAGCCGATGATGGTGTCGCGCGCCACGGCGGCGACCAGCGGCCCCCCATGGTCGGTCACGGCGGCGACATGCGCGGGGTTCGCCGCTTCATAATGATAGCTGTGCAGGAAATAGGCCTCACCCGCTTCGATCAGCGGGGGATGGCCGTTCAGCACTACATCGTTCCAGCCCATATGCGGCACCTTGACGGTCGCGTCGGTCGGCTCGACCAGTCGCACCGTGCCGGGAATCCAGCCCAATCCTTCATGTCGGCCAAATTCTTCGCCCGCATCGGCCAGCAACTGCATGCCCACGCAAACGCCCAGAAACGGCTTGCCGCGCTCGTTCACGGCTTCGTTCATGGCATCGACCATGCCGGGGATCGCCACCAGCGCATCGCGACAGGCGCGAAAGGCGCCCACACCCGGCAACACGATCCGGTCGGCTTGTCGCACGACATCTGCATCGGCGGTGATGACGACATTCTCCGCGCCCGCCTTGCGCAGGGCATTATGTACCGAATGGAGATTGCCCGCGCCATAGTCGATCAGGGCGATGGTCATGCCAGCAGGCTCTCCAGGCTGACGCCACCGGCCGCGCGCACCGGATGGAATTCGATCACCTCGACCGTGGCCGCGCCATTCAGCACGAACGGATCGGTCGCGGCCAGCCGCTCGACCTCACTCCGCTCGCCCCGTGCCAGCAAGATGCCGCCGGTACGCGGTTCGCGCCGCCCTGCCAGCAACAGCCAGCCATCGGCAATCCCCTGGTCCAGCCACGCCCGATGATCCGCCAGATGCCCGTCCAGCACTTCGATCGAAGCGGTATAGGTGAGCGCGATGACGAACATGGAATGACCCTTCGGTAAGATTTACAGGATGCCCTTGGTCGACGGGATCGCGTCCGCCTTGCGCGGGTCGATCTCCACCGCCTGCCGCAGTGCGCGGGCTAGGCCCTTGAACGCGCTTTCGACGATATGATGGTTGTTGCTGCCATAGAGCAGTTCGATATGCAGCGTGATGCCGGCCGCCTGCGCGAAGCTGTGGAAGAAATGCTCCACCATCTCCGTGTCCCATTCGCCGATCTTGGTGACGGTGAAGGGCAGTTTGCACACCAGCCAGGGGCGGCCCGAAATATCGAGCGCCACGCGGCTCAGCGTCTCGTCCATCGGCGAATAGACGCTGCCATAGCGGCTGATGCCGCGCTTGTCGGCCAGCGCCTTGGCCACCGCTTCGCCGATGGCGATCGCGGTATCCTCGGTCGTGTGATGCTGGTCGACATGCAGGTCGCCGACCGTCTTGACGGTCATGTCGATCAGCGAATGGCGCGACAGCTGTTCGATCATATGATCGAAAAAGCCGATGCCGGTCGACACCGTATAGAGGCCAGTCCCGTCGAGGTTGACGGTGACGTCGATCTGGGTTTCCGCCGTGTTGCGGTGAATCTCGGCCGTGCGCATGGCCGCCCTATAGCGCCTGTCGCCATTCATGCAATCTGTCAGGACGGGGTTGACCGTCGGTTTCGTGCCGTTAGGACATTGGCGCATGAGTGAAGACCTGCCCGATAGCCTGATTCCCTATGACGAAATCGTGCAGGAGGCCCTGCGTGCAGTCGTCGGCCGCGTGCTGGGCGAAGTACAGCAGTCCGGCGGCTTGCCGGGCGCGCACCATTTCTACATCACGTTCAAGACGAGCGCGCCGGGCGTCGATATCCCCAAGCATCTGGTGGAACGCTTCCCGGACGAAATGACCATCGTCCTCCAGAATAAATATTGGGATTTGAAGGTACAGAGCGACCTGTTCCAGGTCAGCCTGACCTTCAACCAGGTCGCGGCGCAGCTGACCATTCCCTTCTCCGCTATCACCGCCTTCGTCGATCCGGCGGTCAATTTCGCCCTTCAATTCCAGGTCGCGGCGGACGAGTTGCCCGAACCGCATGAAGAGGCCGAAAATGACGGCCCGCAGGTGACGAGCGAAGACGGCTCCAATGTCGTCACCGTGGACTTCGGCAAGAAGAAATAAGAAAAAGCGCGCTCCCTTCGGACCGCGCTTTTCTTTTTTCCCTTACATTGTCGCCCTTACCAGAGCACCCCATCGACCGGTTGCAAGGGCGGCGGCGCCGGCAGGCCGATCGCCTGATTGAGGTCGCCCTCGATCGTGGTGGTGATGCTGGTCAGCGGCAGGTCGTGGACATCGTTGCCGAACGGATCGACCAGATCGTCGCCAATCTGCAAGACCGCCAGGAACATGAATCCCGCCACCGCCGACCCGACCGGCGTCGCCATGCCCAGCGTCTCGACCAGCCCCACCGGCAGCAATATGCAGAACAGCCGCGTGAAATATTTGGGGAAGGCGCGATATTGCGCGGGCAGCGGCGTGTTCTTGATCCGCTCCATGCCGCCTTGCGCGTTGGACATGTCGACCAGCATGCCTTCAATGCGCGTCTGCTGGATGGTGTCGATCCAGCCATGCCGCACCGCTTCCATCAACCGCCGGTCGGATCCGTCCAGCACGCCATTGGCGGGGTTGCGCCGCTCCAGTTCGGGCAATGCCCCGTCGTCACCCAATATGCGCTGCATGTCGGGTGCCGGGTCTTCCCGCCGCAACTGGCAACGCAGCGCATGGACATAGGCGATGTGGCGCTTCACCAGCGTCACGCCCATGGCGCGCGCATCGGGCGTATCGGGCAGGTAGGCGAGCACCGCGCGGGCGAAGCTGCGCGACACATTGACCATCGCACCCCATAATATGCGGCCTTCCCACCAGCGGGAATAAGCGCTGTTGACCCGGAAGCCCAGCACCAGCGCCAGCGCGGTGCCGAATATGGTCAGCGGCAATGCCGGCGCCGTGAAGGGCGAGATATAGTAGAAAATGGTGACGGCCAGATCCCAGAAGAACAGGGCGATCAATGCGCTCCATGCCTTCTGGAAGCTCTGGCGGATACGGGGGGACCGTCCGACGATCATAGGGATTATCTCTTAAAAGGCGTCGCCGCCCTCATCGTCCAGCTTCAACCAGGCATGGCGCAAGGCCAGCCCGCCGAAGATGCCCACGACCTTCAGCATGGTGGCATGCAGGCTGGGCGTCGAATCCATCAGCGCCAGGCCCAGGCAGATCAGGCACAGCAGCATCGCGGCATAGATGGGCAGGGCTTCGATATCGTTCCAGGCGATCGGCGGATCGACCTTGGCGCGACGGGCGCTCAGCATCGGCATGGGCAAAACTCCGTGGTGAAATTGGGGGCTTCCCCACGAAAATGATGCGGCGCAAAAGCCGCCGTCAACGCCATGCGCCACACGCAAGGCAAGATTGCGTTGCGTGAAATCCGGCAAGAAAAGCTTACAAAAACGTCGATCGGGAGAGACGCAGCAACAAAACCATACCGTATCGCAACGGCCGATCTATTGCGTTGCAGCATCGAGTGCCTAGCTTGGTCGAATGCCCGACCGCTTTGCCGAAATCGAATCTTTCGTGAAGATTGCCGAATCGGGCACTCTGTCCGAAGCGGCGCGTCGCCTCGGCCTGTCGCTGGCGGCGACCAGTCGCCGCCTGTCTCAGCTGGAGGCACGGCTGGGCGTCATGCTGATCCGTCGCAACAGCCGTCACCTGTCGCTGACGGAAGAAGGTTCGCTGCTTTATGACAAGGCGGGCCGGGCCTTGAGCGCCATCGACGACGTCGAAACCGACGTCATGCGCCGCGCGACCGAAGCGACCGGCCTGCTGCGGGTGGTGACGACCATCAACGCTGCGCGCATGCGTCTTGCGCCTTTATTCCGCGAATATGCGACGCTGCATCCCGATGTCGCCATCCATCTCGAAACCGCCGAACAGGCGACCAACATCGTCGAGACGGGGCACGACATTGCCATCTGCTTCGATCCGCCCCCCGACAGCATGCTGACGATGAAGCGGCTGACCGACAATCCACGCCTTCTTTGCGCTTCGCCGGACTATCTCGCCCGTCGCGGCCGGCCGAACAGCATCGCCGAGCTCGCGCTCCACGACAATATCGTCGTGGGCGAAGCGCAGCAGGACATCTGGCGCTCGGTCGTTGGCAGCGGCAACGGCCCGCGCGTGACGCTCAGCACCAATGATGGCGAAATGGCGCGCGCCTGGGCGCTGGACGGCGCCGGGATCGTCATCAAGTCGCTCTGGGAAGTGGCGGACGATCTGGACACGGGTCGGCTCCAGCAATTGCTGCCCGACCTCGCCCTGCCAGCCTCCTCCATCGTGGCGCTCTATGTGCCGGGACAGGGGGAAATGGCCAAGGTTCGCTCCTGCCTCGACTTCCTCGCCCGCCACCTCAAGCGCGATTGGGTGGCCAAGGCCGCCTGAACCGCGGGCCTCAACCCGGCGAACTTCCCGTCCGCCGTTCGCTTCGAGCGAAGTCGAGAAGCGCTTGAAGTCGCGCTCCTCCTAAACCCGCCGAAACGGGAAGGGTGCGATCGTGCGTTCATAGCTGTGCAGGTCCAATGCGCGCGTGACGGGCGGCAACGCCCGGTCGGGACAGTCGCGCCGCTCGCACAAATGGCAGGTCGGCCCGACTGCGGTGGCGTCGCCCTTGTCCAGCTCGATCCCGTCGGCATGGGCGATCCTCCCGCCATGCTTCGCCTCGCACCCCAGTGCGATCACGGCTTTCCCGCGCGCAGCACCCTGCGGCAAGCCGATCGCCAGCGTCAGGAACCGCTTCCCGTCCAGAGTCTCGATCAGCTGTGACGTCACCCGGTCGCTATCCTGCGCGCCATGCGCATCCCAGCGCGGGCAGGTGCCGCCGAAGCGCGCGAACGGCCAGGCCTCGCCATCGAAGCGCTTGGAGACGATCCCCGCCCGGTCGATCCGCGCCATGAAAAAGGGGATGCCGCGCGCACCGGTGCGGTTGAGGCTGGTCAGCCGATGCGCCAGTTGCTCGGCCGATACGCCGAACCGGTCGCGCAGCAGCGGCAGGTCGTGCCGGCTCTGCTCCGCCGCCTGCCGGAACCGGTCATAGGGCATGATGAGCGCCGCAGCGGCATAGTTGGTCAGCGCCATCACCGCGAGCCGGCGGCTGTCCTCGTCCGGCGGCGCGGCGCGGGCGATCTGCGCCGCGATCGCATCGGCCAGTTCCTGCGCGCATAGATGGTAGGCGATGGCGAACAGCCGCCCGGACGCGGGCAGTCGCTCGCTCAGCAGCAGCCGTCGCCGGTGCATGTCATAATGGCGTAGCGTCCCGGCCAGCACGTCGCCGCGTACCACCTGCACGCTCATGCCGTGCCGGTCCTTCAGCCGGGCACGCAACGCGGCTTGAAACAAGGCGGGATCGTCCGGCAGGTCGGCGGCGACCGCCTCCGCCCCGGCATCGATTTCCGCGAAATGATTGCCCGCCCGCGATATCGTCTCGCGCAGCCAATCGACCGGCGCGACCAACGGCGCGGGGCCGCTGCGGTCTACCGCCTCACCTGGCAACCGGCGCAAATCGCTCAGCGCGCGATAGAAACGGGCGATCGCCTCGCTGACGCCGGGATAATTTTCCGCCACCTCCAATATTTCGTCGCGCGCGATGCCGATGTCGCGGACCAGCGCATCGGACAGGATTTCGCTCAGTTCGCCGGGGCCGCCCTCCTGCGCCTGCGCGGTGAAATCGCGAATGTCGATGTCATAGGTATTGGCCAGCCGCAACAGCATCTGCGCCGTCAACGGCCGCTGGTTACGCTCCAGATGGTTGAGATAGCTGGGCGATACGCCCAGTTCCTCGGCCATCTGCGTCTGGTTCAGGCCCAGTTCGCGGCGCAACACGCGCAGCTTTGGCCCCAGATAGAGTTTGCGGTCGGTGAGTTCTGCCATAAAGTCATAATGTCATAGAACGACAAAATGACCAAGTTTGATTATGACTTGCGGCCACTCATCGGCCTTACCGCCTGCGCATGACCTGTCTATCTCGTTGTTCATCAGCCCGAACGGGCGCCAGCCGCGAAGGACAAAGATATGACCACCGACACGATCGACCGCACCCGCGAGCCGAGCCGTTCGCGCGCCGTTTTTTCCCAGCAGGATTTCGGCCTGATTCGCACCGCCATCGCGCATTATCTGACAGAAGTGCAGGACCAGCCGGAATCGATCAAATATGCAAATCTCTACCACCGCCTTGGCCGCGTGGCCTGAGAGGTCAGCGATAGCGTGACACAAAGGGCGCGGGATCATTCCCGCGCCCTTTGTGATATTCAGGACAAGCTAACTTCAGAACAGTCGCGTCAGCCCGTAGAAAAGCGCGCCGATCGCGGCCGAGGCGGGCAGGGTGACGACCCAGGCGACGATGATGCTCGACGCCACGTTCCATCGCACCGCCGACAGTCGCCGCGATGCGCCCACGCCGACGATCGCGCCGGTAATGGTATGGGTGGTCGATACCGGCACGCCGAGATGAGTCGCCATGAACAGAGTGATGGCGCCACCGGTTTCCGCGCAGAAACCCTGCGCCGGGGTCAGCCGGGTGATCTTCGACCCCATCGTGTGGACGATTTTCCAGCCACCCAGCAATGTGCCCAGACCCATCGCCGCCTGGCAGCTCAGCACCACCCACAGCGGGACATGGAAACCGCCGGTCAACATGCCTTGCGAATAGAGCAGCACGGCGATGATCCCCATCGTCTTCTGCGCGTCATTCCCGCCATGGCCGAGTGAATAGAGCGAGGCGGAAACGAGTTGCAGCTTGCGGAACACCCTGTCCGCGCCCTGCGGCGTGAACCGGCGGAAGATCCAGCTGATGATCAGCACCAGCATCAGCGCCAGAAACAGGCCGACGGCGGGCGAAATGACGATCGCCGCGCTGGTCTTGAACACGCCGCTCCACACGACGGCGCCCAGCCCCGCCTTGGCCGTGCCCGCGCCCAGCAATCCGCCGATCAGCGCATGGCTGGAGGAAGACGGAATCCCCAGCCCCCATGTGATGAGGTTCCAGGCAATCGCGCCCATCAGCGCGCCGAAGATCACCTGTGGGTCGATGATGCTGGCGTCGACAATGCCCTTGCCCACCGTTTCGGCCACATGCAGGCCGAAGAAGAGGAAGGCGATGAAGTTGAAGAAGGCGGCCCAGGCGACCGCATATTGCGGTTTCAGCACGCGGGTCGATACGATGGTCGCGATCGAATTAGCGGCATCGTGCAGGCCGTTCAGGAAATCGAACAGCAAGGCGACACCGATCAGCGCGATCAGCAGGGGTAGGGCGATGGGGTCCATGGCGAGTTAGACTCTGTCCTGCATGGCTCGAAACGAACGGGGCATGTGGGAAGGCGAAGCGTCAGGCGTGGTCGATGACCAGGCCGGAAATCTCGTTGGCGACATCCTCGAACCGGTCGGTGACCTTTTCCAGATGGCTGTAAATCTCGTTGCCGACGATGAAGTCCATCGGATTGCCGGCCCGCGCCTGCTCGTACAGGGCCTTCAGCCCGGCTTCGTGCAATATGTCCGCATGCCCCTCCAGCTTGACCAGCCGCTCGGTCAGGTCGTGCAGCCGGGTCGCGTTCGGGTTCAAGGACCGCAGCAGCGGCATCGCCTCGGCGGTGATGCGCGCACATTCCACGATCAGCGCGCTCATATCCTGCATCTGCGGCGCGAAATCCTTGACTTCGTACAGCGCGATTGCCTTGGCCGTCTGGTTCATCTGGTCGATCGCGTCGTCCATGACGCCGATCAGGCCGGTGATGGCGCTGCGGTCGAACGGGGTGACGAAGATACGGCGCACATCCTGCAACACGTCGCGGATGATGTCGTCCGCCTCATGCTCGCGGTCGGATATTTCCTTGATATGCTCGGCCATGTCCGGGCCGCCCTTGAGCAGCTTGGCCAGCGCATCGGCGCCGACGACCAAAGTGGCGGCGTGATCCTCGAACTGTTCGAAGAAGCGCCCCTGCTTGGGCATCAACGCATGAAACCAGCGCAGCATTCCAGTCCTTTCACTTTGCTTTTCGCGGATCGCCAGCAACAGCCTGAAGAACCAGCCGGGATTAGCGGGCGGCTCGCGGAAGGCCGCGATGATCGACTGCAAATCCGGTTCGTCCACCGCCCTTGCAGCGTCGGCTACCGGGAACCAGCGCAGCTCCCTTTGACCCTGTTCGGGCCATTGCGTCAGGTGGCCGGTGACCGCAAGCGGAAAAACCTCGACCGTCGCCTCACGGGAGTTGCCGTTGCGCTTGCGCTTGTCATAGCGGTAGCGGCCAAGCGGGGCGGGGCAGGCAATGCCATGGATGCCCGCTTCTTCATAGGCTTCCAGTTCGGCGGCGCGATGGCCGGCCATGCCCTTGATCCTGTTCCCCTTGGGAATCACCCATCGCCGCGTCTCGCGCGATGTGATCAGCAGGATCTGCATCGCGCCGTTCGCGTCGGTCGTATAGGGAAGGGCGGCGATCTGGCGCATGGACCGCTTGTAACGAAATTGTCACAAAGCGCAAGATTCCACTATGGGGACGGAACGGCGCCAGCACATGTGTTGGCCGCTGCGCGGCAGATTGCGGCACCAGCCCACGTCCCCACCCGGCCACCCATATGATACTGCCGTTGGGTGGCCGGGTGGGGGCGTGGGCTAGTGCCGTTCCGAAGCGCGCTCTTTCGCGCGTTTCGGAAAATTACAGCGAGAAGCGGGCCGTCACACGGATGTCGCGACCGGCGAGCGGGGCGAAATCCTTCAATACGCTGGCGTGGCGGCGGGCCTCCACGTCGAAGATATTGTTCGCCGACAGCATCAGCGTCGTGCGGTCATTGCCCTGGAACGGCTTGAAGGAAAGCGATGCGTTGACGAGCGTGAAGCCGTCGGTCGGCGTTTCCGTTTCGGCGATCCGGTTCTGCTCGAACACATGTTCCACTTCCGCCCGCGCGGTGATGCGATCGCCCTGCGCCTCGATCCCGCCCAGCAGACGCAGCGGGGGAATGCGCGGCGCCGGGCCGCTGCCCTTGATGGTCGCGCGAACATAGTCGGCCACGCCATCCAGATTGATCGCATAGCCGCCCAACTGCGCCAGCTTCACATTGCCCTCCGCCTCGAAGCCGTAATAGCGGGCATCGGCCTGATTATAGGCATAGCAGGGAAATTCCAGCTCGGCCCCGCCATTGGCCGCCTGGCACACACTGTCGTCCACGATCGAATCATAGATATAGCCGTCGAACCAGTTGTGATAGGCGGAGAAGGAGACGCTATAACCCTCGCCCTTGCCGCGCAGCGTGCCTTCGACGCCCCAGCTCTTTTCCTTGCTGAAATCGGCATTGCCCAGTTCGAACGCCTGCGTGCCGGCATGATTGCCACGGGCGAACAGCTCCTCGGCCGATGGTGCGCGTTCACTGCGCGACAGGTTCAATCCCACGCGCCAGCCGGGTATGATCGCCTGGCTGATGCCCAGCGACCCGGACAGGGCGTTGAAATTGCGCCGTCCGCCTGCGGTGAACAGGTCTGCGTCCGCCACCGCTGCCAGTTCGCTATGCTCGAACCGGCCGCCAGCCTCGATCCGCGTATCCCCCAGATCCAGCGATTGCAGCGTAAACAGGCCCAACTGGTTCGTTTCGTTGCGCGGCAGGAATTTCTCCTCGCCGATCGCCTCGAACCGCCGGGTGAAGAATTGCGCGCCGAACGCGCCGTCCCAGCCGCCATGCCTTGCCTGGACGAATTCCAGCCGGCTTTCCATCGACTGGTTCTTGAAGGTCGTGCCGACTTCGCCGGTCGGCTCGATCTCCTCATGCTGATATTGCGCCCAGCCTGCGCGCAGGCGGATGGAATCGAGGAAGCCGCCGCCGGTCGACACTTCGCCGCGCAGGTCGGCGCGGGTCTGCTTCATCGACAGCGTCACATCCTCATGCGTATGGCCCGGCTCGTCATGGTCGTGATCCTCGCCTTCATGGTCGTGATCCTCCGTCACGTCGATCCGCGACGGCACGCCGTAGCGATTTTCGCTGTGCGACACCGACACGCCCAGATTGCCACCGGTGCCGACATAGGCAAAGCCGCCGGCCACTTCCCATGTTTCGGCGGCGGTGTTGGGCAGCTTGCCCTTCCACTGGCCGTCCTCGCGAATTTCAGCATCGTCCGACTGGGCGGCCAACGCCCGCATCGGCTTGGACAATATATAGCCGCCCGTGCGCAGATCGTCGGTCTTGGTCCAGCTGCCATCGACATGGACGACGAAATTCTGTGCGATCGGGGCTTCGACCTCGCCGCTCAGCGTGCGCTCGTTGGCGGCGCTGCCATAAGTGGCGATGCCATCGACATGGATCGGCTCGTCCGGCACGCGGCGCGGAATGCGGCTGTCGATCACATTGACCACGCCGCCGATCGCCGACGATCCGTAGAGCAGGGCCGCCGGGCCGCGCAGCACTTCGATCCGGTCGGCGGTCAGCGGGTTGATCGCGACTGCATGGTCGACCGATGTGTTGGATACGTCGAAGCTGCCGATGCCGTCGGTCAGGATGCGCACGCGCTCACCCTGGAAGCCGCGCAGGATCGGGCGCGAAGCGTTGGGGCCAAAGCTGGTGGACGATACGCCGGGCTGGCGCGCCAGCGTCTCGCCGATGCTGGGGCGCAGGTCGCGGGTCAGCTTGTCGCCGGTCAGGACCGATGTGCCCGAAAGAATGTCGCCCTGCCGCCGCGGGATCAGGGCGGTGACGACGATGTCGGCCTTCTGCTGGTCATGATAGGCGCCATTGGCAGACGCATCGGCGGCGTCGGGCGTGGCATCGTCGGCCAGGGCGGGAACGGCAAGGCACAGCGCGGACAGGGCGCAGCCAGCGCGCAGCAACGGAAAGCGGGACATGAATCTCAACCCTTTTGATTTTTAGTCTGATGTGATCCTGTATCTAGGATGATACATCATATCAAGGTCGGTTCGCCGCATTTCGTTGCGACGCGGCATTAAATCTTCGTCATGTTTCAGAGGAATAGAAATTCCGCCAGCGCTTCGACCGCCGGCTTGTCGGTCGATCGCGGCGCGATGGCCTGGCGAATCTCGATCGAGGGCAGGGGCATGTCGAGCGCCAGTCGCTGCACGCCGTTCATCCGCCCGATGTCGCGCGCCAGCGGACCGAACGCCGCGAAGCAGCCGGCGCCTTCCCGCAATGCGGCGATGATCTCGAACATATTGTCGCTTTCCAGCAGCGGCATCATGTTGTGGAACCGCCCCTTGGCCAGCGCTGCCTCGATGACGTCGCGCATGCCGCTGCGCGTCTCCAGTGCCAGCATCGGCGTTAGCGCCAGATCGTCGCGGCTGACGCTCTCCGACCGCGCCAGCGCATGATGGCTGCCGGCATAGAGGTTCAGCTGTTCAGACCAGCCATAACGCGAACCGAAGCCGGCCGGCTCCTCCAGCGCGTAGAAATACGCGATGTCCGCCCGCCCGTTGGCCAGTATGCTCGCCGCATCCTCTGCCGTGTGGACATGCAGGTCCAGCGTGATCGCGATATCCTCATTCGCTGCCTCGAACGCGGTCAGGCCGTCCTGTAGCTGGCCGAACACCGGTGCCGGCGCGGCCAGCGTAATGACCTGTCGCGGCGGCCCGGCGACAATGGCCGGCGCTGGAGAGACGAGCGGGACGAAAACCGGCGCGCTGGGTTGGGCGGCCGCAGCCTTGGGCGCGGGTTCAGGCGCAAGCGGTACTTCGTCCACCGGCGCGGGCGCATCCTGCGTCAGCAGCGTCATAGCCTGCGCGGTCTTGCGCCCTGCCGGCGTCAGCCGCGCCATGCCATCCAGATTGTCGAACAAGCGATAGCCCAGTCGCATCTCCAGTGATGCCAGATCCTGCAATATCTGCTCGACACTCACATCCAGATCGGCGGCGCAACGCATCACGCTCCCCACCGCCACCATCTGCGCGAATATATCCAGCTGGCGCAGGGAAGGACTGTTCATGCCCGGGATGTAGAACAAATGATGTAGGGGGTTAAGGGGCGATCTTCGCTTTATGGCGCAATCATGGTTGACGAGCGCTATCCGATAATGGCAGGGCGCTCTCCTGCCGGGCGGGTATAGCTCAATGGTAGAGCACTAGCCTTCCAAGCTTGTGATGCGGGTTCGATCCCCGCTACCCGCTCCAGCCTTACCCTACATCCCCCGCCGGCGGTCCCGAACTGCCCCGCTCGACCAGCGTGAACAGAAATTCCGGTGCGTCGGTCGGTCCCTTGGCCAGCGCGTCGACGACGGATCGGCCCATATCCTCCAGCGGCTGGCGTACGGTAGTCAGGGGTGGCCAGGATGTCAGGCTGGCCGTCGTGTCGTCGAAACCGGTCACTGACAAATCCTCCGGAACGCGCAGCCCGATGCGATGGGCCAGTGTCAGCACGCCCAGCGCCATTTCGTCGTTGGTGGCAAAGACCGCGCTGGGCGGCCGGGGCAGGGCCAGCAACGCCTCGCCCGCCTCGATGCCCGACGCGAAATCGAACCGCCCCTCGACGAACAGATTTTCGTCCACGGCGATGCCCGCCGCCGCCAGCCCGTCGCGAAACCCTTCGACCCGGCGTAGTGCCGCGCGGTGGGTTGGGGGCGGAGTGATGATGCCGATGCGCCGATGGCCGAGCGCAATCAGATGGTCGGCGACCATGCGCCCGGCCGCACGCTCGGGCGTGTGAATGGTAAAGCTCGCCGCCGTCACCGACCCCGCGATCCGGGCGCAGGGCAACTTCATCTCCGCCAGTCGCGCCAGCAGCCCCTCATCGTCCGACAGGGGCGGCACCAGCAGCACGCCGTCCGGCCGCAGCGCCCCGACCAGCCGTTCCAACACCTCATACCGTTCCTCGCCACCGATCGAGATCGGCTCCACCACCAGATGATAGCCCAGTTCCCGGCAGCGCCAGGCCGCGCCGATCTGGATACGGCTGACATAGCCAGGGGCGGGGTTGTTGTAGAGGAAGGCGATCATGAACGACTTGCCGCCGGCCAGACGCCGCGCCGACTGGTTGGGGCGATAGCCCAGCTGTGCGATGGCGGCGTCCACCCGCGCCTGGAGTTCCGGGCTGACATTGGGCGCCTTGTTGACGACGCGCGATACCGTCTTGATCGATACTTTGGCGAGGGCTGCGACGTCGTGGATGCTG
This sequence comes from Sphingobium sp. GW821-FHT02B05, assembly GCF_059421905.1. Classification (NCBI taxonomy): domain Bacteria; kingdom Pseudomonadati; phylum Pseudomonadota; class Alphaproteobacteria; order Sphingomonadales; family Sphingobiaceae; genus Sphingobium; species Sphingobium sp. GW821-FHT02B05. Next base: position 27,892 of record NZ_JBWKVW010000001.1, read on the forward strand.
GTCATGGGGCCTTGGCCAAAGGATGGAACGGGGAAAACCGACCATGGCGACAGCCGATGGCGGTTGGCAAGAGGCAGGGCCGAAGTTTATGCTTGGGTTGCGGCGGCCAGGGGGCGGCCAAGCGCGGTACGCGACGAAGGACCAGTCATGACCAACATCGTCAACCTCCGCCAGGCGCGCAAGGCCAAGGCGCGCGTGGACAAGGCGAAGACCGCAGAGGAAAACCGCGCACGCTTCGGCCGGACCAAGGCCCAGCGGCAGGCGGACAGCGCGGAAGCACAGCGGCGCGCCAATGTACTGGATGGTGCCAGGCTCGATAGAGATGAGGGTAAATAAATACAACGCTATATTGAACGCGCATAAAGTCATTAAGTGCGTTGTTCTGTAAATATTCCGTTCATACTAAAATGAACATTTGTTCATATCGCTCATTCCGACGCTTAACCGTAACAATTCGTCGCGATTACGACGGGGGTGTTGTGTTGAATCTCGTGGTCGGTCGTTGATCTTCTGCTATGACTGGAAATATTCGCACCATCCGCCCCGCCAGGGCCGCGATTGCCGCTGTTCTGGCTTTGACTGCCACCCCGTTGCTGGCCCAGACCGTCGACGTGCCCGCCGCCTCGCCGGCCGCGCCACTCATGGTGCCGGACGCTGCGCCTGCCGCGGCGCCGGCCATGACTGCGCCCGCTGCGCCGACCACGCCTGCTGCGGAACCGGAATTCACGCCTGGCCAGCCGGTGGTTCAGGCTACCCCGCCGATCGATGAACGCATCGCCGCCGCGACCGCCGCTGTGGAGGCAGAAAAGGCTGCGGCCCCCGCCACAGCGCCCCGCACCGCGCAATCTGCTGCGCCGGCCCGTGCCCCGGTACGCGCCGTCGAACGTCAGACGGCAGCCGCACCGGCAGCGCCCGCCTCGGTCACGCCCGCCACTACATCTGAGCCAATTCCGGCGGCGACGCCAGTAACGCCTATGGCGCAGGAAGAGGCAACACAAGCCAATCCGACCCCGGCCGTTGCGCCGGCTGGACCGGCCACCGCGCGCACCGATCAGGCGCTGCTGTGGGCGCTGGGTGGCGGCGCGCTGCTCGTTCTGGGTCTGGGCGGTGCGGCGCTGGTCCGCCGTCGTCGCCCGGATGAGGAAGACGCGATTGCGCCGACCTATGAACCCACGCGGGAGCCCGCGATGACCCCCATGGCCCCGATGCCAGCCATGGCAACGCCGGTCGCGCCGCGCCCCGCCATGGCGAGCCCGCGCCTTGCCGAAGATGCCACGCTGGAAGCGATGGTCGCGCAAGCCCCCAGTGCGGAAAACCCCTTCCGCACCCGCGCCAAGCGTCTGCGTCGCGCCCAATATCTGATTGCCCAGCGTGAAGCCGCTTCGGTCACCGCGCCTGCGCCGCAAACGATCCACGCGGAACCTACGCCGGTTACGGCCGCTGATCGCAGCCAGACCGTCTATCGCTTCGGCAGCCAGCAGGCGTCGTCGGGCTTCCTGCGTCCGCGTCCCGCCAAGTAAGGCATGACCCAGCTGAAAAGGGACGGACGACCCATCGGTTGTCCGTCCCTTTTCCTATGCGGCCCATGTTGCGCTTTTGGCGAGCGGCTGTTACCGGCGCGCCGGTCATTATCGCGCCTTTTTAACGGAAGAATCGCCAGCCCATGTCCGACAAGATCAACCGCATCGTCCTTGCCTTTTCCGGTGGTCTCGACACCAGCGTGATCCTGAAATGGCTGCAACAGACTTATCAATGCGAAGTCGTCACCTTCACCGCCGATCTCGGCCAGGGCGAAGAGCTGGAGCCGGCCCGCGCCAAGGCCCGCCTGATGGGCGTCAAGGAAGAGCATATTTTCATCGACGACCTGCGCGAAGAATTCGTGAAGGATTATGTCTTCCCGATGATGCGCTCGAACGCGCTCTATGAAGGTCTCTACCTGCTTGGCACCTCGATCGCCCGGCCGCTGATCGCCAAGCGCCAGATCGAAATCGCCAAGCAGCTGGGCGCCGACGCCGTGTCGCATGGCGCGACCGGCAAGGGCAACGATCAGGTCCGCTTCGAACTGGGCTATTATGGCCTCGCCCCCGACATCAAGGTGATCGCCCCCTGGCGCGAATGGGATCTGACCAGCCGCACCAAGCTGATCGAATTCGCCGAAAAGCACCAGATTCCGATCCCGCGCGACAAGCGTGGCGAAAGCCCCTTCTCGACCGACGCGAACATGCTGCATACGTCTTCGGAAGGTAAGGTTCTGGAAGACCCGTGGGAAGAAACCCCGGACTATGTCTATTCGCGCACGGTCAATCCGGAGGATGCGCCCGACGCGCCCGAATATATCACCATCGATTTCGAGCGTGGCGATGGCGTCGCGATCAACGGCGTCGGCATGTCGCCTGCGACCCTGCTCGAAACGCTCAACGACTATGGCCGCAAGCATGGCATCGGTCGCCTCGATCTGGTCGAGAACCGCTTCGTGGGCATGAAGTCGCGCGGCATGTATGAAACGCCGGGCGGCACCATCTATCACCTCGCCCATCGCGGTATCGAGCAACTGACGCTCGACCGTGGCGCCGCGCATCTGAAGGACGAACTCGCCCCCAAATATGCCGAGCTCATCTATAACGGCTTCTGGTTCTCGCCGGAGCGCGAAATGCTTCAGGCGGCGATCGACTACAGCCAGGAGAAGGTGACGGGCACCGTTCGCCTGAAGCTCTACAAGGGCGGCGTCTATGTCGTGGGCCGCAAGTCGCCTTATTCGCTCTACAGCGAAAAGGTCGTGACGTTCGAGGATGATGCGGGCGCCTACGACCAGCGCGACGCTGCGGGCTTCATCAAACTGAACGCGCTGCGCCTGCGATTGCTGGGCCGCCGCGACCGCTGATCCCGGCGCGATTTCCCTTTCGGGTTATCGACAGATTAACCTTTGCACAGCATAGGCTCCATCATGGAGTTATGCTGTGCACGGGCTTGAACTGGAAGCTGCCACGATCTTTCGCGCGATGGATCGCTCGACGGCGATCATCACCTTCGATCGCGATTGCCGGGTCACGGGTGCCAACGATAATTTTCTCGCGCTGTTCGGCTACCGCTTCGATCAGGTAGAGGGGCGGCATCACAGCATCTTCTGCGACCCCGACTTTGCCCGGTCGCGCGACTATGCGCTTTTCTGGCAGCATCTTCTGTCCGGTCATTTCGACACGGGGGCCTATTGCCGACTGGACGCGCGCGGCCAGAAAGTCTGGATCCGTGGCAGCTACAATCCCATTATCGGCCCGGATGGCGTCCAGACCGGCGTCATCAAATTCGCCAACGATATCAGCGCCGAACACCGCGCCATCGCCGCGCGCGAAGAGGCGGAACAGCGGATGCGCCAACAGGAAAGCGACCGCCGCACCGTCGTCGAACATGTGCTGGGAGAGGTGAGCGGCATCGTCGATGCGATTGACGGCATCGCGCGCCAGACCAATCTGCTCGCCCTCAACGCCTCGATCGAAGCCGCCCGAGCGGGCGATGCCGGGCGGGGCTTCTCCGTCGTTGCTTCGGAAGTGAAGAAACTCGCGGTCGATACCCAGGCCGCGACCGGCCGTGCCCGCGCCATCATCGCTGGCTAGAGCGTTTTCCAAGCAGGTGGAATCACCTGCTGACGCGGAAAACGCGGCAAATTAAAGACTTAGAGCAGCCGGGCCGATGCAATCGGATCGGAAACTGCTCTAGGTCGAAAATCCTGACGCAGGATACAAATTGCGACATTTTGTCCGCTGACCTGACATATCTTCGGGACAACTGCCCCTCATAAACGGTTTCAAGGACGGCGAACCGCCGTTCATCAAGACCCTTTAAGAAGGAAGACGCAGATGCTTCGCACATTCTTCACCACGGTCGCGGTTGGATCGCTGTTCGTCGGCGGCCTTGCGGCGACCCATGTGGTTTACGCCCAACCTGGTGCCGATGGTGGTCCCGGCCCGCGCGGTGGCCTGATGGCCATGGCCGACAGCAACAAGGACGGCAAGATCAGCAAGGCGGAACTGACCGCCGCGCTCGAAGCCCGTTTCGCGAAAATGGACGTCGATCGCGACGGCCAGCTGACGCAGAAGGACCGCGACATGCGCCGCCAGCAGCGTACCGACGAACGCTTCGCCGCGCTCGACACCGACAAAAATGGCCAGATCAGCAAGGCCGAATTTACCGCCGGTCATCAGGCGCGCGCCGACAAGCGGGAGGACCGCCGTGAGCAAGCCGGCAAGCCCGGTGAGCGCGACGGGCGCAGCTGGGGCAAGCGCGGCCATCGCGGCCACGGTCGTGGCGGCATGATGATGCACGGTGGTCCGGGCGGCCCCGGCTTCGGCGACGCGAACAAGGACGGCACCGTCACCAAGGCGGAATTCATGGCCGGCCCGCTTGCCATGTTCGACAAGGCGGACGCGAACAAGGACGGCTTCGTCACCGCCGAGGAACTGAAGGCAGCCCGCCCGCAGATGCGCGGTCCCATGGGGCACCGTGGTCCAGGTCAACCGGGGCCGGGCCATGACGCCCCGCCGCCCCCGCCGGCCGACTGACGCAGCGCTATCCGGCACGGCGTTCCTCCCCTGGCGCCGTGCCGACACCTGGGAAGGGCGAAGGCTTTTCCGCTGCCTTCGCCCTTCCAACCTTTCTCCAGCCATGACAGACAGGCCAGATGAGCGAACGACCCCATCTCCTGCTCGTCGATGACGAGCGCTCGATCCGCGAACCGCTGGCGCAATATCTGTCGCGCAACGGTTTTCGCGTCACCGCCGTGGAAAGCGCGTCCGAAGCGCGTGTGCGGCTCAACGCCAACGCCATCGACCTGGTCATCCTCGACATCATGATGCCGGGGGAGGACGGCCTGTCGCTGTGCCGCCATATCCGTGAGACGAGCGAGATCCCCGTGATCCTGCTGACTGCCCGCACCGAAGAGACGGACCGCATCGTCGGCCTGGAAATGGGCGCCGACGATTATGTGCTCAAGCCCTTCTCGCCGCGCGAACTGGTCGCCCGGATCAAGGTGATCTTTCGCCGCGTCGCCACCGGTGGTCAGCGCGTCACCGCGCCTGATGGCGCCAATTACAGTTTTGCCGGCTGGCTGCTCAAGACGCAGGAACGCACGCTGGTGGACAGCGAGGGCGTGTCGCTTCCGCTCTCTACCGCCGAATATAATCTGATGCTGGCCTTCGCCACGCGCCCCAATAGTGTGCTGAGCCGCGACCAGTTGCTCGACATCACCCAGGGCCGGGAGGCCAATGCCTTCGACCGGGCGATCGACAACCAGATCAGCCGCCTGCGCAAGAAGATCGAACCCGACCCCAAAAATCCGACCCTCATCAAGACCGTATGGGGCGGGGGCTACACCCTCTCGGCGGAGGTCCGCAAACTGTGAAGCGGCTTCGTCTGTGGCCGCAAAGCCTGGTCGGCCAGATCATCATTCTGGTCGCTATCGCGCTGTTCGTGGCGCAGGCGATCAATTTCGGCCTGCTGCTGCGCGAACGCAACCGTGTCGACCTCACCAGCCAGACAGCACCGGTCGTCTATCGCGTGATCAACGCGCTGGATACGCGGCCGGATCGGCGCCCGGCCCACCCGCCTCACCCGGACCGGCGCGATGAGGATCGCGACCGCCCCGACCGGCGCAATGTCGAATTTTCCACGACCCGCCCCGTGCTGGAGGGCAAGGCCCGGCCGGACGTTCAGGCGCGCGCGGAGGCGATGTTCGACGATATCGGCCTGACCGTCCAGTCCGTGGCCGCGGCCGAGGACAGTCGTGTCATGCCCATGCGCCGCTGGGAACAGATACGCAGCCGCGCCACCGGAGAAGCCATGCGCGACCGTCGCGTCGGCCGCCTTAGCCTCGCGGTCGAATATGAACCGGGCAAATGGGTGACGACCGAAGCACGCATCGGCAATCGCCCGGCCCGCTTTGGCGGCTGGCTGATCGGCCAGACGCTGATCCTCTACGTCATCGTTCTGCTGCCGTTGCTTTGGATTGGCAGCCGTCTCGCCCGCCCGCTCAAGCAACTCACCGGTTCTGCCCAGCAATTCGCGCGCACCGGCCTTGCCGATGCAGTGGACGAGCGTGGCCCCGGCGACGTGCGCGACCTGACCATGGCCTTCAACGCCATGCGGTCGCGGATCATCGCCATGCTGGACGAAAAGGACCGGATGCTCGGCGCGATCGGCCATGATCTGCGCACGCCACTGGCATCGTTACGGGTCCGAACCGAATCCGTGGAGGATGAGGGCGAGCGCGCCCGCATGTCCGAAACGATCGACGAGATGAACCGCATGCTGGAGGATATTCTCTCCCTCGCGCGCGCGGGCCGCAGTACGGAGGCCGCGCAGAAGGTCGATCTGGCCGCGCTGGCCGACGCGGTGGTGGAGGATTTCATCGAATTGGGATCGCCCGTGGAGATGGCCGACAGCGACCGGGCGGTCGCCTTCGTCCGCCCGCAGCAGATCCGCCGCGCGGTGCGCAACCTCATCGAAAATGCCATCGTCTATGGCGACCGAGCCCATGTGAAGGTGCTGCATGAGGCTGGCACTATCCGCATCGCCGTCGCTGACGAGGGGCCTGGCATCGCCCAGGACCGCATGGCCGAAATGCTGGAACCCTTCACCCGGCTGGAAGGATCGCGCAACCGCGCAACCGGCGGCGCGGGACTGGGATTGGCCCTCGTCCGCGCGATCATGGCCGAACATCAGGGCGAACTGCGTCTGGAAAATCGTCCCGAAGGCGGTCTGGAAGCAAGTCTGGTGCTGCCGGCCTGAGGCCCCGCTAAGGATTGATCATCATCGTCAGTCGCCCTGGCGAAGGCTGAGGTGCGGGACGTGAAGCGCAAGGCGGGCCGAGATCCCGGCCTGCGCTGCGACGACGACAGGGAAAGCGGACCTCATGCCTTCCTCCAATCCTGTCCTACTCGCCCACCGCAAGCTATGCTGGACCAGATCGCTCGCAAGATAGTTTCCGTCTTAAGATCGGAAATTGCGCATTCGGCGGGAAAAGTGCGAAGTTAAGGCGGCGATGTCGCCATCGCCGCCTCGTAAGATCAATGCTTGCCCGGTTTGCTCGACGTCCCCGGCGCGGTGGGATTGATCAGGGCCGCGCCGCTGGGCAGTCCGGTGCCGCCCATGTCCAGCTTTTGTGCCTCTTCCCTGGCCACGCGCATCGGATTGTCGCGTTCCTTGATCGCCGCCTGGGTCTCAGGGTCCGGCGTGTCGGGATCGTCGCCGCTGCCGCCGCGGGTCCAGGCAAGGATGATCGACATGCGCCGGTTGCGCGGATCATAGGCGTCATTCTTGATGAACGGCTCGCGGTCGGCCACGCCCTCGATCCGGGCAAAACGGTCGTTGCCGATGCCCGACTGGTTCAGCACCTGCCGCGTCGATTCGGCCCGGCTGGATGACAACATCCAATTGTTCATGGTCCGGCCCGACGCATAGGGTAGGCCATCGGTATGGCCGCGCACGATCACGGGGTTGGGCATGGACTGCAATACGGTCGCCACTTCGCCCACCAGCTTGCGGGCCTGCGGCACCAGCCGGTCGGTCCCCATGGCGAACATCGCGAAATCGGCTTCATCGATCAGGTCGATGCGCAATCCCTCGCGCGTTTCGGTAAAGCGCACATTCTTGCGCAGCTTGCCCAGGCCGTTGCGCATCATGCGTTCTTCCAGGCTTTTCTTGATCCCTTCGAACTTCTGCCGGTCCTGCGCGCGCGTCGCCTTTCCGCCTTGATCCTTGGTGCCGCTGGCATCGCGCGGGATGGTGATGGCCAGATTGCCCTGACCACCGGTGGTCGGGTAATTTTCCTTGGCCATCATGCTGTCGCCGCCGAACAGGCCATTCGATCCGGCCGAATTTTCCTTCATCTGCACCAAAGTCGGCGTAAAATAGTCGGCCAGTCCCTTGCGCTGCTTTTCGGTGGTCGCGCCCAGCAGCCACATCAGCAGGAAAAAGGCCATCATCGCCGTCACGAAGTCGGCATAGGCCACTTTCCAGGCGCCACCATGATGGCCGCCATGTCCTTCGACGATGATCTTCTTGACGATGATCGGCCGGGGTTCCGGCTCGTTCGCGCCGCGCTTCTTCTCCGCCATGGCTTATTTGCCCCGCATGCCGTCGAACACTTCGGCAAAGCCGGGCTGGTTGGCGTGGGTCAGGCCGGACCGGGCGGCTTCGATCACCAGCGGCTGCGGATGGCCGTGGAGCGAGGCGATGATGATCTGCTTGACGACATGGTAAATGGCGCCGTCTGCCTCGATCACCGCGCGACAGCGGTTGGCGAACGGATTGACCATGCCATAGGCGAGCAGAATGCCCAGGAACGTACCGACCAGCGCAGAACCGATCATCGCGCCCAGGATGGCGGGCGGCTGGTCGATCGACCCCATGGTCTTCACCACGCCCAGAACCGCCGCGACGATACCCAGCGCAGGTAGCGCGTCGGCCAGCCCTTGCAGATTGTCGGCGGGCTTGATCGCCTCGTGGTGATGGGTCTTCAACGCATTGTCCATCACATCCTCGACCGCATGCGGGTCGAGCGTGCCGGACGAAATCACGACCAGGCGCAGCGTGTCGCTGATCAGGTGGACCAGCGCCTTGTCCTTCATCAACTTGGGATATTCGGTGAAGATGGTGGAGCTGGACGGATCTTCGATATGCGGTTCCAGCGCGACCGGCCCTTCGACCCGCAGCGTCTTCATCAGCTTGCTCACCAGAAAGATGCAGTCCAGAAAATCCTGCTTCTTATATTTGGCGCCCTTGAACACCTTGCCCAGGCCGCCGCCCAGCGCCTTCAAGTCCGCGCCGCTATTGCCGATGACGAGCGCGCCGACGGCAGCGCCGCCGATGATCAGCATTTCATGGGGCAGGGCATGGAGCACCGGGCCAAGGTCGCCACCGGTGAAGGCAAAGCCGCCGAACACCATGACGAGCAGAATGACGAGGCCGATGGCTGCGAACATGATTATCCCCGATTGAAACGCCCCGCAGGCGAAAGTCCGATGGCGTCCTTGGTGGTGACGCCGCTCTTAAGGTTAATACGGACTGGTTAGCGTCTGGTTTAGGACCGGGCCGCCTTTTTGCCGCAGGTCACTTGATCAGGTCGAACAGCGTCTGCTGGTTGATCCGCGCGAAGGTCGTCTGCGCCGCGTCGAGTTGCAGCAGGCCTGCCTTCACCTTGGCGATGACCTCTTCCAGCTTGGTCGATTCCAGGTTCGATCGCTTCTCGGTCAGGTTCAGGTCGACGTCGGTCAGGCGCGTGCCGATCACTTCCAGCCGGTCGCTGCGCACGCCCTGCTTGGCCTGTTCGACAGTGATATGCCCCTGCGCGGTCTGCACGGACGTGACCGCCGTTGCCATGGCACTGTCATCGCCACTTTGGACGGCAGCGATGCCCTGGGCCAATATATCGTCGATCGACATGGATGTCCCGTTGACATCCACAGTCGATACCTCCTGTTTCGTCCCCACCACAGCCAGATTGAGGCCACGGCTCACCGGCACCAATATGCTTTGTTCGTCGTCGAAAACAGAGACGCCCTGATAATCCTTCTGATTCAGCAATTCGCTGATCGTGGTGCGGATAGTCGACATTTCCTCGACGATCGCGGACCGGTTGGTTCCGTTGAGCGATCCGTTGCGCGCGGACGTCACCAATTCCTGCGCCCGAGTCAGCAGATTGTCGATTTCCGACAGATTGGCTTCCGCATTGCCGGACCGCGCGGTGCCATAGCTGACATTGGTCTGCCATGCTGCCTGCTGCGCCTGCGCGCGACCGACATCGGACACCTGCACCCAGGCAAGCGCATCGTCGGATGGCTTGTTGAGCGTCACGCCGGTCGAGATCGCGGTTTGCCCAGCGACCAGTTCCTGCGACAATTTCTGTTGCCGACGGATTTCCGCGAGCATGATCTTGTTGGTGATGCCTACCATGACTCAGTTCTCCGTCACATGATGTTCATGATGGAATCGAGCGTTTCCTTGGCCACCTGAAGGATCTTGGCAGACGCCGAATAGGCCTGCTGCAATCGCAGCAGGTCGGCCGCTTCCAGATCCAGGTCGACGCCGCTCACCGCTTCGCGCGCGGCGACCGATTGTTCGTTGCGGCTGGTCGCCGTGTCGGCTTCGGCCTTGGTGGACGACAGTAATGTCGCCTGTTGTGCGATGATTGACGTCCAGTTCTGCTCCACACTGCCATTGCCGCGCAGGACGGAACTGACCGTCAGCAGATTGCCATTCTGCGTGCCGTCGGAAGATTTGAGTGCCAGCTGCGTCGGATCGGTCACCAGGGCGGATAGGCTGGCCGCCGTAGTGCCCGACAACAGGGCCGCACCGGCCGTGCCACCATCGGTTACCCCCTGGGCATGCCAGGTGTTGACGTCGGTGGTGAATTGCGCGGCCAGTGTGTCCAGGCTGGCGCGCCGTTGCGTCACCGTGTTCGCGGCGGAGAAGAGGCCGCCCAGCGTGCCGCTGGCCGGCGCATTCAGCGCCGTGCCGTCTGCCAGGCCCAGTGACAATGTCCCATCGCTGTTGGCGGTCATCGCGATATTGGTTGCGGCGTTGCCGCTGACCAGCGTCTGGTCGCCGAAGCTGACGATGGCGCTATCTTTGGCGCCAAAGCTGATGGTGACGTTCATATTCTCCGACAGCGTCTGGAGCGCGGAATCGCGGCTGTCGAGCAATTGGGCATAAGCGGAGGTGCCCGGCTGCGCGCGCAGCAGGCTGTTGTTGATATCGGCCAGTGCGTCGAGCGACTGGTTGATGGTGGCGACGGAGGCCTGGCCTTCGGTCGCGATGCCATCGGATACGGTCTTGAGATCGGCAGCGGTCTGATTAAACGCCTGTGCGACCCGGCTGATGCTGTCCAGCGTGGTGACGCGCAGCGACGTGTCGGTGGGGCTGGCGGCCAGCTTTTCCATATTCTGGAACATGCTGGTCATCAGCTGGCCGACGCCGGTGCTGGTGTCGTTCATGGCGTTTTCGGCATCGCTCAGCCAGCGCAGCCGCGCGTTCGCGCTGCCCAATGCCATGCCGGTGCTACGGACCGAAGCGTCCAGATAGGGGTCGGACGCGCGATTGACGCCGGCGACCTGCGTACCGCCGAAATTGGCGCGCGAAATATAGAGCGACATGGTCGCGGTCGATGCGCCGGATTCGACCGTCGTCACTGACCGGCGGGCATAGCCTTCGGTACTGGCGTTGGAGATATTTTCCGCGATCGCGGCCATCGCCGACCGATAGGCTCTGGTGCCCGACGCGCCGATGACGAACAGGTCGCTCATGCGCCTGCGGCCTTCGTCGCGTCAGGTGCATCAGCCGCGGCAGGCGTGTCGCTTACCCTGTTGCCAAATTGCTGCATCAACAGTTCGGCGATGCCCATCGCGCCCTTGCCCGCCATCGCGTCGGCGGTGCGGGCGTCGGCCATGTCCTGAAATTGCTGGGTCGCGCTCGAATCGCTGATGCCCTCGGCCAAGCTGGCCGATCGCATCGCGCCGATCATCTGGCGCAGGAAAACGGCCTCGAACTGCTGGGCGGCTTTTTGCAGCTGCGCTTTTTGCGAGGGGGAGGCCCCGGTCGCGGCGGCACTGTTCGTCGTCGTTACCTGCATCACAGCACCACCAATTCCGCTTTCATCGCGCCCGCCTGCTTCAAGGCTTCGAGGATCGCGACCATATCCGCCGGGGAAGCCCCGATCGCATTGACCGCCTTCACTATATCGGCCAGCGACGCTCCACCTTTAAAATTAATCATCGGTTTCTTTTGCTCGTCGATGCTGATGCTGCTGGATTGCTCGACCGCGGTCTGGCCCTGGCTGAAGGGGGCAGGCTGTGAAATGCGTGGGCTTTCATTGACGCTGACGGTCAGTTTGCCGTGCGCCACGGCGGCCGGATGTATCTTCACCGCCCCGTTGATGACCACCGTGCCGGTGCGGGCGTTGACGATCACCTTGGCGGGGGCGTCGGCGGGCGCAATCTCGATATTCTCGATCATGCCCATCATCAGGATGCGGTCTTCGGCGCCCGGCGTGGCGTCGATCGCGACCGATACGGCGTCGGTCGCGCGGGCGCGGCGATCGCCGAACATCTTGTTGATGCCATCTGCGACGCGCAGCGCCGTGGTCAGGTCGGCCTCGGCCAGGTTGAAGGTCAGGGACGGGGCCGTGTCGAACCCGGTCGCAACCGCCCGTTCCACCGTCGCACCGCCCGGAATACGGCCGGCCGACGGTACGTTGACCGACACCTGGCTGCCATCCGCGCCGGTCACGCCCAGGCCACCGACGGCCAGGTTGCCCTGTGCCATGCCGTATATCTCGTTATCCGCACCGCGCAGGGGCGTCATGATCAGCGTGCCGCCGCGCAGCGACTTGGCCTTGCCCAGCGCGGACACGGTGACGTCGAGGCGCTGGCCGGGCTTTGCGAAGGCAGGCAGATCGGCCGTGACCAGCACGGCTGCCGCGTTTTTCAGCGCCGGATTGACGCCCTGCGGCAGCGTCAGGCCAAAGCGCGAGACGACGCCCTTCATGCCCTCGGTCGCATATTGGATGCTGTCGTCGCCGGTGCCGGCCAGACCCACCACGATGCCATATCCGGTCAGCTGGTTGGGACGGACGCCCTGGAACGTGCCCAGATCCTTGATCCGTTCGGCATGGGCCGGCACGGCAAGGAGCGCGAAGATCGGCAGGATCAGGCGAAGCAGGCGGATCATGGCGGTTGCGGTTTCCATCAGAAGGGGCTGATCGCGGAGAAGAAGCGCTGGAACCAGCCCTGGCGGCTGGCATTGGCGATCTCGCCCTTGCCCTTGTAGATAATCTTGGCGTCGGCCACGCGGGTCGATGCGATGCGGTTGTCCGGCGCGATGTCGGCTTGGCGGACAATGCCGCTGATCTGGATGAACTCGTCGCCGCGATTGAGCGTCAGCGCCTTCTCGCCCTTCACCAGCATCGTCCCGTTGGGATAGACCGCCGCGATCGTCACGGTGATCTCACCGGTCAGCGCGTTCGACTGGCTGGCATTGCCCTTGCCGGTGAACGTATTCTGGCCGCTGGCGCCGATGTCGGTGGGCGAAATCAGCTTCGACAGGATGCCGGTGGTAGGCGGCGTCAGCCCGACGGAGCCGTTGCGGGCGGTGTCCGCGCTGGTCGTCTTGCTCGCCTGCGTCCGTTCGACCAGCACGATGGTGATGATATCGCCCACCGTGGTGGCACGCGCGCCGCTGGTCAGCGGCGTATAGCCCACAGACGCCTGGAAGATGGAGCCGTTCGCCGCCGGGGCGACCGGCTGGGCGATCGTGGGCATATAATAATCGCGCTCGACCTCGCGCTTCTTCTTGGCGGCTTCCAGCGGGGAAGCGGCCAGTGCGATCAGCGAGACGGCGGCGATGGCGGCGTGGGACAGGCGCATCATTCAGCCTTAGATATTCTGGTTGACGTACTGGAGCATCTCGTCGGTCGCCTTGATCATCTTGCTGTTGACCTCATAGGCGCGCTGCGTCTCGATCATGTCGACCAGTTCCTCGACGATGTTGACGTTCGACGTTTCCAGATAGCCCGACCGCATCAGGCCCCGGCCTTCGAGGCCTGCGACGCCGACCTGCGGCACGCCGCTGGCGGCGCTTTCGGTCAGCAGGTTGCCGCCGATGGAGGTCAGGCCCGCCGGGTTCATGAAGGTGGCGATTTCGATCTGGCCCAGGTTGCTCGGCTCGCTCTCGCCCTGAAGCGTGGCGGTGACGGTGCCGTCATTGCCGATCGCGACCGACGTCGCGCCCTGCGGCACGGTGATTTGCGGGATCAGCGGCAGGCCGTCGCTGGTGACGACGGTGCCTTCGGCGGTGACGCTGAAATTGCCGGCGCGGGTATAGGCGATGGAGCCGTCGGGCTGCTGCACCTGGAAATAGCCCGACCCTTCGATCGCGATATCCAGAACATTGTTGGTCTGGTTCAGCGTACCCTGGGTGTTTATCTTGCTGGTGCCCTGAAGCGCCACACCGGAGCCGAGGTTCAACCCGTTGGCGAACTTGTTCTCGCTGTCCGAATTGGAACCGGCCTGGATGATCTGCTGATAGGCCAGCGTCTCGAAATCGGCGCGGTCCTTCTTGAAACCGGTCGTGTTGACGTTCGCCAGGTTGTTGGCGATCACGCGCATCTTCGTGTTCTGCGCGTCGAGGCCGGTGCGGGCGACATGAAGGGCGGCGTTGCTCATCGTTCTATCTCCGTGGGGGCATCCCGAGAGATGCTCATGCGTCCATCACAGCAAGATGCGTGCCAAAATTAACCGCAAAATTAACCAGCGTCCTCAACTGTCGAGGCGCATCAGCGACGCGCCGCCATCGTCCAACTGCTTGGCGGTATCGATCATCTTCACCTGGGTTTCCCAGGCACGGCTGGCCTCGATCATCTGAATGAGGGCCTGGGTCGCATTGACGTTGGAGCCTTCCAGCGATCCCGACGTCACGGTCGCCAGCGGGTCGGACGGCAATGCGCCGCCATTCACTTCGCGGAACAGCCCGTCGGTGCCCTTGGCGATGCTGGAGCCGGCGGCGTTGACCAGTTTCAGCTTGTCGACCTGCGCCGGGTTGGCGGGGTCGCCGCCCTGCGGCACGCCCCAGATGCTGCCATCCTTGGCGATCGACACGCTGTCCATCTGGGGCAGGGTGATCGGGCCGCCTTCGCCCAGCACGGCCAGGCCGTCGCCGGTGGTCAGCAAGCCGCTGTCCGTGACCTTGAGGTCGCCGCGGCGCGTATAGGCTTCGCTGCCGTCCGCGGCTTGAACGGCGAGCAAAGCATCGCCGTTCATGGCCACGTCCAGCGTGTTGCCGGTTTCGGTCATCGCGCCTTGCGCCATGTCGGCGGCGATGACCTGTTCGGATGCCTGGGCACGGGTGTCGAACGTGTCGCCCTTGATCCAGCGCGTCTCGGCATTGGCGATTTCGGCGCGAAAGCCGACGGTGTTGACGTTCGCGAGGTTGTTCGCGACCGACGCCTGCCGCGCCATCGCGCCGCGCATCGCCGTAAGTGCCGTGTTGACGAGCCGATCCATGGGCTAAACCTTCTATGCCTTGCCTTGAGCGTTTAGGTGCGCAGGTTGACGATCGTCGTGGTCAGCGTGTTGGCCGCCTCGATCGCCTTGCTGTTCGCCTGGAAGTTGCGCTGCGCCGCGATCAGGTTGACCAGCTCGTCGGTGATGTCGACGTTGGAGCGTTCCAGGAAGCCGGAGTTGACGGCGCCGAACAGGCCGGCATTTGCAGTACCCAGCGTTGGCGAACCGCTGGCGACGGTCGACGTCCAGTGGGCATCACCTTCCTGACGCAGGCCTTCCTGGCTGTTGAAGGACGCCATGGCGACCTGACCCAGATAGACGGTCGTGCCGTCGGCATAGACCGCAGACACCAGACCTTCCTTCGATACGCCCACGCTATTGAGTTGGGCGCCGTTGGCGTCGCCGTTCAGTGTGGTGGGAATCTGGAGATCGGTCAGGTCGGCCGGGGTGGCTCCTGTCGTCGCCGTGGTCAACGTGCCAGTCTGGGCATCGACCGGGAAAACCTGGATCTTCGAACCGGTCGTATCGACTGCGAATCGGTCTTCATTGACCGAAAAAGCGCCGTTGCGGGTATAGCTCACGGTGCCGTCCTCACCCTTCACGGTGAAGAAGCCTTCGCCGGTGATGGCGAGGTCCAGCGTCTTGTCGGTGCCTTCGATCGTGCCCTGCGTAAACTGCTGGGCGACGTCCTGCACGCGCACGCCTTGCCCTGCGACCTGGTTGGTGGTCTGCATCGGCGCTGCGGCGAAAATGTCGCCGAACTGCGCCTTGCTCTTCTTGAACGCAGTCGAGCTGACGTTGGCGACGTTGTTGGAGGTGGTGGCGAGGTCGATCTGGGCGGCTTTGAGGCCCGACAGGGAGATGTAGAAGGACATGGCGTTGCTCCTTGGGTGAAAAGGATTTGGGGGTGAAAAGGATTGGGGGTGAGGGTGAAGGAAATTACATCAGGCTGATCGCGTCGGACGGGCTGTAGCTGCCGAGCGCGGTGATGAGTTTGGAGGATGATCCGTCGGCGGGCGACTGGACGGCGGCGATGGTCGCCCAGGTCGCGACCTTGCTGGTGGTTGCGCCGCTGACCTTCACCTGAAGGGCGGAGGTGGACACGGTTTCGCCCGCGTCATTCTTGCCGTCCCAATAGAAGGTCAGGTCGCCGGCGGGCTGCGCGCCGGTTTCGATCGACTTGACGACATTGCCGGCGGAATCGACCAGGTTGATGGTCGCGCCTTCCGTAGCGGCGGACAGGGTGATCTGGCCCGCATAGGTGCCGGTCGCATCGGGCGCGGCGATATTGCTTTGCACCAGCATCGACTTGCCGATCCAGCTGGCTGCATCGCCCAGCCGCGTACCGGTCAGCTCGCTCGCCATATTCTTGAGCGTCTGGTTCATTTCCGCGATGCCGGATGAATTGGTGATGGTCGCCATCTGCGACACCATCTGCGCGTTATCGACCGGTTCGAACGGGTCCTGATACTGCATCTGCGCGGTCAGCAGCGTCAGGAAGCTGGACTGGTCCATCGTCGCGCTGCCCGTGCCGACAGTCTTGGTCGGGTTATAGACCGAAAGGCCCGCGCTATCGGTGACCGTGGATGTGGTCGTCATTTGCCGATCCTTATGGTTTCCATCATCAGGGACTTGGCTGTGTTCAAGACCTGGACGTTGTTCTGATACATGCGGGCCGTCTCGATCATGTCGATCAGCTCGGCATTGCCGTCGACGGCGGCTTCCCACACATCGCCATTGGCATCGGCCAGCGGATGATTGGGGTCGTGGCGCTTGGTTGGCTCTGCGTTGGTGGTGACGACATTCTTGACCTTCACCGTCGACACGCCTGGCGTGTCGGTGACGCTTTCGAACACCGGCTTGATCGCACGATAGGCTTCACCGGCACTGGTCGTGACGTTGCCGGCATTGGCCATGTTGGATGCGGTGGCGTTCAGGCGCACCAGCTGGGCGCTCATTGCGCGGCCGGCGATGTCGAAGATGTTCATGGGCGTAGCGTTGCTCATGCTCATTCTCCCTTCAGGGCGCGGTTGATGGTGTTGATGCGGCCCTCCAGGAAGGAGAGGGTCGTGCGATATTTGACCGCATTTTCGGCGAACAGCGTCTGTTCGGTGCTCAGTTCGACCGTATTGCCGTCCAGGCTGGGCTGGAGCGGGACGCGGTAGCCCATCGTGTCATCGACCGCCTTGGACACGTCCGTCGCGCTGTTGCCGGCCTGCGTCGTGGCTTCCTTCAGCGCGGATTCGAAATCGATGTCGCGCGCCTTGTAGCCAGGCGTGGAGGCATTGGCGATGTTGGACGCGAGCAGGGACAGGCGCTGCGAACGAAGCGCCAGCGCCTTTCCGTGTATCCCGAACAGATTGTCTTCCACCGACATGGTCAAATTCGCTCTAAAAGTTTTGCGTCTCCCGCCGTTCTGACACCTGATGGCGTCTCCCCACGGGTGATCCTGTCGGAGATCAGCAAGAGCCGTGCCAATTTGCGTGGGTGACGCATCGGCAGTACGGAAATCCCCGGAAAACGGGGCGCTTGCTGGGGGAGGCGGCAAGGGCGGCAATTTTTTGCCGGCCAGCGGCAGGGCGTTGCCGTTGGTCGATAGGATGATGGGAAGCAGGCGTTCATGATCGCGATAATCGGCCATTTGTTCGATCCGTTGACGCTGGCAGCGATGCTGGCCGGGATCGCGGCGGTGGCGTCGTTCCAGAATGGCGTGGGCGCCATGGGGCGTGCCATGGGCGCGCTGCGGCCGCTGATGACCGCCGATCCTGCGCGTGACCGGGATGCCGCCCGCGCGGCCATGCTCAAGATCGATCAGGTGGCGCAACTGCGCGGCCTGTCCTGCACCGACCGGGTAAAAACCGCCAATATCTTCCTGACCGAGGCCGCGCGCAAGCTGGCCAATAGCGAACGCACCGACATATTCGAGCTATGGGCGGCGCAATCGCTGTCCGACCGGGCGCAGCGTCATGGCGCCGTCCACAAGGCCTGGCTGTCGATCGCCGACGCCGCGCCGGCGCTGGGCATGGCGGGCACGATCATCGGTCTGGTCGGGATGTTCGCCGCCATGGATGATCCGGCAAAGCTCGGCCCGTCGATGGCGCTGGCGCTGCTCACAACCTTTTACGGTGTCGTCATCGCCAACATCATCGCTGCGCCTGTCGCCGCCCGCCTTGCCGACCTGTCGGAACGGGAACTGGCCTGGCAACGTGAAGTGGCCGACCGGATGCTGGCGATCGCCCGGCGCGAAAATGCGCCACTGCGCCGCGCCGCGATCCGCGAGGTCGCATGACCGCGCCCTCAGCCACGGCATCGGCCTCCTCCGCCCGGCGCAATCGCTGGGCGATCAGCTTTGCCGATCTGCTCCTCCTCCTCCTCGCCTTCTTCGTGCTGTTGCAGGCCAGCGGACCGCGCCGCGACGCGATGCTTTCGCAGGTCAGCCAGCAATTTGGCGGCCGGGCGATGCGGCAGGGCGTGGACCTGCGCGCCGCCGACCTCTTCCTGCCCGGTGAGGCGCTGCTCAGCGAGGCTGGCCGCGTGCGTCTTTCCGCCGTGGCGCAGCGCCTTGCCAAAGCGCCGGGCGGGCTGGAAATCCGCAGCGACGGGTCCGATCGCGGGCGTCAGCGTTTCGACGACTGGGATCTGGCCGCTGCCCGCCTGGGCGCGGTCGCCCGTGCCTTGCGCATCGAGGGTATCGCGCAGGACAGGCTGCTGATCCGTGGTCTCGATCAGGGTGATGGCAAAGGCGGGCAGGGGCAGGTCATTCACGTCGCGCCCGGCCGTTAACGATAACTGGCACGAATATTGCTGAAATCCTGACAAGACCGTTCTTCCGTCAGGAGACATGCCGTGTTTCGATTTTCCGCCCTCCTCCTCGCCGCTGCCGCGCTGACCAGCGTGTCGCCTGCGCTGGCCCAGGCGCAGGGCAATCAGAAATTCGAGAATCTCGACCGCATCGATTCGCTGGTGGCGATGACCGTCGGCGCCAATCTGGGCGAGCCGGGCGGCCCTGCCGCACCGGTCGATCGCCGGCTGCGTCTCGCCGCCTGTCCGACCACGCCCAGCGTTGAAGGGCCGATCTTCGGCGCCGCCATGGTGAAGTGCGATGCCTTGAACTGGCGCATCCGCGTGCCTCTGGTCGCCGGATCGGCCGCCGCTGCGTCGGGACCGCTGCCGCGCACCGCCTCCACCTACGGCGCGACCAACCGCTATGTCCGCCCGGCGCCCGCCGCCGCGAAGGAAGCGGTCGTGCGCAAGGGCGATCCGGTGCAATTGATGGCTGGCAATGCGGCGTTCAGCGTGTCGCGCATGATGGTCGCGGACGAGGATGGCGCCATGGGCGAAACGATCCGCGTGCGTGAAGACAAGAAAAGCGCACCGATTTTTGCCCAGGTCATAGAAATGGGTGTAGTGCGCATTCCGGGATTTAATAATTTTTGAACTTGTCCGTTATAGTCAGTAGGGACGAGTGAAGGATTTTCCAATGATCAAGTCAGTGGGCCAGAATATCAGCGCCGCCATCGAGGCTTCCCGCCTGCGGGAAGGTGCCAAGACGCGCGCGACTGCCACCACCGGATCGACCACGACGGCGGGTGCCGCAGCATCGAGCAGCCCTGCCGCGCGCATGGCCGCCGAAGGGGCGCCGGTCGATATGGACCGTATCGCCGCCATCAAATCGGCCATTGCATCGGGCAATTACCCGGTCAACCCGTCCGCCATCGCCGAACGCATGATCGCGCTCGACCTGTCGGCCGCCTGATCAGGGAAACATCGTCATGCCGTTGGGTCTTGCCGTGCTGGATGATCTTTTCGACGCATTCGAGGATCTTCGTGCTGTGCTGGACGGCAATGACGCTGCCGCCATCGAACTCGCCAGCAATCGTGTCAGCCGCGCGGCCTCGTCCGTCCGCGCGATCGGCGCCTGGCGATCAGACCCGGCGGTGGTGGAGCGGCTGAGCGTCATGATGCCGCTGCTCGACAGCGCCCGTATTCGCGTAAAGCTGCTCGCCGACCATGCGCAACAGCGTCTGGCTATTCTCGCCGCTCATGGCGCGCAGACGGCGCCGCTCACTTACGGCCGCTGAACGCCTTCTTCAAAAATATTTCGACTTTCGGCTAAAGCGGCGCCTTCGGGCGCCGTTTTTCGTTGTGCGGATGAAAATCCCTTACCCGCGTTAACCAAATCTTGGCACAAACATTGCTCTAATGTCCTCGCTAGCTAGTGAGGATTTTAGTCGTGTCCGCTTTCGCAGACATATCAGCAACCGGAAGTTCGACGGGTAATCGCGTGACCAACGCGATTGCCATGGCGAGCCGCCGTACTGGTGTCGACTTTTCCTACCTGCTGGGTCAGGCCAAGATCGAATCGAGCCTGAACCCCACGGCTCGCGCGGCGACATCGTCGGCTACCGGCCTGTATCAGTTCATCGACCAGAGCTGGCTTGCCGTCATCGACAAGCATGGCAGCGAATATGGCCTTGGCTGGGCGTCCAACGCGATCCAGCAGAGCGGTGGTCGCTATTATGTGGCCGACCCGGAACTGCGCCAGCAAATCCTCGACCTGCGCAAGCATCCCGAAACCGCTTCGGTGATGGCGGCGGAACATGCCGCCGACAACAAGGCGTTTCTGGAATCGAAGCTGGGCCGCGAAGCCGAGCCGGTCGATCTCTATCTCGCCCATTTCCTGGGCGTCGGCGGCGCATCCAAATTCCTGTCGGTCCATGATCGCGCGCCCGATGCCAGCGCCGCGTCGCTCTTCCCGTCGGCGGCGCGCGCCAACCGCTCGATCTTCTACGATCGTGCAGGCAATGCCCGCAGCTTCGCCGAAATCCGCGATCGCTTCGCGTCCAAGCTGCAAAAGGGCGTCGATAGCCTGGGCGGCGACATCCAATATGCCTCCGCCGCGCTGCCTGCCGGCGCGAAGATGGTGCAGCCCGCCGACTATGTGCGGATCGAAACCCAGCGCCTCGCCGAGCAGCCTGACATCATGGTCAAGCCGCAACCGCAGACGGCGCGCCTCGCCTATCTCATGCTCGCCACCCTCGGAAGGTAATCGGCCGCAATGTCTCCTGCCCAAGTCAAAGCGAAGATCTGGATGAGCGCCGCCAAGGGCGCCGTGCTGCCGTTCGCGACGCTGATGGTCGTGCTGTTCATGATGGTGCCGGTTCCCGCCGTCATGCTGGACATCGGCTTCATCACCAACATCATGATCTCGCTCGCTGTGCTGATGGTGGCGCTTAACGCTGCCAAGCCGCTCGATTTCTCCAGCTTTCCCACCGTTCTGCTGTTCGCGACCTTGCTGCGCCTCGCGCTCAACGTCGCCTCCACCCGCGTCGTCCTGGTGTCGGGCCATGAAGGATCGGACGCGGCAGGGCAGGTGATCGAGGCGTTCGGTCACTTCCTGATCGGCGGCGACTATGTGGTGGGCATCTTCGTCTTCGCGATCCTGATGATCATCAACCTGGTCGTCATCACCAAGGGTGCGGGCCGCGTGTCCGAAGTGTCGGCCCGCTTCACCCTGGATGCCTTGCCGGGCAAGCAGATGGCGATCGACGCCGATTTGAACGCCGGCCTGATGACGCCCGAAGAAGCCAAGATCCGCCGCGCCGAAGTCGCGACGGAGGCCGACTTCTACGGTTCGATGGACGGTGCCAGCAAGTTCGTGAAGGGTGACGCCGTCGCGGGCATCCTGATCCTGGTCATCAACATCGTGGGCGGCATCATCCTGGGCGTGGTCAGCCACAAGCTGGCGATCGGCGAGGCTGCGCAGACCTATATCATCCTGGCTATCGGCGACGCGCTGGTGGCGCAGATCCCCGCGCTGCTGCTCTCGATTGCCGCCGCCTCCATCGTCACCCGCGTGAAGAGCGAGCAGGATCTGGGCAGCCAGGTCGCCGGCCAGTTCGGTTCGGGCAAGTCCTGGGTGCCGGTCGCCGCGATCCTGGGTTTCCTGGGCATCCTGCCCGGCATGCCGCACATCATCATCCTGACCGCTGCGGCCATTGCCGGCGGTATCGCCTGGCAATTGCGCAAGGCCAGCCAGAGGAAGGCCGCCGAGCCTGCACCTGTGCCGCCCGCCCCCAACCCGGCCGTCATCGAATGGGACGATGTGTCGGACGGCGCAATTCTGGGCCTCGAAATCGGCTATGGCCTCATCGGCCTGGTGGACGAACGCAAGGGTGCGCCGCTCATGGCCCGCATCACCGGCATTCGTCGCCAGCTGTCGAAGGAACTGGGTTTCGTCGTGCCGATGGTCCGCGTGAAGGACAATCTGGCGCTGGAGCCGAACCAATATCGCATCACCATCGCCGGCGTCGTCGTCGGAGAGGATGAAATCTGGCCTGAAGACCTGCTGGCGCTCGACAGTGGCGCCTTGGAGGGCACGGTCGCCGGCCGCGCAGCGAAAGATCCGACCTTCGGCCTCGACGCCGTATGGATTCCGCAGGGCAAGCGCAGCGAAGCGGTGGTCGCCGGCTATACCGTGGTCGATCCGCCGACGGTCGTCGCCACGCACCTCAATCAGCTGATCGCGATGAATGCTGCCGAAATGTTCGGCCTGGACGAGGCGCGCAAGCTGCTCGACAATCTGAAGGACGCCGCGCCGCAACTGGTCGATGGCCTGACGCCCGGCACGCTCAGCCTCACCCAGATCAGCGCACTATGCCGTGCGCTCCTGTCGGAAGGCATCGCGCTCAAGGATTTCCGTCGCATCTGCGAAGCCATGGTCGATGCCGCACGGCCCGACATGAGCCACGAGCAGCTGGTCGAAGCAGTTCGTCAGCGCATCGGCGCCCTCATCATCCAGGGACTGGTCCCGGTGAAGATGCCGCTGCCGGTCATCACGCTGGACGGCGATCTGGAAGGGTTGCTGGCGCAGGCCATGCGCGTTGCCGGCGATGCCAAGCATCCGATCGAACCGGCGCTGGCCAACCGCATCGTCGAAGCGGTGATCCACGCCGCCCGTCCGCTGATGGGTCAGGCGCGCGCCTTCGCCATCGTCACCTCGCCGGTGGCGCGCCGCGCGCTTGCCCGGCTGTTCAAGCCGCATCTGCCCGAAACGCCGATATTGTCCTTCCTCGAGATTCCCGACGGCAAGGGTGTCGAGGTGGTCGCGGTGGTCGGCAACGAACCGCGTCCCACGCCCCGCCACGATCCCGCGCCGCGCCATGAACAAACGCGCGAACGGGTCGCCTGAAAGGAGGGTTGAGCCATGTATATGAACAAGATTTCGGCTGGCGCTCACACTTATGCCAAGCCCGGCGAAAACAGCCCGGAGCGGCTCGCCCGCCAATATATGCCGCTGGTGCGCAAGATCGCCTGGCACGTCCATGGCCGCGTCTCGACCGCGATCGAGGTGGAGGATCTGCTTCAGATCGGCATGGTCGCGCTGGTGGAGGCCGCCAACAGCTTCGAGGATCGGGGCCTTGGCTTTGCCGCCTATGCGCAACTGCGCGTGCGCGGGGCGATGATCGACCATTTGCGGCGGCAGGCAACAATTTGCCGGTCGGCAATGGCCAGGCGGAAAGAAATTGCCAAGGTGCGCAACCGGCTGGAGCAAAAGCTCGGCCGCCTGCCGACTGAGGCGGAAATGTCCACGGACATGGGGCTGGAGCCGGCTGCCTATCGGGAGATCGCCGACAGCGTCGAAATGGTCCAGCACACCAGCATGGACGAAGTCTATTCCGACCAGTCCATGTGGTTCGCCGACGTCGAGGATCGCGCCGACGACATCATGGAGCGCGAGTCGCTCAAAAAGGCATTGGCCGCCTGCATCGGCGAATTGCCCCAGCGCGAGGCGATGGTGCTGCAACTCTATTTCGTCGAGGAAATGAACCTGGAGGAAATCGGCCAGACGCTGGACATCGGCGCAGCGCGCGTCTGCCAGATCAAGAAGGCCGCGCTCGACAAGCTGCGCGAGAAATTGCGGGATTGGGACGACTGATCCAACGCCTTGCTGTTCCCCGGCGAAGGCCGGGGCCCCAGTCCAACTCTATCGACAAAACAGACCTTCGCCACGCGCCGCAATTTTATTCGTCGTTGGCCGGCAGCGGCCCGACCGGCCGTCCATCCGTGGTCGGCCAGCGGAAACGCAGCGGGCGATAGCTTTGCGTGCGCCACCACGGATCGGCGACCTGAAACAGGCCCTTTTCTTCCGCTTGGCGCCCCAGATCCTTGCGGGCCGTTATAGCCGCCAGCACCGGCGCGGCGAACAGGCCGGCGACCACCGGCGACATCCAGCCCAGGCTGCCGGCCTTCACGGCCATGGCGGTAAACACCACGCCCAGCAGCAAATGCCATTTGAACAGCCAGATCGCGCTGGTGATCGCCATGCCGTCGCGATCGCGGGTCTGCCCGTTCCAACTCGCCTTCTTGCCCATCAATATGCCGAACAGGTTGATCGTCTGGGTCAGCATCGCCACCGGCGCCATCAGGATCGACAGGATGATGTCCACGATCACGCCGCGCGTCATCCGCGCCGCACCGCCAAAGCCGATGCGCCGGGCCGGGTCGGCCATGGCCCACAGGATCGCCAATATCTTTGGCCCGAAAAGCAACAGGACGGTCAGCGCCAGCAACCCGCCCGAAGGCAGCACCGCCGTGGGCGGCCAAAGCCCGCTGATCGTGCCGCCCAGCACCACCAGCATCAGCAACAACCATAAGGGCGATGTGCAATAGGCCGATGCGCCGACCAGCAGCTGAAACCGGCTGACCGGGTGCAGCCCCTTGATCTTCACCAATAACGGCACATGCTGGATATTGCCCTGACACCAGCGCCGGTCGCGGGTGAACAGGTCGGGCATGGAGGGCGGAAACTCCTCGAAGCTATCGTCGGCCGTGACCATATGCACATCCCAGCCGCGCCGGCGCAGCAGCGCTGCCTCCAGCATGTCATGGCTCAATATATGCCCGCCAAAGGGCGCGCGGCCCGGCAATTCCGGAAGGCCGCAACTCTCCGCAAAGGCGCTCACCCGCACGATGGCGTTATGGCCCCAGAACATGCCCTCCGACCCGGCCCACCAGATCATGCCGGCGGCCGATGTCGGGCCGAACAGGCGGCTGGCAAATTGCTGCCAGCGCGCGAACAAGGTGGCGGCGCCCATGACCGTGGGCACCGTCTGGATCAGGCCGACATGCGGATGCCGCTCCATGTCTGCGGCCAAGCGTGCCATGGTCTGGCCGCTGACCACGCTGTCCGCGTCCAGCACGACCATATAGTCGTACCCGCCGCCGAAGCGCTGCACCCATTCCGCGATATTGCCCGGCTTTCGACCGATATTGAGCGCCCGGCGGCGATAATGGACGGGGCGGGAGAAGGAATCGCGCATTTCCTGATAGGCGCGCCGTTCCACCTCACCGCTTTCCACATTGGAATCGGACAGAATGAAAAATTCGAACCGCTCACCGCCCATCACCTGCGCCAGCGATCGCTCCATGATCGACAGCCGGCCCAGTACGCCGAGAAAATCCTCGTTGCACACCGGCAACAAGATGGCGGTCTTGCCCTTCAGCGGCGTTGCCGGATTGAGCGGGCGTGGCGTGACGCTCCGCCCCTTGCCCACGGTCAGCAGCAGGAAGCCGATCATGGCGGTGGCAAAGCCAAAGGCGATCCAGGCGAAGAGGGGGATGAACAGGGCAAGATAGATGCCCTCCATCAGGGTGATGCCATCCAGCCCGATCGACTGGCGCATTTCATGCCCGGCCATGGCGGCAGGCAGCAGGGCGAGCAGCACGACCAGCAGCCGCCGCGCCCAGATGTCGATGTTGAGCGGGCGGCGCATGGTCAGGGTCGGCTTCGCACCGAAATCCTGCTCCGGCATTGCCAGCGGGCTTTCCGCCGGCACATGTTCAAAGGCGCGCGCCAACGGCTTGCCTTCCGCGTCGCCGTGCGGCACTTGCGCGCCTCCGTTCCCCATCATCCAAAAGACCCGTCCCGTTTGACCCAAGGTTGTGGAACCGCTGGGCAGGCCGACGGTTCCCTTTACGCACCCATCGGATAATGGACATATTCGCTAAGGGCGCGATCGCCAGACCGCAATTGCAGCCGGACATCTGCCGCTTTACCCTGTGGACGCACGACATCAAGCACCGTCCGGAACAGCCGGTCCTGTCCCAGCACCGGATAGCCCGCCTGTTTGGCGATGGTGCCGCCGCTTACATCCACCCAGATATCGGGCTTGGGATCGGCGGCCACGCCGGCAAAATCGATCACCAGCTTTTCCGCGCCCTTTTGTTCGCTATGGCCGCGCCACACATTCTGCACGATCGCCAGGCCCGCCGAAGCCGGCGCGCGCGCGGCCGACCAGTCCAGATGATAGCTGGCGTCGATCCGCGTTCCTGGCCGTGCCGCTCCGTCCGGCGTCCAATAGGCGCAGACATTGTCGGTATATTCGCTGTCGGTGGGGAAGGCGTAGAGCCGCACCTGTCCCTTGCCCCAGGGCATATTCGGCGTGGCCCAAAGGGAAGGGCGACGATCGTAGAAGACGCCGTCGTCCTGATAATGGCTGAAATCGCGATCGCGCTGCAACAGCCCGAACCCCTTTGGGCTGACTTCGGTAAAGGCACTGAAATGCGGGGCGGAAGGATTGACGATCGGTCGGACATGGGCGGTGCCATCGGCGCCTGCGATCGACAGCAAGTCATTGTCATGCACGGCCGGGCGCCAGTCGGTCCCCTGCGTCCTGTTCGCCTGATTATACCAGAACATGCTGGTCATCGGCATCAGCCCCAATTCCTGGATCGGGCGACGGGGGAAAAGCGCGGCGGTGATATCCTGCTTCACGCCGTCCGGTCCCAGGCTGCTGACGAACCGATAGGCGCCGGTGATCGACGCGCCGTCCAGCAGGGCATAGATGGTCACGCTGCTATTGCCGGTGCGCTCCAGCCAGAAATGGGTGAAGGCGGGAAATTCCTCCTTGCCCGGCAGGCTGGTGTTGATGGCGATGCCGCGGGCGGACATGCCGAACTGCTTTTGCGGGCTGGGCGCGCGAAAATAGCTGGCACCCAGGAAAGACAGCCAGTCGCCGTCGCGCTTGGCGTTCATGATGCGGAAACCGGCAAAGCCTGCATCCGGCCCCAACTTGGCAACGGCATTGTCGGCCGGCATGTCGAAAACCGTCGGATCGTAACGCAGCGGCGTCGCGCGCCCCTTTTCCACGGTGGAAATCTGGACGGGCTGGGTCGAATATTGGGACAGGGGGAAAAAGCGTATGCCGGTGTCGCCGGGCAGGTCGTTCCAGAGCGTCCGCTCTTCGCGGAATCGCGCTTCATGCTGCGCTATATAATCCACCTTCGCCGCACCGGGATGGCGCGGCACTTCCTTATAGGGCGTGCGCGACAGGCGCTGCGCCGACGCGATCAGCTTCTCCCAGGAGAAAGCGGCACCTTTTGTCTGCGCCAATAGCGTGTCGGGCAGGAGCAGGGCGGCGGCGGAGGCGGCGATCATCGCGCGCCGGTCGATCTGTGTCATGGCGTTCATCATGGACCCGGAAAACGACCGAGCCAAGACTTGTATCCATGTCGTAATGAAGAAGCCTCCGCCCGGGGGGACGGAGGCTTCTAAAATCTGACCGTTCGATCGAAGGTGCGCCCCCGGCACGGTGGGGACTGTTGATGTGCCGGGGGCACCATGGCCGGCTGGCGGTGGTCAATACCTCAGCCGACCAATCTTGTGTCGGGGTTTTAGCCGATCAGCTTCAGCACGCCCTGCTGGCTCTGGTTGGCCTGGGCCAGCATCGCGGTGGAGGCCTGGCTCAGGATCTGCTGCTTGGCGAGCGCGGTCGTTTCGGCCGAGAAGTCGGCGTCTTCGATGCGGCTGCGGGCGTCCGTCAGGTTGGTGATGTTGTTCGTCAGGTTGCTGACCGTCGATTCGAGGCGGTTCTGCACCGCACCGAGGTTGGCGCGGGTCGTCGCGATCGAAGCCAGGGCGGTGTCGAACGTGTCGAGGTCGGCCGTGGTGGCGGTGGTCGCGTCGATCGCCAGGGCGTCGGTCATCGACGTGGTCACGTCGTCCAGCGTGATATCGACGGTGTCCGAAGCGTTCGCGCCGGCCTGGATCGTCACGGTGCCGGTCGAACCGTCGAACAGCTTGGTGCCGTTGAATTCGGTGTTGGCCAGCGTGTCGGTGATCTGGGTCTGGAGCTGGGCGACTTCCGCCTGGATGTTCGCCTTGGCGTCGGTGTCGTTGGTGCCGTTCAGCGCCTGGACGGTCAGTTCACGCATACGCTGCAACATGTTGGAGACTTCGTTCAGGCCGCCTTCTGCGGTCTGCGCCAGGCTGATGCCGTCATTGGCGTTGCGCACGCCCTGGGTCATGCCGCGGATCTGGGCGGTCATGGCCGACGAGATGGCCAGGCCAGCGGCGTCGTCCTTGGCGCTGTTGATGCGCTTGCCGGTCGACAGGCGTTCCATGGCAGTGCCCAAAGCCTTGGTGGCGGCGGAAGAAGCGTTGGCGGAGCGCAGCGCTGCGGTGTTGGTTGCGATAACAGTCATGGTGTTCCCTTTCCGAGTAATATCAGGTCGCTGCCATCAGTCAGAGCGCTTGCGGCCTCGAAAGGGGATAACGGCGGGGTGCGGGAAGCTTTTAGCCCGAATGTCGATTTTTTTCGAAAAGGGCGCGAATCGGCTGGTCCGCAAAAGCACTCACACGGGCGTATCGCGCACGCGATGCGCGCGGATTAGACTTAGGTCGAAATAATTGCCGCTTTTGCCGGAAAAAACCTGCCGGTCTGCGGCAAGCGGCAGTGCGGCGTTAACTATCTGATAACCACAGAACGGGTATTTATTAACCATCGAAGGGGGTTGGGGCGTGCGGGGGCACAAACCGCCCAAAACATGGGGTCTGTTCATGTCTATGCTTGACGTGAGCCGTGGGGTCTGCGCGCTTCTTCCGGGCTTGCAGCACTGGCTTGAGAATGCCTATTACACTGTCCGTATCGTCGATTCCGCCAGCCCCCGTGAACGGGACGACCGGCGGATATTGCTGGCGACCGAAATCGGCCATGCCACGCATCGCGACATCCTGATCAACGTCGTCGACGGCGCACCGTCGCTGATCGCTGCCGCCAACGGCCTGCCGGCCCGCGTCGCCTTTGGCATTGCGGACATGGGCTTTGCCTTTGCCCTGATTGCTGAACTCGTTCGCCCGGCTTCGGTTCCCGCGGTCGGCGACAGCGGCAGCGCGCGGCTGATGACGCTGGCCGGCCGCGTCGCTCGCAGCGACGCCACCGTGCTCGTTCAGGGCGACACCGGCACCGGCAAGGAAGGCATGGCGCGCTTCCTCCACGCCCAGTCGGGTCGCACCGGCCACGACTTCATCGCCGTCAATTGCGCCGCGCTGCCCGAAACCATGATGGAAGCGATGCTGTTCGGTCATAAGAAGGGCAGCTTCACCGGCGCGTCCAACGCTTCGGAAGGCCTGTTCCTGGCCGCCGACGGCGGTACGCTCTTCCTCGACGAAATCGCCGAACTGCCGCTCTCGCTCCAGTCCAAGCTGCTGCGTGCATTGCAGGAAGGCGAAGTGCTCCCCGTCGGCGCGACCCATCCGGTGCCGGTCAATGTCCGCATCATCGCGGCCTGCAACCGCGATCTGGCGGGCGAAGTCGCCGCCGGTCGTTTCCGCGAAGATCTCTACTGGCGCCTCAACGTCATGCCGCTGGAACTGCGCCCGCTGGCCGAGCGCCCCGGCGACGTCGCCGCGATCGCCGCCGCCATGCTCCTGCGCCAGCAGGACATGGGCAAGGCCGGCTTCGTCTGGCCGACCGCCGATGCCATGGAAAAGCTCGCCACTCACAACTGGCGCGGCAACGCCCGCGAACTGGGCAACGTGCTTCAGCGCGCGCTGGTGCTGCGCGACGGCACGATGATCGAGGCGGACGACCTGCACCTGACGGGCGCGGCCCAGCCGTTGCGCATCGTCGCGCCGATCATCGCGCCGGCCTCCATCCCGGTCGAGCCGGTTCGCCTGCGCGACGTCGCCCATCACAGCAAACTCGAAGCCATCCGCATCGCCCTGCGCGAAACCGATGGTCATCGCGCCGCCGCCGCCCGCAAGCTGGGCATTTCCGAACGCACGCTTCGCTATCGACTCGCCGAAATGCGCGAGCTGGCCGCAGCATAAAGGGAGGGTTGAACCATGGCTATCAACGGCGTTTCCCCGACCGACAGCGTGATGGCGATCCGCAACGCCATCCTGCAAAAAAATGCGGCCCTGCGCGACGTCGCCTCGACCGGTACGGTCGGCGCACCCGGCGTCGGCGGCACCCAGGGCACCGCGCCCGGTGGCTTTACCGAAGCGCTCAACAGCGCGCTCCAACAGGTCAACGGCCTGCAAAATCACGCGGGCGAGGCGGCAGCCTCGTTCGAGCGTGGCGAAACCACCGACATTGCCGCCGTCATGCTGGCCAAGCAGCAGGCGTCGGTCAGCTTCGAAGCGACCCTTCAGGTCCGCAACAAACTCCTGTCCGCCTACAAGGACATTATGAGCATGCCGGTTTAAACCATGAGCGAGAACGCACTCAGCACCAATGTCGGCGCATCCGCGCCTGCTCTCCCCTCCAGCGCCGCCTTCGGAAACGGAGCCAAGGGCGTGGACGCGCTCAAGGCGCGCCTCACCGGCTTCATCAAACAACCCGCCGTGGCGAAGAGCCTGCCGCTGCTCGGCCTGATCGGCACCGTTGCGGTGGCTGGCGCGGCCTGGCTCGCGCTGCGCGAACCGCCCCAGCGCGATCTGTTCCGCGCGCTGCCCGACACCGACAAGTCGGCCGTCGCGCAGGTGCTGGACCAGAATGGCATCAAGTACGACTTCGACAATAATGGCGGCATGACCGTCGGCGAAGGCGATTATTTCAAGGCGAAGATGATGCTCGCCGCCCAGGGCCTGCCCAAGAGCGCGCCCGACGGCAACAGCATGATCGACAGCCTGCCGATGGGCGCTTCGCGCGCCGTCGAAGGCGAAAAGCTGCGCTCGGCCCGCGAAATGGACCTGGCCCGCACGATCGAGGCTATCGACAGCGTCGAAACCGCCAAGGTGCATCTGGCCGTCGAACCGCCCAGCGTCTTCCTGCGCGAACGGTCCAAGCCCTCCGCCTCGGTCATGCTGCGTCTTGCCAACGGCCGCACACTCACCGACCAGCAGGTCAGCGCCATCGTCCATCTCGTCGCCTCGTCCATCCCGGAGCTCAACCCGGACGATATCTCGGTGGTCGACCAGAATGGCCGTCTGCTCAGCGACAATGACAGCAACGCCGGCGACGATCGCCAGCTGGCGGTGCAGGGCAAGATCGAGGATCGCTATCGCCAGTCGGTGATCGCGTTGCTGACGCCGATCCTGGGTCAGGGCAATTTCTCGACCGAAGTGCATGCCGAACTGAACTTCGCGGAACGTCAGGCAACCCGCGAAACCTATCCCCAGGACGAAGCGCGCCTGCGCACCGAACAGGGCACCTGGGCGTCCGACCCGCGTGGTCAGGGCACGGGCGAAGCGTCGGGCATCCCCGGCGCGCTCAGCAACCAGGCGCCCGTCAACCCCACCGTCACCCAGACCAATCCCAATGGTCAGGCCGTGGCGCAGGGTCAGACGGCACAAGGCGCGCAGGCCGGTCAGCCCGGTACGCCGCCCAATCCGCTGATGAAGACCGAGGAAACCTTCAACCGCAGCTTCGAACTCGGCCGTGAAGTGTCGGTCACCCGCGACGCCATCGGCACCGTCAAGCGCCTGTCGGTCGCCGTCGCGCTCGACACCGCACCCGATGGCAAGGCGCGCACGCCGCAGGAAATCGCCGCATTGGAAGCGCTCGTGAAGGGTGCGGTCGGCTTCGACCAGACCCGCGGCGACGTGGTGGCCCTGTCCTCGCGCAGCTTCCTCAAGACGGAAGACGCCGTCGCCCCTTGGTATGAAGCCGACTGGGTATCGCCGCTGGTGCGCAACGTGTCGGCCCTGCTGGTCGCGCTGCTGGTCATCTTCGGCATCGGCCGCCCGCTGCTCAAGCGCCGCGCCGCGCCGCAGGACGCGCTGGCCGCGCCGACTCCGGAAGAAGGCCAGCGCATCGGCCGCGAAATATCGACCGAAATCACCAAGCAGGCCGCCGTCATCACGCCGGAAGGCGGGGAGCCCAAGGTCACGCTCGACATGATTTCCTCCACTTACGACTATGCCCAGCGCGCCGACCTGATCCGCAACTTCGTGAAGCAGGATCCCGATCGTGCCGCCCTGGTCGTCCGCGACCTGCTGAAGGAGGCTAAGAAGGAAAATGCCTGAGATCGTCCCCGGTCGCCCCGAAGCGCTGAAAGGCAGCGCCGCCGCCGCCGTCCTCCTGATGCTGTTCGATGAGGATGAAGCCGCCCAGATACTGTCCCGCCTGGAACCCGAAGAAGTGCGTCAGCTCGGCTATGCCATGTATGACGTGCAGGATGTCGATCCGGAGGAAGTGAACGAAGCGCTCGACCATTTCGTCACCAAGGCCAAGAAGCGCACCACCATCGGCTATGGCGCCACCCGCCATATCCGTGGCGCGATGACCAAGGCGTTGGGCGAAGAGCGCGCGGAAACCATCCTGGCCCGCATCACCCCGCCGACCCGCTCTACCCAGCTGGAAATGCTGAAATGGATGGACGCCAAGGAAATCGGCACCCTGATCGAAGCGGAACATCCGCAGATCATGGCGATCGTGCTCGCCCATCTGGAGGCGCCCGTCGCCGCCGACGTGCTGCAATTGCTGCCGGTCGAATATCAGGAAGAGATCGTCTATCGCATCGCCACGCTCGGCCCGGTGTCGAACGAGGCGCTGGAGGATCTGGAGCAGTTGCTGCTGCGCGGTCCGGTGAACAAGCAGGGCGCGGCGTCGCAACGCGGCGGCACGGTCGAAGCGGCCGCGATCATGAACAATGTCCGCAAGGACAATGAACAGCGGATCATGAAGGCCGTCGCCAAGCGCGACAAGATGATCGCCCAGACGATCGAGGAGGAGATGTTCGTCTTCGACAACCTCATCGACATGGATGACAAGAATCTGGGCACGCTGATGCGCACCGTCGACAGCCAGGTGCTGGTCGTGGCCTTGAAGGGCGCGAACGACATGCTCAAGGCCAAGATCTTCAGCTGCATGTCCGCCCGCGCCGCGCAGGCGATCGCCGACGAGATCGAGGAACGCGGACCCATCCGCCTTGCCGAAGTGATCGACGCGCAGAAGCTCATCATCGCAACCGCGCGCCGCATGGCCGACGCCGGCACCATCATGCTCGGCGGGAAGGGCAACGACTTTGTCTGAAGCATTTTCAAGTCGGCATTTTGCCGACGACGCGGAAAATGCGCCCACCGGAAGGATTTGGGGTGCTCAGGCCGTTCAGGACGCTGCGCCCGTCGCGGTCGCTGGCTTCCGCCCGGCCGGCGGCGGCTTCCGCACGCTGTATGCCTCGCCCGAAACGCCGATCGCGGCGACGATGCGCAATGGCGTGTTCGAACCGGAACCGGAAATCGACTTGCTGGAAGAAGCCCGGATGGAGGCCTTTACCCAGGGTTTCGACGAAGGCTGCCGCGTCACCGCCGAAGCCCATGGCGAGGAAGCGGACGCGCGCGCCCGCCTCACCGAAGCGCTGGAGATGCTGGCGCCTGCGCCCAGCGGCATGCTCTCCACCATGCTTTCCGCCACGGTCGTCCGTCTCGTCGAACAGATTGTCGGAGAGGTGGAAA
This sequence comes from Sphingobium sp. GW821-FHT02B05, assembly GCF_059421905.1. Classification (NCBI taxonomy): domain Bacteria; kingdom Pseudomonadati; phylum Pseudomonadota; class Alphaproteobacteria; order Sphingomonadales; family Sphingobiaceae; genus Sphingobium; species Sphingobium sp. GW821-FHT02B05. Next base: position 61,621 of record NZ_JBWKVW010000001.1, read on the forward strand.
TCGATATCGAACGCCTCGTCCAGCGCTGCGACACCGTCGCCGCCTTTATCGAGGATAATGAGGGCAAGAACGCACTTCACCTCCATCCCGAAGACATCAGCCTGCTGGAAGGGGAGGCGATCGGCGTCAAGCTGGTGGGCGACAGGAGCATGCACCGTGGGTGCGTGCGCCTCGAAACCAGCGAAGGCTGGGTCGAGGATGGCCCGGACGTTCGCCTGTCGCGCCTGCGTGCGTTGATGGACGATATGGAAGGCAAGCCATGATCCGTGCACAGATCGCCCAGGCCGAAACCCTGTTCGACCATTTGCAGGTGCAAAATCGCGCGCCGCGCCATGTCGGCCGTCTGGTCAGTCATGATGCGGGCATGCTGGAAGTCACCGGTTTCCGCCGTCCGATCGGATCGGGTGCGCGCGTGCTGGCCAGCGACGGCTCGGTCTGTCGCGCCGAAGTCGTCGGCTTTCGCGGCGACCGCGCGCTGCTGGTGCCGCTCGACGCGGACGCGCCGCTGGAAAACGGCATCCGCGTCGAACCGGACAGCCAGGCGAATATGGTGCAGGTAGGCGATGGCCTTGTCGGTCGCGTCATCGACGCCATGGGCCAGCCGCTCGATCGCAAGGGGCCGATCATCGCGGGCGGCGTCTGGCCGTTAAATGGCGTGAAGGGCAATGTCCTCGATCGCGGCCGTGTTACCGAAGCCTTCGACCTTGGCGTCCGTGCCGTCAATGCGTTGCTCACCGCAGGGCGCGGCCAGCGCATCGCCATCATCGCCGGTTCGGGCGTCGGTAAATCGGTGCTGATGGGTCAGATGATCGCCGGCGCCGAAGCAGATGTTGTCGTCGTCGGCCTGATCGGCGAACGCGGTCGCGAAGTGAGCGACTTCCTGGAAACCAAGCTCAAGCACACGATGGGCAAGAGCGTCGTCGTCGCCGTGCCCGCTGACCATCCGCCGGTGCTGCGCCTGCGTGCCGCCGCCCGCGCGACCGCCATCGCCGAATATTTCCGCGCCCGTGGCAAGAAGGTGCTGCTGCTGATCGACAGCCTCACGCGCTGCGCCCATGCCCAGCGTGAAATCGGTCTGGCGCTGGGCGAACCGCCCGCGATGAAGGGCTATCCGCCCTCGGCCCTCGCGCTTATCCCCCGCTTGGTGGAGCGCGCCGGCGTCGATGCCCGCACTGGCGGCTCGATCACCGCGCTCTACACCGTCCTGGCCGATGGTGACGATACCGACGATCCGATCGTCGACGCCGCCCGCGCCATCGTGGACGGTCATTTCGTCCTGTCGCGCCAGTTGTCCGAACAGGCGATCTTTCCCGCCATCGACATCGGCAAGTCGCTCTCGCGCGTCATGGCCGATGTCGTGCCGAACGAGCATCGCATGGCTGCCGCCGTCTATCGCCGCCTCTGGGCGGCCTATGAGGAAAATCGCGACCTCATCCTGATGGGCGCTTATCGCCCCGGCAATGATCCCGTCATCGACGAAGCCGTCCGTCGCCGTCAGGAAATCCTCGACTTCATCCGACAGGACCAGAAAAGCCGCATCGACCTCGACACCAGCGCCAACGCGCTGATCGCCGGGTTCGGCGCATGAAGGGGCTGGTCGGCCGCCGCCAGCGCGTGTTGCGCGTGCGCCATGTCCAGCATGCCATGGCCGTGGCCGAAACCGCGCGCGCCCGCGACGAAGCCAATGCGCTCGCCCATAATATCGATCGCCTGAACAAGGTTCGCAGCGAATTGTTCGAGACGGAGGGCATGGCGAGTGGTGCGTCCTTCGCGGCGATGCAGGAACTCGCCACCCGCCTCGAACAGGCCGGTCGTCAACTCGACGGCGCACTTTATGATGCGAAGCGCAATGTCGAGGCGAAAGAAGGCATGACTCTTGCAGCGAACCGCGAGAAGGAAATCGCCATCCGCCTCAAGGACCGCGCCCGCGCGAACCTGGAGGAGTGGCGGGAGAATAAGCTGGCGGCCTTGCCGCGCTATCGCCGCATGCAGCGGACGGGGGACGTTTGACGATGACGATGCTGACCAGCCTCAAGGCGCTATTGTTCCCGACCCCCGCGCAAGCCGGCGTGAAGGGGGACGCCGTGCCGGCCGAAGGCAGCGCCGACTTCGTGCAATTGCTGAACACCCTTGGTGCAACAGCGCCCGCTGCCGCGCAACCAACCGCGGTTGCACCTAATGTCACGGTTGACACAGACGGTGAAGAATCACAAAATAACATTGAATATCAAGATTTTAATCTAAAAACATGGCACCCGGCTCTCGCCAGCGCGACGCCTTCGACACCCTCTCTCGCGCCCTCGCCAGATACTCAGAAACCATATTCACCTGTCCAACTCGCTGTCGCACTACCCGACTCCGAAACACTCCCAGCCGCCGCCATATCCGCTCCGGCCCCGCTGGTTTCTGCCGCTGCAACGGATGTTGTCGAGCCGGGCGATTTCGTCCTGGCTGACGACATCCCTGCTGAACAGGTGCCTGCTGCTGCGGGCAAGGTGGAAGCTGCCATTCCCTCTCCCGAACAGCCGCAATGGGATGAGGCTGCCGCATCGTCGCCTGCTCTGGCACCGGTCGCGCCCGCCGCCGTTGAGCAGCGATCTGCGCCATTGCCAGTCACGCTGCATCAGGTTCGTCCGCACGAAGCTGCGCCGTTGGATATCCTCGTGCAATCGCCTTCGCCTGAGACGACCTACGTGCCGGAAGCTGCCATTCCCTCTCCCGAACGGCCGCAATGGGATGAGGCTGCCCCATCGTCGCCCGCTCTCGCACCGGTCGCGCCCGCCGCCGTGGAGCAGCAACCTGCGCCATCGCCGGCCAAGCTCCGTCATGTCCGTCCGCACGAAGCTGCGCCGCTGGACATCCTCGTGCAATCGCCGTCCGCCGAGACGGGCGGTGCATCGGAACCTGGTGCTCTTTCTACCGATGACGCCAAGCTCGTCGTGCAGGACGATAGTCAGATGTCGGTTCAGCCGACCGTCACTGTCATGGCACCGGACGTGGCGCCCATCGCCGTGTCACCTGCAACGATACCCACAGAAACCACCAAGGTGGCCGCCACGCTCGATGCTGCCCCCGACACGTCGGACGCCAGCGTCAGCATCGCTTCGCCGTCCTTGTCGAATACGCCCGCATTGCCAACTCCCGCAACACCTATGGGCTCGTTCATCGCGTCAAACTACGCGGCACCTGCGCCTGCCGAGGCTGCGCCGCTGTCACCCGTTGCTGAAGCTCCGGACGCAAGCGCCCCGTCGCCGCGATCTGCGAATTCAGTTACGGTCTCCGTCGATCTGCCCGTGACGCAGCCGTCCATTGGTAAGCCTGCACCCGATGCTGCGCGCGCGACCAGCGAGACCGCGCCGGCAATGGCAATGCAGGCGGCCAGCCCCTTACCCACCACAGCCTCCGCCCCGGCCGTTGAGGCTGCTGCGGCATCGCCCGTCGCGGTCGCGGCTGCGCCCATGACGGAGACTGTCGAGACCGCAGCCGCAATAGCCGCGCCTGCCGCGTCGGAACCGGCCGAGGTCGTGGATCAGCCTCTCGATCTCGCACAGGATGCCACCCCCACAGCCCCCGCCAAGCCGCGCGCGGAGGCGGTTTCCCTGCTCCAATTGGTCCGTGACCATATGAGCCCGCGTGCGCCGCGCCGGACCGAAACCGCGACGCCCGTCAGCGATGCTACACCTGCTGCTGCGACCGTGAATCTGTCGACGGCCGTGAACGACAGCGCCACGCCGTTGATGCCGGTGGTGCAGTCCACCGCGCAGCCGCTTGCGACCGTCGCCCCGGCAATCCCGACAGTCGATCTATCCGCCAGCCTGGGTGCGCAGCTGGTCGACATGGGTGTGTCGGGCCAATGGATTGACGGGCTGGCCCGCGATATTGCCAGCCTGTCGGCCAATGGCGCACAGGGGCGGTTCCAGATCAACGCGACCGAACTTGGTCCGGTTGAGGTCAATATTCGCCAGGGTGACGATGGCGCCGCCATCAGCCTGACCGTGGCGAGTGAAGCGGCCGAGCAGGCGTTGCGGCAGGATGGCGACCGCCTCAAACTTGACGCCAGCCTGTCCGCGATACGGATCAGCGAGGTGAAGATCGAACGCGCGCCCCATGTCGTGGAGGCCTCCCGCGCCGAAGGTTCGACCAACCAGAACACAGCGCAGCAGCAGTCCGGCGGCGGCAACCAGAATCCGGGTCAGGCGGCCGGCCAGAATATGGGCCAGTCCTCTGCGCAGTCGCATATGCAGGGCCGCGGGCAGCAGCGAGAAAATATCGCCTTCGGGCATAAAGCAGGGAATGACGGAGCCGTTCTTAACCATATGGACGCCGGCGATACCGCAGGCGGAGCCGCGCGCGCGCGTTATGCGTGACCAGCTTTAAGCCCAGGGGACAAGACAGATGAGCGACGAGCCAAAGGCCAAGAAGAAAAAAGGCGGGAGCATGAAGATGATCCTGTTGCTGGTCGTCGGCGTCGTCGTGGGTGGGGCAGGTGCGGCGGGCGGCCTCTATGCGGCCGGCTTCTTCAGTCCCAAGGCCGAAGGGCCTAAGGAAGACCCCAACAAGCCCGTGCTGGTGCTGGCGGGTGAAGATGCGCAGGCGATCGCGACCGCGCATGGCTGGGCCGGCGAGGGCGGCGGCGGCGGCGGTGAAGGCGGTGGCCATGGCGGTGGCGAAAGCCATGCCGTTTCGGCCGGCCATGCGCCGGGCAAGGGGGTGGATCTGCCATCGCCTGCCAATCCGGCTGCCTATCAGGCCACCTATTTCCAGCTTCAGGCGCCTTTCACGTCCAACATGTCGGACACCGACGCCTTCGCCCAGATCAGCATCGCGGTTTCGAGCTATTATGATTATCGCGTCATTGCGGCGGTCAAGCAGCATGAGATGCCGATCCGCAGCGCCGTCCTGATGATGCTGGCCGAACAGCCGCAGGAAGTGCTCGACACGCCCAAGGGCAAACAGATGCTCCAGGGTAAGATCAAGGGCATTATCAACGGCATATTGAAGCAGAAGACCGGCTATGGCGGCATCGACAATGTTTATTTCACGAACTTCGTGATCCAGTAGGGCCGGCTTCGGAAACGCCCTCCAACCGCGATGGACGCGGGGGCGAGGTGAAGGCCTGTTAACTCCAATTTTACCATTTTCGTTATTAATGGGCCTTGCGCCAAAGGATCGGGATGGCCCCTGATCCGTCATGGCGCAGGGGACCAAGATGGACGACGTAAAAACCTACGCCTTCGGGCGCGGGGATTCTCAGGCGCCGATCATGCTGTCGGGGCTGGACCGGCTGGGCGAGAAGCTCGGCCGGCGCATGCGCACGCTGATCGAGCCCATCGCAGGCGTTCGCCCCCTTGTGGTGGCACAGGGTACCCGCGTGCTCGATTTCGGCGCCTGGACGGCCGAAGTCCCTGCCTTTTGCAGCCTTTCCATCTATCGTCTGCTGCCCCTGAAGGGCCAGATGCTGCTGCGCATGGACGCGGCGATGATTTCCACCATGGTGGATTGCTTCTATGGCGGAATCGGCAATCGGGCGCTGCCGGCGCGCGGCGAATTCACGCCGACTGAAGACCGGCTGATCGCGCGCCTGTCCGACAGCATCGTCACCCGGCTCGTCGAAACCTGGGCCGATATCCTGCCATTGGAGCAGGGGCTGCTCCTGCGTGAGAGCGCGGTCGGCTATGCCGCCGCCGCGCAGCCCGCCGACCAGATGGTGCTGCAACGTTTCATGGTGTCCATCACGCGCGAGCAGGAATGGCCGATCGACCTGGTCTTCCCGCTGTCAGCCCTGCGCGGCGTAGAAGCGTTGATGGGTAGCAATCTGCCCGCTGACGATGAGCATCGCGATCCCGTCTGGCAGACGCGGATCGCCCGGCGGATGCGTGACATCCGCTTGCCCGCCCGCACCGTGCTGGCGCGCCCCAATCTTTCGCTGGCCGAGCTGATGCAGCTCAAGGTCGGCGACGTCATCCCCGTGACCATCGGCCGATCGCTGCCGTTGATCGTCGGAAACCGCATCGTCGCGCATGGCACGATCGGCGAACAGGAAGGCCGTGCCGCCTTCCAGATTGAAAAGCTTGCACAGGAACCCGATCAATGAGCGACATGAGCGAAGCCCCCCGCATGGAGCGCGGCGAAGATCCGCTGAGCCGCATGACCAACAATCGCCAGTTCAAGCTGCTGGCCGACATCCCGGTCCGCATGTCCGTGGAGGTCGGCTCCACCTCGCTGCGGCTCGCCGAAGTGATGGATCTGGCTGAAGGCAGCATCGTGGAACTGGACCGACAGGCCGATGATCTGCTCGACATCATGGTCAATGGCGCCCTGATCGCGAAGGGCGAGGTCGTTACCGTGAACGGCCGCTATGGCATCCGCATCGTGGATATCGCCGCGACCGAAAACCGCCTGGCCGGCATCGAACGGCGCGGCTGATGCGGACCATCTGATCTTGCGCCATCGAATTTAAGCTTGCCTTCCGCCGCGAAACTGCGGATCGCAGGCGTGGTTAACCATAGCTGCGGGCAGGCCATTTCATGTTCTGGTATTTCGTTAAACTGCTGATCCTGCTGCCGCTGGTGGGCGGCATGGCCTTTGCCGCGCTGTGGTTGTGGCGCAAATATCAGCCCGGCATGATCGCGGGGCAGGGCGACCGGTCCTTGAAGCTGCTCGAAGCGCTGCCCATGGGTGCCTTCGGCAAGCTCGCCGTGGTCGAGTTCGAAGGCAAGAAGATCCTGTTGTCCGTCACCCGCAGCCGGATCGAGAAGATCGCGGAAGGCGATCATGCTCGCCTGCGCTGAGCCCGTCATTTCTGCAAAGGCTGGGCGCTATCGCCTGCTTGTCGCAGCCATCGCGATCGTGATTCTGGCTGCCCTGTTTTTCACCGTGCCAGCCTTCGCACAGGCCGCGCCCGCCGCAGCGCCGCCAGCAGCGGACAATGGCGGTGCGCTAAGCCGCGCCATGGGCCAGATTTCCGGCGACGGTCGCTCGCTCTCGCTCAGCCTCCAGATCCTCGTCCTGATGAGCCTGCTGACGGTCTTGCCGTCGCTCGTGCTCATGATGACCAGCTTCACCCGCATCATCATCGTCCTGTCGCTGCTGCGCCAGGCGCTTGGCCTGCAACAGACGCCACCCAATCAGGTGCTGGTTGGCCTCACCCTCTTCCTGTCCCTGTTCGTGATGCGTCCTGCGATCGACGCGATCAACGCGCAGGCCTTCGATCCCTATGGCAAGGGCCAGATCAGCATCGAGGAAGCGGTCGGCCGTTCGGGCAAGGTACTGCACGGCTTCATGGCCAAGCAGACCCGCGAAAGCGACCTCAAGCTGTTCCAGAATCTCGCCAAGGCGCCGGCCTTCAACACGCCGGACGACATTCCCTTCACGATCCTGCTGCCGGCCTTCGTCACCAGCGAGTTGAAGACGGCGTTCCAGATCGGCTTCATGATCTTTCTGCCCTTCCTCATCATCGACCTTGTCGTCGCGTCCACGCTGATGGCGCTTGGCATGATGATGCTGTCGCCCACCATCATTTCCATGCCGTTCAAGCTATTGCTGTTCGTGCTGGTCGATGGCTGGGCCTTGACCATGGGGTCGCTCGCGGGATCGTTCGCGACATGATGAGCCAGCTTCCCCCACATCCGTTGGTGCCGTAGGCCATGGAAAACGCCGATTTCTTCATGGGATTGGCCCAGCAGGCGCTGTGGATCACGGCGCTTGCCGCCGCGCCCGTGCTGATCCCGGCGCTGATCGCTGGCGTCATCATCGGCATGGTACAGGCCGCGACGTCCATCAACGAACAGACATTGAGCTTCATTCCCAAGATCATCGTCGTGGGCGGCATGCTGGCATTGTTCGGCGGGTCGATCATGGTGCTGATCGCCGACTTCACCCGCGAAATTTTCGAGCGTATCCCGGACCTGCTCCAATGATCGCGCCCGGTTTCACGGGCGTGGAAACGCAGTTGTGGATCTGGCTCATCGCGATGATCCGGCCGGGCGCGGCCTTCATCGCCGCGCCGGTCTTCGGCGCGCCCGCCGTGCCGCTCCAACTGCGCCTGATCCTCAGCCTGGCGCTCGGCCTTGCCGCGCTCAACAGCGTCACCATCACCCTGCCGCATGATGGTATCGCCAGTTTCGAAGGGGTGATGATGGTCGCGGGCGAAGTGCTGGCGGGCCTCGCCCTCGGCTTCGCGGTCCAGATCGGCTATGCCGCCGCCTTCGTTGCGGGCGAAACCATCGGCAACGCCATGGGCCTCAACTTCGCGGCGATGATCGACCCCTCTTCGGGCCAATCGACTCAGGTGCTGGGCACATTCCTTTCGGTCCTTGCTACTTTCCTCCTGCTCGGCATGGACGGCCATCTGCTGCTCGCCAGCTTCGTGGTGCAAAGCTATCAGGCGATCCCGCCGGGTGGCGCGATCCTGTCCAACGACACAGTCTGGCGCCTCGTGACCTTTGGCGGATCGCTGCTCGGTGCCGGCGTCACCGTGGCGCTGCCCGTCGGCTTCGCGCTGGTGCTGGTTCAGATCATCATGGGCATGCTGGCGCGTGCTGCGCCCTCGCTCAACCTGTTTGCGGTCGGCATGCCGGTGGCGATGATGGCGGGGATCGTCCTGCTGGCCATCGCCGCGCCGATCATGGCGGAAGGCATCACCGCATCGCTCAAGGCTGGCCTGGAACAAGCCCAGTCGATCGCGGAAGGACGATAGGCCATGGCGGACAGTCCCGGTGGCGGTGAAAAGACCGAAAAACCAACCCAGAAAAAACTGAGCGACGCTGCGAAGAAGGGCGACATTCTCCAGTCGCGCGAACTGGGTACTGCGCTGGTCGTGATGGCTGGCATCGCCTGGCTGGCGATAACCGGCCCTTCGTTGATCGACGCGCTGTCGGACATGCTGGCCGACGCACTGCGCTTCCGGCGGGAGGATATCGTCGATTTTTCGCCGGCCGCGCGCGGTGCCGCCTTGCTGGGCGCAATCGCCGTGCCGGCCGCTGGCGTGATGCTCGCGACCTTCATCGCGGCTATCGCGGCGCCGGCCCTGCTCGGATCGCTCGGCTTCCGCCCCGGTGCCTTCGCGCCCAAGGCGTCGAAGATGAACCCGGCTGCCGGCATAAAGAAGATTTTCGGGACACAAGGCCTGATCGAACTGCTCAAGTCGATCGCCAAGGTCGGCCTGCTCGGCAGCATCGGCGTCTGGCTGATCTGGGACCGGCTGACGGAGATCACCGCACTCGGCAAGATGGGCGTCGCGCCGGCCATGGCCGACCTTGGCAATATCTTCATCCTGACCTGCCTCGTCATGGCGGGCGGCCTGTTCCTGATCGCAGGCATCGACGTGCCGGCACAGATCATGCAGCGGGCCAAGCGGCTGGGCATGAGCAAGCAGGAAATCAAGGACGAGCATAAGGAAAGCGAAGGTTCGCCTGAACTCAAAGGCCAGATCCGTCGCCGCCAGTTTGAGGTCTTGAACGGCTCCACCCGTCAGGCGGTGGCCGAAGCCAGCGTCATCCTCACCAACCCCACACACTTCGCCGTCGCACTACGCTATCGACCAGGCGTGGATGCGGCTCCGGTGGTGGTGGCGCGCGGCTGCGACGCCATCGCCGCGTCGATCCGCGAGCTGGCGGACCAGAATAGCGTGCCCGTCCTTCAATATCCCGACCTTGCCCGCGCCGTCTATTTCACCTCGCGCGCCGGGGAGATCGTCAATGAAGGGCTTTTCATGGCGGTGGCGACCGTGCTGGCGTTCGTGTTTCGAGTGGAAAACAAGATGGCGACGGAAATGGACCGCCCCTTCATCACCGTGCCAGAAGACATGCGCTTCGACGCGAACGGGCAGAAACAATAGGCTTTCATGGCCGACCGGTTGCGCATCCTGTGGGTCGGGGCAGGCCTGTTGCTGCTGGTCTTCGTGCCCGCCTATATCCTCACCCTGACGCCCGGCCGCGGCATGCCGCGTGACGGGACGTCGCTGGTGGTGGGACGCGACTTCCTCAACATCTGGATGTACGGCCGCGCCGCATGGGGCGACAGCCCTGAACGATACTACGACATGGACACATATCTCGCCGCGCTGGGATCGGCGGTGGGGGGCGGCTATCCGGGCCAGCTATGGTCCTATCCGCCGGTCGCGATGCTGGTGTCTGCGCCTTTCGGGCTGCTGCCCTATCTGCCGGCACTGGCCTTGTGGACGCTGTGTGGGGCTGTCTCTTTCGCTGTCTCAATGCGCTTGTGGACACGCGATTTTCGGCCGGTCGTCCTGCTGCTCGCCTCGCCCGCCGCGCTACTTGGCATCATCTCCGGCCAATTTGCCCTGTTCGCCGCTGCCATCATTCTGGCCGTGCTGCGCTGGCGCGAAGATCGACCCTGGCTGGCCGGGGCATTGGTCGGCCTGCTGCTCATCAAGCCCCAGCTGGCCCTGCTTTTCCCCATCCTGTTCCTTGCGACCCGCAACTGGCGCGCCTTCCTTGCCGCCGCCGCGTCCAGCCTGGCACTGGTTGCGTTGGTGGCCTTGCTCTGGGGCGTCGATATCTGGCGCATCTATGTCCAGACCGGCATCGCCAACCAGTCGCTTGTGCTGCGCGATCCGGATCATCTGGCCGGTCCGTTCATGGCAACATTGTTCATGAACCTGCGCATGATCGGGGTCGCCGTGCCACTCGCAAGCGCGCTCCAGATGGCGCTGGCTTGTGTTGCGGCTACCCTGGTCTGGCTGCGGTTTCGTGATCGGCCTGCCACGACCGACCTGTCGGCCAACATGCTGTTTCTCGCATGCGCGGTATCGGCCACGCCCTATATGCTGTCCTACGACATCTTGTCTTCTTCAGCGATGGCAGTGCTATTTCTGGCCGGCGGTGAACGACGAACCGTGCCGATATTGGCCTATTTCCTGCCTCTGTTTCAACTGGTTGCAGGGATGGTCGGGCTTCCGGGGCCTGGCCTCATTCCGATTGCCATCGCGCTCTGCCTGTTCCACCACAAAAAAAATTTCCCGATCCGTTAAAGTTTAATCGCGACTGGCCGTAATGGCTGTTGTGGGGATGCATTCTGGTGGTGCGTCATGAGCGACTATGTATCTAGGACAGAATTGCCGCCGATAGACCGGACGGCGTCGCGTGCGCCTTCGCCTGTCCAGACCGTACAGTCTGTGGCAGCCGGTCGGTCTGCCCAGGCGCCTGTCCGCGACACTGCGCAACAGGATTCCGGGGCGCAGAAGGACAAGGCCGTCGTGGATGACGATCTGGCCAGCGTCGCCGAATATGTAGAGGTTCACGCCCGCGTTGCTGAAATCCTTGCCGATCTTCAGTCCGGGGCAGGCAGCGTGGACGATGCCGCCGGTGCCATCCAGGCGATGATTCCGCGCCCGATGGTGCTGGTCCCTCTGCCACCTGCCAGCAAGGAGGCGGTCGAACATGCCGCCGTGCTGGCCAAGCGCATTGTCGAGCGGGCATCCTATTCCCATGCTGCGCACGCCCAGGTTTCGCGTTCCACGGTCGAGCAGATCGCAACGTCAGCCATTTGATATCCGTCGCCGTCGGGCGCTCGGGATAGGCATGATCCGCCGATGCGGATCATGCCTTTGGCCGTTTCGGTGCGTCATTGTCCGCGAAAAACCGTTGCGAAAATCATTCCTAAAGGTCTTGCCGCTACCGCCGTTCTATCCCCTTGAAAGGAAAACGCATGACCGCGGTAGGCAGCAGCATTTTGACGGCGCTCAACGCTGGATCGGGCATCGACACGTCGGCGCTGGTATCCAGCTTGGTCAGTGCGACCCGTGAGCCCAAGCAGACGGCGATCACCAGTCAGCAAACGCTCAACACGTCGCGCATTTCCGCTCTGGCGTCCGCGATCAGCTCGCTCGATACTTTCGCCGACGCACTGAGCGAAGTGCTATCCGGCGCCGCCTATACCGGTACCGCCTCGTCCAATGACGCGAGCATTGCGTCGGTGACGATGCTCAGCGGCGGCAGCCCCAGCGGCCTGCCCGCGCAGCTGACCGTAGAGCAGCTTGCCACGGCGCGCGTCTATTCGTCGACCACGACCAGCGGCGCGACGGGGAGCACGGCGATCGGCACCGGCAGCTTCACGCTCACCAACGCGGCCGGCGAAGCCACGACGATCACGCTTGATTCCACCAACAACACATTTGCTGGCCTGGCTTCGGCGATCAACGCTGCAAACACCGGTGTCACCGCGCGTGTCGTCACCGATACCCAAGGCACGCGCCTGGTGTTCAAGGGCGAAACCGGCGCTGACAATGATTTCACGGTCAGCGCCACCGCTGACGATAGCAGCACTATCCTGGGCGGAATGAGCTTTGCCAGCTCGTCCACCCCGCAAAATGCGAAGGTCACGCTCGACGGCGTCGCCTATGAATATGCGAGCAACACCATCGATGACGCTATTCCCTATCTGCGGATCGACCTGAACAAGGCGTCGCCAGGGACCAATGTAACCCTGTCGATGAGCCAGCCTACGGCCGGTCTGTCGGATTTGCTCAAGGAATTTGTCGACGCCTACAACACGCTGATGAAGGGGCTGAACACCGCGACCGCCACCGGCGCGGACCAGTCCAGTTCCGGCGTGTTGAACGGCGTGGCGGGCGTGCGCGACATGAAGCGTCAATTGTCCGCCATGACATCGACCCAACTGGCATCGACTGGCACCTTCAAGACATTGTCGGATATCGGCGTGTCGACCAACCGCGACGGCACACTCAGCCTGGACACGGCCCGCCTGGCCGCGGCGATGGAGGCGGACCCGGAAGGCGTCACCAACATGGTGAACCCCAAAGTGTCGACTGCCGGCAATCTGGGCCTGTCCGCGCTGATGGATTCGGTTCGTGACAATATCGAACGGGCCGACGGTCCGCTCAAGACGGCGCAGACGCGCTACGACGCGCTGGCCGAGGATTTTACCCAGCAGCTCGAAGACCTCGATGAGAAGATGGTCAATTACGAGGCGCAGCTGACCAAGGTTTACGCAGCAATGGAGACGCGGCTGTCCGCGCTCAAGGCCACACAAAGCTACCTCGAACAGCAGATCGAGGTCTGGAACAACAGCGACAGTTAATCGGGGACGCAGACGATGTTTTACAATCAGGGTTATGCAGGCGCCAGCGCGGCACGCCGTTACGCAGCGGTCCATTCGGGCAGCCGTACCGAAGGCGCGACGCCACACGCATTGGTCAAGATTCTGTTCGACGAATTGCTGCTCTCGCTTGAAGCGGCGGCGCTGGCCGAACGCAATGGTGACCGGATGAAGGTTTCCGACAAGCAGGCACGGGCCATGTCGATCCTCTTCGCGCTCGAATCGAGCCTGGATTTCGACAAGGGCGGCGACATCTCGGTCGGCCTGGCGCAAATCTATCGCGAAGCCCGCCGACTGTTGCTGGTCGGAGCGCAGGAACGATCCGCTGCACCGGTCGAGCAGGCCCGCGACATCATCGCCGAAATCGCTGACGCCTGGACCCTGATCGGCCGCTGATCCCAGGCGCGAGCGCCCGTCCGGGCGGGGTTGCGCCCCCAACATGCCGCTTGTATAGGCGGTGCTCGCGAAGGGCGGCCCGGCGGGGGCCGCCTTTTTGCGTTCTACCCAATGCGCACAGGACGCGCAGCATCACCCAGAAAGGGAAGGCCCATGTCGATTACGCCGCTCATGCCCGTTTACCCCCGGTGCGATGTCCGTCCGGTGCGAGGCGAGGGCTGCTATCTGATCGGGGAGCGCGGCGAACGCTATCTCGATTTCGCCAGCGGTATTGCGGTCAATCTGCTCGGCCATGGCCATCCCCGGCTGGTGCAGACGATTGCCGATCAGGCCGCGACGCTGATGCACATCTCCAACCTCTACGGATCGCCGTTGGGGGAGCAATTTGCGCAGAAGCTGGTCGATAACAGCTTTGCCGACACCGTATTTTTCACCAATTCGGGGGCGGAAGCGGTGGAGTGCGCGATCAAGACCGCGCGCCGCTACCATTTCGCCAACGGGCAGGCCCATCGGCACAAGATCATCAGCTTCGACAACGCCTTCCATGGCCGCACGCTGGGAACCATTTCGGCCACCAGCCAGCCCAAGATGCGCGACGGCTTCGAACCGCTGCTGCCCGGCTTCCAGGTCGTGCCCTTCAACGATCTCGACGCGGCGCTGGCGGCGATCGACGATAACACCGCCGGTTTCCTGCTGGAACCGGTGCAGGGCGAAGGCGGCGTGACTCCGGCGACGCAGGACTTTCTCAAGGGGCTGCGCAAGGCCTGCGACGAGCATGGCCTGTTGCTGATTCTGGACGAAGTCCAATGCGGCTATGCTCGGACGGGCACATTCTTCGCCCATGAACAATATGGCATCACGCCGGACATCATGGCCGTGGCCAAGGGGATCGGCGCGGGCTTCCCGCTCGGCGCCTGCCTCGCCACCGAGGAAGCGGCCAAAGGCATGGTTTTCGGCACGCATGGGTCCACCTATGGCGGCAACCCGCTCGCCATGGCGGTGGGCATCACCGTGCTGGAAGAAGTGCTGGCCGAAGGCTTTCTGGACAAGGTGACCGCCATGGGCGCACGCCTGCGTTCGGCGCTGGAGCAGCTCATCCCCAATCATGACGACATGTTCGAGGATGTGCGCGGCATGGGCCTGATGCTGGGCGTCAAGATGAAGGACGCTTATGATGCACGCGCCTTTGTCGGCCATCTGCGCGACCATCATGGCCTGCTGGCCGTGTCGGCCGGCCAGAATGTGCTGCGCATCCTGCCGCCCCTCGTCATCGAGGAAAACCACATCGCCGAATGTATCGAGAAGATTTCCGCCGGCGCGCGGACCTTCGCGGACGCCAAGGCGGCCTGATACCAATCTTTCCCCATCCGTTCGGTTCGAGCAACTTCGAGCTTGTCAAAAAGCGTCCGTCGAGAACAGTTGCGGCAGGCTCGAACCCAACGGAGATGTGGGTGAAGGGGTTCCAATGACCAAGCATTTCCTCAATCTCACCGATGCGGGCGGCGACGCTATCGCCGCGATGATCGCGGATGCCATCGACCGCAAGGCCGCGCGGCAAGGCAAGCCCAAGGGCTGGGTCGACGCCGACGCGCCGCTCGCCGGCCATACGCTGGCGATGATCTTCGAAAAGAACAGCACCCGCACCCGCGTCAGCTTCGACATGGCGATCCGCCAACTGGGTGGCACGTCGCTGTTCCTGGAAGGCGCGACCAGCCAGATTGGTCGCGGCGAAACCATCGCGGACACCGCGCGTGTGCTCAGCCGCATGTGCGACGCGATCATGATCCGCACCGACGATCACGCCAAGATCGAGGAAATGGCCGAATATGCCACCGTCCCGGTCATCAACGGCCTGACCGACCTTTCGCACCCGTGCCAGATCGTCGCCGACCTGCTGACCGTGGTGGAACATGGCGTGGCGCTGCCCGGCAGCCAGTGGGCCTGGCTGGGCGATGGCAACAACGTCCTTCATTCGATCGTCGAGGCGGCGGGACTGCTCAAGTTCGACGTGCGCATGGGCATTCCCGAAGGCTATGATCCAGACCCGTCCTTCGCCGACGCGGCGCGGGCGGCGGGATCGACCATCACGCTCACGCGCAATGCGGCGGAGGCTGTACGCGGCGCCGATGTCGTCGTGACCGACACCTGGATTTCCATGGGGCAGTCCCATGCCGACGCCAAGCTGGCGGCGATGATGCCCTATCAGGTGACGCCGGATTTGATGGCCGGCGCCAAGCCGCAAGCCAAATTCCTTCACTGCCTGCCGGCCCATCGCGGTGAGGAAGTGACAGAAGCGGTGATCGACGGTCCGCAGTCGCTGATCTGGGACGAAGCGGAAAACCGCATCCATGCCCAGAAGTCGGTGCTGCTCTGGGCGCTTGGAAAGCTGTAGGCGCACCTTATATTCGGGCGAAATTTCCCGTTCGCCTTTCGAGAACGTTGGGGCCTGTCCTGCGCTGAACGGCGAAGGGCGGGCTTCGCGGCTTTCGGGACGCGCAGGGATCGGAAGGAATTAGCGTGACCAGTCCCCATCTCGACCAGGCCCTTGGCTTCACCATCCCTTCGCGTCATGCGCGCGGCCGCCTCGTGCGGCTGGGGCCGGTGCTGGACCAGGTGCTCGCCGCCCATGCCTATCCGCCCGCGATCGAGCGGTTGCTTGCCTCCGCACTGGTGCTGGCGGCCTTGCTGGGCAGTACGCTTAAGCAGGCCAATGGCCAGCTGACGCTACAGGCGCAGACCGAAAATGGCGTCGTCAGCCTGCTGGTGGCCGATTACAAGGATGGCGACCTGCGCGGTTATGTGAAATTCGACGCAGATCGCCTTGCGGAACTGGGGGCTGACCCGACCCTGTTCGGCCTGTTCGGCAAGGGCTATCTGGCCATCACCTTCGACCAATCCGTCAGTGGCGAGCGCTATCAGGGTATCGTCCCGCTGGAGGGGCAGTCGTTGGCGCAGGCCGCCGAGCATTATTTCTTCCAGTCCGAGCAAATCCCCAGCATCATCCAGATCGACACGCGGCATGACGCTGGCGCCGGGTGCATCGCGGCCGGCCTGCTGCTCCAGCATCTGCCGGAGGGAGAGGTGGGGCGCGAACGCCTGCATGTGCGTCACGACCATCCGGAATGGGAGCATGTCCAGGCCCTGGCCCATACGCTCAAGCCAGAAGAATTAACCGACGACGCGCTTCCGCTGAGCGATATCCTGTGGCGCCTCTTCCATGAAGAGGATGAAGTGCGCGTGTCGGAAGCGACGCCGTTGGCCAAGGGGTGCCGGTGCGATCTGACCCATATTCGCGACGTCATCGGCCGTTTTCCGGCCAGCGAACGCGCGGAAATGGCGGATGAAAAGGGCATTATCGGCGTGGATTGCGCCTTTTGCTCGCGCCTCTTCCCGCTCGCGCTGGACAGTTTCGTCGCCCATTGAAAATAATCGTTTCGCTCACGATATCCGCAATCAGGGCAGCATGCGCCGCGCGCGTTATGAAAATGCCGCAATTGGGCTGCATGGGGTCGTGCGAGCAACTGTTGCTCAGCACGGCATCAGGGCCGGTAACGGGAATGGGCGGAAACATGAAGAGGGCGAAATGGCGCGCGCTCGGCGTGCTCGCGATGACTATGGCGACGGCGACCGCATCGGCCGCTGTGACTGGCGCGGTACCGGCAGCGGCGCCCGCGCTTCAGGCCCTGCACGGGCTGGAAACCGGCGAATGGGAATTGCGCGACCGGGGCGAAGGGGGGCAGACGCGCAAGCTCTGCATCAGCGATCTGCGCCAATTGCTTCAGGTCCAGCATGGCCGGACATCGTGCCGCAGCTTCACCGTCAGCGACAGCGCTCATGCCGTTACCGTCAGCTATGACTGCGCTGCGGCGGGCAATGGCCGCACGGACCTGCGCGTGGAAACAACCCGCCTGGTGCAGATCCGCTCGCAGGGCGTTGCCGATGGCGCGCCCTTCGCCTTCGCGGCCGAGGGGCGGCGGATCGGCGCCTGTCCATGACCTGCGCTGGAGGCCTCCCCATACTTGCACTGCGGCGCAACGAGGCGTAGCGCGGGCCCATGGTTGCCAATGAAGGAAAATTCGCCGTCGTCCTGCTCTCTGGCGGGCTCGATTCCATGGTCGCGGGCGGACTCGCGCGTGAGGCCGGCTATCGCATCTTCGCGCTGTCGATCGATTATAATCAACGGCATCGCGTCGAATTGCGTGCCGCTGCGCGCATCGCCGAATCGCTCAACGCCATCCGTCATATCGTCTTGCCGCTGGATCTCACGGCGTTTGGCGGATCGGCGCTGACCGCCGACATCGCCGTGCCGAAAAGTGGTGTGGGTGAGGAGATTCCGGTCACCTATGTGCCGGCACGCAACACGATCTTCCTGTCGTTGACGCTGGGCCTTGCCGAAGTGGCGGGCGCGAGCGACATCTTCATCGGGGTCAATGCGCTCGATTATTCCGGTTATCCCGATTGCCGTCCGGAATTTATCGACGCCTTCCAGACAATGGCGACGCTGGCGACCAAGGCAGGGGTGGAGGGCCGTCCGATCCGGATCCAAACGCCGCTCCAATATATGAGCAAAGCAGATATCGCGCGCGAAGCCGATCGGCTGGGACTGGATGCGGGTCTCAGCTGGTCCTGCTACGACCCTACGCCCGACAACAAGCATTGCGGCCTGTGCGACAGCTGTCGCCTGCGGTCGAAAGGCTATGAGGAAGCCGGCCTTCCCGATCCCACCATCTACGCCGTGCGACCCTGAAAGGCGGACGGCGATGGCTTATGCGGTCAAGGAAATGTTCCTAACCCTGCAAGGGGAAGGGGTGCAGGCGGGTCGGCGCGCTGTGTTCCTGCGCTTTGCGGGCTGCAATCTTTGGAGCGGGCGGGAGCAGGATCGGCGCGATGCAGTCTGCCGTTTTTGCGATACCGACTTCGTCGGGACCGATGGACTTGGCGGCGGCAAGTTTGCGGATGCCGCGACGCTGGCCGATGCTGCGCTGGCTTTCTGGGGTGAGGGCGTTTCGGGGCATTATATCGTCCTGACCGGCGGAGAGCCAATGCTGCAAGTCGATGACGCGCTGGTCGACGCGCTCCATGCTCGCGGCTTCACCATCGCGATCGAGAGCAATGGCACCATTCCCGCCCATCCCGGCATCGACTGGATCTGCATAAGCCCCAAGGCGGGCAGCGATGTGGTCCAGCGGTCCGGTAACGAGTTGAAGCTGGTCTGGCCGCAACCCGATGGCGGGCATAGCCTGACGGATGTCGCGGCGATGGAGGGATGGACGTTCGACCATCATCTGCTCCAGCCGCTGGACGATCCCCATGCGATCGACAATGCCCGCGCTGCCATCGCGCTGGTCATGGACCGGCCGCAATGGCGGCTGACGGTGCAGGCCCATAAATATCTGGGCCTGCGCTGATATCGTCAGTTGATCAGGGCTTGACGCCGGTCTTGTCGTTCCACGCCTGGTGACAGACCGGCAGTAGCACGCCCTTCTTCCAGCATTTGGGGTCGAAGGACGGCAGGGCGACGACATAGTCATAGCCCGGCGTGCCGTAAAATTGCTCGCCTGCCGCGACGAGCGACTTCTTGATGGAAGCCAGGCCGGTGCGACCCACTTCATTGAGCGTGCCGCGTTCAGCGAAGATGGCTTGTCGTCCGACCTCTGCCGTCGCTTGGCAAAATCCCTTTTGCGCCTGCACGGTGGAATAGCCCGAATAGATGCGGGTGTTGTACATGTCAGACGCCGACTGGCCCGCTTTGCCCTTGCCCACGGTGCGCTGGAAATAGCCCAGGAGAACCGCCTGCGCCGAATCCAGCTCCGCGTCATGATGCGCGATCATGGCGTTGTAGTTGCTGGTCGACAGCAGGGTCGGTTCGAACTGGCATTGCAGGGCGGCGACGTTCAGCGCGGCGCGCAGATTCCAGGCCAGGCCAGCCTTGATTTCCGCCGGCGTAGCGCCAGGCAGGCCAAGCGCGGTGGCAGCGGTCGCATCCGTCAGTGCCGGTGCATTCATGTCGGGTGGGGACCAGAAGAATTGGGCCGATGCCGGCTGCGCGATTATCGGCGCGATCGCCAGGGTCAGACCGGCAAGCGCGCGGCGCAACGGGAAACGCGAAATCATGAATTTTTGCCTCTCTGGACGGGCGCCAACACCGGCGCCCTCAGTCTATCTGGCCTCTTGTACCAATGCTGAACGATCGCGCCAGTCCTACTGGTCCGACAGGACTTCCGCTTCTTGGGCAGGGGCCTTTTCCGGCGCGGGCTTGGCGGGGGCGCTGCTGTTGCTCGCACTATTATTGTCGGGAAGCGCCACGGCGGTGCCTTCGCTCTGTACGCCATCCAGATCGGTCATGGCGTCGGTGGCAGTGCCGTCCACCACTTCCATATCCTTCATTTGCACCTTGTTTCCGCCTTCTTCCTTACCGCCGCAGGCCGCCAGGGGCAGGGTCAAGGCCATCAGGGCCAGGGTAAAGAACGTCTTTGCGTCAGAACGCATCCGGATCTCCTTGAATAATGGGTGCCCGGCAATTCCCCCACCCGGCGAAAGCGTCAAACCTAACGGCCTATGTTACATTCCTCAACCCCTGCGCCGCAGCGTTTGAGGTTGCCGATAAAAGCCGGAAAATGGGCCTTGAGCGCCGCATCGAGCGCCGCCATCGACGCATTGCCGTCCAATGCCGCAATGCTGGTAACCGGGTATTCGCTGATACCGCATGGCACAATGCCGCCGAAATGGGACAGGTCGGGATCGACGTTGATCGCAAAGCCATGGAGCGTCACCCAGCGTCGGACACGGATGCCCAGCGCGCCGATCTTTGCCTCCCGCCCCTGTGGATCGTCGGTCCAGATGCCAATCCGTCCTTCCGCGCGCCGGGCGGCGATGCCCAGGTCGCCCAGCGCCGCGATCATCCACCCCTCCAGATGATGCACGAAGTTGCGCACATCCTTGCCCCGTTCGCGCAGGTCTATGTTGAGATAGCCGATCCGCTGCCCCGGCCCATGATAGGTATATCGCCCGCCGCGCCCGGCATCATGTACCGGAAAGCGTGCGTCGAGCAATTCGGCCGGATCGGCACTGGTTCCGGCAGTGTAAAGCGGCGGATGCTCCAGCAGCCACACCCGTTCCTGCGCCCCGCCTTCATATATGGCGGCCGCGCGCGTTTCCATCTCCGCCAGCGCACCCGGATAGTCGACCAGGCCGGGATCGACCCGCCATTCGACGGAGGCAGGAAAGGGCGGTGGCAGATCGGAAGGAACATCAGGCATGGGCGCTTCCTTGACTTGGGCGGGCCGAGCGATCAAGTCTCGCGCCGCATTTCCAGCATATAGGGCAGGCAGCATAGATATGGCGACAATGTCGATCGGCAAGGCATGGGAGGAGGCGGTGGCCTTCATCGCGCGCGAAGCGGCCCTGCTGTTTCCGGTGGCGCTGCTGTTCGTCGCACTGCCCGGCCTTATCCTTCAGGAAATGATGCCGCCCGAATTGCAGGCCTGGTTCGCGCAGCCCAAGCCGGATGCGATACCGGTGATGCCGCCCGGCTTCGGGCTGGCGATGCTGCTGACGATCATCCTTATCTGGTTCGGGTCGCTCACTTTGTTTGCGCTGGCCTTGCGCCCGGGTATCAGTGTGGGGGAGGCATTGCGCCTCAGCTTCGCACGCCTGCCGGTACTGATCGGCACGGCGCTGATCGTGGTCGTCGCCGTGGCCGTCATCTTCATCGCGGCGGCGCTGGTGGGCGTGGCCTTTTCGCTGGCCTCGAAACAACTGGCCGCTGCGGCTGGCCTGCTGCTTGGATTCGGTCTCGCGGGCATCATCTTCTTCGCCAGCATCCGGCTCGTGCTGCTCAATCCGGTAGTGATCGACACGCGGCTGGGTGTGATGGATTCGTTGCGGCAGGCTTGGGCGCTGACACGCGGCTATTTCTGGCGCCTGTTCGGCTTCCTGATCATCGTCATGCTGTTATCGACCATCGCCGGGTCGGCGGCGCAGGCGATCATCGGCTCGCTGGCTGGTCTGGCCGGCGGGGCGGATGCCGCGCGCCTGGCCGGTGGTCTGGCCGGCGCCGCGGTATCCAGCATCGCACAGGTCTATATGCTGGTGATGCTGGCGCGCCTCTATCGGCAGGCGCAGCCGCAGGATATGACGGACATTTTCCGCTGAACGCCTATCGCACGTCCAGCAGCGGAACATGCGGCGCCACCTCGCGCGGGAGTATGCCGGCCAGTCGCGGGTCAGCGAAGATTTCTATTTCGCGTCCAAAGGGCGTAAAACCCGAGCGGATATAGAAAGCCAGGGCGGCCGGGCTGTCGAGCGTACAGCTATGGACCCAGAAACGCTCCACGCCCTTGCGCCAAGCAAGCGATTTGGCCTGCGCCATCAGCCAGCGGCCCAGCCCCTTGCCATTCAATTCGGGCACCAGCCCGAAGAAGCTCAGCTCGCAATTGGGCAGCGACCGGAAATCCAGTTCCAGCAGGCCGACCTCGGTGCCTCGCAGATCGGTGACGGCATAAATCTCCACTGCCCGGTCATGCAGGATGGCCGCCAGATCCGGATCGGCCATCACTAGCCGCGAAAACCACAGCCATGGTGCACCCACCCGGCGGAACAGGGTCCGATAGGCACCCAGGTCCGGCTGTTTCCATGGCACCAGCCGCAAAGGTGCTGACGGGATGGGCGCGGGGCGGGGGCGTTCCAGCATCTCCAGATGGGTGACGACCGTTGCGACCATGCCCGGCTCGACTGGAATGAAGGGCATCAGCGCCAGCTCGCCATCGGCGGCAGGCTCATCAGGATCGCGTCGATATTGCCGCCGGTCTTCAGGCCAAACAGCGTGCCGCGATCATGCACCAGGTTGAATTCGGCATAGCGCCCCCGCCATTCCAGCATGGTGCGATAATCCGCCTCCGTCCATGCTTCATCCATGCGCCGCCGTACGATCGGCGGGAAGGCATTCAGGAAAGCATCGCCGACGGCGCGGGTGAAGGCGAAATTCGCCTCGAACGCGGCATCGTCGGTACATTCCAGATGGTCGTAGAAGATGCCGCCCACACCGCGATGCACATTGCGATGCGGGATGAAGAAATAATCGTCCGCCCATGCCTTGAAGCGCGGATAATGATCGGGATCATGGGCGTCGCAGGCGGCTTTCAGCACATCATGGAAATGCGCCGTATCCTCCTCTCGCGGCAAAGGCGGGTTGAGATCCGCGCCGCCGCCGAACCAGTTTTTCGTCGTCACCAGATAGCGCGTGTTCATATGCACGGCGGGCACATGCGGATTGGCCATATGCGCGACCAGGCTGATCCCGGTGGCGAAGAAAGCGGGATTGTCGCCCGCGCCATGGATGGTCTGGGCAAAGCCGGGGGCGAATTCGCCGCCCACGGTCGAGACGTTGACGCCGACCTTTTCGAAGACCTTGCCCTTCATCACCCCGCGCACGCCGCCGCCGCCCTCGCCGGGGGCCTGTCCTTCGGCTTCGCGATCCCAGGCCGTGAAGTCGAAGCACGCATCGCTCCCCGCTTCCCGCTCGATCGCCTCGAACTCGGCGCAGATCCTGTCCCGCAGCGATTCGAACCAGCCACGCGCTGCCTGCTGCCGGGCATCGAGCGGGAAAGGCACGGCGGGCACAGGATTGCTGGCAGTCATTCGGGAAACTTTCCGGTCTGGCGAAGGGCTTCGGCGACCGCGATGCCCGTGGAAACGGCGATGTTCAAGGATCGAAAGCCGGGCGCCATCGGGATGCGGATACGGATATCGGCCAGATCGCGCACGTCGGTCGGCACGCCGGCGCTTTCCGATCCCATCAGCAGTATGTCGTCGGCCTGAAACTGCACCTCCGGCAATTTCTGCGAGGCATGGGCGCTCATCAGCAACAGGCGGCGGCCCTGCGCGCGCCGTTCCGCATCGAAGGCGGCGAAATTGGCATGGCGGGTGACGTCGGCCGATTCTCCATAGTCCATCGCCGCACGCTTGAGCCGTGCGTCGGAAAAGGCGAATCCGGTGGGCATGATGATGTCGACGGGCACCTGGAAACAGGCGGCCAGGCGCAGGATGGCGCCGACATTGCCGGCAATCTCCGGTTGGTAAAGGGCGATACGCATGGGTTGCGCCATAGTCGATCAAGAGCATTTGCAATAGACTAGGTGATATTGCGACTGGCAAAGCGGACGCAGTGCGGTTATCACGCCCATCGAACCACGCCGGGGGGAGGCGGGTCGACCCTTGGTCGAGTGCCCAACGCCCTTGATAATCAGCGCCGGTAACGGCATTCCGGTGTGACAGGGAAGTCTTGCAAGGGTAGAGGTGCATGGCGAGCGTTGAACAAACAGACGGTACGGGTCCATCCGGCGAAGATGGCGTACGCCGCCGGGATTTCATCAACATCGCTGCGGTCAGCTTCGCCGGGGTCGGCGGTGTCGCCGTCGTCCTCCCGCTGATCGACCAGATGAACCCCAGCGCCGACGTGCTGGCGCTCGCATCGACTGAAGTTGATCTCTCGGCGATCCAGCCGGGCCAGGCCATCAAGACCACATTCCGCAGCCAGCCGCTGTTCGTGCGCCAGCTGACCCCCAAGGAAATCGCCGAAGCCGACAAGGTCGATCCGTCCACGCTGCGCGATCCGCAGACGCTGGAAGAGCGGACGGTCGATGGCAAGAAGCAGTGGCTGGTGACGATGGGCGTGTGCACCCATCTGGGTTGCGTGCCGCTGGGCGCGGGCGAGGGCGAAAATCGCGGCGAATTTGGCGGCTATTTCTGCCCATGTCACGGCTCGTCCTACGACACGGCTGCGCGCATTCGTAAGGGGCCTGCCCCCAAGAACCTGGAAGTGCCGAAGTATAGCTTCACTTCCGACACCGCCATTCTTGTGGGTTGAGGGGGACCATCATGAGCTTTCCATGGGCTGAACACTATACCCCCAAGCATCCCGTGATGCAGTGGGTCGACGAGAAGCTGCCGCTGCCGCGCCTTGTCTATAATGCGGTCGGTGCCGGCTATCCCGTGCCGCGCAACCTCAATTATTTCTGGAACTTCGGCGTGCTCGCCGGCCTTGCGCTGGTGATCCAGATCGTCACCGGCGTCATCATGGCGATGCATTATGGCGCCAATGACCTGGTCGCCTTCGGCACCGTCGAACAGACGATGCGCGACGTGAACGCGGGCTGGCTGATGCGCTATGCCCACGCCAACGGCGCCAGCTTCTTCTTCATCGTGGTCTATCTCCACATCTTCCGCGGCCTCTATTTCGGCTCCTACAAGGCGCCCCGCGAAATGGTGTGGCTGCTCGGCCTCGTCATCTTCCTGCTGATGATGGCGACCGCCTTCATGGGCTATGTGCTCCCTTGGGGGCAGATGAGCTATTGGGGCGCGAAGGTCATCACCGGCCTGTTCGGTGCGATCCCGGTGGTAGGTGAGCCGATCCAGACCTGGCTGCTGGGCGGCTTCGCCCCCGGCAATGCCTCGCTGAACCGCTTCTTTTCGCTGCACTTCCTGCTGCCCTTCGTGATTGCGGGGGTCATCATCCTGCACATCTGGGCGCTGCACATTCCGGGGTCTTCCAACCCGACCGGCGTGGAAGTGAAGGGGCCGCAGGATACCGTGCCCTTCCATCCCTATTATACGGCCAAGGACGGTTTCGGTGCAGGCGTGTTCCTGATCGCCTTCTCGATCCTGCTGTTCTTTGCGCCCAACTTCCTGGGCCACCCCGACAATTATATCGAGGCGAACCCGCTATCGACCCCCGCGCATATCGTGCCGGAATGGTATTTCTGGCCCTTCTACGCCATCCTGCGCGCCTTCACCGTGGACTTCTTCTTCATCCCCGCAAAGCTGCTGGGCGTGCTGGCGATGTTCGCGTCGATCCTGCTGCTCTTCTTCCTCCCCTGGCTGGACACGTCGCCGGTACGTTCGGGTCGTTATCGCCCGACCTTCCGCAAATTCTGGTGGATCCTTCTGGGTGACGTGGCGGTGCTGGGCTATTGCGGTGGTGCGCCTGCGGAAGAACCTTTCGTGATGATCTCGCAGATCGCGGCGGCCTATTATTTCGCCCATTTCCTGATCATCCTTCCGCTGATCGCGCGCTTTGAAAAGCCGCTGCCGCTGCCCGGTTCGATCACCGAGGCCGTGCTGGCGAAATATGGCAAGACCGACGGCGAAACCGTCGCGGTCCCGGCCGAATAAAGGGGTAGAGGTAACATGGTACGCTATGGTGCAATCGCCGTCGGCCTCTTCTTCTCGGGTTGGCTGTTCATATCCTTTCTCGTGGGTGGTTATTCCTACGTCACGGAGCCGCCGGCAACCACGGTGGAGCATGAGTTCCACCTGCCTCCCAAGCATGTCGCCTTCTCGTTCGACGGCCCCTTCGGCAAATATGACAAGGCGCAGTTGCAGCGCGGCTTCCAGGTCTTCAAGGAAGTCTGCTCGGCCTGTCACAGCCTGAAGTTCGTCGCATTCCGCGATCTCGAAGCACTTGGCTATAACGAAGCCGAAGTGAAGGCGATCGCCAAGCAATGGGCGATCAAGACCCCGTCGGTCGATCCCGCCACCGGCGAAGCCTCGACCCGCGATCCGGTCCCGGCCGATCACTTCCCCAAGCCCTTCGCGAACAACGTCGCGGCGGCGGCGGCGAACAACAATGCGATCCCGCCGGACCTGTCGCTGATGACCAAGGCCCGCCATCATGGCAGCGCCTATGTCTATTCGCTGCTGACGGGCTTCCAGGATCAGCCGGCTGAACTGCTCAAGCATTTCCCGGATGCCAAGACGCCGGAAGGGCTGCACTATAACCCCTATTTCGCCAACCTGAACCTCGCCATGGCGCCCCCGCTGACGGCCGAAGGCCAGGTGACCTATGGCGACGGTACCAAGGCGAGCGTGGACCAGATGGCGCAGGACGTATCGGCCTTCCTGACCTGGACCGCCGAACCCAAGCTGGAAAACCGCCACCGCGCGGGTCTGGCGACGATCATCTTCCTGCTGATCGCCACGGGCCTGGCCTATATGTCCTACCAGAATATCTGGGCGGACAAGAAAAAGGCCGCGGCCTGAAATCTGCCGGTCCGCGACGCATGGCCGAATTTCATAAAGAAAGGGCGCGGTTCCTTGAGGGGACCGCGCCCTTTCTCTATTTGTCTGGAGGCGTTTTCCTGACCGGCGGATGATTGGCTCCGCCGAACTGCGTTTCCATCCGCTTTGAAAACGCTCTATGGCGGCGGCATGAGCATCGACAGCCTGACGGCCCTGATCCGCACCATCCCCGATTTTCCCAAGCCGGGAATCATGTTTCGTGACGTGACCACATTGCTGGCCGACGGTCCCGGCTTTGCCGAACTGGTCGATCGGCTGGTGAATGTCGCACGCCCTCTGGACGTCGATCTGATCGTCGGGATCGAGGCGCGCGGCTTCATTCTCGGCGCGGCGCTGGCCCATGCGCTGGGCAAGGGCTTCGTACCGGTGCGCAAGAAGGGCAAGCTGCCCGGCAAGGTCGTCGGCATCGACTATGTGCTGGAATATGGCACCGACCGGCTGGAACTGCATGAAGGGCAGGTGCCGCAGGGTGCGCGCGTCATCCTGGTCGACGATCTGATCGCCACCGGCGGCACCGCTCTCGCCGCCGCGCAGCTGCTGCGCGAACAGGGCGCAAGCGTCCTCATGGCGCTGTTCGCGGTAGATCTGCCCGATCTGGGGGGCAAGGCTGCGCTGGAGGCCGATGGCGTGGCGTCGCAGGCGCTGATCGTCTTCGAGGGCGAATAGGCCGGACAGGGGCCATGCCGGGGATGCGGAGTCTGCGCAACGCGGCACTCGGTCTGGCCTTACTGGCGACCGGCTGTGCCACACCGCTTCCCCGCAGCGCCATGACCTGCGCGCAGGCGAGCCCGCCTATCCTCACGGCACCGGATCGCGAACGGGTGACAACCACGCTGACGGTCCTCACCTATAATATCGAGGGACTGGGCTGGCCCGCCCGTTCAGGCCGCGCGCCGTCCCTGCGCGCCATCGGTGAACGGCTGGCCGCGCTGCGTGCGGAAGGACGGGCGCCCGATGTTGTCCTATTCCAGGAAATGTTCAGCGGAGCGGCCAAGAAGGCGATCGCCGCCACCGGCTATCCCGCCATCGTCACCGGCCCGCGTCGCACCACCCGCGCGCAGGGCGTGACGAAGGAATCGCTTCCCGGCCGATCGCACATCAAGCGCGGCGAGCTCGGCCTGCACCTGACCGGCAGCGGCCTTGCCATCGCCTCGCGCTATCCGATCGTCCATGTCGATATGCATGCCTACGGCCGCCGCTCCTGCGCGGGGATCGACTGCCTCGCCAACAAGGGGATCATGCTGGCACGCATCGCCATTCCCGGCGTGCCGACGCCGATCGACATATACGACACGCATATGAACAGCCGTGGCGCCTCCCGCGCGCCGGCGCACCGCAATCTGGCCGCCCATGATCGGCAATCGCTCGAAGCCTCGGCTTTCATCGACCGCAGCCATGAGGACGCCTATCCATTGATCTTCGGCGGCGATTTCAACATGCGCCATGCGGAAGATCGGTGGGAAAACTTCTCTCGCTACCAGTCGCTCAACCTGGTCCATCGCGTCTGTGCGGAGCCTGTATCGGGGTGCGATGTGCATATGTCATGGGATGGAGACGCCCCATGGATGGACACGCAGGATCTGCAATTTTTCTGGCCGGGCGACAGGGTGTCGGTGCGACCGATCCGCGTCGAGGCGATGTTCGACGGCGGCCCCAGCGGTCCCGAACTGTCCGACCATGACGGCTTTCTGGTGACCTATCAGCTGTCCTGGCCGCGCAGCGCCGCTGTGACGGGTGGCTGCTGACCGCTGAGCGCATCGGGCAACAAATCGACGACCTGCGCCAGTCGCTCGTCGATCAGGCCCAGCAATTCCATCCAGCCATGAATATGGTCCAGTTCGCCGGGACCATCGGACACGCCGCGCAGCCCCATCAATGGCACATGGAATCGCCCGCACGCGCGCGCCACGGCAAATGTCTCCATATCGACCATATCCGCGTCGATCGCGGCATAATCCTCCCCGCCCACCACATTGGCACCGGTCGATAGCCGGGCGGATGGCAGGGCAAGCGGGGTGACCAGGGGCACATCGACGGGATGGTCACTAAGCGGCGTCACGCCCTTGGTAAAGCCGAGCCGTGAAGCGTCCATGTCGCGCCACGATACGCTGGCGATCTGAAAAATCTCGCCCAGCGGGCAAATGCGCGATCCGGCCGACCCCAGGCTGACTACCAGTTGTGGTAGCGCCTGTTGCCGCTCCAGCGCCTGCAACGCCATGCCGGTGGCAAGTGCTGCCTCGATCGGTCCGACGCCGGTCAGCAACGGCGTAAAGCGCGCGCGCAGATGTGGCCCATATTCGGCATCCACCGCCATGACGAACAGCACGCGCTGCCCACCGATCATCTCGCACGCTATTGCCATCCCCGCTCCGATCCGGCGCATTGCCAGTCTGTAATGTTCAGGACACTCCCGTGACATCCGCGCAGCCTATAGTCGAGCCTGCGCCTGTCTTTTGCATTGGTCCTGTCCATGTCCGTTCTGACGTCCTTCCCCATCCGTTCTTTCGATGACGAGACGATTACCGCGGCCGACATCGTCGCCTGGGCGAAGGTCGAACGAGCCCTGTCGGCAAAACGCGCAGCCTGTCGCACGCACAGCAAAGGCAAGGCCGCCTCTCGTTGATCTGATCCGGACAAAGCTGAAAAAGAGAAAGCCCGCCGCTTCGAATGAAGCGACGGGCTTTGTCATGGTGGGCGTGGCAAGGATTGAACTTGCGACCCCTGCGATGTCAACACAGTGCTCTACCACTGAGCTACACGCCCGCCGTGGAGGGGGCCAATAACGAGGGTCGCTGACTCGCGCAAGCAGGAAATTGGAACAGGTCGATATTCTTCTGGACAGGGCAGGGGCCGCCCATATGCTGCGACCCAAACAGGGGGACGCCGACCATCATGCTGCCATCGCCAACATCGCCGGTTCAGGCGACGCCACGGCTGCCTTTCTACCGTCAGCTTTATGTTCAGGTATTGGCCGCGATCGCGCTGGGCGTGCTGATCGGCCATGTCTGGCCGGACGCCGGCAAGCAGTTGAAGCCTTTGGGCGAAGCCTTCATCAAGCTGGTGAAGATGGTCATTGCGCCGGTCATCTTCCTGACGATCGTTACCGGCATTGCCGGCATGAAGGAATTGGGCGCGATCGGCCGCGTGGCGGCCAAGGCCTTCGCCTACTTCCTGACCTTTTCCACTCTGGCGCTGATCGTCGGCCTGATCGTTGCCAATCTCATACAGCCGGGCGCCGGCCTCAACATCGATCCGGCGACGCTGGATGCCGGCAAGGTCGCCGATTACGCGCATCAGGCGCATGAGCGTACCCTGACCGGCTTCCTGATGAGCATCATCCCATCGACCATGGTGTCGGCGGTGGCGGACGGCAATATCCTTCAGGTGCTGTTCGTGGCGATTTTGTTCGGCATCGCCCTGACCCTGATCGGGGATAAGGCGCAGCCGCTGATGACCGTGCTGGAATCGGCCAGCCATGCCGTCTTCAAACTGGTGTCGATCCTGATGAAGGCGGCGCCGATCGGCGCTTTCGGTGCGATGGCCTTCACGATTGCTGAATATGGCGTCGGTACGCTTGCCAATCTCGCCGGGCTGGTCGCGACTTTCTATCTGACGGCGCTCCTGTTCGTGCTGGTCGTGTTGGGGACGGTCGCATGGGCAGTGGGGTTCAACATCCTGCACCTGATCCGCTATCTGAAGGCGGAACTGCTGCTGGTGTTGGGCACATCATCGTCGGAAGCTGCGCTGCCCAGCCTGATCGAGAAGATGGAGCGGGCGGGTTGCCGCAAGTCGGTGGTCGGGCTGGTCGTGCCGACCGGATACAGCTTCAACCTGGATGGGACCAACATCTACATGACGCTGGCGGCGCTGTTCATCGCGCAGGCGTGCAACGTCCATCTCAGCCTGGAGCAGCAGATCTTGCTGCTGCTGGTGGCGATGATTTCGTCCAAGGGCGCGGCGGGCGTGACGGGTGCAGGCTTCATCACCCTGGCGGCGACGCTATCGATCGTGCCGTCGGTGCCGGTCGCGGGCATGACGCTGATTCTGGGCGTCGATCGCTTCATGAGTGAAGTGCGCGCGCTCACCAACTTCGTCGGCAATGCCGTGGCGACGGTCGTGGTATCGGTCTGGGAAAAGGGGCTGGATCGCGATCGGTTCAATGCCGCGATGGCCGGCCGCCCGCTCGATCCCACGCCAGACATGCAGGAAGTGGTGCCCGACTGAGTCCGGGTAGAATTCGCGCTGCGATCAGGGCGTGTCGGTCGACGCCGGCACGCTCTCGCTGCCGAACATCCGTTCGACCTCCAGCACCAGATCGCGCAGGTGGAAGGGCTTGGACAGCACCTTCGCCTGCGGCACGGCCTTGCCCGCCTTCAGCGTGACGGCGGCAAAGCCGGTGATGAACATGATGCGCATGTCCGGTGCGACCGACGCAGCATGCTGCGCCAATTCGATCCCGTCCATTTCAGGCATGACGATATCCGTCAGCAACAGATCGAACCGATCCGATTCGATATGCGGCACGGCCTCCCGTCCGGTTGCCACCGATACGACGTCATAACCCGACCGTTCGAGCGCACGAGCCAGATAGACCCGCATGCTTTCGTCATCTTCGGCCAATAAAATGCGAACCATTGCCCCCAACATTCCCATTCGGCCGTCCCACGGCACTTGGCGCCAACCCGACCGGGTGGCGCGAAGCCCGCTTATATGCGACAAGGTTTAAATATTTGCCAGCCGGGTAACCTTTTTTGGCGCGCCGGTGAAAGGAGCCATATTGGATCATCCCGCGCCGTGTTGCCCGACCATCAGCCAGACCGCCTTCGATCGCTATGGCCCGGCGCTGCCCGATCGGCCCGTCATCCTGTCCGTGCCCCATGCCGGGCGCGTCTATGACGAGGATCTGCTCGCCGCCGCCCGCGTTCAGCCGCAAAGCCTGCGCCGGCTGGAGGATCGCTGGGTCGATCTGCTCGCCCATCCATTGATCGCGCGCGGATTTTCCGTTCTCGTCGCTCGCGCCTCGCGCGCCACGATCGACCTGAACCGGCATGAGCGGGAAATCGACCCCGGCATGATCGCGGACCTGCCGCGGGACGCCACATTGCAGAGCAGCGCGAAGCTGCGCGGGGGCCTTGGCCTCTTTCCCCGCCGCTTGCCCGGCGCGCATGAATTGTGGCGCGGTCCGATGCGCTGGGCGGAGGCGCGCCGTCGGATCGAGACTGTGCACCAACCCTATCATGCAATGCTGGCCGACATGCTGTTGGCGGCGAGACAAGCGCATGGGCATGCGATCCTGATCGACCTCCATTCCATGCCGCCTCTGCCGCCGCCCGCCGCTGGCCAGCTGGCCCCGAACATGGTGCTGGGCGACCGGTTCGGGCGCAGCGCATCCAGCCGGTTGATGACGCTGGCGGCCGATGTCGCGACCGGCCATGGCCTTATCGTCGCGCAAAATCATCCCTATGCCGGCGACCATATGATCGATCGCCATGGCCGGCCGGAGCAAGGCATTCATGCGTTGCAGGTGGAGATCGACCGGGCGCTCTATCTGGACGTGACCCTGGACCGGCCGGGGCCGGGGGTGGCGCGGATGCAGGCGGTCGTCACCCGCATGGTCGAGGCGCTGGCGGCGGAGCTGCCACGGTCCGACTATGCGCTGGCGGCCGAATAGAATCATCGCGCTCCCGTAACCAGCCGCGCGCCGGCGACGCTCAGATGATGCGAATCGAAGTAGAGGGGCCGGCCGTCATGTTCGATGGCGCAACGTCCGCTTGCGCAGAGCGTGGCGATCGGATCGATAAGCCGGACGCCCCGTGCCTGCCATCGCGCGAACAGGGTGCGCAGATGCACGGTCCGTGCTTCTACCCAGGCCACATCCACGCCCCGCGCGTCCGCTGACCGCCCTGCCTGCGCCAGATGGGCAAGGTGACGCGGCACGTCGAAGGGCTGGGGAGGGACCGGCCCAACCAGCACCACCTCCCGCCCCTCTGCACGGATGGCGGCGATGGTGCGGTCCAGCCTCGCCACGAAGGCGGGATCGTCGAAATCGCCATTGGCCCAGAAGGCGGCGAGATAGATGCGCTTGATGCGCGTGTCGGCACGGATGGCATCGAAGGCGGCGCGGTTGGCGGCGGCGCAGCGCGGATCCTTTGCATCATAGCCCAGCACTGGCGGGCAGCTCGATGTCGTGCGCTCGACCAGCGACCGTCCGTTTGCCCGCGCGTCGAGCGACAGGGCATAGGCCAGTTCGACGCCATGGCTGTCCCCCCACAGCATCGCGTCGGGCGATACATCCGCACCCAATGTGCAGGGCTGGGCACCGCGCATATATGTGTCGTGGCATTGTTTGCGTGAAGGCGCGAAATCCGTCTGCCCCGCCATCCGCGCCAACACCTGCGGCGTGAAGCGGGAGGGCCAGCCGCCCATGGCCATCAACGCCAGCGACAGCAGGCAGAGGGTCGTCATGGCGCCCCCGGTGAAACGGAAGATGATGCGCGCCGGCATGCGCCGTACATCGCGGAAGGGGCGTTCGACGAAGCGCCAGGAGGCTGTTCCCGCCAAAAGCGCCACGCCGATCACGATGATTCGCGTACCACCCGACAGAGGCAGATCGGTCGCATATTCGGTGAAGACGATCAGCGGCCAGTGCCATAGATAGAGCGAGTAGGAGATCAGCCCCACGCCCACCATCGGCGCCCAGCCAAGCAGCCGACCGATGGAGGTGCCCGGCGCCGCGTGGATCAATGCTGCCGCGCCCAGTACCGGGGCAAGGGCGGTGATGCCGGGGAAAACGGTGTTGCGATCATATAGTGCGACAGCGAGCGAGACAGCCGTTACGCCAATCCAGGCCACCAGTTCGCGCAGCCAGGGCGATCGCAGGGGCGGCACGGCGCCCAGCGCCAGCAATGCCCCGGCGAACAATTCCCAGGCGCGGGTCGGCAGCAGATAGAAGGTGAAGCCGCTGGTGTCGCGCTGCATCGCGATGGCGATCGCCAGTGACAGGGCGGCGATTCCCGCCACCACCACCCTGCGCCAGCGCGGCGCGAAGCGGGCAAGGAGCATCAGGAGGATCGGGAAGCCGATATAATATTGCTCCTCCACCGCCAGCGACCATGTGTGGAGCAGCGGTTTCACATCCGCGCCGCCCGAAAAATAACCGGTGTCGGTAAAGAACCAGAGGTTGGATGCAAACAGCGTCGCGGCCAGGGCGGATTTGGGCACGCCTTCCAGATCGCCGGGCAGATAGAGCCATGCGGCGGCAGCCAGCACCACCAGGATCATCAAGGCCAGAGCCGGCATGATCCGGCGGAAGCGGCGTTCGTAGAATCGGACGAGCGAGAAATGCCCTTCGTCCACTTCGCGGGCGATGATGCCGGTGATCAGATAGCCGGAAATGACGAAGAAGATGTCGACCCCGACATAGCCGCCTGAAAAGCCGGGCACATGGGCGTGGAATAGCAGCACCGGGGCGATGGCCAGCGCCCGCAGGCCGTCAATGTCGCGGCGGTAGCGAATCAGGCCGGTCATCTGGGAAGTGGTGCCGTGCATCGGTGCGGCATAGCGGCCAAGCCCTGATATTTGCTTAGCACCACGCATCGGCAATGGATTGCGTTTGATGCAACCATGGTTCCGCCCTTCGCATTTGCGAGAATTCGGCCGTCAGGACAAAAGGGCTGTGCCTTTCAGGCATCCTCTCCTAAAAACTTTCAGGCTGGTCTCGCGATCAGCCTTTTTTTTGTCATCGCACTGGGCTAGAGCGACATCGCTGTTTGGCGCGCCATATAAAAAGTTTCTGGAGAGGAGCCGCCGGTTAAGACCGGCACGGCGAGCCGAAGCAGGGGGGATCGAGCGACATGCTCTCCCCCCTTTTT
The DNA here is from genome assembly GCF_059421905.1 of Sphingobium sp. GW821-FHT02B05. Classification (NCBI taxonomy): domain Bacteria; kingdom Pseudomonadati; phylum Pseudomonadota; class Alphaproteobacteria; order Sphingomonadales; family Sphingobiaceae; genus Sphingobium; species Sphingobium sp. GW821-FHT02B05. The sequence goes on from NZ_JBWKVW010000001.1 coordinate 96,045, forward strand.
TCTTTTTCAACGCCATGCGAGCGTCGCGCGCCTTCGCCCGAAACGAACGGAGGGGGCGCTTGTCGCTCGCCGCCTCCGCTCCAGATCAGGCGGCCACGGCTTCCTTGCCATAGGCGACGACCGTCGCCACTTCCGCGCTGTCGCCCAGCACCACGCCGACGCGCTGATGCAGGCCGGTGGCGGTGACGTCCATGATCGGCATGAAGCCATCGCTCGCCGCGCCGCCGGCCTGTTCGATCAGGTAGCTCATCGGATTGGCTTCATACATCAGGCGCAGCTTGGCCTTGCCCGGCGTGCGGTGGTCGTAGGGATACATGAAGATCCCGCCGCGCTTGAGGATGCGATGGACGTCCGCCACCATGGAGGCGGTCCAGCGCATGTTGTAATCCTTGCCGCACGGGCCGGCGGTGCCCGATACGCGCTCCTCGACATAGCGGGCAATGGCCGGCGACCATTGGCGGCGGTTCGACATGTTGATCGCAAATTCGCACTTGCCCTGCGGCATCTTCATATCGGCATCGGTCATGACCCAGCTGCCGACTTCGCGGTCGAGGGTGAATTCGAAGACGCCGGTGCCCACGCTCAGGACCAGGATCGTCTGCGGACCGTAAATGGCGTAGCCGGCGGCAACCTGCTGGCGACCGTCCTGAAGGAAATCCTCTTCGGTCACATCGCGACCGGCGCAGCCGTCGGGCGCCTTGAGCACCGAGAAGATGGTGCCGACCGACAGATCGACGTCGATATTGCTGGACCCGTCGATCGGATCGAACAGCATCAGATATTCGCCCTTGGGATAGCGGTTGGGGATGGGATAGAGCGTCTCCATCTCCTCCGACGCCATGGCGGCCAGGTGCCCGCCCCATTCATTGGCGTCGAGCAGCAATTCGTTGGCGATGACGTCCAGTTTCTTTTGCACTTCGCCCTGCACATTTTCGCTGGTCAGGCTGCCCAGCACTTCGCCCAGCGCACCCTTGCCGACCGCATGGCTGATCGTCTTGCAGGCGCGCGCCACGGTTTCGATCAGCAGGCGCAACTCGCCCGGCAGCGCGTTCGCCTCGCGCTGCTGTTCGATCAGGAAACGGGTCAGGGTGGTACGAGCCATGAAACGCCTTTCGTCAGATGGGCGGAATGTCGCGACGGTAAAGCCGGACGGAAAAGGACAATGACAGTCTCGCTAGGGCAGCAACGCGGCCTAGTCCAGCGGCAGGCAATGTCATTCGTGGCTTGATAGCGCTGTCATGTGACAAACAATGTCTGTTGGAACAGGCGGGCGTCCCCATCGTTGCGATGCCGTGCCAAATGGCCCCATATGGGCATTGGCCAAGAGGAGCGTCATGGACAGTCTGATTACCGCCTTTACCGACCCTACAGCCCTGGCGGCGCTGATCGCGCTGGTGGTGATGGAGGTGGTGCTGGGCATCGACAATCTGGTGTTCATTTCGATCCTCACCAATAAACTGCCCGAAGCGCAACGGCCCAAGGCGCGCAGGATCGGCATCGGGCTGGCGCTGGTGATGCGCCTGATTTTGCTGTCGATGATCGCGTGGATCGTCGGCCTGACGCAGCCGGTGTTCAACCTCGGCTTTTCGGGACCGCTGGACCAGCATGGCGCGCCGACGTTCGAAACCGATTTTTCCTGGCGCGACCTCATCCTGATCGCGGGTGGCCTGTTCCTGATCTGGAAGGCGACCAAGGAAATCCATCACAGCGTGGATCCGGCGCCAGCGGACGGCGTGCTGGACAAGAAGGGCGTGGCGACCATGACCTTCGGCGCGGCGATCGCGCAGATCATCGTGCTGGACATGATCTTCTCGCTTGATTCGATCCTGACGGCGGTGGGCATGACCGATAATCTGGCGGTCATGTATATCGCGGTGATCGTGGCGGTGACGGTTATGCTGATCGCGGCCGATCCGCTCGCCAACTTCATCGCCCGCAACCCGACGGTGGTGATGCTGGCGCTGGGCTTTCTGCTGATGATCGGCGCGGTGCTGATCGCCGATGGTTTCGGTGTGCATGTGCCCAAGGGCTATATCTACGCCGCCATGGCCTTTTCGACATTGGTCGAGGTGCTGAACATCTTCGCGCGCAAGGCCAAGGCACGGGCCGGCGGGGCATAAGTCGCAACGCGCCTGCGACGCGACAGGGGCGAAGTTCACACCGTTGTCGGCCCTATTGCGGCGCAAGCGCTCGCAAGGCGCTCGCGAAGCGTCCCCGATGCGCCACCGGCGCGACATAGGGGTCACTGGCGCGCGCCATCTGCGCGTCCGTGATGCGTCGGGTATGCGCCATCGGCGCGACAGGTGGGCGACAGAAACGCGCCACCTGTGCGCCGATGACGCGACTAAGGCGCGTCGTGCGCGCGACGGCGTTGGTAGGGGCGGATGCTGATCGAGGCGGTGATCCATCTGTCAGGGTGGATCAGATAAAATCCTACATTGGAAGCGTGTTGGATTGGGGAAGGGATGCTGATGGGCAGAATCGCCCCAACCCTCATCGTCACCCCAGCGAAGGCTGGGATGACGCTATTCCGGGGGTGGACCTGAAAGTCGCCGTTCCGACTGCTACCCATGTCCGCCTCCGCCCGAAGGACAGCCGATTGCAGCGGGCGTTATAAGATGCGAGAGGCGCCGCGACCTATCAATGCGGGAACATGACATATGCTGGCAACCATCGAACCAGGCGCGAACTTCAAGGATAATCTGGCGCAATTGCCGCCGATCGACGGGCTGGCGCGGATCGACCTGATCGACGCGAATGGCGGGATCGTCGCGACGATCGAGAACCAGCCGGGCAAGCAGGGGTCGCTGGCGCTCTATCATTATCTGGCGCGGGCGTTCGGGGCGCTCGACGCGGCGGCCGCAGAGCATGGGCTGGCGGTTTTCGGCGAGCATGTGGCCGATGCTCGTAGCCGTCCGGGTGCGCATCCCAATGTCGATCGGCTGATTGCGATCGCGGAGGGCGGCGCTGCGTTGAATATCGTGGTGGTGGCTGCGGAAGGCTGACGGGGCGCAGCAGCCCCTGTGCATGACCTGAGCGTTCGCCGGCCTGCGCCGGGGAACAGATTTGCCTTGGGTCGCGCCGCATAAAAGGGCGGGATCATGCGATCCCGCCCTTTTATGGTCAGGCCGCGGCGCGGCGTTCCTTCAGTTCCTCGTTGAGCATTTCGGCCAGCAGGAAAGCCAGCTCCAGGCTCTGCGCCGCGTTCAGACGCGGATCGCAATGGGTGTGGTAGCGGTCGGCCAGGCCTTCGTCGGTGATGGCGATGGCGCCCCCGGTACATTCGGTGACATTCTGCCCGGTCATTTCGGCATGGATGCCGCCGGCGAAGCTGCCCTCGGCCCGATGCACGGCAAAGAAGCCGCGCACTTCGGCCAGGATGCGCTCGAACGGGCGGGTCTTGTAGCCATTGGCCGCCTTGATGACGTTGCCGTGCATCGGGTCGCAGGACCAGATGACCGGATGCCCTTCGCGCAGCACGGCGCGCACCAGCTTGGGCAGGCCGGCCTCGATCTTGTCATGACCATAGCGGGTGATGAGCGTGATGCGCCCGGCTTCACGGGCCGGGTTCAGCGTGTCGAGCAGGCGCAGCAGGGCGTCCGGCTCCAGGCTGGGACCGCATTTCAGGCCGATCGGATTGCCGATGCCGCGCAGATATTCGACATGGGCCGACCCTTCGAAACGGGTGCGGTCGCCGATCCACAGCATGTGCGCCGACGTGTCATACCAGTCGCCGGTCAGCGAATCCTGGCGGGTCAGCGCCTGTTCGAACGGCAGCAGCAGCGCTTCATGGCTGGTGTAGAAGCTGGTGCCGCCGAGCTGGGGCACCGTGTCCGCCGACAGGCCGCAGGCGCGCATGAAGTCGAGCGCCTGACCGATCTGGTCGGCCATCGCCTCGAACTTGGCGGCCCAGGGCGAACGGCCCATGAAATCGAGCATCCAGCCATGGACGCGATCCAGCGACGCATAGCCGCCGGTCGAGAAGGCGCGCACCAGATTGAGCGTCGCGGCCGACTGGTTATAGGCCTGCACCATGCGCTGCGGGTTCGGTTCGCGCGCTTGCGGCGTGAAGGCGATGTCGTTGACATTGTCGCCGCGATAGCTGGGCAGTTCCACGCCGCCGATCGTCTCGGTATCGGCCGAGCGGGGCTTGGCGAACTGTCCCGCCATGCGGCCGACCTTCACCACCGGCAGCTTCGATGCGAAGGTCAGGACCACCGCCATCTGAAGCAGCACGCGGAAGGTGTCGCGGATATTGTTGGGATGGAATTCGGCAAAGCTTTCCGCGCAATCGCCACCCTGCAACAGGAAAGCGTCGCCGGTCACGACCTTGGCCAGGTCCGCCTTCAGATTGCGTGCCTCGCCCGCAAAGACGAGGGGCGGAAACTGGCCAAGCTGGGCCTCTACCGAGGCAAGCGCCTCTGCGTCCCTGTAAAAGGGCATCTGGATGCCCTTATGCTCCCGCCAGCTTTCCGGCGTCCACTTCGCCGCCACGTCGAGTCTCCTTCGCACAAGATAAAATAGGCGCCGCCCCTACGCTTTAGCGGGGGCCAAGGCAAGAATGTACCAGTTAGGCCATGGATGTGCGCAATGAATTGTCGCGATCAGGCTGATCGGATGCCCCTATTTCCGCTTCGCCGTGAAGGCGAACGTCACCGCCACCTGTGCCGCGAGGCCGTTGCTGCTGTCGCCATTGCCCACGCCAAAGGGCGCGCGGGCGATGGTGGCGCTGCCCGCTATCTTGCGCGTGGCGTCCCCCATCCCCTTGCCGCCCGACAGGGTGAAGCGGATGCTCTGCGGCTTGGACACGCCCTTGAGCGTCAGCGTGCCGCGGGCGCGGTAGCTGTTGGGACCGGTCGCCTCCGCGCCCTTGGCTATGAAGGTTGCCGTGGGATGGGCGGCGACGCCGAAAAACTCGTCGCCCGGCAGCATGCCGTCCTTATAGGCGTCACCCACGCTGGCCGAGGCCATGCCGATCGTCACCTGGATATCGGCGCTGTCGGGATGGTCGGGGTCCATCACGATGGCCGCCGTCCATTTGGCGAAGCTGCCGCTGATCGTGTCGCCATCATTGCCGACCGAAAAGCCGATGCGGCCGCCGGGCAGCACCGTCCAGGCGGGCGGCGGGCCGGCGGGTTCTTGGGCAGCGGCCTCGCTGGCGTTGGCGGCGGCATTGTCGGCGGGCGCGGCGAGGTTGGCGGTTTCCGCCATGTTGGTTTCCGGATCGACCGCATTGTCCGCTGGCGCGGCGACGGGCGCGGGGGTTGCGGCTCGCGGCGCCGGCAGGATCGCGCGGCCGGCAAGGAAGCCGACGGCGATCAGTGCGGGCAGGCCGACCAGCAGGATCGGCGATCGGCCCGGTATCATGCGCCAGATCAGGCCATCGCCCATCATCACATGATGGCGCAGCGCCCCTGCGACATGCAGCAGGAACAGCGCGATGCCGAGCCAGGCGAGCAGGCCATGACCGTTTTCGGCGAGCGCATGGCTCGCCGCCGGGAGGGGCAGGTGCGGCAAGGGAAGGATGCCGAAGAGCAGCGTCGGCACCTTGACCTTCGCCGTCGATACCAGCGCCCAGCCGGTCAGCGGCGCGCCCAGCATGAAGGCGTAGAGGCCGACATGCACGGCCGAGGCGAGCGCGCCCTGCCAACCGCCCTCCAGCTTTGCCGGGCGCGGCTTCCAGTAACGGATCGCGATGCGGGCGAGCGTCAGCGCCAGGATCAGCATGCCGACCGACTTGTGCCATTGATAGAGGAAGAAGCCGTGCGACCCCAGATCCTCCAGCGCCCAGCCGACGGCGATCTGGAACGCGAGCAGGGCGGCAATGGCCCAGTGCAGGAAGATGGCGGCGCGGCTGTAGCGTTGCATGGTCGTTTTCCCTGGCACGGCTTTCATGGCCTATGCGTCATCCATTATCATATCGGTCGCGAAACTAGGAGGGCGGGCCGGCCAAGTCCATCGGTCGCGCCGGAAACGCTTCGTTGCCACATGCCGGCCCTATGTGTCCAAAAGGCCGCACTGGTGCCACTTTTTGCGGGTATGATTGCATCACCCGCCATCCGGGTTAAGAGGCTAGCAACGATCATGACAAGGAATTGCAGGACATGGCCAAACCCGAATCCTGGCGTCTGAACCCGCAAGCCTATCGCTTCGTGACCAGCATCGACACGCGGTTCCAGGATCTCGACACCATGGGCCACATCAACAATGTGGCGATTTCCGGCATTTTCGAAACCGCGCGCATCCGTTTCCATCATCATATGGGCCGCCATCCGCAGGAACAGGGCGTGCGCTGGCTGGTGGCGAACGTGAACCTGAACTTCGTCGAGGAATCGCATTTCCCCTATCCGTTCGAAGTGCATTGCGCGATCGGCCATATCGGCCGCACCAGCTGGACCATCAGCTCGGCCGGCTTCCAGAAGGGCGTGTGCGTCGCCACTTGCGACACCACGGTCGTCACCCATGGCGCCGAAGGCCGCCGCCTGATCGACGACACGCTGCGCGAGGCGATGGAGCTGAATTTCCTGCGCCAGCCTGAGTAGAGACGGCCGGACCAGACCTTCTCTAGCGGAAGCCGGCCATGCGCCGGCTCCATTGCACGGCGATGACCGCGCCCTTGACCGGCTGGATCATCGCCAGGGCCAGGATGATCGCCAGGCCGGGCCAGATCAGTGCCTGCCAGCCCAGTGGTATGGCCAGCGCACCGTTCACCTCTATCATCAACGGCACCAGGATATGACCCAGGAGCAGGATCACGATATAGGCGGGGAAATCGTCCGCCTGATGCCCGTCCAGCGCGAGGCCGCACTGCGGGCAGGCGGGAGCCGGTTTCAGGAAGCGGGCGAACATCCGCCCTTCGCCGCAGGCCGGGCACCGACCGCGCAGGCCATGGCCGATCGCGGGAGCGACGGGACGGTCAGCAGGCGGCGTGGGATCGGTCATGGCCCGTGCGCTAGGGGCTTTGGCGACGCGGCGCAACGCCGCATTGCCGCCTTATCGCCTTCCGCTGATCGTAAAGTCTGTTAGGAAGCGCCATGCGCCTTCCTGGTCCTCATGAAGAATTCTGCCTGTTCGACGATGCCCGCGCGCGCGGCGCGGCGGCGCGTCTCTATCGCGATCCGGTGGAGGTCATCGCCGCGCACAGCATGGCGCAAGTGCAGCCTGCGCTCGACCGGCTGGCGGAGGCGCGCGAGCAGGGGCTGCATGTGGCGGGCTATATGGCCTATGAAGCGGGGCTTGCGCTGGAGGATCGGCTGGCGCCGATCGCCCTTGGCCGGTCCCATGCCGCGCAGGGCGACGCGGCTGCCCCTCTGCTCTGGTTCGGGCTGTTCGAAGGGGTCAGGCTGATCCCGTCCGCCGATGTGCCCGGCCTGCTGCCCGATCCGTCGGGCGCTACGGTCGGTCCGTTGCGGCCGATGGTCGATGAGGCTGCCTATGCCGCCGCCTTTGCCCAGGTGCAGGATTATATCCGCGCCGGCGACATCTATCAGGTCAACCTGACCTTTCCGTGCGAAGTGGCGCTGTCGGGCGATCCGATGGCGCTTTATGCCGCGATCCGGCCGCGCGCGGCGGCGGGCTATGGCGGCGTCATCCGCACGGGTGGGCAGTCCATCCTGTCCTTCTCGCCGGAACTCTTCTTCACCCAGGTGCGGGGCCAGCTGACCGCCCGGCCGATGAAAGGCACCGCGACCCGCGCCGCCGACCCGGTCGAGGACGAAGCGCAGATGCGCTGGCTGGAAAGCGATGCCAAGCAGCGCGCCGAAAATCTGATGATCGTCGACCTGCTGCGCAACGACCTGTCGCGCGTGTCGCAGGCCGGCAGCGTGACGGTGCCGGACCTGTTCAAGGTCGAAACCTATCCCACCGTGCATCAGCTAGTATCGACGGTCCGCGCGCGCATCCTGCCCGGCCTGTCCCCGGTCGACGTGCTGCGCATTCTCTTCCCCTGCGGTTCCATCACCGGTGCGCCCAAGGTGCGGGCGATGGAGATTATCGATGCGGTCGAGCCGCACCCGCGCGGCGCCTATACCGGCACGATGGGCTGGATCGATCCGGAGGGCGACGCGGCGTTCAATGTTGCCATTCGCACCCTTTGCGTCGAAGAAGGCGCAGGGGTGGGGCGGCTCGGCCTTGGCTCGGGCGTCGTCGCGGATTCCGATTGTGGGTCGGAATGGGCGGAGTGCCTGGCCAAGGGGCGTTTCCTTTCATTCCTATGATCTTTGGGGCGCTTGACTTTTGGCGCTGTGGGGCTTGAGACGTTTCAATGGCATTGGCTGACGGACAGTTCGACCTGTTGGAAACCATGGCTTTCGATCCACTCGAAGGCATCAGGTTGCTGGACCTGCATCTTGAACGGATCAAGGCGAGCGCCGACGCGCTCGGCTTCCAGTTCGATCGCCATGATGTGCGCAACGAATTGCAGGCCGCGACCTTCCGCCTGCGCGAACGCAGCCGGGTGCGGCTGATGGCGTCGCGTGGCGGATCGCTGGCGATCGAGGTGCGGGACCATCGGACCTGGCCCGACGCGATCATGCGGGTTGCCGCCGTGCCGCGGCGTGCGCCGGCCGACGACCAGCGCCTGCTGCACAAGACCAGCGATCGCAGCCTCTACAAGGATGCGCTGAAACGGGGCGGCACCTATGAAGTGGTGCTGATCGACGCAGCCGGCTATCTGACGGAAGGCTGCTTTTCCTCCATCTTCGTGGAGCGTGGCGACAAGCTGGTGACGCCGCCGCTATCACGCGGCCTGTTGCCGGGCATATTGCGCCGCAGCCTGATCGAGATGGGCGAAGCGGTGGAAGGCGACCTGCGCGTCCATGATCTGGAGCGCGGCTTCTTCATCGGCAACGCTTCGCGCGGCATGGTGGCGGCGACATTGCAGCACTGATTGGGGCGCGATAGCCACACTATCCTGCCGTAAAGCCAATAAGCGGCCAGTGGCCGGTTGCCGGATCGTCCGTTGCGCACTAAGGCGCTCCGCGTCCGCCTTATTGCGGGCCTCGGGGATTCTTTCGAAAGATTATTACCATGAGCCAGACTTCCGCTGCCCTCGGTCGCATCCAGCCGTCCGCCACGCTCGCCATGAGCGCTCGCGTGAACGCGCTCAAAGCCGAAGGCGTGGACGTTATTGGCCTGTCCGCCGGTGAGCCTGATTTCGATACGCCTGATTTCGTGAAAGAGGCGGGCATCGAGGCCATTCGCAAGAACCTGACCCGCTATACCGACGTGGACGGCACCGCCGACGTCAAGGAAGCGGTCGCCTTCAAGTTCAAGCGCGACAATGGCCTGATCTACAAGCGCAGCCAGATCAGCGTCAATTCGGGCGGCAAGCATACGCTGTTCAACGCGCTGGTCGCGACCGTCGATGCGGGCGATGAGGTCATCATCCCGGCGCCCTATTGGGTCAGCTATCCCGACATCGTGAATTTCGCGGGCGGCAAGCCGGTCTTCATCGAAGGCCCCGCGAGCCAGGGTTACAAGATCACCGCCGCCCAGCTGGAAGCCGCGATCACGCCGCGCACCAAATGGGTGATGCTCAATTCGCCGTCCAACCCGTCGGGCGCGGCCTATTCGGCCGATGAGCTGAAGGCCCTGGCCGACGTGCTGCTGCGCCATCCGCATGTGCTGGTGATGACCGACGATATGTATGAACATGTCTGGTACGCTTCCACGCCGTTCGCCACCATCGCGCAGGTCTGCCCGGAACTGTATGACCGCACGCTGACGGTCAATGGCTGCTCCAAGGCCTTTTCCATGACCGGCTGGCGCATCGGTTTTGCCGGTGGCCCCGAATGGATCATCAAGGCGATGAGCAAGCTGCAATCGCAATCGACCAGCAACCCCTGCTCGATCAGCCAGGCCGCCGCCGTCGCCGCGCTGACCGGTCCGCAGGATTTCCTGGAAGAGCGCAACGGCGTGTTCAAGAAGCGCCGCGACATGGTCGTCGCCATGCTGAACGACGCGCCGGGCCTCGACTGCCCGACGCCCGAAGGCGCCTTCTACGTCTATCCCGACGCCAGCGGCGTGATCGGCAAGGTGACGCCCAAGGGCGTACGGATCGACAGCGACGAAACGCTGATCGGCTACTTCCTGGATGAGGCCAAGGTTGCAGCCGTGCATGGCGCCGCCTTTGGCCTGTCGCCGGCCTTCCGCATCAGCTACGCGACGTCGGACGAGGTGCTGAAGAAGGCATGCACCCGTATCCAGGAAGCCTGCGCCGCGCTGAAATAGGCGTCTGCCACTTCGCATGTGCGACACGGGAAGGGCCGGCGTGAAAGCGCCGGTTTTTTTCCGATGCGTCATAAAATGGAAACGGTGTTTTTCGCACCGCACCGTCTTGCGATTGACGCAGTATGGCTTATATGCCCGTTGCATAGAGAAACTGATTAAAAGGCTGCATCCATTCGTCGTTCTGTGGCTGGCGTTGGTCGAAACCTGCTGAAGGGCAGGGGACCGTTCAGTCAGGGGCAAGGCGCATGGAGATAGTCGGCAGGTCGATAGGGCCTGAAAGATATATGAGAAAGGCGTCTGCCATGTTGGCATTCATGAAGTCCGACCTGTTCCTGCGCTTCCTGGGCGGGTTCGCCATTGGTGCGGTGGGCATGTTCCTGCTTCAGCCAGAGGAAGCGCCGATGCTGGGCGCTACCGCGATCGCGGCGACCTCGACCGATGCCCCCGTCACCGGTGCTGCGCTCTAACTGCCTTGCCTTGATTGCTCTGGCGGCGCTGGCCGTCGCCACCCCCTTGCGCGCCGAGCGCGCGATCCTCGCTCCTGTCCCCACCATCGATGCCGCGCCCACGCGGGCGCTGGAAACGGCCGTATTTGCCGGCGGTTGCTATTGGGGCGTGGAGGGCGTGTTTTCCCACGTCAAAGGCGTCCAGCTCGTCGTCACGGGCTTTGCCGGCGGGCCGCGGGGCCGCAAGGTCGATTATGAGACCGTGAGCGGCGGCGATACCGGCTATGCCGAGGCGGTCCGCGTCACTTATGACCCGCGCCAGGTCAGCTATGGCACGTTGCTCCGCATCTTCTTCTCGGTCGTCGCCGATCCCACGACGCTGAATTATCAGGTGCCGGACCGTGGCACCCAATATCGCGGCGCGCTCTTTCCATTGAATAACGAGCAGGCGAAAGCGGCCAGCGCCTATCTGTTGCAGCTTGGCAGGAGCGGCCTTTGGCGCGACCCGGTAGTGACCAGGGTCGAGCGGTTCACCGGCTTTCAGAATGCAGCCCGCGACCATCAGGACTTCATGCGAAAAAATCCGCGCCATCCCTATATCATGCGCTGGGATGTGCCCAAGCTGGCCGCATTCAAGGCGATGTTTCCGACATTCTATCGCGAAAAGCCGGCGGCCTGACCGGCTTGCCATCGCGCTATGGGTGGTAAAGCAAAAGGGCGGGGTCTGCATCCAGACCCCGCCCTTTTTGCGGTTCATATGATCGAACGGCTTATTTGGGCGCCAGCACCATCAGCATCTGGCGACCTTCCATGCGCGGATAGGCTTCGACCTTCGCGACTTCCTGGACATTTTCGGCCACGCGCTGGAGCAGGGCCATGCCCAGCTGCTGGTGGCTGAGTTCGCGGCCGCGGAAGCGCAGGGTGATCTTCACCTTGTCGCCGTCGCCGATGAAATCATGGACCTTCTTCATCTTCGTATCATAGTCATGATCGTCGATGTTCGGACGCATCTTGATCTCTTTGAGTTCCTGCGTCTTCTGAGTCTTGCGGGCGATATTCGCCTTTTTCTGGGCTTCGTACTTGAACTTGCCGATGTCCAGAAACTTGCAGACCGGCGGATCGGCGTTCGGGGACACTTCGACCAGGTCGAGGCCCACATCGGCGGCCTGTTCGATCGCCTCCTGCGTAAACATCACACCGAGATTTTCGCCTTCATCATCGATCACGCGCACCTTGGGCACGGTGATGAATTCATTATAGCGAGGGCCGGACTTCGGCGGCGGCGCCAGCGGGCGGCGCATCATCGGGGGACGTATAGCAGTATCTCCTATGGTCGTTGCAGAAACGAGTGGCTCTTAGCGGCTTTTGAACAAAGCCGAAAGGGGTCCGTAGTCCCGCCGTAACGGAATTACGAACCCTTGTGGCATTGCTGCCTCACTGCATATCGGGTGCGCGCGCCTCGATTGCAAGGCGAGAAATGACATCGTCGAGCGAAAGCAGGCTTTGCCCCTCCTTGCCCAGCGCGCGCAGCGCGACCGTGCCCTCATCCGCCTCGCGCCGGCCCACGACCAGCAGATTGGGGACTTTGGCCAGGCTATGTTCGCGCACCTTGTAGTTGATCTTCTCGTTCCGAACGTCGATTTCCGCACGGATGCCGGCGGCGCGCAGCTTTTCGACGGCCGCCTTCGCATAGTCGTCCGCGTCCGACACGATGGTCGCGACCACCGCCTGCACCGGGGCGAGCCACAGCGGGAATTTGCCCGCATAATGTTCGATCAGGATACCGATGAAGCGTTCATAGCTGCCGAAGATCGCCCGATGCAGCATGACCGGACGATGCCGTTCGCCATCTTCGGCGATGTAGCTGGCGTCGAGTCGTTCGGGCAGCACGCGGTCCGACTGGATCGTGCCGACCTGCCAGGTGCGGCCGATCGCGTCGGTCAGGTGCCATTCCAGCTTCGGCGCGTAGAAGGCGCCTTCGCCCGGCAATTCTTCCCAGCCATATTCGGGTGTGTTGAGGCCAGCGGCGGCGACCGCGTTGCGCAGTTCCTCCTCCGCCTTGTCCCACATCTCTTCGCTGCCGAAGCGCTTTTCGGGGCGCAGCGCCAGCTTGATCGAGTAGGTGAAGCCGAAATCCTTGTAGATGCGGTCGGCCAGCGCGCAGAAGGCACGGACTTCATCGACTATCTGGTCTTCGCGGCAGAAGATATGCGCGTCGTCCTGCGTGAACTGGCGTACGCGCATCAGGCCGTGGAGCGCGCCATGCGGCTCGTTGCGGTGGCAGCAGCCATTTTCGTAGAAGCGCAGCGGCAGGTCGCGATAGCTTTTGATCCCCTGCTTGAAGATCAGGATATGCGCCGGGCAGTTCATGGGCTTCAAGGCCATCCAGTCGGCATCATCCGACACCAGCGGGCCTTCATCGGCGACATTGGGCACTTCGTCGGGAATGACGAACATATTCTCGCGATATTTGCCCCAATGGCCGGACTGCTCCCATTGGCGCGCGTCCATCACCTGCGGCGTCTTCACCTCGCGATAGCCCGCATCGTCGATGGCGCGGCGCATATAGGCTTCCAGTTCGCGCCAGATCAGATAGCCTTTGGGGTGCCAGAAGACGCTGCCATGCGCTTCCTGCTGAAGGTGGAACAGGTCCATCTCCGCGCCCAGCTTGCGATGGTCGCGCTTGCCCGCTTCTTCCAGCCGCGTCAGATGCTCGGCCAGTTGCTTCTTGTTGAGCCAGCCGGTGCCATAGATGCGGGAGAGCATCGCATTATTCTGGTCGCCGCGCCAATAGGCGCCCGACACGCGCGTCAGTTTGAAAGCGGCCGGGTCCAGCCGGCCGGTGGAGGCCAGATGCGGGCCGCGGCACATGTCATACCAGCCGTCTCCCGAATGATAGACGGTCAGTTCCTCGCCCTGCGGCAGTTCGGCGGCCCATTGCGCCTTGAACGTTTCGCCGGCGGCTTCCCACTGCGCGATCAGCGTGTCGCGGGCGATGACTTCGCGCACCAGCGGCTTGTTGGCGGCGATGATCCTGCGCATTTCCGCCTCGATCGCTGGGAGGTCTTCCTCGGTGAAAGGGCGAGGCTTTCCATCGATCATTGGGGGCGCGAAATCATAATAGAAACCATCGTCCGTCGATGGGCCGAAGGTGATCTGCGTGCCGGGGAACAGGCTTTGCACAGCTTCGGCCAGCACATGGGCGAAATCGTGTCGCGCCAGCTCCAGCGCGTCGGCCTCATCCTTGTTCGTCACCAGCGCGAGGTTGGAGTCCCGTTCCAGCGGGCGACCGATGTCGCGCAGTTCGCCATCGACGCGCGCGGCGATCGCGGCTTTCGCCAGACCCGGCCCGATCGCCGCTGCAATATCCGCCGGGGTAGTGCCGGGCGCGACTTCACGCACGGAACCATCGGGCAGGGTGATCTTGAGCATGGCGGACACGGAGGGTCTTTCTATTGAAAATGTCAGGTTGCGCGGCATCCGGAAAGCCGCGCCTTCCCCTTAAATGGGCGGTCGGTCCTGTCAATAGAACCCCTCTTGCCAAGATGCCGCCGGCAGCGCATCATTAATGTGCTGATATATCATATTTCAGCATGAGGAGGGACGTATGGCTTTGAGCTTTGCAACACCCCAATCGGGCGATCAGGGGACGCCCATTTCCGATCTGAACACCACGCCGTTGATCGACGTGATGCTGGTGCTTCTCATCATGTTCATCATCACCATCCCGATCCAGACGCATAGCATCGGCGTCGACCTGCCGGGGCAGGCGGTCGAGCAGACAATCCCGATGGACCCGGTCAAGAACAAGGTGACGATCGATGCGGCGGGCGTGATCCGCTGGAACGGGGCGGCGGTCGATCGGCTGACGCTGCGGCAATATCTGGCGGCGTCGCTCCGGATGCCGGTCGAGCCGGAATTGCAGTTCCAGCCGGAGGCCGATGCCCGTTACGTGACCGTGGATGAAGTGCTGGCCGATATCAAACGGTCCGGCGTCACCCATCTGGGCTTCGTCGGCAACGAACGCTATCGGGATTTCTGACAATAGCTGTGCCTTGTCCCCTGCCTGCGTCCCCTGTAGAAAGGCGGGCATGGAAAGGGGGCAGGGCGCATGAAATCCATTCGATATGGTCTGATCGCCTTCTTCTGCCTCGGCGCCGTGTGGGGCGTGGCGCATATGGCGGCCCTGCCGGCATCAGACGGCACCGGCATCCCCGGCTTCGACGTCGCACCCGCCGCGCGGCAGCACGGCCAGAGCAATTGGCGCTACCTGCCGGTTCTGCGATAAGTCACGCGATCAAGAGCCGGGCGCCATCGCTCGCCTGTTGCAGGAAGCCGATCGGCCCGCCGACATCGACGCCTTGGGGCAGGTCCGCTGCCGTCATGCTGCTCAGGGCCAGTCCGCTCTGGCAGGCGGACAGGGTGACCCCCAATGCCAGTGATTCGGCCAGCAACGTGGCAAGATCAGGCAGGCCCGCCGCCCGATGATCGGCATCGCGTGGGCCGGCGAGCGGCGTCGCCAGCAAGGCGACCGCATCGAGTTGCAGGAATATCGCCGCCTCTCCACCCAGCGCCGCCTGCGCCGCCGCCAGCATCAGCGCGCCGCGCAACCGCTCCGCATCGGCGGTGGCGACGATGATATTCAGGGCGCGCATAGTTCCACCGCGCAACCGGGGCAGGCCGGGTCTTTGGGCACCTCCAGCGTGCGGAACCGCATGGACAGCAGGTCGGCGATCAGCAACCGCCCGGCCATGTCCGTGCCGAACGGGACCAGCGCGCGAATCGCCTCCAGCGCGGCCAGGCTGCCCATCGCGCCGGTCAGCGCGCCGATCACGCCGGTTTCGGCGCAGTTGCGTTCCGGCGCATCCTGTGGCGCACCGACCAGGCAACGATAACATGGCTTGCCCGCTTCCCAGCCGCGATAGGTCGCGACCTGCCCCTCGAACGGGCCGACCGCGGCCGACACCAGCGGAATACGCAGCCGCTGGGTCGCGTCGGCCACCGCCAGCCGTGTGTCGAAATTATCGCATCCGTCCAGCACGACATCGGCCTCGCGCAGGATCAGATCGGCATTGGCGGCGTCGAGTCGCGCGTTGATGGGGATCAGCTTCACATCCGGATTGAGCCGGGCGACGGCAGCCATCGCCGCCTCCGCCTTGGGTGTCCCGACATCGGCCGTGCCGAACAGGACCTGTCGCTGAAGATTGGACAGGGCGACCGCATCATGATCGATCACGCGGATGGTGCCGATGCCGGCGGCCGCCAGATAGAGAATCGCCGGGCTGCCGATGCCGCCCGCGCCGATCACCGCCACATCGGCCGACAGCAGCCGGGCCTGACCCGCGCCGCCTATTTCCTTGAGGATGATATGCCGGGCATAGCGCTCCAGCTGGTCATCGCTCAGCGTCACGGCGCGTCGGACCAGAGGAAGCGAACCTGCGAGCGCATCCAGTGCGGCTCGGCCGCGCCGTCCTTGGGGAAGCTGTTGCGCAGCGAACTCAGGATGCGGCTGCTCACGAACTTTTCCACTTCGGGGCAGCGGGCGTTGACCGGCGCGATCTTCAGCGGCTTTCCCTCCCCCGACAGCAGGAACAGCATGTCGATTTCCAGCAGATGCGATCCCTGATGATCGACCGCGCCGCTACATTCGCCACGGCGATAGAGGCGGGCGACATCCTCCGACCATTCCGGCGATTTGCGCCGCCCCAGCCAGCCGTCGATGACGGGCACGCTGCCCAGATCCTGCGGCATGGGCGGCGCGGCGCCCGGTACCGGGGTTGCAGCCAGCATCAGCGAAAGCAGCATTGTCATCGCATCACACTCCTGTGGAACCGAACCCGCCCTCTCCGCGAACGGTATCGTCCAGACTATCGACTTCGGCAAAGCTGGCAAGCTGCACCGGCGCCGCCACCAGCTGGGCGATCCGGTCGCCGCGCGCGATCGGGAAGGGCTGGTCGCCCAGGTTGATGAGGATGACCTTCAATTCGCCGCGATAGTCGGCGTCGATCGTGCCGGGCGTATTGGGCAGGCTGATGCCATGTTTCAGCGCCAGCCCGGACCGGGGGCGCACCTGAACCTCATAGCCTTCGGGAATAGCCATCGCAAAGCCGGTCGCGACGGCATGACGGCCGCCCGGCGCCAGCACCAGATCCTCCGCCGACACGACATCCATCCCCGCCGCATGGGCGGTGGCATAGGTCGGCACCGGCAGCCCCTCCCCATGGGGCAGGCGCTTCAGCTGGATGTCAATCGGGGGAAGAGGCGAGGGCATGGGCAACCTTTTCGATGAGTATGTCGGCCACCTCGCTTTTGGGGAGGCTGGGCCAGGATATGATGCCGGCGGCGCTGACGATCTGTACGGCATTGGCATCGCCGCCCATCACGTCTCCCGATACGTCATTGGCGACGATCCAGTCCGCGCCTTTCCTTGCGAGCTTGGCCTGCGCATGCTCGGCGATCTTCTGCGTTTCGGCGGCAAAACCGATCAGCAGGGCAGGGCGCCGCGCATGATGGCCCAGCGTGGCCAGAATGTCGGGGTTCTCGACCAGCGCGAGCGGGGCCGGCTGACCGGAGCCATCCTTCTTCAGCTTCTGGTCGGCCGCGTCGGCGGTGCGCCAGTCGGCCACGGCGGCGACCATGATCGCGACGTCGGCGGGCAAAGCGGTTTCGACGGCGGCCAGCATCTGCCGTGCGGTTTCCACATCGATGCGATCGACGCCCGCGGGCGTGGGCAGATGGACCGGCCCGGCGACCAGCGTGACGCGCGCGCCAGCCCGTGCGGCGGCGGCGGCGATGGCGAAGCCCTGCTTGCCCGACGAGCGATTGGCGATGTAGCGCACCGGGTCGATCGGCTCATGCGTCGGGCCGGCGGTGATGAGGATATGCTTGCCCGATAAACCGCCGCTTGCTTCGCGCCTGTCTGGAACCGGTTGAGTGAAAGGCGTCTCCACTTCGCTCGATGCGAACGGCGTTTCGAGCAACCGCGCAATTTCTGTGGCAATGGCTTCGGGTTCGGGCAGTCGTCCCTTGCCAAATTCGCCGCAGGCCATGGCGCCGTCGTCCGGCTCCATCACATGCACGCCATCGCCGCGCAGCCGGGTCAGGTTCCGCTGGGTCGCGGCATGATGCCACATGCGGACGTTCATCGCCGGCACGGCCAGCACCGGCTTGTCGGTGGCCAGCAGCAAGGTGGTCGCCAGATCGTCGGCAATGCCGTTCGCCATCTTGGCAAGGATGTTGGCCGTCGCGGGCGCCACGACGACCAGATCGGCCTGGCGCGACAGCTGGATATGGCCGATCTCGCGCTCGGCCTTCAGGTCGAACAGATCGTCATAGACCTGATCTTCCGTCAGCACGCCCAGCGACAGCGGCGTCACGAACTGCGCCGCGCTTTCCGTCAGCACCGCGCGCACCGCAATGCCCCGCTTGCGCAGCAGCCGCACCAGTTCGAGCGACTTATAGGCGGCAATACCGCCCGACACGATGAGGAGGACGCGCTGGGTCATTCGTCGATCCGGTCCAATTCCGCATGGCATGACACGGCCAAATCCGTCTTTGCCAAAGGCGCATGGATCCGGGCAGTGGCGTCTTTGCGCGTCATGGCCTCAGGATAAGGTAAGCAATGCCATAGCGCCAGCCCCGGCCGCCGCCGCGATCACCGCCACCAGCGCATAGCGCCAGCCGCCACCCACGCGGATCAGCTTCACTTCGGTCAGCGGCGGCGGGGGCGGGGCGCCGCCCTTTTCGGGGAAGGCGTCCTCGATCCGCTTGACCAGGCCCGGCAGTCGCTGAAGCGTGCGCCAGTTTTCGATCAGCGTGTCGGCCGCCTTCGCTTCAGGCCCCAATTCGTCGCGCAGCCAGTTCTTCACATAGGGGCCGCTGGTTTCCCACAGGTTGATGTCGGGGTCGAGCGCGGTCGCCACGCCCTCCACCATCACCATCGTCTTTTGCAGCAGCAGCAGATGCGGTTGGGTCTGCATGTCGAAATCGCGGGTGATGGCGAACAGGCCGTCCAGCATCCCGCCCACGGACAGTTCGCGCACCGGCTTGCCGCGCATCGGTTCGCCCACAGCGCGCAGGGCCGTGGCGAATTCCGCGACATTGTGATGGGCCGGCACATATTGCGCCTCGAAGTGAATTTCCGCCACGCGCTTATAATTGCCGGTGATCAGGCCATAGAGAATTTCCGCCAGCCACATGCGCGCGCGCCGGTCGATCCGGCCCATGATCCCGAAATCGATCGCGACGATGTCGCCATTGGCTTTTACGAACAGGTTCCCCTGATGCATGTCGGCGTGGAAGAACCCCTCCGCAATCGCCTGTCGCAGGAAGGCGTTGACGAGGCGGGCGGCGATATCTTTCACATCATGGCCAGCCGCGATCAGCGCGTCGCGATCGGAAATCTTGATGCCGTCGATCCACTCCATCGTCATGACCTTGCCGGTCGTGCGGTCCCAGTCGATGGCGGGGATGCTGTAACCCGGCATCGCCTCCATCGCTTCGGAGAGTTCGGAGGCGGACGCCGCTTCACGGCGCAGGTCCAGTTCGCGCACGGTCCAGCGCTTGAAATTCGCGATGACCAGGCGCGGACGCAGACGCGCGATCTCACCGCCCAGCATCTCGACATGGGCGGCGGCCCATTCATAGGTCTGGATGTCCCTGTTGAACTTGTCGATGACGCCGGGCCGGATGACCTTCACCGCGACGTCGCGGCCATCTGTAGTGACCGCGCGATGCACTTGCGCGATGGAGGCGGCGCCCACCGGATGTTCGTCGAAACGGCTATAGACCTGCTCCAGCGGGCGGCCGAAACTGGTTTCGACCTGCGCCCGGATCGTATCGAACGGCACGGGGGGCAGGGCGTCCTGCAAGCGCAGCAGATCGTTCGCCGCATGATCGCCAACCAGATCGGGCCGGGTCGCCAGCGTCTGGCCCAGCTTGATCGCGGCCGGGCCGATCGACTGGAAAGCATCGGCATAGCGCGGCTGCTGGGGCACGCGCGCGCCCAGACGCGCGATGCGGACCAGGCGCCGGACCGGGCCGGGGGTGAGCGGATCGCGCTCGATCCCGGTCAGCGCGCCATGCCGCGCCAGGGTGCGCCCCCATTTGAGGAGACGCCAGATATGCGTGATATGAGCGGTCATGCGGGCGTCAGATCTTCCAGCCCGAATGAATCGCGACCAGCCCGCCCATTATCGGTTCGACCTTCGTATTCACGAAACCGGCCTCGCGGATCATGCTTTCGAACTTGGGCATGGGCGGGAAGCGGCGGATCGATTCGATCAGATAGCGATAGCTGTCGGCATCGTTGGCGAACAGCTTGCCCAGATGCGGCACCAGCTTGTGGGAATAGACGTCATAGACGTCCGAAAAGCCCGGCCAGGTGGTGGTCGAAAATTCCAGGCAGAAGAAGCGTCCGCCGAACTTCAGCACTCGGTTCGCTTCCCGCAGAGCCTGGTCGATATGGGTGACGTTGCGGATGCCAAAAGCGATCGTATAGGCGTCGAACGCGCGATCGCCAAAGGTAAGCGTCTCGGCATTCTGCTCCGACCAGATCAGGCCCTGCATGCCCTTTTTCTGTGCTCTCTCGACGCCCACGGCCAGCATTTCGGGATTGATGTCGGACACCGTGACCTGTGCGCCATGCCTGTGCATGCGGAACGCGATGTCGCCGGTGCCGCCCGCCATGTCGAGAATCTGTTCGCCGGCGCGGGGCTTTACCCGACGCACGAACTGATCCTTCCACAAGCGATGCGCGCCGCCGGACATGGCGTCGTTCATCAGGTCATATTTGGCCGCGACATTGGAGAAGACTTCGCGGACCATGCCCGCTTTTTCGGCGGCATCGACGTCGCGATAGCCAAAGGATGCTGTTTCGCTCATGGGCTTCGCTCTAGCCGCAGTTCCGGCGCCATGCCAGCGCGAAGGAGAGGGGACATGATCCTCTCCTTCCATTCGCTCGAAACATACGGGGAGGATGTATCCGCCCTATTGTCCGGGACCGACAGTCCCTACATGATGCGCATGCCTGAGCTTCCCGAAGTCGAAACCACTGTCGCTGGCCTGCGTTCCGTGCTGGAAGGCAGCGTGCTGACCCGCGTGGAGCCGCGCCGCGCCGACCTGCGCTGGCCGATCCCTGTCGATCTGCGCCAGCGGATGACCGGCGCCACCGTGACGGGCCTGTCGCGCCGCGCCAAATATGGCCTTATCGAAACCGATCGCGGCGACATGATGATCTTTCACCTGGGCATGTCGGGCCGCTGGCGAATCGACCCGGCGGAAATCGGCACGCACGACCATCTGCTGCTGGAAACAGGGCCGAAAGAATCCGGGAAGGGCCATGTCCTCTCGCTCAACGACCCGCGCCGATTCGGATCGCTCGATCTGGTGCGGTCGGACGCATGGCAAAGCTACACGCCCTTCACCCGCATGGGGCCGGAGCCGCTGGGACCGGATTTCCATACTGCTTATCTGGCCGGCGCGCTGGGCGGCAAGGGGACGTCGATCAAGGCCGCGCTGCTGGATCAGCGGATCGTGGCGGGACTGGGCAATATCTATGTGTGCGAAGCGCTCAACATGGCCGGCATCGCCCCGACTCGGGCGGCGGGCAAAATCGGCCGGGCACGACTCGCCCTGCTGGTGGAGGCGATTCGCGAAGTCCTGTCGGCCGCCATCGTCGCAGGCGGCTCCACCCTGCGCGACTATGCGCGACCAGATGGAGAGTTGGGCTATTTCTCCAAACAATGGCGTGTCTATGGGCGAGAAGGCGAAATCTGCCTGTGCGGTGGCACCGTCCAGCGCCGGGTCGATGGTGGCCGATCGACCTTCTTCTGCCCGAAATGTCAGAAATAGCGCTGCCCGAATCCGTTGACGCCCGCTCCGATACTCTGTAAGGGGCGCACCTTCACGAGGCATGTCGGCAGTTCGGCGAGCCTCTTCCCGAGATTTGATGAGAACCGAGGAATAGAATGGCCAATACGCCGCAAGCCAAGAAGCGCATCCGTCGCAACGAGCGTCGCGCCGCAATCAATGGCGCCCGCATCAGCCGGATCCGCACCCTGGTGAAGAAGGTGGAAGCCGCGATCACCGCCGGTGACAAGGACGTCGCTGCAACCGCCCTTCAGGCCGTTCAGCCCGAACTGGCCCGTGGCGTTGCCCGCGGCGTGCTGCACAAGAATACCGCGTCGCGCAAGTTCGGCCGCCTGACCAAGGCTGTCAGCGCGCTCGCCTAAAAGCCTCCGGCTTTTTGACGATTTAAAGGCCCGCCCCGGCTGCCGGGGCGGGCCTTTCGTCGTTTCTTCATATTTTGTTCACTTTGGACGATCGGCGGATTTCCCGCGATTCGACGCATTGCAGCGCAAATCATCGTCAATAAACTGTTGAAAAACTGTCATAATTTGATTGTCGGCGGATTCCCGCGGCTTTGCCGAGTCAACGGCTTTATTTCACTTTTTTGAACCAAGCCGCCCTTGATCCCATCAAGCAGGCCCGTCTATTTTTGAAATCCGGCCGCTGTCGAATCACCTTGAAGCGGCCGTCATTTGAGATCGATTATCGTGGAGAATCCGGAAACGGGGGCGTTTCCGGATCGGGCTCCTTGCGTCTTTTTTCCTGCCCGAAGTCGGGGGGCACTATTGGTAGGGTCGTCTAAGTCTATGAAGGATATTGTGCGCGTGGTTGGTTGGCAGGACGGACAGGTGGACAAGGCCGATGCCGGCCTGGAATCCGCCTGGACCGCGATCCGCACCGGCCTGCGCCGCGATGTCGGCGCGCGGATGTTCGACCAGTGGTTGAAGCCCGTGCGGCTGGGCGACTATTGCGCCGAATCGCAGACGCTCGACCTGCTGGTGGCCAGCGACTTCAGCGCCAATTTCGTGTCCGGCCAATTTGGCGACCGCCTGCGCATGGCCTGGCGCAGTGCCAGCGTCGGCGTGCGCGAAGTGCGCCTGCGCCGGGCGACCGACGTGGCCGGCCCGCGCCTGCTGGAAGTCGTGCATGTGGAGGATGCCGCGCCTTCGCTCGTCGATGCGCCTGTCGCGATCGCTTCCAACTTCCTGCCGCGCCATGGTTTCGAAGAATTTGTGACGGGCGATACCAATCGCCTGGCCTTTTCGGCGGCGCAGGCGATGGCGGGCGAAGCCACGCCGCGTTTCAGCCCGCTCTTCATCCACGGCGGCACGGGGCAGGGCAAGACGCATCTGCTGCATGCGATCGCCCGCGCCTTCTGCGCGCACAGCCCGTCGCAGGCCGTCCTCTACATGTCGGCCGAACGCTTCATGGTCGAATTTGTGAACGCGATGCGCGCCAATGAGACGATGGCGTTCAAGGGCCGGCTGCGCGCCGCCCGGCTGCTGCTGATCGACGATATCCAGTTCATCGCGGGCAAGGGATCGACGCAGGAGGAGTTTCTCCACACGATCAACGACCTGATCGATACCGGCGCGCGCATCGTCGTGACCGCCGACCGGGCGCCCCAGCTGCTCGAATCGATCGACCCGCGCATCCTGTCGCGCCTGGCCGGTGGTCTGGTCGCGGACATTCAGCCGGCCGGCCTCGACCTGCGCCTCGCCATCCTCGAATCCAAGCGCGCCGTCGCCGGCGATCCGCCGGTGCCCAATGCGGTCATCGATTTCCTGGCCCGGTCGATCCGGTCGAACGTGCGCGAACTGGAAGGCGCGTTCAACAAGCTGGTCGCCTATGGCCAGCTGACCGGCCGCTCGATCGACCTCGACTTCGCGCAGCAGATGCTGGCCGATGCCGTGCGGGCCAATGCCCGCCGCATCACGGTGGACGAAATCCAGAAGGCCTGCGCCGCCCATTTCAAGATAGACCCGTCGGAAATGCGCTCCAAGCGCCGCGCCCGCGCGGTCGCGCGCCCGCGTCAGGTGGCGATGTATCTTGCCAAGAAGATGACGCCGCGTTCGCTCCCCGAAATCGGCCGTATCTTCGGCGGGCGCGATCACAGCACGGTGATCCATGCGGTGCGCACGATCGAGGCGCTGCGCGAAAGCAACCCGGACATGGACGCCGACGTCCGCGCGTTGCAGCGCCTGCTGGAAGGCTGAGAAGGAACCCGATAGGCTGGCGGCATGATTCGCCAGCTTGTCCTGTTCGCCGCCGCTTTGCTGACCCTCTCGCCGGTTGCGGCCCAGACGCAGCCAGCGGCGCCGCCCGCGCCTACTTCGCAGGATGTGCGGGTCGCGCTCGACACCAGCGCCGGTAAGATCATCGTCGCCGTCCACGCCGACAAGGCGCCGGTCACGGCCGCCAACTTCCTGAAATATGTCGACCAGAAGCGGTTCGACGGCACGGCCTTCTATCGCGGCGTGGGCGCGGCCGATTACGGCTTCGTGCAGGGCGGGGCGAAGAACGACCCCAAGCGCATCCTGCCCCCGATCAAGCATGAGCCGACCAGCCAGACCGGCCTCACCCATGATGACGGCGCGCTGTCGATGGCCCGTTATGCGCCGGGCAGCGCGACCGGCGACTTTTTCATCGTGCTGGGCAAGATGCCGGGCATGGATGCCCAGCCGCAACAGGCGAGCGGTGACAATCAGGGTTTTGCCGTCTTCGCCCATGTGGTGGAGGGGCTGGACGTAGTGAAGGCGATCCTCGCCGCGCCCAAATCCGCCACGGCCGGAGAAGGTGTGATGAAGGGCCAGATGCTGGCCGACCCGATTCGGATCGTGACGGCGCGACGGGTGCCGTAACCTTGGCGTCAGCGTAGTTCGTCCCTGTCCTCAGACGCCCGATCCAAAATCCGGCCAGCCGCCATGTCGGCGGTGACGTTACCGACAGTACGGAAGATGTCGGGCACCGTCTCCACCGCCAATAGCAGGGGCAGCGCCTCCACGGGCACCCCCATGGCCAGGCAGATGGGACCGGTGGTGGTGAAGAAGGTGATCTGGCTGGGCAGGCCGACCGCCGCCAGGCTGACGATCGCGGCCACCAGCACGCCCATCACCAGTTGCGCCGGGCCGAGCGCGACCCCGTTCATCGCCGCGACATAGAGGGCGACGCCCAGATTGGCCGGCGGACTGGTGATGCGGAACAAGGATATGGCGAGCGGCAGGACGATGCTGCGCGTGGTTTCCCGCACATCGAGCAGCCCGTCGCTCGCCTGGATCATGGCGGGCAGGGACGCGATCGAGCTTTGCGTCGAAAAGGCGATGGCCTGCGCGGGGATGGCGGCGCGGACGAACCGGCCCAGACCGATTCGCCCGGCGATCATGACCAGCGGATAGATAAGCAAGGTCACGACGACGCAGATCAGCACGATGAAGCCGATATAGTGAAGCAGCGCCCCCGCCGTCGCCAGACCCGATCGCGCGCCCGCGACCAGCGCCAGCGCGAACACGCCGATCGGCGCCAGCCACAAGACCCAGCCGACCACGATCAGCAGCGCGTCGGCCAGCGCCTGAAAAAAGCCGGTCAGCAGCGTCCGGCGCGCCTCGGCGATGCGGGTGACGGCAAAGCCGAAGATCAGCGCGAAGAGCACCACGGCCACCACCTGCCCCTCGCTGGCCGACTTCAATGGATTGACCGGGATGAAACCGAGCAGCCATTGCGCGGAGGGGCGCACATCCGGCACTTCGGCCACGCCCTCCGCACCCGCCAGCGCGCCGACGGCCCCGGCCGGCACGGGCCAGAGGTGCAGCATCAGCGGTCCCACAAGCGCCGCGACGCTCGCCGATCCGACCAGCAGGATCGCGAACAGGGCGATCGCCCGACCGGCCATGCCGTTGGTCCGCACGCTGGTCGCCGCCTGGGTGATGCCCGTCACCAGCAAGGCGAAGATCAGCGGGATGAGCGGCATCTGGAGTCCGCCCAGCCAGGCCTTGCCGATCGGCTGGGCCAGCGCCACCACATCGTCGCCCCACGGCCCGCCACCCTCCGCCAGGGCGATCCCGCAGCCAAGGCCCAGTACAAGCGCGATCAGGATGCGGACGGTCAAGGACATGGGTTTCGGTTTCCTGGGGATGGTGCCTGAATGGCAACGGGCAGGGGCAGGCTATCCGCTATGTTGGCGGACGAAACAGGGAAATTTCGGCCACACGACAAAAAAAGCCGGCGCATCCTGCGACGCGCCGGCTTTTTGGTCCGCATGAAGCGAGGTCTGTGCTCAGCCCTTCTTTTCGGGCGGCAACGTCACCCGCACATCCTCCCCGCTTCGGCCGGGGAAGTTGGTGAACATCACGTCGATCAGGTTGGGCACCAGATAGGTCAGCTTGTTGGACAGCGACTGGGCGCTGGCCTTGCCTTCGAACAGGCGGCGATTGTCGGCCGCGCGGTCGATCTTCATGCTGAGGTCGCTGGTATAGACGGTATAGCTGGATACGTCGTTGAAACCGCCGCCGCCAAACAGCCAGGGATCGTAGAAGCCATAGCCCCAGGGGCGGCCCCAACGACCGCCAAAGCCACCGCCCCATGGACCCCATGCCGATCCATAGCCGCCGCCAAAGCCGGTCGAGCGGACCTTTTCACGGCCATTGTCGACATCATAGGCGACGCGCACGATCAGGTCGGCGCGGGCCGGGTCGCTGGCCGCGACATAGCCGGTCTGGGCCAGGCGCTGCCCGACCAGATCGGCATAATGGGCGAACTCCAGCCCGCCGGCGAGCTGCGGGTTGTCGGCGACGATGGTGTAGCTTTGTCCTGCGGGCGCAGGGAGCTGCTGGAAACGGGCGACGTTGGCCTTGAAGCCAGTGGCGCAACCCGACAGCGCGACCAGCGCCAGAGCGGGCGCTGCAATCAAGCCGAACTTCTTGAAACGAGCCATGTTTTTACGTCCTATTTCAGGCGAACCCGCCTGCGACCATCTTTGCGCCCTGTCATATCAAAACGCAACTGAACATCGTTTGAACGCGCGAACCCATCGAACGGGCGCAAAACCATGTTCTCACATCTACGACGCTGCGGAGATGGCTATTCCGTACCGCAAAGAAAAGGGGCCATCCTTTCGGACAGCCCCTGTGACTTTGGCGCATCGGTCGCAAATTAGCGCATCAGGCCCCCCGCGCGTCAGCGCATCAGGCCCCCCGCCCCCGCGCGTTAGCGCATCAGGCCCCCCAGTGCGTCAGCGCATCAAACCCATCGCATCATAGGCTGCGCGCAGCGTCGGCTCGGCCGCCGCCGCCGCCTTGGCCGCGCCCTTGTCCAGGATCGCGTCGAGCGCGGCATCTTCGGTCCGCAGCTCCAGGAAGCGCTCGCGAATCGGGCGCAATGTTTCCACCAGCACCTCGCCCAGTGCCGGCTTGAACGCGCCAAAGCCCTTGCCCGCAAACTCGGCGCAGACCGCATCGGTCGTCCGCCCGGTCAGCGTGGCCAATATGCCGACCAGATTGCTGGCTTCGGGGCGGCCGCTCAGGCCCTCGGCCGTTTCGGGCAGCATTTCCTGATCGCTCTTGGCCTTCTTCACCTTGGCCATGATCGCGTCATCATCGTCGGTCAGGTTGATGCGGCTCAGGTCGCTGGGATCGGACTTCGACATTTTCGCCGTGCCGTCGCGCAGCGACATGATGCGCGCCGATTCCCTGGGGATGATCGGGGCGGGCAGGGTGAACAGGTCCACGCCGAAATCGGTGTTGAACTTGGTCGCGATGTCGCGGCACAATTCCAGATGCTGTTTCTGATCCTCGCCCACCGGGACATGGGTGGCGTTGTAGATCAGGATGTCGGCGGCTTGCAGCACCGGATAGACGAACAGGCCGACCGAGGCGCCCTCGCGATCCTTGCCCGCCTTGTCCTTGAACTGGGTCATGCGGTTGAGCCAGCCGATGCGCGCGGTGCCGTTCAGCAACCAGCACAGCTCGGCATGGGCTGGCACGCGCGCCTGGTTGAACAGCACGCTGCGGTCCGGGTCGATCCCCGCCGCCACCAACGCCGCGGCCATGTCGCGCACGTTGCGGATGCGCTGCTCGCGCCCTTCATGCACCGTGATGCTGTGCATGTCGGCGAGGAAAAAGAAACACTCGCTCTGAGCATCCATCTCATCCTGCATCCGCACCCAGTTGCGGATCGCGCCCAGATAATTGCCAAGGTGCAGATTGCCGGTGGGCTGGATGCCGGAAAGGACGCGCATTACTAAATCCGTTCTCTTCTTCAGGTTGCTTTTTTGCGGCGCATCAGCGCCTTGATATCGGACAGCCGATAGGCCCCCGTGACGACCGACGCCAGCCCGTAAAGCGCCACGCCCGCGCCCACCAGCACCGCCAGCGCCACATAGCGCTGCACCATCGCCCCGGTCAGCCAGGGATCGAGCAGATCCTCGCCCGCCCAGAGCGCCACGCCCATGATGAGCGCCGCGATCGCCAGCCGCGGCAGGCGGCGGCGCAGTCCCGCATCGGCCGCGAAATGGCCGCGCTTCACCAGCGTAGCATAGAGCATCGCGACATTGATGGTGGAGGACAAGGCCGTCGCCAGCGGCGGGGCGACATGGCCGAACCCGAACCGGGCCAGCGTCGGGATCATGGTCAGGTTGCCCACGATATTGATGACGATGGACAGCATGGCGTAACGCACCGGGGTCTTCGTGTCGCCGCGCGCATAATAGCCGGGCGTCAGCACCTTCACGAGGACATAGGACGGCAGGCCGATCGAGAAAGCCGACAGCGCCCAGCCGCATCGCATCGCATCGTCCGGCGTGAAGCGGCCATATTGGAACAGCCCCCGTACGATCGGTTCGGCGACGACCAGAAAGGCGACGGTGGCCGGCAGCGTCAGGAACAGCGCCAGTTCTATGCCGCGATTCTGCGTCTCCATCGCCTCGGCCTCCTGCCCCCTGGACAGCATGCGCGAAATGGTGGGGAGGAGGATGGTGCCAAGGCCAATGCCGATCAGGCCCAGCGGCAACTGGTTCAGCCGGTCGGCATAATAGATATAGGTGATCGATCCCGACGCCAGCAGCCAGCCGGACAAGGCGGTGGAGATCAGCAAATTGATCTGCGACGCGCCCGCGCCGGCGGCGGCCGGCAATATCTTGCGCAGCAATTCGCGCACGTCGCCGTCCAGCCGCGGCCGCTTGATCGTCATGGACACGTCCGACCGCTTGCAGGCCCAGATCAGCCACAGCAGTTGCAGCGCGCCGCCGATCGTCACCGACATGGCCTGCACCCGCGCGGTCTCATATTCGTCGGCACCGTGGAAAAACCACAGCCCCGCGATCATCGCGACGTTCAGCAGGATTGGGGCGGCGGCATTGACCCAGAATTTGTCGAGCGAATTGAGGATGCCGCCCAGCAAGGACGCGAGAGATATCAGCGCCAGATAGGGAATGGTGATGCGCGACAGGGTGACCGCGAAGGCGAATTGATCCGCCGTCGGGTTTTGCCGCGAAAAGCCGCCCGACAGCGCCCAGGTGATCGGCCAGGCGGCGGCGATCAATATGGCGGTGAACAGGATCAGGACCGGCAGAAGGACGGCCAGCGCCCGCTCGGCAAAATCATAACCGGCAGGCAGTCCGCCTTCACCGGCCGCCTTCTTGTTGAAGAGCGGGATGAAGGCGGCGGAAAAGGCGCCTTCGGCAAAAAGGGCGCGAAACATGTTGGGCAGGCGGAAGGCGACGCCATTGAAGGCGTCCGACGCGAAGCCCGCCCCGACATAGCGCGCCGCGAGCGAATCGCGCACCAGCGCCAGCACCCGGCTGGCGAGCGTCAGCCCGCCTACGGAGCCAAGGGCCTTGACCAGTTTCACGGCCTAATCCCTCCAGCCGGTAAAATCCGTTCGTCCTGAGCAACCACTGGGCGAAGCCGAAGTGGCGTATCGAAGGATAGATGCGCGGATGCTTCGATACGGGCCTTCGACAAGCTCAGTCCCTACTCAGCACGAACGGTTATGTCGGGTAAATCAGGCGTGACCGGCCGGTTCGCCTGCTGTCACTTCCATCTGCTCGGCCTGTTGCAGGTAGAGCGAACCGAAGTCGATCGGATCGAGCAGCAGCGGCGGGAAGCCGCCATCGCGAATCGCGTCGGCCAGAACCCGGCGGGCGAAGGGGAAGATGAGGCGCGGCGCTTCGGCCAGCATGAAGGGCTGGACCTGGTCTTCGGGCACGTTGCGCATGCCGAACAGGGCGGCATAGAGCAGTTCCACGGCAAAGGCGGTACCCTGCGGCGCGACAGCCTTCACTTCGATCTTCAGCGCGATTTCCAGCACTTCGTCAGTGACGCGCTCGGCGCCGATGTTGAACTGCACGTCAATCTGCGGCTGGTCCTGCCACTGATATACGGCGGGCGCGTTCGGATTTTCGAACGACATATCCTTCACATATTGGCTGATCAGGGCGATCTGCGGCGCGGTGTCGGCGCCATTGCCCAGGTTCGTGGTGATGTGGTCCGTTGCGTCGGCCATGCTCTTCCCTTGACTTTCCTCTGGTCCGGCGGCGGAAAGCCCCCGAATATCTCGACCCGCGCGCTTAGCAGGGGCTTTCCGACAGGGCAATGGCGGCGCTGGGCGCTTTGACGCGCCGGCCGGATAAGCCGCTATTTGAAACTGCGTGCAAACATGCCTATGTTGGCCGGAACATTATCCCACGAAAAAGGGTATAGCCTTCCGTGTATGTGATCGTCATCCTCGCCATGATCGCCGGTTTTCTGGCGCTGCGGCTCTATTCCGTGCTGGGCAAGCGCACCGGCCACGAGCAGGAGCCCGCACCGCGCCCCGCCGACGAGCGCGCCAAGGTGACGGTGCTGCAACCTGGGCCCGCATCGCAGAATAGCGGCGATTCGGTTCGCCTGGCCGAAGGGCTGATCGGCCCCGGCGCGGAAAATGGCGTGCGCGCCCTGATCGCCAGCGATCGCAATTTCGATGTGCCGCAATTCGTGGAAGGCGCCAAAAGCGCCTACAAGATGGTGCTGGAGGCCTTTTGGCGCGGCGACCGCGACGAATTGGCCTGGCTGTGCGACGATGACGTCCGCGCCTCGTTCGAGGAAGCGATCGCTGTGCGCGAGGCCGACGGCCATGTCCTCGACAATCGTCTGGTCCGCATCGAAAAGGCGCAGATCGTCGAAGCGTCGGTCAATGGCCGTGTTGCCGAAGTCGCGCTGCGCTTCGAAGCGGACATCGCCGCCGTCACTCGTGACAAGGACGGCAATGTCGTTGCCGGTTCGCTGACCGATGCGGTCGGCACCAAGGATATCTGGACCTTCACTCGCGATATCCGCAGCGCCGACCCCAACTGGAAGCTCAGCGAAACCGACGAAGCGGCATGATCGCGCGTCAGTCGGGGGCAGCGCTGCTTGCGGCGCTGATGCTGTCCGCCTGCGCGGGCGGCGTCATTCCGCCATCCGGTTCCGGACCCGCGCCGAATCGCCCATCAGCCGGCGGATCGGGTGGGGAAGCGGCCCGTCCCGTTCCCACCACGCCGCGCCCGACCCTGCCGGTCGATCTCCCGACGGACCCTGCGCTCGACCGGGCGACGGCCGCTGGCCTGGGCGTCACGCGCGGTCCGGATATCGCCGCCCTCATCCCATCGGGCGAACGCTCGCGCCTCGCGCTACAGGCCTTTCGGATATCCTGCCCCACATTGATGCGCCGCGCCGACGCGAGCGGCCTCACGCGCGGATCCGACTGGAACAGCGCCTGCGCCGCGGCCTCCAGCTGGCCCGAAGCCACGGCCAGCGAGTTTTTCTCCCGCTATTTCGAAGCGGTCCAGGTGGGCGACGGCACGGCCTTCGTCACCGGCTATTATGAACCGGAAATCAGCGGGTCGCGCACTCGCATGTCCGGTTATGAAGTCCCCATCTATCGCCGCCCGCCCGACCTGATCGACGTCGATCTCGGCCAGTTCAGCGACAGCCTGAAAGGGCGCTCGGTCCGGGGCAAGGTGAACGGCACCAAATTCGTGCCCTATGACGATCGCAGCCAGATCGTGTCCGGCACGCTGGCGGGGCGTGGCCTGGAAATCGCCTATGCCGCCGACCCGGTCGAATTCTTCTTCCTTCAGGTGCAGGGCAGCGGCCGGCTGAACCTGCCCGATGGCGGCGTCATGCGCATCGGCTATGATGGGCAGAATGGCCGAGACTATACCGGCATCGGCAAACTGATGAAGGATCGCGGCCTGATCCAGGCCGGCTCGATGCAGGACATCATGCAATATCTACGCGCCCATCCGGTCGAAGGCGCGGCGATCATGAACGAAAACAAAAGCTTCGTCTTTTTTCGCGAGCTGACCGGCGCCGGCCCGCTCGGCGCGCTCGGCGTCCCGGTGACGGCGGAGGGGACGGTCGCCGCCGATCCAAAATATATCCCCTTGGGCGCGCCGGTACTGCTGTCGCTGGACCGGGCGGAGCCGCAGGGCGTGTGGATCGCGCAGGATACCGGCGGCGCGATCAAGGGCGCCAATCGCTTCGACACCTTCTGGGGGGCAGGTGCGCGGGCGCGGGGCATTGCCGGCGGCATGTCGGCGCGCGGCAGCGCGCTGGTGCTGCTGCCGATCGGCTCTGCCGCCCGCCTCGCCCGACCCTGATCCATCGCCATGGTTCGGCGGCGGCTGTCCCAGGATGAACAAGCGCTCTGGTCGGCGCTTGCCCGTACGGTGCGGCCGCTTCGCCCTGCCGCGCGCCCGGCCAGTGCGCTGGTCACGCCCATGGACCAGCCGATCGACCGGCCGGCCGCGACGGGCTCGGTCAAAACAGGGTTAACAAAAGCCCCGTCGCGGTCCGTCGTCGCACCGCCCGCCCGCACGCCTGCCGCCGTGCTGGACAGCGGTTGGGAACGGCGCATCCGTAGCGGCACGATCAGCCCGGAGATGAGCATCGACCTGCACGGCCACAGCCTGTCTTTGGCCCATGCGCGCCTTAACCAGGCGATCGGCCAGGCCCTGACCTGCGACGTGCGCGTCCTGCTGGTCGTGACCGGCAAGCCGCCGAAAGGCGCGGGGTCAGGCGGGGCATCGCGGCGCGGCGCCATCCGCGGCGAGATCGGCCATTGGCTGGAAACCAGTTCCTATGCCGATCATATCGCCAGCGTAAGGATCGCCCACCCGCGCCATGGCGGCGACGGGGCGATCTATCTGATATTGCGCCGCAAAAAATGACCCA
Source organism: Sphingobium sp. GW821-FHT02B05 (assembly GCF_059421905.1). Lineage (NCBI taxonomy): Bacteria > Pseudomonadati > Pseudomonadota > Alphaproteobacteria > Sphingomonadales > Sphingobiaceae > Sphingobium > Sphingobium sp. GW821-FHT02B05. Next base: position 128,755 of record NZ_JBWKVW010000001.1, read on the forward strand.
TTTTTGCAAGATCCGCTGATCTTTTCTTAACCACTGTCCTTCATATCCCCATGATCGGAGGTTCTGCGGAACGGTATCGGGCGGGAGGCACATGCAGGGCGTGACGTTGAAAAGCCGCGCTGCTGCCTTTGCCTGTGCCGCCGGGGCGCTGGTGTTCATCCTGTCGCTCGTGCTGGGCTATACGCCGGGGCAGGAGGATGACCTGCTTCAGGTCGGCCGCGCGCTCATCATCGCCATCCTGTGCGGCACGATGAGCTGGGCCTCGGCCCGCCGCACCATCGCCACGACCGCGACCGCGATCGACGCTGCTACGGAGCGGCTGCTGTCTGCCGCGCATGGCGACCTGCAATCGCAGGTGCCCGCGGAGATCGGGCAGGAGCTGCCCGACCTGGCGGTCGCGATGGAAAGCCTGTTCAGCCAGGTGCGCACCAATCTCGATCATGTTCAGACGCTGGCCCTGTTCGACCAGATTACCGGCCTTGCCAACCGCACCAGCTTTTGCCGGCAGGTCGAACGATTGCTGGCCGAACGCGATGACAATGGCATCGCCACCCTCTTCTTCATCGACCTGGACGGGTTCAAGGGCGTCAACGACACGCTGGGCCATGCGGCGGGCGACCAGCTGCTGGCGCGTGTCGCCGGGCGCCTGCGCGAAGTGGTGATGGCGCAGGTCAGCACCGGTGGGGGCGACGCCGTCATCGGTCGTCTGGCCGGCGACGAATTCACCATGTTCTTCCCCCATCTGTCCGGGCCGGCGGCCGCGCACCGCATCGCCCGCGCGATACAGTTCGCGTTGAGCGAACGGTTCGACCTTGGCAGTCAGCATGTCGAACTGGGCGCATCGATCGGCATCGCCTGCTATCCCGACCATGGCGCCACGCTGGCCGATCTGCTGCGCGCGGCGGACATCGCCATGTATCATGCCAAGCATCAGGGGCGTGGCCGCGCCGAAATCTATACCGACGCGCTGGCGCTGGAGGCGCAGGATCGCGCCGAACTGGAACGCGACCTGTTGCGGGGTTTGGAGCGGGACGAGTTCCTGCTGGAATTCCAGCCGCAGATCGACGTGGCGACCGGCCGTGCTGTCACCGCCGAAGCGCTGGTCCGCTGGGCGCATCCCGAACGGGAGCTGGTCATGCCCGGCGCCTTCGTGCCGATCGCGGAGGAAAGCGGCTCCATCGTCGCGCTGGGCGACTGGGTGATGGGCCGCGTGTGCCAGACTGCGGCGCGATGGTCGCAGGCGGGGATAAGCCAGCGCATTGCCGTCAACATCTCCACCCGCGAACTGGGACAGGCCGACTTCTTCCTGCGGTTGCGCCACGCCATCGCCACCCATGGTGCGCGGCCCTCCATGCTGGAGCTGGAGATCACCGAATCGCTGGCGATGGAGATGGAGCCGCGCGTGCTGGAGCAGTTGCGCGCGCTGCGTCGCGACGGCGTGCGCATCGCCATCGACGATTTCGGCACGGGCTATTCCAATCTCGCGCGGTTGAAGGAGCTGCCCGTCGACCGGGTCAAGATCGATCGCAGCCTGGTGCGCGATATCGCCATCTCGGCTGAAGCGCGCACCATCTGCTCCGCCGTCGTCGGCCTGATTCAGGGCCTTGGCATGGAAGTGGTGGTCGAGGGGATTGAAAGCGAAGCGCAGATGGATGTCCTGCGCGTCATCGGCTGCACTTTGTTCCAGGGCTATCATCTGGCGCGGCCGACGGGGGAGCAGGCCTATCTCAGCCAGTTCGCCCCTCAGCGACCCGTGGTTCGGGACGTAGGATAGGGCCCCTCTCATTCCCCCTCCCGCCTGTGGAAGGGGGGGCAACGTCCCGATCAGCCCAGCGCGCGTTCCACCACCATCGCGTAAATCCTCGTCAGATCCCGCAGATCCTGCACGGCGACCGCTTCGTCCAGCTTGTGCATGGTCGCATTGTTCAGCCCGAACTCCACCACCGGGCAAATTCGCGACAGGAACCGGGCGTCCGACGTGCCACCGGTGGTCGACAATTCCGTCTCCACGCCCGTCACGTCGCGAATAGCACCGCGCACCAGATCGCTGAATGTACCGGGCTGGGTCAGGAAGGATTCGCCGCTGATCCTGGCTTCCACCGTGCCGCCCTGGGGCCCGGCAATGCCCTTGATCCGTTCGATCAGCGACGCGCCCGTATGCTGGTCGTTGAAGCGGATGGAGATGCGTGCGGTCGCCGCGCCCGGGATGACATTATGCGCGACATTGCCGACGTCCAGGTCGGTAATCTCGATATTGCTGGGCTGGAACCAGTCTGTCCCCGCGTCCAGCACCTCTGCTTCGATCAGCGTGAGTATGCGCACCAGCCTGGGGATCGGATTGTCGGCCAGATGCGGGTAGGCGACATGGCCCTGGCTCCCTTCCACCCGGATCCACATGTTGACCGACCCGCGCCGGCCGATCTTGACCACATCGCCCAGCCGTGCCGACGATGTCGGTTCGCCCACCAGGCACAGGTCCGGGCGCAGGTCGCGCGCCTGCATCCGGTCCATCAGCGCGAGCGTGCCATAGACGGCCGGCCCTTCCTCGTCGCCGGTGATGATGAGGCTGATCGTGCCGGGCAGATCGTCGGGCAGGCCGTCCAGCGCCGCGACGAAGGCCGCGATCGATCCCTTCATGTCCACCGCGCCCCGGCCATAAAGCAGGTCGCCGCGAATGTCCGGCACGAACGGATCGCTGGTCCATCCCGCGCCCGGCGGCACCACGTCCAGATGCCCGGCAAAGGCGAAATGCGGGCCAGCGCCGGTCGTGCGCCAGGCCAGCAGATTTTCGACCGGCCCGTCGGGCGCTTCGCCCACCACGAACCGGTCCACGGTGAAGCCGCGCGGCACCAGCATCGCCTCCAGCACGGCGAACACGTCGCCGGTGGCAGGGGTTACGGACGGGCAGGCCAGCAGGCGCTCCGCCAGGGCCACGACATCTTCATTGCTACTGGTCATGCTCATCCTGTCGCGTTAGCGAAAGCCATGTGCCTTGGCCAGTGTCACGAAGCTGGCGCCCACGGGACGAAAGAAGGGATGATGATGCGGATCGATCGACGGGACATGATGGCTGGAACGCTGGCGGCCGGCATCGGCGCCATGCTGGGCGGCGCACCGGCGATGGCCGCGCCGACGCCATGGGTAAAGCCGCCCCGCCTGCGCACGGGCGATACGGTTGGCCTGATCGAACCGGCGGGTTTCACCGACGACAGTTTCGACATCGACCTGGTCAAGGATACGATCACGGCCATGGGCCTGAAGCCAAAGCTCGCGCAGCATCTGGCGGGCCGATACGGCTATCTGGCCGGCACCGACAAGGACCGCGCGGCCGACGTCAATGCGATGTTCGCCGACCCGGATGTTCGGGCGGTCTTTGCGGTACGCGGCGGCTGGGGCTGTGCGCGCATCCTGCCGCTGCTGGATTTCGCCACCATCCGCAAAAATCCCAAGCTGCTGGTCGGCTTTTCGGACATCACTGCGCTGCATCTGGCCTTCGCCGCCAAGGCGGGCTTTACCACCATCCATGGTCCCAATGCGGCGAGCAGCTGGGGCCAATATAGCTGGGACGCCTTTCGCGCGGTCGCCTTCGATGGCGCCACGCCGACCTTCGCCAACCCGGTCGGGCATGAAGACCGGCTGGCGCAGCGCATCGGCCGCGTCCGCACCTTCCGCCCCGGCGTGGCGCGCGGGCGATTGCTCGGCGGCAATCTGACCGTGCTGGCGGCGCTGATGGGCACGTCCTGGCTGCCCGATTTCGACGGCGCGCTGCTGTTCATCGAGGATGTGGGCGAACAGCCCTATCGCATCGACCGGATGCTGACCCAGCTGACGCTGGGCGGGGTGCTGGGCCGGGTGAAGGGCGTGATCTTCGGCCAATGTACCGATTGCGGGCCGGGCGGCCCCAGCTACGGCGGCTTCACCCTGTCGGAGGTGCTGCAACAACATCTGGAGCCGCTCGGCATCCCCGCTTTCCAGGGCGCCCAATTTGGCCATGTCGCCAACCAATATAGCCTGCCGATCGGCATAGCGGCGGAAATGGACGCGACGGCAGGGACGGTCCGTTTGCTGGAAAGCGCGGTGGCTTAGTGCGGCTTTGGAAGAAGCAGAATAACGAGTTTTGAGTTCAATGCCGTAAATACCGTGATCCCAGCGGAAGCTGGGATCTCCGGGCAGGCACGATGCACCGACGGATAGCGCAACACGGCTGGTTTCCTTCTGGTGTTGCCTGAGACCCCAGCCTTCGCTGGGGTGACGGCTATTGGGGCAGGTGCGAAGGATCGCGCTACGCCTCTGGTTGCGTCCAGCCTTACAGCCGACTATTTTACCCCATCCAATCCCGCCACGGTTCCGTTACCCGCAGGCTCATCCGCCATCCCCGCCGCGACCTTTTCCGCCGCCGCCATCACGCGCAGCACATTTTCGCCGGCCAGCTTGGCGATGTCCCTGTCGCTCCAGCCCCGGCGCATCAGTTCGGCCAGCAAAGCCGGATAGGTCTGCACCCCGCTCAACCCCTGCGGCAACGACCCCACGCCATCGAAATCGCTGCCGATGCCGACATGGTCGACGCCTGCCACCTTGGCGATATGGTCGATATGATCGGCGACCTGCGACAGGGTCACCACCGGTTCGGGGTTTGCCTTCTCCCAATCCGCCAGCGCCTTCTTCGCGCCTTCGGGGTCGCCGATATAGAGGCCACCGAAGGGCGGCGCATTATAGCGCGCGACTTCCGCGCTGCGCGCCGCGCTCCAGATGCGGCGGGCTTCCGACACATATTGCGGCGCATAATTGACCATCACCACGCCGCCATTGGCCGCCACCTGCTTCAGCACCGCGTCCGATACGTTGCGCGGCGTGTTGCAGATCGCCCGCGCGCTGGAGTGGGAGAAGATGACCGGCGCCTTGGTCACGCGCAGCGCGTCCAGCATCGTGCCCTCGCTCACATGGCTGAGGTCCACCAGCATGCCGAGGCGATTGAGTTCATGCACCACCGCCTCACCGAACGGGGTCAGCCCGTCATGCTGCGGATTGTCCGTGGCGCTGTCGGCCCAGGCGATGGTGCGCGCGTGGGTCAGCGTCAGATAGGATGCGCCCAGCTCGCGATAGCTGCGCAGAACGGCCAGGCTGCCGTCGATCTGGCCGCCGCCCTCCACGCCCAGCAGCGAGGCGACCCGCCCGGCCTTGTGCGCGGCGCGCAGCTGCGCCGCCGTGTTCACGAAGGTGAAGTCCCTGGGGTACCGGCGCGCGAAGCTGTGCGCCAGGTCGATTTGCTCCAGCGTATCCTTGACCTGTTGCAGTTCGGGCAGGTCGGCCGATACCCAGACCGACCAGAATTGCCCGCCCACGCCGCCGGCGCGCAACCGTTCGATATCGGTGTGGAAGGTCGCCGGGTCCAGGCGGTTGAGCGGCACCGTCCAGCGCTGGTCCTTCACCTTGTCGGTCAGCGCTTCGGGCCAGTCATTATGGCCGTCGATCAGCGGCGTGGCCTTGAGTATCTTCGCCACCCGCGCGGCGTAAGGATCGGGCGCCGCATGAGCGGTGGTGGCGAGGAGGAGGGGCAGCAGGGCCAGGGGAAGATTTTTCATGGCGGCGGAAGCTAGGGTCAACACGATAAGTGTCAATCCGGCAATGACTTGGCGCGGCAGGGCTTTTCCCTTCCGCTGCGTCTGCTACCCTTGCGACCAGAATGATGATCGATCCGCTCGTCCTGTTGCAGGCCTATTCCATCGGCGTATTCCCCATGGCGGACGATCGCGACGCGCACGATGTCTATTGGGTCGAACCCAAGCGGCGGGCGATCCTGCCGCTCGATGGCTTCCACCTGTCCCATTCGCTGGCAAAAACAATCCGTCGCGACCGGTTCGCCGTCACCGCCAACCGCGCCTTTCCGCAGATATTGGCGCTCTGCGCGCAGGCCGCGCCGGATCGTCCGTCGACCTGGATCAACCACCAGATCGAAAGCGCCTACCGCCACCTGCACGATGTCGGCTTCGCCCATTCGATCGAGGTGTGGGAGGGGGAGGAGCTGGTCGGCGGCCTCTATGGCGTGGCGATCGGCCAGGCCTTCTTCGGCGAATCCATGGTGTCGCGCCGCACCGATGCGTCAAAAGTGGCGCTGGCCTGGCTGGTGGCGCGGTTGCGGGCGGGGGGCTTCACCCTGCTCGACTGCCAGTTCATGACCGATCATCTGCGCAGCATGGGCGCCGTAGAAATCAGCCAGCGCGCCTATCTTCAATTATTGGCGGGTGCGACCGGCGGGGTTTCGCTTGGCGCAGCGGCGGGCGCATCCGTGCTCGCTTCCGGCTCCGGTGTCGCAGCCGAACGGGCCTTCGCGCCGCTGGCGGACTTGCCCTCGGCGCCCAGCTTGACCGTGTCCGGGCCGGTTGCGGGCCATTCCATCGTGCAGCTTCTGACCCAGACGTCGTAGATCGGGTGCTGCACGACATTGCGGTCGGGCCGTTCGCGGAACAGCCAGCCGGAAAAACTGCGCCGCCATTTGCCGTCGGCGCTGCTGCGCACGTCCAACTGCACGAAGGCGCCGGTTTCCTGCACATTTTCCCATGGCGCGCTGGTTTCGCAGGCCTGCAAGCGGACGATCGCGTCGCCCACGCGCAGCGCCTCGCCTGGCTTCATGGTGAGGTCGCGGGTCAGGCCGTTGCGCTTGTTGAGCAGGCCGATGACGGCGCTACGCTGCGCCATCGGGGTGCCGGACGCCGCGCCATTGGCGGCGGTGCGAATCGGCGCGCTTTCGACCTTGACCGGGCCGCTCTGGTTGGCAGCCGGCACGTCGGTCTTGCCGCAGGCGCCAAGCGCCAGGGCACAGGAGAGCAGGGGCAGAGAGCGAAGGATCGGCGGGACGCTTCCCGCCGGACGCCGGGTCATGCCGCGTCGGGGCTCCACGCTTCATAATCGCCGGTCGCCTTCTGGCGCAGGCCGCCCTTTTCGAGCGCACCCGACGGGCGATAGGCGTTGGCCGTGCCGGTCAGGTTGACGCTCGATTCCTTTTCCCAGATGCGCGGCGGCGGCAGGAAGCTTTCGGGCGCACCCTCGATCGAATGATGCAGCCAGCCATGCCATTCGGCCGGCACGCGGCTGGCGTCGTTGGCGCCATTATACATCACCCAGCGGCGCGTCAGGCCATTGGGGTCGGTGCCGCCTTCATAATAGATATTGCCCTGATGATCCTCGCCCACTTTCGTGCCCTTGCGAGTCGTAAAGAGCCAGGTGCCGAAGGTGGCGCCATTCCACCAGGTGAAGACGTTAGCCAGGATTCCCATGCGCCAGCGCTTAGCCGCTGCGACGGGCGCGGGCAAGGAGGTTATGCGATAATCGCAAGCCTCTTTGGGGCAAGTGGCAGGTCGGATTGGCTGACCCGAGGTCCGTTCGAAGCGAACGGCTTGTCGATCAAGCTCTCGCGATCCTAAGGCGCGGCCGGGCAGAAATTCAGTGCAGTCGTGCGCTTTTCGCCCGGCACGGCGCAGCCGCCCCAACTGACGCGGTCGCCCTCCGCCATGCCCAGCTCCGCCGCGCGCCCGCCGCGCAGTTCCAGCACGGCCGCCACCGGCACGCCTGCCGATACGGGTTCGCGCGCATAGGGCTGCGCCTCGCTCTTCAGAAAGGCGATGGTCCCGTCGGTGTGTATGAACAGCATGTCGAGCGGAATCAGCGTATCCTTCATCCAGAAACTGGCGGTGCGCGGCGGGTCCATGGGAAAGAGCATGCCGCTGTCTGCGTCCAGCGCCTTACGGAACATCAGCCCCTTTTCCTGCGCCTGCGGCGTGGCGGCAACCTCTACGTCGAAGCGGTGCGTGCCCTTGGCGGAATGGATGACGACGGGCAGGCGATCGGCGACAGCCTGCGCCTGCGCGCCATCGTCGGCAGCCTGCTTGGGACTGGAACAGGCGGCCAGCAGGCCGATGGCGACGAGGACAGGCAAGCGGATCATGCGGCCAATGCCTAATGCGATTCTAGGATGGTGGGGAGGGGGATATTATCGTGTCGTGGCCGGGGTCGTGCCGTTAAGCTACATGCGATCACATCAATAGCTGGAGCGTTGGCGATGCCCGATTTTGCGACCCCCAACCTTCCTTCGCGGAATTTCGACGCGACGGCGGACTTTTATGCGTCGTTGGGTTTTGAAGAAACATGGCGCGATTCAGGCTGGATGATCCTGCGGCGGGGCGATCTGGTCGTGGAATTTTTCCCCTATCCCGATCTCGACCCCGCGACGAGTTCCTTCAGCTGCTGTTTTCGCATGGAGGATGTCGCTCCGTTCTTCTACGCGATACTGGCGGCGGGCATTCCGGAAAAGACCAGCGGCTGGCCGCGCGCGCACCGGCCGCGGAAGGAAGGCTGGGGTGGGACCGTGGGTGCGCTGATCGACCCCGACGGCACGTTGATCCGGCTGGTGCAGGCGCCCGCCTGAAAATGGGGGGAGGGCAGGTCATACTGTCCTACAGGCCGCCGGGTCTGCTATGGCGAAACATCATTCGATAGTGCATGGGTTGCGACATAAAATGTCCAACTTTTGTTCAAAAATGTCTTGTTTTGCGGGAAATATGCGAAGTTAAGGGAGGAATATCCTATCATTCCTCCGCCAAAGCCTCGCCCGGCGCGGCATCCACCCAGCGCCGCGCCATGGCATAATCATGGCCTGCACGCAGGAAGGCGGCGATCGCCTTGTCCCGCTGCTTGGGGTCAAGGGCGGCGGTCGCATAAGGGCCGACCCGCTTGCGCCGGGCGAAGCGCTCGGCCGCATTCCACGCCTCCGACGCGGTCTGCGCGTCCGCCTGCTCCCGGTCGCCTTCCGCTATGCCGGCCGCACGCAGCGCCTCGTCGATCCGCCGCGCGCCATAGCCCCGCCGGCCGAGCGATCCGCTCTTCATCACGGCAAAGCCGGCATCGTCGATATAGCCCAGCGCCACGAAGCGATCGGCCAGCCCTTCGGGATCGGCCGGCTCTTCGCCGCCCCAGCCGCGCTCCTTGATCTTGCGCTTCAGATAGGCCAGCAACTTCCCCCGGCTGGTCGCAAAACGGGCGACATGGCGCAGCGCCATATCGCGCAGCGCGGCGTCATCCAGCGGTGGGGGGAGGCGTTTGCCGGTCATGATGACACTTAATGACCGATGCGCCATGTTTATGCCACAGTCGGGCCGGAATTTCACCGTGCCTTGTCGGCTAATAAGCGAGATTGGTATGGAATAGGCGGTGCAAGCAGCGGCCAAAGCTGCTAGCGGCCCCGCTTTCATGAGTTTTAAGACATTGGGTGAAACCAATATGACGGGTTCGCAAGAGATGATGGCACCAACGCCGACCACTGATGATCTGCCGCGCCGTTTCTCGGACTTCGAAACGCTGGGCGAGGCGCTGGACTATGCGGCGCAGGGCAAGCGCGGTCTGAATTTCCACGATGCCCGTGGCAATCTGGCGCGGCCCTATCCGTTCAGTGAATTGCGTGCCGACGCCGTCGCCTGCGCCCATCGCCTGATCGCCCATGGCGTCAAGCCGCAGGACCGTGTCGCTCTGGTCGCCGAAACCGGCGCCGATTTCGCCACGCTCTTCTTCGGCATCGTCTATGCCGGCGCCTGGCCGGTGCCGCTGCCGCTGCCCACCAGCTTCGGCGGCAAGGACAGCTATATCGACCAGCTGAATGTCCAGCTGTCCAGCTGCGATCCGATGCTCTTCCTCTTCCCCAAGGAACTGGAAGAGATGGCGGGCGAATCCGGTCGGCAAAGGTCGGTCGAGAGTATCGCGTTCGAGGACTTCCTGGCGCGCGAAGCCGTTCCGGTCGATCTGCCGCAGGCGCAGCCGCATGAAATCGCCTATCTGCAATATAGCAGCGGTTCGACCCGTTTCCCCCATGGCGTTGCGGTCACCCATCATGCGCTGCTCAGCAACCTGTCGGCGCACAGCCATGGCATGCAGGTGCAGGATAGCGATCGCTGCATCAGCTGGCTGCCCTGGTATCATGACATGGGTCTGGTCGGCTGCTTCCTGTCCGTCGTCGCCAACCAGGTGTCGACGGATTACATGAAGACCGAGGATTTCGCCCGCCGTCCACTTGCCTGGCTGGACCTCATCAGCCGCAATGACGGCACCTCGATCAGCTATTCGCCGACCTTCGGCTACGACATTTGCGCCCGCCGCATGTCCAGCCAGACCAAGGCCGCCGACCGTTTCGATCTCTCGCGCTGGCGCCTTGCCGGCAATGGCGCGGACATGATCCGCCCCGACGTGATGCAGAGCTTCGTCGATGCCTTCGCCGATGCAGGCTTCAGCCCCAAGGCCTTCCTGCCGAGCTATGGCCTCGCCGAAGCGACTCTGGCCGTGACTATCATGCCGCCGGGTGAGGGCATCATCGTCGAACTGGTCGAGGAAACCGACCTGTCGGGCGGCGACGCGCCGGAGGGCCGTCCGCAGCGTTTCCGCTCGATCGTCAATTGCGGCAAGCCCGCCAAGGACATGGTCGTGGAAATTCGCGACGAGGATGGCGGCCTGATGAACGAGCGTCAGATCGGCAAGGTATGGACCACCGGCCCGTCGCTGATGGTGGGTTACTTCCGCGACGATGCCGCGACCGCCGCCTGCATGGCCGACGGTTGGCTCGACACCGGTGACATGGGCTATTTGTCCGACGGCTATCTCTATATCGTCGGCCGCGCCAAGGACATGATCATCATCAACGGCAAGAATCACTGGCCGCAGGATATCGAATGGGCGGTGGAACAGCTGCCCGGCTTCAAGCAGGGCGACATCGCCGCCTTCGCCATCACCACGCCCGGTGGTGAGGAAGCGCCCGCCGTGCTGGTGCATTGCCGTACGTCCGACAATGAAGAACGCTCGCGCCTGCGCGACCAGATTCGCGAGCGGGTTCGGGCGATTACCGGCATGAACTGCGTGGTGGAACTGGTGCCGCCGCGCACCCTGCCGCGCACCAGCTCCGGCAAGCTCAGCCGGTCGAAGGCACGCAACCTCTATCTGACCGGCGAAATCCGGCCTTACGACATCGCGGCTTAAACACCCGGCAAGGTTACCGATTGCTAACCCATGGCTGGTAACGCGGGCATGTGGGTAGCAAGATCGATCAGAGCGAAGAGCCGGATCGACAGGAACGCGCATCGCTGCGGGCGATGATGGGACTGTCGTCGATGGCGGACGAAACCGGCATGCGCGTGCTGGAGGCGCAGCTGCGGTCCGCAGACAGCGTCGCCATCCTGCGCCATGGCATGAACATATGCGGCCTGCTCTTCCTGTGGCAGGTTTTTTCCCGTTGCTGTCCGGCGCTTTTGCTCGGCGGCTGGAGCGTGGCCTTGATCGCCGCGACGGCCATCGCGATCGGGCTGGATCGTCATCGCCGGCGCACGAACAATGTCGGCCTGGCCCATTCGGACCTGCGCCGCCATGGGCTGGGCGCGCTGTTGCAGGGACTGGTCTGGGCCGCCTGCATGGCGCTGATCGGCCGATCCGGGGATACGACCGAACTGATCGCGCTCTGGACGCTGGTCAGTTGCATCATGGTATGCGGTGCGATCAGCTATGCCGCAACGCCGCTGTCCGCCAGCGCCTATCTGCTGCCCTGCATCGTCGGGCTGTTCTTCATGTTCGACGATCATGGACAATTGCCGTTGCGCGCGCTCGCGACCAGCTATGCCCTGTCCCTGCTCGCCGGCTGCTTCATCTACGCCCGCACCTTTGCCCGCCAGCACAGCACCACGGCCCAACTGGTTGAAAAGAGCGAGGTAGTCAGCCTGCTGCTGCGTGAATATGAGGTCGGCGGTTCCGACTGGTTGTGGCAGACCGACGCGCTGCGTCGGATCAGCGGCGTGTCCAGCCGCTTCGCCGAAACGCTGGGCGTCGAACCTGCGCAACTGGAAGGCGTGTCGCTGGTACAGATACTGGCCGGCAGCGGCTGGGACAATGGACGCTTCGCCGCCGGGCTGCACAGTCTGGCCGACCATCTCAAGCGGCGTGAGAGTTTCAGCAACCTCGTCCTGCCGGTCGAGATCAAGGGGCAGTGGCACTGGTGGGAATTGTCGGCTTCGCCCCGTCATGACGAAAATGGCATATTCCAGGGCTTTCGCGGCGTCGGCTCGGACGTCACGGCGCAGCGCGAATCGGCAGACAAGATCGCCCAGCTGGCGCGGTTCGATCCGCTGACCGGCCTGCCCAATCGCAGCCATCTGCGTGAGGTGCTGGATCAGGCGATGGATACGGCGCGGGGGCGTTCACCCGGCTGCGGCTTCATGATGATCGACCTCGACCGGTTCAAGTCGATCAACGATACATTGGGCCACCAGACCGGCGACAAGCTGCTGAGCCAGGTGGCGCGTCGCTTGCGTCAGGTCTGCGACGCGGGCCAATTTTGCGGCCGGATCGGTGGCGACGAATTTGCCGTGGTCCTGCCGCACGTCGCGGATGGCGCGGTCATCCCCCGGCTTGCCTCGGCGATCATCGGCGCCTTGTCGGCACCCTATCAGGTCGATCAGCATATGCTGCACGTCGGCGCGTCCGTCGGATCGGCGCTGTCGCCGATGGACGGGCGTGAATCCGAAGCCTTGATCCGTAGCGCGGATCTTGCGCTATACCGGGCCAAGGACGACGGCGGCGGCGTCCACCGCGCCTACGAACCGCAGCTTCATGCGCAGGCGGAAGAGCGACGGCAGCTGGAACTGGCGCTACGCGAGGCGCTGGAAAAGGAGCAGTTGCATGTCCTTTATCAGCCGGTGGTCGATGCCGATCAGGGCGTGGTGCTGGGCTTTGAGGCGCTGGTGCGCTGGACCCACCCGCAATTGGGTGCGATCTCGCCGGTCAAGTTCGTACCCGTGGCGGAGGAAGCGCGGCTGATCGGGCCGATCGGCGAATGGGTGTTGCGAACCGCCTGTATGGAAGCGGCGAACTGGCCGGAGGACGTCCGCATTGCGGTCAATGTCTCGGCCGAACAATTGGCCCATCCCAGTTTCGTGTCGGCGGTCATATCTGCATTGGCGCAAAGCGGGCTGGATGCACGGCGGCTGGAACTGGAGGTTACCGAGAGCGTCTTCATGGGTGAGGATACGGGCGCCCTCAAGGTGCTGGACCAGTTGCTGGGCCTTGGCATCCAGCTTTCGCTTGACGATTTCGGCACGGGCTACAGCTCGCTCGGCTATCTCAGTCGTACCCGGTTCAACACGATCAAGATCGATCGCAGCTTCGTCGTCGGCGCGTCGAAGAATACGGCGGAAAGCCTGGCGATCATCCGGGCCGTGGTGACGCTGGCGGATAGCCTGGGCATGGCGACGACGGCCGAAGGCGTGGAGACGGAAGCGGAGTTGCAGATGGTCCGCCAGCTGGGCTGCAAGAAGGTGCAGGGCTATTATTTCGGCCGGCCGATGCTGCCCGAAGACGCGGCCCGGCTGTTCCCCGCGCCGCAGCGGATGGCGATCGGCTAAGGGGCGGCGCTTATTTTGCCACCAGTTGCCGCTCCACCTGCGTCCAGAGCGCCGCGAACGCCTGCGCCGGCGCGGATGCCGGGGCGAAAGCCCCCAGCGGCTTGCGCCGCACGGTCATCTGTTCGATCGCGCTTGCCATAGGGATGGCATGCCAGCCGGACTGGCTTTCCAGCGCCGCACGATGCAGGCTGCGGCGACGATCGACCATCGAATAGACCGGCAGGATCGGGGCATGGTTGCCACCGCGCTGCACAAGATAGCGCGCGACTTCCCCCATGGCGCGTTGCGACAGGGGGGAGGGGATGACCGGGATGACGATCAGGTCGGCGGCGCGCAGCACCTGCTCGCTGGTTTCCGTGAGGCCCGGCGGGCAGTCCAGGATGATCCGGTCGTAATCGCGGCCCAGGCTTTCGATCAGCTTGGCGAGCCGCTTCTTCTTGTCCATCTCGCGGAACAGATGGTCCAGGCTGCGCAGCGAGGTGTCCGCCGCGATCAGATCCAGACCGGGCACGGTCGATGGCTGGATCAGCTTGCGGACGTCCACATCCTTGCTGAAGATCGCCTGCGCCGCATCGCGGCTTTCCATGTCGGTGGACAGGAGCCAACTGGATGCCGCCTGCGGGTCGAGATCCCAAAGCAGCGTACGCCGTTTCGAGATGCAGGCCGATGCCCAGGCCAGGTTGATCGCGAAGGTCGTTTTACCGACACCGCCCTTGAGGCTATAGACGGCGATGGTCGCCAATACCGGTTCCTTTGCCATGAACGGGGAGGCTAGTTTGTCCTGCCACCAAAGCAAGGGTGCAAATCATTCCGTTGTTACGCTGTCGTGAATATCGACCGATAAATGCGCCGCGGCCCTTCAGCTGATGGCAATCATTGCCCGATAGTCGGGAAGGGGATCAGCCCGGAGGTCGTATGTTCCGTCCCTTGTCTTGCGCCTTTGCCGGTCTTGCCGCTCATTTCGCTACTGCGCCGGCGATGGCGGAACCGGACCCGGCGATCGCATCCTATTTGGCCGCGTTCAACGACACATGCCGCCGTGGCTTCCCGGACCTGGACATGATCGCGGCGCATGCCCAGGAAATTGGCTGGGTCAGCAGCGACATTCGCCTGATCGCGGGCGCGAAGATGCCGCCCGTGCGGGCGTTCCACAAAGACGGCCTGATCCTGTTCCTGAGCCTGCCGACAGAGGGGGAATCGAGCGCGGTCTGCCAGATTGGTGGCGGTAAGACAGGGACGAAGGCGACAAGCGCCGATGTCGCGGCGGTCATGACGCCCAGCCTGAAGGCCGGAGAGCCGACCTTCGTCACGGACAAGAGCAGGGATGTCGCCGTCTGGCAGGTCGCGCCCGGCATTCGTGTGGAGGGCGGCATCGGTATCTACAACCGCAAGGTGCGGTCGATCAGCCTGTCGGTGCATCAGGCGCGCTGATCGCGCCCGATGCCCCGGATATCACAGAATTTCCAGAACCTTGTCCTGCGGACGGCAGAAGCGGACACCCTTTTCCGTTTCTACGAAGGGCCGGTTCACATAGGCGGGGTTGGCCGCCATTTCGTCCAGTATCGCGTCGGCATCCATCTGCGACAGGCCGCGTTCTTCGGCATCCGTGCCCATCTTGCGGATCGCGTCGGCCGGGGTCAGCCCGGCGTCGGCGAACAGCTGGACCAGCTTTTCGCGGGTGAAGGGGGTCTTGAGATATTCGACCACCTCCACCTCGACGTCCGGCGTTTCTTCAAGGATCGCCAGCGTCTTGCGCGATGTGCCGCATTTGGGATTGTGCCAGATGGTGGCTTTCACTGGTCGTCCTCACGGGCGAGCCATTCTTCCAGCCACTTGATCGTGTAGTTGCCGTCCAGAAATTCCGGATCGCGCAGCAGGGCCTGATGCAGCGGGATGGTGGTCTTCATCCCTTCGATCACATATTCCTCCAGCGCGCGGCGCAGGCGCATGATCGCGCCTTCGCGGGTGCGGCCATAGACGATCAGCTTGCCGATCATGGAGTCGTAATAAGGCGGCACCTTATAGCCCTGATACAGGCCGCTATCGACGCGGACGTGCATGCCGCCCGGAACATGATAGCTGGTGACGGTGCCCGGCGAGGGCGCGAAGGTCTTGGGATCTTCCGCATTGATGCGACATTCGATCGCATGGCCGGTGAAGCGGATGTCGTCCTGGCTCACCGACAGCGGCTTGCCTTCGGCCACGCGGATCTGCTCGCGCACCAGATCGAGGCCGGTGATCATCTCCGTCACCGGATGTTCCACCTGAAGGCGGGTATTCATCTCGATGAAGTAGAATTCGCCATTTTCCCACAGGAACTCGATCGTGCCGGCGCCGCGATAGCCCATGTCGGCCATTGCCTTCGCGCAGATGCCGCCGATGCGTTCGCGTTCGGCCTGCGACAGGACGGGCGAGGGGGCTTCTTCCAACACCTTCTGGTGACGGCGCTGGAGCGAGCAGTCGCGTTCGCCAAGATGAATGGCATTGCCGTTGCCGTCGCCGAACACCTGAATTTCGATATGGCGCGGATTGCCGAGATATTTTTCGATATAGACGGTCGCGTCGCCAAAGGCGGCCTTCGCTTCCGATCCCGCCTGCTGCATCAGCGTTTCGAGGCTGTCGGGCGAGGTGCAGACCTTCATGCCGCGACCGCCGCCGCCGGACGCCGCCTTGATGATCACCGGATAGCCAGCGGCTTCGGCGATGATCTTGGCTTCCTCGACATCGCTGACCGCGCCGTCCGAACCGGGGACGAGGGGCAGGCCCAGCGCGCCGGCCGTGCGCTTGGCTTCGATCTTGTCGCCCATGGTGCGAATATGTTCGGGCTTGGGACCGACGAAGGCAAGGCCATGCGCTTCGACGATCTCGGCGAACTTGGCATTTTCCGACAGGAAGCCATAGCCCGGATGGATCGCATCCGCGCCGCTGATTTCCGCCGCCGAAATGATGGCGGCGATATTCAGATAGCTGTCCTTGGCCGCGGGCGGCCCGATGCAGATGGCTTCGTCGGCCAGGCGCACATGCATGGCATCGGCGTCGGCGGTGCTATGCACGGCAACGGTCTTGATGCCCATTTCATGGCAGGCACGGTGGATGCGAAGCGCGATCTCGCCACGATTGGCGATCAGCAGTTTCTCGATGGCCATAAGCTTGTGCGGGCCTTATTCGATGACGATCAGCGGCTGGTCATATTCGACCGGCTGACCGTTATCGACCAGCACGGCCTTGACCGTGCCCGCGACGGGCGCGGCGATCGCGTTCATGACCTTCATGGCTTCGACGATCAGGATGGTTTCGCCGGCGGCGACCTGCGCACCCACGCGGGCGAAGGGCGCGGAGCCGGGTTCGGCGGACAGATAGGCGGTGCCCACGATCGGCGACTTGACCACGGTGCCCGACGGCACCGCGGCATCGGCGGCCGGAGCGACGGCGGGCGCCGCGACAGGTGCGGCGGCGACGGGTGCGGCCGCAGGCGCGGGGGCATAGACAGGCGCAGCGGCCGACGCGGCCTTGCGAGCGACGCGGATCTTGCGATCGCCATCCTCAACCTCAATCTCCGTAAGGTTGGTGTCGTCCAGCAGCGCAGCGAGATCGCGCACCAACTGTACGTCCACCTGCATTGCGCCCTTTTCTTGTTTGTCGGTCATGTGAAGTCCCTGGCCGGTGAATATCGTTTCTGGTGCCCGCGCCTATGCGCATTTACGGCAAAGCGCAACTTTCGTGCGTCAAGACGCGCCGGCTCATAGCTCCAGCGCGGCTTCCAGAGCCAGCATGTAGGACATGGGGCCAAAGCCTGCAATCGTGCCCTTGGCGGCCATGCCGACATAGCTTTTATGGCGGAAAGCCTCGCGCTTGTGCGGGTTGGAGAGGTGGATTTCGATCACCGGGACGGTGATGCTCTTGATCGCGTCATGCAGCGCGATCGATGTGTGGGTGTATGCCCCGGGGTTGATGATGACGGCATGGGCACCCTGCGCATGGGCATCCTGCAACCAGTCGACCAGATAGCCTTCATGGTTTGACTGGCGAAAGACGATCTCCACATGGGCGCGGCCTGCGACGTCCTCCATGCGTTCGGCAATGTCGTCCAGCGTGTCATAACCGTAAATCTCCGGCTCGCGCGTGCCCAGCATGTTGAGGTTGGGGCCGTTCAAGACGTAGATTTTGCGTGTGTCGGCCATGGCGAACCCTTCTGATGTTGCTTGGCGGGCAAGGCCGCCCCTATATGCGCACGATCCTTAGCCCTTCCCGTCTCGCCTAGTCGAGACTCCTTCTTGTCCGGGACAGCGCAGTGAGCATAGACGGCACCATCTCCATCCACATCAATGGCGAGCATCGCCGCATCCGCAACGGCCTGACGCTGGCAGAACTGGCGAGCGAACTGGGCTTCGTCCCGGAAAAGGTGGCGGTGGAGCGCAATCTGGAGGTCGTGCCGCGCTCGACCCTGAGCCAAGTCAAGGTCGAGGATGGCGACGAACTGGAGATCGTGCATTTCGTGGGCGGCGGTGATGTCGCCGCAATCGATGACGATAGCTGGAGCGTGGCGGGCAAGACGTTCCGGTCGCGCCTGATCGTGGGCACCGGCAAATACAAGAGTTTCGAGCAGAATGCGGCGGCGGTCGCGGCGTCGGGGGCGGAGATCGTGACGGTGGCGGTGCGCCGGGTCAATGTGAGCGACCCCAAGGCGCCGATGCTGACCGACTTTATCGACCCGAAGAAGATCACCTATCTGCCTAATACGGCGGGTTGTTTCACCGGTGAGGATGCGATCCGCACCTTGCGTCTGGCGCGGGAAGCGGGCGGTTGGGATCTGGTGAAGCTGGAAGTGCTGGGCGAGGCGCGGACGCTCTATCCCGACATGGTCGAGACTCTTCGGGCTACGGAAGTCCTAGCCAAGGAAGGCTTCAAGCCGATGGTCTATTGCGTGGACGATCCGATCGCGGCCAAGCGGCTGGAGGATGCGGGCGCCGTGGCGATCATGCCGCTGGGCGCGCCGATAGGGTCGGGCCTGGGCATCCAAAACAAGGTGACGATCCGCCTCATCGTGGAGGGCACTACGCTGCCGGTGCTGGTGGATGCGGGCGTGGGCACCGCGTCGGAAGCGACCGTTGCGATGGAACTGGGTTGCGCGGGCGTGCTGATGAACACCGCCATCGCCGAGGCAAAAGATCCGATCCTGATGGCCGCCGCGATGAAGGCGGGCGTGGAAGCGGGGCGCATGGCCTATCGCGCCGGGCGTATGGGCAAGCGGCTCTATGCCGATCCGTCCAGCCCGCTTGCCGGGCTGATCTGACAATCCTGTTTTTCGGCATCGCAGCAAATTGACCGGCTCCCCACTGCTGCCTATGGCTGAAGCAAAGACGGAAGAGGACAGTTGCGATGGTGAAAAAGCTCTACCCCGACGCCGCATCGGCGCTCGACGGACTTCTCTTTGACGGCATGCATCTGTGCGCGGGCGGCTTTGGCCTGTGCGGCATTCCTGAGCGGCTGATCGACGCGATCCGCGATTCGGGCGTCAGGGATCTGACCATCGCCAGCAACAATGCCGGCATCGACGGCGAAGGCCTGGGCAAGCTGCTGCGTACGCGGCAGGTGAAGAAGATGATCTCTTCCTATGTCGGCGAAAACAAGGAGTTCGAGCGGCAGTTTCTGGCCGGCGAGCTGGAAGTGGAATTTTGTCCGCAGGGCACGCTGGCGGAACGCTGCCGCGCCGGCGGGGCGGGCATCCCCGGCTTCTATACCAAGACCGGCGTCGGCACGCAGGTGGCCGAGGGCAAGGAAGTGAAGAGTTTCGACGGGCAGGATTATATCCTGGAACGCGGCATCTTCGCTGACATTGCGATCATCAAGGGATGGAAGGCGGACGAGAGCGGCAACCTGATCTTCCGCAAGACCGCGCGAAACTTCAACGCGCCGATGGCGACCGCCGCGAAGATCTGCATCGCCGAGGTCGAGGAAGTGGTGCCGACCGGCACGCTCGATCCCGACGCGATCCATCTGCCCGGCATCTATGTAAAGCGGATGATCATAGGCGCTCCCTATGACAAGAAGATCGAGTTCCGGACGGTGCGGACGCGGGAAGCGGCGTGATGTCGGCGACGATGCGTGCGGCGGCGTCGCTGCTGCTGGCGCCGCTTGCGGCCTGCGCCACCACGCAGACGACGTCCCTGCCAGCGCCATCCGCCAATCCCCCTGCCGGGATGCAATATCTTTACGGGTCGGGGGAGGGCGCGGCGATTTCGGTGCAGGCCTGGCACGCGCTGCTCGGCTATGTGGCGGGCAAGGTGAAGGCGCGGCCGACCGACAGCGTGGTGCTGGCGGAAGGGGCGACGCTGGACGCGCCCAAATTCGCGCCGTGCGCGGACAAGCCCTTTGCCGCGGTGTTCGACGTCGATGAGACGGTGATGCTGAACACCGGCTATGAATATCATGGCGCCAAGGTCGGGCAGGGGTTCGACGCGGCCAGTTGGGACAAGTGGGAGAAGACCGGCGAAGGCGCGGTCGGGCCGGTTCCAGGCGCCGATCATGCGCTGGCGACGCTGCGCAATATGGGCGTGACGGTCATCTTCAACACCAACCGGTCGGCCGCCAACGCCGATGCCACCGCGCGTGCGATCAAGGCGGCGGGGCTGGGCGAGGCGGTGCATGGCAAGACGCTGTATCTGAGTGGTGACGATGCCATGGGATCGCGCAAGGATGGGCGCCGCTGGACGATCGCCAGCCAATATTGCGTCATCGCTCTGGGCGGAGACCAGCTGGGCGATTTTTCGGACCTGTTCAATGCCGCGCCGCTCAACAGCGATAGGGCCGCGGTCGATCGCCGCGCCGCGACGATGCGGCTGCCGATCGCAGGCCTGTGGGGTGGCGGCTGGTTCGTCATGCCCAACCCCGTCTATGGCAGCGGCCTGAAGGGTGGGTTCGACGACATATTTCCAATGGACAAGAGGTGGGCGCCGCCCGCCGAAGGGGAGAAGTAAAGATGCCCTGGACTCGTGACGAGATGGCCGCGCGCGCGGCGAAGGAATTGCAGGACGGTTTCTACGTCAATCTGGGCATCGGCATCCCGACGCTGGTGGCGAATCATATCCCCGCCGGCGTGGAAGTGACGCTCCAGTCGGAAAACGGCATGCTGGGCATCGGCCCTTTCCCTTTGGAGGGCGAGGAGGATGCGGACCTGATCAATGCTGGCAAGCAGACGATCAGCGAATTGCCGCAATCGGCCTATTTCAGCTCCGCCGACAGTTTCGCGATGATCCGGGGCGGGCATATCGACCTGACCGTGCTGGGCGCGATGGAGGTCGCGGAAAATGGCGACATCGCCAACTGGATGATCCCCGGCAAGATGATCAAGGGCATGGGCGGCGCGATGGATCTGGTCGCGGGCGTCAAGAAGATCATCGTGGTGATGGAACATACATCGAAAAATGGCGACGCGAAGTTCATCCCCGACTGCACGTTGCCGCTGACCGGCAAGAATGTCGTCGATATGATCGTGACGGATTTGTGCGTTTTCCAACGTCATGACCATGATAGCCCGTTCAAGCTGGTCGAACTGGCACCGGGCGTGACGGCGGAGGAAGTCGCTGCTAAGACGACCGCCCATTATATTAGTTAAGGGCAATCCATGAGCCTCGACGGCCTATATGACGACGCCAACATCTTCGCCCTGATCCTTCAGGGTAAGATTCCGTCGACGAAGCTCTATGAGGATGACACGACCTTCGCCTTCCTCGACATCATGCCGCAGACGAAGGGGCACGCCCTTGTCATTTCCAAATGGTCCAAGTCGCGCAACCTGCTGGAGATCGAGGAGGCTGCGCTGGCGCAGGTGATGGCGACCACGAAAAAGGTCGCCACCGCCATTCGCAAGGCGCTGAACCCCGACGGTATCCAGATCGCGCAGTATAACGGCGCGCCGGCGGGGCAGACGATCTTTCACCTGCATGTCCATATCCTGCCGCGCTGGGAGGGCGATCCGACGGGCTTTGCCGCCCATGGTGCCGGCGGGCAAGCGGATCCGGCGCAATTGCAGGCTTTGGCCGAAGAGATTCGCGCGCAATTCTGATGCCTGTCTGTCCTGCCGATAGATCGCTGCGTTCGCGCGGCGCGCACCGATGACGCTGCGTCCCTTCATTGCGCCCGGCGCGCGCCTGGCCCTGCGCACCAAGCGCGCCAGTCAGCTGTTCCAGGGGGATCAGGGCGAGAGCGAGGTCGTCCTCGACATTTCGCGGCTGCTGTCCCGTTCCTTCCATCCATCGCCCACCGGCATCGACCGCGTCGAATATGTCTATGCGCGCGAATTGCTGGAACGGATGCCGGACCGGCTGGCCTTTGCCGCCGTCCATCCCGCAGGCGGCTATTATGGACGGCTCGACAAGGCGGCAGTGCGGCAGTTCCTGGCCTTTACCGCCGCCAAATGGCGCAATGCCGGCACGGTTCCGGCCGGCGAGGGCAAGGCGGCGGTCATCCGTCACATGTTCGCGACCCGCCCCCGGCCCGTGCCGCGCGCGCGGGGGCCGCGCGTCTATTTGCAGGTGTCCCCGCACCATCTGGACGATCATGCGCAGGTCGGGGCGATATTGCGGGCGGAAGGGGCGAAGTTCATCACGTTGGTCCATGACGTGATCCCGCTCAGCCATCCCGAATTCGCCCGGCCGCAAGGGGCGGCGGAACATTTGCGCCGGGTGCGCACGATCGACAGTTTCGCCAGCGGCATCATCGGCAACAGCCAGGCGACGATCGACTCGCTGGCGCCGCATATGCAGCACGGGCTGGAAGGGCGTGCCATCCGGGTCGCGCATTTCGGTGCCGATGCGCCCGACATTTTCGGGGCCAGGGGCGAAGATCTGCCCGACAGGCCCTATTTCGTCTATATATCCACCATCGAGCCGCGCAAAAATCACCTGCTGCTGCTCAACGTCTGGCGGCGGCTGGTTGATCGGCTGGGCGATGCGGTCCCGGTGTTGGTGCTGATCGGCCGGCGCGGCTGGGAAAATGAGAATGTCATCGACATGCTGGAGCGGGCCGAAGCGCTGCGCGGCCATGTGATCGAGGCGGGCGAGGTGTCGGACAATCGCATGCACGCGCTGGTCGCCAACGCCCGCGCGATGTTGATGCCATCCTTCGAAGAAGGATTTGGCATGCCGGTGGTGGAGGCGCTGGCCGCAGGCGTACCGGTGATATGCAGCGATATCGTCGCCCATAGGGAGGTCGGCGGCCATGCCCCCGACTATCTCGATCCGCTGGACGGGCTGGGGTGGATGCGCGCGATCGAAGCCTATAGCCAGCCCGATGCGCCGGAACGCGCGGCGCAGATGGCGCGATTGGCCGATTGGCGCGCGCCGACCTGGCGTGACTATTTCGACATCATCACCGACCTGATCGAAGAAGTGACAGTCTCTGTTCCTTGACCTTCCTTTTGGTCAAACGCATGGTCGCATCAGTTATTGAAGGATAGGGGCATGGCCCGCACCGGGGCATCATCAAGCAGCCAGAACCGCGCATCGGCGCGCGTCGCGCGGATCATGCCGAAACAAATCATTTTGCGATGACGACCATCCCGTTCCTGCGATCGCCGCCTTTTGCCGACATTGCCGCCGGGACGGCGGCTGTCAGCGCACCCTCGCCGGTCGATGGCGACGGTGCGTCGATATCGGACGATGTGCTTACGTTGCTGGCACAGGCGCGCGTAGGCGGCGATTATTGGGGGCATCGCCCGCAAGGATTACGCCTGATCGTCCGCGATGGTGTGCCGGTCGATGGCGAGGCGCTGACGGGCCTGTTACCGGAGCAGATCGGGATAGTGCCGGCGCCGGGCGTCATGTCTGGGGGTTTGCACGGGCAGCGAGTGCCGGCCGGTTGCGATCCGTGGGCCCTGATGGCACAGGCGCGCGCCGTCCATGCCACGGCAGATGACGAACTGGCGCTGGTCGCGGGCTTGCTGGATGTACCGGTGATCGGCCCGGACGGACTGCGGGTCGATCCGCCCATGCTGCGCGGCGCAGTGCGGACCAGGCTGGCGGCGGCCAGCTATCGCGACTGTTTTACCGATGCCGCCGCGGACATCGTGCAGGTCATCACGCAACTGGCAGATTGGCGGCGCCATCTGGACGGCAATCGTGGGATTGCCGCCGCCAGCGGCATGGCCTTTTGGAAGCGCGAGGCGATCGGTCATTTCCTGTGGGACGGACTGCGTGCGCCACCCTTCCTGTCGGCAGAGCGCGGCTTGCGCCGGGCGCAGCGGGAGAGCGGGGCGCTGGCGGTGTGGCCTTCGCGCGTGCCGCCGGGCATCGCAGAGCAAGCCGCCGCCATGGGGGTGCCGATCGCGCGGGTCGAGGATGGCTTCCTGCGCTCGCGGGGCCTGGGCGCGGCGTTGCATCCGCCGGGATCGGTCGTGGTCGATCGCAGCGGCATCTATTATAATGGACGGGCCGCAAACGACCTGGAAACATTGCTGGCGACCCATGATTTTTCGCCGGCGCTGATCGAACGGGCCGGGCGTTTGCGCGAACGCATATGTTCGGCCGGTGTCACCAAATATGGGCCGGAGGCAGGGCGGATGATCGGCCTGCCGCCCGGACGGCGCACGGTGCTGGCGGTCGGGCAGGTGGAAGATGACCTGTCGGTCCGCTATGGCGGGGCGGGCGTTGCCGGCAATCTGGATTTCCTGGCGCGGGTCCGCCGGGCCGAACCGGATGCCTGGATCGTCTATCGCCCCCATCCCGACGTGCAGGCGGGCCATCGCAAGGGGCATTTGCCCGATGCGACGGTGCTGGCGCATGCCGATGCCATCGATACCGGCGCGCCGCTGATGGAGCTGGTGCAGACGGTGGACGAAGTGCATGTCCTGTCGTCCTTGACCGGTTTCGAGGCGTTGATGCGCGGCCGTTCCGTAACGGTGCATGGCATGCCATTTTACGCTGGCTGGGGTTTGACCCGCGACCTGGCCAAATCAACTGGTCGACGCGGCCGTCAACTCGGCGTGGATCAGCTTGTGGCGGCTGCCCTCATTCTCTATCCTCGCTATATCGATCCGGTTACGAATTTGCCGTGCGGCCCGGAAGTGATGGTGGACCGCATGGCAAATGGATCTACGCCGCCGATGACATGGCTTATTCGGCTGCGGATGCTACAGGGGAAGTTGCGTCGTTTTATGACTTTGTTCGCCGAGTTGTTGCATGGCTGAAGCGTCCGCAAAGACATTCCTGTTCCTGCAAGGGCCACATGGCCCCTATTTTGCGATGCTTGCAGACGCCTTGCGTGAGCGCGGGCATCGGGCTTTGCGCATCAACATCAATGGCGGCGACAAGGTCGACTGGCCGGGGGATGCCGCGGATTATCGTGGCACCTTCCGCAACTGGCCGCTCTTCTTCGACGATTTCATCGTCAACCATGGCGTCACGGATCTGATCCTCTACGGCGATTGCCGTCCCTACCACACGTCGGCGCATGGCATGGCCCGCCTGCGCAATCTGCGCGTCCATGTCGTCGAGGAAGGCTATATCCGGCCGGATTTCATGACGTTGCAGGATGACGGGGTAAACGGCAATTCCACCCTGCCGCTGGACCCGCAATGGTATATGGAGGAAGCAAAGGGCCTGCCCAGTCAGGACATCATCCTGCCGTCCATTCCATCGACTTTCCGGGCGCGTGCCCGCAATACGATGCGCAACGGCCTGGCCGCCGCATTGATGCGGCCTGTCTTCCCCTTCTACAACACCCACAGGCCGCACAGCTTTCTGTTGGAATCGGTTGCCTGGTGCTGGAAGCTGGTCATGCGCAAAAGCCATGAGCGGCGGTCGCGGGCAGAATGGGACAAGGTCAAGGACAAGCCCTATTTCACTTTGCCGCTCCAGCTCAATTCCGACTATCAGATCCGTATTCACTCGCCGTTCGGCAATATGCGGGCGGCGTTGCGGTTCGTCATCAAGAGCTTTGCCCAACATGCGCCGGACCATGTTTCGCTGGTGATAAAGCGGCATCCCCTCGATCCCGGCCTTGTCGGATGGGATCGGCTGACGCGCAGGCTGGCCAGCCATTATGGCGTTGCTGACCGGGTCATTTATCTGTCGGACTGGGACATTACCGATGTGGTGGGCAAGTCGCTGGGCGTCGTGACCGTCAACAGTACGGTCGGCACCCTGGCCCTGAATGTCGGCAAGCCGGTAATGGTGCTGGGGCATGCCGTCTATAAGGTGCCGGGCGTGGTCTATAAGGGGCGTCTGGACGATTTCTGGCAGCGCCCCAAAGCGCCGGACCTGGCGCTCTACGCTGCCTTTCGGCGCGTGCTGATCGAGCGGTGCCTGGTGCGTGGCGGCCTGTTGAGCGACGAGGGCCTGCACATGCTGGTCAGTAACTCCGTCGCGCGCCTGTTGGCGCATAGGCGATTGAGCGCGGCGGACATCCCAACGGAGCGGCGCCCCAGATTGGTCGGCAGCTAAGGCCTAGCCGCCGCCGGCCATGGTCACGATCATCGCCGACAACCGTTCCGCTTCGCCGATGTCGTGCGTGACATAGAGGATGGGGATGGGGGAACGCATCCGGATCTGGTCGATCGCGTCGAGAATGTCGCTCTTGCGATCATGGTCGAGTGACGAGAGCGGTTCGTCCAGCAACAGGAATTGCGGGCCGGACAGGAGCGCCCGGCCGATCGCCACGCGCTGGGCCTCGCCGCCTGAGAGGTGGCGTGGCCAGCGGTGGAGCAGATGGCCGATGCCCAGAAAATTGAGCATGTCATCCATATCGACCGATATGCCGGAGCGGCGACCATAGAGCAGGTTTGCGCAGACTCGCTTATGCGGGAAGAGGCGGCGGTCCTGGAAGACATAGCCGCAATGCCGCTTCGCGATGGGCGTGTCGATTTTTGCGTCGCTGTCGAACAAAGTCCTGCCATCGATGGCGATATGCCCGCGATCGGGCCGGGTAATGCCGGCCACCATGTCGAGGATGCTGGTCTTGCCGGCGCCCGATGGGCCGACCAGCGCGACCAACGGGCGATCGGTACGAAAGGCGAGCGCGATCGTTCGTCCGCCGACGGTCCGGCTGACGTCGATGTCAAATGACATGGCGACCCCCGTGGGCGATCCGGCGTACCATGATTTCCGACAGCATGAGCGCGCCAAGCGATAACATTGTCGAGAGAATGGCGAAGCGGGTGACCATCATTTCCCCGTCCGGCATCTGCATTGCGGCGTAGATGGCGATCGGCAGGGTGCGGGTTTCGCCCGGCACATCCGATACGAAGGTGATCGTCGCGCCAAATTCACCCAGCGAGCGGGCGAAGCCAAGGATGATGGCGGCCAGCACGCCGGGCAGGGCGAGCGGCAGGGAAATGGTGAAGAAAATCCGCAGCCGCGACGCGCCCAGCGTGGCGGCAGCGCTTTCCAGCCTTGTGTCGATCGCCTCGATAGACAGGCGGATGGCCCGGACCATCAGCGGAACGGCCATGATCGCTGCGGCCAGCGCCGCGCCGGTCCAGCGGAACAGCAGGGTGACGCCAAAGGTGTCAGACAGCCAGCGCCCGATCGGCCCATTCATGCCGAACAGCAACAG
This sequence comes from Sphingobium sp. GW821-FHT02B05, assembly GCF_059421905.1. Lineage (NCBI taxonomy): Bacteria > Pseudomonadati > Pseudomonadota > Alphaproteobacteria > Sphingomonadales > Sphingobiaceae > Sphingobium > Sphingobium sp. GW821-FHT02B05. Next base: position 155,730 of record NZ_JBWKVW010000001.1, read on the forward strand.
CAACAGCCATCCCGTCACGACCGGTGGCAGTACCAGGGGCAGATGGACGAGGGCATCGACCAGCAATTTGCCGGGGAAGCGCCAGCGGGCGAGCAGCCATGCGATGCAGAAGCAGATTGGCAGGATCGCGGCGATCGCAACCAGACTGACCTTCAGGGATAGGGCCAATATGCTCCACTCTTCGGGAGACAGGCCGGCGAAGATGGCGCTGCTCAAGGTGCGCTGAAACCATAGCGTGCCAAGACGGCACGTCCCCTGGGCGAAAGCAGGAAGTGCCGGAAAGCGTCGGCGTCGGCATGGCGACTGGTACGCAGACGGGCTACGGGATAGCGGATCGGCGGATGCGTCCAGGCCGGGAAGATGCCCGCGATCCGGACCTTGCGCGACGCGCGGGCGTCAGTCGCATAGACGATGCCGAGCCTGGCCTCTCCCCGTTCGACGAGGGCGAGCGCGGCGCGGACATTTTCCGCGCGCACCACCTTGGGCGATACGGCGGTCCACACGCCCAATTTGGTCAGTGCGGCCTTGCCATATTTGCCGGCGGGCACGCTGTCGGGATCGGCCATGGCCAGTCGGGAGGTGCCGAGCGCGCGGGCGATCGGCATGCCGCGCTCCATCTTCACCTGCACGGGCCGACGGATCGGCGTGACCAGTACCAGCTGATTGCCCGCGATATCCGCGCGCGTGCGGGGCTGGATCAGGCCGCCTTCTTCGACCAAGTCCATCCAGTCTTCATCGGCGGATATGAACAGGTCGGCGGGCGCCCCGGCGCGGATCTGCCGCGCCAAAGCGGACGACCCGGCGAAAGAGAGGATCGGTTGTGCATGGCCCTGCCGCGCCCATGCGACGGCAGCGGCGGCCAGCACATCCTGCAAGCTGGCGGCGGCAAGTATCACCGGGCCGCGATCATTCGCCGCGTTCGACGGATTGGCCGACAGCAAAAGGAACAATGCGCAAAAGGCGCGAAGAAAAGGAGGCTTCATGCGGTCTTTTTGCGCTGCATTGCCGGGCAACTCAACCGCGAAGGACAGGCGCGACCTTTTTCCCGTCATCCCGATCGGTTAGAGGATCGACGATGATAGCGACCAAGACGTTATGCGGCCGATGTGCCATGGGGTGCGGCGTACGCGCCATGGCCGGGTCGCAGGACGGCGACGATCGGCGCGTCTTCCTGGAAGGCGACCGGATTCATCCTGCCAATATGGGCTGGCTCTGCCCGGCAGGCGAAGCGCTGGCGTCACAGGCCGGGCTGGAAGGGCGCCTGCTGCATGCCCGGATGGGTGCGCGGCGCGTTCCGCGCGAACGGGGGATTGCGCAGGCGGCCAAGCGCCTGACCGACATCGTCGCGCGGCATGGACCGGGAAGCGTCGCGCTGCATGTGGCGGGCGACCTGACGACCGAGGATTATTTCGTCGCCAACAAGCTGATGAAAGGCTTCATCGGTTCGGCCAATATCGATGTGCCCTGGGCACAGGCCGGCGCGCAGGCGCATAGCGCGGCGTTCGGCGAAGACGTCATGCCCGCCAGCGTCGAGGATATCGAGCAGGCCGAGCTCATTGTGGTGATCGGTGCGCAGGCACTCCGTCGGCATCCGATGCTCCAGAAGCGAGTGACGATGGCGCGTGAGGAGCATGGGGCCCGGCTGGTTGTGATCGATCCCGATCGGGCGGCGGCCGATGAAGATGTCGATCTGCACCTGACGCCGGCGCCGGGCACGGTGGACAGACTGCTGGGCGGGCTATTGCTCCATTGCCACGATGCGCATCTGACCGACCTGCCGTTCCTGCGCGAGAATGTCACGCTGCCGTCTGGCTATTGGGACGATCTGCGGCCGGGACATGATCTATGGTCGGTGACGCGGGAGACCGGTTTGCCCGCTGCCCGTATCCGTGAGCTGAAGGACATGATCGCCGGCGCCGGGCGGATGGTGACGATCTTCGATCCCGATGTGGGGGCGGGCGCCGATCGCACGGTCGCGGCGATCCTCGCGCTGCATCTGGCGACGGGACGGATCGGGCGGTCCGGCACAGGGCCGTTCGCCTTGCCCGGCGCGCCCAATGCCATGGGTGCGCGCGAAACAGGATGCGGCGCCACGACATTGGCCGCGCATCATGATTTCGGCGTCGATGGCCATGGTTCGGTCGGGCGTTTCTGGTCCGCGCCGAAGCTGGTGACGGGGCCGGGCCTTGCAGGCGCCGCTCTGATCGACGCAATCCGTGACGGTCGGATCAAGGCGCTGGTCATGCTGGGGGCCATGCCGCCCGCCTGGCTCGATGCTTTTCCTGCCAGTCGGCCCTTCGCCCTGTTCGTTGGCGACAGGCTGGACCCGGCCATGGCCGATCGCATCGATATCGCCCTTCCCATGGCCGCCATGCTGGAGCGGGACGGGACGTTGACCAGCGCGGACCGGCTGATCGGCCGGCAGCGACCGGTCTTTCCGCTGCCGGGGGAGGCGCGGCCGGGCTGGTGGATCATCACGCAGATCGGGCGGGCCATGGGATGGCATGAGGCGTTCCACTATGAGCGGCCGGCGGAAATCTATCGCGAACATGCGCGGCTGTCCGCCTATCATGATGATGGGCGGCGCGTGTTCACCTTGCGCCGCCACGCCCCGGTATCCAATCCCGCCTATCAGGAATTGACGCCCTGGCGATGGGGCGAGCTGCCTTTCGATGAAGGGCGCTTCCCCACGCCGGATGGCAAGGCACGGCTGGTCCGCTTCTGGGATTAGGCCTGGCCGGCGATCGCCTGAAGATGGGCGAGCAGCGTGTCGCCATTGGCGGTCCATGTGAAGCGCAGCGCGGATTCCCGCACGGCGGATCGGGCAGGCGGATTATCCAGTATCGCACGGACGGCTTGCGCGATCGCATCGGGATCGCGATCCACGATCCGGCCGGATTCGGGATTGTCGAGCAGTTCGCGCGCGCCACCGACATCGGTGATGACGATCGGCGTACCACAGGCGAGGGATTCGACCCAGGCATTGGCCAGCCCTTCCGATTCGGAAGGCAGGGCCATGACGTCGGCGGCGGTGAATATACGCGGCAATTTATGATGTGGGACGGAGCCGAGGAAGCCGACGCGGCGTTCGACGCCCAGCTCCTGCGCCAGATTTTCCAGCGTACGACGGAAGGCGCCCTGCCCCGCCAGCAGCAGCGTGACGTCCGGCAGTTGCGGCAGCGCGCGGACCAGCAGATCCTGCCCTTTGCGCGGGATCAGCGCCCCCACGCAGAGCAGGACCGGCCCGCTGAAATCCAGTGCGGCCTTGGAAGCGTCGCGGTCGCCGCCTTCGAACGTGTCGAGATCGACGCCGGTATAATGGACCCGGACCTTTTCCATGTCGATGCCCATCCGGCCCATCGACCGGCGCATTGCTTCGGACACGGCGAGCAGACCGGAGGCGCCTTCGGCGGCCTGTAGCACCAGCTTGCGCGTGCCCCGCTGCGTGCCCCAATAATGGATGTCGGCGCCGCGGGCCTTGACCGAATAGGGGATGCCGAGCGCTTTCGACAGGCGCTGGGCGACCGGACCATCGGGGAAGAAGAAGCTGGCGTCGATCACGTCGAACGGCTTTTCCGCGTGAAGCCGCCGAACCAGCGGCAGGATGGCGCGAGTCATGGCGCCGACATTGGTAGCGCCGCCGAATTTGGGGATGATCGGAAAGGTCGGGCGATACACGGTCAGTTCGCGCCAGCGCTCCTTGCGCGGCAGCGCGCGCAGCGGCGCGTAGCGGCTGGCCAGCGATAGCGGCCATGGCGGCAGGCCGACCGGTGCGAGCACGGTGACGTCGGCTTCTGGCCGGCTGGCCAGCTCGCGCGCCTGCCGTTCCACGAACACGCCGAAATTGGGACGGCTGATGTCAGGAAAGAGGGTCGATAGCATGAGAATGTTGAGCGCCATGGCCTCTCTCTTCGCAACATAGTCTTTAGGAGATGGTTAAGCAGCCCGGCGCCGGCTTGGCTAGAGGCGTCGGACGAGTTGCACCGCCACAGCGGCCCATGGCGGGTCGGTGATGACCGTTTGGCGGGCGCCGGCACCGAAGGGGAGCAGTTGCAACCGATCGCCTTCCCGGCCGATGAGCCGCCCGAACAGGAAGCGGCCGGCGGGGCGGGGGACGAGCAGGTCGCGGTTCAGCGCGCTGGCAAATTCCTCCGGCGCGATCAGCTTGCACCAGATGGCGTCGCCGCTGCGATAGTCGCCGATGCCGGCGTTGACATGGACGCCGACCATGCCGTCCGATGCGACCGGCGGCGGGAAGGCGAGCGGCCGGGTGGGCGCGCGCGCACCGTCCGGGCCGAGCAGTGCGGCGACCGGTACGGCGGCCTGCCCCGGCAGCGCAACGAGTTCGGCGGTCGTTACGCCGAGCGCCAGGGCGATGCGATTGAGCCATTTGACCGATACGGTACGGGTGCCGGTTTCCAGTCGCCCGATCGTCTGCGCCGTGGTAGGCGGATCGCACAGCGCGCCGACCTGCTCCAGCGTCAGTCCTTTCGCCTTGCGAACTTCGCGGATGCGCGTGATCATGGCATATCCTGAAATTAGAACCTATTTGGTTTTCTCTTTCCTACAGATTATCCCACATGGCAAGTGCCTGCTCTGCATATAGTCAGCGGAGGAACATTATGGCCGCCACCCATGTCGAGCAGATGATCGAAGACCCCGACGGGCGGACGCAGTCGGTCATGGTGCATATCGGCGAATCGCCGATCGCCTGGTTGCATGCGCGGGGGCATTTGAGCGAGCGGCATTATGTGGCGGGCGACCTGCTGCGCCGGGATTGGGAGAAAGCGGGGCTGGGCGCGCGAGTCACGATGCGCTGGGACGGGGCGCCGCGCGGCGGGCGCATGGCGGGGCAGGCGGGCGATCCGACATTGGCGCAACTGGCGGCGCGCGACCGGTTCGACGGGGCGATCAAGGCGGCCGGGCCTGGGTTGGCTGACATATTGTGGCGGGTGGCCTGTGCGGGCGAAGGGCTGGTTGCGGCGGAAAAGGCTTTGGGCTGGCCCACCCGCGCGGGAAAGCTGGTGCTTACGCTGGCGCTGGATCGGGTGGCGGCCTGGTATCGGATCGCCTGATCAGGCCAGCATGCCCGCGCCGAGCAGCAGGAGCAGCTTCACGTCCATGGCATAGCCCTGCGCGCGCCAGCCGGCGATCTGCTCGTGCAGCGTCGCAAGGGGCACGCGATGGACCAGTATATCCTCGCCCTCCACGCCGCCGCCTGCGCCGGTCTTCACCAGATCGAGGGCGCGGAACAGGGTGAAGCTTTCCGACACCATGCCGGGAGAGCTGTAATATTGGCCCAGCGATTCGAGGCGGCCGGGCAGGAAGCCGGTTTCCTCCTCCAGTTCGCGCGCGGCGGCGATGCTGGCGTCTTCGCCCTCCTCCTCGTCACCGACCAGACCGGCGGGCAGTTCGATGCAGCGCCTGCCGAGCGGCACGCGATACTGATCGACCAGCAGGACATGGCGGCCATCCTCCGCCTCGTCGATCGCCAGGATGACGGCGGCGTGGATGCCGCGCGCCCGACCGACATATTCCCATTTGCCGCGCCGCTTGGCGGTGATGAAGCGGCCCGCCCACATCACTTCTTCGGGAGCCGTCCGGTCCGGGTCGGTCATAATTCGATCAGCCTGTCGGGAAGTTCGTTGATGTCATCGTCGGCGCGCGGGAAATGCGCGGCCAGCACCGCGCCGACCTGCCGCACGGCTCCCGCTAGTCCTTCGCCCGCGCGACCGTCGCGGATGGCGTCGATCAGCGCGGCCATCGCATCGCCCCACGCCTCCGGCGCGACCTTCGCATCGATGGCGCGGTCGGCGACGATTTCGGCGCGATGTTCGTCGAGCGAGAGATAGATGAGAACGCCGGTACGCCCCCGCGTGCGGGCTTCGGCGGCGGTACGGAACAGCAGGATGGCGCGGCGCCGGACCCGACGCGCCTTGGTCGCGTGCGGCGTCATCAGCATGCGCAGCGGCATGATCGCCAGCAGATAGCGCACCAGGAGGAATTTGAGGATGAGGAGGCCCAGCAGCCCCATCAGCAATTTCCAGTCGGCCAGTTCATGGTCCCAGTCGAGCAGCAGCATCGACAGGAAAGCGCGCAGATGCGCCGGGAAGGCAGCCATCAGGGCCAGGGCGATGAATACGACCGCCGCCGCCCAGCTGAGGCCGACATCATGATAATTGTCGGAGCGCCGCGCGACGATGGTGACGATCTCACCGGACGTATGGGCCTCCGCTTCCGCCACGGCGCTGGAAACGAGGTCGTGGTCGGCTTTGGACAGATGAAGCTGCATCACCAATCCCCCGATGCGCCGCCGCCGCCGAAGCTGCCGCCGCCCGAAAAGCCACCGCCGCTGTCCCCGCCACCCCAGCTGGAACCGCCGCCAGAACCCCAACCAGAGGAACCACCCCAGCCGGAACCCGCGCCCGCCCCCCAGATGATGATCGGTCCGCTGCCACCGCCACGGCGATAGCGTTTGCCGCCCTTGGCCCGCGAGAGGAGTGGCAGGGCCACGAAAAAGACGATGAACAATATGATCCAGAAGGCGATGATGCCGCCGCCGCCATCATCCTGCTTGCGCGTGGCCGCCTCTGCCGCCGCCGCGCGCGCCTTGGCCTCATCGGGGGGGAGGGCGAGCAGGGTGGTAATTGCGTCCACCCCCGCATTGATGCCGCCGACCATGTCCCCAGCCTTGAAACGCGGGCTGATGGCATTGCGGATGATCTGGGAGGAGACGGCGTCGGTCAGCACGCCCTCCAGCCCATAGCCGACCTCTATGCGGATCTTGCGTTCGGCAGGGGCGATGATGAGCAGCGCGCCATTGCTGTCCTTGTCGCCGATCTTCCAGTCGCGACCCAGCCGATAGCCATAGTCGGATATGTCATAGCCCTGAAGATCGGGGATGGTCGCCACGACCAGCGACCGGCCGCTTGCCTTCTTCTGCGCGATCAGCTTGGCGCTGAGCGCCTGCTCCTGCGCGGGGTCGAGGAGGTTCGCGGCATCGACCACGCCCTTGTCGTCGAACTTGGGGAAGCTCTGCGCCCAGGCCGACGGCGCGAAGGCCAGCAGCGCGAGCATCAGGAGGAAGAGGGGGGCGACAAACCGCCACCGCCCGCCGGGCTTGCCCTTCCCGGATGGGAAGGCATGGGCCTCTGACAGGCTCAGGCCGAACGGGGCGGGGTGGCGCCCCGTTGGCGCGAAGGTGGCGATGGGCACCGGATCAGTTGCCGAAGTCGACCTTCGGCGCTTCTTCCGCGCCGGGCGTCGTGGCCTGGAACGGGGTCATGGGCTTGGCGCCATGGATGATCTTCGCGCCGATCGCATCGGGGAAGGTGCGGATGCGGGTATTATAAGCCTGCACCGCGCCATTATAGTCGCGGATGGCAACGGCGATCCGGTTTTCCGTCCCTTCCAGCTGCGATTGCAGGTTGAGGTAGTTTTCGTTGGTTTTAAGGTCCGGATAAGCCTCGACCGACGCAAGCAGGCGGCCAAGCCCCTGGCTCAGTTGCGCCTGCGCCGCCTGGAATTGCGCAACCTTGGCGGGGTCGGACAGATCCTCCGCATTGACCTGAACCGAGGTCGCCTTGGCGCGGGCTTCGGTCACCTTGACCAGCGTATCCTGTTCCTGCTTGCCCGCCGCCTTCACCGTGGCCACGAGGTTGCCGACCAGATTGGCACGGCGCTGATATTGCGCCTGGACGTCGGCCCATTTGGCCTTCGCCTCTTCCTGCGCGGTGGGCACGCTGTTGATGCCGCATGCGGACAGGGCGAGCGCGCCGACGAGCGGCAGAAGCACGGTGGAAAAACGACGCATCAGCGACATGGAACATCCTCGGCTTTGTTTCGCTGTTGAAATAGGACGTTGCCCCTGGCGGCGCAACGGGCCATGCAGTGATTATTGCAGATGGTATAAGGGGCTTACACCATGGGGCTGATTTCGGAATTCAAGACTTTCATCAATCGCGGCAACGTGATGGACCTCGCCGTCGGTGTCATCATCGGCGGCGCTTTTGCCACCATCACCAAGTCGCTGACCGACGACCTGATCATGCCGGTCGTGGGGTTCATCTTTGGCGGCGCCGATTTTTCCGGCTATTTCGTGCGGCTGGGCGACCTGCCTGCGGACTTCAAGGGCAACCCAACAAGCTATACAGACCTGAAAGCGGCGGGCGTGGCCATGTTCGGATGGGGGCAGTTCCTGACCGTGCTCGTCAACTTCATCATCCTGGCCTTCATCATCTTCCTGCTGGTCAAGGTCATGAACAAGCTGACCGCCAAGCCGGAACCTGCGCCTGCGGCGCCCGCGCCGACGCCCGAAGATATCGTACTGCTGCGCGAAATCCGGGATTCACTCAAAAAATAATCGTTTATGCGACGAAACGAGCCTGCGACGGGAACCATCAGGCGTACGGCCGGTTGATCGGCGTCAGGGTTTGCGGTGGCATATGCCGCCACGACCCGGTGCCGAATGATATATGCCCTAGAGGGGGCGCAACAGGAGATAACGCCGTGAAAACTTTCGTCGCAGTCCTGGGTCTTGCCAGCCTTGTCGCACTTTCCGCTTGCGATTCCGCCAAGGAAAACAAGGTCGAGAACGCTTACGAGAATCAGGCGGACGCGCTCGACAATCAGGCCGACAATATGGAAGCGATGGCCGACAACCTGTCGGGTAATGCTGAAAATGCGGCTGAAAATGCCGCCGATGTCCTGGAAAACAAGGCTGACGCGACCCGCGAAGCGGGCGAAAAGGCTGGCGATGCCGTCGAGAAGCATCAGTAAATATCGGCCATAGGCCAAGCGTATGAAAGGGCGCCGCGGTTATCTGCGGTGCCCTTTTTCTTTGCCTGGAGCTACTGTTCGGCTCAGCTTTAACGGCCCTTTAACTACGTCGCCGCAATGGTGCCATCGCGCGCATCTTGGGGCCTTGAGGCATGGACGAACTACTACAGGAATTCATATCCGAGACTCAGGAGACGCTGGAGGCTCTAGCGGGCGAAGTCGTCGCCTGGGAGGCTGACCCTTCGGACGGGGACCGGCTCGATGCCATCTTCCGCTTCTTTCATACGGTGAAGGGCAGTTGCGGCTTCCTCAACCTGCCGCGCTTCGAGCGATTGAGCCATGCGGCAGAAGATGTGCTGTCGGAGATTCGCGCCGGCAATCGCCGTCCTGACCCTGCGACAGTCAGCGCCGTACTGGGCATCATGGACCGGATCGGTGAACTGACCGAGGCGGTGGCGATCGGTGCCGCATTGCCCAGCGAGAATGACGACTTCCTGATCGGTGCGCTGAGCGCACGGGGAGATGAGCCTGAACAAGTGGTGGTCGAGGTCGCGCCCGTTGCGGTGGCGCGATCCGCCGGTGCGCAGGCGGGGCCGCGCACCATTCGCCTGCCGCTCAGCCTGATCGACCAATTGATGAACGGCGTGTCGGACATGGTGCTGGCCCGCAACGAATTGTCGCGCAAATTGCGCGAGCGGTCGGCCGACCCCGAACTGGACAATGTGTTCGAGCGGTTGTCGACCTGCGTCGCCGACATGCGCGACGTGATTTCCAAGACCCGGATGCAGCGTGTCGATCGCCTGTTCGCCGCGATCCCGCGCATGGTGCGCGACCTGGGCCGGGAACTGGGCAAACGGATCGACCTCAGCCTGGAGGGCGGGGATGTCGAGATGGACCGCGAAATGGTGGAGATGGTCGTCGATCCGCTCACCCATATCGTGCGCAACAGCATCGACCATGGCATCGAAACGCCCGAAAAGCGCCGCGCAGCCGGCAAGCCGGAGATCGGCCGGCTGCGGCTGGAGGCGCGCCAGTCTGGCAACCAGATCGTGATCGCCATCGCCGACGACGGCGCGGGCATCGACACGGCGCGTCTGGTGGACAAGGCGATTGCCGCCGGGCGGCTGACGCCCGATGCCGCCGCCCGCATGTCCGAACAGGACAGGCTGGACCTGATCTTCCATGCCGGCCTTTCGACCGCGAACAAGGTGACCGCGATTTCCGGCCGTGGCGTCGGCATGGACGTGGTCCGCGCCAATGTGGAGCGGATCGGGGGCGTCATCGCGCTCGACAATCAGCCGGGACAGGGTCTGTGCATCACCTTGCGCGTGCCACTGACGCTGACCATCATCCCTGGCCTCATCGTGCGTGCCGGCGGGCAGCATTTCGCCATACCCCGCGCGGCGGTGGTCGAAATCCTGCACGACAATAACGAAACGCTGCATGTCAGCGAAGTGGGCGGTGCGAAGATTGCGACGATCCGCGCGGTCCGTCATTCGATGGTCGATCTGGAGGATGTGCTGGGCATGGCCAAGCCTGCGCAGCAGGGACCGCGCGCCATCATGGTGGTGCGGTCTGCGACCGGCGTGCCCTTTGCCATGGGCGTGTCGGCGGTCGACAATCATGAAGAACTGGTGATCCGCCCCGCTTCGCCGCTGGTGATGGCGACGGGCGTCTATGCCGGCATGACTTTGCCCGACAATGGCAAGCCGATGCTGCTGCTGGACGCGGCGGGCCTGGCCAATGCGGCGCAACTGCCCAACATCATCGACGACAGGGCGGCGCGGCAGCAGGAAGAACAGGCGGACGCGCAAACCGGTGTCGAAATGGTGGCCGCGTTGCGGTTCGAGGAATTATCGGGCGAACGCCGCCTGCTGAAATTGTCGCTGATCGAGCGGGTCGAGGATATCGACGCCAGCCTGTTCGGCCGGTCCGGTGGTCGCGCCTTCGTCCGGCTGGATGGCCGCCTGGTGCCGGTCGCCAACGGCCTGTCCCAGTTCGATCGCGACAAGGTGTCAGCCCTGCGCCTGCGCGACGATCGGCGGGAGGCCTGTTACCCGGTGGCGGCGGTGCTGGACATCGTCCAAATGCCGGCCGTGCCCGACATGGTGGCGATGCACGGCATGCTGAGCGGTGTCGCCGTGATCGAGGGCGAACATCTGGAGGTCATCAACCCCTTCGCCCTGTTCGCCGCCCTGCCCGAAGAGGCGATGGTCGAGCGGGTACGGGGACGCTGCCTGCTGGCCGACAGCAATGACGGCTGGACGCGCGAGATATTGGCGCCGCTGCTGCGGCAGGCGGGGCACGAAGTGCTGTTGGGCCTGCCCGGCGATGCACAGGTCGATCCCGAAGATGTGGTGTTGTGTACCGAAGCGGATGCGGCGCAGGCGGCGGAGATCATGGGATGCCGTGTCGTCCATCTGCGCGCCTCGCCCCGGCCCACCGGGCCGCAGGATGGCAGCATCTATCGTTATGACCAGGACGCGCTGATGGCGGCAATCGCCGGCCGGCGAGGATAAGGACAAGGTTTATGGATCAGCTTTATCTGCTCGCGACGCTGGCAGGCACCCGGATCGCCGTCGAAACCGGTGAGGTGGAGGCGGTCGTCCGCCTGGCTGACGTGTCGCCCGTGCCTGGCATGGGCGCGCATATCGCCGGTCTTTCCGCCCTTCGCAGCCGCGTGCTGACGATTATCGATGTTGGCGCCCTGATTCGCGGCGTGGCGACGCCGGCCGAAAAGCGCAGCCTGGCAATCATCGCGAACATCAGTGGCCATAGCTATGGCCTGATGGTCGATGGCGTGTCGGATATTTGCCGCGTGCCGGAAGGCGCGTTGCCTTTGCGCGGTCAGCTCGATGCAGCCTGGGCTCCCTATGCCCGCGCGCTGGTCGAGCATGAAGGGCATCCCTGGCTGCTCGTGTCGCTAGCTGCCTTCATTGAAGGTGGCGCGCTCGCGCAAGCCGCCTGATTTCCGAATGCTTGTTTACCAAATCCTCGCCTTTGCTGGTTAAGCCCGACGAAACGGGACGCAAAAAACTAAGGGACGCTTCATGAAGAATTGTTTGGTCGTCGACGACTCGAAGGTGATCCGCAAGGTTGCCCGCCATATACTCGAATCGCTCGACCTGACCGTCAGCGAGGCGGTGGACGGTCAGGATGCACTGACCCAGTGCGAGGCATCGCCCCCCGACGTCGTACTTCTCGACTGGAATATGCCGGTCATGAGCGGGATGGAATTTCTGCAAGCGCTCTCGACCGCGAAGATGGCCGCGCGGCCCAAGATCATTTTCTGCACCACCGAAAATGGCATCAGCCATATCAAGGCCGCGGTCGAGGCCGGCGCCGACGAATATGTCATGAAGCCGTTCGATCGGGAGACATTGGAAAGCAAGCTGGCGATCGTCGGAGTGATCTAGCGGGCGTCATATCCGCCGATCCAGGAGTGCCGTCGATTTTCCGTTGATTCTTCCGCGCAGAAAGCCCCGTGATGACCGCGATGATGCCGATAATGACCAGTCATGGTGACGCACGACCCGTCATACGGACGCTGGTCGTTGACGATTCGGTCGTCGTGCGGACGGTTATCGAACGCATCCTCCATGCCGATACGGGATATAGCGTCGTTCAAAAGACGAATAGCGCCGAACATGCGCTGGGTTATCTGGCCGATCATGTGGTCGATCTGGTGCTGTTGGACATCGAACTGCCGGGACAAAGCGGCTTGGCCGCGTTGCCCCAGATTTTGCGCGCCAACCCATCCGTCAAGGTCGCGATCCTGTCGGGCAAGTGTGAGGAAGGGAGCGCCGCCGCGATCGAGGCGCTGGCGCTGGGCGCCAGTGACATATTGTCCAAACCGGGTAGCGGCAGTTTCGGCGAGCAATTTCCCGAAGCGCTGATCGGCCGATTGAACCGGCTGTTCGGTGATCGCGCGGTCGCGACCCCATTGCCGCGCGTGACGCGGCCGGGGATAGTCGAAGCGGCCGGCGCGCCGCTTGCCTGCATCGGCATCGGCGCGTCGACCGGCGGCATTCATGCGCTCGGCCAATTATTTGAGGGATTGGCGGCGCCATTGGGCGTGCCGGTGCTCCTCACCCAGCATCTTCCGGCCAGTTTTACCGTCTATTTCGCCCAGCAATTGTCACGCATGACCAGCCTGAAGGTGAAGGTTGCGGAAACCGGCGACCTGCTGGCGCCCGACACCGTCTATGTCGCGCCGGGCGACGCTAATATTCAGTTGCGCCGCAGCCTGCACGGCCGGGTCGTTATCCTGCTCAATCCAGAGCGTACGCCGGCGGGCAACCTGCCGGGCGTTGACCCCATGTTCGCCAGCATGGCTGAGGTCTATGGAGCCGGCGCTGCGGGTATCGTGCTGACCGGCATGGGCAGGGACGGCACGCTGGGCGCGCGTGAGATCGTCGCGGCGGGCGGCTGGATCGTGGCGCAGGACGAGGCGAGCAGCGTCGTGTGGGGCATGCCGGGATCCGTTGCCGGCGCAGGGCTGACCTGTGCCGTGATGGAGCCGCTGGCGATCATGAATTTCGTCGCGCGCCGCGGAAAGATTGCCGCCTGATGTCGCTGCCACCCGCCGAACCCACTGCCTTTCAGGGTGCCGCGCGCATCCTGTCCGGATTGCTGGAAGCGCGCACCGGACAGGTGCTGTCGGAAGGCCGCGCCTGGCGGATGGAAACGGCATTGCGCCCCGTCCTGCGCACGCACGGATTGCAGACGATCGACGATCTGGCTGCGCAATTGCTGCGCAAGCGCGATCCGCGACTGGACGAAGATGTGGTCAACGCATTGCTCAATAACGAAAGCAGCTTTTTTCGCGATCTCCAAATTTTCGATATGATTCATCGTCAGATCCTGCCTCGCATCCAGGAGGAGAAGCAGGATCGTACGCTGCGTATCTGGAGCGCAGGCTGTTCGACCGGGCAGGAGGTCTATTCGCTCGCGATCCGGCTGCTCAACGATGGTGCGCGTTGGCAGGGCTGGCGGATCGAGATATTGGCGACCGACATTTCCACTGCCGCGATCGAGCAGGCGCGTTCCGGCATCTTCTCGCAGATGGATGTGCAGCGCGGTCTGGCCGTCGGCGACCTCATCAAATGGTTCGAGCCGCATGGAGAGGATTGGCGGGCCAGTTCAGAACTGCGCCGGATGATCGATTTCCGCTGCGACAATTTGTTCGATCCGCGCGCGCCGTCCGGCGAATATGACCTGCTACTGTGCCGCAATGTCCTGCTCTATTTCACGCCCGATCGGCGCGCTGCCGTGCTGCGGCTGCTGGCCCGGCACAGCCATGCCGCATCCGTGCTGCTGTTGGGTGCGGGCGAGACGGTGATCGGACAGGGCGATGATTTTCTGTCCCATCCCGATTTTCGCGGCGGCTACTCGCCCAAGCCGCTGACGCCGCAATATGCTGGTGGGCCGATACGCCGGGCCGGATGAAGCGCCTTCATCCGCGTTAACCCTGCTTGATTGCCGCGTCCGTCTCGGCCATGATCCCATGCAGACTGCCAGAGGGGCGGACCGGAAGGGTGCGATGACCGAGCCGCTGCAAGTGACTGGCCTTTTTCGATGACCGACATGCCCATGATCGATACGCCGTCGCCCAATTTCGACGACCGCAGCCTGCCGATCACGATGCTGGTGCTGCACTATACCGGCATGCCGGACGCAGCGAGCGCCATAGACTGGCTGGCCAATCCGGAATCGAAAGTGTCGGCCCATTATGTCGTGACCGAAGATGGCCAGGTCATTCGCATGGTCGATGAAGCCAGGCGTGCCTGGCATGCGGGGCGATCGCATTGGCGCGGCGTGGACGACATTAATTCGGCGAGCATCGGCATAGAGATCGTCAATCCGGGTCATGAATGGGGCTATCGCCCTTTTCCCGAAGCGCAGATGGGATCGCTGATCCCGCTGGTGCATGCCATCGTGCAGCGGCACAAGATCACGCGCGGCAATATCGTGGGCCACAGCGACGTTGCGCCGGCGCGCAAGCAAGACCCCGGCGAGCTGTTCCCCTGGGCGCAATTGGCGCGACTGCGGCTGGCGCTGCCGCGCCCGACGAAGAATCTGATGGACCCGCAATGGACGGACAGCGGGTTCATGCTGGCGCTCGAACGCTTCGGCTATGACATTGCCGATCCCAAGGCGGCGGTTGTCGCTTTCCAGCGCCGTTTCCGGCCGGAACTGATCGACGGGGTCATTTGCGGCGAATGTCGGGCCATCCTGCTGGCCTTGCTGCTGCCCAAACCCCGCGGGGACGAATAAGCGGGATGACGGGACCGGAAAATCGGTCTAAGGCCCATTCCGCCAGAGGGCCGGGCGGCCGCGGCGTGGCGGGTAACTGCCACGGCGAGGAAAGTCCGGGCTCCACGAAATGACGGTGCCGGTTAACGACCGGCTGGAGTGATCCAAGGGACAGTGCAACAGAAAGCAGGTCGCGTTTTGTCTTAGGGCATTTGGGTTTCGACCGCGCGAAATTGAAAGGGTGCGGTAAGAGCGCACCGCGTCTGCGGCAACGCAAGGCGGCACGGTAAACCCCACCGGGAGCAAGACCGAATAGGGACGGCGCGCAGTTTCGACTGCTAGGTCAGTTTCGACCGAGATCGTCCGGGTTGGTTGCTTGAGGACCGGAGCAATCCGGTCCCTAGAGGAATGGTCGCCTATCCCCTTGATCGGGGTGGACAGAACCCGGCTTACAGGCCCTCTGGCATTTTCCGCCGTAAAATCGGCGGCCGGGCTGGCTTTCCGCCCGCACCTTCCCTAATTCGGGGCAATGGCACGAAACAGCCGATCCAATGACTGGGGCTTTCCCCGCTGGCGTGCATATGGGGCCGCGCGTGAGGCGCAGCGCGTGCGCATGTGCGACCGCTATGGTTGCGACCAGCCGGGCGATTGCCCCGCACCCAAATCCCCCAATAGTCCGGAACGCTGGTATTTCTGCCCCGAACATGCGGGCGAATATAACCGCAACTGGGATTATTTTCAGGGTCTGGACGACGAAGAACGGGCGTCGCGGGAAAAGGCCGAGCGGCGGGACGCCGGCGGCTATCAGTCCAGCGCCTATCACAGCTGGGGTGGGCCGGGCGATGGCAGCCGGTCGCGCGACGAATTGCATGCACTCAAGGCACTGGAACTGGAGGATGATGCCGGTTTCGACGCGGTCAAGAAAAGCTGGCGCCGGCTGGCCAAGGAATATCATCCCGACGTGAAGCCGGGCGACAGCGACGCCGCCGTCCGGTTCCAGGCGATCCAGGCGGCCTATGAAGTGTTGCGCGCGGCGGAGGAGCGGCGGACCTGGAAGCCGCGGGGAGCAGCGGATTGAAGGATCAGGTCCGGTCCAACTGGTCCAATGTGGCACTGATCTGCCGCAAATGTTCCAAGAAGCTGGACGGCGGCTTCGGGCCGGGCGGCGATGAGCGGCTGGCCAAGGCCTTGCGCAGGCATCTGGCGTTGAAGAAGGGCCGCAAGGCGGCGGCCGGCATCGTGGAGGTCAATTGCCTGGGCGTTTGCCCAAGGGGCGCGGTAACGGTGGTCGATGGCGCCGCAAGCCGGGACTGGCTGCTGGTGCGGCCGGGGGCGGACCTGGATGAACTGAGCGAGGCGTTGGGCCTGAACGGGAAGCCCCATCCTTAATATTATTCTTACCAATCCCGCCTAAATGGAGGCAATGCCTCTCTTTGCATCCTTTCGACGTGGCCTGCCTCTGGCCGCGCAATGCGCCCTGATCCTTTTCGGCTTGCTTGGCCTTTATGCCGTTCCGCCTGCCAGCGGACGGATGCTGTTATTGCCCCTGACCGACGAAGCGAAAGCGGCCGTCGCCCCCATCGCTGTGGCGCGAGGCGCGCTGCTGGTCGCCAAGGGGCCATGGCCGGGTTCATTGCTGGTCGAGGGCGAGCGGGATCAACTGGCGCCTGCGTTATTGCAACGGGGCATCGTCGCCTTGTCCGCGCAAATGGGTGGTTGTGGGGAGCCTGTTTGATGAATGCCATGACCAGTCTGGACAGGTTGCGGTTGCAGGGCCTGCGCATTTTGCTGTTCGCCAATTGGTGGTGGACGGTGGCGATCGGTCTGGGAGGCCTGTTTCTGGGCGTGCAGCATGGCGGTCGCGCCCTGTTGCTGTCCGCGCTCGTCAATGTGCTGCCCACCATACAGGTGATGCGCCAGCGCGAGGATCTGGAGACGCGGCTGGCCGTGGGCACTCTGGCGGCCGTGCAGCCGGCGATCGGCCTCTATCTTCTGTCCGGCCATGGCTGGCAGATGGACGGCCATATGTTCTTCTTCGTGGCGCTGGCTGGCCTGGCGCTGCTGTATGACTGGCGGCCGATCATGCTGGCAGCGTCGCTGACGGCGGTACATCACCTGATCCTGAGCCTGCTGCTGCCCGCCTGGGTCTTTCCGGACCAGGCGAATGTCGGCCGCGTGGCGATCCATGCCATCGCAGTCGTGTTGCAGGCTGCCGTGCTTTGTTACCTGACGATCCGCTTGCGGGCGATGCTGCTGGCGCTGGACGGCCATGTGGTGCAAGCCGGCGAACTGGCGCAGGAAGCGGAAAAGGGGCGTGCCGCCGCCGAGGCGGCGATGGCAGCCAGTCGGGACATGGACGGCCGCGCGGCGCAGTTACGCAGTCAGCAGGAGGTCGAGAAGGCCCGCATGGCCGACGAACGGCGTTCGGCGACCGTGGCGCTGGTGCAGGATTTCCGCCGTTCGGTGTCGGAGATCGTCGGGTCGGTCGGTGCTGCGGCGCAGGAACTGGACGAATCTGCGCGACAGCTCAACCAGCTGGCCCAGCGCGCCAGCGCCGGAACGGAAGAAACCGTGGCGATTGCCGAGCAATCCTCTGCCAATGCGGCGATGCTGGCGCAGCGCATCGGTCAACTGTCGGAATCGATCGCGGCGATCGCGTCGGCATCGCATCAGCAGGCTGTATTGGGTGGCGAAGCGCAGCGTGTATCGACCACAGGTCATCAGGCGGTGCATGACCTGGAAGGACGCACGACCTCCATCACCAGCTTCGCCAACTCCATTACCGAGATTGCGGCACGGACTAATCTGTTGGCGCTCAACGCCACTATCGAGGCGGCGCGGGCTGGCGATGTCGGTCGGGGCTTTGCGGTCGTGGCGGGCGAGGTCAAGCAACTGGCGGGACAGGCCGCCAACGCGACGGGCGAGATTCACGCCCTTGCCTGGTCTGCGCGGGAAGGCGCCGGCGTGGCACGGGAGGCACTATCCGAAGTGGCGGGCGTAGTGGAGCAATTGGCAGGCGCAGCCGATGAAATTCAGCGCGCCGTGGCCGATCAGCGGGACGCGACCAGCGCGATCGGGCAATCTGCGCGGGATACGGCGCAGGATGCCGCCAGCATGACGCGCCAGATGGGCGGCGTGGCCGATGTGGCGCGCGACACGGAAAGCCTGTCCGGTCGGGTGTCGAGCGCAGCGTCCAGCCTGTCGCATACGGCGCAGATATTGCAGCGGGCGGCAGACCAGTTCGTCACGCAACTGGCAGCGGCCTGATCGCGACTGCTGTGTCCGTCGAGGAGTAAAGGAAAAAAAGGGGCCGGCCACCATCGGTAGCCGGCCCCTTCATTCTATCAGGCCGGCTGGTCGGCGCGGCTGGCGCCTTCGCCGTCCAGATTCTGCGCTGCGAAATCCCAGTTGATCGCTTCCTTCAGCAGCTTTTCGGCATAGGCCGGGCGCAGGTTGCGATAGTCGATATAGTAGGCATGTTCCCACACATCGAGGATCAGCAGCGGCGCATGGCCTTCATGCGCGACCGGGGTGTCGGCGTCATGATAGCTGGTCACTTCCAGCTTGCCGTCCTTCAGGATCAGCGCGGCCCAGCCGCTGGCGAAATGGCCGACGGCTTCGGCCTTCAGCTTTTCGATCAGCGCGTCCACCGAACCGAAGGCTTCCTCGATCTTGGCGAGGAGTTGGCCGGTCGGCGCAGTCTTAACCGGCGACAGGGAGTTCCAGTAGAAGGTATGGTTCCAGATCTGGCCGACCTGGTTGAACAGCCCGCCCTTGGCGGTCTTGATCAGTTCGACGAGCGACTTGCCCTGAAGCGAGGCGTCGGCGGCGACCAGTTCATTGGCCTTCACGACATAGGCATTGTGATGCTTGCCATGGTGGAAGTCGAAGGTTTCGACCGACAGGATATCGCCGAAGGCGTCCTTGGCGTAGGGAAGGTCAGGCAGAACAAAGGCCATGGCGGAACTCCTCAGATTCGTTATGGGGCGGCCGCGCAAGACGAGGGCGCAGCCGTTCGATCATATGGTCCATGCGGGGCGTGGACGCCTCCGTCGCTTCCCATATGCGCACCCAACGCCCAAGAAAACCAATATGTGCCTATTGCGAAACGATTGCAGAAATCGGATGATTCCAGGGGGATTTGATGGTCCGGTTCAGCCCTGCGGCGGGGTGGTTTCGCCCACTTCGTCGCTGTCCAGATTATCGCCGAGCGTCAGGCCATGGCGCATCAGCATCGGGATGTTCGCGGCGGCGAAAACGACCGACACGATAGTCACGCCCCACACTTTGACGGCGAGCCAGGTGTCGAACGTCATGGACCGACGCATCACTTCGTTCGCGACCGCCATGGCGACGAAGAACAGCGCCCAGTTGCGCGACAATTTCAGCCAGCCTTCATGCGTCAGCCCGTCATAGGCAGCCTGAAGCAGATATTTCAGCAGCGGCTTGCCGCGCAGCAGGCCGGCGAACAGCATGAAGGCGAAGAAGGTGTAGATGATCGTCGGCTTGATCTGAATGAAGCTTTGATCGTGGAAATAGATGGTCAGGCCGCCAAAGAAGAGGATCAGCAGCGCCGACAGCCACAGCATGGGCGATACGCGGCCCAGCTTCACCTTCGATATGATGACCGCGACCACGATGGAGATCATGAAGGCGGCGGTGCCGAAGGTCATGGCGGTGATGGGATTGCCGGCCCCCCAGATCCAGCCTGCACCCTTATAGGTCAGGAAGAAGACCAGTAGCGGCCCGAAATCGAGTGCAAGGCTGAGCGTCCCGTTATGCGTGGGCTTTGCCGCCGGCCTGATGTCAGCGGGCATACGCCGTCCCCGCGATGGCGCGTGCCATGTCGCCCGGATCGAAGGGGCGCAGATCCTCGATCTTTTCGCCCACGCCGATGGCGTGGATGGGCAGGCGGAATTTCTCGGCCGCAGCGACCAGCACGCCGCCGCGCGCGGTGCCGTCCAGCTTGGTCATCACCAGCCCCGTCACCTGCGCGGTTTCCTTGAAGACTTCGATCTGGTTCAACGCATTTTGTCCCGTGGTGGCATCCAGAACCAGCACAACGTCGTGCGGGGCGGCCGGGTTCAATCGGCCCAGCACACGGCGCACCTTGGCCAGTTCATCCATCAGTTCGGTCTTGTTTTGGAGCCGGCCGGCGGTGTCCACGATCAGCACGTCGATGCCGGTTTCGGTCGCCTGTTTCACGGCGTCGAATACGATGCCGGCCGCGTCGCCGCCTTCCTTGCCCGCGACGATGGGGATGCCAAGGCGTTCGGCCCACACCTTCAGCTGGCCGATGGCCGCGGCGCGGAACGTGTCGCCCGCCGCCAGCATCACGCCATAATCCTGTTCCAGGAAATTATTGGCCAGCTTGGCAATGGTGGTGGTCTTGCCCGACCCGTTGACGCCGATCACCAGAATGACCTGCGGGCGCGGAAAGGCTTCGATCTCCAGCGGGCGGGCGACGGGGGCCAGCGTCTTCTCGATTTCCTCCGCGATGATTTCGCGCAGATATTCCTCGGTCAATTCCTTGTTGAAGCGCCCTTCGGCCAGGCGGTCGCGCACGCGCCCGGCCATGGCGGGGCCAAGGTCGGACATGATCAGCGCTTCCTCGATCTCGTCGAGGGTCTGCGCGTCGAGCGCGGCCTTGGAGAAAAGGCCGGTGAGGTTGTCGCCGAGCTTGTCGGACGTGCGCTTCAGTCCGCCGAAAAGGCGGTCGCGCCAGCTGGTGCCGGTATCTGTCATTATGCTGCCTCTTGCGCGATCAGGGCGCCATTCTCAAGCGCCGTGATGGTGGCGCGAACGATGGACGAGGGGGGCTTAGCCGATGTGAAGCGCACCGGCGCGAAATTTTCGGCATGGCCATGCAGGCCGCTGCGTTCGACCAGCACGGATTGGGTGGTCCCGATCAGGCTGCGCAGCCAGTCGTCGCGGCGGGCGGCGCAGGCGTCGCGCAGGCGGGCGGCGCGGGCCTTGATCGTGGCACGATCGACCTGCGGCATGCGGGCGGCAGGCGTGCCGGTGCGGGGCGAATAAGGGAAGATATGGCCGTGGACGATGTCGCATTCGTCGATCAGGGCCAGGCTACCCGCGAACATCGCCTCATCCTCGGTCGGGAAGCCGGCGATGATGTCTGCGCCGATGCTGATGTCGGGACGCGCGGCCTTGACTCGCTGTACGATGGCGATGGCGTCGGCGCGGCCGTGGCGACGCTTCATGCGCTTGAGGATCATGTCGTCGCCGGCCTGGAGCGATAGATGCAGGTGCGGCATCATGCGCGGTTCGTGGGCAATCAGGTCGAACAGCCGCTCGTCGATCTCCACGCTGTCGATCGAGGACAGGCGCAGGCGGGGAAGGTCGGGCACGCCCTTCAATATGCGCTCGATCAGCAGGCCGAGCGATGGGCTGCCCGGCAGGTCGGGGCCGTAGCTGGTGACGTCCACGCCGGTCAGCACGATTTCCTTATAGCCTGCGTCGACCAGTTCTTTCGCCTTGTCGATCACTGCGCCGGCGGGGACGGAGCGACTGTTCCCCCGGCCATAGGGAATGATGCAGAAGGTGCAGCGATGATCGCAGCCATTCTGCACTTCCAGAAAGGCGCGGGCATGGTCTGCGAACGCGGATGCCATGTGCGGCGCAGTGTCGCGCACGGCCATGATGTCGGAGACGCGGACCTTCTGCGCCACGGGTGCGAAAGCGCTCGCCTCCATCTTCTCCCGGTTGCCGATCACGCCGTCGACTTCGGCCATGGCGGCGAAGGTCTGTGGTTCGGTCTGGGCCGCGCAGCCGGTGACGAGGATGCGCGCGCCGGGCCGTTCCCGCCTGGCGCGGCGGATCGCCTGGCGGGTCTGGCGCACGGCCTCGGCGGTCACGGCGCAGCTGTTGACGACGATCAGGTCGTCCTGACCGCTGGCCATGTCGCGGATCGCCTCGCTCTCCGCGATGTTCAGGCGACAGCCCATGGTGATGATGTCGGGGCCGGCCATAGGCTCAGAAACGCGACCAGTCGGCCTCGCCGTCGAAGACATGGGTGGCGGGGCCGGTCATGCGGATCGTGCCGCCGGGCGCCCATTCGATCGTCAGGTCGCCACCGGGCAGGCTGACGGTAACGGGCCCGGCCATCAATTTCCGGCGGATCGCGGCGACGGCGGTGGCGCAGGCGCCGGTGCCGCAAGCCCGCGTCAGGCCGGCGCCGCGTTCCCACACGATGAGGCGGATGTGATTGTCGCCCACGACCTGCGCGAAATTGACGTTCACGCGGGCGGGGAACAGCGGATCATGCTCGATCAGCGCGCCAAGGCGAGCGAAGTCCACGGCGTCCAGATCATCGACGAAGAAGATGACGTGCGGGTTGCCGACATTGACGGCGGCAGGGGCGGGGAGGTCTTCCCAGCTGGCGCCCAAGGTCAGCGTATCCATGGGATAGGCGAGCGGGATCGCATCCCAGTCGAAACGGGGCTGCCCCATATCGACGCTGGCGCCGCCATCGACGGATTTGGCATCGAGCAGGCCGGCCCTGGTGCGGATCAGCACGTCGCGGCCGACGAACAGGGGCACGCAGCGCGTTGCGTTGCCGCAGGCCTCCACTTCGCTGCCGTCGGCGTTGAAGATCTGCATCGACACGTCGGAATCGTCGCTTGCGCCGATCAGGATCAACTGGTCGCAGCCGATCCCGGCATGGCGATCGGCAATGGCGCGAGCGCGGGCCTCCGTCATGGCGACGGCGCTTTCCCGCGCGTCGATCACGACGAAATCATTGCCGAGGCCATGCATTTTCGAAAAGCGTCCCATGCGCGGCCATGTAGTGCGCGCGCATGGAAAAGGCCAGTGGTTCGGCGCTTTGGGTTTCCGCATTGTGCGAGCCGTCCGCCGCGACAGCTGACTTCGAAATGCTTTAACGCACAGCGTCGGCTCGTCTTTGCCCATAGAGGAAATAGACCAGCAGGCCGATGGCGTTCCAGATGGCGCAGGCGATGATTGTCTTCATCGGCAGGCTGAGGAAGAGATAGGCGCAGCCCGCGATGGCGCCGATGCCGACGAACCAGGCGGCGGGCGTGCGGAAGGGGCGGCGCAGGTCCGGCGCGCGCTTGCGCAGGACGAGGAGGCACAGGCCCACGGCGGTGAAGGCGATCAGCGTGCCGGCATTGGCCAGCGCGGCGATCTCGTCGATCGGCAGGACGCCGGCGATGATCGACACCAGGATCGCGGTGACGATGGTGATGCGGGCAGGCGTGCCGCGCTTCGAGATTTTGGCGAGGCCCTGCGGCAGGAAGCCGTCGCGGGCCATGACCAGGAAGATGCGGCTCTGGCCATAGAGGAAGCCCAGCAGCACGGTCGGCAGCGCGATGACGGCGGCGATGGCGACGATGCGGGCGATGCCGCCCTGTCCCATTTCGCGCAGGATCAGCGCCAGCGGCTCCGGACTGTCGGCAAAGCGGGTGAAGGGCAGGGCGCCGATCGCGGCGGCTGCGACGAGGACATAGATGAGGGTGCAGACGATCAGCGATCCGACGATGCCGATGGCCAGGTCGCGGTCGGGGTTCTTCGCTTCTTCCGCTGCGGTCGAAATGGCGTCGAAACCGTAGAAGGCGAAGAAGATGATCGCGGCGGCGGCCATCACGCCGCGTTCGACGCCGTCCGGCCCCATATGCTTGGCAAAGCCGAAGGGCATGAAGGGTTCGAGATTGGCGGCGTCGAAAGCGGGCAGGGCGTAGGCGACGAAGAGGCTCAGGGTCACGATCTTGATGAGGACCAATATGGTGTTCAGCCGCGCGCTTTCGCGCGTGCCGAACATCAGCAGCCCGGCGACCACCGCGATGATGAAGATGGCGGGCAGGTTGACGAGGCCGCCCAGTTCAGGCCCCTGGGTCAAGGCGGCCGGGAAGCCCAGCGGCGTGAGCAGCGGCGCGGCATAGCCCGACCAGCCGACCGCCACGGTCGATACGACCAGACTATATTCCAGAATGAGCGACCAGCCCACGATCCAGGCGATGCCTTCGCCCAGTACCACATAGGAATAGCTGTAGGCGCTGCCCGCCGCCGGCATCATCGTGGAGAGTTCGGCATAGGCGAGCGCCGCGCAGGCGCAGATGGCCCCGGCAATGGCGAAGGAGAGCAGGACGGCGGGACCGGCCCGATCCGCGCCGACGCCGATCAGCGTCAGGATGCCGGTGCCAACGATCGCGCCGACGCCCAGCGCCAACAGGTGCGGCCAGGACAGGGTGCGCGCCATCTGATGCCCGGCCTCCCTGGGCGTCATCGCCTCCATTGGCTTGCGGCGTGTCCAGCTCATATTTATTGGCTCCCCCTCGGTATTGCCTTAACTTCGCACATTTCCCGCAGAAAGCGAAATAAAGTTACGCTTTGTTGATCCTATCGGAAAGTGTAGGGGCGGCTGTTGGCCCGGATCATCCCAGTTTAGCAGGGAAGTGCGGTGTAGGAGAGAGCAAAGACCGTGCAATGCGCGATATCCTGCCTCCGCCTTCGCGGTGACTTGAAGATCGTCATTGAACTGTCCGTTCGGCGGCCCGCTTGCGCTTCGTGCCGGTTTCGCCTAAAGGCCCCACTGCAATCGGTCGGTCCGCCGTCCGTACCCTGACGACTCCAGGACGCCCGCATGGGGCATCGGATGGACGCTGGCCGGCGAGGTTTCGCCCGCCGGCGATTTTGTCGTTTGATGGGTAGGCACAGTTTTCCGGGCCTTTCGGTCCAAATGAGGTGATGATGTTCGATTCGCTAAGCGATCGTCTCGGTGGGGTATTCGACAAGCTGCGTGGGCGCGGTGCGCTTACGGAGGACGATGTCCGCGCCGCGATGCGCGAGGTGCGAATCGCGCTTCTGGAAGCCGACGTCGCGCTGCCGGTCGTGCGCCAGTTCGTCGATCAGGCGACCGAAAAGGCTGTTGGCAGCGATGTGCTGCGGTCGGTCACGCCCGGCCAGATGGTCGTCAAGATCGTGTCCGACACGCTCACCGAGACGCTGGGGTCCGAAACCAGCGACCTGATGATCGACGTGGCGCCGCCCGCCGTCATCATGATGGTCGGCCTCCAGGGGTCGGGCAAGACGACCAGCACCGCGAAGATCGCCAAGCGGTTGAAGGAAAAAGAGCGCAAGAAGGTGCTGATGGCGTCGCTCGACGTCCAGCGCCCGGCCGCGCAGGAACAGCTGGCGGTGCTGGGTACGCAGACCGACGTCGCGACCCTGCCGATCATCGCCGGGCAGCAGCCGGTCGATATCGCCAAGCGCGCCTTGCAGGCGGCGAAGCTTCAGGGCTTCGACGTCGTCATGCTCGACACCGCAGGGCGCCTGCATGTCGATCAGGCGCTGATGGACGAGATGAAGGCGGTGGCCGACGTCGCCAACCCGGCCGAAATCCTGCTGGTGGTCGATTCGCTGACCGGGCAGGACGCCGTGAACGTGGCGACCAGCTTCACGAGCCAGGTGCCGCTGACCGGCGTGGTGTTGACCCGCATGGACGGCGATGCGCGTGGTGGTGCGGCGCTGTCGATGCGCGCCGTTACCGGCCGTCCGATCAAGTTTGCCGGCACGGGCGAAAAGCTGGACGCGCTGGAGCCTTTCCATCCTGCCCGCGTCGCACAGCGCATATTGGGCATGGGCGACGTCGTGTCGCTGGTCGAGCGTGCCGCCGAGACGATCGACGCGGAAGAGGCCGACAAGCTGGCCAAGAAGATGGCCAAGGGTCAGTTCGACATGAACGACCTGCGCAGCCAGCTCAACCAGATGCGCCGCATGGGCGGGCTTGGCGCGCTGGCAGGCATGTTGCCGGGCCTGAAAAAGGCGCAGCAGGCGATGGCCAATAGCGGCGCGAACGACAAGACGCTGATCCATCTGGACGCGATGATCGGCTCCATGACGCCCAAGGAGCGGGAGAAGCCCGCCCTGATCAACGCCAAGCGCAAGATCCGCATCGCCAAGGGTGCCGGCCGCACCGTGCAGGACGTCAACCGTCTCCTGAAAATGCATCAGGAAATGGAAAGCGCGATGAAGAAGATCCGCAAGATGGGCGGCCTTAAAGGGCTGGCCAAGATGTTCACCGGTGGCGGCGGTATGGGCGGCCTGGGTGGCCTTGGCGGTCCCGATGGTGGCGCCGGTGGCCCGCCCGACCTGTCGGGGCTGGGCGGCCTTGGCGGATTGGGCGGCAATATGCCCAAGCTGCCGCCCGGCTTTCAGAATTTCATGAAGAAGTGAAGTAACCCGTCATCCCAGCGAAAGCTGGGGCCTCACTGCCCCTCAAAAGAGGCAAGAGAGGCGCCAGCTATCGCTGGGATGGCAATCTTTTAAAAAAGCAGTTGAGTTAGAAAGGTTTAGTTCCATGGCAACCTCCATCCGTCTGTCGCGCGGCGGCTCCAAGAAGCGCCCCTATTACCGCATCGTCGTGGCCGACAGCCGCGCGCCGCGTGACGGCAAGTTCATCGAGCGCATCGGCAGCTATAACCCCGTCCTGCCCAAGGGCGACGAAAAGCGCGTCGTTCTGGACATCGACCGTGCCAAGCATTGGGTCGAAGCCGGCGCGCAGCCGACCGACCGCGTCGCCCGCTTCCTGGACGCCGCCGGCGTGAAGGAGCGCAAGGTGCGCAACAACCCGAACAAGGCCGAGCCGGGCCAGAAGGCCAAGGATCGCGCCGAAGATCGCGCTGCCAAGGCTGCCGAAGCCGCTGAAGCTGCCGAAGCCGCCAAGGCTGCTGCCGCTGAAGCCGCTGCCGCTCCGGCTGAAGAAGCTGCTGCCCCGGCCGAAGAATCGGCTGAAGGCTGAGCATAATGACAGACAAGCCCGTCACTCTGGCCGCGATCATCGGTGCGCATGGGGTGGCGGGCGATGTCCGTCTGAAGCTCTTTGGCGAAGGGGCGGAAAGCCTCAAAAGCTTCAAGAGCTTCGATGCGGCGGGGCGCACGCTGACGTTGAAGTCGCTGCGCCCCGGTCCCAATGGCGCGGTGGCCCGCTTCGCCGAGATCGGCGATCGCGGTGCGGCCGAAGCCTTGCGCGGGACGGCGTTGACCGTGCCCCGTTCCGCCCTCCCGCCGCTGGCCGAGGGCGAATATTATCATGCCGACCTGATCGGCCTGCCTTGCTCTGCCAGCACCGGCGAAGCGCTGGGCACGATCATCGCGGTCGAAAATTTCGGTGCGGGCGACATCATAGAGGTGGAGCGACCGGCAGCCGAGGGCCAGAAGGCCAAGCGCTTCATGGCGCCGATGCACGCGGTAACGATAGGCGACCACAGCGCGGTAATTGACGCGCTTTTCACAGAATAGTATATACACTCCGTATATACGGAGGTTCGCCATGGGCGAAGAATATCGGGCCAAGGTCTTCAAGTCGGGCAACAGCCTGGCCTTGCGGCTGCCTGCCGCGCTTGGCCTGAAGGAAGGGGCGGAAATGACCCTGCGCGAAGACAAGGGCAAATTCACCTTCGAACCCGTTCAGTCGGAACGCAAGATCGACGTGAGCAAATTCGCCGGCAAGGCGCCGTGGTTGGAACCGTTGCCGCGCGAAGATTTCGATGACAGTCCGCGCGACTGGCACCTGCTTGGCCGCGACAGCAGCGGCGCATGATCCGGCTGCTGGACACCAATAGCTGTATCTACGCCTTTACCGGAATTTACCCGTCTTTGCTGGCGCGCATGGCCGACCAGCCTGCGGGTAGTCTGTTCATATCGGCGATCACCTATGCGGAACTGGCCTATGGCACGGTCAGGGGCAAGCCGCCTCCACCTGAAGCACTGGCCGCCTTTGTGGAAGAAGTGGGGATATTGCCGTTCGATGCATCGGCTGCGCGCGTCTATGCGGAATTTCCGTTTCGTCGGGGCAGTTTCGATCGACTGATCGCAGCGCAGGCAGTGGCTCTTGATGTGCCTTTTGTCACCCGCAATGAAAAGGATTTCGCCGATATCCCCGGCCTGAAAGTGGAGGATTGGACGCAGTGACGGGACGCTTCTTTTCATGGTTGCTGTGCGTGGCGATGCTGCCCACGACGGCGCAGGCGGCCGATGAGAAGAGGATCGAGGCGGCCCTGCCGGCCATCGACAGGCTGTTCGCCGATTTTCAGGTGGATAGCCATGCGCCCGGCCTGGTCTATGGCATCGTGGCCAATGGCCGGCTGGTCCATGTGAAGGGCTTGGGCGTTCAGGACCTGGTGCAGAAACGCCCGGTGACGCCCGACAGCCTGTTCCGCATCGCATCGATGACCAAGGCCTTTACGGCGCTGTCGATATTGACGCTGCGCGAGCAGGGCAAATTGTCGCTCGACGATCTGGCCGAAACCTATGTGCCCGAAATGCGCGGCTGGACGTATCCGACCAGGGACAGCCCGCATATCCGCATTCGCGACCTGCTGACCCATAGTGCGGGGCTGGTCGACGACAATCCCTGGGGCGATCGGCAGACGCCGCTGCCGGAGGCGGACTTTACGCGCATGTTGCAACAGGGTGTGCCGTTCAGCAGCGCGCCGGGCAGCCATTATGAATATAGCAATTTCGGCTTCGCCCTGTTGGGACGGATCGTCGCCAACGTTTCCGGCCAGCCCTATCGCCGCTATGTCGAGCGAACGCTGCTGACGCCGCTCGGCATGGCGTCGAGCGGTTATGAGATAAGCGAATGGCCGATCGAACGGCGGGCGATCGGCTATCGCTGGGAGGATGGCCGCTGGAAGGCGGAGCCGGCGATGCGGGACGGCGCGTTCGGCGCGATGGGCGGGTTGCAGACCAGCGCGAACGACTATGCGCGCTGGGTCGCCTTCCTGCTGTCCGCCTGGCCGGCGCGGGACGATGCCGAGGACGGGCCGGTGTCGCGGGCCTCGGTCAGGATGCTGGCGGAGGGGAGCAATTTCGTCACCATCGCGCAGCGCAATGGCACGAGCGGGCCGACAGCCTGCCGGCAGGCGGCGGCCTATGGTTTTGGCATGCGGATCGCGCAGGATTGCGACCTGGGCCTGACGCTGGCGCATGGTGGCGGCTATCCGGGCTATGGCAGCCATGTCATGCTGATGCCGGACCATGGCGTGGGGATCTTCGTCTTCACCAACCGCACCTATAATGGCGGCGCGGGTCCGGCCTGGGACGCGGCCATGGCCTTGCAGAAGGCCGGCGCGTTGGTCGAGCGGACGCTGGCGGTGTCGCCATTGCTGGCGGAGGGCTATGCGGCGGCAGGGCGCATCTATGCGGCGGGTGATGTGGGCGTGGCGCGGGACCGGCTGGCGATGAATTTCCTGATGGACAAGGATTTGGACGGCTGGCGACGGGCATTGACGGCGCTGAAAGCGGAGGTCGGCGCCTGCCGGAGCGATGCGCCGATCAAGGCGAGCGGTGGCCTGTCCGGCAGTTTCACCTGGGTTTGCGAGCGGGGGCGGGTGAGCGGATCGATCCTGCTGGCGCCGACGCGGGACGCGCAGATCCAGGAATTGAAACTGGCGGTGAAGCTGCCCTGAGGCGGGCCGGCGCTCAGGCGCAACTGGACGGGGCAGCGCGCTTCGCCTAAGCGCGGGCCATGGCGCAAATCCTCACCGCAATCTACCTGTTCGCAATGCTGGCCGCCGGTTGGCGCCTGTTCGGCGTCGACTGGTCGCGCGGGGCGAAGCTGTCGACCGCCGTGGCGCTGATTTGCCCCATTCCGCTGCTGTTGCTGGTGCCTGCGTTGCTGCATCCTGGCCGGCCCTTTGGCGACCTGATGCGGGCAAGTGGCCTCACCTTGCTGTTGTGCGGCGCGCTGTGCATGGCGGGCGGCGTGTCGGCCGCCTGGGTCCGGACGCGACGCGCATGAGCTTTGCCGCGCAGATATTGACGCTCTATCCCGACATGTTTCCGGGGCCATTGGGGGCTTCGCTGGCGGGCAGGGCGCTGGCGGACGGCAGATGGTCGTGCGAACCGATCCATATCCGCGATTTCGCCGCCGATCGTCACCGCACCGTGGACGACACACCCGCAGGGGGCGGCGCGGGCATGGTGCTGCGCGCGGACATATTGGCGCAGGCGGTCGACCATGCGCTGGACAAGCGGCCCGACCTGCCCGTGCTGGCCATGACGCCGCGCGGCACGCCCATCACGCAGGCGCGGGTGCGGGCACTTGCGACGGGGCCGGGCGTGACGATCCTGTGCGGCCGGTTCGAGGGGTTCGACGAGCGTATCTTCGACGCGCGCCCGATCGAGCAGGTCAGCATGGGCGATATCATCCTGTCCGGCGGGGAAATGGCGGCTTTGCTGCTGCTGGATGCTTGTGTTCGACTGCTTCCCGGTGTAATGGGCGCGGCTTCCAGCGGAGTCGAGGAGTCCTTTGAAACGGGCCTGCTCGAATATCCGCATTATACCCGCCCGGTGGAATGGGAGGGGCGCGCGATCCCGCAAGTGTTGCGATCGGGGGATCATGCGAAGATCGCCGCCTGGCGGAAACACCAGGCGGAGACAGATACACGGCTAAGGCGGCCGGACCTTTGGGAACGTCATATCGGCGTTCGGGACCGTTCGCCCTCTGGTGCGCAGCAAAAGACCAAGGACTGACGTTACATGAACATCATCCAGCAGATCGAGGCGGAAAACATCGCCGCTCTCGCCAAGGATATCCCCGAATTCCGTCCCGGTGACACCCTGCGCGTCGGCGTGAAGGTCATCGAAGGCGAGCGTAGCCGCGTTCAGAATTATGAAGGCGTGTGCATCGCCCGTTCGAACAAGGGCATGGGTTCCAACTTCACCGTGCGCAAGATTTCGTTCGGCGAAGGCGTGGAGCGCGTATTCCCGCTCTATTCGCCCAACCTCGATTCGATCACCGTCGTCCGTCGTGGCGTCGTGCGTCGTGCGAAGCTCTACTATCTGCGCGGCCGCACCGGCAAGCGCGCCCGTATTGCCGAGCGTCGCGACAACCGCGAAGGTTAATAGCGCGAAGGTCAATGGCGCGAAGCTAATCCTTCGCTGTCTCTTGACAGTTGTAAAAATGAAACAGGCGGTACCCCCGGTGGGTGCCGCCTTTTTCTTTATGTTACAAATATTTGAATTGCCCGATGTCAGTGCGCAGGCCGATGCCGTTACAAAGATTTTGCAGTGCGGCATAAATGTAATTTCGCCCGCGATGCTTTTATGTCAGCCTTCTATTTCCAGACGTTACCAAATGTTGCGATGCCGAAATCCTCGATTTTGGCAGTGGCTGGTCGCGGCCAAAAAACACTGGATTGTAAGGGAAGGGGAATGTCGGAAGGCCTCAACTAAAAGACATTAAGGGGGCTTTTTGATGAAGATCGAGGGTTTGATTTCGCGCGGCGCGATTGCTGCCGCGCTCCTCTACGCCGTTCCTGCCTTCGCGCAGGACGCTGGACCACAGGAGGCTGCGCCAGCGGAGCCTGGGCAAACCATCATCGTCACCGGTACCCGCCGTACCGACCGCACCGTTGCGGAATCGCCCACACCGATCGATGTCTATTCCGGCCAGGAACTGCAAAAGCAGGGGACGGCCGACATGAACCAGGTCATCCAGAATCTGGTCCCGTCCTTCTCGGTCGCGCGCTATGCGATCGGTGACGGTTCTTCCTTCGTCCGTCCGCCCAACCTGCGCGGGCTGGCGCCTGACCAGACGCTGGTGCTGGTCAACGGCAAGCGCATGCATCGCAGCGCACTGGTCCAGATCGGTGCCAATGCCCAGTCGGCCGGCGCCCATTCGGCCGACCTTGCCCAAATCCCCGCCATCGCGGTCAAAGCTGTCGAAGTGCTGCGCGACGGCGCATCGGCACAATATGGCTCCGACGCAATCGCCGGCGTCATCAACATGACGCTGCGCGACGATGTCGGCTATTCCGGCTATGCCCGTTATGGCCAATATTATCGCGGCGACGGCGAGGATTATCAGGTGGCGCTGAACGCTGGCTTCAAGCTGGGCGACAGCGGCGTCATCAATATCAGCGGCGAATATGTGAACGCCGGCAAGACCAGCCGTGGCGTAACGCGCGCCGGTGCGCATCTGCTGGCACAAGAGCAGCCCGACATCGGCGTACCGGCGCTGGCGCAGCGTTACGGCAATCCGAAAATGGAATCCTACCGCATCTTCGCCAACGGTCATTTCGACCTGGACGACACCAGCAGCATCTACTTCTTCGGCAATTATGGCCACAGCTTCCAAGAAGAGAGCTTCAACTATCGACAGTCGGTGGACACTGCCGGGGTCGACATTGAAGGCAACAGCTTTGGCCGCAACGGCATCTACAACGACTATTTCACGGACTTCGACAACACGCTGCCGGGTATCCAGACCGGTGCGGCTGGCGGTAACGTCTATGCACCAAATGGTTATGATCCGGCCACGCGCGACTATACGCAGGTGTCGACCTGCTCCAATCCGCTGGTGCAGAATTGGAGCTGCGTCTATTCGGGCGGCTTCACCCCGATCTTCTTCGGCAAGATCGACGATATTTCGGGCACGGTCGGCTATAAAGGGACGATGGGCTTCGGCCTGAATTACGACCTGTCGGGCAGCTATGGCCAATCGACGCTGAAATATACGATGGACGGCACGATGAACCCGTCGCTGGGCATCACGTCGCCGACCGAATTCTATCTGGGCAAGCTGCAACAGCGAGAAACGCTGTTCAACGCGGACTTCAGCTATCCGTGGGAAGTCGGCTTCGCCAGCCCGATCACCATCGCCTTTGGCGGGCAATATTTCCGGGAATCATATGAGCTGGGCCTGGGCGACGCGGCATCCTACGCCGTCGGTCCCTATACCGGTAACCTGGTCTTCCATCAGGACGGGACGCCGGTGCTGAATGCGGACGGCACGCAATTGTCCGTTACCCTGCCGGTGGGCGCCAACGGCTTCCCCGGCTATGGCCCAGCCATTGCAGGTGAGAGCAGCCGCAATTCCAAGGGTCTCTATATAGATATCGAAGGCGACGTGACCGAACAGCTGTCGTTCGGTA
Source organism: Sphingobium sp. GW821-FHT02B05 (assembly GCF_059421905.1). Lineage (NCBI taxonomy): Bacteria > Pseudomonadati > Pseudomonadota > Alphaproteobacteria > Sphingomonadales > Sphingobiaceae > Sphingobium > Sphingobium sp. GW821-FHT02B05. The sequence continues at coordinate 188,675 of NZ_JBWKVW010000001.1, forward strand.
TCGCCGGCCGTTACGAGCATCTGTCCGACTTCGGCAATTCGACGACGGGCAAGTTCTCTGCCCGCTACGCCGTCGTGCCGGACATCCTTGCCCTGCGTGGCACGGTGGCGACGGGCTTCCGCGCGCCGACGCCCGGCCAGGTCAATTCGAGCAGCATTGCGACCGTGTTCAATCCCGGCAATCCCAATGCGATCGAATCGATGACGCTGCCGGTGACCAGCCCGGTCGCCGCCTTCCTGGGCGCAAAGCCGCTCACGCCCGAGGAGTCGGTAAGCTTCTCGCTGGGCACCGTGTTCACGCCGGCTCCGGGCGCCACGCTGTCGATCGACTATTACAACATCAAGGTGAAGGATCGCATCGGCACGTCGGGCACCTTCGAGATCGACAACGCGCAACGTCCCACGCTCCAGTCGCTCGGCCTTGCGAACTATGCCACGGTCAATGAAGTGCAGTTCCTGACCAACGCCTTCGACACCCGCACGCAGGGTATCGACGTCGTCGGCAGCTACCGGATGCCGATCGGCGATCTTGGCGTGCTCAATTCCACCCTGGCCTTCAACTGGAACAAGACCAAGGTCACGTCCCGCGATACCACGGTGGTATCGGACGTTCGTGTGGCGCAGCTGGAAAAGACCCTGCCCAAGACCCGCGTCATCCTGACCGAGAACTGGACCGCCGGGCCACTGTCCATATTGGGACGCATGAACTGGTACGGCAAATATACCATGACGGATGATGGCCCGGTGTCGCAGACCTTCGGCAGCGAATTCGTGTTCGATCTGGAAGTCAGCTACGAGCTCAACGAGAATTTCACGCTGAGTGCCGGTGCGCAGAATATCTTCAGCAACTATCCCGACAAATTCTCCAATACCAAGGGCACGTTGGGACCGGTCTATGCGTCGACCGGCGGGCGGTTTACCGGCGATATCTATCCGGACGTATCGCCCTTCGGCTTCAATGGCGGCTTCTGGTACGCAAAGGCTGGCTTCAAATTCTGATCCTGCCTGGCCATTGTGTTGCAGCCGGTCCCTTGCGGGGCCGGCTGTTTCCTTGCACGGACGCCTGCATGCTGACCCATCGCCTTGCTACGGTTGCCGACGAAAGAGCCCTTTGCGTCGTCATGAGCCGCGCCATCGAACAATTGCAAGCTGCTTACCTGACGCCGGAGCAGGTGGCGGCCAGCCATGGCTTCATGGGGCTGGACAGCCGTTTGATTGCCGACGGCACCTATTTCGTGATCGAGGACAGGGGCGAGATTGCCGGCTGCGGCGGATGGAGCCGGCGGGCGACGCCCTATGGCGGCAATCATAGCGCGGGGCGCGACGACCGGGCGCTGGACCCGGCGACCGAGGCGGCGAAGGTGCGGGCGATGTACACCGATCCCGATCATGTGCGCAAAGGCGTGGGGACGATGATCCTGTCGCTATGCGAGGCGGCGGCCAGGGCGGAAGGGTTCGGCGCGCTGGAACTGTCCGGCACGATGGCCGGGGTACCGCTCTATCGCAGCTTCGGGTTCGAAGGCGTGCGCGCATTTGAAGACAGCGGCGTACCGATGCTGCTGATGCGCAAGGTCATGGCCTAGCGCATCATGCCATGAGGCGGATACGTCAGACGGGTGTCCCGGCTTAGGCCGGGGCCATTCCTACGCTCTGAACTGGACCCCGGCCTGCGCCAGGTAACTTTGAGCCATGGCTGCCCATCATTTTCTGGCCTTGCGGCTGGTGAACCACAGGCCGGCGAGGCTGATGAGCGCGGCGGCCGACATATAGAGGCCGACAAGGCCCACGCCCTGCATGCCGATCAGCCAGGTTGCGACGATCGGGGCGAGCGCTCCGCCGATGATCCCGCCAAGGTTAAAGGCGAAGGACGCGCCGGTGTAGCGCAGCTGGATGGGGAAGAGGGCGGGGAGATAGGCACCCAGCGGTCCGTAGATGAAGCCCATGACGAACAGCGCGAGGCTGAGCGCCACGAAGATCGGCAGGAGCGCGCCGGTACCGATCAGCGGGCCGAAGACCAGACCCATCGCCACGGTGCCGACGCAGCCCCAGGCGAGGGCGGTGGTGGGCGTCGTGCGGTCCGACCACCAGCCGGCCAGCACGATGCTGACCGCCATGAACAGGATCGCGCCCAATTGGATGGCGAGGAAGATTTCCCGGTCGATCTTGAGAGCGGTGGTGCCGTAGCCGAGCGCAAAGGCGGTCGCGATATAATAGACGGCAAAGCAGGCGGCGCAGGCGAAGGTGCCGGCGATCGCCGCGCCCAGATGCGAGGAGAGCAGGGTGGCCAGCGGCACGGCGGGCGGCGGCGTTTCCTTTTGCGCGGCGGCAAATTCAGGCGTCTCGGTAAGCTTGAGGCGCACCCAGAGGCCCAGGATCACCAGCACCGCGCTGCCGATGAAGGGCAGGCGCCAGCCCCAGGCGAAGAAGTCCGCATCCGTCAGGAAGGCGCCCAGTAACAGGAACAAGCCGTTGGCGGCGATGAAGCCGACCGGGGCGCCCAGTTGCGGGAACATGCCGAAGCGGGCGCGCCAGCCGGGCGGGGCGTTCTCCACTGCCAGCAGCGCCGCGCCGCCCCATTCGCCGCCCAAACCAAAGCCCTGACCGAAGCGCAGCAGGCACAGGATCAGCGGCGCCCAATAGCCGATCATCTGATAGGTCGGCAGGAAGCCGATCAGCAGGGTGCAGCCGCCCATCAGCATCAGCGAGGCGACCAATGTGGCCTTCCGCCCGATGCGGTCGCCATAGTGGCCAAACACCGCCGCGCCGACCGGTCGCGCGAAGAAAGCGAGGGCGAGGCTGCCATAGGAGGCCATCAGCTGCGCCGTCGGCGAAGAGGCCGGGAAGAAAAGCGAGGGGAAGATAAGGCTGGCGGCGGTGGCGTAGATGTAGAAGTCGTAAAATTCGACCGCCGTGCCGATCAGGCTGGCCGCGAGCACCCGCTTGTGCCGCCACATTTCCCCGATCCCGTTGGTTGCTGTCATCTCTTCTCGCCCGCCCTACTTTAACCGGTTTGACCGATGGGAACGCCCTGCTTATCCGCGCCGTCGTTTCTGGTTCAGCAATTCATAGGCCATGACCGCGGTGGCCACCGCGGCGTTCAGGCTGTCGGCCTTGCCCAGCATCGGCATCTTCACCAACTGGTCGCATTCGGCCTCGTAAGCCTCCGGCAGGCCCTGCGCTTCGTTGCCGACCAGCAGGAAGCTGGGGCTGGCGTAGCGCGGTTCCTGATAATCCTGCGTGGCTTTCAGGCTGGTGCCGATCAGTTCACCGGGGCCTTCGCGCAACCAGTGCATGAATTCGCCCCAGCGCGCCTGGGTGATGGACTGGGTGAAGAGCGCCCCCATGGAAGCGCGGACCGATTCGACCGAGAAGGGATCGACGCAATCGTCGATCAGGATGAGGCCGCCTGCGCCCACGGCGTCGCCGGTGCGCAATATGGTGCCAAGATTGCCGGGGTCGCGGAGCGACTGGGCGACGATCCAGATGTCGGCCGTGCTGCGATCCAGCCTGGCAAGCGGGGTCAGCCGGTCGCGATAGACGCCGACCACCGCCTGGGCATTATCCTTGCCGCTGATCTTGGACAGGATGTCGGGCGTGGTTTCGATGACGTCGCCGCCGTCCGCCTCGATCGCGTCGATCAGGTCCAGCGCCAGCGGGTGCGTCGATCCGGCGTGGAACAGCATTTCTGGCAGCACGCCTTCCTCGCGCGCTTCGGTCAGGATGCGCAGCCCTTCGGCCAGGAACAAGCCTTCCGCCTTGCGATGCTTCTTTTCCCGCAGGGATCGGACGCGCTTCACCAGCGGGTTGGAAAATCCGGTGATTTCGCGTGCCACGGTCGTTGCTGGTCCCAAAAGAGCGGAGGAAGCGGCTTCCTTACCCATGGAAAGGCGAAAAGGACAGGGGGCAGGTTATGATGATCGTTCGGTGATGGATTTGAGGCGCGAATTTTGCGAAGGCAGCGATATGGATTCCAAAACGCCCCCGCCGCCGGTTCCGCCGCTGCACGTCTCGCCCAAGATCGAGGACGGTTTCTTCCTGGGCGTCGTGCTGGTCGTGTCGATCGCCTTTGCGCTGGTGATCGAGCCTTTTTTTGCCGCCGTCTTGTGGGGCGTGATCGCCGCGATCCTGTTCGCGCCGCTCAATCGCCAGATATTGTCGGCCATTCCCACGCACCGCAACGGCGCGGCGCTCATCACCCTGTTCCTGATCCTTGGAGTGGTCATCGTCCCCGCTTTCGTGCTGGGCGCGGCACTGTTGCAGGAAGGCGCCTATTTCTACGCCAAGATCCAGTCGGGCGAGATTAATTTCGTGCGATTGTTCGGGCAGGTGCTGGCGGCGCTGCCCGATTGGGCCACGCCCTATCTGCGGCGGCTGGGCCTGACCAATTTCTATGCGGCGCAGGACATGGTGACGAAGGGCGTTACCAGCAGTTTCCGCACATTGGCGGCGCAGGCGTTCCAGATCGGGCAGAGCGCGTTCAGCTTCTTTGTGGCGCTGGGCGTGATGCTGTACCTCACCTATTTCCTGCTGCGCGACGGGGAAATGCTGTCGCAACGCATCGCGGCGGCCGCACCGCTGCGCGCCAGCCAGCGGCAGGCACTGATCGAACAGTTCGTGATCGTCATCCGCGCGACGATCAAGGGAAGTATCGTCGTGGCGATCGTGCAGGGGCTGATCGGCGGCATCGTCTTCTGGGCGCTGGGCATTCAGGGCGCGCTGTTGTGGGGCGTGCTGATGGGCGCCTTTTCCCTGTTGCCCGCGGTTGGCACGGCCATCGTCTGGGTGCCGGTAGCGATCTATCTGTTCGCGACCGGGGCGATCTGGCAGGGCGTTGTGCTGGTGGTGTGCGGCGGGCTGGTCATCGGATCGGTCGACAATGTGCTGCGCCCGATCCTTGTGGGACGCGAGACGCGCATTCCCGACTATGTGGTGCTGATATCGACGCTGGGCGGGCTGGAGATGTTCGGCTTCAACGGCATCGTCATCGGCCCGGTGATCGCAGCCCTGTTCATCGCGACCTGGAATATCTTCACCCGGATGCGCGGTGCGGACGCAGCGGTCGAGGGGTGACAGGCTGTTCATCATACGTCACCCCAACGCAGGCTGGGGTCGCATGCGATGAAGCGCAAGGCGGCCTGAGATCCCAGCCTTTGCTGGGATGACGGTTATTGGGTGGGGTTATTCCTCGCCGAATTTATCTTCGACCAGGCCGACGAGCTTGCCCAGGGAATCGACGGCTTCGGGGCCGGAGGCCTTGATGACGATGCTGTCGCCCATGGCGGCGCCCAGCATCATCAGGCCCATGATGGACGTGCCGGTGACATGATTGCCGTCCTTGCTGACGATGATGTCGGCAGGCAGGCCGCTGGCCAGGGTCACGAATTTGGCGCTGGCGCGGGCGTGGAGACCGCGCTTGTTGCTGATGCGGACTTCCTGGCTGATTTCATTCATGTGGTGCTGCCCAACAGTTCCGACGCTACGCTGATATATTTCTGCCCGGCTTCGCGCGCGGCGGCAACCGCAGCGCGCACGTCCATCACCTTGCGCGCGCTTTCCAGACGGATGAGCATGGGCAGGTTGATGCCCGCGATCACCTCTATCTCGCCCGCCTTGAGCAGGGAGATGGCAAGGTTGGAGGGCGTGCCGCCGAACAGGTCGGTCAGCAGGATCACGCCCGATCCGCTGTTGACGCGGGCGACAGCCGTCGCGATGTCCGCGCGGCGCAATTCCATGTCGTCTTCCGGCCCGATGCAGATCGTTTCGATCTGCTGCTGAGGCCCGACCACATGTTCCATGGCCACGACGAATTCGGTCGCCAGCGACCCATGGGTGACGAGTACGAGTCCGATCATCTGCTTTCGCGGCCCACCTTTGTCATGATTATGCTTTCGGGCCTCCCGGACGACGCTTCTCCAGACCATCCTGGGGCGTCGATTCAATATTGCGGTGCAAGATGGTGGGCGAAAAGCCGGCCTCTTGCAAGTATTTCGCGACACGTTCCGCCACATGGACGGAGCGGTGCTTGCCCCCCGTACAGCCGAACGCGACGGTGATATAGGCTTTCCCGCCCTCCGAATAGCGGGGCAGGAGGGTGGTGAGCAGATCCTCGATCTTGCCCACCGCTTCCTTATAGGCCGGGTCTTGGGCGATATAGGTCGCGACTGGCGCATCAAGGCCGGTCATCGGGCGCAGGGTCGCATCCCAGTGCGGGTTGCGCAGGAAGCGCATGTCGAACATCAGGTCGGCGTTGCGCGGTACCCCGCGCGAAAAGCCGAAGGACAAGATGGTCAGCACCGGGTCCGACAGCCGTTCGAGCGAGAAGCGGTCGCGGATTTCCTGTTGCAGCGAATTGCTGGTGAAGCCGGTGGTGTCGATGACCTGCGTCGCCCAGCGACGCAGCGGTTCGGTCAGTTCGCGTTCGCGGGCGATGCCGTCGGCAGCCGGGCGGTCGAGCGCGAGGGGATGGCGGCGGCGCGTCTCGGCAAAGCGGCGCTCCAGTTCGGTACCCGAACAGTCGAGGAACAGGGTTTCGATGTCATGGCCATGGCGTTCGCGCATCGCCTTGATCCGCTGGACGATGGCATTGGCGTCGAAATCGCGGGTGCGCGCGTCGATGCCCAGCGCCAGCGGGCGTTCGTCGACGCCGGCATGTCCGGCGGGCAGGGGGGTGTCGAGCAACCGGTCGAGCAGCACGAGGGGCAGGTTGTCGACCACCTCCCATCCCATATCCTCCAGCGTCTTGAGCGCAGTGGTCTTGCCGGCGCCGGACAGGCCCGACAGCAGGAGGATCGTCTTGGGCTGGGTCATGCTGCGTCCAGCCCCAGCGCCCGCAGCGCCAGTTCGACCTTGATCGGGGCGGAGGCTTCGAACGGGGAAATCTTTACCACCGGCACGGCGATGCCGGCGACGGTGCGGTGGACCGGCTCCAGCGGCATGCGATCGACCGGATCGAACAGGTCGGCGATCAGGGCGACCGGCGCGTCGGACAGGGTGGCCATGGCGACGATCCCCATCCCGCGCACCTCCATCTTGCCCCGGATCGTATCCGGCGCGGTGGCGACCAGCCGGCCGTCGATGCGCTTGACCAGGGTATAGTCGTCGCTGACCAGCGTGGCGCCACGATCGATCAGGCGCAGGGCAAGGTCGGACTTGCCGCTGCCGCTTGGCCCGCGCAGCATCACGACGCGGCCATCAATGGCCACGCTCGTTGCATGCAGCGTCTCTGATGAAAGTGCGCGCGCCATAACCCCTTGGCGATCCTTCTACCCTGAGTTGACGGGGATGGCTATGCCTTTGGCGGGCGACCCTGCGTCCTATTCCGACACGATGCCGGGATCGCGCTCCACCGCCATGGGCAGGCGGACGACGAAGCGGGCGCCGTTCTGCGCATCTTCGCGGTCGCCGATCGCGATCTTGCCCTGATGCCCCTCCACGATAGAACGGGCGATGGCCAGGCCCAGGCCCGAATGTTTGCCGAACGTTTCCCCTTCCGGCCGGACGCTGTGGAAGCGACGGAAGATATGTTCGCGCTCCGAAGGCGGGACGCCGGGGCCTTCATCCTCGACGCTGACCAGCACCTGGTCGTCGGCGACGGTGGCGATGATCCGGACCAGCCCGCCTTCGGGCGAGAAGGAGATGGCGTTGTCGATGAGGTTGTCGAGCACGCGGATCAGCCGGCCTTCTTCCCCCAGCACCACCGCGACATCCTTGCGCGGGCGGGCGAAGGCGAGGCGGACGCTGCGCGGCACGCCGCGTGCTTCGCGGGCGATGACCATCTTTTCGATGAGCAGGCCAAGGTCGATCGGCTCGAACCGGGTGCGGGAGAGTTCGGCATCGACGCGCGAGGCTTCGGCAATGTCGGTGACGAGGCGGTCGAGGCGGCGGACATCGTCCTGCGCGATGGCCATCAACTGTTCGCGCAGGTCCGGGCGATCCACCCGATCGAGCGCGTCGAGGGCGGAGCGGAGCGAGGCGATCGGGTTCTTGAGTTCATGGGATACGTCGGCGGCGAAGGCGTCGGTCGCGTCGATCCGCTGGCGCAGGGCCAGGCTCATGTCGGACAGGGCGCGGGCGAGCATGCCGATCTCGTCGCGCCGTTCGGGCAGGCGCGGCACCGTCACTTCGCGGGCGCGGCCAAGGCGGACGCGGACGGCGGCGCGGGCGAGGCCCTGCAACGGGCGGACGATGGTGCGGGCAAGGAAGAGCGAGAGCAGGACCGAGGCGAGCACCGCAACGGCGAGCACCATGCCCAAACGCAATCGTTCGGCGCGCACGGTACGGGTGATGTCGCGGGCGTTTTCAGTCGCGAGCAGGCTGGTGCCGTCGCGCACCGGGACGGCGGCGGAGATCATGAAGGTGCGGTCGGGGGCATAGCGGTTGAGCGCCTGCGGCCGGCCTGACTTGCGCGCGACGGCGACTTCCGGCCAGGCATCGGCGCGATCGACCGTGGGCTCTTCGAAATCGGGCGGTCGGTCGGCGGACACGATCTTGTCCACGACCTTGTCGAGGAAACGCGCGACATGGCGCTGCCATTCCTCTTCGGCGGGGGAGCGAAGGCGATAGCGCGGCGCATCCATGGTGAAGCTGTCGGCGATCAGGCCGCCGCCCGGCGCATAGCGGCGCACCCGGTCGCCGGTCTGGCGCGAATAGGCGGCGATCAGCGCATTGTGCCGGTCGGCCGGGGCATTTTCCAGGCCGATGGCGAGCAGCTTCAATTCGCGCGCGGACTGTTCCAGCCGATCGTCGATGATGCGGGTGCGATAGCTGTCGAGATAGAAGAAGCCGCCCGCCAGCAAGGCGAGGGCGAAGACGTTGACCGCCAATATGCGCGGCGTGAGGCTCAGTCGCCCCGACCAGCGCACCGACAGCGGTACGCAGTCATTCTTCGGAGAATCGGTAGCCGGCGCCATAGAGGGTGTCGATTGCATTGAAGTCGGAATCCACCTCGCGGAATTTGCGCCGCAGCCGCTTGATATGGCTGTCGATCGTGCGGTCGTCGACATAGACGTCGTCCTGATAGGCGGCGTCCATCAACTGGTTGCGGTTCTTGACCACGCCGGGGCGCTGCGCAAGCGTTTCCAGGATCAGAAATTCGGTGACGGTCAGGGTCACGTCCTGTCCGTTCCATTTCACCCGATGCCGCGCCGGGTCCATTTCCAGCCGGCCACGGATGATCGGGTCGGCCACAGGCTGGTCCGGGGCGTCGGGTGTCTTGCTGACTTCGGCGCGGCGCAGGATGGCGCGGATGCGGGCGAGGAGCAGCCGTTGCGAGAAGGGCTTTGCGATATAGTCGTCCGCGCCCATGGCCAGGCCCAGCGCCTCGTCCAGCTCGTCTGCCTTGGACGTCAGGAAGATGACCGGCATCTGGCTCTTTTCGCGCAGGCGGCGCAGCAGTTCGATCCCGTCCATGCGGGGCATCTTGATATCGAAGACGGCAAGGTCGGCGGGATTGTCCAGCAATGCCTTCAGCGCGCCTTCGGGATCGGAATAGATGCGCGTCAGAAAGCCTTCGGTCTGAAGCGCGATCGACACCGATGTCAGGATATTCTTGTCGTCATCCACCAGGGCGATGGTTGCAGTCATGCAGTGTCCCGTGATCGTGAGAAAGGGGGATATGGCGCCAGCGTTAGACGAAGGTGCGCCATGTCGCAAGGAAGGGGCTGGGCGAACATGGCCGGTCGATGCTGCGGCGCAAGCGTCGAAATTCGGGACATATGGGTATTTCCGGGATTTGACGCTGTGTGCGCAAAGCCCTATGCCAATGCCTGTCAGCAGCAAGAGACGCCGTGTTCACACAAGCGGCGCTCAAGGGGCGGATCGACCGCATTTGCAAGCAGCGAAGCGGTAGGGAAACCATATCAGGAGCAAAGGCGTGCAGGCCAAATCCTCAATCACCCTGGCCGACCAGGGCATCACCACCCATGCCACCGAGTTCTGGAACCTGGGCACGGCGCCGCTGGTCGAAGCGGCGGTGCGCAACGGCGAAGGCATTCTTTCCAAGGACGGTCCGCTGGTCGTGAAGACCGGCAAGCATACCGGCCGGTCGGCGAGCGACAAGTTCATCGTGCAGGATGCCGAGACGCAGGACACCGTCTGGTGGGGCAAGACCAACGTGCCCATGACGCCCGACCATTTCGCCGCGCTGAAGGAAGATTTCTTGCACGCGCTGGGCGAGAAAAGCACGCTCTATATCGCCGACCTGTTCGGCGGATCGCAGCCCGAACATCGCGTCAAGGTGCGCGTCATCAACGAGCGCGCCTGGCACAATCTGTTCATCCGCACGCTGCTGGTGCGGCCGAGCGCGGAGGAACTGACGGACTTCGCGCCCGAATATACCATTATCGACCTGCCCACCTTCAAGGCCGACCCGGCCCGCCATGGTTGCCGCAGCGAAACGGTGATCGCGGTCAACTTCACCGAGAAGCTGATCCTGATCGGCGGCACCAGCTATGCCGGCGAAATGAAGAAGTCGGTGTTCGGCATCCTCAACTATCTGTTGCCGGTAAAGGGTGTGATGCCGATGCACTGTTCGGCCAATATCGGCGCGAATGGCGACACGGCGGTCTTCTTCGGCCTGTCGGGCACCGGCAAGACGACGCTGTCGGCGGACGCCAGCCGCACGCTGATCGGCGACGACGAACATGGCTGGTCGGATACCGCCGTCTTCAATTTCGAGGGCGGCTGCTATGCCAAGATGATCAATCTGTCGGCCGAGGCCGAGCCGGAAATCTTCGCCACGACCAAGCGGTTCGGCACGGTGCTGGAAAATGTCGTGATCGACGAGGAGACTCGCGAGATCGATCTGGACGACAACGCACTGGCCGAAAACAGCCGGGGTTCCTACCCGATCGATTTCATTCCGAACACGTCGGAGAAGAATCTGGGTCCGGTCCCGAAGAATATCATCTTCCTGACCGCCGACGCTTATGGCGTGCTGCCGCCGATCGCGCGGTTGACGCCGGAACAGGCGATGTATCACTTCCTGTCCGGTTACACCGCGCGCGTCGCGGGCACGGAGATCGGCGTGACCGAGCCGACCGCGACCTTCTCCACCTGCTTCGGCGCGCCGTTCATGCCGCGCCATCCCAGCGTCTATGGCAATTTGCTCAAGGAGCGGATCAACAAGGGCGGCGTCACCTGCTGGCTGGTCAATACCGGATGGGCGGGCGGCAAGGCGACGATGCCGGGGATCAAGCGCATGCCGATCAAGGTGACGCGCGCGCTGCTCAACGCCGCGCTGGACGGCAGCCTGAACGAGGCGGAGTTCCGTACCGATCCGAACTTCGGCTTCGACGTGCCGGTGGCGGTCAATGGCGTGGAGCCGACCATCCTGGACCCGCGCGCCATGTGGGCGGACAAGCAGGCCTATGACGCGACCGCCGCCACGCTGGTGAAGGCGTTCGTGGACAATTTCGCGCAGTTCGTGGACCATGTCGACGACGGCGTGCGCGGGGCTGCACTGGTCGCCGCCTGATCCATCGGGCCAAGCTTAGGCAAGGGCCGGGGGCGTGATCCCCCGGCCCTTTTGCTTTGGATCGAGGACGCAAGCTGCTATCATGCAGGCCAACCTTTTACGCGGGAGTTATGGGCATGTTCGACGATCTGATCGGTAAATTCGGCGGGCTGGAAGCGATCGCAGGGCAGATCGGCCTGACCCCGGATCAGATGCAGGGCCTGTTCAGCGAGATCAGCGCCAAGATCGGGTCGGGCGAGACGAGCGTGACCGCGCTGGCCGAAACGGCGGCGGAACATGGCGTGTCGGCCGACAAGTTGCAGGCATTGCTGGGCACGTTCGGCGGACCGGAAGCGATATTGGGCCAGCTGGGCGGCTTTTTCGACAAGGATGGCGACGGCAATCCGCTCAATGAACTGGGCGGGATCGCCAAGGGGCTGTTCGGGTAGGACCGATCGACATTCAGCCCTGACGGGCTGCGAATGGCGATCCTTGACGCTTCCTGTGCTCACGTACTTTTAGTACGCTGCGCTCCGGGTCGCCAAGCATCACCATTTTCGCCGCGTCATCATCTGAATGTCGACCGGCCCTAATGGAACCCTTTAGGTCAGAGCAAAGGGCGCTCTATCGGGACCACAAGTTTTTTTGGCCTTGCCTTCGCCATGCGGACGGGCCATTCGCGGACTTCGACTTTATTGCGAACGATCCGCAAAAGGGCATCGCCGGTGCGATGCTTCATAGACTGCAAGGATGGACTGTTGACCGACGAGACGATCGAAAAGCCGGTTCTGGAACCCACCGGCGCGCTTTCCGTGGAAACCGTGCTGTCGGTGAAGCATTGGAACGAGCATCTGTTCAGCTTCCGCATCACGCGGCCGGCCAGCTTCCGCTTCCGGTCGGGCGAGTTCATCATGATCGGCCTGAAGGGTGACAATGGCAAGCCGCTGCTGCGCGCCTACTCGATCGCGAGCCCCGCCTGGGACGAGGAAATCGAGTTTCTGTCGATCAAGGTGCAGGACGGTCCGCTGACCAGCAAGCTCCAGAAGATCGAGCCGGGCGACCAGATCTACCTCGGCCGCAAGCCTACGGGTACGCTGGTGACCGACGCGCTGTTGCCGGGCAAGCGGCTGTTCATGCTGTCGACCGGTACCGGCCTCGCGCCGTTCCTGAGCCTGCCGCGCGACCCGGACGTGTACGAGTTTTACGAGCAGGTCGTGGTGGTCCATTCGGTGCGCCGGGTGAGCGACCTGGCCTTCCGCGACGAGATGGAAGGCAAGTGGGGAGACGACCCGCTGGTGTCGGAACAGGCGCCCAATCAGTTCCATTATGTGCCGACCGTGACCCGCGAGCCGTTCGACGGCCACACCGCGCGGATCGACAAGCTGGTCGAGAGCGGCGCGCTGTTCGAGGGGATTCCGGGCGCGGCCAAGTTCGACCCCGAAACCGACCGGATCATGATGTGCGGCAGCATGGAGATGATCAAGCAGTTCGGCGCCTATTTCGAGGAGCAGGGCTTTACCGAAGGATCGAACGCGGCGCCGGGGCAGTTCGTGATCGAGCGGGCTTTCGTTGGCTGAGGGCTGACGGTCATGAGAATAGGAAAGGCCGGGGGAGCGATCCTCCGGCCTTTTTTGTTTGGAACGACTTGTTCCCCGGCGCAGGATATTACGCCCCCTTGCGGTCCGCCACCCAGGCGTCGATGTTCTTTCCCAGCACGGTCATCGGCACGCCGCCGCCCTTGACCACGGCGTCGTTGAACAGGCGGAAGTCGAATTTTTCGCCCAGCGCCTTTTGCGCCATGCCGCGCAGGCGGACGATTTCGCCATGGCCGACCTTGTAGCCGCAGGCTTGCCCCGGCCAGGCGCAGTAGCGGTCCACTTCGCCCTGCACATCTTCCACGCTGGAGCCGTTGGTGGTGGCGAACCAGTGGATGGCATGATCGCGGGTCCAGCGCTTGGCATGGAGGCCGGTGTCGACCACCAGACGGCAGCAGCGATAGGCGATGGATTGCAGATAGCCCAGCCGCCCGGCTATGTCGCCGTCATAGGCGCCCAGCTCGTCGCCCAGCTGTTCGGCATAGAGCGCCCAGCCCTCGCTATAGGCGTTGAAGGCGAGGAGGGAGCGGATCAGCGGCAGCTTGTAGGTATATTCGCCCTGCCAGATATGGCCCGGAATCCCCTCATGATAGCAAAGGGTCGGTAGCGAGTAGCGCGGCCAGATGCTGGTGTCGCGCAGGTTGATATAATAGTTGCCCGGCACGCTGCCGTCGATGGAGCCGGCGCCGGCATAGGCGCCGGGCGCGCCCGCCTCGATCTCCACCGGCACGCGCTTCACGATCAGCTTGGCGGGGACGAGGGTGGCGAAGGCGCGGGGCAGGCGGGTGCGGATGTCGGCGAGGCGGCCGTCGATGAAGCTGAGGATCTGCTGGCGGCCGGTGTCGTCATTGGGGAAGAGATAGCGCGGGTCCTTGCCCATGGCGGTCATGCGTTCGCCGACCGTGCCCTTGGTCATGCCCAGTTTCCTGAGCAAGCCGTCCATTTCCGATTGCAGCGCAGCAAGCTGGGCGAGGCCGAGCTTGTGGACGTCGTCGGGCGACAGGGTGGTGGTGGTGCCGGCTTTCAGCGCCCAGGCATAATAAGCGTCGCCGTCGCGGAATTTCCAGACGCCCGCGTCCATCGTTGCCCTGGCGCGCTGGCGTTGCAGTTCGGCGACCTGGGCGGCAAGCGCGGGGGTGACGGCGTCGCGGACGATCTGCGCGGCCTTTGCGGCATAGTCGCCGGGCATGTCCTTCGTGCGGCGGGCGATGGAGGCGACGGGGACCTGGTTGTCGATCGGCTGGGCCTGGACCATGGCCATTTGCTTGAGCGTCTTGTCGAGCAGGAAGGCGGGGGCGATCACGCCGAGGCCGGCATCATGCTTCAGGCGCTCCGTCTCGCCGTTCAGGTTCGCGGCATAGAGTTGCAGGCGGGCCAGATAGGCGTCGGCGTCAGCGCTGCTTTTGATGCCATGATTGCTGTCGAGGAAATCGGGGGTTTCCACGAAGCTGCCGGTATTTTGCGCCACGGCATAGGGGCTGTTGCGATAGGACCAGTTGCTGTTCATGATCGCCATGTCGCCGAAGGGGAAGGTGAAGCCTTCCGCCGCGGTTTCATGCGCCGTCAGCGCGACTTCGACGTCGGTGCGGGTCGCGGGCGAAAGCGGGGCGAGGTCGATGGCGCGCAGCCGGGCGAGGCGGTCCTGCACATGGGCGGCGATCTGCGCCTGGCCGGCCGGCGTCTTGTTGCCGAGGCGGCTTTTGAGCGGGAGCCGGGCACCGGTGTCGAGGCCAAGGCCGCTCGCGGTTTCGGGGGCGTCGGCCAGCATCGCTTCGGCCATGTCCGCCAACAGGGCCTGCGCGGCGGCATCCGCGCCGGTGGCGGCGCGTGCGGGAAGGGCCGACAAGGTGACGGCGGAAGCGCCGGCTGCGAGCAGCGCGCGGCGGGTGGTCAGCATGGGGGAAGTCTCCGGTGGGTTTCTTGCCCTTGGAGCAGTTTCCGATCCGATTTCCATCGGCCCGGCTGCTCCAAGTTTCTGGTTTGCCACGTTTTCCGAGCCAACAGGCGATTCCACCGGCTTGGGCAACGCTCTAACTTCGCATATTTCCCGCAGATTTCGACATCTTATTTCCTATTGGCGACAGATTATGACAAGGGCGCGGCGCTGTTTAAGGTGCCGCCGCCGCCGCTGGCCTGCACAAGGACCGGATGCAGCCGAGTCCATTGTTCGGGCGAAAAGGGGCCGCGTTCGGCCAGGTCGGCAAGCAGGCGGCGATGCGCGATCCGTTCGCGATGGAGCATGGTGGCGTGGCGTTCGCCATGGGATCGCAGCGCGGCGAAGAGCAGGCGGTGATTGGGTTCGCTGCGCATGCCGACGACCTGCCCGCGCCGGACGATCGGCCGCTCCAGCCGTTCCTGCCCAAGGGCGACGGCGCGGGCGCGGCTTTCGTCCAGCCCCATTTCCAGCGCCCAGTCCCAGGCGGCGGCGAAGCTTTCCGCGCCGGGCCGCGCCCGCAGATAATAGGCCGATCGCGGCGTACAGCCAACGCTGCGCGCCGCCTGCGCCACCACGCCGCAGCGGGACAGCGCGGCGATGAAGGCGATCTGGGCATCGTGCGTCCACCCCCGCGCGCGGCGGGCGAGGATGACGGGAGCGAAATGGAGGAGATCTGGCTGGGTCATGCCGGGGAGGGTGGCACGATGGTGGGGGTGTAGGACAGGGAATAGGGGGGTGTGTCATCGCCGACGAACATCATCGCTCATGCCGGCCCAATATTAGCCCGCAAGCGTAGCGAGCCGCCGTTCCTTCACATGCGCGCGCCAGGCGCCAGGTCTTTTTCCGCCAGCCGACATGAGGGTAAGTTCGGTTGTCTCCGGGTTCCATTGGGGGCCCATCGTGGTTGCGAGCATTTCTATAGCCTTGCAGAAGCGCTCATAGTCGCGACCGTCATTCCAGGCACTGACATGGGACGTCAGGCGACGTTCGGGAACCGTTCCCTTCTTTTCCTGATGCCAAGTCAGCATGTGATCCATTTTCACCAATTCTTGCCCACATAGCAGATTGATCGAGCAGCCTAGCCATTGATCCATGATGTAACCAACCGGCGCCCCATTACGCGGCATAAGGAAATAGATAAGTTTGGTGAAATAGGCCGGTTTCATGCCGGTGATCGCGCCTTGATGGCACAGGGTCGCACACGCATCAAAGGCATCGCTGCGCAGGAATTGTCCGGCCCGGATAGCGTGGGCAATGGGAAGCCACGCTTCTACCGGCTTCTTGAAGAGATGATCGCGGTTATTGCGATGCATGCCACCCCAGGCGAGGACAGCGATGCACAATTCGAGCGTACCGATAGCCGGATCGGTCTGCATGGCGATTAGACGGGAACGGTTGAAAGTTCCAGAAAGCAAGACTCGGTTGACAGCTGGTCGTTTGTCGG
The DNA here is from genome assembly GCF_059421905.1 of Sphingobium sp. GW821-FHT02B05. Classification (NCBI taxonomy): domain Bacteria; kingdom Pseudomonadati; phylum Pseudomonadota; class Alphaproteobacteria; order Sphingomonadales; family Sphingobiaceae; genus Sphingobium; species Sphingobium sp. GW821-FHT02B05. The sequence continues at coordinate 205,101 of NZ_JBWKVW010000001.1, forward strand.
TCCCGGCATCATACCAGGCCAGAGGGGCAAATCCTTCGCTTTCCTCGCCTTGGGCGAAGGCCGCAGGAACAGGGTGCATATCTTGGAACGCGCACAGTTGCTCAGTATCAAAAACGATCGGTAAGTTAGCTTCAGACATGAAGTCTCCGTTTCGCCGGGAAAACAGCGCTGATCCTGCGCCGCAATAGGCATGCCAAGCAGGCATTCCCCGCGTCGCGCCCTATAAAATCTGCCTGATATCATTTTCCCGGTCGATCCGGAAAAATCCCGGTCTATCAAAAGCATCACCAATCGACGCGCTCTGTCATCGCCGGATGTCCATGCAACGCTCACCTGCGCGTCCGCCATCGGGACCACCGCTTTGGGAATCAAGTAGAAGACAGGGAGGCAAGTCCGCTTAAATCCCCTCCACCCGCAGCACCGTGCCGTCCACGCCCGTCACCCGCATGCGGGTGCCGGCCGGGGTGTCCGGGCCGGTGGCGCTCCAGACGCTGTCGCCGACCTTGACGCGGCCTTCGCCGGCGGTGATGGCTTCGACCACCGTGACGTTCTGGCCGATCAGCCGGGCGCTGCGGTCGTTGAGCAGCGGGTCGGACGAGGGGACCGAAGGTCGTCAGCATCGAAATCTCCCCGTTATCGCTTGGATTATGCGCCCCATTCGTTAACGGGGAAAGGCAAACCGTTCCAGGAGAGTATCATGTTGCTGCGTCATGCCCGTTCGCTGCTGTTCCTGCCCGCATCCAATGCCCGCGCGATCGCCAAGGCGCGGACCTTGCCATGCGACATGGTGATATTGGACCTGGAGGATGCGGTGCCGGCCGATGCCAAGGACGCAGCGCGCGACGGCGCGGTGGCGGCGCTGGCGGAGGGGTTTGGCGGCCGGATCGCGGCGGTGCGGATCAATGTCGAAGGCACGCCATGGCACGGGGTGGAGATGGTCGCGGCCAAGACGGCGGCGCTGGACTATATCGTGCTGCCCAAGGTGGAGCATCCCAAGCAGGTCAAGGATGTGTTCAGCGTGTGCCAGAAGCCGGTGATCGCGATGATCGAAAGCGCGCGGGGCGTGCTGGCAGCGGCGGAGATTGCGCGGGGCGAGGGCTGCGCCGCGCTGTTCATGGGCAATAACGACCTGCGCAAGGATCTGGGTATTCCGCCGTCGGCCGGGCGGGCGGGCCTGGCCCATGCGATGCAGGCGGTGGTGCTGGCGGCGCGGGCGGCGGGCATCGCCGTGTTCGATGGCGTGTTCAACCGGCTGGAGGATGAGGTCGGGCTGGAGGCGGAATGTGCCGAGGGCTATGCGCTGGGCTTTGACGGCAAGACGCTGATCCATCCGAGCCAGGTGACGGTGGCCAATCAGGTGTTCGGCCCCGATGCGCAGGCGCTGGCGGACGCGCGGCGGCTGGTCGAGGCGGCGAGCGGCGGGGCGGAACGGTTCGAGGGCCGCATGATCGAGGCGATGCACGTCGAGGAAGCGCAGGCGCTGATCGCGCGCGCGGAGGCGGTGGGGGCATGAGCGAGCGGCGGTCGGACACGCCATGCCGACGGTCAACGGATGGGCGACGATGGCAGGGCGCGCGATCTACGTCCCCCTAGTCACCATTGGCATCCACCATGAACACAGTGGGCTTGCCGCGCGACGCAGGGTCCCATCCTGCCGACAACGCCGCGCGCACCCCGCGCGAGGCAATCGCATCGTTGATGTGCAAACGCCCCTTGGGCAATCCTTTCATCAGGCGCTTGGGCGTCGGGAATTCCAGCACGGCTTCGCGCGGCATGTCCCTTTGGCGCAGGGACACGGTCATGCCCTTCCAGCCATCGAAGGAGGATAATTGCGGCTCGCTCAGGAGAGCCCAATCATATTTGAATCCGTCGATCTCGACAGTGCCGCTGCGGCCGGGTGCTTGAAACATGTCATGCCATTAGCATGGCAGCCGCGAAACTTCATCCATCCTGTCGCGGGATGTGCCGGACGCCCTCAATCGTCCAGCCAACCCGCCAGTATCTCGCCCCGATGCCCGTCGGGCGCCAGCGCCGCGCGCAAGGCTTCCAATAGCGGCGGCAGTGCCTGGGTGAAGGCGTAGGGCGGGTTCACGATGAAGAGGCCCGCGCCGTTATAGATGCCGGGTTGTTCGCGATCATAGAGCCAATGTTCCACCACCAGCAGTTTCGGGATGCCAAGCCTGCGCAGCTGCTGCTTCCACTTCCAGTGCGTGGCATGGTCTTTGAGCGGATACCAGATCACCGTCACGCCATGCGCCCATTTGCGGTGCGCGGCGGCGAGGGTCGCGGTGATGCGCGCGCGTTCGTCCGTCTGCTCATATGGTGGGTCGACCACCACCACGCCGCGTGGCGTGCGGGGCGGCACCATAGCCAGCCACAGCTCATAGGCGTCGCGTTCATGCACGGCCGCGCCGGTGCCTCGCATCGCGCCGCGCAGAGTGTAGGCGTCTTGCGGATGCTTTTCATTGAGGATCAGGAGATCCTGCGGGCGTGCAAGCTGCGCCAGGAACCGTGGCGAGCCGGGGTAAAGCTGCGGTTCGTCCCCTTCATTCACCGCTTGCACGGCGGCACGGTAATCGTCCAGCAAGGGGTTGGGATCGGCAAAGGCCCGCATGACGCCCTGCGTCGCTTCGCCAGTGCGTTGCGCCTGGTCCCCGCCAAGGTCGTACAGCCCGCAGCCGGCATGGGTGTCGATCATGGTCAGCGCGCCCGGCTTGTGCTGCAAGGCCCGCACCAGGGCGATCAGGAGGCTGTGTTTCACGACATCGGCGCTGTTGCCGGCATGGAAGGAATGGCGATAATTCATGGTGACTCGAAATTCAGACGATCGGCCTTTACGAGGTGCCGGGCCTTCTGCAAAGCGAAGCGATGGGAGCGCCGATAGGGACCGGTCGCGGCCACCCGGCTGGCCCCAAGTCTGTCTTATGGCCTAGCGTTTTTCATATTTCCAGTTGCGGCCTTTGCCTTGCGCGATCCATTCGATGGCCTGGGCGATGCGCTGGTCGCGGGTGGGGTCGGTCTTCGCGTCGATGATCCATTCGCAATAGTCGCGGATCTTGCCGGGCGGGAAGCTGGGCCAGGTCGCCGCGGCGGACGGGTTGGCGGCGATTCCGGCGGCGAGGGCCGGCGGCACGGGGAGCGATTCGCGCGGCTGGCGGGCGGTCATGCGGGGCGGCTTTGCGCCGGCGTCGATCAGGGCGACGGCTTTGGCGAGCAGGGCGCGCAGATCCTCGTCGGAGGGGAGGTCGGCCAGGCTGGTGAGCTTGCCCAGATGGCCCATGCCGTCGCGGGGCTTTTCGGCGTCGCTATACCAGAGGTTGACCGCGGCATGCCCCTTGAAGGCGGCCATCGAGGCGAGATTTTTGTCCCGGTAGAGGAAATGGGGGAAGCCCCATTTGATGGCTTCGACGACGTTCGGGTAGGCGGCATGGACGAGCGCGCGGACATGGGCGAGGATGGGGCGGGCGAAGTCGGCCTGGGCGGCGATATAGGCGTCGACTTTGGCTTCGTCGGTCATCTTGCGTCCTCCCCCCCCATCCAGCTTCGCCTAAGCCCTTTGGCCCGAGGCTTCATATGCTTCTCCCCCCATCAGGGGAGAAGGGTCAGCATCTGTGTTTCGCCGTGAGCAGATAGTTGATCGCGGTGTTGGCGGACAAAGTGAAGCCGCGGGCGGGGTCGAAGCCAAGGCCGATGCTGTCGGTGACGTCGAGGCCCGCCTGGTCCAGCAGCGCGGTCAATTCTTCGGGCGTGATGAATTTGTGCCAGTCGTGCGTGCCCTTCGGGATGCCGCCGACGCTTTCGCCGATGGTGATTATGGCGAGGCGGGAGAGCGGCGTGCGGTTGGGGGTGGAAAGGATCATCAGGCCGTCGGGGGCAAGCTTCCCCGCCAGCGCGCGTACGAAGGCGGCGGGGTCGGCGACATGCTCGATGACTTCCATCGAGGTGACGAGGTCGAAGCCGGCATCGGCCATTTCCTCCACCGGGGTGGCGCGATAGTCGATGGCCAGCGCCTGTCCTGCGGCATGGCCCTGCGCGGCGGCGATATTTTCAGGCGCAGCGTCAAGGCCGGTGACGGTAGCGCCGAGCCGGGCGAGCGGTTCGGTGAGCAGGCCCGCGCCGCAGCCGACGTCGAGCGCGCGTTTGCCGGTCAGGGGACGGAAGGCCTGCGCGTCGCCGGGCCAATGGCGGTCGATCGCGGCGCGGATATAGCGCAGGCGCACGGGGTTCAGCTTGTGCAGCATCGCGCTGGAACCGGCTGGATCCCACCAGTCGGCGGCCATGGTGCCGAAATGGGCGGCTTCCTTCGGGTCGATGGTGGCGGTGGTCTGGGTCATGATGCGCCTTGGGTCTGCGGCCCCCGAAAGGAAGAACGGCCGTTGGCTTCGCCAGCCTTGGGCCGACAGGCTCAGGGCGAACCGGGGGTGTTTGGATTGTCCTGAGACTGCTTTTAGCAGGCCGTGGGCGGGAGGCAAATGGGCTATCCCGTTGAAGGCAAAAGAGTGGCGCGGGATGTCTCGACCCATATGGCAGGATTGCTTGCCATATGCGCCCGCGCTGCTAATAGGAGCGCCGTTTAGCCCTTTTGGGATATTTTCTTTCATAATAGCGAATAGGTTCGACAAGCAAATGGCGCGCATCGTGATGAAATTCGGCGGCACCTCCATGGCGGGGATGGAGCGAATTCGCAACGTGGCGGCGCGCGTCAAACATGTCGTCGAACAGGGGCATGAAGTCGCCGTCGTCGTATCCGCCATGGCGGGCGAGACGGACCGGCTTGTGGGTTTCTGCAAGGAAGCGTCCGCCCTCTACGATCCGGCGGAATATGATGTCGTGGTCGCGGCCGGCGAGCAGGTCACCAGCGGATTGCTGGCGATGACGCTGAAGGCGCTGGGCGTCGATGCGCGCAGCTGGCTGGGCTGGCAGTTGCCGATCCGCACGGTCGAGGCGCATGCCAAGGCGCGGGTGAGCGACATCGATACGCTGGACCTGCTGGCGTCGATGCGGTCGGGCACCGTGGCGGTGATCCCCGGTTTTCAAGGCATGATGGCCGATGGCCGCGTGTCGACGCTGGGCCGGGGCGGGTCCGACACGTCGGCGGTCGCGGTTGCCGCCGCGATCAAGGCCGATCGCTGCGACATCTACACCGACGTCGATGGCGTCTATACCACCGACCCGCGCATCGTGGCGCGCGCGCGCAAGCTGAACCTCGTCACCTATGAGGAAATGCTGGAGCTGGCCTCGGTCGGGGCCAAGGTGCTCCAGACGCGCTCGGTCGGCCTCGCCATGAAGGAAGGCGTGGTCGTGCAGGTGCTTTCCTCCTTCGATGATCCCACCCAGACCGATCTGCCCGGCACGCTGATCGTCAGCGACGCGGAACTGGAAGCCAAGCTCAAGGAAGACAAGATGGAACGTCAGCTCATCACCGGCATCGCCCATGACAAGAACGAGGCGAAGATCATCGTGACGCGCGTGCCCGACAAGCCGGGTGCGGTCGCCAGCATCTTTGGCCCGCTGGCCGATGCCGCGATCAATGTCGACATGATCATCCAGAATGACAGCAAGGACACGGAAGAGACGGACGTCACCTTCACCGTGCCGCGCGCCGACCTGGCCCGCAGCGTCGACATATTGGAAGCGCGCAAGGACGAGATCGGCTTTCGCCGGATCATCACCGACACCGAAGTCGCCAAGATCAGCGTCGTGGGCGTGGGCATGCGCAGCCATGCCGGGGTCGCCGCCACGATGTTCAAGACGCTGGCCGAGCGCGGCATCAATATCGAGGCGATTTCGACGAGCGAAATCAAGGTTTCGGTGCTGATCGACGAGGATGAGACGGAACTGGCGGTGCGCGTGCTGCATACGGCCTATGGTCTGGACGCGCCGATCGCATAAATTTTCTATTCCCCTCCCTTCCAGGGAGGGGCTAGGGGTAGGTGCGAGCGAAGCGAGCCTGCCCTTTGGTCGATAGCCTGGGGCGCCGCTGTGCGGCGCACCCACCCCAACCCCTCCCTTGAAAGGGAGGGGCTTTTTTGGTTTTGAACGGATTATATATGACCCACGCCAAGCTCATTTCCCTCATGGCTCGCGGCACCGAATTTTTCGGCAGCCAGAGCGCGATCCTGTGCGGGGCGATGAGCTGGGTCAGTGAACGCAATCTGGTGGCGGCGATGTCCAACGCCGGCGGGTTCGGCGTGATTGCGTGCGGGGCGATGACGCCCGAACTGCTGGACGCGGAGATCGTCGCGACCAAGGCGCTGACGGACAAGCCGTTCGGCGTGAACCTGATCACCATGCACCCGCTGCTGTTCGACCTGATCGACGTGTGCGCGAAACATGATGTGTCGCATATCGTGCTGGCGGGCGGCCTGCCGCCCAAGGGCAGCATCGAGGCGATCAAGCAGAAGGGCGCCAAGCTGATCTGCTTCGCTCCGGCATTGGCGCTGGCCAAGAAGCTGGTGCGGTCGGGCGTCGATGCGCTGGTGGTGGAAGGCATGGAAGCGGGCGGCCATATCGGCCCCGTGGCGACCAGCGTGCTGGCGCAGGAAATCTTGCCGGAAATGGCTGAACAGGTGCCCGTCTTCGTCGCGGGCGGCATCGGCCGGGGCGAGGCGATCGCCGCCTATCTGGAAATGGGCGCGGCGGGCGTACAGCTGGGCACCCGCTTTGCCTGCGCGAGCGAGAGCATCGCGCACCCCAATTTCAAGAAGGCGTTCTTCCGCGCGTCGGCGCGCGACGCGATCGCCAGCGTGCAGATCGACCCGCGCCTGCCGGTGATCCCGGTGCGCGCGCTCAAGAATGCGGGGACCGAAGCCTTCACCGCCAAGCAGCGCGAAGTCGCCAACCTGCTGGACAGCGGCGCGGTGGACATGATGGAAGCGCAGCTCCAGATCGAACATTATTGGGCCGGCGCGCTGCGCAAGGCGGTGATCGACGGCGATGTCGAGGGCGGATCGTTGATGGCGGGACAGTCGGTCGGCATGGTGACGAAGGAAGAGCCGGTCGCCGACATCATCGCACAGTTGATGGCGCAGGCTGCCGAGGCGCTGGAACGGCGAGTCGCTTAAAGGGTTGCGGTGAGTCGCGGGTTAGGCATATTCCCCCCTAACTTACGACCGGCATGACCGGTGCCTATCGTCCTGCCGGAGAATTTGATGTTGTCTTCGCGCCTTATCGGCCGTCTTTCCCTTGTCTCGCTGGCGGTGCTGGCGGCCTGTTCGACCCCGCCGCCACCGCCGCCGCCCGCGCCGCCGCCGCCCGTCGTGCCGACCATTCGCCCGGTGCCGCCATCGAACGCGGCCGAAGGGATGAGCATCCCGGAAAAGGATGCGGACGGCAAATATCTGACGGCCAACCGCGGCGTCACGTCCAATACCGCGCTGTGGCATATCCGCATGGCGCTGAATGTCGCGGCGCTCAATTGCGACAAATATGGATCGACTGCGCGGCTGCAATATAACCAGATATTGGCGCTGCATAAGGACACGCTGAACAGCGCCAATGCGGCGGTCGATCGCAATTACAGCGTGGCCTATGGCAGTTCGGGCATGGCGTCGCGCGAACGGTTGAACACGGTCGTCTATAATTTCTTCGCGCTGCCCCCGGTCATCAAGAATTTCTGCCCGGTCGCCGTGACGGTGGGGCAGAAGATCATCGCCATGCCCTCCTCGCAACTGCTGGTCGAGGCGCCGGCATTGCTGGCCGAGCTGGAAAAGCCGTTCCAGGAATTTTACGCCGCCTATGCGGACTATCTGCGGCGGCTGGCCGAATGGCAGTCGCGGTTTGGCGCGACGGTGACGGTCGTCGTGTCGCCCACCCCTCTGCCGCCGCCGCCGGTGCCGCCGGGCGAAGCGCCGCCCAAGGGGTGGACGCCGACATATAAAAGTTCGATCGAGGCGACGTCGCCTGCCCCTGCGGCGGGTACGGCGCCTTCGACAGGGGCGATGCCGTCGTCGGCAGGGGCTGCGCCTGCGTCGTCGCCGGTGGCGCCCTCTGCGCCTTCAGGGGTGACGCCGTCGGGGCCGCCGGCACCGGCGCGCACGCTGCCCGACAATAGCGCGCCCAAGCTGATCGTGCAGCCGGTGCCGACGACGGGCGAGTAAGAGCAAGGCGCGCATATGAAGCGTTCCCCGGCCTGCGCCGGGGAACGCGGGGGCATAAGATCGCCTTGTGCTAATCCCGCGCGTCGAAGGTGGCGCGGGCGGCCTCGACCGTTTCCAGATTGCGCTCGGCCCAGATCCAGACGCCGCAAAAGGCGGCGCTGAGGCTGTTGCCGAGCGGGGTCAGCGCGTAATCCACGCGCGGCGGCACCACGGCATGGACCGTGCGGGTAAGCAACCCGTCGCGCTCCATCTGGCGCAGCGTCTGGGTCAGCATCTTCTGGCTGATCCCCTCCACCTGCCGGCTTATTTCGGTGAAGCGCAGCGTGCCCTTTTCCTCCAGCAATTCCAACACCAGCAGCGTCCATTTGTCGGCGATGCGGCCGATCAGGTCGTTGACGAGTCGCTCGATTCGCGGGTCGATGTCGGTGGGCGGTTCATGCGCCAGATATTGTTCGGCCTGGGCAATATCGGCGGCGGTGAAGCGGGTCTGGAGCGGATTTGCCATTTCTCACCTTTGGGTAACTACAGCACTTTGCGGTGCCTACTTTCCAAAAGAGAGCATAAGCCTAAATTGCCGTTCAAGCCAATCGAAAGGAACCCACCATGCAATCCACAGGCAATAGCATCCTCATCACCGGCGGCGGATCGGGCATCGGCGCGGCGCTGGCGCATGAATTTCATATGGCCGGCAATCAGGTCATCATCGCCGGGCGGCGGCAAGCCGCGCTGGACGCGGTCGTGGCCGATCATCCGGGCATGGCGGCGATGACGCTGGACATGGAAGATCCGGCGGCGATCAAGGCTTTTGCGGAAAAGCTGGTTGCGGATTTCCCGGCGCTCAATGCCGTGCTGCTCAATGCCGGGATCATGGTGGCGGAGGAGAAGATCGACCTGGCCATCGCGGAAGCCACGGTGGCGACCAACCTGCTTGGTCCCATCCGCCTGGCCCATGCGCTGCTGCCGCACCTGGAGGCGCAGGCGGCGTCGACGATCCTGACCGTGTCGTCGGGGCTGGCGTTCGTGCCGCTGGCAGCGACCCCGACCTATAGCGCGACCAAGGCGGCGATCCATGGCTGGTCGCTGGCGATGCGCGAACAGTTGGAGGCGACGAGCGTGGAGGTGGTGGAGATCGTGCCGCCCGGCGTGCAGACCGACCTGATGCCTGGTCATGCCGAGAATGAGCAGATGATGCCGCTGGCCGACTTCATCGCCGAGACGATGGGCCTGTTGCGGCAGCAGCCGACGCCTGCGGAAATCCATGTCGAGCGCGTGAAGTTCCTGAGCGAGGCGACGAAGCGCGGCGAGTTTGCGCAGGTGTTCGGGATGCTGAACGGGGCGCATTGAGCCTTGGTGCTTCCGCGGAAGCAGGAGCAGGGGTCGGGCGGCTTGCCCTTGTCGCGCCGCTCGCCTATGTCCATCCTCGACAAGCGAGGCCACGTCCTCCCCCGCCCTGCGGGCTTGAAGTCCGGGACGGCCCGGCTCTCTTTTGGGAGGGAGAGCCGTGATGGCCTGGATCTATCTCTTTATTGCCGGCGTGCTGGAAATCGTCTGGGCCTTTGCGATGAAACAGTCGCACGGGTTCAGCCGGCTGGTGCCCAGCCTCATCACTTTGGGCGCAATGGTCGCGAGTTTCGGGCTGCTGTCACTGGCGATGCGCAGCTTGCCGCTGGGCACGGCCTATATGATCTGGACCGGGATCGGGGCGCTGGGCGCCTTTGCCGTGGGCGTCGCCTTTCTGGGCGAGGGGATCAGCGTCGCGCGGCTGATCGCGGCGGGGTTGATCCTGTCCGGGCTGGTACTGATGAAGCTGTCGGCGCAGGCGTAGCCGCTCTCGGACGGGCCGTTCTTCTTTTCGCGTCATCTGATATAAGCCGTGCAGATAAGGACGTGCGCGTCGGCTATTCTTCGGGTTGCACGACGCGCGCGACGAAGAGGAGAGAGAAAATGGCCTATATGGACGGTTTCGTGATCCCGGTGCCCAAGGGCAACAAGGAACGCTATCGCGAGGTCGCGGCCTATGCCGCGCCGATCTTCATCGAGCATGGCGCGCTGCGCATCGTCGAATGTTGGGGCAGCGACATCAAGATCGGCAAGACCAACGATTTCCGCACCGCCGTGATTGCCGAGGAGGATGAGGAGGTCGTCTTTTCCTGGATCGAATGGCCCGACAAGGCGACCCGCGACGCAGGCGCGGAGAAAGTCATGAAGGATGAACGCATGCAGCCCAAGGCGGGCGAGGACATGCCGTTTGCCGGTGCGCGGCTGATCTATGGCGGGTTCGAGGTGCTGCTGGACGCGCGAAAATAGGGCGCCGTGCGCGTGCGAACGCCGGGGGCCAGGATGCGGGGCAGCGCGTTCGACCCTGGGCTGCTGCCTGCGCAGGAGCCCGTGAATCCTGATTCTGTTGCAGGAGAAAGACGATGACGGACTTTACCGGCAAATTCTTCTGGTATGAATTGATGACCAGCGAGCCGCAGGCGGCGCTGGCTTTTTATGGCGATGTGCTGGGGTGGACCGCGCAGCCTTTCGGGGGCGAGCGGACCGACGATCCCTATCATGTCGTATCCGGCAGCGCGGGTGCGGTCGGCGGAGTCATGGCGATCCCGGCCGAAGCCAAGGATTGCGGCATGACCCCATGGTGGGGCGGCTATATGGGATCGGCCGATGTCGATGCCGATGCGCGGCGGCTGAGCGCTGCGGGCGGCAAGCTGATGCGGCCGGCCGAGGATATTCCGGGCGTCGGGCGCTTTGCGGTGATGGCCGATCCGGGCGGCGCGCTGTTCATGCTGCTCAAGGGGGCGAGCGACGGGGAGATGGAGGCGGCGGCGCCCATGGCGCCCGGCCATGTCGGCTGGCACGAGCTGTATGCAGGGGACTTCGACAAGGATCTGGCCTTCTACACCGGGCAATTCGGTTGGACGACCGGCGACGCCATGGATATGGGCGAGATGGGCAGTTATCAGTTGGTGTCGCAGACCGGCGGGCGCGATTTTCAGGATATGACCGGCGGCATCATGCCATGCCCCAGGGAAATGCCGCGACCGGCCTGGCTCTTCTATTTCGTCGTCGGCAATATCGACGAGGCGGTCGAGCGGGTGACGGCGGGCGGCGGCACGGTGCTGAACGGACCGATGGAGGTGCCCGGCGGCGGCTGGATCATCCAGGCGAGCGACCCGCAGGGTGCGATGTTCGCGCTGGTGGGCGGCAAGGAGGCCGCGTCATGAGCAAGATATCCCCATGCCTGTGGTTCGATGGTCAGGCCGAGGAGGCTGCGCGTTTCTACGTGTCGGTGTTCGGCGGGTCGATCGACCATATCAGCTATTATCCGCAGGAAAATCCCTCGCCTTCGCCGCTGGCGGGCGGGAGCGTGCTGCTGGTCGAATTCACCCTGTTCGGGCAAAGTTATCAGGCGCTGAACGGCGGGCCGCAATTCACCTTTGACGAGGCGATATCGCTGGCGGTGGCGTGCGAGGATCAGGCGGAACTGGACCGGCATTTCGACGCGCTGACCGCCGACGGCGGCAAGGATGGACCGTGCGGGTGGGTCACGGACAAATATGGCCTGTCCTGGCAGTTGGTGACGCGGCAGATCATGGACAATTACAAGACGGACGACAAAGCCGGCATCGCCCGCATGATGGGGGTGATGATGACGATGCGGAAGCTGGATACCGCCGCGATGCAGGCGGCCTTCGAAGGAGAAACGATGTGAGCAGCGCCGAGCATGAACTGTCCGTCACCTGCCATATCGCCGCGCCGCGCGCGATCTGCTGGAAGGTGTGGGTGGACCTGAAGGAAGAATGGTTCTGCCCCAAGCCCTGGCGCGCCGAAGTGATCGAACAGGATCTTCGCCCCGGCGGGCGCAGTGCCGTGCAGATGTTCGGGCCGAACGGCGAAGAGACGGGACCGATGGAGGGCGTGTTCCTGGAGGTGGTACCCAACGAACTGGCGGTGACGACGGACGCCTATGCGTCGGGATGGATACCCCAGGCAGCGTTCGTCACGGCTGTGTGGCGGTTCGAGGATGAGGGCGAGGGCACGCGCTTTACCGCGACCGCGCGCCATTGGGACGCGGAGGCCAAGGCGCGGCACGAGGCAATGGGATTCCATCCGGGCTGGGACCAGATGATGGAGCAGTTCAAGGCATTGAGCGAGATATCGGCGGCCAGTGCTTAACGCGCCATTTTTCGCCATTGCGATGTCTTACTGCGCCTTCGCCACTTCCACGGCGTAGATGGCAGGTTTCCCCTCCACATTGGCGCGATAGACCAGCCATTTGCCGTCGGGCGTGAAATGCTGGTTGGGTTCGAGCGTGTAATCCTGTTTCGACAGGTCGGCGAGGCGCCGGGTTTCCAGATCGCCGGCCGCGATCAGCCGGTCGCCGTCCAGCGTGTCGGGCACGCGCGGGTTGGTGTCGGGGCGGGGGCGGAACAGGCTGATATATTTGCCATCGTCATTGCCGTCGCCAGAGAAGAGGCGGTTGTCCGGCGAGGAGCTGAAATGATAGCTGCCTTGCCCTGCGCCCAGCCGGTACCAGAGGCGCTTGCCGCTCACCACGTCGAGGCTGGCGAGCCAGCGCACGCCCATCGGCTGGATCAGGTCGTACCAGATGGTGCGGCCGTCGGGCGCCCAATATTCATGGCCGGCAATTTCACCCTGGAAGCTGCGCCGATGGACTTTCGTCTTCTGGCTGCCGTCGGTGCGGATGGTCCAGATGCGATCGACCTTCTGCCACGGCCCTTCATGGCAATACATCAGCAGCGTCGGGTCGGACGGCGAGAAAAGGACATGGTTGAGCCAGTCGCTGGACCGGGTCACGGTCTTTCGCTCGCCGGTGCGGATGTCGATGGTGAAGATTTCCATCGGCACGCCGGCGGCCAAGCGCTTTGCCATCCATTGTTCCTTGGCTTGCGCGAAGGGCAGGGGCTTTCCGTCGGGGCCGTTGGCGGCATAGGTGGGGGAGCCGGTTTTGGGATCGCGATTGCCCTGCGCGGCGATGGCGGCGGGCGGCGGGGCGAGTTCGCGATGGCCGGCGAGCAGCGTGTCGTCGGCGTTGATCGACGCGATGCGGCCACCCGGCAGGTCGGCGATACGGCGGCGCTTGCCGGTGTCGAGATCGACCGACCAGATGGTGGAGGCGGCTTCGTTGCCGATCGGGCTGGTGCTGTAATAGGCGACCGGCGCGCGGTTGCCGACGAAGAGCAGGCGGTCGATCTTTTGCCGAAGGACGAGACGGGTGGTCCAGTTGGCGGTGTCAGCGACGCGGATGCCTTCGGGCGTCAGGTAGATCATGCGCTTCCCGTCCGGGGTGAACGGGTTATAGTTGAAATAGAGGCCGTAATTGCCGGGACGATCGTCGACCCGGACGATGCGGTGGCCCGTGGTGGGATCTGTCCACGATGCAGGTCTGGGCGCGGGGGCTGCCGCGACCAGCAGTGGCAGAAGTCCCGTCAGAGCCAGCCCTTTTGCGCGCATCGTCATCTCCGCATATCCATTTTGTGGAACGTGGTAACGCATGGTGACAATTTAGGCAATCGAAGGGATGGCGATACCGTCAGGGTGGCGCACAGGCGGGGGCGGCAACAAGGCATGGGGGCGCATCCGAACGGGCATTGAAGGTCATGATCCGCCCGTCCTGGGTCTTGGCAAAAAAAAGGCGCCCGATTGCCCGGACGCCTTTTCGTTAGTGACTAGGGGTGGCGGTTACGCCTTATAGACCTTGTCCACGGCGGCGCGGAACTTGGCCATGTCGTCGGCGGAACCGACGGTCACGCGCGAGACGGTGGGCCAGATGGGCCAGTTGCGGCCGATCTGCACCTTTTCCGGCGACGCGAGCAGGGCGGCCTGCATTTCCTTGGCCGGCTTCTTCCAGTTCACCATGAACATATTGGCCTGGCTGCCGGGCTGCACTTCGATGCCCTTCTTGGTCAGCCATGCGATGGTTTCATCGCGGTTGGCGATCATTTCGTTGCGGCGGGCCTTGATGAGGGCGGCTTCCTTGTAAACCGCATTGCCGCAATGCATGGCGGTGATCGCGAGACCACCGGCCGAGGGGCCAAAGAGCGAGATGCGCTTCTGCACTTCGGGATCGGCAAAGGTGAGGCCGAGGCGGACGCCGGCCATGCCGAACAGCTTCGAGAAGGTCCGCATGACGATGATGTCCTTGCGGTTGCCGATCAGCGAGGCGGCGCTGGGGGCTTCGGAGAAGTGGATATAGGCTTCGTCCACCAGCAGCATGGCGTCGGCGGGCTTGTTGTCCAGCAGCCATTTGATGTCGGCCAGCGGAGTGATGGTGCCGGTCGGGTTGTTGGGCGTGCAGATATAATAGAGGCCGGCGTTCGGATTGGCGGCCAGCATCGCCTTGACGTCATGACCCTTGCCGATCGCCTGGGGCGCCTTGGCAATGGGGGCCTTCATGTAATCGGCGGTGCGCCAGGCGGATTCGAAGGTCGGGTCGGCGGTGACGAGACCCTTGGTTGGCGAGCAATAGGCCGCCACGATGCTGACCAGCGGGCCGCCGGAACCCGGCCAGGGCATGACCTGCGCTTCGGGGATGCCTTCGACCGCGGCGACGGTGGAGATGAGGTCGCCCTTATAATTGTCCGGGTCGTACCAGTTGCCGAACGAGGCGGCTTCGGCGGCGGCCTGAACGCCCGAGGGGAAGGGGCCGGTCCAGCATTCGTTGGAGCCGATGCGCACTGCGCCCTTGACGCCGCGGGCGGCCTGCTGCTGCGCCATGGCGCTGCCGCCCAGAAGCGAGCTGGCGGCGACGCCGGCGCCCAGCAAAGCGGCAACTTCGCCCAGTTGGCGGCGCGAATAGCCGCGCTCGATCAGGTCTTCCTGGGCATCCTTGTTCAGCATCATGGTCATGTCGTCCGTCCCCGTCTGAAAATCGGTTCAAATCACATGGGGGAAGACGAAAGGGCAGAGCATTTCCGCAATGTGTCGATTACGATTTATGTAATTATTCTGGCGTGTCGTGCCGTTCTGGCGCCACGAATGAAAGGCAGGCGTTTGCCGGCAGGGAAAAGCTGTCACCGGCCCTTTCCATCGCTGGCCAAGGCAAGCGCTCAGGACACATATCTTTCTCCGGCGAAGGCCGGGGGCCGGTTTCACGGTCGGATCTGGCCCCCGGCCTTCGCCGGGGAACGGCGTTCTATCGTTCAAAGACCGCGTCGCCCCGGATCAAGCCCGGGGTGACGGGTCATGTTCTTTACGCCTTCCACACCTTGTCGACGGCGGCGTTGAACGCTTCCATTTCGGCCATGGAGCCGACCGACACGCGCGAGACATTGGGCCAGATCGGCCAGTTGCGGCCGATCTGCACATTGGCGGCGAGCAGGGCGGCCTGCATGTCCTTGGCCGATTTCTTGCCCCAGTCGACCATGAACATGTTCGCCTGGCTGCCGGGAATGACCTTGATCCCCTTGGCCTTGAGATAGCTGACCGATTTTTCGCGGGCTGCGTTCATTTCGGCGCGGCGCGCCTTGATGAGGTCTGCCTGGGTGACGGACACCGTACCGCAGGCGACGGCCGTCATCGGCAACATCGCCGTGACCTGCCCGCCGTCATAGCGCATCATCTTTTCCATCAGCGCGGGCGAGGCGAAGGTGAGGCCGAGGCGCATGCCGGCCATGCCGAACAGTTTGGAGAAGGTGCGCAGGATCAGCACGTCGTCGCGGGTGGCGGCAAGCTTGGCGGCGTTGGGACCATCGACCCAGTGAATATAGGCTTCGTCCACGACCAGGATCGAATCCTTGGGCTTGTTGTTGGCCAGCCATTCGATGTCGGCGACAGGGGTGACGGTGCCGGTCGGGTTGTTGGGCGAGCAGATATAATAGACGCCCGCATTGGGATCGGCCGCCAGCATCGCCTTTACGTCATGGGCGTAATCCTTGGTCAGGGGCACTTTCTTGACCGGGGCGCCGAGCCAGGCGGCGGTGCGCCAGATGGCTTCATAGGTCGGGTCGGCGGTCACGATGCCGCGCGTGGGCGAGGCATAGGCGATCGCGACGCGGCTCAGCGGATCGGACGATCCGGGCCAGGCGACGATGCGGTCGGCCGGGATGCCTTCCACGGAAGAGACGGCGTCGAACAGCTTTTGATGTTCATTGTCCGGTTCGTAGCGATTGCCTTCCTGCACCAGCTTGAAGGCGGCTTCGGCCGCGACGGGGAAGGGGCCGGTCCAGCATTCGTTGGCGCCGATGCGGACGGCGCCGGCGACAGGCTTGGCCGCCTGTTGCGCGCCCGCGCCCGTGATGCGGATGGCGGCCGCGCCGGCGCCCAGCAGCGCCGCGACCTTTGCCATCTGACGGCGCGAATAGCCGCGTGCCATCAATTCCTGTTCCATTGCCGGTTCGAGTTGCGTCGCCATGATCCCTCTTCTCCCTCCATGCCCGCATGCGGGCTTTCAGCTTGCTGGACGAATGTACAGATTGTTCCCGCCATGCAAATCAGCTCTGCTTAACAATATTGCGGGGCCGATCATAGGAAACGCCTTGGAAAGCGGTGCGTCAATCTGATAGCGCAATGATATGCCCAGCACACCCGCCGCCGCCGCCCGCCAGATCCTGATCCGATTGCAGGAGGTGATGGCCGCGCGCAACAGCGCCCAGGCCAAGCTGAACAAGGTAGTGGAGATTATCGGCGAGTCGCTGTCGAGCGAGGTCTGTTCCATCTATCTGGTGCGAGAGGGCGTGCTGGAACTGTTCGCGACGCGCGGGTTGAAGCAGGAAGCGGTCCATGTCACCCGCATGGCGAAGGGGGAGGGGCTGGTCGGCCTGATCGCCACCAATGTCGAGACGCTGAACCTGGACGAGGCGGCGTCGCACCCCGATTTTTCCTATCGCCCGGAAACCGGCGAGGAGTTGTTCCACAGCTTTGCCGGCGTGCCGATCGTGCGGCGCGAGCGCGCCATCGGCGTCCTGTGCGTGCAGCATGCGGACCCGCGCAAATATGAGGAGGTCGAGATCGAGGCGCTCCAGACCGTCGCCATGGTGATGTCGGAACTGATCGCGAATGCCGAACTGGCCGATGACGGCCCGTCCGACGCCCGGATTGCCGACACCGGCACCAGCATGTTGCACGGACTGCAACTGGTGATGGGCATGGCGCGCGGGCATGTCGTGTTCCACCAGCCGCGCGTGCATATCGAGCATACGGTCGCCGAGGATGTGGAGGCGGAGCGGCAGCGCGTCTTTTCCGCCTTCGCCAAGATGCGCGAACAGATCGACCGGATGACCGGCGCGGCCGAATTCGGCATGGAGGGCGAGCATCAGGAGGTTTTGGAAACCTACAAGATGTTCGCCTATGACGAGGGATGGACCCGGCGCATCAACGAGGCGATCGACAGCGGCCTGACCGCCGAGGCGGCGATCGAGCGGGTGCAGCAGCGCACCCGCATGCGCATGCGGCAGATCGACGATCCGCTGCTGTCCGACCGGATGCACGATCTGGAGGATCTGGCCAACCGGTTGCTCCGCATCGTGTCGGGGCAATTGGGCACGGCGGCGCAGATGGGCCTGCGGCAGGACGCGATCCTGATCGCGCGCAACCTGGGCCCGGCGGAATTGCTGGAATATGACCGGCGCCGGTTGAAGGGCGTGATCCTGGAAGAAGGGTCGCTGACCGCCCATGTCACCATCGTCGCGCGCGCCATGGGCGTGCCGGTGCTGGGCCGGGTGCGCGACATCCGCCATCTGGTGACCGAAGGCGATCTGGTGCTGATGGATGTGGGCGCCAACGCCCTGCTGATCCGCCCGACCGCCGACATGGAGGAAGCGTTCGAAACGAAGCTGCATGTGACGCAGAAGAAGCGTGCCGAATTCGTCGCCATGCGCGACCTGCCATCGGTGACGGCGGACGGGCAGCGGGTGGAGTTGATGGTCAATGCCGGCCTGCGCGAGGATGCGCAGGCGCTGGATGTGGTGGGCGCGGACGGGATCGGCCTGTTCCGCACGGAATTCCAGTTCCTGGTGTCGGCCACCCTGCCGCAGCGGGAAAAGCAGCAGCGATTGTACAAGGATGTGCTGGATGCCGCCGGCGACCGGCCCGTCATCTTCCGCACGGTCGACATCGGCGGGGACAAGGCGTTGCCCTATATGCAGCGCGACGACGACGAGCATGAGGATAATCCGGCCATGGGCTGGCGCGCGCTGCGGCTGGCGCTGGACCGCGACGGGTTGATGAAGGCGCAGGCGCGCGCGCTGCTGGAGGCGGCGGCGGGCAAGGTGTTGCACATCATGTTCCCGATGGTGTCGGAACCGTGGGAATATGAACAGGCCCGCGCATTGGTGGAGCATCAGCGCGAATGGCTGGTATCGCAGAAGAAGAAGCTGCCGATCGCGATCAGATATGGTGCGATGCTGGAGGTGCCGGCGCTGGCGGAGGTGCTGGACCTGCTTCTGCCCAAGCTGGATTTCCTGTCGATCGGGACCAACGACCTGACCCAGTTCCTCTTCGCGGCCGACCGGGCGCATCCGCGCCTGGCCGAACGCTATGACTGGCTGAGCATCGCCATATTGCGTTTCCTGGACCGGGTGGTGCGGACATGCCAGGATCATCAGGTGCCGGTCGGTGTCTGCGGCGAAATGGGCGGGCGGACGCTGGAGGCGATGGCGCTGATCGGCCTGGGGGTGCGCCGCCTGTCCATCACGCCGGCGTCGGTCGGGCCGGTCAAGGCGATGATCCGGGCGATCGATGCCGAAGAATTGCGCGCCTTGATGCGCGAGATGCTGGATAGCGGGACGATCGACATTCGTGCGCGGCTGACGCGATGGGCGGTCGATCGGAATATCGAACTCGGCTGAAATCGGGGGATACGGCGTTGACAACGCCCGTCCCGCAATGAGACAAGGCCGGCCATTACAGGTCGCGGAGCAGCATGGCAGACGAAGCAGAAACCGAAGCCGGCGCCATCGGCGCGCCGGAAGCGCAGCTTTCCACTCCTGGCGCGAAGTTGCGCGCCGCGCGGGAGGCGCAAGGCCTTTCGATACAGGATGTCGGCACCCGCACGCGCATCGCCGTGCGTCAGCTGGAAGCGGTGGAGCGGGACGATTATGCCGCCCTGCCGGGCATCCCCTATGCCGTAGGGTTCGCGCGCGCCTATGCCCGCGCCGTCGATCTGGACGAGGTGGAGATCGCGGCCGAGGTGCGCCATGGCGTGCATAACAGCGATATCGGCGCCACCCGGTACGAAGCGTTCGAGCCGGTCGATCCGGCGCGTGTCCCCTCGCGCGCTCTGGCCTGGACCGCGGCGCTGATCGTGGTCGTGCTGATCGCCGGCTTCACCATCTGGCGTACCCAGTTGTTGACGCCGCCCACGGCCGAGGAAATCGCGCAGGACAAGCAGGAAACGACCGCCGCGCGTCCGGCCGGCGTCGCGCCGGCCGCGCCTGTGGTGCAGACCGTGATATTCACCGCCGTGGACGATGTGTGGCTGCGCATCGTGGACGAAGCGGGCGAGCGGTTGAAGGACGGGACGCTCAAGAAGGGCGAGAGCTTCACCCTGCCCGCGGACGCCAAGGGGCCGACCATATTGACCGGTCGCCCGCAGGCGCTGACCGTGACGGTCGGTGGCAAGGCGATCCCGCCGCTGGGCGCGCCCGACCGCACCATTTCCGATGTGCCGGTGAGCGCGACGGCGCTGCTGGCGCGGGCGGCGGAAACGCCGGCGGCGCCCGGCGCGGCGCCCGCCACCACGCCGCCTGCCCGTGCCCCGGCGGCGCGTCCGGCGCAGCGTCCGACGGCGGCGGCCCCGTCCGCAGCCAATGGCCAGATCGCCGGACAGCCCGGCGGGATGAGCGTGCCGTTGCCGGCAGCGCCCGCACCGGCGACCAGTGGCGCGGCGGGCACGCAGCCCTGAGTTCGGGCCTGAGTTCGGGCCTGCGCCCAGGCTTCAGCCCAGGCCACGTCGCGCTTTACCACGCAAAATAACGGCTTATGGTCAAGCCAACAGATTTAGTCGGGGAACATCATGCGTAACGCCCTCTTCGCGACATCGGCCGTTCTGCTGACGATGGCCGCGCCCGCCATCGTTCAGCCCGCCGCCGCGCAAAATGCGCCGGTCGAGGTGCGGGTCGATCGGCTGGAAAAGGAAATGCGCGCGGTGCAGCGCAAGGTCTTCCCGGCCGGCACGCCGATCGAGGCGGAGATCGTCCGTCCTGCCACGCCCACGGTCGCGCCCGGATCGCCGGCGTCGACCCCGATCGCCGACCTGACGGCGCGGGTGGGGGCGCTGGAATCGCAGCTGGCCTCCATCACCGGGCAGGTGGAGGAAAATAGCTACAAGCTGCGCCAGCTGGAGGCGGCCTTCACCAAATATAAGGCGGAAAATGACGCGCGCCTGGCGGAGCCGGCGGCAGCTGCGCCGCCTGTGTCGGTTCCGGCCGCGCCGGCGCCTGCGCCGACCACCGCCGCGCCCAAGCCGGCTGCGCCCAAGCCCGCAGCGGCAGCACCGGTCGCCAGCGAAGCGCGCAAGGCCGCCGTGGCCGCGGTGGAGCGACCCGATACCGGCGATGCGGCGGGTGACGCCTATAATTACGGCTTCCGCCTGTGGGACGCGAAATTCTATCCCGAAGCGCAGGGTCAGTTGAAGGCGACGGTGGAGAAATATGGCACCAGCCCCATCGCCAGCAAGGCGCAGAACCTGCTGGGCCGCGCCTATCTGGACGATGGCAAGCCGGCGCTGGCGTCGGTCGCCTTCTATGAAAATTACCAGAAGCGCCCGCGTGGCGATCGCGCCGCCGACAGCCTGACCTATCTGGGCGAGGCGCTGATCCAGCTGAAGAAGCCGGCCGATGCCTGCAAGGTCTATCAGGAGCTGGAGCAGGTCTATGGCGAGAGCCTGTCCAACAGCCTGCGCGCGATGATGACGGCCGGGCGTGCCAAGGCGAAGTGCAGCTGACCAGCGACAGCGACGGCGACAGCGACGGGGCGGCGCTGACCGGGCGACTGGCGGCGCGGCTGGTTGCGGCAACGCACGCGCTGGTCGGGCATGATCCGGCGGCGCGTTTTGCCGTGGCCGTGTCTGGCGGGCCGGACAGCATGGCGCTGCTGTTTCTGGCCGCGCGCGCCTTTGCAGGGCGGATCGCGGCAGTGACGGTCGATCATCAATTGCGGGCGGCGTCGGCGGACGAGGCGGTGATGGTGGCGCGCTGGTGCGCCGGCCAGTCCGTTCCCCATGCGACATTGACGCCCGATATGCCGGTGCAGGGCAATGTGCAGGCGTGGGCGCGGGCGATGCGCTATCGCGTGATCGAGCAATGGCGCGCGGGGCAGGGAATCGACTGGATCATGACCGCCCATCATGCCGACGACCAGCTGGAAACGATGCTGATGCGGATCAATCGGGGATCGGGGGTCGCAGGATTGGCCGGGGTGCGGGGCCGGTCGGGCCGGGTGATCCGGCCGCTGCTGGAGATGCGCAAGGCGGATTTGCAGGCCCTGGCGGAGGCGCAAGGGCTGCCCCATGTCCATGATCCGTCCAATGCCGATCCGCGGTTCGACCGGGTGGCGATGCGCAAGGCGCTGGCGCAGGCGCCCTGGCTGGATGCGCAGGCGGCGGCACGAAGCGCGGCGGCGCTGGGGGAGGCCGAAGCGGCGATCGCATGGAGCGTGGCGGACCTGGCGCAGGCCCATGTGCGGGCGGATGGCGCTGGCTGGCGGCTGGAACGGACCGACCTGCCGCGCGAATATCTGCGGCGGCTGGTGCTGCATATGCTGATGCTGGCCGAGGCGCCGGTGCCGCGTGGCGACAGCCTGGACCTGGCGCTGGGCGAGGCGGCGGCCGGGCGGCAGGCGAGCCTGGGCGACTGGCTGCTCAAAGGGGGGACGGACTGGACGCTGAGGCCCGCGCCGCTGCGCCGCTGACGATCGTTACGGAAAGGTTCCACGGATCGTCGCGCAAGCCCCACGCTTTGCCGATTAATCAGGGCGAAATGACCCTTCCTTAACGCGCATCATGCTATCGGGCGGGCTTTCTAGCGGGGAATATGGTGCATGGTGGAGTTTGCGGCGTTGACTTACGGCCTGTTGGCCAGTGTCATTCTGTCTGCGGCGAAGCGGAACAGGATGCTGGCGCGGCCGCATCCGCCGCTGCTGCTTTATGTCGGTTATCTGCTGTGCGGCCTGTCCGCCGGCCTGGCGCTGGCGCTGGGCTATGTCGCGCTGACGTTGCTGGGCGCCTGACCATCGACGGGAAGGGCGTGAAATAGCGGGCGCGGTGGGCCTGAGCCTGCTTGCGCTTTTGCGGACGCGCCCTATCTTGACCGGTGAAAGTGAGTGATGATGAACGACGAAAAAGACCCGCAGGGCAACCCCTGGATCAAGAGCGCCATGATTTGGGCGGGCGTGATCGTCGCCCTGCTGCTGTTCGTGTCGCTGTTCGACAGCCGCACGACGTCGGCTGCGGGATCGGCCATCGCCTATTCGGAATTCCGCTCCAAGGTACAGGAAGGGCAGGTCAAGGACGTCGCGATCGCGCCGGACCGGATCAGCGGCACCCTGTCGAGCGGTCAGAAATTTTCGACCGTTCCGGTCAATGATCCGGGCCTGACCGGCCTGCTCGACGACTATAATGTCAAATATTCGGGTCAGGCGCAGGACCAGCCGAGCTTCTGGCAGATATTGCTCTATCAGTCACTGCCGTTCCTGCTGATCCTGGGCATCGCCTTCTTCGTGCTGCGCCAGATGCAGAAGGGGGGCGGCGCGGGCGGCGCGATGGGTTTCGGCAAGTCGAAGGCCAAGCTGCTGACCGAAAAGCATGGCAAGGTGACGTTCGACGACGTCGCCGGCATCGACGAAGCGCGCGAGGAATTGCAGGAAATCGTCGAGTTCCTGAAAGACCCGAGCAAGTTCGCGCGCCTGGGCGGCAAAATCCCAAAGGGCGCATTGCTGGTCGGTTCGCCAGGCACGGGCAAGACGCTGCTGGCCCGCGCGATCGCGGGTGAGGCGGGCGTGCCCTTCTTCACCATTTCGGGGTCTGACTTTGTCGAAATGTTCGTGGGCGTGGGCGCAAGCCGCGTGCGCGACATGTTCGAACAGGCCAAGAAGAATGCCCCCTGCATCGTCTTCATCGACGAAATCGATGCGGTCGGCCGCCATCGCGGCGCGGGCCTGGGCAATGGCAATGACGAACGCGAGCAGACGCTGAACCAGCTGCTGGTCGAAATGGACGGCTTCGAGGCCAATGAGGGCATCATCATCGTCGCGGCGACCAACCGTCCCGACGTGCTGGACCCTGCGCTGCTGCGTCCGGGCCGTTTCGACCGTCAGGTCGTGGTGCCCCGTCCCGATATCGAGGGCCGCGAGAAGATTTTGGCCGTGCATATGAAGAAGGTGCCGCTGGCGCCCGACGTCAATCCGCGCACCATCGCGCGCGGCACGCCGGGCTTTTCCGGCGCGGACCTCGCCAACCTGGTCAACGAGGCCGCCCTGACGGCGGCGCGGCGTGGCAAGCGGCTGGTCGCCATGGACGAATTTGAATCGGCCAAGGACAAGGTGATGATGGGCGCGGAACGCCGCTCCATGGTCATGACCGACGATGAAAAGAAGATGACCGCCTATCATGAGGCCGGCCATGCGATCGTATCGGTCCACGAACCCGCGTCCGACCCGATCCACAAGGCGACGATCATCCCGCGCGGCCGCGCGCTGGGGATGGTGATGCGCCTGCCGGAGCGCGACAGCTACAGCTATCATCGCGACAAGATGCACGCGAACATGGCCGTCGCCATGGGTGGCCGCGTGGCCGAAGAGATCATCTTTGGCTATGACAAGGTGTCGAGCGGCGCGTCGGGTGACATTCAGTACGCGACCAAGCTGGCGCGCGACATGGTGACCCAATGGGGCATGTCGGACAAGCTGGGTCCGCTGCAATATGAAGAGCAGCAGGGCGAGACGTTCCTGGGCTATTCGCAGAGCCAGCGCACCCATATGTCTGACGAAACGGCCAAGCTGATCGACGCGGAAATCCGCGGGCTGGTGGAGCAGGGCTATCATCGCGCGCAGGAATTGCTGAAGGGTCATGAGGACCAGCTGCACTTGCTGGCCAACGCGATGCTGGAATATGAGACGCTGAGCGGCGAAGAGATCAAGGCGCTGCTGGAAAAGGGCGAGATCACCCGCGACGACGGCACGACGATAAAGCCGTCGGTGATCCCGGCGGCAGGCTCCTCGATCCCGCGCATCCGCAAGCGCAAGGGACCGTTCGGCGAGGCTTCGCCGGCCGGCGTGTAAGGGCTGGGTTCAGCGACAAGTTGCGGAAGGGCGTGGCCGGGAGGCTGCGCCCTTTTTTAATGGAATAATCGACAAAGCTGATAGCTGTTGAAATTGTGATAAGATTACAAATTTGAATATTTCAATTCGGTATATCGGGGGCATTTAAGTTGAGCGAATTTCTAGATTTGGAAACTCCGTATCGTTCTATTCGGGTTGCTGAATTGAAGATGTTTCACGCTAAAGCTGTAGCACGCTGGAGAGGACTGGTTGTTGCTGCTCAGGAAAAAATGGGGGGTGTAAATAGCGGTATTGGGTTCATCGGATCGCCAGGTTGGGTCATTACGGGTTCGCTAGTTTTGGGGGCCATAGAGAATGCTTTGTCTTCTGCGAGTTCAAAGGCGGGAATAAAAATGCTTGGTGAGGCCGGTGCACTCATGGCTGAAATTCAAGAGCGCGGTGTCTTCATTCCTATATCTCAAGTTTCTAACCTCGAAACTGGACGGCCTGATGCTTGGCAGGCTGTAGTTGATAATGTCAGTTTTATCACTCTTGGAGATGAATTCCTTCGTGTTCGCACATCGGATGCAGCCGAAATCAGTGTTCGTTGGAGTGCAGTTAATAGTCTTGGTTTTTCGCGAGATTGATCTCCACATTGTTTATCAATTTTCATGTCTCGTACGACATGCCCCCGTATCGGCTGCACGGACCCTCTCCCGCAATAAAATCCCCAAAGGGTCTGGCCGTTTGCCATCGGAGTGGTTACATGGGCCGCCACAAATCCCCCAGCGATCCGGCCTCCCTTCACCCGGTCCGCACAGTAGAAAGTGGCTTTTTCCATGGACATCCGCCTTGGCCTCACCTTTGACGACGTGCTGTTGCAGCCCGCCGAATCCGATGTGCTGCCCAGCCAGGCGGATACGTCCACCTATGTGACCAAGGCGATCAAGCTGAACATTCCGATCCTGTCGTCCGCGATGGACACGGTGACGGAGGCCGACATGGCGATCGTGATGGCGCAGCTGGGCGGGATCGGCGTGCTGCATCGCAACCTGACGGTTGAGGAACAGGCCGACGCGGTGCGCGCGGTCAAGCGCTTCGAAAGCGGCATGGTGGTCAACCCGATCACTATCCTGCCCACCGCCACGCTGGCCGACGCGCAGATGCTGATGCAGCGGCACAAGATCAGCGGCATTCCGGTGGTGGAGCAGAGCGGCAAGCTGGTCGGCATATTGACGCACCGCGACACCCGCTTCGCCGAAAACCCGAACCAGCCCGTCAGCGAACTGATGACGAAGGACAATCTGGCCACGGTCAAGGTCGGCGTGGGTCAGGAAGAGGCGCAGCGCCTGTTGCATGCACGCCGGATCGAAAAGCTGCTGGTGGTGGACGACGCCTATCATTGCGTGGGTCTGATCACGGTCAAGGATATCGAGAAGGCGGTCACTTACCCGCAGGCGACCAAGGACGGCACCGGCCGCCTGCGCGTCGCCGCCGCCTCCACCGTGGGGGACAAGGGGCTGGAGCGCAGCAAGGCGCTGATCGACGCGGAATGCGACCTGATCGTCATCGACACCGCCCACGGCCACAGCCGCCAGGTCGCGGTCGCGGTGGAAGCGGTGAAGAAGCTGTCCAACCATGTCCAGGTGGTGGCGGGCAATGTCGCCACGGCCGAGGCGACCAAGGCGCTGATCGGCGCGGGCGCGGATTGCGTGAAGGTCGGCATCGGGCCGGGTTCCATCTGCACCACGCGCGTCGTCGCGGGCGTGGGCGTGCCGCAGCTGACCGCCGTGATGGATTCGGCCGAGGAAGCGCACAAGCATGGCGTGCCGGTAATCGCCGACGGGGGCCTGCGCACGTCGGGTGACGTGGCGAAGGCTTTGGCGGCAGGCGCGGGCTGCGTCATGGTCGGGTCGCTGCTGGCGGGCACGGCCGAAGCGCCGGGCGAGACGTTCCTGTATCAGGGCCGCGCGTACAAGAGCTATCGCGGCATGGGCAGCGTCGGTGCGATGGCGCGCGGCAGCGCCGACCGCTATTTCCAGGCTGATATCAAGGACCAGATGAAGCTGGTGCCCGAAGGGATTGAAGGCCAGGTGCCGTTCAAGGGCCCGGCCAAGGATGTCATTCACCAGCTGGTCGGCGGTGTGAAGGCGGCGATGGGCTATACCGGCAGTGCCACGATCAAGGATTTGCAGGAACGCGCGCGTTTCGTGCAGATTACCAATGCGGGGCTTTCGGAAAGCCATGTGCATGATGTGACGATCACGCGCGAAGCGCCCAATTATCCGACGCGCTGAAGCGTTTCTGAATTCCCCTCCCTGCCAGGGAGAGGTTAGGGGTGGGCGCGAGCGTAGCGCGCGACTATCCCGGCGGTTGCAGGCGCCGCTGTCGTGGCGCACCCACCCCCGGCCCCTCCCGACCAGGGAGGGGGGAAGGTATGAATGACACCCTCTGCCCGCATACAGGCCGCTATCGATCTGCTCGACGCCATCATCGCGTCGGCGCGCGATGGCGGGCCGGCGGCCGATACGCTGATCGCGCGCTATTTCAAGGAACGGCGCTATGCCGGGTCGCGCGATCGGCGCGCGGTGCGCGATCATGTGTATGACGCGATCCGTCGCGCGGCCGAGCGGCCGGAGACGGGGCGCGAGGCGATGATCGGCGTGGCGCTGGACCGGCCGGACGTCGCGGCCTTGTTCGACGGATCGACCCATGCGCCACTGCCGATCGAACCGGGCGAACTGGGCGCGCAAGCTGGCGCGGTCCCGGCATGGGTGCAGCCCTTGCTGGCCGCGCCGGTGGAGCAGGATGCGCTGCTGGGCCGGGCGCCGGTGGATGTGCGCGTGAACCGGTTGAAGGCCGATCCCGCGGCCATCGCGCCGATGTTGCCCGACGCCTTGGCGATTGCGGGGCTGGACGACGGGCTGCGCCTGCCCGAAGGCTATCCGATCGAGCAGCAGGCCGCTTGGGCCGACGGGCTGGTCGAGGTGCAGGATGCAGGGAGCCAGTGGATATCGGCCGCCTGTGGCGCGCAGCCGGGGATGACGGTGGTGGACCTGTGCGCGGGCGCGGGCGGCAAGACGCTGGCGCTGGCTGCGGCGATGCAGGGCAAGGGCATATTGATTGCGGCCGATACGATCCGGTCGCGGCTGGCCCGGCTGGAGCCGCGCGCGGCGCGGGCGGGCGCGACGTTCATAGAGACGCTGCTGCTGGACCAGAGCCACGAAGCGCGGGGCCTTGAGAGCCTGCGCGGCAAGGCGGACGTGGTGCTGGTCGATGCGCCCTGTTCGGGCACCGGCACCTGGCGGCGCAACCCGGAAGCGCGCTGGCGGCTGACGCAGGTGCGGCTTGACCGGCTGGTCGCCGAACAGGCGCGCATCCTTGATTTTGCGGCACCCTTGCTGGCGCCGGGCGGGCTGCTGGTCTATGCGACCTGTG
The DNA here is from genome assembly GCF_059421905.1 of Sphingobium sp. GW821-FHT02B05. Taxonomy (NCBI): domain Bacteria; kingdom Pseudomonadati; phylum Pseudomonadota; class Alphaproteobacteria; order Sphingomonadales; family Sphingobiaceae; genus Sphingobium; species Sphingobium sp. GW821-FHT02B05. The sequence continues at coordinate 232,853 of NZ_JBWKVW010000001.1, forward strand.
CGCTGACCGAGCGCGAAGGGCGGGGGCAGGTGGATGCCTTCCTGCGCCGTCATGAAGGCTGGAGCGCCGAGCCGATCGCCCTGCCGGTGGGGCGTGCCCATGGCGCCGGGCTGCTGCTGACGCCGGGACATGACGGCAGCGACGGCTTCTTCTTTGCGCGACTGCGCCGGGGGGCGTGAAACAGGCCATGGACAAGCGCCCGCAAAATAGCGACACTTGGTCCGAATTAACGCCTGAAACATGGCTGGAGATAGTAATGCGTTTTACCCCCGCTTCGATCGCGCTTGCCGTCGTTCTGACCACTGTGTCGAGCGTGGGGCTGAGCCAGAAGCCCGACAGCCAGATCAGCCCGCAGTCGGTGGAATGGCAGAAGGCCGGCGAGGCCGCGCGCAAGGCCGGCAATCTGGAAGGCGCCAATGACGCGCTGGAAAGCGCGCTGGCGATCGATCCGCGCAACCGCGCCGCCTTTGTCGAACTGGCCGAGGTCGCGCGCGCGCAGGGGCTTCAGGGCAAGGCGATCCGGCTCTACAAGGAAGCGTTGCTGCTGGACCCGACCGATATCGTGGCACTTGCCGGTCAGGGTGAGGCCATGGTCGAGAAGGGCGCGATCGCCAGGGCGAAGGAAGTGCTGACGCAGGCGCAGGCCGTGTGCAAGGGCGACTGTGCGCCAGTCGGCAAGCTGGCCGCCGCGATCCAGAAGGGGCCGCCAGCCGTTGCGATGACGACCGCGAAGGACGCGGATCCTGCGGCCAAGAAGGCGCCGACCCAGACGCCGTAACGACGCGCGGGCATTGAAGGTCCTGAACGCTCATAACCCCCGTTCGCCCTGAGCCGATCGAACCCTGTGCTGAGCGACTGCTGCAAGCAGTCAGTCGAAGGGGCTGATCTTTCTCGCCAGATCGCAAGGAAGAAGAGCGGGGTTCGACAAGCTCGGCCCGTACGGGTGGGTGGAGGTCGCTCTGCGCTTTGACTTCGCCGTCGGGGCGGGGCAAGGCCGGGGTGACGGGCGCATGAGGCGCGCCGATCGCTGGCGAGATGTTCCATGACCTTCACCGACTTCGACGTCGATTTGTTCCTGCGCGACTATTGGCAGAAGAAGCCCCTGCTGATCCGCAATCCATGGCAGCATTGGGTCAATCCGGTGGAGCCGGACGAACTGGCGGCGCTGGCATGCGAGGAGGGCGTCGAATCGCGGCTGATCGGGCGGACGGACGGGCGCTGGAGCGTCGAACATGGACCGCTCCCCGAAGATCGCTTCGGGCATATGGGGGCCGCGCCCTGGACGCTGCTGGTGCAGGCGGTGGACATGCATGTGCCCGATGTCGCGGCGCTGATCGCGCCCTTTCGCTTCGTGCCCAACTGGCGGATCGACGATGTGATGGTCAGCTATGCCACCGACGGCGGCGGCGTGGGCGCCCATTATGACCAATATGACGTGTTCCTGATCCAGGGGCTGGGCCGGCGGCGCTGGCGCGTGGGGCAGCGTTGCGATGCGGACACGCCCTTGTTGGTGCAGGAGGATCTGCGCCTGCTCGCCGCGTTCGAACAGACGGACGAGTGGGTGCTGGAGCCGGGCGACATCCTTTATGTGCCACCTGGGATCGCCCATGATGGCGTGGCGGTCGGCGACGATTGCATGACCTATTCGGTCGGTTTCCGGGCGCCCGCACGGAGCGAGCTGGTCGAGCAATTTTGCGCCCATGTCGTCGGCGAAATGGAGGAAGATGATCGCTATGCCGACCCGGACCTGACCGTACAGGCCAATCCGGGCGAAATCGGCGCGGCGGCGCTCCAGCGGTTGCAGGCGATGGTGATGGATGCGGTGCGCGATCCGGCCGCCTTTGCCCGCTGGTTCGGGGCCTATAGCAGCGAGCGCAAATATCCCGAACTGGATTTCCGACCGGACGAGCCAATCGCGGCCGAGGATGTCCGCGAACTGGTGGGGGACGGCGTGGCACTGTGCCGCAATCCGGCGAGCCGCTTTGCGTATGTGGCGCAGGGGGAAGGGGCGCTGACGCTGTTCGTGGATGGACAGGCGCAGGATTGCGACGGAGCGGCGGCGGCGCTGGCCGCGATATTATGCGCGGACGACAGGCTGGTGGTCGATCCTGCGCTGATCGAGGATGGAGCGGCGATGGCGCTGATCGTGACGTTGTTCAATGAAGGCTGTGTCAGCTTCGACCCGGAGGACTGAGCGATCCGCACGCGGCTGAGCATTTGCGCGAAGAAGACGCGCTTTGCGTCCGAAGAAGCGGCGCTGGCGGTGGCGTTGCGGGCGGATGTGCCGTTGCGGTCCTATCGCTGCGACCGGTGTCGGCAATTTCATCTGACCAGCCGGACCAAGGGGAAACGGGTGCCGCGCATCTTGATCGGTGGCGATCAGCCGACCTGAACTTCCCTCCACTCGCCAGGTCGCAGGCCGTCCAGCGACCAGTCGCCGATGCGCCAGCGGATGAGGCGCAGCGTGGGATGGCCGACAGCGGCAGTCATGCGGCGGACCTGGCGGTTGCGGCCTTCGCGGATGGTGAGGCTGATCCAGCTGTCGGGGATGCTCTTGCGCACGCGGATCGGCGGGGTGCGCGGCCAGATGTCCGGCGCGTCGATGCGTTCGACATCGGCCGGGCGGGTGAGGCCGTCCTTCAGGTCCACGCCCCGGCGCAACGCGGCGAGCGCGTCGTCCGTCACTTCGCCTTCGACCTGCGCCAGATAGGTTTTGGCGGTCTTGTATTTGGGATCGGCGATGCGCGATTGCAGGCGGCCGTCGTCGGTCAGCAGCAGCAGCCCTTCGCTGTCGCGGTCGAGCCGGCCGGCGGGATAGACACCGGGGACGGCGATGCAGTCGGACAGGGTCGCGCGCGCGGTGTCGGTGCCGCGATCGGTGAATTGCGAGAGCATGTCATAGGGTTTGTTGAACAGGATCAGGCGGGGCATGGGCTATCCAGACTATGCTTCGATACGAGCCTTCGACAAGCTCAGTCTCTACTCAGCACAAACGGATTGGCTGAATAAAGGATGGTTTCTTAGCGGCTCAGTATGTGGGCGACGGCGACGAATTCCTCGACGCTGACCGTTTCGGCGCGGCGTTGGGGGTCGATGCCGATCTGCTCCAGCGCGTCGAGCGCGCCGGGGAGGCCCTTGAGGCTCTGGCGCAGCATCTTGCGGCGCTGGCCGAAGGCGGCGGCGGTGAGGCGTTCGAGAAATTTAAGCTGTACGCCGTCGGGCGCAGGCTTTGGCGTGATGTGGACGACCGCCGACATGACTTTGGGCGGCGGCGTGAAGGCGCTGCGGTGGACCTTCATCGCGATCTTCGCGTCGCTGCGCCATTGGGACAGGACGGCGAGGCGGCCATAATGGTCGGTGCCAGGCCCGGCGACGATGCGTTCGGCCACTTCCATCTGGAACATGAGGGTCAGGCTCTGCCACCAGGGAAGCGGGGACCACGCCGCCGAGAGCCAGCCGACCAGCAAGGGCGTGCCGACATTATAGGGCAGGTTGGCGATGATGTGCGCGCCTTCACCTGCCTCGGCACGGGCGTCGACCTGCATCGCGTCGCCGGAAAGGACGCGCAACTGGCCGGGAAAGGCCTCCTCCAGTTCGGCAAGCGCCGGGAGGCAGCGACGGTCGCGCTCGACCGCGACGAGGCGGGCGCCAGCGCGCAAGATGGCGCGGGTCAGGCCGCCAGGGCCGGGGCCGACCTCGAACGCCGGCGCGTCTTTCAATGGGCCGGGGATGGCGGCAATGCGATCGAGCAACTGTTCGTCGAGCAGGAAATTCTGGCCGAGCGCCTTGCTGGCGGCAAGGCCATGGCGCGCGATCACGTCTCTGAGGGGCGGCAGGGCCGGGCGGGTGTCAGCCATAAGCGATGCGGGCGCGGGCGGCTTCGGCCGCCATCTTGAGCGCGGCGATCATCGCGCCGGGATTGGCGCTGTCGGTGCCGGCGATGCCGAAGGCGGTGCCATGGTCGGGCGAGGTGCGCACGATCGGCAGGCCCAGCGTGATATTGACGCCATCGTCGAAATTCAGCGTCTTGATCGGGATCAGCGCCTGATCGTGATACATGCACAGCGCCGCGTCATAGGTTTCGCGGGCGCGGGCGTGGAACATGCCGTCGGCTGCAAGTGGGCCGACTATGTCCAGCCCTTCGGCGCGCAGCGAATCGATCGCGGGGCGGATGACGTCGATCTCTTCCCGGCCCAGCGCGCCATTTTCGCCGGCATGGGGGTTGAGGCCGGCGACGGCCAGACGCGGGCGGGCGATGCCGAAATTGCGTTGCAGCCCCTTGACCGTGGTCAGCGCGCGGGCGCGGATCAGGTCGATGGTGAGGACGGAGGGCACATCGGCCAAGGCGATATGGATGGTGATCGGCACGACCTTCAGCGACGGCCCGGCCAGCATCATCACCGCATTATGGGCCGACACGCCGCAGCGTTCCGCAACGAATTCGGTCTGGCCCGGATGGGTGAAGCCCACGCCATATAGCTGTTCCTTGCCCACCGGGGCGGTGACGATGCCGGCGGCCGACCCCTGCCGCGCCAGACCGACCGACACTTCGAGCGCCTGGAAGGCGGTGCGGGCGCCATCGATGCTGGGCGTGCCCGGCACGATGTCTCCCGCGTCCGCGACCTGAAGGCAGGGCAGCGCCCTGTCGAAGACCGAGGCGGCTTCTTCCGGCGATCCGATCGATGCGATCGGTCCCAGCCAGACGGCGCGCAGCGATGCCGCGTCGCCCACCGCGAAGAAAGGCGGCAGGCCGCGCGCTTCGCGCATCACCCAGCTTTTCGCGACGATCTCCGGCCCGATCCCGGCGGGATCGCCCAGCGACACCGCGAAGGGTGCGAGAGGCAAGGCGTCAGTTATATTCGATCACCGCATCGCGACGAAGGTCGCGCAGGTAGATGCGCGCGCGCTTGTTGACACGTTCCTCTTCCAGCTGCGCCATGATCTGTTCGGCATTGGGCGCATTGGCCGAGGCAGGCTCGTCACGGCCGCAGACTACCAGGACGCGGACGCCATCGTTGATCGAGCCGAAGGGCGGCGTGGATTCACCGACCTGAAGGTTGACCAGAATGTCCTGCAACTGCGGCGGCAGGTCGCGCACCTTCACATTGTCGTTGTCGACGACGTCGGCGCCGATTTTCTGGCCGACCTCATTGGCCTGGCCGCAGCCCTTGATATCCTTGATCGCGGCGGCGAAGGCGGCGGCCTTGGCGCTGGCCTGCTCCTTGCTCGTGCCCTTGGGGAAAAGGACCGACAGCTGTTTGAGGCTGAGCAGCGAATCGCGCGGATCGGCGGTCAGCACCTTGCGCTTGTCCATCAGATAGAGCAGCGACACGCCGCCGGCGACCGGGATCGGGCCGGCAATCTGGCCGACCTGCATTTCCGATGCCGCCTGTGCCAGTTCGTTCGGCAACTGCGCCGGGCGGACCCAGCCGAGGTCGCCGCCGACCGCCGCCGTGGAGGCTTCGGAAAACTGGCGGGCATAGGCCTGGAAGCTGCCACCCTGCTGGATCTGCTGGATGATGTTGCGCGCGTTGGCGATGATCTGTGCCTGATTTTCCGGCGTCGCCGACAGGTAGATTTCACCGACGCGAAATTCGTCGCTGCCCTTGGACGCATTCAGCCGGTCGACGACCGACTTCACTTCATCTTCAGACACGTTGACGAAGGGCTGGATGTTGCGCCGTTGCAGGCGGCTCCAGGCCAGTTCGCCCTCGATCTGGCGCTTGATGCTGGCGGCCGAGCTGCCCTTTTCGCGCAGATAGGCGTCGAATTGGGTGGGCGACTGGCGGAAATTGGCCGCGACGCGCTCGTAGCTCTGGTTGATTTCGGCCGGGTCGATCTTGATGTCGTTGGCGGCGGCTTCCTGAATCTGGAGCGTTTCGTCGATCAGGTTGCGCAGCACCTGCACGCGCAGCCGCTCCTTTTCCTCCGCTTCCACCTTGCCGCCATTGGCGGTGATGATGAGGGCGAGACGCTGGTCGATGTCGGTGCCGGTGATGATCCGGTTGTTGACGATCGCGGTCGCCTTGCGGACGTTGGGGTCGCTCTTGCCAAAGACGGTGACGTCCTTTGGCAGGTTCAACTGCTGGCTGGCGACGTTGCCGTCATCATCGACCGTCTGGGCGACGACCGGCTGGACGCCGGCGCCAAGCAGCGCAGTGGACAGGAGCAAGGTGCGAAAGCCCAAGCGAACGCCATGGAACAGGCTGTTGGGCGAGGAAACGACAGGCAGCATCGTCGGCAAAAATCTCCAATACGAACCTGCGCATGATGCGCGGGTCCGCCTTAACCGGCCCTGACGGGGATGCAGGAGCCTGTTCCTTATATACCAATATTGCGGAAAGCTAGACGTAGCTGGAAGCCATTGCCCTTTCGCGCGTCGCCATTGGTCTGGTAACTGCGCACCCAGGTGAAGCCCAGGGTAAGGCAATCATCCTCATAAGCGAAGCCCAGGCGATGGCGGACGGGTTCGAATCCGTCGGCTTGCGTGACCGGATCTTCCCTGGCGCCGGTCAGGTCGATGACGGTCGAGCCGAAGACGGACCAGAAGCGCGCGAACTGGGCGCGGGCGCCCAGGCGGATTTCCTCGCGGTCCTGCAAATCCTCCAGCCCCGAACTGATATTGCGGTTGAGCCGCAGATAGCCCGCCATGACATAGGTGTTCTTGCTGCCGATGGTCGTGTCGATCTCGTTCCGGCGGACCGACAGATTGTCCTTGTCCAGCCGGTAGCGGTGGGTCAGCGCGATGAAATCCTTGTAGCGCACGGTGGTGCGGCCCACGATGTCGGACGTGCGGTCGGACAGGCCGGTGCCGTCGGGCAGAATGCTTTCGCGGCTGTCGAGGCGATAGCTTTGGCCGACGATGCTCTGGAGCGAGAAATTGGGCAGGTCGAGGCTATATTCGAGGCCGTAGGTGACGCGCGAACTATCTTCGAACCGGTCGTAGCCGGCGAAGCGGTTGAGCGCGAAGAGATTGCTGTCCTCCAGATCGACGGCGCGGGCGTCTTCATTGGGGAGCGAGAGGTTCGCGATCTTGGGCGAGGCGACGATCTGGACGCGCGGGGCGATGCGCTGGACGCCGCCGAACGCTTCACCCACGAAGGGCCAGCGCATGTCGATGGCTGCCGCCGCGATGCCGCGCGATTGCCAGCCCGGATCGCCGGCATAGCTGACCACCGAGGTCAGGCCATTGTCGCTGCTGTGATAGACGTCGCCGCGCAGATAGCCGGTAAAGGTCACTTCCTGGCCAAGGCCGGTCAGCTTGCGCAGATTCCATTCGGCCCCGACGAAGGCGCGCTGCGTATCCTGGCCATGGGTGCGGGTGATGGCGAGGGTGTTCGCCTGCAATTGCAGGACGCCGCCCAGCAGCGGGTCGGCGATCCGGCGGCGATAGTCGATGAGGGGGAGCGCGATCGGCGTCTGACCCTGCGAATCGCCCTGGCGCAGAGTCTGGACCGCCCAGCCGCGAATCGACAGATAGCTGTTTTCGTCGATCCGTTGCGCACCGATGGTCGAGCGCAGGCGATCTTCCCGGCTGATGTCGTAGCGGCGCAGGAAGGTGCGGTCGGTGGCGACGCGGATAGACCCGTCCAGGCTCCATTCGGGCGACAGCTGCATCTTGCCGCTGGCGTCGATATAGCCGCGAATATCCTTTTCCGCGTCGGGCGATACGGCGTCGCTACCGATGCCGACGCGCCGGCCATAGGTGGCGTAACCAGTGATGGTGTAGGCGCCGCGATCATAGAGATGGCGGTAATTGGCCTCCAGCATCGGCAGGACGCCCGTATAGACGTGCGGCGTGATGGTGACGTCGCGATTGGGCGCCAGCTTGAAATAATAGGGCAACGCCGCTTCGAAGCCGTTATTGCGGTCGTAGCGCAGATTGGGGACGAGCAGGCCGCTGCCGCCGCCTTCGCCCACCGGATGCGACAGGCCGGGCAGCGGAATGAGCGGCAGGCCGAACAATTCGATATTGGCGTTGGTGTAGGTGACGCGCTCTCGCGTCGGGTCGTAAACGACCTTGATCGCGTTGATCTGCCAGGTCGGTTCCTTGGGACAGCCGTCGCTATCCTCCACCGCGCAGCCGGTATAGGTGGCGCGATTGAGCGTATAGACGCCATTGACCCGCGTGCCCTTGACCGAGGCGAGCCGGCCGCCCGACTGAAGCACCAGCAGCATATTGTCGACCGCGCCGTCCTTGAGCGTATCGGTGACGTCGAACCGGTCGCCATAGGCGACATTGCCGTCGGCATCGATGATCGAGACATTGCCCTGCGCCTCCACCTTGCCGCTGGTGCGGTCCCACACGACCTTGTCCGCGCGCAGCCGGTTGCCTTCGCGCAACAGCTGGACATTGCCGTTGGCGGTCACGACCTCGCTATTGCTGTCATATTGCAGCGCATCGGCGGCAAAACCGATCTGGTCGTCATTGCCGGGTGTCGGCGCGTCGGGCGCGCTGATCGGCGTGGCGGGCTCGTTCAGCTGTTGTGCCAACAGGTCCGGCGCGGCGCCAAGCGCAGCGGTGCCCAGCAGGGCGGCGCGGAAGGAAAGGGAGAATAGGGCGTTTTGCAAGCAGTGGTGCCTCAATAGACAGGCGCATCAGGCTGACCCGCCTATCGCACACAAGCCGTGTCGGCAATCGCCCGTCTTGCATTGGCCATGGGAAAATCGGTCGAACGGCTTTGCCAGACGGGGAAAGCCGCACTATCTGGCAGACAAGAGCGGTGCGCGCCGCATCAGACAAGAGGAAAAGAGCCCCGATGGATATCCAGTTCAGCCCGACCCGCCCCGAAGCCGACACGCTGGCCTTCGTCGTGCCCAAGGGGGGATTCGATGCCCTGCCGCTGGACGCAGCGCCCGTTCTGGCGGCCGGTGCCACCGCGTCGCGCTTCACCGGCGAGACGGGCACGAGCTTCGAAAGCTTCGTCGAGGAAGGCGGCAAGACGGTGCGCGTGCTGTTGCTGGGCGTGGGCGCCGGCAGCGAGCAGGATTATGAAAAGGCCGGTGCGGCGCTGACCGCCAAACTGAACACCAGCGGCGCAGGGCATGCCGCCGTCGAATTTGTCGGCGGGGCGAGCGCCGAGCAGACGGCGCATCTGGCGCTGGGCGTAGAATTGCGCGGCTGGCGGATCGACACCTATCGCACGCGCCAAGCCGAAAAGGCCAAGCCGACGTTGAAGACGGTCACGCTGGTCGCGACCGGCGTGGAAGAGGCCTGGGACAAGCTGTCGGCGGTCGCGGCGGGCGTGGCCTTCACCCGCGAACTGGTGTCGGAGCCGGCGAACATCCTCTATCCCGAAAGCTTTGTGCAACGCTGCCAGCATCTGGCCGACCTCGGCATCAAGATCACCGTGCTGGACAAGGCAGCGATGGAAGCGCTGGGCATGGGATCGCTGCTGGGCGTGGCGCAGGGGTCCGTGCGCGAAGCGCGCCTGCTGGCGATGGAATGGGACGGCACCGGCGGCACGTCGGACAAGCCGGTCGTCTTCGTCGGCAAGGGCGTGACGTTCGACACGGGCGGCATTTCCATCAAGCCGGCGGCCGGCATGGAAGACATGAAGTGGGACATGGGCGGCGCGGGCGCGGTCGCCGGCGCCATGAAGGCGCTGGCCGGGCGCAAGGCGAAGGCGCATGTCGTGGGCATTTGCGGCCTGGTCGAGAATATGCCCGACGGCAATGCGCAGCGCCCCGGCGATATCGTAACGTCCCTGTCGGGCCAGACGATCGAGGTACTGAACACCGACGCCGAAGGGCGGCTGGTGCTGTGCGATGCGCTGACCTGGGCACAGCGCACCTACAAGCCGGAGGTGATCGTCGATCTGGCCACGCTGACCGGCGCGATCATCGTGTCGCTGGGCACGGAATATGCGGGCATCTTTTCCAACGACGACGGTCTGGCGAGCGACCTGATGGCGGCGGGCCAGTCGGCGGGCGATCCGCTGTGGCGCTTCCCGCTGTCGCCGGCCTATGACAAGCTGATCGACAGCCCGATCGCCGACATGAAGAATATCGGCCCGCGCTTCGGCGGGTCGATCACCGCCGCGCAATTTTTGAAGCGCTTCATCGAGGACGGCGTGAAATGGGCGCATCTCGACATTGCCGGCATGGTGTGGGCCGACAAGCCCGGCGCGACATGGGACAAGGGCGCGACCGGCTATGGCGTGCGCCTGATCGACCGGTTCGTGGCGGACAAATTTGAAGGCTGATGCAGGTCGATTTCTACCAGTTGAGCCGCGATCCCGTGGACCAGGTGCTGCCCGCGATCGCGGCGCGCATCCTGGGGCTGGGCGCGCGGCTGCTGGTGGTGGCGCGGGAGGATGAGCGGCTGGAGCGGATTTCCGCCGGGCTTTGGGCGGGGGCGCCCGAAAGCTTTCTGGCCCATGGCCGGGCGGGCGCGGGCGGCGAGGCGCATCAGCCGATCCTGCTGAGTGCGGCGTGCGATGCGGCCAATGGCGCGCGGCATATCGCGCTGGCCGACGGGGTGTGGCGCGAAGAGGCGCTCGGGTTCGAGCGGGCTTTCTACTTCTTCGACGCCGACACGATCGAGGGCGCGCGAGCGAGTTGGCGGGCGCTGAGCAAGGCGGATGGCATAGAGCCGCGCTTCTGGCGGCAGGATGGCCGCAAATGGGTTCAAGGGCCTTGAGCGGGTAGAGATGTAGCAGCAGATATCGTCCACTACGGCCATTTCAGCTTGGCCCATAGCCGTCACCCCAGCGAAGGCTGGGGTCTCAGGCGGCAGTATAATGAGGGTAGCGGGCTGGCGCTATCCGTTGACGCAGCATAGCCATGCCTGAGATGCCAACCTTCGCTGGCATGACGGCATTTTTTCGGGCAGCCGACCGTAGCTTAGTCACCCATTCACGCCATCTGTCATCCAAGGGCGTGACCCAAACACCCCCTCGCTCCACGCACATAAGCGAAGCCTCTTGCGGCCCGGCCCGGCCGCGTCTAAAGGCCGCGCAACTTTATTCCCAACAATCTGGAGTTTCGAGGGCCATGGCCGTCACGCGCACCTTTTCGATCATCAAGCCCGACGCGACCCGTCGCAACCTGACCGGTGCGGTCGCCAAGATGCTGGAGGAGGCGGGCCTTCGCATCGTCGCTTCCAAGCGCATCCGCATGAGCCGCGAACAGGCCGAAGGCTTCTATGCCGTTCACAAGGAACGCCCCTTCTTCGCCGACCTGGTCGCCTTCATGATTTCCGGCCCGGTCGTCGTCCAGGTTCTGGAAGGTGAAGATGCCGTGAAGCGCAACCGCGACATCATGGGCGCCACCAACCCCGCCAACGCCGACGCCGGCACCATCCGCAAGGAACTGGCCGAATCGATCGAAGCCAATTCGGTCCATGGTTCGGACAGCGAAGAAAATGCCGCGATCGAAATCGCCTATTTCTTCAAGCCGGAAGAAATCGTCGGCTGATCGCCGATCGTCCCGATGGACGTGGAAAGGCCCGGCGCTCCGATGGAGCGGCCGGGCTTTTTTGCGTTTTGCGCCAACGGGTGGCGGGATAGCTAATGTGGTTGGATTGGTGCGGGGGCTTCGACCTTGACCGGGTCGGGCGTGCGGGCCTTGACGAACAATTGCCATGAGGACAGCGCCAGCACGGCGGCGAGCAGCGGTTGCAGCACCTTGTCGGGGGCGTAGGAGGCGAGATAGCTGCCTGCGATCACGCCGGGGATGGAGCCGATCAGCAGGTTCATGAGCAATATGCCGTTGACGTCGCCCATCAACCAGTGGCCGGTGCCGGCGATCAGCGCCAGCGGCACGGCATGGGCGATGTCGGAGCCGACGATGCGGGCGACCGGCAGGCGCGGATAGAGGATGAGCAGGACCGTCACGCCGATCGCGCCGGCCCCGACCGAGGAAAGCGACACGGCCACGCCGATCAGCGCGCCCAAAGCCGTGGTGCCGTAGAGGGTGGTGGCCGCCGAATGGGTGGCGCCAAGATCGCCGCGATGGCGGAACAGCCATTTGCGGCCGATGACCGCCACCGACGTCAACGCCAGCAGCGATGCGAGCGAAACCAGGATGATATGCTCGGTCGATTTGCCGACATCGCCGATCCATCCAAGGACGACCAACGTGACCAGTGCGGCCGGGACGCTGCCTGCCGCCATGCGCCGCACGATCGGCCATTCGATGGTGTCGCGCTTGCCATGGACGGTGGACCCCACGATCTTGGTCAGGGCGGCAAAGAGCAGGTCGGTGCCCACGGCGGTCTTGGCACTGACGCCGAACATCAGCACGAGCAGCGGCGTCATCAGCGATCCGCCGCCGACGCCCGTCACGCCCACCAGCACCCCGACCAGCAGACCGGCCACGGCATGGAAGAGGTCGATCGATCCCATCAGGCTCATGGCGCCCGTCTTGTCCTTATCATGTCCAACCCTGCCCGCGGCCTTCCACCCGTTTCACGGGCGTAACACAAGCGGGTTTCGGGTTTCAGGGCGTGAACTTCAGCTTTTGGTGAGGCGTGCCCAGCGGGCATCGGCGCTGGCCTGGGCGGCGTTGGCCTTGAGCGTTCCGACCCGCGATATGCCGCGTAGCGTCAGGCTGTGCCCCGCGATCCAGCCGCCCTTGATGCCATAGCCGATATCGTAGAGCGCCACATTGTCATGCGCATCGCCGCCCACCATGAATCGGGTGGTGATGACGACCGGCAGCCGTTCATCGCCCACGCTGTCGTCGGGCAGCTTCGCCCTGGCCCGCGCTTTTTTGAGCGCGCTTTCGAACCAGCCGGCCTCGATCCGCGGGTCGCCGGTGGTATCGACCGGCGCGATGCCGAGCGCGCGGGGGAAGAGGATGGTCTGGCTCTGGATCAGCTGGTCGGGATCGGCGGGTTTCAGTGCGATCCGATCATCCTTCACCGATTCGGCGTTCAGCACCAGAATGGCGGCGCGGCTGGACGCCTTGCGGCTTTCTGCCGCCTTGTCCGCGCGCTCGTCCTTCTTGTCCGCCCAGTTGAGATAGAGGGTGAGGGCGGAGATGGAGACGGCCAGCACCGCCAGCACTTCGCCCAGCGTGATCCAGCGGCGGCGAATCGCGGCGGCTTCCGCCGCGCGCACCTCTTTTGGGGTCTCTGCTTTTGGGGGCTCCGGCGTGTCGCTCATGGCGTTACACCGCCTGCGGGGGGATTTCGAACCGGTCGATCACCCAGTCCTCCGCCTGGGCGCCGCCGATCCATTCCTGCATCCAGGGATGGGCTATGACGGCGCGCATATAGGCCTCGGCAAAGCGGGCCACGGGCAGCTGATAGGTGATGAGGCGGGTGACGACGGGCGCGAACATCAGGTCGGCCGCGCCGAAGGCCCCGAACAGGAAGTCGCCTTCGCCGCCATGACGCGCGCGCGCCTGCGCCCAAAGCTGCATGAGGCGGGCGAGATCCTGCGCCACCGCGTCCGACGGGGGCGTGGCGGGGTAGATTTGCCGGATGTTCATGCTGTGCTCGCGGCGCAGGGCGGCAAAGCTGCTGTGCATTTCGGCGGCCATGGATCGGGCCATGGCGCGGGCGGCGGGATCGGTCGGCCAGAACAGGTCGCCATCCGTCTTTTCATTGAGATATTCGACGATGGCCAGGCTGTCCCACACGACGACATCGTCGCCATCCCACAGGATCGGCACCTTGCCGGAGGAGGGGGCGAACTCGTCGCCTTCCCGCCGCTTCTCCCACGCCTCGTCATAGAGGGGGACGACGACTTCCTCGAAGGGGAGGGCGGAGAGTTTGCAGGCCAGCCAACCGCGCAGGGACCAGCTCGAATAGGCCTTGTTGCCAATGAACAGCTTCATCATGCGTCCTTCTTAGACGTGTGACCGGCGACAAGTCGAGAAGGAAGGCTGTTGCGGGATGGTCATCGGGGGAAGGGGGGACTATCCTGACGATGACAGTCACGCGCTTGGAATCGGACCGGTATATTTGATGGGCTTGCATGTTCTTCTGGCCGAGGATGACAGGCAGTTGCAGCGGCAGCTGGCCGATCAATTGACGCAGTTCGGGCATCAGGTGGAAACCGCCGACGACGGGCTGGGTGCGCTGGCGATCGTGGGCCAGAAGGCGTTCGATATCGTCATCCTGGACTGGATGATGCCGGGCGTGGACGGGATCACCGTGCTGCGCCAGTTGCGCGAGGGGGGCATGAACGTGCCCGTGCTGATGCTGACCGCGCTGGGGCAGGTGTTCGACAAGGTCGAGGGGTTCGACGCGGGGGCGGACGATTATGTGGTGAAGCCGGTCGATCCGCTGGAATTGAACGCGCGGGTCAATGCGCTGGTGCGCGCCCGCCGCACGACCGACCAGCCATCCGACACGGTGCGCGCCGGGGATATCACCATCAGCCCGTCGCGCCTGCGCGCCTGGCGGAACGGCCGGCCGCTGAACCTGTCGCAGACCGAGTTCAAGCTGTTGCTGGAGCTGGCGCGCAATGCCGGCACGATCGTGACGCGGCCGATGCTGATCGAGCGGATATGGGGGCTGGACTTCATGCCGACGACCAATCTGGTCGATGCGCATATCCGCCATTTGCGGGTGAAGCTGACCGAGCATGGCGACGATCCGATCGGTACGCAGCGCGGCATGGGCTATCTGCTGCGCGCATGAGGTGGCGTCCGCAATCGCTGCGCGGGCTGACCATCGCTTTTCTCGCCCTGTTCCTGACCGTGACGCTGGCGGCGGGGCTGGGCACTTTCTTTGCGACGCTGTCGATGGTGACGGCGCTGGTGGACGAGCGGGTCGAGGCGGAAAGCCATGCCATCGCCCCGGTCGGCGCGTCGTTCGACCAGGCGGAATGGCAGGCGCGGATCGCCGATATGGCGCGGGAGCGCGACACGGCCGACCTTGGCATGTTGCTGACCGATGCGCAGGGGCGGCGGATTGCGGGGAATGTCCGCTTCACCCGACCGTTGCCGCTGGGCTTTTCCACGCTCGACCGGCGCGACCGGATCGAGGGGCTGAGCGCCGGCCGCGTGCTGGTGCGCGACCTAGGACAGGGGGTGCGGCTGGCGGTGTTCGCAGAAACCGAGCCGATCGACGATTATTTCGCGATGCGGCGGCGCATCTACATTGCAGGCTTCGGGGCGATCGTGGTCGTCGTGCTGGCCGGGCTGCTGCTGTTCCGGCGGCTGATCGGCGAGCGGATCGAGCAGATGCGCCTGACCGCCGAATCGATCATCGACGGCGATATCGCCCGTCGGGTGCCGCTGGTCGGGGATGGCGGCGAGTTCGATCGGCAGGCCGGCGCGCTGAACCGCATGCTGGATCGCATGGGCCAGCTGATGGCCGAGGTGCGCAACGTGTCGAACGATATCTCGCACGAATTGCGCACGCCGCTGGCGCGGTTGCGCGGCGAGTTGGCGCTGCTGGAACGGCGGGATGTGGCAGAGCCGGTGCGCGAGGCGCTGCAACTGGCGATCGGGCAGGCAGACGATCTGCTCGCCATGTTCGGCGCGATGTTGCGCATTGCCGAAATCGAAAGCGGTGCGCGCCGGGCCGGTTTCCGGCCGATCGCGCTGGACCAGCTGGTGGAGGAGATGGTCGAGATGGTCCGGCCGGTGGCGGCGGAGAAGGACCAGCGCATCGCCATCATCCTGAACGAACCGGCGTCGTTGGAGGGCGACCGGCAATTGCTGTCGCAGATGCTGGTCAACCTGTTGGAAAATGCGGTGCGCCACACGCCGGTCGGGGCGGATGTGCGGGTGTCGCTGGAGCAGGCGAATTCGGGGATCAGGCTGGCGATCGCGGACAATGGTCCGGGCATCGCGCCGGATCAGAGGGTGCTGGCGATGCGCCGTTTCGGCCGAACCGATGCCAGCCGGCATAGCAAGGGCCATGGGTTGGGGCTGCCGCTGGCCGATGCGATCGTGCGGCTGCATCGCGGGATTTTGGTGCTGGAGGATGCAGGGCCGGGCCTGCATATCGTCATGACCTTTCCCACATGAAAAACCGGCGTGGCGGCAGGCCGCCACGCCGGTTCAGTTTGATCTGCTGATCCTGGGGGATCAGCCTTTCGTCGTCCGCATTTTGCGAGCCGTCAGCTGTGCCAGCTGACGGCAAAAATGCTTTAGAATTTGAAGCTGGCTTCCACCCCGTAGGTGCGCGGCGCGTTGAAGTTGCCATAGTCGCCCAGCACGTTGGCGATGCTGCCCGTGGTCACGCTGCTGGTCGGGGCGGCCGGCAGGCTGTTCGACGGGTCGCGGCGGAACACATATTGTTCGTTGAACAGGTTGCGGCCCCACAGGCTGAGCGTCAGGCTGCGACCGTCGCCGGCTTCGATATCCGCCAGCGAGACGCGGCCGTTGAAGATCAGCGAGCTGTCATTCTTCGTGGCGAACTGGTCGAAGGCCTGGGTGGCCTGCGAATAATTGCCGTCGAAATGGAATTTCAGCTTCGTGTCGCCGCCGCCGACCGGCACGGCATAGTCGATCGACCCGCTGGCGGCGTTGCGCGGCGTGAACACGATGTAGAAATTCTGATAGACGCTGGTCGATGCACCCGACGTATCCGTGGCGGTGATCAGCACCGGCGGGATCTTCGTATAGGTGTAGGCGTAGGAGGCGTTCAGCGTCAGCCCTTCGATCGGGTTCACGGTCAGGTCCGCCTCGATCCCGCGGATCTTGGTGGTGCCGGGCGCATTGATCGTGACCAGGTTGTTGAAGCTGCTGGAGCCGACGAACTGGATGGAGCTGATGTCCACCTGGCTGTCCTTGCGATCCATGATGTAGCCGGCCAGATTGAAGCGGGCGCGGTTGTTCCAGAAGTCCGACTTCAGGCCGACCTCATAGGACTTCACGTCTTCGGGATCGAAGGCCTGATAGTTGGACGTGCGCGAGCTGGCGCCGCCGGCGCGATAGCCGGTTGCATATTTCGCATAGACGTGCAGGTCGTCGCTGACGTCATAGGCGATCGTGGCCATCGGGTTGAAGCGGTTCCAGCTGGCATCGAGCGGCTGATAGCCGACGCCGGTCAGGTAGGCGGCGGTGGCGGTGTCGTAACTCACGTTGCGCGAATAATGCAGCACGCCCTTCTTCTTGTCGTGCGTGTAGCGGCCGCCGACGGTGATGTGCAGCGCGTCGGTGGCGTTCCAGGTCAGCTGGCCATAGCCGGCATAGCTTTTCGACCAGACTTCCGAAGCGCGATCGATCGAGCAGCCATTGACCGCCGTGCCGACGAAGGCCGGGGTGGACGCAGTGCAGAAGGGGATGGCGACATAATTATAGCCGGTGATGGCGCCAGCCGCGTTGCGGATAGCGACCGCGCCCATCGAGCTGGGGGTGGCGGCGTCATCGCTGACATGCTCGTTGAAATAGAACAGGCCCGCGACATAATCGATATTGCCGACGGTGCCGACAGCCTGCAATTCCTGGCTGAACTGGCGCTGGCGCAGGTCGGCGAGGCTGTAGCGGCTGAAGGCGCAGGGGGCGGCGGCGGTGCAGCCGGCAGCGGTGCTGCCAAGGGCCGGGCTGACCAGCGGCGGACGGTGGGCGCCACCGCTATTGTCCCACTGCGTCGCGTCCACGCCGCGCCATGCGGTGATGGAGCGCAGCTCGATCTGCGGCGACACTTCCCACTTCAGCATGTTGGTGAAGCCGTGGGTCTTGTCGACGCTGACCTGCTGCGGCACGCCGATATCGGCCTCGCTCATGCGGCTGTCGCCGTTCACCACCACGGCGGGCATCAACGATTTGACCGGACCGCCGGTCAGGTTGGTGTAGGCGGTGCCGGGCAGGGTGCAGGCGGCTTGCGAAGCCTGGGTGCCGGTGCCGCAGCCATTGGGATTATAGTTCAGCAGCTGGCTGTAGAAGGGCGTATTTTCGTCCTTCGCGACATCATAGGAAAAGTCGTTGGTGATGCTGCTGGTCGGCTGCCAGCGGACCGCGGCGCGCAGGCCCTTGCGGTTATAATAGTTGAAGCCGGCCTGACCCTCCATCGGATTTTTGGTCGTGGCGTCCTGATGCTGGATCACGCCGTCCAGCTTGATCGAGAAGCCGGCGATCGAGGGCAGGTTGATATGGGCATTGGCGTTGCGGCCGCCATAATTGCCCGCGCCCGCCTCCACGCGGCCGCCCCATTCCCCGGTCGGCGCCTTGCTTACGATGCTGAGCGCGCCGCCTTCGGTATTGCGGCCGAACAGGGTGCCCTGCGGACCTTTGAGCACTTCGACGCGCTCGACATCGAACAGCGCGGCATTAAGGCCGTGCTGGCGACCCATGTAAACGCCGTCAACATAGATGCCGACGCCCTGTTCGCGGGCGGGCTGGTTGGCGTCGAGCGGCACGATGCCGCGAATGCCGATGGTGAGCGCGGACTGGCGCGCTTCGAAGGTGGCGATGCGCAAGCTGGGCACGGCGCCGTCGGCCAGATCATAAAGGCTGGAAACGTGGCGATCCTTGAGCGCCTCCGTGCTCATCACCGCCATGGAGATCGGGGTTTCTTGAAGGTTCGTTTCGCGCTTGGTCGCTGTGACGACGATTTCGCCCAGGCCAGTGTCACCCGGCGCGTCGGCGGCGGCGGTCGCGTCCGGCGTGGCGGCCTGCGCAAAGGCTGCCGATGCGTTCAGGCAAGCAAGGGCGGCTCCGGCGAGCAACGTCGCCCGAGTGAATCGGTTTAACATGATGAAAACAATCCCTTTTTCAACGTTTATTCTGGCGTCGAAAGGGCTGATATGGCGCTATCAAGACAGTTGGATGCAAGATTGAAGACAGGCGCGACGGCAGACCTTCATCTTCACATCATTTAAGCTGCATGTGCCTGATTTGCAGATATTTTGTCGACGCCGACCAAGCAAAAAATAATTTTGCGGCAGCAAAAACCCGACATCGATAGCGATAGCATGCAGCAAGCGGACGGCGCAGGGCAAGGGGCAAATCCTGCCCTGCCATCATTTGCGGGCGCGACTCCAGCGAGCCGGCACGCCCGGCGTTCAAAGGTGATGCGGATGATCGTCGCCGCCACGCGGACATAGATGGAGGCCCGAGCCGGAATCGAACCGGCGTGCAAGGATTTGCAGTCCTCTGCGTCACCACTCCGCCATCGGGCCTCGGCGTGGGACGCCGCAAATGTGCGGCTTTGGATGCAAAGTCAAGCCGCCACTGTCGTCATCGTGTCAAGAATCTTGCGTGATACCGCGCAAAGCCGCTTGGCGCGGGGCGCATGCTGATTTAGAGGTCCGATGACATCCTTAGTGTATTGCATTGCCAATACAGTTGTGCCAATCCCTCTGGATCAAGCGAGAACTATCGTGACCGAGCAGAATTATTCTTCGATGCGGACCGCCATGGTCGAGAGCCAGTTGCGTACCAGCGACGTCGATGATCAGCGAGTGATCGCCGCGATGGCGAAGGTGCCGCGCGAAGAATTCGTGCCGGCGCAGCGCCGGGCCATGGCCTATGTCGACCGGCCGATTCCGCTGACGGGCGATCGTTCGCTCAATCCGCCGCTGGTGACCGGTCGCCTGCTGACCGAGGCGCAGATCGCACCGGGCGACAAGGTGCTGCTGATCGGCGCAGCCACCGGCTATGCCGCCGCGCTGCTGGTCGAACTGGGCGCGCAGGTCACGGCGGTCGAGGAAGAAAGCGGGCCGGAGATCGGAGTCGATGGCGTGACCGTCGTGCGCGGCGCGCTGAATGCCGGCGCGGCCGATGGCGCGCCCTATGATGTGCTTTTCATCGACGGCGCGGTGGAGGAAGTCCCCGCAACGCTCGTTCAGCAGCTTGCCGAGGACGCCCGCGTGGTGACGGGCGTCGCGGATCGCGGCGTCACGCGCCTGAGCAGCGGCCGGGTGGTCGCTGGCGCGCTGGGCCTGAACAGCGTGGTCGATATCGAGATGGTGGTGTTGCCGGGGTTCGGCGCACCGAAGGCTTTTGTGTTCTAAAATATGATGGGCGGGGACAAATGACGGCGAAGCGCATATTTTATCGGCATCATGCCGCGGCTGCTTTGCTGTTGCTGTCCTCCGCGCTGACGGTTTCGGCGCAGGCCGAAACATTGCAGGGCGCGCTGGCCAAGGCCTATGCGTCCAACCCGACGCTGACCGGTGCGCGTGCCGGCCAGCGGGCGACGGACGAGAATGTACCGATCCAGAAGGCGGCCGGCCGTCCCAATGCGGACGTGACTGGCAGCTTTTCCGAAAGCGTACTGAAGCCCACGATCAGCTTTACCTCGCCCCAGCGCACGGTGAATGCGCAGGCCAACCTGAACGTGCCCATCTATTCCGGCGGCGCCGTGCGCAACAGCGTGAAGGCGGCCAAGGTTCGGGTCGAAGCTGGGCAGGCCAATCTGCGCGGGACCGAAGCCAGCATCTTTTCGCAGGTGGTCGCGGCCTATATGGATGTGCTGCGCGACAATGCGGTGGTGTCGCTCAACCAGTCCAATGTGAAGGCGCTGGAGGTCAATCTTCAGGCGACCAACGACCGGTTCGAGGTCGGCGACGTGACGCGCACCGACGTCGCGCAATCGCAGTCGCGGCTGGCGATCGCCCGGTCCGACCTGCAAACCGCCGAAGCCAATCTGGTAGGAAGCCGCGAAAATTTCCTGGCGCTGGTGGGTGAGGTGCCCGGTACGCTGGAGGCGCCGCCGGCCTTGCCCGGCCTGCCCGCTACGCCGCAGATCGCGGTGCAGGTCGCGCTCAACGACAATCCTGACATATTGGCGGCCAAGCAGAACCGGATCGCGGCCGGCTATGACGTGAAGGTCGCGCGGGCGGGGCGGCTGCCGACCATCACCGGCTTCACGCAGGCGGGCTATACCAACTATCTGCATACGCTGGGCGGCACTGCGCAGGATGCGGAAGGCAATGCGGTCGAAGGGCCGCAGGTCAACAAGCAGGCCGCCGCCGGCGTGCAGCTCAGCATCCCGCTGTATCAGGGCGGTCGGCCCGCCGCGCAGGTACGGCAGAATCAGGCGCTCGAATCGCAGGCGATCGAGCGCGAGATCGAGGTGGAGCGCAGCGTCATATCCCAGACGCGCGCCGCCTATGCCAGCTGGCAGGCGTCGCTGGAAAGCATCAAATCGAACGAGAATGCGGTCGAGGCCGCGAATCTGTCGCTGGAAGGCGTGCGCGCGGAAAATAGCGTGGGCAGCCGCACCATCCTGGACATCCTGAACGCCGAGCAGGAGGCGGTCAATGCCAAGGTGCTGCTGGTGACGGCGCAGCGCAACGCCTATGTCGCCGGATTCAGCGTCCTGGCGGCGATGGGCCATGCCGAAGCGGGCGATCTGGGCCTGGACAGTGGCACGCTATATGACCCGATGGTCAATTATGAGCGGGTGAAGGGCAAGTGGCTGGACTGGGGTTTCGACGGCAAGCCCGCGCCGGTCGCCACGCGGACCGTTGACACGCCTGCGCAAAACGCCAATGTCGCACCGGGCACGAAGCAGCCTTAACCGCTTGTTAACCCGGCTGGGTAATTTTAACGGTTAAGGATGCGCAATGCGGGTTGGACGGGGACTATCCATGGGTGACATGACCAAGGAACCCTCGATGGAAGAGATACTCTCCTCCATCAAGCGGATCATCGCTGAAGAGGGCGAGGAGGCGGTGCAGACCGCACCGCGCCGCATGCGCGCGGAGGCGAAGGCCGCGCCCGCGCCGGTGGAGCCTGTCCATATCGAACCCGCCGTCGAAGAAGTGTTGGAACTGACCGACGAAATTGCGGAGGAAGAAGCCGTGCCCGCTCCCAAAGCCACGCCCAAGGCGGCACCCGTCGCACAGACGGACGCCGACGATTCGATCCTGTCGGTGGAAAGCGAAGTCGCCGCGCGTCATTCGCTGTCGGCCCTGTCCTCCATGCTGGTCACGCCCAAGGATGGCGGCGACAATACGCTGGAAGGGCTGGTCCGCGCGATGCTCAAGCCCATGTTGAAGGATTGGCTCGACACGCGCCTGCCTTCGATGGTCGAAGAGATGGTGGCGAAGGAAATCGCGCGCATCACCGGGCGCTGATTCGCGTCCTTGCGGTCGCTTTCGCGGCGGCCTAGACCCTTGGCATCCTGACGGCGCCGATCGCGCGCCGCCTGCATGATGTTGGACTGTCCGATCCAGGGGTGATTTCCATGAAAAGATTTTTGCTCGCAGCCGTCGGCGCGATGGCGCTGGTCGCCGCGCCCGCACTGGCGCGCCCGTTTACGCCCGCCGACATGGTGGGGCTGGATCGTATCGGCGCGCCGGCGGTGTCGCCGGACGGCAAATGGCTGGCCTATCAGCTGCGCGCGACCGATCTGGCGGCGAACAAGGGGCGGACGGACCTGTATCTGCTGGATATCAGCAAGGCCGGGCAGGCGCCCCGGCTGATCGCGTCGAAGCCCGACAGGAATGAAGCCTCGCCGGTGTTTTCGCCCGATGGCTCGGCGCTTTATTATCAGTCCGATGCCAGCGGCGACGACCAGCTGTGGCGCGTGGCGCTGGGCGGCGGAGAGCCGGTGCAGATCAGCAAGGCACCAGGCGGTATCGGCGGTTTCCTGCTCAGCCCAGATGGCAGCAAGGTGGCGCTGTGGGCCGATCGGCCGGTGGGCGCGAAGACGATCGACGATGTGAAGGCGGACGTGCCCAAGGAGGCGGGGTCGGGCCGCACCTACGACCAGCTGTTCGTGCGCCATTGGGACACATGGTCGGACGGTCAGCGGTCGCAGATCTTCGTGATGCCGGTCGCGGGCGGCCCGGCCGTGTCGGTCATGGGCGGACTGGTCGGCGACAGCCCGTCCAAGCCCTTTGGCGGCGCAGAGGAGATCGCCTGGAGCAAGGACGGCAAGACTTTGTTCTTCGCGCTGCGGGAAGCGGGGCGAATCGAGCCGTTGTCGACCAATCTCGACATTTTTTCCGTGGCTGCGGACGGGAGCGCGGCACCGGTCAATCTGACGCACGCCAATGATGCGACCGATACGCTGCCGACCGTGTCGCCCGACGGGCAATGGCTGGCCTATGTCGCGATGAAGCGGCCGGGCTATGAAGCCGACCGGCAGGTGCTGATGCTGCGCAACATCGCGACCGGTGAGACGAAGGCGCTGACCGAGGCGTGGGACCGGTCGGTCGCGTCGATCGCCTGGGAGGCGAATGGCAAGGGGTTGCTGGTCACGGCCAACGACGTGCTGGACAATCCGGTGTTCCGGGTCGATGCGGCATCGGGCACGGTGACGCGCCGGACGCAGAAGGGGCATGCGGGTAGCGTGGTGCCATTGCCGCAGGGCGGCTTCGTCTATGCGATGGACAGCATCCAGTCGCCGGCCGATTTGTGGAAGATGCCGGGCGGCAAGGGTAAAGCGGTGCGCCTGACCGAGGTGAATGCGGCCAAGCTGGCGGGCGTGGATGATGTGTCGGTCGATCGCTTCAGCTTCAAGGGCGCAAATGGCGACACGGTATGGGGGCAGATCGTCAAGCCCAAAGGCGCTGCGGGCAAATTGCCGGTCGCCTTCCTGGTGCATGGCGGGCCGCAGGGCAGCTTTAACGACAGCTGGTCCTATCGCTGGAATCCCAAGGCGTTCGCCGCGCATGGCTATGCGGCGGTGATCGTCGATTTTCATGGGAGCACCGGCTACGGGCAGGCCTTCACCGACGCCATCAACAAGGATTGGGGCGGCAAGCCGCTGGAAGACCTGAAGCTGGGGCTGGCGGCGGCGGCGACGAAGGATGCGCAGGTGGATGCGACCAATGCCTGTGCGCTGGGCGCCAGCTATGGCGGCTACATGATGAACTGGATCGAGGGGCTATGGGCCGATGGCTTTAAGTGCATCGTCCAGCATGACGGCGTGTTCGACGCCCGCGCCATGGCCTATGAGACCGAGGAGCTGTGGTTCGACGAGTGGGAGCATGGCGGCCCCTATTATGAGAAGCCGGAAGAGTTCGAGAAATGGAACCCGGTCAACCATGTGACCGCGTGGAAGACGCCGATGCTGGTGGTAACGGGCGAGAAGGATTTCCGCATCCCCTACACGCAAGGGCTGGCTGCTTTCACAGCGCTCCAACGGCGGGAAATCCCGTCGAAACTGCTGGTGTTCCCGGATGAAAATCATTGGGTGCAAAAGCCGAAAAACTCGCTGCAATGGTATGGCGAGGCACTGGGCTGGCTGGACAAGTGGACGGGGAAGTAAAAGCGCTGGAACCTGATGGGAAGGCGGACTAAAGCGCCTTCCCATGACCGAACTGCCCAAAACCTTCGACCCCGCCGATATCGAATCCCGCTGGTACGCCCATTGGGAGGCCAATGGCCTGTTCCGTCCCGAACGGCCGGACGCGACGCCCTTCACCATCGTGAACCCGCCGCCGAACGTGACGGGCAGCCTGCATATCGGCCATGCGCTCGACAATACGTTGCAGGATATCGTCATCCGCTACGAGCGGTTGCGCGGCAAGGATGCGCTTTGGGTGGTCGGCACCGACCATGCCGGGATCGCGACGCAGATGGTGGTCGAGCGTCAGCTGAACGCCCAGCAGCAGAAGCGCACCGATTTCACCCGCGAACAGTTCGTCGAAAAAGTGTGGGAATGGAAGGCCGAGAGCGGCGGCACCATCACCGGCCAGTTGCGGCGGCTGGGCTGCTCCATGGACTGGGCGAACGAACGCTTCACCATGGACGAAGGATTCTCAAAGGCGGTCGTGAAGACCTTCGTGGAACTGCACAAGCGCGGCCTGCTCTATCGCGACAAGCGACTGGTAAACTGGGATCCGCATTTCCGGTCGGCCATTTCCGACCTTGAGGTCGAGACGGTCGAGACCAAGGGCGGCTTCTGGCGCTTCCGCTATCCGCTGGCCGATGGCGTCACCCTGGCGGACGGCAGCGACCATATCGTCGTGGCGACGACGCGGCCGGAGACGATGCTGGCGGACATGGCGATCGCCGTGCATCCCGACGACGAGCGGTACAAGGCGGTCATCGGCAAGGAGATCCTCCAGCCGATCACCGGCCGCCGGTTCGCCATCGTGGCCGACGAACATGCCGATCCGGCGCTGGGCACCGGCGCGGTCAAGATCACGCCGGGCCATGACTTCAACGACTTCGACGTGGGCAAGCGCGCGGGCTTCAAGGCTGGCGAGATGCTCAACATGTTCGATGCCGACGCCAATGTCGTCCAGACCGCCGACGGGCTGATCCCCGATCGCTTCCTGGGGCTGCACCGCTTCAAGCGCGATGGCGTGGACGGCGCGCGCGAGGCCGTGGTCGCGGAGATGAAGGCGCTCGGTTTCCTCGTCCCCCATGTCACCAAGGACAAGGACGGCGAGGAGGTCTTCGCCGATTTCGAGCCGCGCATGATCCAGACGCCGTTCGGGGATCGCTCCAATGTGGTGATCGAGCCGTGGCTGACCGACCAATGGTATGTCGATGCCGAAAAGCTGGCCGTCGCGCCGATGCAGGCTGTGCGCGACGGGGCGATCGAGATTGTCCCCAAGACGTGGGAAAAGACCTTCTTCAACTGGATGGAGAATATCCAGCCCTGGTGCGTGTCGCGCCAGCTCTGGTGGGGGCATCAGATCCCGGCCTGGTTCGATGAGGACGGCAACAGCTATGTCGCCGAAAGCGAGGCCGAGGCGCAGGCATTGGCCGGTAACAAGGTGCTGACCCGCGATCCCGACGTCCTCGACACCTGGTTCTCCTCCGCCCTCTGGCCGTTCGGCACGCTGGGCTGGCCGGAGCAGAGCGAGAAGCTGTCGCGGCATTATCCCAACGACCTGCTGATTTCCGGTTTCGACATCCTGTTCTTCTGGGACGCGCGCATGGCGATGCAGGGGATGGAATTCATGGGCGAAGTGCCGTGGAAGAAGCTGTATCTCCACGGTCTGGTCCGTGCGGCCGACGGGCAGAAAATGTCCAAGTCCAAGGGCAATGTGGTCGATCCGCTGGGCCTGATAGACAAGTTCGGCGCGGATGCGCTGCGCTTCTTCATGGCGGCGATGGAAAGCCAGGGCCGCGACGTGAAGATGGACGAGAAGCGGGTCGAGGGTTATCGCAACTTCGCGACCAAGCTGTGGAACGCCGCGCGCTTCCTTCAGTCGAACGGCGTCACCGCCTCCACCAGCCATGACGCGCCCCATGCGGCGCTGCCGGTCAACCGCTGGATCATCGCCGAGACGGTCGCGACCGTGCAGGCGATCGACATGGCGCTGGCCGACCTGCGCTTCGACGCGGCGGCGAACGCCATCTATCATTTCGTCTGGGACCAGTTTTGCGACTGGTATATCGAACTGACCAAGGGCGCGATGGATGACGAGACGCGCGCCGTCGCGGGATGGGCGTTCGACCAGATTTTGGTGATGCTGCATCCCTTCATGCCGTTCATCACCGAGGAATTGTGGCACCTGACCGGTGCGCGGTCCAACGAACTGATCGTGGCGCAGTGGCCGCAGGCGCTGGCCGCCGTGGACAGCGACGCGCAGGCGGAGATCGACTGGTTGATCCGGCTGGTGAGCGCGATTCGCACGGCGCGGACCGAACTCAACGTGCCGCCGGGCGCGAAGCTGCCGATGGTGGTGCGCGACGGATCGGAAGAGACGCATCGCCGGCTGGATCGTCAGGGCGTGGCACTGGCGCGGCTGGGCCGTGTCGAGAGCCTGAGCTTTGGTGACGTCCCTGCTGGCGGCGCGGCGCAGATCGTGGTGGATGAAGCGACCTTCATCCTGCCGCTGGAAGGCGTGATCGATATCGCGGCGGAAAAGACCCGCCTGGCCAAGGCACTGGCCGCGGCGGAGAAGGAGCGGGACGGTCTGGGCGGTCGCCTGTCCAACCCCAGTTTCGTCGAAAAGGCCAAGCCCGAAGCCGTCGCCAAGGCACGCGAGGATCATGCTGAGAAGACGGCCGAAGCCGAGCGGTTGAAGGCGGCGCTGGAACGGCTGGGATGAGGATTTAACGGCCCGACTTGAAATTCCTTCGGGCCGCGCTTGTCGAAGCCCCGTTCTGTCTTACAAGAGGGATGGCCCCCTTCGTCTGGCTGCTTGCAGCAGTCGCTCAGGACAGGCTTCGACAGGTTCAGGGCGAACGGAAGTGGGTAACGCCGCTTCATAATCAGCCAGCGCGAGGGGAAGCGGGAAGTGACGAGGAACAAACCGGGCAGCAGGGACCTGACGCAGGGGCCGATCGGCGCCACGCTGTTGATGTTCGCCGTCCCCACGCTGGCGTCCAATATCCTCCAGTCGCTCAACGGATCGATCAACGCGATCTGGGTCGGGCGGTTTCTGGGCGCGCAGGCGCTGGCGGCCACCGCGAACGCCAATATCATCATGTTCCTGATGTTTTCGGTCGTATTCGGCTTTGGCATGGCATCGACCGTGGTGATCGCCCAGTCGGTCGGTGCGCGCGATATCGACGCGGCGCGGCGCGCGTTCGGATCGGCGGTCGGTTTCTGCTCGATATTGGGGTTGGGCGTCGCGATCGCGGGCTGGATCGGGGCGCCGGCGCTGCTGCGCATGCTGGCGACCCCGGTCGAGGCCTTCGATCTGGCGCTGGTCTATCTGCGCGTCATCTTCTTCGCCATGCCCGCGACCCTGCTGGTCGTGATGATCATGATGGGGCTGCGCGGCGCGGGCGATGCGCGCACGCCGCTCATCTTCATGATCGTGAGCGTGGCGATCGACCTGATCCTCAACCCGGTGCTGATCCTGGGGCTGGGGCCGATCCCGGCCTACGGCATTGCCGGATCGGCGGCGGCGACGGCGGCGGCGGGGATCATCAGCCTGATCGGGGTCGTGGCCTTCATCTATGCCAGGGACATGCCGCTGCGGCTGCGCGGCGCGGAATTGCGCTATTTGTGGCCGGCCGCCGACCAGTTGCGCATCCTGGTGGCCAAGGGGCTGCCGATGGGTTTGCAGATGATCGTCATGTCCGCGTCCGGCCTGGTCATGATCGGGCTGGTCAATCGGGAAGGGTTGCTGGTGACGGCGGCCTATGGCGCGGCGCAGCAGATCTGGACCTATCTGCAAATGCCCGCGATGGCGATGGGCGCGGCGGTCAGCGCCATGGCGGCGCAGAATGTCGGCGCGGGGCGATGGGACCGGATCGGCAAGATCGCGGGCTATGGCATATCCTATCTGCTGGCGATCACCGGCGCGATGATCGTCATCATCCTGCTATTCCATGCGTCCTTGCTGTCGCTGTTCCTGGGGAGCAATCAGCCGGCGATCGACGCGGCCTGGAACATGCAGTTGCTGGCCAGCTGGAGCTTCATGATCTTTGGCGTCACCATGATCCTGTTCGGGGTGATGCGCGCCAATGGCGTGGTGGTGGCACCGCTGTTGATCCTGACCTTCACCCTGTTCGGGGTGCGGCTGGGCTTTTACGAGCTGGGCTACCCGATGCTGGGCGCCGATGCGCTGTGGCTCAGCTTCCCGGTGGGGTCGGGGGTGGCGCTGCTGTTGGCATGGGCGGTCTATGCGCGCGGCGGATGGCGCAAGGCGCGCCTGATGGTGCCTGTGCATGAAGAGGAATGTCGTGAGGCAGTGAACAGCGAAGCGGAGCCGGCCGGGCGGATCGCGCCGGTCGGTTGACGCAGTTTCGACCGGAAGCGCGCTTCGCCTGCACCCATGCCCTCCCTTGAAAAGCGGGGGCTTCTGGCAGCCTTGCCTACCGCCCCTGATGGCGCCAGCGGGTGATGGTGCGTTCCAATATATCGGCTTCGCTGCCCGACTGACGCCACAATTCGGTGAAGCTGGGGTCGCCCGATGCGGGGCGGCGATGCTCTTCCAGATTGTCGAGCGCGACGCGGATCGGCACGGCGACGCCTTCGCCGCAGATGATCGCCTCCCGATTGCGCAGCGCCGGGATCGAATCGAGGAAACCGCGTGCGCCTTCGGGCATGGCGGCCTTCACGAAGGCCTGGTCGCGATCGTTGTTGAGGCGCATCGAGATGATGGTGCCGCACTGCGACAGCACGCCTTCGGCAAGGTCGGACGGACGCTGGGTGATGAGGCCGAGGGAAATGCCGTATTTACGGCCTTCCTTGGCGATCCGCTCCAATATCTTGCGCACAGCCTGGCCGTTGCCGGTGGTCGTGTTGGGGATGTAGCGATGCGCTTCTTCGCAGACGAGGAGGATGGGCCGCTGCGGCTCGTCGCGCGCCCAGATGGCATAGTCGAACACCAGTCGCGACAGGACCGACACGACGGTCGAGGTAATGTCGGACGGCATGGCCGACACGTCGATGATCGAGATGGGCTTGCCGTCGGAGGGCAGGCGGAAGATCTTGGCAAGGAAGGCCTGCATCGTGTCGGCGACCAGCATGCCGGAGAACATGAAGCTGTAGCGCGGGTCGGCCCTGATCTCGTCGATCTTGGTCTTCAGGCGCATATAGGGCAGCGAATTGGTGCCCTTGTCGAGCTTGCCCATCTCATTCTGGAGAATGGTGGTGAGGTCCGAAAGCAGATAGGGAACGGGCGAATCCACCGTCAGGCGCCCGATGCTTTCGGCTAGGCGATTCTTCGACCGGGCCGCCAGCAGGCATTTGGCGAGGATATCGCTGTCCACCGTCCGTTCGGAACCGGCGGAGGTGACGAACACCTCGCAATGCTCCTCGAAATTCATCAGCCAATAGGGCAGGGCCAGATTGCTGACATCATAGACCGCGCCGTTGCTGGCGAAGGCCGCGCCATATTCGCCATGGGGGTCGATCATGACGATATGCCCCTGCGGCGACAGGTCGCAGATGCGGTGCAGGATCAGCGCGGCGCTGGTCGATTTACCCGTGCCCGTGGAGCCGAGCAGCGCGAAATGCTTGCCGAGCATGGAGTCGACATAAAGGGCCGCGCGCGTATCCGACGTGGGATAGACGGTGCCGATTTCCACATTGGCGCGGTCGTCGGCGGCGTAGATCTGCTGCATGTCATGGCTGGACACCGGAAAAATGTCGGTCCCCGGCGTGGGATAGCGGGTGACGCCGCGACGGAAGCGATAGATGCGGCCGGTCAGCTTCTCCTCATCGCCTTCGCCCAGGAAATCGATGTCGGCCACGATGCCCTTGCTGGCCTGATCCAGCGTCATGGCGCGCACGCTGGCGACCAGCCAGCTGTTGCCGACGCGCATTTTCACCTGGCTGCCGACCTGCCCTGCCATGGCGATGCAGGGATCGTGGTCCTGGCCCAGGATCGCCAGCGTCTGTGCGTCGATCAGAACCTTGGAACTGGAGCCGGCGATCTGGAACACCATGCCCATCGACTGGACCGGGACAAGGTGCGCGGGGGCCGAGGAAGCGGGAGAGAAATGTTGTGCGCCCGGCATATGGGTCATGAGCCTTCGTCGTCCCTTCGACCGGAAAGGCTTCCGGTTAACGGGATGCTTCTAAGCAAAAGAGGTAAATATTGGCTTAGCTGCCTTGCCCACCATCTAATCGCGCGAACGCTCACCAGTATAAGGCGACGAGGTTAAGAAACGCCGAGCCGGGGTCCGATATGGACCAAGTGCGTGGCCGGTCAGGAACATGGGGGTGGGTTCGGGCATTGGGGATAGGCAATAATCAGGATAACCGCTTGTCCGACATCCCCACGCCTGATGGAGCGCGCCGCTCCGACGCGATCGCGATAGCCAGGGTCATCTGCATCCTGGGCGTCGTTTACGTGCATGCGTGGACCGGCATGAATGGCGAGGCGCTGCATGCGCTGCGCGGTACGGGCCAGGAAAATCTGCGCTGGCTGTTGATGGAATTGTTCGGGCGCAGCGCGGTGCCGCTGCTCGG
Organism: Sphingobium sp. GW821-FHT02B05; assembly: GCF_059421905.1. NCBI lineage: Bacteria > Pseudomonadati > Pseudomonadota > Alphaproteobacteria > Sphingomonadales > Sphingobiaceae > Sphingobium > Sphingobium sp. GW821-FHT02B05. The sequence goes on from NZ_JBWKVW010000001.1 coordinate 263,490, forward strand.
CCTGATTTCCGGCTGGCTGGTGGCCAACAGCCGGCGCACCCGCGACTGGGGCGAGCATGTCCGGCGCAAGGCGCGCACGATCCTGCTGCCGATGGCGTTGTGGAACATCATCGGCATCGTGCTGGTGTCGGGCGCCGCCTGGCAATTGGGACTGGCGGCACCCCTGCCACAGTCGGTCTGGTGGACGTTCGACGAGATTTTCATCATCACGCGCAATCCCGACATCAATGTGCAGATGCCGTTCCTGCGCGACCTGTTCCTGTGCATGATGGTCGCGCCACTGCTGGTGCGCCTGCCCAACTGGTCATTGCTGCTGATCGCATCGATTGCGGCCGCGTGCCAGATTGCCGGATTGGGCCCGCCGGTGCTGATGCGCGCCTCGATCCTGGTCTTCTTTGCGCTCGGCATATTGGCGCAACGTGGTGGTTGGGCGGAACGTGTTGCGGCGCGGCCGATGCTGTTGCTGGCGCTGCCTTTCGCGCTGTTGATGGCGGGGCAACTCTATGTGGCGGTTTCCACCACCGACGATGCCTGGCCTGCGGCGCAGAGGGCGCTCGACCTGACGCTGCGCATCGCGGCGGCCGTCGCCTTCTGGCGCCTTGCCTGGGGGCTGGCGGCCAGCCCTGCGCGGTCGGTACTGCTGCGGATCGAGCCCTATGCCTTCTTCCTGTTCAGCGCGCACCTGATCCTGATCTGGGTGGGCGGCCCGGTGCTGGGTGGATTGTTCGGGCGGATGGGTTCGCCCTTCTATCCCTTCTATCTGGTCGCGCAGCCGTTCATCATTCTGGGCGTCGTGATGCTGGTTGGTGGCGGGTTGCGCAGGGTCGCGCCGACCGCCGCCGGGATATTGAGCGGCGGCCGGCTCAAAAAGCCCGAGCCTCAGGCGGTTTCGCGACTCGCCACCTGCTGAGCGGCGGCCATGGCGATGGCGAAACTATGTTTGCGCGCGACCGGATCGAAAATCTGGCCGGTCAGGATCAGCTCATCGGCCTGGGTGCGGCGGAGGAAGGCGGCGATGTCGCGCTCCACATCTGCCTGCGTGCCGATGCTGGAGACGCTCAGCACATCCGACAGCATGGCCTGCGCCTGCATCGGCAACTCTTCATAATAGCCCGGCACGGGCGGTTGCAGCTTCCCCGGCTGGCCGGTGCTCAGCCGGACGAACGCCTGCTGCATCGAACTGGCGAGCAACACCGCCTCCGCCTGCGTATCGGCGGCAAAGACGTTGTAGCCGGCCATGACATAGGGATATTTGAGCTGCGCCGACGGGCGGAAGTCGCGGCGATAGATGGCGATCGCTTCGTCCAGCGCGGCCGGGGCGAAATGCGATGCGAAGGCGTAGGGCAGGCCGAGCGCGGCGGCGAGTTGCGCGCCATAAAGGCTGGAGCCGAGTATCCAGAGGGGAATGTCCGCGCCAGCGCCCGGCGTCGCCTGAATCGGCAGGCGTTCGTCATTGGCGAAATAGGCCTGCAATTCCATCACGTCGCGCGGGAACTGGTCGGGGCCGCCGGACAGGTTGCGGCGAATGGCCTGCGACACCCGCTGGTCGGACCCCGGCGCCCGGCCGAGGCCAAGGTCGATGCGGCCGGGGAAAAGCGCGTCGAGCGTGCCGAATTGCTCCGCAATCAGCAACGGCGCATGATTGGGCAGCATGATGCCGCCCGCGCCGATGCGAATGGTCGATGTCGCCTGTCCGATATGGGCGAGCACCACGGCCGTGGCGGCCGACGCGATGCCCGCCATGCCATGATGTTCTGCCACCCAGAAACGGTGATAGCCCAACCGTTCGGCATGGGCGGCAAGGTCAGCTGCGTTGGCGAGCGCCGTGGCGGCGCTATCGCCTTCACGAACGGGGACGAGGTCGAGCAGGGAGAAAAGGGTCATGCTCGCTATATGGGAGCATGATGGGTTTTAGTTCAAGACTTATGGCATTTTGCCTGCGCGTCTGCGCGGAATGGCCCGCAGCTGTCGCCGTCGAAAGTCGCTTAGACGGCGCGACCGAAGGTGGGTGCGGGCGTTTCAACACGGCGTCCAAAGCCGGTAGGGCGACGGGCGACCAGCGGATTGGCATCGCGATCCAGCAGCGCCATCGTTTCGGTAAAACAGGGGCGAAGTGCGACGATCACCTCGATCAGCTCGTCCGGGCTCTCGTGCATTTCCACACAGCGGCGCGCGACCATTTCGATCTCTTCGGCCATGGCGCTCAGCCGATAGGCACCGAACTGCGCCGATTCGCCCTTCAACGTATGGGCTGGCCGAATGAGATCGACGGCGCTGCGGGCGCGGAAAGCACCCTCTACCGCGCTGATGGACTTGGCGCCGTCTTCGCGAAAATAGCCAAGGATGCGAAGAAAGGCCGTACCCAGCTCGCCGCGGGTCCGCGAAAATTCGCTCCAATTGACCAATTCGGTATCTTGGGACACCCGTGCCGCTCCTTCACTCTAGCGAGGCCAAAATAGGCGCAGGCGGTAAAGGACACGTTAAAAAGCGGCCTGATGCCATCGGTTATGGATGAGATTCAGGGCTGACGCACAAGGGTGAAGCGATGGTCGCCCAGCGCGGAAAATTGCCATCCCTGCGCCTGCGCCAGGGCTTCCAGTTCCCGCGGGGCGATCGGGTCGTCCGCTTCGATCATGACGGCTGTTGCGTCCCGCAGGGCACGGGCGGCGCGCAGGGCGGGCCAGGGGCATTTCATGCCCCTGGCGTTCACGACAACCGGATCGGCAGCCATCGCTTTACTTGGTCGCGTAGGGGTTTTTCTGGCTGCGCAGCGTCAATCGCACCGGGACCGCGCCAAAGCCCAGTTCCCGGCGGATGCCGTTGACCAGATAGCGACGATAGCTTTCGGGCAGGTCGTCGAGGCGCGTGCCGAACAGAACGAACGTCGGCGGACGGGTCTTGTTCTGGGTGATGTAGCGCAGCTTGATCCGCTTGCCGCCCGGCGCCGGCGGCGGATTGGCCTCCAGCGCGGTTTCGAACCAGCGATTGAGGACGCCGGTCGATACGCGCTGCGACCAGGCGGTCCGCGTTTCAAAGGCAACGTGGATCAGGTCGTCCAGACCCTTGCCGGTGGCGCCCGATATGGTCATGATCGGCACGCCGCGCACCTGCGCCAGCCCTTCGTCCAGCGCCTTCTTGATTCCCTGGTACAGCGCCGAACCATGTTCGACCGTGTCCCATTTGTTGAGCGCGACGACGAGGGCGCGGCCTTCTTCCAGCACACGGTCCGCAATGCGCAAATCCTGCGCTTCCAGCCCGCGGGTGGAATCGATCATCAGCACCACGACTTCGGCGAAATTCACGGCGTTGATGCCGTCCGACACCGCCAGCTTTTCCAGCTTTTCCTGAACCTTGGCGCGCTTGCGCATGCCCGCCGTGTCGATCAGGCGGACGGGGCGTTCCTGCCCTTCGCGGCTGGTCCACATCCAGTCGACGGCGATGCTGTCGCGGGTGATGCCGGCTTCCGGCCCGGTCAGTAGCCGATTCTCGCCCAGCAGCCGGTTGATGAGCGTGGACTTGCCCGCATTGGGACGGCCCACGATGGCGAGCTTGAGCGGCGCGCCTTCCTCATCCTCATAAAATTCCTTCTCTTCCGCCTGAAATTCCTCGCGGTCGAGATGGGGAAGAAGCGCCTGGAACAGGTCGGCCAGGCCCTGGCCATGTTCGGCGGAAAAGGGAATGGGTTCGCCCAGGCCAAGCGAAAAGGATTCCATGACGCCGTCGTCGGCCGCCTTGCCCTCCGCCTTGTTGGCCAGCAGGATGACGGGTGCGTCATTGGCGCGCAGCCAGCGGGCGATTTCCTCATCCAGCGGGGTGATGCCGGCGCGGGCGTCGATCACGAACAGGGCGACGTCGCAATCCTCGACGGCGGCTTCGGTCTGCATCCGCATGCGGCCGGGCAGGGAGTTGGCATCCTCATCCTCATAACCGGCGGTATCGACGATCGTAAAGTCGAGGCCAAGCAGGCTTGCCTCCCCCTCTCGCCGGTCGCGGGTCACGCCGGGCTGGTCGTCGACCAATGCCAGCTTCTTGCCGACCAGGCGGTTGAAGAGGGTGGACTTGCCCACATTGGGACGTCCGACGATAGCTACCGTGGGCAGCATGCCCCTATTCCTTCCAAAAATTCAAACCGATTAAAAACGCTACTCCCGCGCAGGCGAGGCCTACGCGGGAGTAGCGTCTAGCATAATTGTGGCGTTTAGCGGAACGCCGTCAATTTTCCGTCGTCGGCCAGTACATACAGCATGTTGTTGGCCACGATCGGGGAGAGCGACATGGACTTGTCCATATCGACGGTCGACTGGACGGAACCGGTCGTCGGATCGATATAGACCATTTCGCCACGGGTCGACACGACGATCAGGCGGCCACCGGCCAGAACCGGGCCGGTCCAGCGGATGGCCTTGTCCTTCTTCTTTTCCTTTTGCCAGCGGCGCAACTGGCTGACCCAGCGAATCTTGCCGGTGGCGCGCGCGACACATAGCAGGCGCGCGTCGCTGGTCACTGCAAACACCCATTCGCCAACGACGGCCGGGGTGGAAATGCCGGCAATGTTGATTTCCCACAGGCGCTGGCCGCTGGTGAGTTCATAGCTTGCCATGCGGCCGCCCTGCCCGATGGCGAAGACGCGGCCGCGATCGATCACCGGATCGGCATCGATATCGGTCAGCGAGGCGACGGCGGTGGAGATGCTGGTGCGCGACAGCGCATCGCCCCACAGGGTACGGCCATTTTCGTAGCGATAGGCGCTGATTTCGCCGGAGCTGTAGCCCGCGATCACCGTGCCCTGCGCAGCGGCGGGCGCCGCGACGCCGAAAATGCCGGTGACCTGCAAGGTGCCGCTATCGGTCCATTGCGTGTCGCCGCTGCTCTGGTCGAGCGCGAAAATCTGGTTGTCCTGGCCCATCACATAGACATGGCCGTTTTCCAGAGTCGGCGCGCCGCGCAGCGGGCCGGACAGATGCTTTTTCCAGACGATCGCACCGTCGGCCACGTTCAGCGCGAAGACGTCGCCAAAGCCCGTGCTGGCAAAGACCCGGTCGCCCAATACGCTGACGCCGCCGCCGAACAGCACGCGGCCATTGCCCTTGCCCTCGGACGGCAGGTTGGTCTGCCACAGCTTCGATCCGCTTGCGGCATCGAACGCGATGACATGCGCGCCGGCGTCGGTGACGAACAGCTTGCCGCCGGACACGACCGGCGATGCGGCCAGGCGCGCCTGGGGCGAACTGCCCTCGATCTTGGTGCTCCACACCTGGCTCGGCGAACCGCCCAGCGAGACATGGCCCATCGCCTTGGACGGATCACCACCCGGCTGCGCCCAGGCGTCGTTGACATAGGGCGCGGGCAGGGTGACCGGCACGTCGGCCAGGCTCGGCTCCACTTCGACGCCCTGCTCGTTGCTCAGGATCGAGACGCGGTTGCCGACCACGGGGGTCTTGGGTCCGCCCTTCTTGCCGCCGACGATGCCGCAGCCCGCCAGCAGCGCGACCATGGCGGCCATCGTCACCACCCGGCCCATCTTCATGCTTGCCATCCGCTCGATCATCCTTCGGTGGTTTCGGTCGGAATTTCGACCGCGTCGATCCCCATGACACCCGCCATCTGACGGGCGCGTGAACGGATCGATTCGGGTACATTGGCGTCCTTCGCCAGCCCCGCGAACATAGGGCCGGCCAGGTCGGTCTTGCCCATTTTCATATAGGCTATCGCCACCAGCTCGCCGGCGCTGCCGAACCAGGGCGCGCCTTCGACCGCCAGCGGCTTCAACCGGTCGACGACCTGCTGGGGCTTGAGGCTCTCAAATTCCAGCGCAGTCTGGCGGATCAGCGCCAGGTCGCGATAGGGCTGGTCGAGCTTCGTGTCGGCGGCGATGGCGGCGTAGAGCGCGATTGCGCCCTTGCTGTCGCCCTTGCGCGACGCGACGCCTGCCTGCGTGAGAAAGGCCGCGGCGCGATAGCCCGGCTGGCTGGCCTTGGTCAGTGTTTCCAACTGCTTCGCGTCGGGTGTCCCGCCGCCCGCAGCCGTCGTCAATACCGTATCCATCTGCTCGGAAACGGCCTCGGACTGGGTCTTGCTGTAATGCTGCCAGTAGAGCCAGCCGCCAAACGCGGCGAGGCCAAGGACGACAATGGCCAGCGTCAGGCGACCATAGCGCTCCCAGAAGGTCAGAAGCTGGTCCTGGCGGACGGCTTCGTCGACCTCGCGCATGAAGGCTTCGCTATTTTGCGGCGTGAGGGCCACGATATTCTCCGAGAAATGGAACAGAAACTCTGCCGGAAGGCGCGATCAATAGCGGTGCTTATGCCACAGGCAAATCAAATTTTGGGTCGATACACCTGATCTTCGGTCGGAAAGCTGCGGTCGCGCACATCTGCGGCGTAGCGTTGCGCCGCATTACCGATTGTTTCGGCGATATTGTCATAGCGCTTCACGAAGCGGGCGGTGCGTTCGAACATGCCCAGCAGGTCTTCGGTGACCAGCACCTGACCGTCGCAATGGGCCGACGCGCCGATACCGATGATGGGCACATCGACGCTGTCGGTGATCGCGATGGCCAGATCCTCCATCACGCCTTCCAGCACCATCGCAAAGGCGCCGGCCTGCGCCACGGCGCGGGCGTCGCCCATGATCTTGGCATGCTCTTCCTGGCTCTTGCCGCGCGCGCCATAGCCGCCCAGCGCATTGACCGCCTGGGGGGTCAGGCCGATATGGGCCATGACCGGGATGCCGCGCTGGGTGAGGAAGCGGATGGTTTCCGCCATGGCGACGCCGCCCTCCAGCTTCACGCCGGCCGCCCCTGTTTCGGCCATGATGCGGCTGGCGCTGGCAAAGGCTTGGCTCGGGGAGGCTTCGTAGCTGCCAAAGGGCATGTCGACCAGAACGACGCTATGATAGCTGCCGCGCACAACGGCGGCGCCATGGGCAATCATCATGTCGAGCGTGACGGGCAGGGTGGAGGGCAGGCCGTAAATCACCTGGCCCAGCGAATCGCCGACCAGCAGCATATCGCAATGCGGGTCGAGCAACTGGGCCTGGCGCGCGGTATAGGCGGTCAGCATGACCAGCGGTTCCTGCGTCTTGCCGTCAAACTTGCGCCGCTGGATGGCGGGCACGGTCAGGCGCTTCATCGGCGCAGGCGTGGGATTGGCGCGGCTGGTCGCGGTGTCGAGCGTGAAGGTCGTGGACATGGGCGCGGTCTAGCCCAGCGCAGGGCGCGGCGCAAATGGTGGAAGGGCGCAGTGACTATCATGCCGCTGCGCCCTTCCTGTCTCTATCAGAAGCTGAACTTGATCGTGCCGCCCCAGGTCTGGGGATCGCCGACCTGGCCCGCGATCAGGCCGGTATTGCCCGGCGCGACCTGAAGATTTTCGATATAGTCGACGTCGAAGGCGTTGCGGACCCAGCCGAAGATGTCGAACCCTTCGCCCCGGAAGCCGGCGCGGAAGTTGGTCAGCGCATAGCCCTTGACCTCGGTATAGATGGATGGCGAGGCATTGCTGTTCCAGTGCGAGCGGTAATTGCCGTCCACGCCCAGATAGACCTGGCCTTCCTTCGCCAGCAACGTGACCGGGATGTTATATTCGCCGCCGTAGGAGAAGGCCCATTTCGACACGCCGGGCAGATCCTGACCCGAAATGTCGCACTGGCGCGGGCTGAGCGCACCGGACACGCCGGGCTGCGAATAGTCTGCTGCCTGTCCCGACGGTTGCAACGTGCCGCCCGACAGTTCGGGCGGGCAGGGCGCGTTGGTGAACTTCTTATATTTGGCGTCGGTATAGGCCCCGTTGGCATAGGCGGTGAAACGGTCGCTCACGACCACCTTGAAATCGGCCTCGATTCCCTGCGAGCGCACCTTTTCGGCGTTGGCGAGATAACCACGCACTGTGCCGAACTGGCCGCCATTCACGGTCGCCTGGAAATTCTTGATCTCCGTGCGGAAGGCGGAGAGGTTGAAGGTCGCGCGGCGATCCCAGAACTGGGTCTTGAGGCCGAGCTCATAATGATTGACCGATTCCGGCTTCACCGTGCTGGCGTCATAATTGACGCTATTGTCGGCGTTGAGCGGCAAGCCGTTCTGGTTGATGCCCAGCGTCTTGAAGCTCTTGGCATAGGTCGCATAGGCCAGGACGTCGCGAGCGACCTTGTAATTGACGTTGAAGTCGTAGGTGAAGTTCCAGGCGCTGTCCGACGGTGAACTGACCTGCGGCTGATAGATGCCGCACTGCTGCGACGTACCCCTGATGGTGCCGGGTTCCGCCACCGTGGTGCAGCTGATGGCCTGACCCTGCGCGTTGGTGACGATGCGCTGGTAGAAGCCCGACTTCTTGTCATAATTGAGGCGCACGCCCGGCTGAATGGTCAGCGCGTCCGTCACCTTCCAGCTGAGCTGGCCGAAGAGCGCCGCACTGTCGGCTTTGAGATATTGGGTGTTGCTGGCCGTCAGGCCGGACAGCGTCGCCGGGATATTGGCAGGGTTGGCCGGATCGGCCGAGGGTGCAAGGCTCCATTGGGCCGCATCGTCGCCCTGCTGCTCGGTCCCCTGGGTATCGATCCGCTGCTTGAAGCCGAACAGGCCGACGACGAAATCGACATCCTTGCTTTCGTAATTATAGCGGAATTCCTGGCTATACTGGTCCTGCTGCGACGGGTTTTGCGAACGCGATACGATCGACAGGCCCGTGAAGTCGCGGTCGTTCTCCGGCTTCCAGTCCCAGAAGCGCCAGGCGGTCACGGACGTCAGCGTGCCGGGGCCGACATCCCATTTGATCTTGGCCGACACGCCGCCGATCTTGTTGCCGGCGTTCAGGTTGGAATCGAGGTCGGTCAGGCGATCATAGGGGTTGCGGCTGGGCACGACATAGCCCTGCGCCGCGGCCAGCGCGTCATATTGGCGGTTGAGCGGGCGCTGCGTCCTGCCAACGCGCACGAAGGTTGTGCCGCAACATTCGGGATCCTGCTTGCTATAGTCGCCCGACAGGGTGATGCTGAAATCCTCGCTGGGCTTGAACAGCAACTGGCCGCGAATGCCCAGATTGTCCTGCTCGTTGATCCAGCGCTCGCTCGTCACATTGTAGAGCGTGCCACGACGGGTGGTCGCGGCGACCGCGATGCGGGCGGCGACCGTTTCCGACAAAGGACCGGAAATGGCGGCCTTGGCCTGCTTGTAATTGAGATTGCCCACGCTCAGTTCGGCGCGCCCTTCGAAATCGAAGGTCGGCTGATTGGTGGTGATGTTGATCGCGCCGGCCGTGGTGTTCTTGCCGTAGAGCGTACCCTGCGGGCCGCGCAGCACTTCGACCTGGTTGACGTCGAGAAAGTCGAAGGTCGCCGCTGCAACGCGGCTGTTATAGACGTCGTCGACATAGATGCCCACGCCCTGTTCGAAGCCATCGCTGGTCAGGCCGAACGGCACGCCCAGGCCCCGGATGTTGACCGACGTGTTGCGCGGGTTGGTGGTATAGACCTGCAATGTCGGTGCGAGCTGCTGCAATTTCACGATGTTGAAATTGCCGGTCGCCTCGATGCTGTCGCCCTTTACGACGGAGATGGCGAGCGGCACTTCCTGCGCGGTTTCCTGACGGCGGCGGGCCGTGACGACGATCACGTCGCCGCGGACATTGGGCTGCTGGACGTCATCCGCCGCGGGCTGCGCGGCATCCTGCGCGAAGGCGTCGGGCGTGATGATGGAAGCGCCAGCCGCACTGGCGAGCAACAGGAAACGCGCGATCATGATAATCCCCTTTATATCCGGCTGTCCGGTCGTTGTGGTTTCGGCCCTGCCGATGATCCGGTCAGGCCGACAATGTCGTGGATGAAGCCGTGTGCGGCTCACCCCCGCCGCATGGGCCGTCCTGCGGCCCGAAACTGTTAGCGCCCCTTCTGGCTCTTCAGTTGGCCAGGCGCGTCTTTTCCGTCACGTCGATCTGGACCACGCGCGCGTCATGAACGGTCAGCGTGATCGATCCGAAGCGCAGCGCTTCCAGCACAGCGCGCACCTTGTCGATGCTGGCGGTGATGTCGGCACGTTGTCCGTCGATGCGGACCTGGCGCAGTTCGATGGGTTTATGTTCGCTCATGGACACCTCTTGTTTCGCTTAGTATCTCAACTTCAAAGATAGACAAAAAAGCAAATATAAGGGGCGCGCAAGTTTGTCTTGTCGCGCCCCTGCGGGGTGAGTCGTTAGGGATGCAGGGTGGGGGACGGGGCCTTTCGCTGATCCTGCTGGGCCATGGGCAGAGCGGGACGCATCTGCCGCATCGCCGACGCCTGTTCCTGCGCATTGTCGATCAACCGTTCGAGCAGCGACTGCCCGAATTGCCAGTCGCCAAGGCCCGATTGCGCGTTGATATGGCCGGCATAGCCCGCATCGACGAACTGGCTGCCCCAATTTTTCCCGATGCTGTGGGCGCGTTCGAAAAAGATATAGGGGTCGTCGCGGCTGCCGACCAGAATCGACGGGAAGGGAAGTTGCGCGCGCGGCGTCGGGCCGAAGCCACCGATCGTTTCGGGCGTTTCCATCCGGTCGCAATCGGGCGGCGCTACCAGCAATGCACCCGTCACCGGCCAGCCATAGGCCTGGCTCTGCAACGCGCCCCACCAGGCGACGGCCATGCAGCCCAGGCTATGCGCGGCCAATATCACCGGCCCGTTCGCTTCCCGAATGGCCGCGTCCAGCCGCGTAACCCAGGCGTTGCGGTTGGGGCTGGCCCAACTGCCCAGATCCACCCGTTCGCAATCGCCGCGCTTTTCTTCCCACAACGTCTGCCAGTGATCCGGCCCGCTATTGTTCAGGCCGGGGATGGTCAACACGACCGGCTGGCGCGTGTCACCCGAAAAACCGAATCGCTCCATGCTCTGATCCTCATCCTTGCTATCGAGCCTTCAACAATAACTCTATTTATCCAGTTGACAATGGGAGAGCGGCGAAATGTGGTGAAATCTAGGCAATCGGAAAGTCGTTACGCGGACATAAGAACGACCGGGGTGGCATCATACCGGCCCGGCCGCCCGATCCCTTGTGAGCCGGAGTTACCAAGGATAGATAAGTCCATAATATTGATATACATTCCGGCCATAGCCCTCATCATAATCGGGCCGCTGCTCGGCTGTGTAGCGGGGGGCGTTGTCCAGCAGTTGCTTGTCCAGATCGACGACATAGCCGCCCTGTCCGACATCATAGGTCAGCATCGACCAGGGCAGGGGATAATGGTCGTGGCCCATGCCCAGAAAGCCGCCGAAGGACAGCACGGCGTAGCGAGCCTGCCCGGATCGCTTGTCCACCATGAAGTTGGAAATCTTGCCCAGTCGCTCGCCTTGACGATTATAGACGGCAGTGCCTTCGACCCGGTCGGACGCGATCAGGTCGCCCCGATTTTCACGCGGTAGATCCGTCATTGTCACTCTCCTGCACGATTGTCTCTGTTAGGATGCAACCATGAGGGACCGCCGGGGTTCCTCCGGCTCACAACAAGGAAGATTGCCCATGAAGATCAATCGTAGCGGTTCGGCCGTATGGAGCGGTGGCCTGAAAGACGGGAAGGGCACGATCTCGACCCAGAGCGGCGCGCTGGACGCCTATCCCTATGGCTTTGCGACTCGCTTTGAAGGCGTGCCAGGCAGCAATCCGGAAGAACTGATCGCGGCGGCCCATGCCTCCTGTTTCACCATGGCGCTGTCGCTGATCCTGGGCGAAGCCGGGCTGACGGCGGAGAAGATGGAAACCAGCGCCGTCGTGACGCTGGAAAAGCAGGACGACGGCTTTGCCGTGACCGCCAGCCATTTGACGCTCAAGGCGACCATCCCCGGCACCGACGATGCGACCTTTCAGGAACTGGCGGCCAAGGCGAAGGCCGGTTGCCCCATTTCCAAGCTGTTGAAGGCGGACATCAGTCTTGAGGCGGAGTTGTTAGGCTGACGAGCGGCTTCCTGGCGCGGCGATGTTCGCGCCAGGCGATGTAGAGGCCGCTGGCGATGATGAGGGTCGCACCGACCCAGGTCGTCGCCATCGGCCAATCCTCCCCGATCGCGACGCCCAGCAGGGTGGTCCAGATGATCGCGCTATAATCCATCGGCAGCACGACCGACACCGGCCCCCAGCGCAATGCGGCGGTCAGGCAGAGCTGGGCGATACCGCCGAAAAGGCCGATGGTCAGCAACAGGCCCCAGGTCGCGGCATCATGCGCCTGCGCGACGAAGGGCATGGCGATGCCCAGCGGGATCATCGACAAGGCGGTGAACCAGAAGACGACGACGCCCGCCGCCTCCGTCCTGCCCAGTTCGCGCAGGACCAGGCTGACGCTGGCGGTCATCAGCGCGGCGGCGATGGCGACGGCCACGCCCTGCATCGGGAAATGGCCGGCATCCGGACGGATCATCACCAGGACGCCGACAAAGCCGATCAGCACCGCGCCCCAGCGGTGGATGCCCGTCACTTCCCGCAGGATGAGAGCGGACAGGATCGTGCCGAAGATCGGCATGGTAAAGCCGATCGTCGCCGCCTCGGCGGGTGGCAGCAAGATATAAGACAGGAAATTGAGCAGCATGCCGGTCAGGCCCAGCATCATGCGGCTGGCATGGACGCGGATGCGCCGGGTGCGGATGGTCCGCAGGCCGCCGGCCATGGCGACCCAGGCCAGCACCACCGGCAGCGCCAGCGCCTGACGGTAGAAGAGCGATTCCACGACATGCACGCCATGTTCGCTCGCCAGCCGCACGGTGACGAACATGATAGACAGGCAGATGACGGCGATCAGGCGCAGCGCGATGGCAAAGAGTGGGCGATGGGGGCGGTCGGCGGCGGTCACGCCCACGCCTTAGCCCGGTCACGCGATGGCGCAACCGGGCTAAGCGAAAAAATGGCTTACTTGGCCGGCTTGCGGAATTTCAGCGTCATGCGGTCGCTTTCGCCGATCGCCAGATATTTGTCCTTATCGACATCCTTCTGGCTGAGCGTCGGCGGCAGGGTCCACACGCCTTTGGGCCAGTCGGCCGTATCCTTGGGATTGGCGTTCACCTCCGACGCGCCGACATATTCGAAGCCGGCGGCCTGCGCGATGCGACGGATGGTGGAGACCTTCAGGTAACCGCTGCTCTTTTCCAGCGCGATATCGCGATCTTCGGGCAGGCGATGATCGACCACGCCCAGCGTGCCGCCGGGTTTGAGCATATCGAAGAAGGCCTTGAACGTGGCGGCCTCGCTGCCCGCCATGACCATGTTGTGGACGTTGCGGAAGGTAAGGACGGTATCGACGCTGTTTGCCGGAATCGCGCTATTTTGCTCAGGATAGGCGACGACCTTCACCTTGCCATAGGCGTCCGGCTTGGCAGCAAGAAACTGCTTGTAGCCGTCCAGATAGCGGCCGGTGGGTTGCAGGGCGTAGAAGGTGCCGTGGTCGCGCAGCAGCGGCGCGAGGATTTCGGTGTACCAGCCGCCGCTGGGTGCATATTCGACGACGGTCTGGGTCGGCTTCACGCCGAAGAAGGCCAGCGTTTCGGCCGGGTGGCGATATTTGTCGCGCACGATGTTCGTCGGGGTCCGGCTGGACGCGGCGATGGCGGTGGCGATCGGGTCGGCCGCCTTGTGATGACCGGCATGTTGGGCGATGACGGCGCCGGCTGGCAGGATCATGGCGGCGGCGGCAAGCAAAGCGGGAAGGCGCATCGGGCAATCCTCTCTCGTGGAATGAGGGAGGGTGTGCCGCCTGTAGCGGCCCGGCGCAAGGGGTGGCTGGCGATCAAAGGGCGCCAGCCACAATAAGTTACCGATGGACGGTCAGAGGCAGGCTTCCAGGAAAGGCTGGTCGAAGCCGAACATGCGCGCCTTGTCGAGCGTATAGGGACGCAGGCCCATCGAGCGATATTCGCCGATGATCTTCCCGCTGTCATCCTCGTCATGATATTCGAACTTGAACAATTCCTGGGTGACGATGACGTCGCCTTCCATGCCGATCACTTCGGTCACGTTGGTGATGCGACGGGAGCCGTCGCGCAGGCGCTTCACCTGAATGATGAGGTCGACCGAATCGGCGATCTGCTTGGAAATCGCTTCCTTCGGGATCTTGATGTCGCCCATCAGGATCATGTTTTCCATACGGCCCAGACATTCGCGGGGGCTGTTGGCGTGGAGCGTACACATGGACCCGTCATGGCCCGTGTTCATCGCCGCGAGCAGATCGAAACATTCCGCGCCACGAATTTCGCCCAGGATGATGCGGTCGGGCCGCATACGCAGGGCGTTCTTGACCAGGTCGCCGATGGTGATCGCACCCTGGCCCTCCAGGTTCGGCGGCCGGGTTTCGAGCGGCAGCCAGTGGGGCTGCTGAAGCCGCAATTCGGCCGCGTCCTCGATGGTCAGCACGCGCTCGCCCGGATCGATCATCTTCGACAGGGCATTGAGCATGGTCGTCTTGCCCGAACCCGTACCGCCCGAAATGACGACGTTGAAGCGGCAAGCGCCGGCGATCTTCAACGCGGTCGCCATCTTCGGGCTCATCGCGCCCCATTGGGCGAGCATGTCGATCGTGATCGGCTTGGCGGAGAATTTACGAATGGAGATCGCCGTGCCCTTCAGGCTGAGCGGCGGCACGATCACGTTGACGCGGCTGCCGTCGGGCAGGCGGGCGTCGGCCAGCGGTGTGGTCTGATCGACGCGGCGGCCGACCTTGTTCACGATCCGCTGCGCGATCTGGAACAGATGCTCCTCATCGCGGAACTTGATGGGCGCGATGACCAGCTTGCCCTTCTTTTCGATATAGGTCTGCTCCGGCCCGTTCACCATGATGTCGGTGATGTCCGGGTCGTTGAGCAATTCTTCCAGCGGGCCAAGGCCCAGCAATTCGTCGACCAGCACCTTTTCCAGCGCGAACTGCTCACGCCGGTTCAGCGTCAGCTTCAGTTCGGCCAGCACTTCCATGATGATCGGGCGGAATTCTTCCGCCAGCTCATCCTTGGTCAGCGTCGCGGCGGCTTCGGGATCCACGCGCTCCAGCAGACGGGGGAGCACCTGTTCCTTGATCTTGTGGACGCTGGCTTCGAAACCCTGCGGCCCCGCGTCGGGCACATGCTCTGAATTGGCGCGATCGGACAGGCGCGCCATGGCGTCGGCATTGCGCTGCATCTGGCTGGTGGGGGCCGCAAGCGGATCGAAAGGGGCTTCGCCCGGCAGGGACGCGATATCGAGCGGCGGGAACTGATCGCCACCACGCGGCGCCTCTTCCTTGAGGCCGCCGCCCTGCATGGGGCGGGCAACGCCGAAGCCGGGCTTGATCCCGGCAGGTCCATTCTTCCGTCCAAAGGCGCTCATACTTCTCCGCCACTCTCTCGCGATCGGCACGAATAGCCCGGAGGGCGCCGATCCAATCTGGGTGATGAAGGTGAATAAGGCGGAAACTTTGACAAATGGCTAATGCCGCGGAAAGCTAATATCAGCAGCAGCGTGTCGGCCGTCGGACGCATGGGCGGGCGCGGTCATGTAGAGCCGGTTCAGTCCACAGATAAATATATTGGTGCGAATGGGTTAAGCCCGGTCGCAAGCAAAGCCGGCAACATCGACATGGCGCCGAACGAGGCCCGTATGCAGACAGGCTGCGCGTCACGGCGCAAAGGCGCGCGACCATCGGCTCAGCCATGCCGGAACATGGTAAAGAAACCATGTGCATGGCCGGCCCGCTTACGCGACGTTAACCATTGTGGCCGATAGCGGGTGCAGTTTTTCCGGGACAATTGCGCGCCATGCCGACCCTGTCGATCGTCATTCCCGTCTATAATGAGCAGGATGCCCTGTCCCTGTTCCTTGAGACGGCGCGGCCTGCGGTGGCGCAGGCGCTGGCGCTGGTCGGCCCGGATGCGCGGGCCGAATTTCTGTTCGTCGACGATGGCAGCTCCGACCGGACCGACGACATATTGGCAATCCTCGCTCGGCTGAATCCGGACATTCGCTGCCTGTCCCTGTCGCGCAATTTCGGCAAGGAAGCGGCACTTGCAGCGGGCATCGACCATGCGACCGGCGATGCCGTCATCCCAATCGACGTCGATCTGCAAGACCCGCCAGCCGTGATCGTCGATATGGTTCGGGCCTGGCTGGGCGGGGCGCAGGTGGTCAATGCCCGCCGCGCCGACCGGTCGAGCGACGGCTGGTTCAAGCGCTGGAGCGCGCATGGCTTCTATCGCTTGCTCAATCGGCTTTCCGATTATCCGATCCCCGAAAATGTGGGCGATTTCCGGCTGCTCGACCGGCAGGCCGTGGATGTCATCAAGCAATTGGGCGAGCAGGCACGCTTCAACAAGGGGCTGTTTTCCTGGATCGGTTTTAGGGTCGCGACCGTGGATTATGTCCGCGCGGCGCGCGGATCGGGCACGACCAAATGGCGCCTGGGCAAGCTCTGGTCGCTGGCGATCGACGGTATCACCGCATCGACGACCATGCCGCTGCGGATCTGGTCCTATGTCGGCGGCGGCATCGCGCTGCTGGCCTTTGCCTATGCGGCGTTCCTCATTGCCCATACCATGGTCACCGGTATCGACGTGCCGGGCTATGCGTCGATCATGGTCGCCGTGCTGGGGCTGGGCGGCCTTAACCTGCTGAGCCTGGGCATCATCGGCGAATATCTGGGCCGGGTGGCGCGCGAGGTGCGGCAGCGGCCGCTCTATATCGTCGCTGAACAATCGGCGCACGCGCCGATGGCGATAACCGTCAACAAGGACAGGGACGAATGGACCGATCAGCCTATGCGAGCATGAAAGCGCAGGAGGGTGACCATTGGTGGTTCGTCGCCCGTCGCGCCATATTGGACCGGTTGATCCGTGACCGGATTGCGCCACGCGATGGTGCGCGGATATTGGAGGCGGGCTGCGGGACGGGCGGCAATCTGCACATGCTGGCTTGCCATGGATCTGTCGATGCGCTGGAATATGATGCGCAGGCTCGCGACTTGGCCCATGCGCAGGGTGTCGGCCGGATAGAACCGGGCATGTTGCCGAGCCGCATCGGCTTTGACGGCGCGTCTTATGATCTGATCGCGCTGCTCGATGTGCTGGAGCATGTGGATGAGGATCGGGCCTCGCTGGCGGCGCTGCGTACACGGCTGGCGCCGGGCGGGCGGATATTGCTGACGGTGCCGGCCGTGCCGTGGCTGTGGTCCGATCATGATGTGCTGCACCATCATAAGCGTCGCTACACGCTGGCAGGATTGCGCGATGTGGCGGGGGCGGCCGGGCTGAAGGTCGAGGCGATCGGTTATTTCAACAGCCTGCTCTTCCCGCTGGCCGTCGCCACGCGCACTGCGCATCGACTGCTGCGCCGTACCGCCCCGCTCGACGCGAGGCCCGCCGCGCCGGTCAACAGCATGTTGCAACGGATTTTCGGCTGGGAACGGCATTTGCTGGGGCGCGTGCGCTTCCCCATCGGCCTGTCGCTCTACGCGATCCTGTCAGCCTGACCTGTCCTGGGGATGGTGCCAATGGCCATCCCAGCATCGGGCAGGATCGGCGACCTCGACCGGTGTGGGATGCACCGGCCGGACGATGGCGGGCATGGCGGACAGGGGCGCGATATAGCTGTGGATCGGGAAATCCCCGAAGCTCTGCCTCCACGCGCCGAAAATGCTGCATTTCACCTGCGGCGCAGGCGGATGGGACAAGGTGCGGCGCAGTTCCGTCAGCCCCGTCAGCGATCCGATCGCCAGCAATATCACCAATATACGCCGTATCTGTGCATCGTGCATCAGCGCGTCGGCCACCATGATCGCCAATATCGCCAAGGCCGTGATCGACCCGCGCATCATCATGTCGTTCGACCATCCGATCTGGATGAAGGGCACGATCAGCAACCAGGCTGCGATCAGTGCCAATGTGTCGCGGCCCAAACGCACATGCCGCGCCACCAGGGCGATCGGCACGACATAGACCAGCATTTCCAGCGGTTCGAATATCACCCATTGCGACAGCGGCGCCATGGCCAGACGAAAGCCGACACTGTCACCGGCAGCAGCCATATAGAAAAGGCCGGGTGCCGCGATCAGGCTCGCCAGGGCGGGCAGGGCGATATCCGTCCAGCGCAAGCGACGGCAGATCAACGTGCGTATGCCCGCCAGCAGCGCAAAGGGCATGGCCGCCATCAGCCCCAGCGGCGACCAGAGCGCCGTCAGCGGCAGCAACGCCAGCGCCGCGCCAAGCGGGATCTTCTCTGCGCGCCACAGCAGATAGGATAGGGCGCCGACCCACCCCGAAATGGCATGGTTGGGCACCCAGAAAGCCAGCGTCAGGGTGGAGGAAAATTGCAGATCGGACCAGACTTCCAGGCTGTCCGCATAGCTGCTTTTGATCAGCATAGCGCCCAGCGCATCGAGGCCGGAAAACAGGATGAAGACGGCCAGCACCACCATCTTGCCGCGCATCGTGCCGAACAATGTCGTGAACAGCGCCAGCAACATGCCCAGCAACAGGCTGTTTTGCGCCAGCATGGCCAGATCGCCGGCCCGCAGGCCCGCCAGCTTGGCGACCAGGGCGGGCGCCAGAAACATGCCGACAGGGGCCCGCAACACCTCCGGCTCGGCGCGCATATAGGCGAACGGCCAAGGGTGGATGCTCATGTCGCGTAGGGCGGCGAAGCGGACCTGCCAGTCGATATTGGCGTAGAAAAAACGCCCCTGACCGCCCAGCATCATCACCATCGTCGCCAGCATGATGCAGGCCAGCAGCATGGCGACCGAAGGACCGGCAAAGCCGCGCGTCAGGCGGACGATCGCCGCGCATATCAGGCCGATCGCGATAGCGCCCAGGCCATAGGCATAGAGCGGCATGGCATCCAGAAAGCGCCAGAGCAGCAACTGTCCGATGCCCAGCCACGCTGCCAGCGCCGCAAGCAGCCAGCCGCCGGGCACCTTCCGGACAAACAGATGGTTGGCGGAAAAAGACGGGGTGGGCCTGGAGTGGGGAGATGCGGTCATGTCCCGCACGGTCATGGCAAAGAAAAAGGGGCGCGGAAAGCGCCCCTTCAAACGATCATCCGCTGATCCGACGATCTTTGGCAGATCAGCCCGCCTTTTCGGCCAATACCGTCAGGCCCTTTTCATTCACCTCGGCAAAGCCGCCTTCGACCGGAATGATTTCCGGTGCGGCGCTGGCCGTCGCGAACAGCTGGATATTGCCGTCGCGCACGGTCGACATGAAGGGCGCGTGACCCTCCAGCACGCCGAAGTCGCCGTCGGTGCCGGGAACGACCACCTGATAAACCTCTTCCGAGCGGACGAGCTTTTCAGGGGTCACGAGTTCGAAATGCAGTGCCATTTTGTTTGATCCTAAGCCCCTCCCTTTCAAGGGAGGGGATATGGTGGTTCAGCTTAGGCCGCTTCGGCAGCCAGCTTCTTGGCCTTTTCGACGGCTTCGTCGATGCCGCCGACCATGTAGAAGGCGTTTTCGGGGAGATGGTCATATTCGCCTTCGACCACGGCCTTGAACGACTTCACCGTGTCTTCGATCTGGACGAACTTGCCGGAGATGCCGGTGAAGACTTCGGCGACGTGGAAGGGCTGCGACAGGAACTTCTGGATCTTGCGGGCGCGGGCGACGGTCAGCTTATCTTCTTCGCTGAGTTCGTCCATGCCCAGGATCGCGATGATATCCTGCAACGACTTGTACTTCTGAAGGATCGACTGCACGGCGCGGGCGGTGTCATAATGGTCCTGACCCACGGTGCGCGGCTCCAGAACGCGGCTGGTCGAATCCAGCGGATCGACCGCCGGATAGATGCCCAGTTCCGAAATGGCGCGGTTGAGAACGGTCGTCGCGTCCAAGTGCGCGAAGCTGGTCGCCGGCGCCGGGTCGGTAAGGTCGTCCGCGGGAACGTACACGGCCTGCACCGAGGTGATCGACCCCTTGTTGGTGGAGGTGATGCGTTCCTGCAACGCGCCCATGTCCGTCGACAGGGTCGGCTGATAGCCCACGGCCGAAGGAATACGGCCGAGCAGGGCCGACACCTCCGCGCCCGCCTGCGTGAAGCGGAAGATGTTGTCGACGAAGAACAGAACGTCCTGATTTTCGACGTCGCGGAAATATTCGGCGATGGTCAGACCCGACAGGGCGACGCGCGCGCGGGCGCCCGGCGGTTCGTTCATCTGGCCATAGACCAGCGCAACCTTCGACCCTTCGCTGATCGCGTTGCCGTCGGCATCCTTGGCGATGACGCCGGCGTCGAGGAATTCGTGATACAGGTCGTTGCCTTCACGGGTACGTTCACCCACGCCCGCGAAGACCGAGGTGCCGCCATGGCCCTTGGCGATGTTGTTGATCAGTTCCTGGATGAGAACCGTCTTGCCGACGCCGGCGCCGCCGAACAGGCCGATCTTGCCGCCCTTGGCATAGGGGGCCAGAAGGTCGATGACCTTGATGCCGGTGACCAGGATGCTGCTTTCGGTCGACTGATCGACGAATTCAGGCGCCTTGGCATGGATGGCCGAGCGCAGTTCGGTCTGCACCGGGCCGCGTTCGTCGATCGGTTCGCCCACGACGTTCAGGATGCGGCCGAGCGTGGCCGGGCCGACGGGCACCTTGATCTGCGCGCCGGTGTCGGTGACGTCCTGGCCGCGGGTCAGGCCCTCGGTCGAGTCCATTGCGATGGTGCGAACGGTGTTTTCACCCAGATGCTGGGCGACTTCCAGCACCAGGCGCTGGCCGTTGTTGCTGGTTTCCAGCGCCGAGAGAATGGCCGGGAGCGCATCCGGGAAGGTCACGTCGACGACAGCGCCGATGACCTGCGAAATGCGGCCTACATTGTTGGTGCCAGCACCTGAGATTGTTGCCATGACTTATGTCCTTGCCTGCACTTAAAGGGCTTCGGCGCCCGAGATGATTTCGACGAGTTCGGTGGTGATCGCGGCCTGACGGCTGCGGTTATACTGGATGTTCAGCTTGTTGATGAGGTCGCCGGCATTGCGGGTCGCATTGTCCATCGCGGTCATCGACGCGCCCTGTTCGGACGCATTGTTTTCCAGCAGCGCCTTGAACAGCTGGATCGAGATGTTGCGCGGCAACAGGTCGTCCAGGATCGCTTCCTCGCTCGGCTCATATTCCACCGTGGCGGGGATGGCGTTGCGGTCGGCGTCGGCCGGGATCTTGACCGGGATCAGCTGCTGCTCGGTCGGGATCTGCGCAAGGGCCGACTTGAAGCGCGAATAGAAGAGATGCGCGACGTCGAACTTGCCGTCCAGGAACATCTTGGAGAGTTCCTGCGCGATGGCCTGCGCCTGGGCGAAGCCCGGCTCCTTCGTGCCGGTCGTGTCATATTGCGCGACGATCTTGCCGGGATAGGTGCGGCTGATGACCGGGCGACCCTTGCGGCCGATCAGGTAGAATTCCACGGTCTTGCCGTCCAGCTCCAGTTCGCGCGCCTTGGCCAGGGCGGCCTTGACGATATTGGCGTTGAACGCGCCGGCGAGGCCGCGGTCGCTGTTGGCGACGACCAGCAGATGCACCTGATCCTTGCCGGTGCCCGCGAGCAGCGGCGATGCGCCTTCGCCCGAACCGCCTGCGATTTTCGAGGCGAGGCTGGCCACCACGGCTTCGAGGCGGGTGGAATAGGGGCGGGCGGCTTCGGCAGCGGCCTGCGCCTTGCGCAGCTTCGCCGCGGCGACCATCTGCTTGGCCTTGGTGATCTTCTGCGTCGACTTCACCGAGTCACGGCGAAGCTTCAGTTCCTTGAGGCTAGGCATAGTTCAAACATTCCGAGCAAGGGCCAGACGGCCCGCGAGACCAAAGAAACCGACGCCCATGGCGCCTTCGAACCAGCGCATCGCGCTGCTTTGACCGACCTTGCGGCCCGCCTTGGTAGCGAGCAGCGCGAGCAGCGCGCACCAGACGAAACCCAGTGCATAGACGATCGCGATCAGCAACATGCCCTGCCACGGCGCATCCGGGCCGGTGCCGACGAATTGCGGCAATGCGGCCAGGAAGAAGATCGCGACCTTCGGGTTCAGCACGGTGCTGACGAAACCCTGCATGAAGGGCGATCCGCCGATCCGCAGCTTTTCCGTCGTTGCAGGCGCAGGCTTGATTGCGCCGCGCAGCAATCCGATGCCCATCCAGGCCAGATAGAGCGCACCGGCGATCTTCACGCCCATGAACAGCCCCGGCACCGCGTTCAGCACGCTGAGGAAACCGAAGCCGCACAGCAGCATGTAGAACAGACCGCCCAGCTGGATGCCGCCGATCGCCGCCATCCCCGCCTTCAGCCCACGGCGCGCCGCGTGACCGGCCACCAACATGGTGTCCGGCCCCGGCAGCAGCACCAGACCGATCGACATCACGGTCCAGGCGAGAAGGGAGTGGGCGGTCAGCACTGCGATTTAGGCGAAGGTCTTGCCGAACGAGTCCAGCGCAGCCTTCAGCTTGCTCTTCGCATCGTCGCCCAGATCCTTGCTGTCGCGGATCGCGGTCAGCACTTCGGGATGGTCGTGGCGCAGATAGGCCAGCATCAGCTCTTCGTAACGGGTCACGTCCTTGACCGCGACGCTGTCGAGATAGCCGTTGGTGCCCGCGAAGATCGATGCGGTCTGCTCTTCGAACGGCAGCGGCGAGAACTGGCCCTGCTTGAGCAGCTCCGTCAGGCGCGCACCACGGTTCAGCAGCTTCTGCGTCGAGGCATCGAGGTCCGAGCCGAACTGGGCGAAGGCCGCCATTTCGCGATACTGCGCCAGCTCCAGCTTGATCGAGCCGGACACCTTCTTCATCGCCTTGGTCTGCGCGGCGGAACCGACGCGCGACACCGAAAGGCCCACGTTGATGGCCGGGCGGATGCCCTGGTAGAAGAGGTTGGTTTCAAGGAAGATCTGGCCGTCGGTGATCGAAATCACGTTGGTCGGGATGTACGCGGAAACGTCGCCTGCCTGCGTCTCGATGATCGGCAGCGCGGTCAGCGAGCCGGAGCCGTTTTCCTTGTTCATCTTGGCCGCGCGCTCCAGCAGGCGGCTGTGCAGATAGAAAACGTCGCCCGGATAGGCTTCGCGGCCCGGAGGACGACGCAGCAGCAGTGACATCTGGCGATAGGCGACCGCCTGCTTCGACAGATCGTCATACACGATGACGGCGTGCATGCCGTTGTCGCGGAAATATTCGCCCATGGTCACGCCAGTATAGGGGGCGAGATACTGGAGCGGGGCGGGTTCCGAAGCGGTCGCGGCGACGACGATCGAATATTCCATCGCGCCATTTTCTTCGAGCTGCTTGACGATCTGCGCGACGGTCGAGCGCTTCTGGCCGATCGCGACATAGATGCAGTAAAGCTTCTTGCCCTCGTCATCGCCGGCGTTGGCGGCCTTCTGGTTGATGAAGGTGTCGATCGCGACGGCGGTCTTGCCGGTCTGGCGATCGCCGATGATCAGTTCGCGCTGGCCACGGCCGACGGGGACCAGGGTGTCGATGGCCTTGAGCCCGGTCTGCACGGGTTCATGGACCGAGGTGCGCGGGATGATGCCGGGCGCCTTGCGCTCTACGCGCATGCGCTGGTCGGACACGATCGGGCCCTTGCCGTCGATCGGGTTGCCCAGGCCGTCAACGACGCGGCCCAGCAGGCCCTTGCCGACGGGTACGTCCACGATGGTGCCGGTGCGCTTGACGGTGTCGCCTTCCTTGATTTCGGCGTCCGAGCCGAAGATCACGACGCCGACATTGTCGGCTTCCAGGTTCAGCGCCATGCCCTGCACGCCATTGGCGAATTCGACCATTTCGCCCGCCTGGACGTTGTCGAGGCCGTGGACGCGGGCGATGCCGTCACCCACGGTCAGCACGGAACCGACTTCGCTAACCTGCGCTTCGGTACCGAAATTGGCGATTTGGTCCTTGATGACCTTCGAAATTTCTGCGGCGTTGATATCCATGACTTAGCCTTTCATGGCCTGTGCGAGCGTATTCAAACGGGTACGGATGGAGCTGTCGATCATCTGGCTGCCGATCTTGACGACCAGCCCGCCCAGGATCGCGGGATCGACTTTCGCGTCGAGCGTGACATTGCGGCCGACGCGCGCCTTGAGGCTCTTGGCGAGGGCGGCGGTCTGGTCGGCGTCGAGCGGGTGGGCGCTCGTCACTTCGGCGCGGGCTTCACCCTTGTGATTCGACAACAGCGTTTCATAGGCGCGGATGACGGCGGGCAACTGGCCCAGGCGACGGTTCTGCGCGAGCACGCCCAGAAATTTCGTCGTCAATGCGTCGGTCCCCATGGAGGATACGACGGCGGCGATCGTCTTGCCTGCTGCGTCACGGCTGAGAACCGGACTGTTGATCAGCCCCTTGAAATCGGGCGACTGCGCAATAGCTTGTTTCAACCCGGCCAGGCTCTCCGCCACCGTGTCGAGCGATTGTGCGTCGCGCGCCAAGTCGAACAGCGCCACCGCGTAGCGGCCGCTGAGACTGGCCTGAATGCCGCTATTAATCTCCACGCGCCTGCCGTCCTCCGTGATTTGCGGGTCATGCAAAAAGAGGGCGCGGTCTGATCCGTCCCGAGCCCCTGTTGCCGGGCCGGTTAGCAGTGCGATTATGACTATGCAAGTCATGTGACGCGATTCCATCGATAGTGCGAAAAACGCCCTATTTGACTGAGTATTTCAGTCGCGACGAATCGGTCATTCGGCAGGGTCGACCGGTGCAAGCCGTCCTTTCTGGCAATGGTAGACGATCCGCTCATTGGGTTGGGCCGGAAGCAACGTTGTCATGTCGCTCTGGAGCGTCGCGATCCGCGACAGCAGTCCGGAGTCGTTGCCGCAGCCCTTGATCGGCGCCTTGCCCGGACCGTCCTTCAACAGGGCGCGGGCCTTGTCCATCGTGTCGATGTCGGGCAGCCAGCGCTGCACGCGCAATGTACCGGTGGCCGGGTCGAACTGGCTGCTCGTCACATAATTATGGTCATCGGGCACGGACGTGCGCTGCCACACGGTACCCGACGCGACAAATTGGGTGTCGCCGTTGACGCAGCCCCCATCGGCCCAGTTCAGCCCGATATCATTGGGTTGCGATACGGTAAGGCGGCTGCGGGCCAGATCCACCTTGCAGATATTCTCGCCGGTCCAGGCGAAGGCGCCATTGCCCACCACGCTCTTGTCGGCGGGCAGTTTCATCCGCTCGTCCACGCTGGCGAAACTGGGGCGCAGGAAGAAGAGGCCCAGCGCCGCCAGCAGCAGCACGCCGCCACCGGCCAGGAACCAGGTGGCCTGTTTTTCCTTGCCCTGATTGTAGAACAGGCCGCCCGCGCCCAGGCCCAGCACGGCAAGGGCCAGGAGCACGGCGGCGCCCGCCATGGCATTTTCGCGCGCCGTGATGATGTCGCGTTCGGCGGCATCGCGGGCGCGGGTCATTTCCTGCTCGCGCGCGTCGGCGCTGGCGCGGCTCTTCTGCTCGGTCGCCTGCGATTCGCGCTGGGTGATGCTGGCTTCGGCGGCGTCGGCCTCCGCCATCGACCGGCAGGGGACGACGGTATGGAGCGACGATACGCCCGCCTGCCGCAGGAAGGAGGCGACCTCGCGCCAGGAGACGGCAAAGCCGAACTCCGCGTCATTGCCGTCCGACACGGACCCGAAGCTGTTGACGCCCAGCACCCGGCCGCAATCGTCGGCCAGCGGCCCGCCACTATTGCCGGCCGCCAGCGGGGCGGTGTGCAGGATGGTGTCGAAACTCTGGCTGGCCCGCCCTGAGGAGATGTTGCCGCTGGTCTTCACCGTGGCGAGCGGCTCCACCAGCTGCTTGAGGCCCAGTCCCTGCGCCCGGTCGACCGTGCCGGGATAGCCGATGGCGGTGACATGCTGCCCGTCCGTCACCGCGCCGGCATAGAAGGTCGATACCGGCAGATGCCCTTCCTCCAGCTGGATCAGGGCCAGGTCGTTGCCCGGCGAATAGGCGATGATTCGCCCGCCATAGGTCTTGGTGCCCTCCGACGGGATCACCCCGATGACCAGATTCTTCTCTTCGCGCGCCAGTTCGACGACATGGGCGTTGGTCAATATCTTGTCCGGTGCGACCGCAAAGCCGCTGCCATGGCCCACGAAATAGGCGTCCGATCCATCGGTCGCGACCAGCGCGACGCGGACCACGCCACGCGCGGCGGCGGCGATATCCTGCTGTTCGGCATGGAGGGACGCTGGCGCCAACAGCGCGAACGTGAAGCCAAGGATCGGGGCGAAGCGGCGAAGGAGAGCGGTCATAGCTGTGCGCATCAATATTGCATGGCGCGCGCCGTGCAATGTGGAAAAGACGAAATGCTTTGATCGCAAGGCGTGGGAAGCATGGCGACGGGCGGTCGTCTATCCCCTATCGTCATGAACCAGATGACTCGCCTTATTCCCGCTCCGCTGCCCGCCATGCCCGATCCGGACGCCTGCTGGGACGCTTTTCTGCGCCGCGATCGGGCGATGGACGGGCTGTTCGTCGGCTGCGTCGCCACGACCGGCATCTATTGCAAGCCCAGCTGCGCGGCCCGTCACCCCAGGCGGGAAAATATGTCCTTCCAGCCCGATCCGGCGGCGGCGCGGGCGGCTGGCTTTCGCGCCTGCCTGCGCTGCCATCCGGACGAAGTCGGGCGCGACCGGCTGGCGGTGGAAAAGGCGATCGCCTTTATCGAGGCGGCCGAGGAGGTGCCCTTGCTGGATATGATCGCGGCCCATGCCGGCTATGCCCCGCATCATTTCCATCGCCTGTTCAAGCGGGAAACGGGCCTGACCCCGGCCGCCTATGCGCGGGGGCTGCGCGCCGCCCGGCTGAAGGATGCATTGACGCGGGAGGGTCGCGTGACCGACGCCATCTATGAGGCGGGCTATAATGCGCCCAGCCGCGCCTATGCCGATGCGAGCCGGCATCTGGGCATGACGCCGACCGCGTGGAAGGATGGTGGACGCGGCGTTTCCATCCGCTGGCGTACGGTGGACAGCAGTGTGGGGGCGATGCTGGTGGCGGCGACGGACAAGGGGCTGTGCCGCATCAGCTTCGGCGAAGGGGAGGCGGAACTGCGCACCCGTTTTCCGCAGGCCGATCTGCAACCGGCCGATGCGGCGCTGGACGCGATGGCGGAACGGGTCGCCAGGATGGTCGATGATCCGGCGGCCGGTGCGGACCTGCCGACCGATGTGCGCGGCACCGCTTTCCAGCAAGCGATCTGGGCTGCTTTGCGCGCCATACCGCCGGGCGAGACGCGCAGCTATGGCGAGATCGCCGCCGCGATCGGTCGCCCCGGCGCCGTTCGCGCCGCCGGCACGGCCTGTGGCGACAATAATCTTGCCGTCCTCATCCCCTGTCACCGCGTAGTGCGCCGTGATGGCAGCATGGGCGGCTATGCCTGGGGTCTGGACAAGAAACAGGCGCTGCTGGCCAAAGAAAAAGTCAAGTAACGGGAAAATTTCATCTTTTCATCCGGTCAGCGCTGCGCCACCCTGCCATCACGATCTTTTGGGGGAAGAGGGCATCAATGCGATTGTGGGTAAGGGCGCTGGCTGGACTGGGCCTGGCGATGGCGAGCATGGGGACGGCGCAGGCGGCATGGTGGCAGGCGCAGACGCAGCATTTCACCGTCTATAGCGAAGGCCGGGACGAAACGCTGCGCAACTTTGCCGAGCGGCTGGAGAAGTTCGACTTTCTCCTGCGCCGGGTGACGGGCGTCGACAGTCCGGACAAGGGCAGCCCGGTCAAGGTTTACCTCCTGTCCAGCGAGGCAAAGGTCAAAGAACTGGCCCGCAATCCCAATATCGCGGGCTATTACACCACGTCCGATCGCACGGCTTTTGCCTTCCTGGCGCGCGGGGCGAAGACCGGCAAGTTCGACACCGGCGCCGAAGAAATATTATTCCACGAATATACCCATCATTTCATGCTGCACCATTTTCCGGCGGCCTACCCGGCCTGGTATGTGGAGGGCTTTGCGGAGTTTTTCTCGGTCGTCGATTTCCCCAAGGATGGGTCGATCCAGTTCGCCAAGGTGCCGATGGGCCGTGTGCCGGGGCTGGTATTGGGACAGCCTTATCCCCTCGCTCAATTGCTGTCCCGCACGACCGAAGGCCTGAACCTGAAGGATGGCGATCGCTATTATGGTACCGCCTGGCTGCTGACCCATTATTATTTCCAGAACAAAAATGCGCAGACCGCGGCGATGTCTCGCTATCTCAACGATCTGGCGCAGGGGAAGCCGGGCGTGCAGGCGGACAGCTATTTCGAAGGCGGGGTGGCAGGGCTTGAGAAGGCGCTCAAGGCCTATATGCGCACGCGCCTCTCCATGTCGGTGCTGAAGCCGCAGGAAATGAATATCGGTACGATAACGCTCCTGCCGATCGATGGCGCGCAAGCCGCCCTGGTGGAGGATGAACTGCACCTCATCAACCGGCCGCAGCAGGACGAAATTCCCGCTCTGGTCGCGTCGATCCGCGCCATGGCAGCCAAATATCCCGACAGTGCCTATGCCTGGGCGCTGCTGGCAGAGGCGGAGTGGTACGCTGAACAGGCGGACGCGGCGCTGGCCGACGCCGATCGCGCGATCGCGCTCGATCCTCAATCCTCCCGCGCCTATGCGGTGCGCGCGCAAGCCTTGCTGGCTCGCGCACAGGACAGCGACAAGCCGAAGGATTGGAAGGCGGCGCTGACCTCCATCGTGCGTGCCAACCGCGCAGATACCGAAGACCCGGTGCCGCTGGCGCTCTTCTACCGCTATCATGCCATGCGGGGCGGAAAGATGCCCGATATCGGCTATGACGGGTTGTACAAGGCGTTCAGCCTCTTGCCCCAAAGCCCGCGATACCGGTTCCAGATCGCGGAGGCGATGGCCTATCGCGGCGACTATGCGGCTGCCTCGACCATGCTCGATCCGATCGCCTTTTCCCCGCACGGATCGGACATGCGGCAATCGGCGATCAGGATGAAGGCGGATTATGACGCGCAGGCGGCGGAAAAGAAGGTCGGCGCAAAGGCTGGAAATCCTCCACCCGCTTCATGACGGCCGCACGTTGCGTGTCGCCCAGGCTGCGCCAATGGACGATCTCCTCGATCGTTCGGCCGCAGCCGGTGCAGGCGCGCCGGTCGCGGTCGAGCGAACAGAGGTTGCGACAGGGGCTGTCCATCCCGCAAACTAGCCTGCCCGGCCGTTCTGCACCAGCGATGAAAACATGCCGATCCCGGATCAGAAGGCCGCGATAGGCCGGATCGGCGGCGCGCTTTGGGCTGCGCACCATTTGCAGGCCTTCGGGGCTGAACGGCCACTACATGAAGCTGTAGGGATCGACATCCACCGCAACCCGCGTGCCTGATTTCCAGGCAAGATTGCCCAGCCATTCGCGGATCGCCGCCTGAATATCCACCTGCCGCGCCGCATGGATCAGCAGCCGATGCCGATGCCGTCCGCGCAACACGGACAGTGGCGCAGGGGCCGGGCCATACACGCGCATCCCCTCGATCACCGGCGCCGACTTGCCGATCAGCCGCGCGGTCTGCGCCGCCTCGTCCGCATCCTCGCTCGACACGATGATCGCGGCGAAGCGGCCGAAGGGCGGCGCATTGGCGCGCCGCCTGTTCTCCGTCTCCACCGCGTAGAAACGCTCGGTATCGCCTTCGATCAGCGACTGGATGACCTCGCTGCCCGGCATGCGGGTCTGGATATAGACCTTGCCCGGTTTTTCGCCGCGCCCTGCACGCCCGGCGACCTGCACGATCTGCTGGAAGGTCCGCTCGGCCGCGCGCAAATCGCCGCCCTCCAGCCCCAGATCGGCGTCGATCACGCCCACCAGAGTGAGGTTGGGGAAATGATAGCCCTTGGTCACGAGCTGGGTGCCCACGATGATATCGACATCGCCCGCCTCCACCGACTTGACGAAATCGGCGGCGCGGGCGGGCGACCAGAGCGTGTCGGACGTAGCCAGCGCGATGCGCGCCTGCGGCCATAGCGCTTTCACCTCGTCCGCGATCCGCTCCACGCCGGGGCCGCAGGCGACCAGACTATCCTCTTCCTTGCAGTCCGGGCAGCGGCGCGGCGCGGGGATGACATGGCCGCAATGATGGCAGGCCAGGCGATGGGTTAGTCGATGTTCGACCATCCAGGCGGTGCAATTGGGACATTGGAAGCGATAGCCGCAATGGCGACATAGCGTCAGGGGCGCATAACCGCGCCGGTTGAGGAACAGCAGGCTCTGTTCCCCCTTCGCCATCACCTCGTCGATCGCCTTGACCAGCGGCGGCGCGATCCAGCGGCCCCGCTCGGGCGGATCGGTCAGCAGGTTTACGCCTTCGATCCCCGGCATTTCCGCCCCGCCATAGCGCGACGGCAGCTTGATCTCCGCATAGCGGCCCAGTTCCACCTGATGCCGGGTTTCGATCGCCGGGGTGGCCGACGCCAGGATGACCGGGAATTTCTCGATCAGCCCGCGCATCACCGCCACGTCGCGGGCATGATAATGGACGCCATCCTCCTGCTTGAAGCTGGCCTCATGCGCTTCGTCCACCACGATAAGGCCGAGATTGGGGTAGGGCAGGAACAGCGCCGACCGCGCGCCGACAACCACCTGCGCCTGACCCGATGCGATGGCGCGCCAGGCCCGCCGCCGCTCGGTCTGGCGCAGGCCGCTATGCCAGTTGACCGGTATGGTGCCGAACCGCTTTTCGAAACGCTCCAGAAAGGGTTCGGTCAGCGCGATTTCGGGCAGCAGCACCAGCACCTGCCGGTCGGCCCGGATTGCCGCCGCGATCGCCTCGAAATAGACCTCCGTCTTGCCCGAACCGGTGACGCCGTCCAGCAGGAAGGGCGCAAAGTCATGGGCGCGCACCGCGTCCGCCATCTGCTCTGCCGCGCTGGTCTGCGCGTCCGACAGGGCGGGCTGGGCATGGGCCGGATCGGGCATGGGGAAGGGGGTATCGACGCTCACCTCCACCGGCTCGAAGATGTCCTGCTTGATAAGGCCGCGGATGACCGCGTCGCTCACCCCGCCGATCATCGCCAGTTCGCGAATCAGGCCCTGCCGCTCACCGATCCGCTCCAGCGCCTGGGCCCGCTGCTCTGTCATGCGGTCGGGCACCGCCCCGGTCGCCCGATATTCGATGACCGTGCGTGTCCCCTCCAGCGCAGCCATGGACGATAGCGCCATGCGCAGCACGGCCGCCGGAGGGGCCAGATAATAATCCGCCGTCCATTCGATCAGCCGGCGCAGCGTTTCGGGCAGAGGCGGAGCATCCACCACCTCCAGCAGGTTGCGCAGCCGATTGTCACCGACCGTCTCGATATCGGGAAAGCTGTCCTCCTCCCACACCACGCCGATCAGCTGGCGGGGCCCGAGCGGCGCCACGACGATGCTGCCGGGCTTGACGGTCATGCCATGGGGCACCCGATAGTCGAGCGGACCAAGGGCGGCGTTGAGGATGAGGACGCGAGCGCGGGACATTGCGCCCATGTAGGACAGGCGGCCCCCAAGACGCTATAGGCGCGGGCAACGAATCACTTTTTTGCGCAAAGGGCATCCCTGTGAAATTCTTCGTCGATACCGCCGACACTGCCGACATCCGCGATCTGGCCGCCACCGGCCTGCTGGACGGCGTCACCACCAACCCGTCGCTGATCGCCAAGTCGGGGCGCAAATTCCTGGAAGTCGTCGAGGAAATCTGCGGCATCGTGGACGGCCCCGTCTCCGCCGAAGTCGTCGCGCTCGATCATGAGACGATGATGAAGGAAGCCGAAGTGCTGCGGAAGATCGCGGACAATGTCTGCATCAAGGTGCCGTTGACCATCGACGGTCTCAAGACCTGCAAGGCACTGACCGACGAGGGTACGCTCGTCAACGTCACCCTCTGCTTTTCCGCCAACCAGGCGCTCCTCGCGGCCAAGGCCGGCGCCAGCTTCATCTCGCCCTTCGTCGGCCGCCATGACGACAACGGCTTCGATGGCATGGCGCTGATCGGCGACATCCGCCTGATCTACGACAATTATGGCTTCGACACCGAAATCCTGGTCGCGTCGGTCCGCCACCCCATCCATGTGCTGGAAAGCGCCCGCATCGGTGCCGACGTGATGACCGCGCCGCCCGCCGTCATCCGCATGCTTTCCAAGCATGTGCTGACCGACAAGGGCCTGGAAGGCTTCGCCGCCGACTGGGCGAAGACGGGCCAGACCATTCTCTGATCCGACGAAACCCGCCCGCATCCCTGTAGGGAGCGGGCGGGTGCGTTTTTTCGGACGCGCGGCAGGCAGTTCAGCCTTATTGCGCGGTCCATCCGCCGTCGATCGACAGGTTCGCGCCCGTCACCTGCGCAGCGGCGTCGCTGCACAGATAGAGGGCGGTCGCGGCGACCTGCTCGGCGGTCACGAACTGCTTGGTCGGCTGGCCGGCGAGCAGCACGTCGTTCATCACCTGCTCGCGGGTCAGGCCGCGCGCCTTCATCGTGTCGGGGATCTGGTTTTCAACGAGCGGGGTCCAGACATAGCCGGGCGAGATGCAGTTGGCGGTGATGCCGAAGGTCGCGACTTCCAGCGCCACCGTCTTGGTAAAGCCCGCCAGGCCATGTTTGGCCGTCACATAAGCGCTCTTGAACGGCGATGCGACGAGCGAATGGGCCGAGGCGGTCTGGATGATCCGGCCCCATTTCCTGTCCTTCATGTGCGGCAGGGCAAGGCGCGTCGTGTGGAACGCGCTGTTCAGGTTCAGCGCGATGATCAGATCCCATTTGTCGAGCGGGAATTCCTCCACCGGCGCGACATGCTGCATGCCGGCATTGTTGATGAGGATGTCGACGCCGCCGAAATTGTCGGCCGCTTCCTTCATCATCGCCTCGATCTGGTCCACCTTGGTCAGGTCATGGCCCGAATAGAGCGCCTTGGCGCCGCTCAACGCTTCCAGCCCGACCCGCTCCTTCTCGATCGCGTCGGCATCGCCGAACCCGTTGATGACGATGTTCGCGCCTTCGCCCGCCAGCGCCTTGGCATAGGCCAGACCAATGCCGGAGGTAGAGCCGGTGATCAGGGCGGTCTTGCCGTCCAGGAATTTGCTCATGCCTTTTTCTCCTTGAGATGATCGGGTTCGTCGAGGTCGAAGGTCGCACTCTTCCCGTCCAGGATGTTGCGGGCGATCAGGTCGCCCTTGTGCATCACTTCCTCCACCGCCTCACGGCCCTGGCTCCAATGGTCCAGCATGGTGGCACGGGAAAATTCGAAATCCTTGGCGCCGCTTTCCCAGGCGCGCGACCGGTAGATCAGGTGGACGATATTGACCGACCCTTGATCCAGGCACTGGCGCAGCGCCTGCGCCTCCGCACTGTCCTGCAATTCCGGCGGCAGCTTGCGCAGCAATGCCGCGATCGCGCCATGTTCCCGGCGCAGTCGCAGATACTGGTCCGTCACCTGGCGGGTGCGGCTGCTATATTGAATGTCCTTCATGCGCGCATAGACATCGGTCATGTGGCGCGGCATCGGCCCTTCGGCGGGGAAGAGATCGACCTGGAAGACCAGCATATCTTCCGTCTGGCGTTGCAGGACATGGGCGAGCGGCGTGTTGGAGACGAGGCCGCCGTCCCAATACCAGCGGCCATCGATCTCCACCGGGGGCAGGCCGGGGGGCAGGGCGCCCGACGCCATGATATGCCGCGCGTCGATGCGCGTATTGCCACCGGGGCCGCGCGTGTCCCAATAGGCAAAATTGCCCGACTCCACATCGACTGCGCCCACCGACAGGCGGACCGGGCCATCGTTCAGCAGATCCCAGTCGATACAGGCGTCCAGCGTCGCCTTGAGCGGAGAGGTTTCATAGAAGCTGATCGCGCCGGGCGTGCCTTCGGGCATCAGCGTCGCGGGCCAGAGGCGCGGGCGGAACATGCCGGGCACGCCGAATGTGGCGACGGTGGCGGCCGCACCCAGATGGGCCGCTTCGCGGATATGGTCGATTTCGGGCAGGATCATGTTGGGGATCCCGCCCGACAATGTGTACCAGAATTTCTTGAGCCGGCTTATACGGCGATGCGGCAGATTGCCGGCGATGATCGCCGCGTTGACCGCGCCGATCGAAATGCCCGCGACCCAGCTGACATCCACGCCCAGTTCGTCCAGCCGTTCATAGACCCCGGACTGAAAGGAACCCAGCGCGCCGCCGCCCTGCAACAGCAGCGCGACTTCACGGGGGAGGGGGAGGGGCGTGCGCGCGCGACGCGGCGGCTTCGCATCCTGGCGGGGGGATTCACTATCAGCCATGTCGCAGTGCAATATAGGCTTTGCCGGCCCACTTCCAACTTAATGTCTCGTAACAAATCATGCCTTTGCGCAACCTTCGCTTGCGCGGACGGTTCCCCGCCGGACATGAATCGGATAGGCCTGATCACAGGAAAGGGAGGGCGCGATGCGGCTCGACGACGAACAGGAAAGCAGCCATTATGAGGTGCAGGACGGGCGCGGTGGCGGCGGCTTTGGCGGCGGCGGACTGGGCGGAGGCCTGGGCATGTTGTTGCCGCTGGTCGGCAGCCGCTTCGGATGCGGCGGGATCGCGATAGTCCTGATCATCATGGTGGTGATGGGCGTCAATCCGCTGAGCCTGATCGGCGGCGGTGGCGGCGGGCAGCAGGTGCAGACGGAAAAGCCCGCCAGCGGCCAGTTGACCGACGTGCAGCGCGTTTCGCTCAAGGTGCTGGGATCGACCGAACGGCGCTGGACCGACATCTTCAAGGCGCAAGGACAGCAATATCCGCCGCCCACGCTGGTCTTCTACAGCCAGAATGGCCAGTCGGGTTGCGGCGCGGCGCAATCGGCGATGGGACCTTTTTATTGCCCGGCCGACCAGCGCATCTATCTGGACACCGATTTCTTCAACGAAATGGAGACGCGCTTCAACGCGCCTGGCGATTTCCCGATCGGCTATATCATCGCGCATGAGGTCGGCCATCATATCCAGACCGTCACGGGCCAGGCGGACAAGATCCGCAAGGCGCAGCAGCGCGCCGGCGAGGCGGAGGGCAATGCCCTACAGGTGAAGATGGAGTTGCAGGCGGATTGCTATGCCGGCGTCTGGGCGGCGCGCGACAGCAATTTGATGGAGCCGGGCGATCTGGAGGAAGGCATGCGCGCGGCCGAGGCGATCGGCGACGATACGTTGCAGCGGGAGGCGGGACGACGGCCCATGCCCGACAGCTTCACCCATGGGACCAGTGCGCAACGCATGCAGTGGCTGCGCAAAGGGCTGGACAGCGGCGACCCCGCACAGTGCGACACCGGCGCGGTTTAGGCCCTCATCATGGTTCGGCGTTGGGTGAGCCTGCGGGCGCGCCCAGCGGCGAAACGGGACCGGAAACCGGGGCCTCTGGCAGGCCGACGCCCGGTGCGAGCGCGGGTTGCCCTGCATCCGCCATGGGCTGACCGAATGAGGAGGGCGGTTCGACCGCGGCCGGCATGCCGGTCGGGACGGCGGGCGGGGCCACCGGCACCGGAACGGGCTGCGGCGGCGTTTCGGGCTGTGTGGCCGCGGGCGCTTGTTCCGCCGGCTTGGGGAGGAAACTCTGCGTCGCCATCACGATCAATGGAGCAGCCAGCAACGTGGCGAGGGCGAAATTGCGATACATCATGGGCGCATGCGACTTTTTTTGGCGAAAGATGAATTTTTCTACCCGGAATGGGTAAATAAAGCCCTGCCATGACCCGGCCAGCAGGCGGTCAGTGTCGGTCCAGCTTGGCCAGCAATGCCATCATATCGGATGGGGTCCCGTTGTCGCCGGGCACATAGGTGGCACGCAGCGCGTTGCCGATCCCCTCATAAGGCTTTGGCAAAGCTACAGTAACGACGCGGCCACCGCCGCCGTCGCGTCCTGTTGCCGATCGGCCGGGAGCTTTGCGGGGGAAATCCATATGGGGTGAACCAACATCTTGCTCAAAAGTTTCTGGCGTTCGTCGCACGGCCAAGCGATAGCGCCGCATAATAAGAGAGAACCGACAAGAGAGATGATGTGAGCGACTGGCTGGACACTGAAAAGCGGATCAGGGGCCATTCGCCCTTCCTGACGCGCGCGTTGGACCGGTATCCGACGGTGACGGCCCGGTTGGCCGCCGGCGATTTCGACGGTGCCTTCGTTGCCGCGCAGGCGATCGGCGATCCTGAAGATGGTGTCGCCAAATCGCTGCGGCGCCGGCGCGGGGCGATCGCACTGGCGGTGGCCGCGGCGGATCTGGCCGGTGCATGGGACATGGACCGCGTGACGCGCGCTTTGTCCGACTTTGCCGATCAGGCGCTGGAGGAAGCGCTCGCCGCGGCGATGCAGGAACGCTACCCTGATGCGGAGCATCGCGGCTTCGTCGTATTGGCGCTGGGCAAGCATGGCAGCCGCGAGCTGAACTATTCTTCGGATATCGACCCGATCCTGCTCTACGATCCCACCACCATGCCCCATGGCGAGCGGGAGGATGTGGCCGACGCCGCCGTGCGCATCGGCCGGCGGGTCAGCGAATTGCTCAGCGCCCGCGATGGCGACGGCTATGTCTTTCGCGTCGACCTGCGCCTGCGCCCGTCGCCCGAAGCGACGCCGATGGCGCTGCCGGTGGAGGCGGCGATCGGCTATTATGAATCGACCGCCCTGGGTTGGGAGCAGGCGGCGTTCATCCGCGCGCGCCCGGCGGCGGGCGACAAGGCATTGGGGGACTATTTCCTGCGCCAGATTCGCCCCTTCGTCTGGCGGCGCAGCCTGGATTTTGGGGCCATCGACGCGATCGTCGATATCAGCCGCCGCATCCGCGACCATTATGCGCAGGGGCAGGCGTTCGGACCGGGCTATGACCTCAAACGCGGGCGCGGCGGCATTCGCGAGGTCGAGTTTTTCGCGCAGGTGCATCAATTGATCCATGGCGGGCGCGACCCGTCGCTGCGGTCCGGCAACACGCGCGAGGCGCTGCGCGCTCTGGCCGCCGCCCAAGTGATCGAGGCTGACGTCGCGGCGCGTCTGGACGAAGCCTATATCCTGTTCCGCACCATCGAGCATCGCTTGCAGATGGTGGAGGATCGCCAGACCCACGAACTGCCCAAATCGCCCGATAGCCTGGACAATGTCGCGCGCCTGCATGGTTTGGCCGACGGCGGCGCGCTGTTCGACATGTTGCGGCCCCATGTCGAATGGGTCGGGCGCAATTATGACCGGCTCAGCCCGGAACAGCCGGGCGCTTCCCTCTCGCACGACGAGGATCGGCTGAAGGCGCAACTGGTCGAACTGGGCTTTGCCGATCCCGAAACGCCGCTCGCCCGTATCGCTCGCTGGCGCGGCGGCACCATCCGCGCGTTGCGCAGCGCGCCCTCGCGCGAGGCGCTGGAGGCGCTGCTGCCCGGCCTGATGCGCACGCTGGCCAGCGCGCCCGATCCGTCGCGCGCGCTCAACCGGCTGGACGACATGATCGGCCGGCTGCCGAGCGCCATCAACTTCTTCAAGCTGCTGGCCGCGCGCCCCGCCCTGGTCGAACTGCTGGCCGAGATATTGAGCCATGCCGCGACGCTGGCCGATGCGCTTGGCCGTCGGGCGGAATTGATCGACGGACTGATCGACGCTTCCGCCTTCGATCCCGCGCCCTCGGTCGAGATATTGGCGGCGCAATTGGGCCGGCTGGAACCGGGCGAGGATTATCAGACCCTGCTCGATCGGGTGCGCCAGCGTGTGGGCGATCGCCGCTTTGCGCTGGGCGCGCAGATCATCCGGGGCGGCGATCCACTGGAGGCCGGGCGGGGCTATGGCCGCGTCGCCGAAGCCGCGATCCAGGCGCTGGCCGCCGCCACCGTCGCCGAGTTCGAAAGCGCCCATGGCAAGGTGCCGGGCGGCGAATTGCTGATCCTGGCGCTGGGGCGCATGGGCGGCGGCGTGCTGACCCATGCGTCGGACCTCGATCTCGTCTATCTCTTCACCGGCGCCTTCTCGACCGAATCCGACGGCGCCAGGCCATTGGGCGCGACCCAATATTTCAACCGACTGGCGCAACGCATCACCAACGCCTTGTCCGTCCCCACCGCTTCCGGCCCGCTCTATGAAGTCGATACCCGGCTGCGCCCGTCCGGCGCGCAGGGCTTGCTCGCCGTCAGCCTGGACAGCTTCGCGCGTTATCAGCGGGAAGAGGCCTGGACCTGGGAACATCTGGCGCTCACCCGCGCGCGGCCGGTGTACGGTTCGCCACAGGCGCGCGCCGCGCTCGACGCGATATTGTCCGAAACGCTCCAGCGCCCCCGCGATTTCGACGATCTGGCGCGGCAGGCGGTCAAGATGCGCGGCGACATCGCGAAGCACAAGCCGCCGGTCGGCGATCTGGACGTGAAATTGGTGCCGGGTGGCCTCGTCGATCTGGAATTCCTGATCCACGTCAACCAGTTCCATTATCGCATCGCCTTCGACCCCGATCTGGGTAAGGCGCTGGCCGCATTGGTCGCGGCTGGCCATCTGCCCGCCGACCTGATCGCCGCGCATGACCTCATCACCCGCTATCTCGTCGTCTCCCGGCTGGTCTCGCCCAAATCGACCGAGCCGGCGGAGGCGAGCCGACCGCTGGTCGCGCGCGCATGCGGCGCGGAAGATTGGGACGGTTTGCTTGCCAGCTATGCCAGGGCGCGGATATGCGTGGGCGAAGCCTGGGCCGCGCTGGCCGCGCCCTATCAGGAGGAATGACCATGCTCGAACAGGGTGACGCGATCCCCGATGTGACGCTCAAGGATGCCGATGGCGTCGATTTCACGCTGCACGGCTATCAGGGCAAGCCGCTGGTCGTCTATTTCTATCCCAAGGCGGATACGCCCGGCTGCACCAACGAAGCCAAGGATTTTACTGCGCTGGCCGACGCATATGCCGCCGCCGGCGTACCGGTGATCG
Source organism: Sphingobium sp. GW821-FHT02B05 (assembly GCF_059421905.1). Classification (NCBI taxonomy): domain Bacteria; kingdom Pseudomonadati; phylum Pseudomonadota; class Alphaproteobacteria; order Sphingomonadales; family Sphingobiaceae; genus Sphingobium; species Sphingobium sp. GW821-FHT02B05. The sequence goes on from NZ_JBWKVW010000001.1 coordinate 302,293, forward strand.
GCATTTCGAAGGACAAGCCGGCGAAGCTGAAGAAGTTTGCGGAAAAATATGGCCTGTCGGTCATCCTTGCCTCGGACGAGCCGGGGACGGTCTGCGAAGCCTTCGGCACATGGGTCGAAAAGTCGCTCTATGGCCGCAAATATATGGGGATCGAACGGGCGACCTTCCTGGTCGGCGCTGACGGCAAGATCCTGCGGGTCTGGCCCAAGGTGAAGGTGAAGGGCCATGCCGAAGATGTGCTGGGAGCCGTGACCGCGCTTTGAGCCTGCCACTGTCCGTGACGAGCGTGGGCGCGGCCTGCGCCCATGTGCTGCTGACGCCCGATCCGCAGGCCAAGCTGATGGCCGCGCGCGCGGTGGCGCGCGCCTGGCGGCTGGGCCGTCTGGCGCATCGTTTCGACGCGACCATCCCCGACCGGCCCGCGCGACCGGCGGCGCCGATCCTGCTGTCGCCAGCGCACATGCCCCGTCGGGGCAAGATCGGATCGGAACGGGCGCGCATCGCCATGCTCCATGCGCTGGCCCATATCGAATTCGTCGCGATCGACCTGGCGTTCGACCTGATCGGCCGTTTCGGCGACCAGTTTCCGCCCGACTTCACCAGCGAATGGATGAAGGTCGGCGCGGACGAGGCGATGCACTTCGCGCTGCTCGACCGGCGATTGCGGCAATTGGGCAGCCATTATGGCGCGCTGCCAGCCCATGACGGATTATGGCAGGCGGCGGAGGAGACGGCGGGCGATGTGCTGGCGCGGCTGGCCATCGTGCCCATGGTGCTGGAGGCCCGCGCACTCGACATCACGCCCGCCACGGTGGAGCGGTTCGAGGGGGCGGGGGACATGGCGTCGGGGCGGATGCTGCGACGCATCGTCGATGACGAAATTCGCCATGTCGCGGCGGGGACGAACTGGTTCGTCTGGGCGACGAAACGACTGGGCGTCGAATCCCCAAAACATTACCAAATGCTTGTGAAAAGGCATTTTCGCGGCAGCGTTAAACCACCGTTCAACGACTCAGCGCGTCGACAGGCCGGTTTGACGGAAGAATTCTACGCGGCGCTTGCAACATAAGCGGCAATTTGCAGTCTGCGTTCAGCGGGGGCGATCCAGGTCGCCAAAAAATTGAACACGGGAAGCGCCGAGGGGCATCAAGCCTCCGGTGACATAGTCGGGGTCTGCATGTCGGTTCTTCATTCGGTTAATGTTCGTCCGTCGCTTTGGTTCCAGGCGAAGAAGGTTAAGGCGGTCTTAGCGAGTATCGGGATTGTCGGCGCGCTGTGCGCGACCGCCCCGGCCCACGCCACCGAAACCGACGATCCCTATGGCGAAGCGTCTGAAATCAATACCAGCGCGCTTGGGCCGTCCGACGTCGGCTTCTCCAACCTCTTCTCCAGCCTTCAGCGGCTGGACGGCAACGCCAAGACCGCAGCCTATATCCCGTCGGGCCGCCCGGTCGAAAAGCTTTCGCTCACGTCCAACTTCGGCGTCCGTTCCGACCCGTTCAACCGCGCCGCCCGCATGCACAAGGGCATCGACATCCCCGGCCCCATTGGCACGCCCATCCACGCAACGGCCGACGGCATCATCAGCCGCGCCGGCTGGGCCAGCGGCTATGGCAATCTCGTCCAGATCTCGCACGGCAGCGGCATGGAAACGCGCTACGGCCATATGTCGAAGCTGCTGGTCGCCGAAAACAGCTATGTGAAGCGCGGCCAGGTGATCGGCCTGATGGGCTCGACCGGCCGTTCCACCGGCAGCCATCTCCATTATGAAGTGCGCGTCGATGGCGCCGCCATCAACCCGCTGCCCTTCGTCGCCGGCCCCGACTATCTGGTCGCGATGAACACCAAGCCGCCTCTCGCCATGGGCGGTCCGACCAAGGCGGAAGAAAAAGCCGCCGACTGATCGGCTTTACCACGATATTCGCAAAAGGCCCGGCGCCCGATGGGTTGCCGGGCCTTTTGCTTGATCCTATCTAGGCACCATGTCCGACATTGATCTCACCCCGTCCGCTGCTGCCCGCGTCGCCGCCATCGCCGCCAGGCAGGGCAAGCCCGCCATCCTCCGCCTGTCGGTGGAAGGGGGCGGCTGTTCGGGCTTCCAGTACCGGTTCGGCCTGGCCGAAGCGGTCGAGGCGGAAGATCTGACGGTGGAGCGCGACGGCGTGACGCTGGTGGTCGACGATGTCAGCATCGACCTGGTGCGCGGCTCCGCGGTCGATTTCGTATCGGATCTGGGCGGGCAGGCGTTCAAGGTGACGAACCCCAACGCCACGGCCGGCTGCGGCTGCGGTACCAGCTTCTCGGTCTGATCCTCTCCTTCCGTTGCGCCTGAGCTTGTCGAAGGCCATTCCTTTCTCCAAAGGAGGGCGGGAACGGAACAGAGGGTCATCCATGCGCATCGCCACCTTCAACATCAACGGCATCAAGGCGCGCCTGCCGCGCCTGCTGGAATGGCTGGACGAAACGCGGCCCGACATCGCCTGCCTTCAGGAAATCAAGACCAGCGACGAAACCTTTCCGGTCAAGGATATCGAAGCTGCCGGCTATGGCGTGATCTGGCACGGGCAGAAGGGTTTCAACGGCGTCGCCATCCTCGCGCGCGGCGAAACGCCTGTCGAGATACGCCGGGGCCTGGAAGGCGAGCCGGAGGACGAGCATAGCCGCTATCTGGAAGCGGATGTGAAGGGCGTGCGCGTCGCCAGCATCTACCTGCCCAACGGCAATCCGCAGCCCGGCCCGAAATTCGACTATAAACTGCGTTGGATGAAGCGGTTGCGGGCCCGCGCCGCGGAAATATGGGCGGAGGAAGTGCCCGCCATCCTGGCCGGCGACTATAATGTCATCCCGCGCGACATCGACACATTCTCGGTCAAGGCGATGCAGGAAGACGCGCTGATGCAGCCGGAAAGCCGGGAAGCCTATCGTTGCTTGTTGAACGACGGCTGGACCGACGCGATCCTCAGCCGCCATCCCCATGGCGGTGTGTGGACCTTCTGGGATTATCAAGCGAACAGCTGGCCGCGCGACGCGGGGTTCCGCATCGACCATCTGCTGCTCAGCCCCGCCGCCGCCGATCGCCTGATCGACGCGCAGGTCGACAAGGCATTTCGCGGCCGGGAAAAGGCCAGCGACCATGCCCCCACCTGGGTGGAACTGCGCGACATTTAATTATACCCGGATCATATTGACTCAATAATGCCCGGATAATATTATCCGTGTCGAAGGGAGATTCGGCATGGACCGGACATTGACGGCCTTTGCGGGCGAGCTGTGGATCGCGACCGGCGACGAAGGCGAAGTGCGCGCGGCGTTGCGCGCCATGGGCGACGAGGCCCAGAATATTTTGCTGTTCGACGATGCGACCGGGCGGCAGGTCGATATCGACCTGCGCGGTCCTGCGGTTGAGGAAGCGCGGGGCAGGGGGCGCCCGAAGCTGGGCGTCCAGCCGCGCGAAGTGACGTTGTTGCCGCGTCATTGGGAATGGCTGGCCACCCAACCGGGCGGCGCATCGGCGACCATCCGCCGTCTGGTCGAAGACGCCCGCAAGGCCAGCGCGACAACACCCGACCCGCGCGCCGCGATGGACGCGGCCTATCATTTCATGACGGCCATGGCCGGAGATCGCCCCGGCTACGAAGCTGCGATCCGCGCGCTCTTCGCAAAGGATGGCGCGCAGTTCATGGCGCTGTCGCAGGACTGGCCCTCGGGAATCCGCGACCACGCACGGGCCCTGGCGGCGCCGGCGTTTCCAGGGTGACGGCTAACGACCAGTAGCGTCATTGACTAAAACTATTTAGAGTAGCGCCGCGTGCTGAAAGCCGCGTAGATAGGAGCCGCCGTGCCACGCATTCTCTCTTTGGCAATGTTGATCGCTACGGCCACTGCGGTCAGCGCATCTGCTAAGGATTTCGATGCCGTTGCTGTTGCGCCGGGCAGTCACCATGTTCTCATGGAAGATGACAAAATTCGTGTTCTGCGGGTCGAGGTAGCCCCTGGCGCGACTGAACCCGTCCACGAACACCTCTGGCCGAGCTTGATGTATTTCGAGCAGCCCCAGCCCATCAGCTATATTGAATATAAGTTGATTGATGGCCGTCCGGTAGAGACCCGGCGTTTCGACGCACCCGCACTCAAGCCCACTCAGACCGTGAAAGGGGAACCGGAGGGCCTGCATGCCGTGATGAACCGGGGAACGGCACCATTTCTGGCGGTGAGGATCGAGTTCAAGGACGGTAATCCGTCCAACAAGTGATAAGGCGTGTTCAGCCTGCTGATCAACGACCGCAAACCAACCAACCCAACGGCGACCCCGGCCCTAAGCCGCCAGTCGCAAGAACGGCACCGGCTGGGTTGATCGCAACACGATCGGCTTGCCTTCCGACGCTTCGAACAATTCGCCGTCTAGGATCACGCTGCTGCGGTCGCCCTCGATCCGGATGACGTCGCCTTGTTCAAGATGGATGCCCTGCATCTGCCGTTTGCCCACGCGCCGGAACAGGCTGGCCCACACCAGTCGCAACAGCGCCGGGAGATTCTGGTCGACCGCCATCAGCTTCATATTGCCGCGCCGGCTATCGCCAGGATCCACGCCCAGCAGCAATCGCTCCAATGTCGTCACGATCAGCACGGCAAAGCGCCCGACCAGTTGCCCGTCGCGGATCAGCGATATCCGCACGGGATTGCCCGAAGGCGGCAGGAATTTGGCACGGATACCGAACAGCAGCGAAAAGACAACGGCGATCGCGGTGATCACATGGCTAAGGCCGTTGGACAGGCCCAGCGGATAAATCTGGTTGCGGCAATAGAGCATGTAGTCGGCCAGGCCCGCGCCGCCCAGGAACATGCCCAGCACCGGCCGGCTGCCGACCGCGCCGTCGGACAGCGCGATCAGTTCGCGCGCGACGACATGGTCGTCCACGCCCGCCTTGGCGATCTGCACGATCCGCTCCAGCGCCTTGATCGGATCGCCATGGATGCCCAGGTCCAGCGCGATCAGGTTCGTCTTGCCATTGGGCAGCACCGCGATCGGCGGCACCCGGCCCTTGAAATGCTCACCCTGATAGAGTTCGGTCAGCGAAGCCTGCACCGTGCCGTCGCCGCCATTGATGACGATGACGACCGGATCGACGCGGGCGATCGTCTGGAACGCCCGGCCTATCTGGTCGACCTGCTCCACCTCATAATGGAAGATATCCGGGTTGCTGGCGCAGTAACTGCGCACGCGCGGAAGCGTCTGCCGGTTGCCCGTGGATTTTGGATTGGACAAGAGGGCGACGCTTACCATGGCTTTTCGATCACATATATTTGAGGTTGATCGTGATTTTCGTCACGCCCGGCCCAACATGAAAGGCCGCCTTCTCCACGCCGGGCTTGCCCAGATTGAAGATGCTGATCGCCGGATTGTTGGAAAATCCGCCGCCGTCCCGCGAAATGTCGGTCTTGCCATTGCCGTCGCGGTCGTGCCGCACGGCGATGCCATATTCCCCCGACCTGGGCACCGGCACGCAAAAGCGCATCGCGCCATTGGCCGGCTTCACCGCCGTATCGATTCGATTGAGCCATTCGCCCTTCGCCAGCCAGGCCGCCTTCGTGGCGGGATAGGACTGGACGCGGACCTTGCCGGTAGCAGCCGTGAAACCACGCACATCGACCAGCACCGCCGGCCCGCGCGCATCCGCGCCGCAGCGTTCCAGATCGTTCGGAATTTCCTGGCCATGGGCCATGACCGGGCTTGCAGCGACCATCGCTGTTCCGACCATCAGACCCATTGCAACTTTTATCATGACCATCAGACTCCTGGAAGCTATAGCCGCCGATATGGACCGGACGGCGAGCCCCTGTTCGCCCCGCTTTTCTACCTGACCCGCATATGGGATGGGTTTGCGGCCAAAACATGGTGATGGGACGACGACTTAGAGAATGCTGACCGCCACCGACCGATATCTCGCCCGCCTGATCGCCGTGCCCATGCTGGGCACGCTGGTGATCGCCGCGATGCTGCTTGTGCTCGACAAGATGCTCAGCCTGTTCGATTTCGTCGCGGCGGAAGGGGGGCCGGTTAGCGTCGTGTGGCGCATGCTCGCCAATATGCTGCCCGAATATCTCTCGCTCGGCATCCCGATCGGCCTGATGCTTGGCATCCTGCTCGCCTTCCGCAAGCTGGCCCTGTCGTCGGAGCTGGACGTGATGCGCGCGGTGGGCCTGTCCTACGGCCGGCTGCTGCGCGTGCCCTATATGTACGCGATCGCGCTGGCCCTGCTCAATTTCGGCATCGTCGGCTTCGTCCAGCCCCTCTCGCGCCACGCCTATGAAGCGCTGCGGTTCGAGCTGCGCTCCGGTGCGCTCGGCGCCTCGATCAAGGTCGGCGAGTTCACCAACCTGGGCAAGCGCATGACGATGCGCATCGAACGCAGCAAGGATGAAGGCCGCAACCTGCAAGGCATCTTCGTCCGCGCGGTCGGCAAGGATGGCCAGTCGGTCGCAGTGACGGCGGCGCAGGGCACCTTCCTGGCCACCGACGATCCCGACGTCATCATCTTCCGCCTGCGCAATGGCGTGCTGGTCAATGACGGGCCGAAGTACAAGACGCCGCGCATCCTGTCCTTCTCGAGCCATGACCTGCCGATCGACCTGCCGCAGATAGAGAATTTCCGTGGCCGCGACGTCGATCGGGAAAAGACCATTCCCGAATTGATGGTGATCGGCCGCAGCCCGGCCACGCCCGACAAGCTGAAGGCCGAAGTGCGCGCCAATTTCCATTTCCGCATGGTCGAAGTGGTGTTCATGTTCCTGCTGCCGCTGGCCGCACTGGCCTTTGCGATCCCGCCCAAGCGATCGACCTCGGCGCTCGGCGTCTTCCTCTCGATCGTCTTCATCGTGACCTATCACAAGATCAATCAATATGGCGAAGGCATCGGCGCGCTGGGGAAGGTCGATCCGATCATCGCCCTGTGGGGACCGTTCCTGCTCGCGTCGGGCCTGGTGCTGTGGATGTATCATGTGATCGCCAACCGCCCCGGCGGCCAGCCGATCGGCGCGCTGGAAGTCGCCTTCTCCAAATTGGGCAAGCAGATCGTGCGTCTGCTGCGCTTTGGCCGCCGCCGTGCGCCCGCCGCGGAAGGAGCGGCCTGACCCATGCAGTTCAACTTCTTCCCCTCGCGCCAGATCAGCCTCTATATGGCGCGCCTGTTCCTGACCCGGACCTTTGCCGTGCTGGCATTGCTGGTGGTCGTGCTCCAGACGCTCGACCTGCTCGGCAATTCGGGCGACGTGCTGGCCTATCCGGGCAATGGCGACGCGCAATTATGGCATTATGTCGGCCTGCGCGCGCCGCAGATCATTGCCCGGTTCCTGCCGTTTTCCGTGCTGCTGGGCACGCTGGTCATGCTGGCGACGCTCAACCAGAATAGCGAAATCATATCGATGAAGGCGGCGGGCCTGTCCGCGCATCAGATTTTGGCGCCGCTGGTGGTGGCGGCGCTGGGCGTGTCGGTCATCAGCTTCGTGTTCAACGAACGGATCGTCGTCCGATCGACGGCGGCGTTGAGCGCGTGGGCCGCGGTGGATTATGGCCCGACCCCGCCGGACAGCGGCGTAAAGAGCAATCCCTGGGTGCGCGACGGCAATAATCTGGTCAACGCGGCGATCGTCGCCGGGCGCGGTACGCAGGTGCAGCTGCGCAAGGTGCAGATCTACAACCGCATCAACAACAGCCTGACCACCATCGTTCAGGCGCCCAAGGGCCATTATGACGCCGCGAGCAAGAGCTGGCTGCTGGAAGGTGCGCGGCAGTTCGATGTGGCGCGCGGCACCGTGACCAATGTCGGCACCGTCCGTTTCGGCCACGACATCCGCCCCGACCAGTTCACGCTGGCAAGGGTCGATCCCGACGCGCTGACGTTCAGTGAGCTGGAGGCGGCGATTTCCGACCTGCATGACGCCGGTCGGCCTACCGCCGAACTGGAAGGCAGCCTGTGGCACAAGCTGTCCGGCCCGCTTTCCGCCCTGCTGATGCCGATCCTGGGGTCGGTCGCGGCCTTTGGTTTGGCGCGTTCGGGCCAACTGTTCATGCGTGCGGTATTGGGCATGGCGCTGGGCTTTGCCTATTTCGTTGCCGACAATTTCTCGCTCGCGATGGGAAGTCTCGGCGCTTACCCGCCGGTGCTGGCCGCCTGGGCGCCCTTCTTCCTGTTCCTGCTGGTGGGCGAAACGGTCCTGTTCCGCACGGAAGAATGACGTCGCGTGCAATGGAATAGTGCACGGCTCGGACATCACGGAAAATAACGACCCGGTTCATGGCCGGCCTGCGATTGTCGCGCCCCGAATAAAAAGGCCCCGGCGACCAAGGGACGTCGCGCGGGGCCTTCCAGAGGGGGCGTTCCGATCCTCTTTAGGGGGAGGGGAAAGACCGGAACAACCCCGATATAATTGCGTGAAATCAGGTTTCAACCCGCAACTGGAAGTTATTTTTCCCCGCGCGGAGCCCTATACCAAGGCGTTCCCCGGGGAAGGCCGGGGTCCAGTCCCACGCTATGAACCGGACCCCGGCCTCGCCGGGGCACATTCATATCAATTACGCAACTTCCGTTCGTCTTCGCGTGAATCGGATCCGGCTCAGCGCGCCGCCATGGTGCTCCGGGCGATCTTGCCGACCAGCGGCAGCATCCCCTTGTAATTGCCCCGATGATAGGGCGAATCCGTGCCCAGCGTCGCGATCAGTTGGGCATGGGCCTTGCCCAGCGCATGATAGGGTACGCTCGGCAGCAGGTGGTGGAGCGCATGATAGCGCAGGCCCACCGGCGCCCACAAAGCGGGCAGGGTGCCGGGCGGCGGCACATTGACCGAGTCCAGATATTGGGCCGTCACCGTCATCGGCTCGCCCTCATTCTCCCACAGATGCGCGACCAGGGTGCGCAACTGATTGATGACCGTCATGGCCGAATGGATCGCCATATAGACCAGCAAAGGCTTCCAGCCGAAGGCGAAGACGCTCGCCACCAGCGCCAGCGCGAACAGGCTCGCGCCCGCTTCTTGGGCTGCCCATTGGCGGGCAAACGCGCCTTCGGGCGCGCGGCGGCGATAGGCGGGGTTGATCGACAGGGCGGAAAATTCCGCCACCACCTTGGCGCGCAATGGCGGGATCAGCAGCGACAGCGGCGTCAGCACGCCAAAGCGCAGGATGAGACCGATCGGCGCCAGCGACGCGACGAGAATGAACAAGGGCAGCGACCAGGGCTTCATCAGCGCCAGCGGCAGATATTCGGGATCGTCCGCCGTGCCATAGCGGGTGCGCTGGTGATGCTGGGTATGCACGCCTTCATACATGAAGGACGGGATCATCAGCGGGACGCCGACGATCAGATTCCATGCGAAGCGGAAGCCGGGCAGGGCGCCCTTGCGAATATGGGTCAGTTCATGGATGAAGCTGGCCGCACGATAGAGCGCCAGCATCGCCACGATGCCGCAGGCAACCGCGATTGCCACATTGTCGACCAGAATAGCGCCGGCCATCGCGCCCCAGCCGACCAGCGCGGATGCCAGCAGGTCGGGCCAGTAGATGCGCGGATTGGCGGTCGAATGGGCGCGCGTCAAATCGGCCGCAGCGCGCAGCATGGCGCTATCGTCGGGAATGGCCGCCCGCGCCCGCTGCGCGGCGGCAAGAATGGGATCATGCACTGTCATGCGGGCGGTCCTAGCCTCCAAATGCGCTGAGATCATGGCAGCACCATGACATATTCACCCTGTTACCTGCCTGAACGCGGCGCGTGATTGACATTCCGCAAACAAGCGCCGAACTGCACCGCACTTCATTTTTCTTTCGAGGCGGCACCCGTGGCGCATAACGAACTGGTCATCACCCCCGTTTCCGGCAAGGCCGATTTCAAGGCCTTTATCGACCTGCCCTGGCGGCTTTATGCGAACGATCCCAACTGGGTGCCGCCGTTGAAGGCGGAGGTGAAGGAATTGCTCACGCCCGGGAAGAACCCCTTTTTCGGCCATGCCGAGGCGCAATATTTCCTTGCCCGTCGCAATGGCCAGGTGGTCGGCCGCATTTCGGCCCATATCGACCATCTCGCGCTGCAACAGCCGGTCGAACAGGGCATGGGACAGGGCACCGGCAATTTCGGCCTGTTCGAGGCGGAGGATGACGCGACGGGCAAGGCGCTGATCGCCACGGCCGAAAATTGGCTGCGCACCAAGGGCATGACCCGCGTGCTGGGTCCGATTTCTCTGTCCATCTGGGAAGAGCCGGGCCTGCTGATCGCCGGCCATGACCATCCGCCAACGGTGATGATGGGACATAACAGCCCCGCCTATCAGGCGATGATCGAAGGCGCGGGCTACACGCCGGCCAAGCAGCTCAAAACCTATGAACTGGACATCACGCAAAGCTTTCCGCCGCTGATCCAGCGCATCGTCCAGTCGGGCCACAAGAACCCGCGCATCACCATCCGCAAGGTCGACAAGTCGAAATTCGACAAGGAAGCCGCCATCATCCTGTCGATCCTCAATGACGCCTGGGGCAATAATTGGGGCTTCGTGCCGATCACGGATGAGGAAGTCGCCCACACCGGCAAGAAATTGAAGCCGATCGTGTTCGAGGATCTGATCATGATCGCCGAACTGGATGGTGAACCGGTCGCCTTCATGATGACGCTGCCGGACCTCAATGAAGCGACCAAGTCCCTGAACGGCTCGCTCTTCCCCTTCGGCTTCATCAAGCTGCTGAAATGGCTGCGCAAGCCCAAGGCGCGCACGATGCGCGTGCCGTTGATGGGCGTGGTCCAGCGGCTGCAAAGCTCCCGCATGGCCAGCCAGCTCGCCTTCATGATGATCGAGACGATCCGCGTGGAAGCGGTCGCCCATTATGGTTCCACCCGTGGCGAGATCGGCTGGGTGCTGGACGACAATCAGGGCATGAACGCCATCGCCGACGCCATCAACAGCACCGTGAACAAAGTTTATCAGATTTACGAGAAGCCGCTCTGATATTTCGTTTCGCCTTCGTACCGGCGGCAACCCTTCGTACTGCCTGTCGTTGATACTCCAACACCCTAACCAAGGAGTATCGACATGGGCGAGACAACCGACAAGCTGAAGGCCGCAGGTAACAAGGCCGCTGGTTCCATCAAGGAAGGCATCGGCAAGGCGACGGACAACGACCGTCTGGAAGCCGAAGGGAAGGCGCAAAAGGCCAAGGGTACGGCGCAGGACGTCGCCGGATCGGTCAAGGGCGCGCTCGGCGACAAGATCTGACGATCTAACCGTCTGCACGACGAACAGGCCTCGCTCCGAAAGGTGCGGGGCCTTTTCGTTTCTGTCCTACATGACCGAAATCCGCTACCTCATCCGTTGGAGACAGGCATGGGAGACTTTCCGATAGGATCATCCCCGCGCAACGAAATGTCGCATTTGGCGGGAAATATGCGAAGTTAAGCTTCGGCCTTCGAAAGATAGTCGCGCACATCGCGCCGCAATTCACCGGCGCACAGGTACAGCGCGATGACGTTGGGGATGGCCATCAGGAAGAAGCTGCTGTCGACGATCCCGACCACCCGGCCCAGGTCGATCGCCGCCGCCGGGGGCAGCGCGACGACATACAGGATCTTGTAGGTCCACTGCGCTTTCGGGCCATTGCCGAACAGATAGCCCCAGGCCTGCAACCCATAAAAGCCCCAGGCCACCAGCGTCGAATAGGCGAAGAGGAACACTACCACCGCCAATAGCCAGGGGAACCAGGGCGACACCTGCGCAAAGGCGGCGGAGGTGATCGCAATCCCCTCCAGCCCACCATTCCATGTGCCCGCCACGACCAGCGCCAGCCCGCCAAGCGCACAAACGATCATCGTGCCGAGCAGGGGTTCCAGCAGCGCGACCAGCCCTTCGGACACCGGATGCTTGGCGCGGGCCAGGCTATGCGCCATCACCGCAGACCCGACGCCCGCCTCGCTGGCGAACACCGCGCGCCGCATCCCTGCTACGAAAGCGCCCACCGCGCCTCCGGTCGCCGCATCACCCGACCATGCCCCATTCCAGATCAGCGCCAGCGCGCCCGGAATTTCGCCGATATGCAGGATCAGGATCGCCGCGACCCCGCCCAGATAGACCGCAACCTTGATCGGCGTCAGCCGCTTCGACACCTCGCCCAGCCAGGCCGCGCCGCCCAGCGTCACCAAAGCCACCGCGCCCGCCAGAAACACGCCATAGGCCCAGCCATTGGTGAGGCCAGTGACGACCTTGACCTGCGCAAAGCTCTGGTTGACCTGCACCATCGGGATCGCGCCGAACAGGGCGAAAAAGGCGTAGCTGCCACCCAGCGCCAAACCCAATTTCGGCCAGCCCCGCGCCGCGCCCACGGCCTTGAGCACATACATCGGCCCGCCATGCACATGGCCGCGACTGTCGAAGACCCGATATTTCAGGCCCAGCGTCACCTCCGCCATCTTCACCGTCATCGCGAACCAGCCGATGATGAACATCCACAATATCGCACCGGGGCCACCCATGGTCAGCGCCACCGCGACACCCGCGATATTGCCGAGGCCGATCGTGCCCGACAGCGCGGTGGAGAGCGCCGCCCACTGGCTGACATCGCCCTTCGCCTCGCCTGCATGGGGTTGGCTGCGCAGGATGCGGATCGCGCGCCCGACCTGGGTTATATTGGGAAAGCCCAGCCAAAGGGTGAAGAACAGCATCGGCAGCGCCAGGTACAGCACGATCAGTTCGATCTGCGCGCCAAAAAGCGGCACCTTGAAAAAGACGGCGGCGGACAGGCCGTCGACAAAGCCATTGAAATTTTCCATCCCTTGCCGATGCCGCCATCGTCGGGGAATGTCGATTAAAGATTGCTCATGTGGCGGCTGCGGGTTGATCGCCTGACCCTGATCGGTGCATGGAAGGTGGCATGAGCAGGCAATATTTCGGCACCGACGGCATTCGCGGCCGCACCAACCAATGGCCCATGACCGCTGAGCTGGCGATGAAGGTCGGCATGGCGGCGGGTACGCATTTTCTGCGCGGCAGCCACCGTCATCGCGTCGTCATCGGCAAGGATACGCGGCTTTCGGGCTATATGGTCGAAAATGCGCTGGTCGCCGGCTTCACCGCCGTGGGCATGGACGTGGTGCAGTTCGGTCCGATCCCGACGCCCGCCGTGGCGCTGCTCGCCCATTCGATGCGCGCGGACCTTGGCGTCATGATCTCCGCCAGCCACAATCCCTATTTCGACAATGGCATCAAGCTGTTCGGCCCCGACGGCTACAAGCTGTCGGACGAGGATGAGCTGAAGATCGAAGCGTTGATCGGCCAGGATATTCCTCTCGCCGCGTCCAAGGATATCGGTCGTGCCCGCCGGGTCGAGGACGCACGCGGCCGCTATATCCATGCGGTCAAGTCCAGCTTCCCCGCCGACCTGCGACTTGATGGCCTCAAGATCGTGGTCGATTGCGCCAATGGCGCCGCCTATCAGGTCGCGCCGTCCGCGCTGTGGGAACTGGGCGCCACCGTCGTCGCGGTCGGCGTCACCCCCAACGGCATCAACATCAACGACGGTTGCGGCTCCACCGCGCCGCTGCTGTTGCAGGAAACCGTGGTGTCGTCTGGCGCGGACATCGGCATCGCGCTGGATGGCGACGCCGATAGGCTGATCGTCGTCGATGAAAAGGGCAGACTTGTCGATGGCGATCAGATCATGGCGCTGATCGCCGCCAATTTTGCGCGTGAAGGGACGCTGCGCGGCGGCGGGCTGGTCGCGACGATCATGTCGAACCTCGGTCTAGAACGCTTCCTGTCGGACAAGGGCATCAATCTGGAACGCACCAAGGTCGGCGATCGCTATGTGCTGGAACGGATGCGGGAGGGCGGCTTCAATGTCGGCGGCGAACAGTCCGGTCACATGATCCTGTCCGACTATGCCACCACCGGCGACGGCACGGTCGCGGCGTTGCAGGTGCTGGCCGCGCTGGTCCGCTCCGGCAAGCCGGCCAGCGACGTGCTGCACCAGTTCGATCCGGTGCCGCAATTGCTGAAGAATGTCCGCTTTTCCGGCGGCAAGCCGCTGGAGCATGAGGATGTGAAGCGCATCATTGCGCAGGCGGAAACGGAACTGAGCGGCACCGGCCGGCTTGTCATCCGTCCTTCCGGCACCGAACCTGTGATCCGCGTCATGGCCGAGGGCGACCGCGAGGATCAGGTGAAGGATGTGGTGGACCGCATCTGCGCCGCGGTCGAGAAGGCGGCGGCGTAACATTTGTCTTTCTCGGTTCGGTTCGAACAAAACGGAAATCTGCCATGCTTGAGATGCGCCCCGATTGCGAACGTTGCGGCACGGACCTGCCCGCCGATCAGCCCGGCGCGTTCATCTGCTCCTTCGAATGCAGTTTCTGCGCGCCCTGCGCGGAGGCGCTGGACGACCGCTGCCCCAATTGCGGCGGCGAACTGATGGACCGCCCGACTCGCGTGGGCAAGGCGCTGGCCAACAACCCCGCCTCTACGGTGCGGCATTTCACGGCCACATCCAGCCAGTGACCTTGCCCCGTATCCTCATCATCGCCGGGTCCGACAGCGGGGGCGGCGCAGGGATCCAGGCGGATCTCAAGACCGTGACGCTGCTCGGCGGCTACGGCATGACCGCCATCACCGCCATCACCGCGCAGAACACGCTGGGGGTGCAGGGCGTCCACCCGATCCCGACCGACATGGTGCTGGCGCAGATCGAAAGCTGCATCAGCGACATCGGCGTCGATGCGGTAAAGATCGGCATGATCGGCAGCGCACGAACCGCCAACGCCGTTGCCGATCGGCTCGCGCAGCTGGTCGATGTACCGATCGTCTTCGATCCGGTCATGGTCGCGACAAGCGGGTCCATGTTGGCCGACGATGCCACCATTGCCGCGTTCGATAAACTGATGCGGGTCGCCACCGTCAAAACGCCCAACCTGCCCGAACTGGAAGCGCTGACGGGCCGCACGATCGCCGATCTGGATGGGCTGGAGGATGCCGCGCAGGCGCTGCGCGACCGGACTGGCGGCGTCATATTGGCCAAGGGCGGCCATCTGCCGCAGCAGGCGCAGGATGACCAGCCGCTGATCCACGACCTTCTGGTCGATGAGGATATGGTCGCCGACTTCTCGATCAGGCGGATGGAAACGCGCCACAGCCATGGCACGGGCTGCACCTTGGCCAGCGCCGTCGCTGCGGGGCTGGGTGCCGGCCTGTCGCTGGGCGATGCCGTCGATCGGGCGGAAGCCTTCGTCGCGGCAGCTCTTCAAGCGGCGCCGGGGCTTGGGCAGGGTCATGGTCCGATGGGGCACGCCTTGGGCATGACGCCTTTCTACCATCTGCTCGCCGCGAAGGATGGCGATGGCTGGGACGCGGCGGCTTTTGCCGCGCGCTATGCCGATGCCTGACTTTACCCATGAACTGATCCACCATCCCGGCCTCGTCGCCGGGGTGGATGAGGCAGGCCGGGGACCGCTGGCTGGTCCCGTCGTGGCCGCGGCCGTCATCCTGCGCGCCGAAGACTGCCCCGACGGCCTGAACGATTCAAAGCAACTCAGCGCCAGGAAACGCGCCATGCTGGAAGGCCAGATCAAGGAGCGCGCCCTGTGCTGGGGCGTGGGCATCGCGACCGTCGCGGAAATCGACGAGATCAATATCCTCTGGGCAACGATGCTGGCCATGACCCGAGCGGTAGAGGCACTGGGCCATGATTGCGCGCATGTGCTGGTGGACGGCAACCGCTGTCCGCAATGGCGCTGGCCCTCGACCGCAATCGTGGAGGGCGATGGCAAATGCCTGTCGATCGCGGCCGCCTCCATCCTCGCCAAGGAGGAGCGTGACCGGATGATGATTGCGGCGGCGGCCGAGCATCCCCATTATGGCTGGGACACGAACAAGGGCTATGGCAGCGCCAGGCACCTTGCCGCACTGCGCGAACATGGCCCGACCCCGCTGCACCGGCGCAGCTTCGCTCCGGTAGCCCAGCTTAGCCTGCTGTAAGGATCAGCGAACCGGCGTCCAGGTCTGCGTCTTGCAGAAGAAGGCGATGCATCCCTGAACCTTCAGCGTGCCATTGGCATTGCGGCTGACCTTGGACGCATAGCTTTTGCCGCTTTCAGGGTCGTAGATCGTACCCTTCCACAATTCGCCATCATCCTTGAAGCCAGACAGTAGCGCCAGGCCGACCAGCGGCTTGGACTGCAACGCCGGATCGGGGTTCTTGATGTCGGTCTGCGGCCGGCCGGGGGTGGGCTTTACGATCTTTTCGATCTTGCCGCACAGATGCTTTCCGCATGGCGCGATCTGGACGATCGCCTTGCCGTCCACCGTGGCCCAGCGGCCGGTGACGGGTTGCGCGGCCTGCGCTGGCAGGGCGACGGCGGCGGTCAGGGTCAAAATGGCGATAGCTGCCGATTTCATGCGATCCACTCCTTGTCTTTGACATGCAGATAAGCATGAAAAAGCCCGTCCGCTACCGCCTTTTTTCGGCGGGGCGGGCGGGTCTTCCGGGCGACGCTACGGCAGCGCCAGTCCCGCTCTCCAACTTTTTTAGAAGGCGGTGCTGATCGAACAGGCCGCCGGACCCAGGATCACGACGAACAGGGTCGGCAGGATGAACAGGATGAGCGGCACGGTCATGATCGCGGGCAGGCGCGCGGCCTTTTCTTCAGCGCGCATCATGCGTTCGTGGCGGAATTCGGCCGACAGCACGCGCAGCGCCGACGCCAGCGGAGTGCCGTATTTTTCGGTCTGGATCATGGTCGTGACCACGCCCTTGACCGCGTCCAGCTTCACGCGGGTCGCCAGATTCTCAAACGCCATGCGCCGTTCGGTCAGAAAGCTCAACTCGATCGCGGTAAGCTGAAACTCGTCGCCCAGTTCCGGATAGGCCTTGCCCAATTCGCGCGCCACGCGGCTGAAGGCCGCATCGACGGTCAAACCGGCTTCGGCGCAGATCACCAGCAGGTCGAGCGCATCGGGCAGACCCTTGCGGATCGCGGCAGATCGTTTCTGCACCTTGTTGTTGATGAAGATGTCAGGTGCCTTGTATGACAGCAACAGCGCCACGGCGAAGGCGAAGAAGCGCTTCAACGGACCCCATTCGGGTTCGATGCCTACGCCATAGAGCAGGATCGCAGCAGCGCCGCCGACGAAGATCGGCATGAACATTCGGCCGAAGATGACCGCGACGGCCCAGTCCTTCGACCGGATACCGGCCTGCGCCAGACGAATCTGGGCCTCCTTGAGCTGGTCGTCCTGCAAGACCTTCAGGCTCGACAGGAACGACCGCATATGGTCGGTCGTCTGGTTCCGGCGCACCAGGCTCGCGCGGCGTTTCGCGGTCGAGGCGGTGATGCCGGCCTTGAGCTGCTCGCGCCGTTCGTTCAGCGCCTTGACGCGCTTGGCCATGGGATCGCGCACGGTCATGACGGCATAGAGCGCGAACAATATGGCGAGCGTCGCCAGCGCGGCCAGCAGCGTGCCGAAATCGGTGGCGGTCAGGCCGAACAGGGTGCCGGCGGGGGTAGGGGCGTCCATATTCTTTCTCGCTCCCTCGTCAGATTTCGAAATTGATCATCTGGGCCATGATGAAGGCACCGATGCCCATCCAGCACATGCCGCCGATGCCGACCACCTGCATCAAACTCAGCCCGAAGATGCCCGCCGGGTCGGCCGTGTAGAAGGGGCTCATATAATTGAAGTTGATGTAGGAGATCAGGCCAAAGACCAGAAAGGGCAAGCAGCCGATGATATAGGCGGATGCCTTGGATTCCGAAGACATCGCCCGGATCTTGAGCTTCATCTGCGCACGCTGGCGCAGCACGGTGGCCAGGTTGGACAGGGTTTCGGCCAGGTTGCCGCCCGTTTCGCGCTGGATCGCCAGGGTGATGACGAAGAACTGGAATTCAGCCGTACCCAGACGGTCGGCCGTTTCCTGCAATGCCTGCTCCATCGTCCGGCCGATCTTAATGCGTTCGGTGATGAGCTTGAACTCTTCGCCCACCGGACCTGGAATTTCGCTCGACACGATGCCCAGCGTCTCTGCGATCGGAAGGCCCGATCGCAGACCGCGGGTCAACAGTTCCAACGCATCGGGGAATTTCGCGGTGAACTTGCTCACGCGCCCCTTGATCAGACGGCCGACCCACCAGTGCGGCAGGCCAAGCCCGGCGGCCAGGCCGAACATCATCGCAAACAGGAAAGGGAAGCCGCGCAGCATCAGGAAGGCCGACAACAGCAGGAAGATGCCGGCGCAGGCCGTCATATATTGGCTGAGCGTCCATTTCTTGCCGGTCATCTTCAGACGCTTGGTCAGATTGTCCGGGTTGGGGATCAGCGATATCAGCATCTTGGCTTCGACGCCGGTATCGCGGTTGGAAATCACGCGGCGCATCCGCGCTTCCAGCAGAGCCTCTGCCGATTCGCTGTGGCGGCCACGGATCATCGCGACACGCCGCTTGCGCGCCTTGTCCGGCGACGGACCGGCAAACGCGATTATCGCGACGCCCGCAAGGGTCGCGATCAGCACCGTTATCAGGATGAAATTGCCGTCCATCTCGTCGCCCGTCTTTCAGGATGCCGCGCCGCGCCCTAGGGGCGGCGCATGCGATCAATTATCCAGCGTCGCCTTGTCCTTGCGGCGCGACGGCATCATCGATTTGAAATCGATCTTGCCGAGCAGCGAGTCGCCCTTCTTGCGAGCCGCCTTGGAACCAGCAACATTCGGTTCGGCGTCGGCGGCCCCCAGGACCTGGTCCAGCATGTCCATGCAGGCTGCGCCCACCTTGCTGCCCTTGGCCGCTTCCGCCAGGGTCTTGCCCAGTTTCGCCGCCTGCGATCCGATGCGCAGGTCGAACGGCACCATGACGTCCACCCGGCGCTCGATCGACTGTTCGAAATCCTTGCGGCTGATTTCCGGCGCGCCGGGATGGACGCGGTTGGCGACCACCAGCAAACGGGATTGCGGCGCGTTGCTCTTGAGCCAGGACAGGATACGGATCGTGTCGCGGGCGCCCGCCAGCGTCAGTTCGGTAACGATCAGCGTGACGTTCACGTCGGCCATCAGGTGCGGATGCTGGATCAGCATGTTGCGCGGCAGGTCGATGACGCTGCATTCGAAGGCGAGTCGGAATTCCTCCAGCAACTGGTAGAAGGCGCCGCCATCGGTCATCATCGGCTGGCTGATGGGCGCTTCGGCCGACAGGATCGCCAGCGTGTCGCTCGCCCGCACCATGGCGCGTTCGATGAACAGGCCGTCGATGCGGCTGGGATTTTCGATCGCGTCGGTCAGGCCGCGGCCCGGTTCCAGATCCATCGCCAGCGCGTTGGTGCCGAAATGAACGTCCAGGTCGAGCAGCGCGGTCGGGCGCTTCTTCTTTTCGGACAGCAGCCAGGACAGCGATGTCGCGATGCTGGATGCGCCGACGCCGCCGCGCGTGCCGATGACCGCCACGGTCGAATGCGGCCGTTCGGGTGCCGCATCGCGCGGCGCCATGAACACCGCCTGCGCCTGCGCCAGCGCATCGCGCAGCTGATCCGCGCCGAAGGGCTTGAGCAGATAGTCCTGGATGCCGCTGGCGACCAGATCGCGGTAGAGGCGGACGTCATTGACCTGGCCGGCGGCGATCACCACCGTGCCCGGCTCGCAGACTTCGGCCAGGCTGTTGATGTCGTTCAGCGGATCGCCGCTTTCGGACATATCGACGAACAGGATCTGCGGGCTGGCGGTGATGGACAGGCTCTGCACGGCGTTGCGCATGCCGCCCTTGTTCACCTTTTCCGGCGCCCATCCCATTTCGGCCGCGACGGCGCGCAACATGTCGAAACTGTGATCGTCGCAGACGAAGGCGTGGAACGGGTCGCGCTGGCCACCCAGGCCCGGTTTCCAGGGAGCGTTCATCTTATTGTTTTCCCCCTGCTGTCAGTTCTTTCAGGTCGCCGGCACCCGTCGGCTTCTTTTCGCGATAGGTGGTGATGGCGCGGTTCGATGTCGCCGTGCGCAGATCGCTGTCGCTTTGCTGCCCACGGACGAGGTCTTCCGGATTGGCGACCATCGCGGCCCAGTTGCTGTTGATGCCGCACCCGAAGTTGGAGGAGGATGCCAGGGTGCCGTTGGTTTCCTGCTTGGAATTCCAGTCGGGGCAGCCCGGTACGCTGGCCGTCGCGCGACGCACGATCAGCCGGACGCTGCCGGCCGGTGCCTGACCCGCTTCGGCCGAACTATCTTCGGCGACCAGCAGGCCGTGGCGCGCCACGACGTCGGAAATATCGTCGCGCAGCGCCGGATTATAATAGCCGCCATCGGTCGCCACGGCGATGTTGTCGCCATAGCCGAGGCCGATCGTGACGAACCATTCGTTCAGCCGGATCGCTTCGTTAGGCGTCAGGCCACCGCTCGATCCGGCCTGTACGTCGAAGACATAGGCATTGTGGCTGACCACCGGCTGATGCACCGAATCGACGCTACGATTGGATTTGGGAAGGGCATGAGCGGTCATCGGCAATGCCAGGACCGCGATGGCCGCAATGGCCTTGATCGACAGATGGGAAGTCATGTCTTTGTCCTTCCGTCAGAAGCTGAAGCCGGGTGCGGCGGCACCGGACTTGTTCGACCGGTTGGCCGGGGATGAAGACGCCTGCGGGCTGGGCACGACGGGCGTGGAGCCGGGCGCGCGCCGGGGCGCCTGTCCGGGCTGGCCACTGATGCCATCATTGCCCTGTTGCAGCAGCAGGCCCTGGGCCTGCGTGGCATTGCGGAAGCCGTCGGTAGGAAGGCGCACGTCCACTGCGTTCATCGGGCGCGCCAGATATGGCGTGATGACGATGACCAGTTCGGTTTCGTTGCGCTGGAACTGCCGCGACTTGAACAGGCTGCCCAGGATCGGGATGTCGCCCAGGCCCGGCACCTTGTTGATGGTGTTGCTGGTTTCGTTGTTGAGCAGGCCCGCGATCATGAAGGCCTGGCCCGAACCCAGTTCGACCGTGGTTTCGGCCGTACGGCTCCTGAGCGCCGGCACGGTCGAGCTGACGGTGAAATCCAGGCTCGACACGGTCGGACGGACGCGCAGCGAGATGCGGCCGTCGGCCAGCACGGTCGGCGTGAAGGCCAGCTGCACGCCATATTGCTTGAATTCGATCGAGTTGCCCTGCAACCCGTTGCCCACGGTATAGGGATATTCGCCACCGGCCAGGAAGCTGGCGGTTTCACCGGAGAGGGCGGTGAGGTTCGGTTGCGCCAGCGTGGTGGCCTGCCCGCTCGATTCCGCCAGGTCCAGGGCTGCCGCGACGTCGATCCCCAGCAGCTTGGCGACGCCGCCGATGCTGTAGCCGCCGTCGAAGGCGTTGTTGAACGTCCAGTAGCTGGGCGTCGCTGTCGCCGTCGATGTGCCGTCCGAATTCGCCGTGACCGTCGTTTCACCGCGCGTATAGTTGGCGAAACCACGGGAGCCACCGCCGATATAGCCGGCCGTACCCGAACCGCGATCGACCGACGCCAGGTTCACGCCGATCTTGTGGCCGATATCCTTGGTGACTTCGGCGATCTTGACCTGCAACATGACCTGAAGCGGGGTCGCCATCCGCAGGCGGCTCACCACGGTAACGTCCTTGCCGACGAAGGCCTGCGTCAGCCGCTCGGCCTCCGCTGCATCTTCGGGCGCCTGGATCGTGCCGGTCAGCAGGACCATGCCGTTCATCTTGTTGACCGCAATCTGCGCGCCCGGCATCGCCAGGCGCAGCATGTCGTCGATGCTGGTCAGGTTGTTGCCGACGCGGACCGTGCCCGAAAACAGCACCTTTCCGTTGGGGGCCGTGGCGAACACCGTGGTTTCGCCCGGCTTTTTCGCGATCAGGTACAGCTGGTTCTGAGAGCGGACATGGACATCGACAACATCGGGATCGGCGATCACGACGTCGGACATCTTGGCGTCCAGATTGACGACCCGGCTGCCGCCCACCGACAGCAGGATCGCATTGTCCTGCGCACTGGAGGGGGCGGCGTTGAGCGCGGTGGTCGGCGCGGCGACCGTCGCGACCGCCAGCCCCAGTGCGATTGCCGGAGCGGCAAGGCGCGGGGCGCGATTGTGCAAGCTCTTCATCTTACTTCCCCCCGACCGGAACTTCGGTCACTGTGGTGCCGCGCGCCACGCGGATGACCGGGCCTTGATAGGCGACGGCGCCGAGCGGGGCGCCGTTGCCGGCCATCATCGGCGACGCAGGGGCCTGGGCCTTGGCGGGGACGGAACTGCGCTGGTAACGCGACACGTCGGCGCCGGTCGAATAGGTGGAGCCGCGATCGACCGGACGAGCGGCCAGTTTCGCGATGATCGCCTTTTCGGTGTTCGCGTTTGCGCTACCGGGCAGGTCGACGTCGGTGCCAGCGATCGCGGCGTCCAGGTCGGACGCATTGTCGGCGATGGAGCGTAGCGACATCGAAAGCGACCCGATCGTCTGCGACACTGCGATCTTCTCGGCGATCTTGGGCGTCACTTCGATCGTGACGTTGGAATAGGTGCGCACTTCCGGTTTGCCGTCGGCGCCCATCGCATCCATGCGCTGGTCGGTGGCGAGCACGCGCAGGTTGCGCAGAATGGTTTCGGATACCTTCAGCGGATCGCCGTCGCCCCCGCCATTGACGCTCTGCGTCAGGACAAGGTCGATGCGGTCGCCCGGGAAGACGAAGCCTGCGACCGAGCTTTGCGCCGATACCGGCACCGTCACGGCGCGCATGCCGGGGCCAAGCGCGGCGGCCAGGAAGCCGCGATCGCCCGGCTTGACGATGCTACCCTGCGTCATCGGCTGTCCGGCGGTGATGGCGGTGCGCACGACGCTGCCGGCCAGCTTGGCGGGGTCGGCCTGACCGCGCAGATAATAGGCCTGTTCGATCAGATCCTTGGGCCAGGGCTGAAAACGAAAGCTTTCCGCGTCCAGGATGGTGCCCACCGGGAGCGCCTTGGTCGCGACCAGCACATGCGGCTGGTCGGCTTCGACCGGCATGTTCGCGGCGCTGACCTGCGGCGTGCTCGACGAACTCAACATGCTGCGTGCAAGCAGGGCTGTAGTGACCGCTATGATAAGCGCCCCCACCAGCAGCACGATCTTCTTAGCATCCATGACGAAATTCGCCTCCCTCAAATGGGTGCACTGCCCCCAGTGCCCCACTCATCACGCAAAATGGTTAAAATATCGTTCGCCAAGCAACCAAAGGGCTGAGATGGAGATGGCGACGCCATAAGGTATTTCGGGTTGCCCCGGCTTTTTGCTCATCCGGTGGTGGATGACCGTGACGATCGTGACCAGCCCGCCCAGCATCGCCATCAGAACGATCAGGGACAGCACCGCCTGCCACGGGAACCACAGCGCCAGCGCGCCGAGCAGCTTGACGTCGCCGCCGCCCATCATCCCGACCGCAAAGAGCGCGGCAAACAGGATGAAGACGATGGCGCCGACCAGCAGCTGCACGGCCATGCCGGGCCAGACGTCCAGCCCGCAGGCCAGCCACCACAAAGGGGCGAGCGCCGCGACGGCCAGGTTCAACCGGTTGGATATGATGCGGGATCGCAAATCCGTGATCGCCGCCGCGATCAGCAGCGCGCTCAGGGCGCCGATCAGCGCCATCTGGAAAAATTCCCCCGTCATGGGGCTTAGGCCCTAGACCATATGGCTTACCAAAGCGTAACCATGGGGACGATGGATTTACCCGACTTCCCGCCGCATCCCGTGACGGCCGCTTTCGACCGGCGCGCCTGGCCGATGGGCGGACGGCTGGATTACTGGCATGCGCCCGATGGCTGGCCCATCCGCCGCTATCGGTTGGGGTCGGGGTCGCGCGGCCGCATGCTGGTGCTGGGCGGGCGCGGCGACATGATCGAAAAATATCTGGAGGTGATCCACCATTGGGCGTCGCGCGGCTGGGCCGTCACCAGCTTCGACTGGCGCGGGCAGGGGGGATCGGGCCGGCTGGCCGACGATCCGCTGTGCGGCCATATCGATGACTTTGCCGACTGGATCGCCGACCTGGACGCGCTGGCGGCGGACTGGCGCGCGGAGGGCGAAGGGCCGACCGCGATGGTGGCGCACTCCATGGGGGGGCATATGCTGGTTCGCGCACTGGCGGAGGGGATGAGCCCACCCGATGCCGCCGCCGTGGTCGCGCCGATGCTGGGCGTCCATAGCGCGCCGCTGCCGCGCTGGCTGGCGGTGGGGATTGCGCGCGCGATGGTGCGCACCGGCCATGGCCGGGACCGCGCCTGGACGCAGAAGGAACAGTCCGACCGGCAGCGCAAGATGCGGCAGAAGCGACTGACGCATGATCCCGATCGCTATGCCGACGAAATCTGGTGGCGCGACCATAGCCGGGAGATTGCGCTGGGTCCGCCCAGCTGGACCTGGGTATTGCAGGCGCTGGAATCGACCCGCGCGCTGGAACGATCCGAAGCGGTCGCGCGCATATCCACGCCGATGCTGATCCTGGCGACGGCGGCGGATCAGCTGGTGTCCACGCCTGCCATCCGCCGGGTCGCGGCGCGCATTGCGACGGCGCGGCTGCATGTCTATGGGCGCGAAGCCGCGCATGAAATATTGCGCGAACTGGACCCGGTCCGGTGCGACGCGCTGGCCCGGATCGACGCTTTCCTGGACGAGACTGCTTGAGGCGGAATGGGCCGTTGAATCATCCCGATATCGTAATCGTAGGTGGTGGCATCGCCGGCGCCAGCCTTGGCGCGCAGTTGGCCGCCCATGCCCGCGTGCTGATATTGGAGATGGAGGATAGCGCGGGCTATCACGCCACCGGCCGCTCGGTGGCCTTTTGGGAAGAAAGCTATGGTGGTCCGCTGGTCCAGCCGCTGACGACCGCATCTGGGCCTTATCTGTCCGCACCCGATCCCGATTTTCATGATCGCAGCTTCCTGTCGCCGCGCCGCGCGCTGCATGTCGGCCGGGCAGAGGATGCGCCGTGGCGCGACGCCTTGATCGACGAGTTCGCCGGCAAGGTCGATTTGCGCGTCGTCGATCCCGCGCCGCTGATGCCGGGATTGCGGCCGGACTGGACGATCGGCGTGCTGGAACAAAGCTGCCAGGATATCGACGTCGCCGCACTGCATCAGGCAAATTTGCGCCAGTTCCGCCGCCTGGGTGGTGACGTGCGGTTGGCGACGCGGCTATATGCTGCGCGCGCGGAAGGTGGCGGCTGGCAGGTCGATACAGGGGCCGACATTATCCATTGCGGCTTGCTGGTCAACGCCGCAGGCGCTTGGGCCGATCAGGTCGCAACCGCTTGCGGCGTTCGGCCGATCGGCATCACCCCGCTGCGCCGGACGGTCGTGCAATTGCATATTCCCGGCTTGTCGTCGCCCGATCTGCCCCGCTTGATGGACCTGCGGTCGCGCTTCTATTTCAAGCCGGAGGGGCGTGACCGCGTGTGGCTGACGCCGCATGACGAAGTGTCATCGCCCCCCTGCGATGCCGCGCCCGAAGAACTGGCCGTGGCGCAGGCGATCGCCCTGTTTCAGCAGGCGGTCGACTGGCCGATCGCGGCAGTCGAGCATAAATGGGCGGGCCTGCGCAGCTTCGCGCCCGATCGCGCGCCGGTCTATGGCTTCGATCCGGATCATCCGGGCTTCTTCTGGTTCGCGGGGCAGGGTGGTTTCGGCATCCAGACATCGCCAGCCGCGGCTTTGCTGGGGGCCGCGCTCATCACCGGCGACGCACCGCCCGCGGCCATTGCCAAGCTCGATTCGCGCCCCTATTCTCCGACGCGGTTTCGCTGACGCAACGAATCTGGAGGCATCCCATGGCGCACAAGTTCGTAATCGAGAAGAACAAGGCCGGCGAGTTCGTCGCCAAGTTCAAATATAATAGCGAAACGATCTTCTGGACCGAAGGCTATGCCAGCAAGGCCGGTGCGAAGAACGCAATCGAATCGGTGCTGAAGAACGGCCCTGGCGCGCCGGTCGAAGAGGCCGAATAAACGCTGCTTCCGGCCCGTTTCCGATCAGTCCCGCATCGCGCGGCGGCTGGCGAGGCCCATCATCGCGAACCCGGCGAGCGAAGCGGCGATATTGGCCATCGCCGCGCCCTTCGTGCTGTAAAGCGGCAGCAAAGCCGATTGCAGGGCGAGCAGCAGCAGGGTCGACACGAAGGTGATGCGCAGCGACAGCCCGGCCCGGTCGGTCGCCATCAGCAGCGGCCGATAGCTGACGCCGATCAGGTCGATGCAGGCCGCCACCCCCAGCATCAGCAGCAGCGGATAGGCGGGCAGGAAATCCTTGCCCGCGATCAGCCCCAGCAGCGGATGGCCGATGGTGACGATCAGGCCGATGATGACTGCGCCCGCCACCAGCGCCAGCTTGTTGGTGCGGCGGAACAGGGCGCTCAGCGCTTCCTTCCCATGGTTGCTGGTGCGCGACAGTTCGACGAAGATGCTGCGCGAGAGCAGGCTGGAAATCTTGGTCAGCGAATTGGCGAGCTGGTTGGCGAGGCGATAGAGACCCGCGCCGGTCGGACCGACGAAGGCGCCCACGATCAGCACGGCGACCTGCTGGCCGATGGAAGACAGGCTGGTTTGCAGGTTGGTGGCGGTCAGGAAGCCGATGATGCCGGGATTTTCGATCCGCGCGTCCAGCGCCCGGCCCGCGGTCCAGCTGCCGATCCGCCCGCGCCCGACCTTCAGCGCCAATTGCCAGTAGCTCAAGGCGCAGAGCAGTTCGGCAAAGGCCCAGGCGATCAGGAAGCCGCTGATGTTGGGCATGATCGCCAGCGCCACGCCCGCGCCGATCATGCGGCCGACTGGGATCATGGTTTCGGCAAAGGCGGCCGAATCGAACCGGTCGAACAGGCGCAGCACGCCCGTCGGGCTGGACCGGATGGTGATCATCATCACCATGCAGAATAGCCAGACCTGCCACCCCATGTCCGGCCCGATCTCCAGCAGATCGCCGAACAGCAGGATGATCGCGGCGGCGATCAGCCCGCCCGCGACGGCAGAGCCAAGGTCGATCAGGATGCAGAAGCGCAGCACCCGGTTCAGCGCATCGCCATTCCCGCTCGCCAGATGCGGCTGGCCATAGCGCACGACGATCTGCCAGCTGTCGAAGCTGACCAGCGTCTTGATGACGTTGGCGGCGCTCAGCACCAGCGCGAAACGGCCGAAATCCTCCACCCCCAAATTGCGGGTGACGATGGCGAGATAGGCGAGGCTGAGCACCGCGCCCACGCCCTTGCCGCCCAGCAGCCAGCCGGTATTGGCCAGGATACGGGCGAAACCATCGCCAGCGGCTCCCGATCCGCGCTTGAACATCGTGACTCCGTAGGACCGAAGGAGGGTTAGGCAGGTCGCGCTTTAGGCGAGCGACAGATCGAGTGCAAATGCCGCCTTTTTTTCGGCCAAATTGGCTTCTAAAGCGCGGGCATGACGATCAGCAAAGCCATCATCCTTTCCGCCGGCCAAGGCTCGCGCCTCCTTCCGCTGACCCGCGACGTGCCCAAGTGCATGATCGACTTCAACGGCCGCAGCCTCATCAGCTGGCAGGTCGCGGCGCTGGTCGCCAATGGCGTGACCGACATCGTCGTCGTCACCGGATTCCGCACCGAACGGGTGGAGGATCACGCGCTGCAACTCTATCGCGACACCGGCGCGCGCATCCGCACCGTCTTCAACCCCTTCTTCCAGGTCGCCGACAACCTTGGCACCTGCTGGATCGTGCGCGAGGAGATGGACCGGGATTTCATCATCCTGAACGGCGATACCATCATTTCCGACGAGATCGTCGGCCGCCTGGTGAACGGCGCGCAGGACGCCATCACCGTGACCGTCGATATCAAGGCGGACGGCGACTATGATGACGACGACATGAAGGTGAACCGGGATTCGACCGGCCGCCTGCACCATATCGGCAAGCGGTTGCTGCCGCCCGACACCAACGCCGAATCGATCGGCATGCTGGCCTTCACCGGCGAAGGCCCCGCCATTTTCCGCAACCAGATCGAACAGATGATGCGCACGCCCGAAGGCGTCGAGCGCTGGTATCTGCGCGCCATCGACATCATCGCCAAGGGCAATCGCGTCGGCACCGTCTCGATCGACGGGCTGGACTGGCAGGAAGTCGATTTTCCTCAGGATGTCGAGGCGGCCAAGGCGCTGACGGCCAAGTGGGTCGCCGAAGGGCGCTACGCCAAATAGGATCTCGCGCGCTTAACTTCGCACATTTCCCGCTGAATTCGCAATTTCATGTCCTATTGCGGACCGATTGTTGCGGGTGGGTTGATGGTAGCAGCTGAGGCCTGAATAGGACAGCATAGGCCCTTCTCCCAGAGGGGGAGAAGTTGCGAGCGTCGCGAGTTGGGCGACGCTGGAAGAGGCGCGCGCGCTGCGCCATCTGCTCAATAAATCTGCTTGTGCGCATCCCTCTCACCCAAAGCGAGAAGGTTTCAGGCGAAATAGCCCTTCAACCAGTCGCGCAACCTGTCCAACTCGCTGTCCAGCTTCACTGCCGTGCCCAGATCGGGCTGACCCGGCCAGCCGGCATCCGCCACCGTCACGCCCGCTGCGCTGCGTTCGCCCGCATAGCGGGGCAGGACGTGAAAATGGACATGGGGATCGACCATCATCAGCATCAGATAGTTGATCCGCGCATAGTCCACCGCCTTGCCCAGCGCCGCCTCGATCGCCGCGGTGACGGTCTTCAACTCCGCATGCGCCTCCGCCGGCAGGTCGCCGAAGGCGGTCGCGTCGCTCTTGGCCGCCAGCACCAACGACCCCAAAGTCGGCTGGGCCGGGCGCAGCAGCACCACCCAATTGGCGAACTCGGCGATCAGCGTCGCTGGATGACCGAACTTTGCGATCGTCGCGTTCATAGCGCGGCTTCCGCTTCATTCATCCAGCTGACGATCGGCTGGCCCGACCGCGCCTGCCCATAGGCCTGCGCCAGCCGCACGGCATGGACGACCAGCGAGATGATCGTCCACCATGCCAGCGCGATCAGGCCGATATCGGGACGGGCGAACAACAGCGCGACGAACAGGATCACCATGTTCGGGTTGCGGCGCGCGGTGATGAGGCGAAACTGGCTGTCGAAGGGACGCCAGACATGAATGTCCATCTTGAAGTCCTTGAGGAACATTCCCTCGATCAGCCGTTGCAGCACATAGCCCGCGATCACGGCGGTCATGATGAAGGCGAAGGTGCCGTCCGACAGACCAAGGCCCCAATAGACCAGGCCCGTGCCCCAGAAATACCACCAGAAGGGCGGGTGGACGAGGTCCACGCCATGGTCGATCACATTGCCCCATTTGGACGAGGTGATGGTGCAGCGGGCCAGCTTCCCGTCCACCGTGTCCAGCACCATGAAGATGAAACCGCACAGGAATCCGGTCCAGAACAGCCCCTTGGCGAACAGGAAGGTCGCGACGAGGCACAGGGTCACGCCGATCACCGACACCATGTTCGGCGTCATGCGCAACTGCGCGGCGATGCGCGTCAGGATGAGCGCCAGTTCGGGCCAGAGGTATTTGGTCAGCAGGTCGGTCACGCCCTTATACGCACCGAAATAGCTGCGCCGCTCGATCGCCCGCCGCGATGCGGGCGTCAGTTCCCGCACCATCGGCTGCTCCAGCTTGCGCAGCTGGCGGTTATAGAGTTTGCGGCCGTCCGACAGATCGACGACATGCGGCGCGGTCAGCGGATCGGCGCTCTGCGCCACTTGCCCCACGACCGGCGTGCCGCCCCAGACGAACAAGGTGCCCGGCGTTTCCAGCACGAGCCGCAACAGCAGCGGGTCGAAGGCGTAGGTGAGGTTGAACAGCAGTTCATGCCCCGGCGCGAGGGCGCTGCCATTTTTGGCGGCGCTTTCCGCCATGCGCCGGTTGCGCTCGGCATTGGACATGCCCCAGATCGGCGTTGCATTGTCGCCGATCAGGCGGACCGGGCCAAGGGTGGTGGTGATCGTCTGGCTCATACGCCCTTCTTCGCGAAATTCAGGATCAGGTCCGCCTGTCTTTGGGATGCTGGGATCGGGGACAGGTCGATGGACTGCTGCATAGCCGCTTCCTGAGCAGCAACGAAGCCGGGTTGCAAGTCGTTCGCGCGGGCAAGCGCTTGCGGAAGGCTATCCGCGCGCGCGATCACCTGTCCCATTTTCCAATGGGCAAAAGTCTCGCACGCCGCATCGCGATGGTCGAGATTGAGAAAGATGCAGGGGCGCGGCTGGATGAGAAATTCATAAACCTGGCTCGATACGTCGCCCAGATAGACATCCGCGCTCATCGTATAACTCATGTCGATCGAATGGCGACTGCCCATGTCGACGCGGATGTGGGAGGCGCTGCTGACGATGGGCGGCACGCTTCTGGCCAGTTTCGTGTGCGGCGCGATGATGACGTTCCAGCCGGTCAGCGACTCCAGCGCCGCCAGCATCGCCGGGCCATGGTTGATCCATGACGACAATGCCGGATCGAAATGCGGATTATAGAGCAGCACCGGCTTGTCGTCGGGGAAGAAGCGCTGGCGATCGGCCTTCAGCTCGAATTTGGGATAGCCGCCGACCGCGACCGTTTCCGCCGTACAAAGGCCCCGGTCGATCATGCGGCGGCGATCCTTCTCGCCCGCCACCAGGGTCAGGTCGAAGTCGCGATGGCGCTTTTTATAGCCACCCTCGCGGTCGCCTGCGCCATGTTTGATGAGGATGAGGCGCGAGCGGAAACCCGGCACGCGGCGCAGCCAGGCGCTGCTGATCTCGGTCGTCACCAAAGTCGGGAATCGGGCGATGGTGGCATAGTTGAGCAGCAAGGTCGCGAGGCGCGAAGGCTGGCGGAACAGCGCGTCGGGGCGTGACGGCGGACGGCGTAACCGGATGAAGCGCAGGCTGCCGGTCGGGTCATAGCTGCGCACGAGCGCCAATATCCGGTCCGAAGGCGACAGGATGCTGACCCGGATGTCGGGCCGGCGCGCCAGTTCCAGCGCGGCGGGCAGCCAGTGATAGAGCTGCTGCGCTTCGGCGATGGCGAGAAAGGCGATGTCGGTCGGCAAGAAAAGGCCTCAATGGATGACTATGCGTGCCCCGGCGCAGGCCGGGGTCCAGTGCCACGGTCGCAACTGGACCCCGGCCTGCGCCGGGGAACAATATGGACCATGGCGGGCGCGACTGGAATATGATCTTGCCGCCGCCCTAACGTGGCTGGCCAGAGACGCAAGAAGCAGCGTCAATAATTGCAAGCCATTTGCAACAAGGGGTTGTGGGCAAATTCATGTCCCTCAGTGCTGGACCTTTGCGGAATTTCCGTTATGCGGACCCCCAACTGACAGACATCTTTCGAAGAGGCTCGACGAGCGATGGCCGAATTTGCGTTGCCCAAGAACAGCAAGATCAGCGGCAAGGGCGTGACCCATCCCGCGCCCGCCGGCGCGACCAATGTCCGCAGCTTCAAAGTCTATCGCTACGATCCCGACTCCGGCCAGAATCCGCGTTACGACACGTTCGAGATCGACCTGGACAGCTGCGGCCCGATGGTTCTGGACGCGCTGCTGAAGATCAAGAATGAATATGATCCCACGCTGACCTTCCGCCGCTCGTGCCGCGAAGGCATTTGCGGTTCCTGTTCGATGAACATGAACGGCCGCAACGGTCTGGCCTGCACCACCGCGATCGACGAATGCGCCGGCAAGGATGTGAAGATCACGCCGCTGCCGCACATGGACGTCATCAAGGATCTGGTGCCGGACTTCACCCATTTCTACGCGCAATATAACTCGATCCAGCCCTGGCTGAAGACCGTGTCGCCGCCGCCGTCGGGCAAGGAGCGGCTTCAGTCGCCCGCCGACCGTGAAAAGCTGGACGGCCTGTACGAGTGCATCCTGTGCGCCTGCTGCTCGACCAGCTGCCCCAGCTACTGGTGGAACAGCGACAAGTTCCTGGGCCCGGCCATCCTGCTTCAGGCCTATCGCTGGCTGGCCGACAGCCGCGACGAATATACCGGTGAGCGTCTGGACGACCTGGAAGATCCGTTCCGACTCTACCGGTGCCACACCATCATGAATTGCGCGAATGTCTGCCCCAAGGGCCTTTCGCCGGCCAAGGCGATCGCCGAAACCAAGAAGATGATGGTCGAACGGCAGCTGTAACTTGGCAAGCGACGGCATAGCCGGCGGCGTCACGCTGACCGAAGGGAAATGGGCGGGCTGGGCCGCATGGTCCGACCCGCATCCCGACACCTTCCTTCAGGCGATCGGCCGCGGTTACATGCGCGCGGAAACGGCGACCAAGGCGATGGTGGGGTTGGAAACGCGCTCCAGCCATCGCAACCGACTCGATACGCTACATGGTGGTTTCCTGGCCGCCTTCGCCGATCATGCCTATTTTGGCGGCCTGTGGGCGATGGGGCATCAGGGGCAGGTCAATGGCGTGACCATCGACCTTTCCATGCAATATCTGGGCGCCGGCAAGGTCGGGCCGGATCTGTTCGCGGAAGTGGAAGTGCTGCGCGAAACCGGGCGGCTCTTCTTCCTGCGCATGCTCATCACGCAGGATGGCCAGCTGGTCGCGGCCTCCACCGCCACCGTCAGAAAGCCGTCCCAGCCCAAATGACCAGCGTGATCGCCCGCTATGATGCGCTGGTGCAGGCCGGCGAATTGCGGCCCGATCCGGACCAGCGGGCGGCCGCCGAGCGACTCGACCGGTTGCAACAGGAACTGGAGGCGGCGCCGGCGCGCGGATCGACCCTGTGGAAGCTGCTGCGCAAGCCGCCGGAACCGCCACGCGGCCTTTATATGTGGGGCGGGGTAGGGCGCGGCAAATCGATGCTGATGGACCTGTTCTTCGACACGGTTCAGGTGAAGCGCAAGACGCGCGCCCATTTTCACGAATTCATGCTCGATGTGCATGCCCGCCTTGCCGAAGCGCGCAAGTCGGAGACGGGTGATCCCATCCCGCCGGTGGTCGAGTCGCTGGCGGACGAAGCGCGGCTGCTGTGCTTCGACGAGATGGTCGTCAATAACATGGCCGACGCGGCGATCATGTCGCGGCTGTTCACAGGGTTGCTGGAAAAGCGGGTGACGATCGTCACGACGTCGAATCGCGCGCCGGACGAACTGTACAAGAACGGCCTCAACCGTCAGCTTTTCCTGCCCTTCATCGACCTCATAAAGGTGAAGCTGGACGTGATGACGCTTAACGGGCCGGTGGATTATCGCCGCGACCGTCTGGGCGACGCGACGTTGTGGCACTGCCCCAACGGGCCGGAGGCGACGAAGGCCCTGTCCGACGCCTTCTTCCGCCTGACCGACTTTTCGGTCGAGGATCGGGCGAAGGTGCCGTCCGAGGAGCTGGCGGTGCAGGGCGGGCGCACCATGCACGTGCCCAAGAGCCTGAAGGGTGTGGCCGTCTTTTCCTTCAAGCGGCTCTGTGCGGAGGCGCGGGGCGCGCCGGACTATCTGGCGATCGCGCGCAAATATCATACGGTCATCATCGTCGGCATCCCGGTGTTGGGGCCGGAAAAGCGCAACGAGGCCGCGCGCTTCGTGACGCTGATCGACTCGCTGTACGAATATAAGGTGAAGCTGCTCGCGTCGGCCGATGCCGAGCCGATGCGCCTTTATCCCGAAGGCGACGGGGCGTTCGAATTTGAGCGGACCGTGTCGCGGCTCATGGAAATGCAGTCGGACGACTATCTGGCGCTGGGCCACGGGCCGAAATAAGCGGCCGGGCGTCTGCCCCGCTATCACACGCATCAAACGGCTCATCGCCGGGCGGAATCCGCCCGTCCCATGTCGCGTGCGCCGTTCATGAAGACGCAATCTTATCAGGGGAAAACAGGTCGGGTGCCGTCGATCACGATGGCACCCGACAGGATACCTCTGCAGGGAAGGCTGAGGGCCAGGGTAGAAGCCCTCAGCGACAGGGTGTGAATCGGCCTTAATGCAATTGCGAACGAATTGCAAAGATAATTTGCCTTTCAAGGATTTCGCCGTTGAAACCCCTGTTCGAAGGGCGTAGGCGAACCAGCAATTCCAGTAGTTCAAGACTTGGAGGATGATTGCATATGGCCCGTAACAAGATTGCGCTTATCGGCGCAGGCAATATCGGCGGTACATTGGCGCACCTGGCGGCGCTCAAGGGTCTGGGCGATATCGTCCTGTTCGACGTCGTCGAGGGCGTGCCGCAGGGCAAGGCGCTCGATCTGTCGCAGTGCGCATCGGTCGAAGGGTTCGACGCGAAGATCACCGGTTCGAACGATTATGCCGATATTGCGGGCGCAGATGTCATCATCGTCACTGCCGGTGTGGCGCGCAAGCCGGGCATGAGCCGCGACGACCTGCTGGGCATCAACCTCAAGGTCATGAAGGCCGTGGGCGAGGGCATCGCCGCCAACGCGCCCGACGCCTTCGTCATCTGCATCACAAACCCGCTCGACGCGATGGTGTGGGCGCTGCGCGAATTTTCGGGCCTGCCCCACAACAAGGTCGTCGGCATGGCCGGCGTACTGGACAGCTCGCGCTTCAACCACTTCCTGGCTGAAGAATTCGACGTGTCGGCCAAGGACGTCACCAGCTTCGTTCTGGGCGGCCATGGCGACACGATGGTTCCGGTCATCGAATATTCGACCGTTGCCGGCATCCCCGTTCCCGACCTGATCAAGCAGGGTCGTTCGACGCAGGAGCGCATCGACGCCATCGTCGCGCGCACCCGTTCGGGCGGCGGCGAGATCGTCGCGCTGCTCAAGACCGGTTCGGCCTTCTATGCGCCCGCCACCAGCGCGATCGCCATGGCCGAAGCCTATCTGGGCGACAAGAAGCGCCTGCTGCCCTGCGCCGCGAACCTGACCGGCCAATATGGCATCGACAATCTCTATGTCGGCGTCCCGGTCATCATCGGCAAGGACGGCGTGGAGCAGGTCATCGAAATCGACCTGAACGACGAAGCCAAGGCGAACCTTCAGGTGTCGGTTGATGCCGTGAAGGAACTGCTCGAAGCCTGCAAGGGCATCGATCCCTCGCTGGCATGAGCCTGATTTGGGTCTGTTCCCCGGCGATGGCCGGGGTCCAGTCCCACGGTCCGAACCGACCCCGGCCTCTGCCGGGCAACGGGAGGATGAATGGATAAGGCCGGTTTCGTCTATATCATGGCCAGCCAGCGTAATGGCACCTTGTATATCGGCGTAACCAGCAATCTGGTGCAGCGTGTCCATCAGCATCGCAATGGGTTGATCGACGGTTTCACCAGGAAATATGACTGCAAATTTCTGGTCTGGTTTCAGGCTTTCGACGACTTGAATGAAGCAAGGCGCCGGGAATTGCAGATGAAAGAATGGCGACGGGCATGGAAGCTTCGAGACATCGAAGCGATCAATCCGGACTGGAACGATCTCTATCTGTCGCTGATGTAGGAACTGGACCCCGGCCTTCGCCGGGGAACGCAAAGAACCGGAAAACAGATGTCGATCCTCATTAACAAGAATACCAAGGTCATCACGCAAGGGATGACCGGTGCCACCGGCACCTTCCACACCGAACAGGCGCTCGCCTATGGCAGCCAGATGGTTGGCGGCGTGACGCCGGGCAAGGGTGGTTCCAGCCATATCGGCCTGCCGATTTTCGACACCGTCGCTGAAGCCAAGAGCAAGACCGGCGCCGATGCTTCGGTCATCTATGTTCCGCCGCCATTCGCGGCCGATTCGATCCTGGAAGCGATCGACGCGGAAATCCCGCTGATCGTCGCGATCACCGAAGGCATCCCGGTTCTGGACATGGTCCGCGTGAAGCGGGCCCTGTCGGGCAGCAAGTCGCGCCTGATCGGCCCGAACTGCCCCGGCGTCCTGACCCCCGGCGAATGCAAGATCGGCATCATGCCCGGTTCGATTTTCTCCAAGGGTTCGGTCGGCGTCGTGTCGCGTTCCG
The DNA here is from genome assembly GCF_059421905.1 of Sphingobium sp. GW821-FHT02B05. Lineage (NCBI taxonomy): Bacteria > Pseudomonadati > Pseudomonadota > Alphaproteobacteria > Sphingomonadales > Sphingobiaceae > Sphingobium > Sphingobium sp. GW821-FHT02B05. The sequence goes on from NZ_JBWKVW010000001.1 coordinate 338,180, forward strand.
GCACGCTGACCTATGAAGCCGTGTTCCAGACCACCAATGCGGGCCTGGGCCAGACCACGGCCGTCGGCATCGGCGGCGACCCGGTCAACGGCACCAACTTCATCGACGTGCTGGAACTGTTCCTGGCCGACGACGCGACCGAATCGATCATCATGATCGGCGAAATCGGCGGCGACGCGGAAGAACAGGCCGCCCAGTTCCTGATCGACGAAGCCAAGAAGGGCCGCAAGAAGCCGATGGCCGGCTTCATCGCGGGTCGTACGGCGCCTCCGGGCCGTCGCATGGGCCATGCCGGCGCGATCGTGTCGGGCGGCAAGGGCGACGCGGAAAGCAAGATCGCGGCGATGGAAGCGGCCGGCATCAAGGTTGCCGCCAGCCCGTCCGAACTGGGTTCGACGCTGGTCGAAGTGCTGAAGGGCTAATCAGCCCCTATATACAGGTGGCCGGGCTGCACCCCGGCCACTGATTTTCCCGCTCCGCGACTGCACGCGGCTGGGATGGGACTAGGGTAATGGGTTACGAGAACCAGGAATTCGAGACTGAGCGCGGCCCAAGCTGGGCACGCGACAATTGGCCGCTGAGCGAGACCGACGATCTGACCGGGGCGATGGACCCCACGCAGATGCAGGTTGCCGTGAAGGCCGCCGCCAAGGCCGCGGGCAAGGCCGTGTCGGATACCGACGCGGTTGCCGCCGCCGACGATGCCATTCGCGCGCAGTTGCTGATCCGCACCTATCGGGTGCGCGGGCATCTGGCCGCCAATCTCGATCCGCTGGGCTTGACCAAGCGTGACCTGCCGGCCGACTTGACGCCGGAATATCACGGCCTGACCGATCCCGCCAAGAAGGTCTATCTGGGCGGCACGCTGGGCGTGCAATATGCGACCGTGGCAGAGATCGTGTCGATCCTGCGCGCCAATTATTGCGGCAATGTCGGCCTGGAATATATGCACATCGCCGACGTGGAGGAGCGCCGCTTCCTTCAGGAGCGACTGGAAGGCAAGGACAAGGAAATCATCTTCACGCCGGAAGGCAAGAAGGCGATCCTGGCCAAGGTCATCCAGGGCGAACAATATGAAAAGTTCCTGGGCCGCAAATATGTCGGCACCAAGCGCTTTGGCCTGGACGGCGGTGAATCCATGATTCCCGCGCTGGAAGCGGTCATCAAATATGGTGGCTCTTCGGGCGTGCGCGAGATCGTGTTCGGCATGGCGCATCGCGGCCGGCTGAACGTCCTGGCCAATGTGATGGCCAAGGGCTTCCGCGTCATCTTCCACGAATTTTCGGGCGGCACCGCCAACCCCGAGGATGTCGGCGGTTCGGGCGACGTCAAATATCACCTCGGCACGTCGACCGACCGTGAGTTTGACGGCGTCAAGGTACACATGTCGCTCGTCCCCAACCCGTCCCACCTGGAAACCGTCGATCCGGTGGTGCTGGGCAAGGTGCGCGCGCAGCAGACCTTCCGCGACGACCTGGGCAAGCATGAACAGGTGTTGCCGGTGCTGATCCACGGCGACGCGGCGTTCGCGGGCCAGGGTATCGTCTGGGAATGCCTCGGCTTCTCCGGCGTCCCCGGTTACAATACCGGCGGCTGCGTCCACTTCATCATCAACAACCAGATCGGCTTCACCACCAGCCCGCAATTCTCGCGCGGCTCGCCCTATCCGTCGGACGTGGCAAAGGGTGTTCAGGCGCCGATCCTGCACGTCAATGGCGACGATCCCGAAGCCGTGACCTTCGCGACGAAGCTGGCGATGGAATATCGCCAGACCTTCCACCGCGACGTCGTGGTCGACATGTGGTGCTATCGCCGCTTCGGCCATAATGAAGGCGACGAGCCGGGCTTCACCCAGCCGCTGATGTACAAGGAAATCCGTCAGCATCCGCCGGTCAGCGACGTCTATTCGGCGCGGTTGAAGAATGAAGGCGTGGTCGACGACGACTATGTCAACAAGGTGACGGGCGATTTCGTCAATCATCTGGAAGACGAGTTCGAAGCGGCCAAGAGCTACAAGTCGAACAAGGCGGACTGGTTCGCCGGTCGCTGGTCGGGCCTGCACAAGCCCGCCGATGCAGAAACCTCGCGCCAGAGCGTCGAATCGGCGATCAGCAACAAGTTGTTCGACGGCCTCGGCAAGACGCTGACCACCGTCCCGGAAGGACTCAACGTCCACAAGACGCTGACGCGCGTGCTCGCTGCCAAGGCCGAGATGTTCAAGTCCGGCGAGAATTTCGACTGGGCGACCGCTGAGGCTCTGGCCTTCGGCTCGCTGCTGTCGGAAGGCTATGGCGTGCGCCTGTCGGGTCAGGACTCCGGGCGCGGCACCTTCAGCCAGCGTCACGCCGTCTGGACCGACCAGGACAGCGAGAACAAATATATTCCTCTGTCGACCGTGCCGCACGGCCGGTTCGAGGTGCTGGACTCGCCGCTGTCCGAATATGGCGTGCTGGGGTTCGAATATGGGTTTGCGCTTGCGGACCCGAAGAGCCTGGTAATCTGGGAAGCGCAGTTCGGCGATTTCGCCAACGGCGCGCAGATCATCTTTGACCAGTATATCGCCTCGTCGGAAACCAAGTGGCTGCGGTCCAACGGCCTCGTCTGCCTGTTGCCGCACGGCTATGAAGGGCAGGGGCCGGAACATAGCTCGGCCCGTCTGGAGCGCTTCCTTCAGCTCTGCGCCGAAGGGAATATCCAGGTCGCGAACATCACGACCCCGGCCAACTATTTCCACGCGCTGCGTCGCCAGATGCTGCGGCCCTTCCGCAAGCCGCTCATCATCATGGCGCCCAAGTCGCTGCTGCGTCACAAGGGCGCGGTCAGCAAGGCCGAGGATTTCCTGGGCCAGACGCACTTCAAGCGCATCCTGTCCGATCCGAACGGGTCGGCCGACAAGGATACCAAGCGCCTGGTCCTGTGTTCGGGCAAGGTGTTCTACGACCTGATGGACGCCCGCGATGCCGCCGGCGACAGCGACGTACAGATCGTTCGTATCGAGCAGATCTATCCGTTCGCGACCGAAGCCCTGGCCAAGCGCATCGAGCGCATGACCAATTTGGAAGAGGTCGTGTGGTGTCAGGAAGAACCGCGCAACAACGGCGCCTGGTTCTTCGTGGAACCCTATATCGAGGAAGCGCTGGCTAACGCCGGCAAGGCGCCGATGCGCGCCCGCTATGCCGGTCGCAAGGCGTCCGCTTCGCCCGCAACGGGCCTGGCGTCGCGCCATGTGTCCGAACAGGGTGCCCTCGTCGCCGATGCGCTGGGTCACAGCGTCCGTGAAGAAATCCGTCGCCAGAAGAAAGGCTGATCAAGCTCATGGCTACCGAAGTCAAAGTCCCAACTCTGGGCGAATCCGTTACCGAAGCAACCGTGGGCCAGTGGCTCAAAAAGCCCGGTGAAGCCGTCAAGGTCGACGAGCCCATCGTTTCCCTCGAAACCGACAAGGTCGCGGTCGATGTGCCCTCGACCGTCGCCGGCGTCATGGGCGACATCATCGCCAAGGAAGGCGACACGGTCGAAGTCGGCGCGCTGCTGGCTTATGTGAACGAAGGCGGTTCGGCCGCTGCCGCGCCGGCGCCTGCGCCTGCCGCGGCTGCTCCTGCTGCTCCTGCCGCCAAGGCGGAAGCTGCTGCGCCGGCCCCCGCTGCATCGGCACCTGCTGCTTCGGACGACGAAGATGGCGGCAACCTGACGCTGTCGCCGGCGGTACGCCGCCTGGTGCTGGAGCATGGCCTTGACCCCAGCAAGATCAAGGGCACCGGCAAGGACGGCCGCCTGACCAAGGATGACGTCACCGCCGCTGCCGCCGCCGGTACGGCAAAGGCTGCCGCAGGTGCGGTTGCCGCCGCGCCGGCCGCCGATGCGCCGGCCGCCGGTCCGAGCCGCAAGCAGGAACGTGTCAAGATGACCCGCCTGCGCCAGACCGTCGCCAAGCGTCTGAAGGAAGCGCAGAACACCGCCGCGCTGCTGACGACCTATAACGACGTCGACATGACCAACATCATCGAGGCGCGCGCCAAATATAAGGACCTGTTCGAAAAGAAGCATGGCGTCCGTCTGGGCTTCATGGGCTTCTTCACGAAGGCGGTCTGCATGGCGCTCCGCGACATTCCGGGCGTGAACGCACAGATCGAAGGCGACGAGATCGTCTATAACGACTTCTGCGACATTTCGGTCGCCGTGTCGGCCCCGACGGGCCTCGTCGTGCCGGTCATCCGCAATGCCGAGGCGCTCAGCGTCGCGGACATCGAAAAGACCATCGGCGGCTTCGGCAAGAAGGCCAAGGAAGGCAAGCTGACCATGGAAGATATGAAGGGCGGCACCTTCACCATCTCCAATGGCGGCGTGTTCGGCTCGCTGCTGTCCAGCCCGATCATCAACCCGCCCCAGTCGGCGGTTCTGGGCCTGCACCGCATCGAGGAACGCCCGGTCGTCCGCAATGGTCAGATCGTGGCGCGGCCCATGATGTATCTGGCGCTCAGCTACGATCACCGCATGGTCGATGGCCGCGAAGCGGTGACCTTCCTCGTCGCGGTCAAGAACGCGATCGAAGATCCGACCCGTCTGCTGATCGACCTGTAACACTTACATTCTAACGTCACCCCGGCGCGAGCCGGGGTGCCCCCTTGTTCTTTTTGAAGAAAAGGGAGATGCCAGCCTTCGCTGGCATGACGGAAAGAGGAAAATCCCATGTCCGATTTCGATTATGACGTCCTGGTAATCGGCGCTGGTCCCGGTGGCTATGTCGCCGCGATCCGCGCGGCGCAGCTTGGCCTCAAGACCGCCTGCGCCGAAAGCCGCGAAACGCTGGGCGGCACCTGCCTCAATGTAGGCTGCATCCCGTCCAAGGCGCTGCTGCATGCCTCCGAACTCTATGACGAGGCCGCCAATGGCGCGCTCGCCAAGCTGGGCGTCAAGATCGACAAGATGAGCCTGGACCTGCCCACCATGCAGGGCCAGCGCCTCGATGCGATCAAGGGCCTGACCGGCGGCATCGAATATCTGTTCAAGAAGAACAAGGTGACCTGGCTCAAGGGTCTCGCGACCTTCACTGGTGCGAACACCGTAGAAGTGAATGGCGAGAAGGTGACGGCGAAGAATATCGTCATCGCCACCGGTTCGTCGGTCGCGCCGCTTCCGGGCGTGGCGGTCGATAATGCAGGCGGCAAGATCGTCGATTCGACCGGCGCGCTGGAACTGGACAAGGTTCCGGGCCATCTCGTCGTCGTCGGTGGCGGCGTGATCGGTCTGGAACTGGGCAGCGTGTGGAAGCGCCTGGGCGCCAAGGTTACCGTGGTCGAATATCTCGACCAGATCCTGCCCGGCATGGACGGCGAAGTCCGCAAGGAAGCGAACAAGATCTTCAAGAAGCAGGGCTTCGAGTACAAGCTCGGCACCAAGGTGACGGGCGCCGAAGTCGGCAAGAAGGGCGTGACCCTGACCGTCGAACCGGCCGCTGGTGGCGAAGCGGAGAAGATCGAGGCCGATGTCGTCCTTGTGTCGATCGGTCGTCGTCCCAATACCGAAGGTCTGGGCCTCGACAAGATCGGTCTGGAATTGAACGCGCGCAGCCAGATCGAAACCGATCATGACTTCGCGACCAAGGTTCCCGGCGTCTGGGCGATCGGCGACGTCATCCCCGGCCCGATGCTGGCGCACAAGGCCGAGGACGAAGGCATTGCCGTGGCGGAAAATATCGCGGGCCTGACCGGCATCGTGAACCATGACGTGATCCCGTCGGTCGTCTATACCAAGCCGGAAATCGCAGGCGTAGGCCTGACCGAGGAAGCGGCCAAGGAAAAAAGCGCGATCAAGGTCGGCAAATTCCCGATGATGGCGAACAGCCGCGCCAAGACCAATCACGAACCGGACGGCTTCGTGAAGATCATCGCCGACGCCGAAACCGACAAGGTTCTGGGCGTGTGGATCATCGCCACCGTTGCCGGCACGATGATCGCGCAGGCGGCGCAAGCGATGGAATTCGGCGCGTCGAGCGAAGACATCGCCTACACATGCCACGCGCACCCGACGCATAGCGAAGCGATCAAGGAAGCGGCCATGGCCGTGCGCGGCAAGCCGATCCATATGTGATCGGTCCGCCCATCGCGAATTTAGGGAAGGGGCCTCCGCGGTGCGGGGGCCTTTTCTTTTTGGAAGTTAGGGGGCTGCTTGCGACCAGTTGTTGCCGCTCGCTGGTCGATTTGTTGATGCCACTAGCGGACATTCGTTAGCTTGGTAATATCGCCGGATGGATGACGTCAGATACCGGGGTGGTGGAACGCGGGGTGGCAAGTGGGGCTGCGGCATATCGTTGCTCATAACCCTCCCAATCTTCACCATCCTCTTACTGGTTGAGGCCTTGGGTGACTGCGCACCTGATATTTCATGCGATAAGGGCTTTTGGTCGCACGTCATGCTGCCATCCGCTGCGGTTGCGCTCATCACAGGGCTTGCGGTTCGATGGCTGATAAATCGGTTGAGCCGCAAAGGTGAATGATGGCCATTTGCGGACTTATCGCGGCCCTTCCCATTTGCCCCATAGCCGTCACCCCAGCGAAGGCTGGGGTCTCAGGCGGCAGTAGGAGGAGGCCAGCCGTCTTGCGCTATCCATTTACGCAACGTGCGCCTGCCTGAGATCCCAGCTTTCGCTGGGATGACGGTATCCAAGGCGTTACACTAAAAACCCGCCAATCCGCTTCCCACCCAAATAAGCCGCTGCCCGCTACTGCGGCCCGCCATCCTCGCCTTCGCCCGGTTGTGTCGGCGCGATCCGGGGCGGTGGGGCGCCCTCGGTCGGAACAGGCGGGCGCTGGTCGATCGGCAGGCGGATCTGCCCGCCGCCGATATTGACCGTCATCCCCCCTTCATCCACGCCCACGCCCATATTGCCGATGCCGGTTTCCACCGTCACATTGGCGATGGCGTTGACCAGATCGGGGTCTTGTTCGGCGTCCGACGTATCCTCGACCGGCTCGTTGATCGCGCCGCTCATGAAATTCCGCCAGATGCGCGCGGGCACGCCGCCGCCGGCCGCGCCGCCGGGCAGGGGGGCGTTGTCGTCATTGCCGATCCACACTGCCGTCACCAGCCCGCCGGCATAGCCCACGAAGATGGCGTCGCGGCTGTCCTGCGTCGTGCCGGTCTTGCCGAAGGTGCTGGTGCGCAGCGCCGCCGCACTGCCGGTGCCGCGATTGGCGGCGGAGGAGAGCAGGTCGCGGATCATTTCCAGCTGGTCGTCGCTGAAATGGCGCTGGCGCTGCATCAGCTTTTCGAACCAGCCCTGTTCTTCGGGGGGCAATCCGTGGGCGACCACCGGATAGGCGCCCGCCGCGACGGAAGCATAGGCCTCCACCAGCTCCACCAGCGGAATTTCCGACGTGCCCAGCGCCAGGCTCAGATCCTCGGTCAGCGGCGCTGTGACGCCCAGGTCGCGGGCGACCTTGATGACGTTGTCGACGCCCACCTTCTGCGTCAGCCGCACCGCCGCGACATTGCTGGACGCGGCGAACGCCTGGCGCAGGGTGATGCGGCCGCGATATTTGCCGCTATGATTGGCCGGACGGTATGTGCCGGTGGTGATCGGCGTGTCGTCGATCATGTCGTCCGGCGTCATGCCCGCGCGAAAAGCGGCGAGATAGACGAACAGCTTGAAGGTCGATCCCGGCTGCCGCCTGGCCTGCACGGCGCGATTGAAGCTGCTCTTCTGATAATTTTTGCCGCCGACCATGGCGACGACGCTGCCATCGGGCTTCATCGCCACCAGGGCCGCCTGCGCGCCGCCCAGAGGAGCACGGCGGATCGCAGCCTCCGCCAGCCGCTGGATGCGCCAGTCGAGCGTGGTCGCGACTTCCTGCTCGCCATAGACGGCGCCGGCCCGGTCGCGCGCCTGCGGCAGCACCCAGTCGGCGAAATAGGTGCCGCTGGTCGGATCGGGATCGTCATGCACGTTGAGGCGCACCGGGGGCAGGGCATTGCGTTCCGCCTGGCTGATATAGCCGGCATCGACCATCGCCTGCGTCACCAGCGCGGCGCGGGCGCGGGCGCCCTTCAGGTTGGAGGTGGGGGCAAGGCGCGATGGCGCCTTCAGCAGGCCTGCCAGCATCGCCGCCTGGGGGATGGTCAGCCGATCGGGCGAGCGGTTGAAATAATGGAGCGCAGCGGCGCGCAGGCCGTACACATTGTCGCCGAAATAGACGTTGGAGAGATATCTCTCCATGATCTGGTCCTTGGTCAGCCACGCTTCCAGCCACATCGCGATCAGCGCCTCGCGCGCCTTGCGGCCGAAGGTACGGTCGCTGGAGAGGAACACGCCCTTGGCCAGCTGTTGCGTGATCGTGCTGCCGCCCTGCGACGATCCGTCCGACCAGAGATTATGCCACATGGCGCGCGCGATGCCGCGCGGGTCGACGCCCCAATGGCTCTGGAACCGGCGATCCTCGATCGCCATGAAGGCCTGGGGCACATGGGCGGGCAGTTCGGCAACCGTCACCGGCTTGTCGATCACCGCGCCGCGGCGGGCGATCAGATGGCCGTCCGCCGACATCAGGCTGATCGCGGGCGGGGCGATGGGCTTGAGCGACCGGGACAGCGGGGCCGTCACCGCCAGCCAGGCGATGATGATCATCAGGACGGCCAGGCCAGCCGCCGCCACCCATCCGGCAATCTGCACCCGTCGGCGCCAGGGCGTGGGGCGTGCAAAGGCGCTGGGCGGGCCGGCGCCGAAGGGGCGCTCCGACACCGAAGGGGCATCGACGGGGTGGGACTCGTTCATCTCTTCGTTCATGCTGTATTATTCAAATCATACAGTCAAGTCTGTCCCGCGCCGGGACAGGCCGAAATTAACCACAAAAGGCGCTGGTCTAAATGGTAAATATTTCGTTAACCGATCATCATGCGAAACCGACCTCTCGTCCTCACCACCGAATCGGCCCGCCATCCCTTTCGCCAGCGGCTGCCCGCCCATGTGCTGCGCGTAGCGGAAAACGGCTCCGCGCGCGCCAAACGCCTCAGCGACGACGACAGCGACTGGAAGCTGTTCGGCCTGAGCTTCGCGGCCTTTTTCACGGCCTTCTACAGCTTCATTTTCTGAACGGCGGACCGGGCGCCCGGTCAGTGGCATAAGGGGCCGTCGCACGCCTTGTGCAGCGCCCAGGCCATGGCGGCGCACGGCAACGTCAATATGGCGACCAGCAGCAGCTGCATCACCACGGAAACGCCCGCCATGCTGAGACCGATGGCGCACAGCGACCCAACCACCATCGCGCCCGAATTGACGATATTGTTCGCCGCCACGGTCCGCGCCGCCTCGCACTTCTCGACCGTGGTGGTCAGGAAGGCATAGAGCGGTACCACGAACATGCCCCCGAAGGTCGCGACGCCCAGCAGGCAGAAGGACAGCGGAATGGCCAGCGGATGGGCCAGAAAGCCTGCCAGCGACAGCATCTGACCATCGGCGGCCGGGGTCCACAGATCGCAAACGATGTGGAAGGCGACGATGCACAGCCCCATGCCGATGACGGAAGCGGGGGCATATTTGGCCGACACATGGCCCTGCAACAGTCGATTGATCGCGATCGAACCGATGGCGATGCCGATGGAGAAGATGGCGAGGAACAGGCTGGCGACCGGCTTGTCGGCGGTCAACACATTCTTCACCAGCGGCGGAAACTGGATGAACAGGATGGAGCCGACCGCCCAGAACAGGCTGATCGACATGATCGCCAGGAACAGCCGGCGGATGTGCATCGTGCCGCGCACCAGCCTGACCGAGGATCGGATGATGTGGAAATCGATCGGCTGCGTGTCCAGCAGCGATGGGGCCGGCGGCACCTTGCGCCCGGCGACATAGCCGATCAGCGCGGTGATGATGATCCCGACGGCGGCGACCTGAACCGGAATGATGCCCGCCAGGATCGTGCCCGCCAGAATGGCGATGTAGGTGCCCGCTTCCACCAGGCCGGTGCCGCCCAGCACTTCATCGTCATGCAGATGCTGGGGCAGGATCGCATATTTGATCGGCCCGAAGAAGGTGGAGTGGATGCCCATGGCGAACAGCGCCGCCAGCAACAGGGGAATCGCCAGCGTATGAATGGCGATGCCGCTCCAGATCAGCGCGAGTCCGGTCGCGCCGACCAGCATGATGCCGATTTCCGCCGCCTTCACCCATCGGATGATGACCGCCTTGTCGCGCTGGTCGGCCAATTGGCCCGATAGCGCGGACATGAGGAAAAAGGGCAGGATGAAGACGCCGGTGGCCAGCGCGCTGAACCAGGTTTCCGACTTTTCATCGCTATACACCTGATACACGACGAACAGCACCATCGCGTTCTTGAACAGATTGTCGTTGAACGCACCCAGCAGCTGGGTGATGAAAAGCGGCAGAAAACGGCGCTTGTTCAAGAGCCTGAGAGAGGCTTGCATGGATAAGGGGGTCTTCTTTCCCGTTAGCGACCGGGGCGGGGTCTAGCCGCTGGCGGCGTCCATGTCCAATAGCGTTGAGCGGGATACAGTCCGGCTTGTGCGCCGACCCGGACTGTGGCACTTCGCGGCCATGCTGACGCTCCCCAATTTGCTGACGCTTTCGCGCATCTTCACCGTGCCGCTTCTGGTGGCGCTGCTGTGGCCGGCCGAGTTGGGCGCCCGCTGGACGACCGGCTATGCGCTGGCTTTTGGCCTCTATTGCCTGATGGGTATTACCGACTATTTCGACGGTTATCTGGCACGCGCGCAGGGGACCGTGTCGAAACTGGGCGTGTTCCTGGACCCGATCGCGGACAAGATCATGGTGGGCGCGGTCATCCTGATGCTGGCGGCGACGCGCGATATCGCGGGCATCCATATCGCCGCAGCGATGATCATCCTGCTGCGCGAAATCGCGGTGTCTGGCCTGCGCGAATTTCTGGCGGGCTTGCAGGTGTCGGTGCCGGTATCGCGCCTCGCCAAATGGAAGACGACCTTTCAGATCATTGCGCTGGGCGCGCTGATTCTCGCCGGCGCCGTGCCGCATTTCCCCTTCGTGCAACTGGTCGGCATCGCCACGCTCTGGGCCGCCGCCATCCTGACGCTGATTACCGGCTGGGATTATCTGCGCGTCGGCATCAAGCATATGGACTGACGGCGTGTTGAACGTCGTCTATTTCGCCTGGGTGCGCGAAGCCATCGGTCGCGATGAAGAGCAGGTGGAATCGCCTGCTCCGGACTCTACGGTCGCCGACCTGATCGCGCAGCTGGCCATGCGCGGCGGCGGTCATGCGCAGGCGCTTGGCGATCTTGCCAAGCTGCGCGCCGCGATCGACCAGCGTTTCGTGCCGCTCGACACGGCCATCGGCGATGCCCGAGAAGTTGCGATTTTCCCCCCGGTCACCGGCGGATGAAGCGGGTCGCGATCCAGTCGGCCGATTTCGACGTCGCGGCCGAACTGGCCGCGCTGGAGGCACTGGGCGGCGGCGGCGTGGCCAGCTTTACCGGCGTCGTGCGGGGAGAGGGCGGCCTGATCGCGCTGGAGCTGGAACATTATCCGGCGATGACGGCGGCGCAGGTCGATCGCATCGTGGACGAAGCGATCGCCCGCTGGCCGCTGCTCGGCGTCAGCATCATCCATCGCTTCGGCCGTCTGGAACCGGGCGCGCGCATCGTCTTCGTCGGCACCGCGTCCCGCCACCGCACCGCCGCGCTGGAAAGCTGCGCCTTCCTCATCGACTGGCTGAAGTCGGACGCGCCCTTCTGGAAGAAGGAGCATTTCGGCGACGGCGCGACCGCATGGGTCGCCGCCCGCGCGGAGGATGAGGCGAAAGCGAAGGGCTGGCAAGCCGGATAGCGAGCCGTTCGAGCCGAACGGTCCCGTGGTTTCAGGCCGCCTCGGGCAACCGGCAACTGGTCGCCGCCGCATCGCGCAAAATCCCCGCGAGCAGGTGAAATTCCTTCTCCCGCGGGCTGTTGCGCCGCCACACCATCGCGATATCGCGCGACGAGCGCGCCGAATCCACGGGCCGCGCGGTGATGTTTGTATGCTCCAATATCCCGCTGGCGATCGCCATTTCCGGGATCATCGTCACGCCCAGCCCATTGTCGACCATCTGGATCAGCGTGTGCAGCGACGTGCCCATCATCGTCGTGCTGGCGCGCAGGTCGGGCCGGTTGCACGCCGCCAGCGCATGGTCCTTCAGGCAATGTCCGTCTTCCAGCAACAGCAGCTTGCTCTCGTCGATCATGTCGGGGTCGATCCATTCGGGCGGGTTGGTCGGCTCGTCCTTGGGGAAGGCGACATAGAGCCGGTCCTGGAACAAAATCTCGCTTTCCATGTCGCCCATGGGGAAGGGGAGGGCGAGCAGCACGCAATCCACATTGCCATGGCGCAGCGATTCGATCGCCGCCTGGCTGGTTTCCTCCCGCAGATAGAGTTTGAGTTCGGGCCGATCGCTCCGCAGCCGGGGCAGCAGGCGGGGCAACAGGAAGGGGGCGATGGTCGGGATGACGCTCATGCGCAGTTCCCCGCTCAGCGGCTTGCCCGACGCCTGCGCGATCGCCGCCAGTTCCTCCGCTTCGCGCAACACGCGATGCGCTTTCTCCACGATCCGGTCGCCCAGCGCAGTGAAGCGCACCACCCGCCGCGTCCGCTCCACCAGCGTCACGCCGATCAGCGATTCCAGTTCACGGATGCCTGCCGACAGGGTCGATTGCGTCACGAAGCAACTGTCGGCCGCCTTGCCGAAATGGCCCTGTTCCTTCAGCGCGACCAGATATTGCAGCTGTTTCAACGTGGGCAGGTAACTGGACATTTATCGGCTTCCTCGATCACGAAGCCGAATATAAGAGGCTCAGCCGATAAATCCAAGCCATTTGGCGACCCCGAACAGCGACGTGAGGGTCAGGATAACCCCTACCGCCGAAAAGAGAATTCGCGGCGCGACATGGCGTGCGAGCATCGCGCCGAAGGGCGCGGCCACCACGCCGCCGATCAACAGGCCCAGCGTATAGGTGGTGAAGGCTTCCCAGCCCAGATGCAGCAGGAAGGTCAGGCTGATCGCGGTCGTCAGGATGAACTCGACGGTGTTGACCGTGCCGATCGTGTGGCGCGGGCTGGACCCTTGCAGCAGCAGGTTGGACGTCACCACCGGTCCCCAGCCGCCGCCGCCCGACGCATCCATGAAGCCGCCGACCAGCCCCAGTGGCGTCACCCATTTGGGATCGCGCTGCTTGGGCGGCAGGTGGAATCCGCGCCAGATCAGATAGGCGCCGATCGACGCCAGATATATCTGGACCAGAGGCTTCACGACCGCGCCGTCGATGTTCGACAAGACATAGGCGCCGGTCACGCCGCCGATGACGCCAGGAATGATCAGCCTGGAAAACAGCTTCCAGTCGACATTGCGGTGCAGGATATGGCTGATCGCCGACACGCCGGTGGTGAAGGTCTCGGCGACATGGACGCTGGCCGACGCGCGGCTGGGCGGCACGCCCAATGTCAGCAACAACGTGCTGGAGATGACGCCATAGGCCATGCCCAACGCGCCATCGATCACCTGCGCGCCGAACCCGACCAGGATGAAGGGCCAGATGTCGCCGAAATTGGCGATCAATGTGTCGATCATCCGCTACCCTTCATACCGTCATGTTCAATTGTCTACTCTCATGATTGGAATATCCTGAACGACCAAGCAAGTTTCTATTTATTGCCCAAAAGCGGGCACGCTGTCGCCATCTGGAAAAGCGCGGCTCATTCCCTTATATGCGTTGCTCATAACAACGGTTGAAACGATCAGGGACGTTCGCATGGTGCGCAACCTCATTGCCTATCTGGATTCGGTCAAGAGCCGCGATCCCGCGCCCCGGTCCCGTGCCGAAATCCTGCTTTACCCCGGCGTCTGGTCGCTCGCCTTCCATCGCGTGGCGCATCGTCTCTATCGGGCGGACCTCTTCTTCCTTGCCCGCGCGGTCAACCATCTCTCGCGCTTCCTCACCGGCAACGACATCCATCCGGGCGCCCGGATCGGCAAGCGCTTCTTCATCGACCATGGCTTCACCGTGATCGGCGAAACGGCGGAAATTGGCGACGACGTCACCCTTTACCAGAATGTGACGCTGGGCGGCACAGATCCGGCCAACGGCATCGCGGGCAAGCGTCATCCGACCCTGCATGACGGCGTGATCGTGGGGTCCGGCGCGCAGGTGCTCGGCCCGATTCAGGTCGGCGCCCGTGCGCGCGTCGGCGCCAATGCGGTGGTGACCAAGGATGTGGCCGAAGCCGCGACCATGGTGGGCATCCCCGCCCGCGCGATGCTGGTGGACGTCACGGCCTATCAGCGCGACTTCATGCCCTATGGCACGCCCTGCACCGACTGTTTCGATCCGGAAAGGCAGAAGCTGGAACTGCTCCAGTGCGAGGTCGAGCAGTTGCAGAAGCGGCTTGCCGAACTGATGGTCGAGCGACAGAATATGGACGGCGATGTGCGGCTGTTCAGGGAGCGTGACCGGGCCTGATGACGAATGTGACGCCGTTTCCTCATCATGGGGCGGTCAGCCAGGTCGGATTCGACCGGCTGGAATTGCAGCGGATCATGGACCTGTACGGCCGGATGGTATCGGCCGGCCACTGGCGCGACTATGCGATGGACATGGGCCGCGAAGCCGCGATTTTCAGCGCCTTCCGCCGTTCCGCCGAACGCCCCGAATATCGCATCGAAAAACGCCCGGCGCTCCGGCATCGCCAGGGCATGTGGACGCTGGTCGGCGAAGGCGGCCAGATCCTGAAACGCGGCCAGGAATTGCAGGGCGTATTGGCGCCGGTGGAGCGCAAGCTGCTGCGGATCGTGGAGGATTGAGGGGCTGGATGGGTGGAAAGCGGAAGGTCTGCTCTGCTTTCAGGTCGAAGGGCCCTGAAATGCCGTCATGCCGGCGAAGGCTGAAATCTTGGGCACGGATCTGCCGCCTAACCAGATAGCGCTAGACGGACGCTTTCCTTGTGCCGCCTGTGACCCCAGCTTCCGCTGGGGTGACGACCAACGGGCGATCGGAAATGGCCGTCGCAGGTGCGCCTTATGGTCGACGGCGATCATCCTCATCCTTCCAATGTAGGATAATCTTTGCTCTATCCTGTTGGATGACGCCGACCCGCTCCCACCCCTTGTGGTTTTGCTCAGTGACCCACCCGTCGCGTCGATGGCGCGCAAATGTCGCGCGACTGCCGTGCGGCCCTGTTGGATGTGACGCTTCGCGAGCGCTTTGCGGACGCTTCGGAGACGCATCAACGGCAAAAAAGCGCAAAAAAGCAGGCCAACGACGGTGTGAACTTCGATGGCCTGGACCGATCGTGATTCTGCTATGACCTTAAGCGCCCGTTCAAGCGGTCACACGGTCCAGATAGGGCAGGCGCTGCGTCACCGCATCCGGCAGGCCATGGACGATCCGGGCGCGGGCATGATGCCACAGCGCCGACAGCAGCAGCAGCGCCGATCCGATCACCAGCGCGGTCAGTGCCCAGGACAGCTCCACCGCGCCGGCCTGACGGAACAGGGCGTAGAGGGCGAAGAGAACATAGGCGAGGCTGGACACCAGCAACGCGCGCCGGTCGATCGCCAGCGCGACCAGGCCAAAGGCGACATAGAGCGCGACTACCAGCACGGCGCGGCCGACGCTGATCTGGTCGCTGTCCAGCACGCCCAGCAGGTGGAAGAGCGAATGAGCGATCATCGGCGCGGCAGCCAGATGCAGCCAGAAGGCGACGTCGGACCGGCGGGTTGTGCGGGCCCGGTCGCTCATGTCCCACCACATGGCGAGCGCGAAGATGGCAAGGCCGGCGGCCAGCAACAGCAGGAAGGGCAGGGTGTCGTTGCCCGGCAAGGCCGCCAATATCAGCGTGACGCCGACGCCCGCGCCTGCCGCGGCACCGACCGCCACGGTGATCGGCACCATGAAGCGGCGCCAGTGCAGCCATGCGGCCAGCGCGCCCGCCGCCGCCGCGACGCACAGGACCAGCGACGCTGTGCTGTCGCCCGCATGCGGAAATATCTGGATCCCGATCGCGCCGATGGCAAAAGCGACGCCGCCGACAAAGCCGACCAGCAGCAGGATGGAGGGCAGCGCCATGCGCCGCGCCCGCGTGAAATATTCGGCCAGGCCCCAGCTGACGGCGGAGACCAGCAGGCCGGACATGAAGACCGGCTGATGGTCCGGCGCCCCGAATCGCAGGCCGTTGCCGAGCCAGCCGACGGCGACCAGCAGGATGATGCTGGCGATCGCAACGAAGATATCGTTGAATCCGGTCAGCAACCGGAAATGTTCTTCATCGACCAGGGGCGTGGCGCGCAGCCCCGCCACATGGTCGCGCAACGCCTGCGCCGCTTCCGGGGGGATAGCACCCGCCGCTACGGCATCCTGTAGATCGCTCTCGCTATACATCGTCCGGCTCCTCAGCCTATTCGCATGACGGGATTTTAGCACCACTGTATTAATACATCAATACAGTAGATTTTGCCCTTTTTCCGGGCCTCTACCGGTGTTAGCGCCGATGCAGATAGAAGAGAGGAGACATCGTTCATGACCCTGCCGACCTTGCTGGAGGGGCGCCTGGCGCTGCCGCTGATCGGATCGCCGATGTTCATCATCTCGCAACCGGCGCTGGTCATGGCGCAATGCCGGGCCGGGATCGTCGGCGCCTTTCCGTCGCTCAATGCGCGGCCCTCGGGTCAGTTCGAGGCGTGGTTGCAGCTATTGCAGGCGGAACTGACGGATGCCGACGCACCCTTCGCCGTCAACCTGATCGTCCACCGCACCAACGCCCGGCTGGAGGAGGATCTGGCGCTGTGCGTCCAGTATAAGGTGCCGATCGTCATCACCTCGTTGGGCGCGCGGGAGGATGTGAACGCCGCGATCCACAGCTATGGCGGCATCGTCCTGCATGATGTGATCGACAACCGCTTCGCGTGCAAGGCGATCGAAAAGGGCGCGGACGGGCTGATCGCGGTCGCAGCCGGGGCGGGTGGCCATGCCGGCACCCTGTCCCCCTTCGCCCTGATCCAGGAAATCCGCCAGTGGTTCGACGGTCCGCTGGCCCTGTCCGGCTCCATCGCCACTGGCCGTGCCATCGCGGCGGCGCGGATGATGGGCGCGGATCTTGCCTATATGGGGTCGCCCTTCATCGCCACGGCGGAGGCCAATGCCGATTCCGCCTACAAGCAGATGATCGTGGACAGCCATGCCGCCGACATCGTCTATTCCGACGTCTTCACCGGCGTTCACGGCAATTATCTGCGCCCCAGCATCGTCGCGTCCGGCCTTGATCCGGACGCGCTACCCAAGGCGAAGGACATGGATTTCGCCGCGATGACCGGGGGCGATAAAAAGGCGTGGCGCGACGTATGGGGCTGCGGCCAGGGTATCGGGGCAATCGACAAGGTACAGCCGACCGCCGATTTCGTCGCCGGGTTAAAGGCGGACTACCGTGCGGCTGTCACCGGCCTCACCCTTTAGGAAGGTGCGGAGTTCGCCGATGAAGCGATCGAACTGGTCGTGGTGCAGCCAATGGCCGGCATCGGCGAACTCGACCAGCCGCGCGTCGCTGAAATGGCCGATGCGACCGTCCTTTTCGGGGTTGGACGCCCAGCTGTCCAGGCCCAGGCACAACAGGGTCGGACAGGCGATGCGTTGCCAGAAAGCGGGCAATTGTTCGTCCGCCTCGATATGCGGTGCCAGTCCTTTGAGATAGGGGTCGAATTTCCAGCTATAGCTGCCATCCTCATTGCGGTTGACGCCATGGCTGGTCAGGTGCAGCGCCTGCTCGACGGTCAGATGCTCATTGCGTTCGCGCATGCGCCCGATCGCAGCTTCGATCGTGGGATAGCGGCGCGGCGTGCGGCGGGCGCTGGCGCGGCGGCCTTCGATCCATTCCCGCCAGGCGTCGGGTGCGGGTTGCTCCGCCTTTTCCCGCAAGCGGGGAGGAGACAGGCCGAGCCCCTCGATCGCGACGAGTTTGTGCAGCCTGTCGGGGAAGAGGCCCGCGTAGCGCAGGCTGATCGCGCCGCCCAGCGAATGGCCCACGATCGTGACCGGCGGGCGATCCAGCAGGTCCACCAATTGCGCCAGGTCATAGACGAAATTGGCCATCATATAGGAACCGTCGGGCGACCATCCACTATCGCCATGGCCGCGCAAATCGGGGGTGATGACATGATAGTCGCGCGCAAGAGCGCGTGCCGTCCAGTCCCAACTGCGGGCATGGTCGAAACCGCCATGCACCAGGATCAGTGTGGGCGCCGACGGATTACCCCAGTCGAGATAATGCAGGCGCGTCCGCAACGACGTGAAGAAATGCGACGTCGGTGTCGGGGCGGGGGATATGTCCATGCGGTCCTGCATACAGACCCCATTGGGGAAGCGCGTCGATGTTGCAAGCAAAGAGCGTCGAAAAAAATGCGCTTTTTCCAATATTTCAATTCAATTGCTGAAAAATAGCCTCAGCGATCGCGAAGTAATATCTGGGGGTCCGTACCGCTATTGATGGTGGTGGCGCGCAGGGTATTGGCAAGGATGCGGGCGAGATCGGCCTGCCGGAACGGCTTGTCCAGTCGGGGGCGGCGGGACGCATGCGGGGGCAATTCGGCAAAGCCGGTAATGATGATGACCGGCAGGCCGGGTATCCTTTCTTCGACCGAGTCGGCCAGTTGCGCACCGGTCATGCCCGGCATGGCATGGTCCGTGACCACCAGATCGACGCGGCCCTGTTCCAACAGACGCAGCGCATCCGCGCCGGATGACGCCTGAAACACGGTATGGCCCAGCTCCTCCAGCATGCCGGCCGTGTTCGTCAGGACCAGATCGTCGTCGTCTACCGCCAATATCACGAGGGGCCTGCCACCTTCCCCCTGATCCTCGCTGAAGCTGACGATCGGCAATGCGTCCGCCATGTTCTGAGCCGCCGGCAACCACAGCGACACGGACGTACCCTGTCCCGCCTGGCTTGCGATGGTCAACGACCCACCGCATTGCTGCGCGAAGCCGTGCACCATCGAAAGGCCAAGGCCGGTGCCCTTGCCTATGCCCTTCGTCGTGAAAAAAGGTTCGCGGGCGCGTTCCAAGGTGGAGGCATCCATGCCTTCGCCCTCATCGATCAGCGACAGGCGGATATAGGCCCCCGCGTCGAGGTCGGGCCGTTCGCCCTGCTCCACGGTCATTTCGCTGGCTTCGACGATGATCCGCCCGCCGTTCGGCATGGCGTCGCGCGCGTTGACCGCCAGGTTGAGCAACGCCAGTTCCAGTTGCGCGGCATCGGCATGGGCCGGTTGCATCGACAGGGGAAAGCGCGTTTCGATGGTGGCGGCGGTGCCCAATGTCGTGCGGAACAGTTCCGCCATGCCCTGCACCAGCGCGATGCAATCGACGTTTTGCAGCTTCAGTTCCTGCTTGCGCGCAAAGGCGAGCATGCGCTGCGTCAGTATCGCGCCGCGATCGGCCGCCGTCATCGCATTGTCGATATAGCGGCTGATGTCCCCGCCGGTCGCCATCCGTTGCCGGGCCAGGTCCAGGCTGCCGACGATCACCGCGAGCAGATTGTTGAAATCATGCGCCACGCCGCCGGTCAGCTTGCCGATCGCGTCCATCTTCTGCGTCTGGACGATGGCGTCATGCGCTTCGTCCAGCGCGCGTTGTGTTTCGAGTCGTTCGGTCAGGTCGCGGGTGATTTTGGCAAAGCCCAGCAGCCGCCCGTCCGGCGTGCGAATGGGGTCGATCACGACATTGGCCCAGAAGCGCGACCCGTCCTTGCGGATGCGCCACCCTTCCGCTTCGAACCGGCCGACCGTTTCGGCGGTGTGGAGTGCGCGGGAGGGGAGGCCAGCCAGACGGTCTTCCTCGCTGTAGAAGCGGGCGAAATTCTGGCCGACAATCTCATCGGCGCTATACCCCTTGAACCGCTGGGCACCCATGTTCCAACTGGTCACCGTGCCGACAGGATCCAGCATATAGATGGCATAGTCGGTCACGCTCTGCACCAGCAGCCGGAACCGCTCCTCACTCTCGCGCAGGGCCTCCTGCGCGGCCCGACGGTCGGTCAGGTCGCGCGTGACCTTGGCAAAGCCCAGCAACTGGCCGTCGGGCGCACGGATCGGGTCGATGACCACATTGGCCCAGAAGCGGCCGCCATCCTTGCGGACGCGCCATCCTTCCGCTTCGAACCGGCCGTCCAGTTGCGCGGTCTGGAGCGCGATGGCCGGGATGCCCGCCGCCTGATCTTCGGCGGTGTAAAAGCGGGAGAAATGCTCGCCGATAATCTCGTCCGCTTCATAGCCCTTGAACCGTCGGGCGCCCGCATTCCAGCTCGCTACGATGCCGGTGGGGTCGAGCATGAAAATGGCATAGTCGGTGACGCTTTGAACCAGTAGTTCGAAGCGATTGCCTGATTCTTGTTTGGTGGCGATAGTCATCAAGTCCCCGAATCAGGCGCTAGCGGATGCTGCACCCTTTGCCTTCGGCAAAACGGCGATCTTATGCAAACGTTCCGTGATGGGCCGCTCGAACGGACGATGCCTGCCCCCTTGACTTGGCGCGTGGCTCTGACCACCAAGCCCGCTCAAATTGGGAGCGGAGCGGGCATGGCGACGAAAGCGACGATCACGGTCATTGGGGAAGCGATGCTGGAGCTGAGCCGGGGCGAAGGCGATGGCTGGAACCTGCGCTATGGCGGCGACGTCATCAATACGGCCATCCACCTCGCCCGCGCGGGTGATAAGGTGCGCCTTGCCAGCGCCCTGGGTGCGGACCCGATGAGCGCCCAGCTACTAAGCCAGTGGGAGGACGAGGGTGTCGATACGTCGCTGGTCATCGCGGCACAGGGACGGTTGCCGGGTCTCTATGCGATCGAGACGGACGCGACAGGCGAACGCAGTTTCCATTATTGGCGCAGCGAAGCGGCGGCGCGGCGGATGTTCGACTTCCCTGAAAGCGCAGACATGGTGGCGCAGGCGGCGCAATCCGACCTGCTCTATTTTTCGCTCATCACGCTGGCGATCCTGCCTGACGCCGGGCGTAAGGCTTTGCTGGACCTGTGCGCGCAGGTACGCGCCAATGGTGGCAAGATCGCCTTTGACGGCAATTATCGCGCGCGCTTGTGGGATGATGCGGCGACCGCTCGCCACTGGCGCGACCGGGCGATCGCGGTCAGCGACATGGGCCTGCCGACCCTGGCCGACGAGGTCGAGATGGGCGAGGCGGACGATGCGCAGGATGCCGCCACGCGCTGGGGCGCGGGCGAGGGCAAGGATGTCGTCGTCAAGCTGGGCGGAGACGGCTGCCTTGTGGCGGGCGAGATCGTCGCGATCCCGCAGCGCGTCGATGTGATCGATTCGAGCGGGGCGGGCGACGCTTTCAATGGCGGCTATCTCCATGCGCGTCTGGCCGGCACCAGCCCGCGCGATGCGGCACTGGCCGGGCACCGGCTGGCCGGATGGAATATCGGCCGGCGTGGCGCGATCCCGGCGCGCGATGCCGACGCGCCCTACGGCTGATCCGAGTTGACAGCCGCCCATGGCTTGCGCCATGGGCAGGTCAGACGCGGGTGTAGCTCAATGGTAGAGCAGCAGCTTCCCAAGCTGACGACGGGGGTTCGATTCCCCTCACCCGCTCCACTTTCCCACAGCGTCGAAGATCAGCCGACCTGCCGCTTGGCCAGTTTGCGGGCGAGGGTGCGGCGGTGCATGCCCAGTCGCCGCGCGGCTTCGGAAATGTTGAATTCGCTGTCCTTCAGCACTTCATGGATATGCTCCCACTCCAATGTCTTGATCGACGTCGGCCGGGGCGCCAGCGGCGTGGCGGGGTCGCCGCCGGCACGGGCAAAGGCCGCTTCGATATCGTCGGTGTTGGACGGCTTGGCCAGATAGTTGGTCGCGCCCAGTTTGATCGCCTCGACGGCGGTGGCGATACTGGCAAAGCCGGTTAGCACGACGATCAGCATGGCCGGATCATGGGCATGGAGCGCCTGGACGCAAGCGAGGCCGGATTGCGGGCCGAGCTTCAGATCGACCACCGCGAAACCCGGCCGGTGACCGGCGAGCAGCGCCGTCACGCCTTCCAGGCTGTCGGCCAGCAGCACATCATAGTCGCGCCGCTCGAAGGAGCGTTTGAGCGTGCGGGCGAAACTCTCGTCATCTTCGACGATCAGCAATTGCCGGTCATGCGTCATCGCCCGTCTCCTCCTGAAGAGGATCTTCTTCCTCCTCCATGGCCAGCGTGTCGAGGGGCAGGCGCAACTGAATCATCGCGCCACCATCTGCGCCATTGCTGGCATCGACGCGCCCGCCCAGCTTGCGCGCGACATTGACGACCAGAAACAGGCCCAGGCCGCCGCCCTGCTTGCCCTTGCTCGACCGGTAGGGCTTGCCGACATCGGCCAGCATCGTCGGGTCGAACCCCCGGCCATTGTCGCGCACGGCGATGTGGAGCCACTGGCTGTCGCGGCTGACCATGATGTTGATGTAGGTGGCGCCGGCCTCACGCGCATTGTCGAGCAGGTTGGTCACGGCCTGGCGGATGACCGGGTCGGCGATGATGCGGGGATAGCTGTGCGGACCAAAGTCGCAACGCAGCGGCATGCCGGGATTGGCGCTGCGCCAGTCGCGCGCGATGATGTCGATGAAATCGCGGATATTGGTGACTTCGGGCGCCTCGCCCCGTGCTTCGCCTGCCGACATCAGGATAGCTGTCAGGATGGCCTTACAGCGTTTCACCGCTGCCTCCATCTCGCCCACTTCCTCTACCAGCGCGGGATGCGCCCTGATTTCGCGCATGTGGCGCCAGTCGCCCAGCACAACCGCCAACTGGGCGAGGGGGGTGCCCAGCTCATGGGCGGCGCCCGATGCAAGCAGGCCCATGCGGACGATATGCTCTTCCTCCACCGCCTGCTGCCGCAACTGCGCCAGATAGGCTTCGCGCTGTTGCAGATTCTGGTTCACCCGCGTCATGAACAATACCAGCAGCACCGCGATCATGGTGATGCAGATCCAGGTGCCGACGATATGCAGGTCGAACAAATGACCTTGCAGCGCTTCGTTCAGGTCGAGGGGGCGGTAGATGAACGCCAGCATCGCGGCGCACAGCGTCGATACGCCCACGATGCCCCAGGCGCTCCAGCGATGCAGCAGCATGGCGCCCAGCGCGACCTGCACCAGATAGAGCGAGACGAAGGGATTGGTCGCGCCGCCGCTCAGATACAGTTGCGTGGTCAGTGCGAAGACGTCGAACAACAGTGCCAGGAAAAGTTCGGCATGCGTGATGTCTGTGCGCCGCCGCAGCACCATCAGGCTGCCGACATTCATCGCGGTGGCGATGCAGGGCACGACAAGCATGGAGGCGAGCGGCAGGCGGATGTCCATGCCGAAATGCACGAAGGCGATGGTCGCGATCTGGCCGGCGATGGCGATCCAGCGCAGCTGGACCAGCAGCGCCATGTTGCGGCGGCCCGCGGCGTCGGCAGGCCACCGGCCGGGTAGCCAGCGCACCCGTCTGGCGGACGACGCGGTCATTCCCGGCGATCTTTTCCAGTCTGGCGCATGACCAGCATATAGGCGCCCACGGTCATCGCCGCCAGCGCGAACCAGGTGATGGCATATTGCAGATGATTGTTGGGGAAGCTGACGACGGTCAGGCCGCCGACGGGCAGGGCGCCGGGGGAGGGGCCGCGCTCCGCGTCGATGAAATAGCCGCGAACCCGGCCGAGCTGGCGCGCCTGCGCGATGGCGGCGACGTCACGGGAATGCCAGCGATCGGCGGCGGGATCGTTCCTGCGCAGGAAGCCGCCATCAGGTTCGGTGAGGCGCAGCAGGCCGGTGACCCGTACATTGCCCCGAGGCCGGTCGTAGCGTGCGGCGCGGCCCGGCACGAAGCCGCGGTTGACAAGGGTGATGGCGCCATCGTCGGCGCGCAGCGGCGTCATCAGCCAGAAGCCGGG
Organism: Sphingobium sp. GW821-FHT02B05; assembly: GCF_059421905.1. Taxonomy (NCBI): domain Bacteria; kingdom Pseudomonadati; phylum Pseudomonadota; class Alphaproteobacteria; order Sphingomonadales; family Sphingobiaceae; genus Sphingobium; species Sphingobium sp. GW821-FHT02B05. The sequence goes on from NZ_JBWKVW010000001.1 coordinate 362,112, forward strand.
GCCACGCACGGTGACGGCCTGCGTCAGGGCGGCCTTGTCGTGCAAGAAGTTGCCGGACAGGGTGACGCGGCGATATTCGTCGGCTTTGGTGGCGGCCGTGGGCGCGGGGACCGGCGCGGCATGGATGCGGGTATCAACGCGGGCGATCAGGTCGCGTTTCCAGCCGAGGCGCTGGACCTGCCAGGCGCCAAGCGCGCTGAAGCAGGAAAACAGGATCAAAGCGATCAGCGTCAGGCCGATCGTAAAGGCCGGGGAGCGTTTGGCACGCTCCCCGGTGTTCGCCGTTGTCACGGCATTTCGCTCATGTTCGCCATGGTCGACATATCGTGGCCGGCGTTCATTTCGCCGGTCATATCCATGTCCGCATGGGGCATCATATTGTTGTTCATATGATACATGACCCAGGTGGAGCCGGCGAGGACGATGACCACCAGAATCAGCGTCAGCGCCATCGCCATGAACGACCAGCCGCCTTCGACGCGGGTGTTCATGTGCAGGAAGTAGATCATGTGGACGACCACCTGCACTGCCGCGAAGGCGACAATGACGATGCCGGTCAGTTTCGGGTCGCCCAGCACGCCGGACATCACCAGCCAGAAGGGGATGGCCGTCAGGATCACCGACAGGCCGAAACCGATCATATAGCTGCCGAAGCTGCCATGGGCGCCTTCTTCATGATGATCGTCGTGGCCGTGCCCGTGGGCATCGTGGGGATGGACAGCGTCGCTCACCGCAGGACTCCCATCAGATAGACAAAGGTGAAGACGCCGATCCAGATGACGTCGAGGAAGTGCCAGAACATGGAAAGGCACAGCAGGCGGCGCTTGTTGGCGGGGATAAGCCCCTTTTTCGCGACCTGCACCATCAGCGTGATCAGCCAGATCGAACCGAAGGTGACGTGCAGACCGTGGGTGCCGACCAGCGTGAAGAAGGCCGACAGGAAGGCCGAACGCCCCGGACCCGCGCCTTCATGGATGAGGTGCGAGAACTCGTAGAGTTCGATGAACAGGAATGCCCCGCCGAACAGCAGCGTGACGAACAGCCAGCCCTGCGTGGCGCTGACCTTGTTCTTTTCCATTGCCAGCATGGCGAAGCCGTAGGTGATCGACGAGAAGAGCAGCATCGCGGTGTTGATCGCGATGAGCGGCAGGTCGAACAGATCCTTGGGGCCGGGCCCGCCGGCGAAATTGCCGCCGAGCACGGCATAGGTGGCGAACAGGATGGCGAAGATGAGGCAATCGCTCATCAGGTACATCCAGAAGCCCAGCATGGTGCTGTGGCCTTCGTGGAGGTGCGGCTCCTCGGGCAGATGATATGCCCGAGGGTCCGTGGTTGCAGTTGCGCTGCTCATGTCAGTCAGACTCCAGCGGCGAGGATGCGCGTACGCTCTTCCTCGGTGCGCGTCACATCCTCGACCGGGATGTAGAAGTCGCGCTTGTAGTTGAAGGTGTGGAAGATGGCGAAGCCGATCATGCCGACGAAGCTGAGGGCCGCCAGCCACCACATGTACCAGATCAGGGCGAAGCCGCAGACCGTGGCCAGACCCGCCAGGATCACGCCGGTGCCGGTGCTGCTGGGCATATGGATCGCCTGATAGCCGGTCAGCGGGCGCTGATAGCTATTGCGCTTCATATCCGCCCAGCTGTCGGCGTCATACACGACCGGCGTGAAGGCGAAATTATACTCCGGCGGGGGCGAGCTGGTCGCCCATTCCAGGGTACGACCATCCCATGGATCGCCTTCGACCTTGAGCTCGTCGCGCTTCCAGATGGAGAGAGCGAACTGAAGGAGCATCGCACCGATGCCAGCCGCGACGATGGCGGCGCCGATGGCGGCGATGACGAAGTAGATCTGAAGCGATGGATCGTCAAACACGCGCATGCGACGTGTCACACCCATGAAGCCAAGGATGTAGAGCGGCGTGAAGGCCATCCAGAAGCCGACCTGCCAGCACCAGAAGGACACATGGCCCCAGAACTGGTTGAGCTTGAAGCCGAGCGCCTTGGGCCACCAATAGTTGATCGCCGCGAACAGGCCGAACAATACGCCGCCGATGATCACGTTATGGAAGTGCGCGATCAGGAACAGCGAGTTGTGCAGCACGAAGTCGGCCGGCGGAACCGCGAGCATCACGCCGGTCATGCCACCGATCGTGAAGGTCAGCATGAAGGCGACGGTCCACATCATCGGCAGTTCGAAACGAACGCGGCCGCGATACATGGTGAAGAGCCAGTTGAAGAGCTTCGCACCCGTCGGGATCGAGATGATCATCGTCGTGATGCCGAAGAAGCTGTTGACGCTGGCGCCGGACCCCATGGTGAAGAAGTGGTGGAGCCACACGAGGTAGGACAGCACCATGATGGTGCAGGTCGCATAGACCATGGAGGTATAGCCGAACAGACGCTTGCCCGAGAAGGTCGAGGTGACTTCGGAAAAGACGCCGAACAACGGCAGGATGAGGATGTAAACTTCCGGGTGACCCCAGATCCAGATCAGGTTCACGTACATCATCGGGTTGCCGCCGAAGTCGTTCGTGAAGAAGTTGGTGCCGGCATAGCGGTCGAGCGAGAGCAGGACCAAGGTGGCGGTCAGGATCGGGAAGGAGGCGACGATCAGGATGTTCGCGCAGAGCGAGGTCCAGGTGAATACCGGCATCTTCATCAGCGACATGCCTGGCGCGCGCATCTTCACGATGGTCGCGATCAGGTTGATGCCCGACAATGTCGTACCGACACCGGCCACCTGCAACGCCCAGATATAATAATCGACACCCGTAGCCGGGCTATAGTCGATCCCGGACAGCGGTGGATAGGCGAGCCAGCCGGTCTGGGCGAATTCGCCCAGGAACAGCGAGGCCATCACCAGCACCGCGCCACCCGTCGTCATCCAGAACGAGAAATTGTTCAGGAAGGGGAAGCTGACGTCGCGCGCGCCGATCTGGAGCGGGACGATATAGTTCATCAGACCGGTGATGAACGGCATCGCCACGAAGAAGATCATGATCACGCCATGGGCGGTGAACACCTGGTCATAATGGTGCGCGTTGAGATAGCCCTCAGACCCGTTGAAGGCGAGCGCCTGTTGCAGCCGCATCATGACCGCGTCGGCAAAGCCGCGCAGGAACATGATGAGGCCCAGCACCATGTACATGATGCCGATCTTCTTGTGATCGACGCTGGTGAACCACTCCTTCCAGAGATAGCCCCAGAGCTTGAAATAGGTGAGCGCTGCGACCACCGCCGCGCCGCCCAGCACCACCGCGCAGAATGTCGCGACGACGATGGGCTCATGCCATGGGAAGCTGTCCCATGTCAGACGACCGAAGATCATCTGTGCTGTTGTCATTGTGCCAGTCATGGGCCTTACCGATGCTGCGCGTGCGCATCAGCGCCGCTGTGAGAGGAGTGATCCGCCGCCGGAGCATCCGACGCGCCGGGCGCGTCGGGGGCCGTCTGCTCGCCCTTGTTCCGGTCTTCCTGGTCGATCACATGGCTGTTGGGGAAGTCATATTGCAGCCCCTTGGTGTCGTGGGCAGATTCCTTGCCCGCGCCGCCCATCTGGTCGATGTGCATCAATTCCTTCATGCAGCGCTGGCCCGGCTTGACGCACAGGTTGACGACGGCATCGAACAAATTGGCTTCGCTGCTGCCGAAATAGGCGACCGGCGCCTTTTCGGACGGCTTGGCCAGCGCCTGATAGACGTTGCGGTCAAGGCTGGTCTGGCTACCCTTCACCTTGGCGACCCAGGCGTCGAAGCCGGCCTGGTCCAGCGACTGATAGCCAAAGCGCATATGGGTAAAGCCCGCGCCCGAATAGTTGGCGGAAAAGCCAGTGCCCTTGACGGGCTTGTTGGCGACGGCGTGGAGCTGCGTCTTCATGCCGGGCATGGCGTAGATCTGGCCGGCCAGTTCGGGGACGTAGAAGCTGTTCATCACGGTCGAAGACGTGATGTCGAAGCGGACCGGAACGTTGGTGGGGAGGGCCAGTTCATTCACGGTGGCGATGCCGAGGTCCGGATAGATGAACAGCCATTTCCAGTCGAGCGCGACGACCTGGACCGTCAGCGGCTTGACCTTGGGGTCGATCGCCGTCTTGGAATCGATCCGATCGAGCGGACGATAGGGGTCCAGCTTGTGGGTGCTGACCCAGGTCAGCGCGCCCAGCGCGATGATGATCAGCAGCGGCGCCGACCAGATCAGCAGTTCCAGCTTGGTGCTGTGATCCCAGTCGGGATCATAGTCCTTTTCAGTCGCTTCGTTCGTGGCGCGATAACGCACCGCGAACCACACGACCATCGCCATGACGGGGATGACAATGAGGAGCATCAGCGCGACCGAAATCAGGATCAGATCGCGCTGCTGCACCGCAATATCGCCCGACGGGTTCATCACGACCCAGTTGCAGCCCGCCAGTGGCGCCGCAAGAATCGGAGCGGACCAGCGCAAGAGCCTGATCCTGTTGGGGGAGGGAGGGTTAGCCATGGCGCGCGCCTAAAGGGTCTGCACAGAGTCGGATAGTGGGCAATTTGTCCAATTGTGTGCGAATGCAAAAAATGTTTGAGATATGGGATACTGCTTAGACTCTGTACGTTTTCTGTTATGCTGCCATTCCACGGCCACTGGCAGACGAGAAAACCGCGCCGGTGGCCAAGCCAAGGAGCGGATGTCTATGAGTTCAGGGGCCATTGCCTTCACCTCCACGCCACTTGAGGACGACGCGCGCGCCATCAACGCGCGCGACCATTCCATTGCGCCTGGGGACATTTCCATTGGTGTGATCATTGGTCGCACCTCCGAATTTTTCGACTTCTTCGTTTATGCCATCGCTTCGGTGATCGTGTTTCCCAGTCTCGTCTTTCCCTATGTGGATGCGCTGACCGGCACCCTCTATTCTTTTGCAATCTTTGCCGTTGCCTTCATCACCCGGCCGATCGGGTCGCTCATCTTCATGGCGATCGACAGACGCTATGGTCGCGGCACGAAGCTGACAGGCGCTCTGTTCCTGCTCGGCAGCTCTACCGTCGCCATCGCCTTTCTACCTGGATATGAGACGATTGGCCACTATGCTGCGGTAGTCCTCGTCATCCTTCGCGCGGCGCAGGGTATTGCGCTGGGCGGTACCTGGGACGGGCTGGCCTCGCTCCTGTCGCTCAACGCGCCGCAGAATCAGCGTGGCTGGTATGCGATGGTGCCGCAACTGGGCGCGCCGCTGGCGCTGATCGTGGCGAGCGGTCTGTTCGCTTTCTCCATCCTCAACATGACGCAAGCCGACTTCCTCGACTGGGGCTGGCGCTATCCCTTCTTCGTGGCCTTTGCGATCAACGTCGTGGCGCTCTTTGCTCGCCTGCGCATCGTGGTGACGCATGAATTCGAGCGTTTGTTCGAACAGCGCGACCTCGTGCCGTCGGCGGTCCTTTCGACCGTGAAGGCGGAAGGGCGCAATATCGTCATCGGGGCCTTTGCGCCGCTAGCCAGCTTCGCGCTGTTCCATATGGTTACCGTCTTTCCGCTGTGCTGGGTTGCGCTCTATACCGACCAGCCGCTCGACCGCTTCCTCATCATCGAGATGATCGGCGCGTCCGTGGGCCTGCTCGCCATCGTCGTCTCCGGCTTCATCGCCGACCAGATCGGTCGTCGTTCGCTGCTCGGCTGGTCGGCGCTGGGCATCGCGATCTTCGCGCTGATGGCGCCGTTGCTGCTGAATGGCGGGGAATTGGGCGAGGTCGCCTTCATGATCCTGGGCTTCATGCTGCTTGGCCTGTCCTTCGGTCAGTCGTCGGGCGTCGTGGCGTCCAATTTCGCGACCGATGCCCGCTATACCAGTTCGGCGCTGACGTCCGATCTGGCCTGGCTGGTCGGTGCAGGCTTCGCCCCGCTGGTGGCGCTGCTGCTGTCGGTCAAGTTCGGCCTGGCGGCGTCGGGCATCTACCTCCTGTCCGGCGCGGTGGCCACGATGGTTGCTCTGTACGTCAACAAGGAACTGGCGGGCAGGGACCGCTAGGCGGCGGCCTTCCTCATGCGGGCAAGCGCTTTCCGGTCGAACCATCCGGTCAGGCCGGGGCGCGGACGCCAGCGGGGGAGCCATTCGCCATAGCGACTCGCAAGGCGCGCGGGGAGGCCATCCGGCCCCTCGCGCGTCATGATGTCGGATATGATGCGGTTCTGGTAGAAGCGCACCGAATAGTTGATCAGCCTTTTATACTGCATCGCCCATGTCGAGGGGCGGGCGAGACTCACCTGCTCGGCGATGAAGCCCGCGCCTTCGCAAGCCAGCACCCGGTCATGCACCCAATGGCCGTCGTCTTTGAGGTCGGTATGCGCCCAGGCCGCCACCAGCCCATCATCGCCGATTAGATCCTGGGGCAGGCGCAGGCCGCGCGCCCGGATCGCCGCGACGAAATGGCCCGACAGGGCATAGAGGTCGCCGAACATCCCGCCTTCGTCGCGCAGCCCCTGGCGATAGACCTCCACCATGCGGCCGTTCATGGGCATGCCGGCGGCGGCATTGGCCTGGGGATGGGCGGCCAGGTCGGCGAGCAGGGCGTCGAACGAACCCGGTGCGATTTCCGCGTCGCCGTCCATGAAGATCACCGCTTCTTCGTCGCCGGCCAGCAGGTCGTGCACCATATGGTTCCAGGTCCGCGACTTGCCGCCTGCCTCTATGTCATGGACGATGACGTGGGGGCGGCCGCCGGCCGCTGCGTGCGCGCGGGCGACGGTATCGTCGGTGGTGCCGTTCACCAGCACATGAAAGATCGTGTCGGGCCGGTCGAGCGGGATGGAGGCGAGGCAAAGCGCGATCCGGCGCTCTTCCTGATGGGCGAATATGGCGACGGCTACGCCCATGGGGTCAGCGGAAATCCCAGCCCTGCTGGCCATGCTGGCTGGCGTCCAGACCGTCCGATTCCTCCTGCGCGCTCACCCGCATCGGGATTACCACGGACACGATCAGCGCGGCGATCGCGCTGCCGACCATGGACCACAGCGCGACGATGACCAGCCCGATCGCCTGCGAGGTCAGCGCGCCGGTCAGGCTGATATTGGCGTCGAAACCGACCCCGCCCATAAGCGGCAGGACGAAGACCGGCAGCAGCAACGTGCCGGTCAGACCGCCCAGGCCATGGACGGCGAAGGTGCCGGCGCTGTCGTCGACCTTGCCCACGATGAGTCCGGCCCCGGTACGCGCGACGATGGCGGCGATCAGGCCGATCAGCATCGCGCCGCCGGTACCGACCAGAGCGGCGGAGGCGGAGATGGCGGCGACCCCGGCCAGCGCGCCGGACAGGATGCCGGTGGCGCGGGTCCGGGCGCCGAGCAGCCTGTCGAGCAGGCCCCAGCCGAGCGCGGCGGCGCAGGCGGCAAAGAGGTGGTTGAGGATGGCGGTCGCCGCATCGTCCGTTGCGCCCAGAGCCCAGCCGCCGACCGCGCCGGACAGGCCGATCCACAGCAGCGCGCCGCCGGCCATGGCAAGCAGCGGCGTATGGCCGGGATCGGACGGCTCGCGCCGCGCGCCGGCGATGATGGCAAGGGCGAGGGCGGAGAAACCGGCCGTGCCATGCAGCACCAGCCCGCCGGCAAAATCCATGACGCCCAGATCCGCGAGCCAGCCGCCGCCCCATAGCGCATGGGCGATCGGCGCATAGACCAGCAACAGCCAGAGCGGGGTGAAGGCGATCCACCAGCCGATCCGCACCCGTTCCGCCACGGCGCCGACGAGCAGGCAGGCGGCCAGCAGGGCAAGGGTCAGCTGGAAAAGGACGAAGGCGGATTCGGGCACGGTCAGTCCGTCGCGCAATTCGCCCAGGTTCGCGAGCAGCAGGTTCGAGCCACCGCCCAGCCAGGCGCTGCCCGGCGCAAAGGCGACGCTATAGCCGGCGATCGCGAAGGTCAGTGTGGCTACGGCGGCGACGGCGGCACCCTGCGCCGACACCGACAGCGCGTTGCGCACATTCACCTGCCCCGCATGGCGCAGCATCAACCCCGGCAGCGCTGCGAGAAGCAGCAGCAGCGCGCACAGGATCATCCAGCCGGTATCGCCGCTATCGGCCACGGCCACCTGCGCCCATGCAGGCTGGGGGAGCGCGAGTGCGACGAGAAGGGGCAGGGCGAGGGAAAGGCGCATAGTCGGGAATCCGGCTGTCAAGAATGGGGCCTGTCTAACCACGGGCTGGTAAAGTTTTCGATAAGCACGGGTCGGTGGCCGCAAGGGTCACAGAAAGGCGACGGGGTGAAGTTCACACCGTCGTTGGGGTAAAAAGAGGCAATTGCGACGGGGGTGCGACGGGCACGCGCCACATGCGAGACGCCGCCGCGCCACCGACGCGCCAGAAAGGTGACATTTACGCGCCACCGACGCTCCATCGACGCGACAGCGGCGCGACCGGTGCGCGTCACCCTGGCACCAGGCGCGCGCCAGATCCGCTACGGGTTGGCGACAGGCCAATGACCAGCCCGCCCCGGCTCTCCTCACGGCTTTTGCGGGGGCGCGGCGCGGGCGGTCTGGGCGAAGGGGTCCGCCATCAGATGGGCATGGACGGCCAGCGCCCGGTTCCATGCCTGATCGAATGGCGTGCCGGCCAGCTTGCGCCGCAGCCGATGCGCGCTGGATCGCGACATGCCCGCCGCGCGCGCGGCGCTCGACACATTGCCGCTGTCCAGCAGGACGGAGAGGAAGAGGCGCTGCCGGTCCGGCGTCCAGTGCGCACGATCGATGACGCGATTAGCGACAGGCGCGCCATCGCGCGCGGCGGGAGGGGTCTGCTGTTCCATCGGCAAGGATAGATCAGAGAATACGCGAATAGGAAAGCATGGCGAAGGGGGTGGTTCGTCGGGTAGAGGGGCGGGGACGCGAAAGATGTCGTGTCCCCGCCTGCGCGGGAAGACGCCGCCCTATAGATGGCCAAAAACCTCGTCCTGTTGCGGCATCAATCTTCCTAACGACAATAGCGGGCCGCAACCTGTCCCTTATGCGGCATCTTCCAAGCGCCGGACGGGCGGTTGTTTATGCTGCATGGCCCGCCAAAGGTCATGATTGGCCTGCATCGCAAGCCATGCGCGTGCGGTGCTTGCGCCGGCCTGTTCCAGCCGGACGGCCAGATCGGGGCTGATCGCAGCCTTGCAATTGAGTACCCGCGACAGCGCGACCCGTGACATGGCGAGCCGGTCGGCGGCCTCCGTGACGGAAAGGCCTAGTGCCGCAACAACTTCGTCGCGCAATATGGCGCCGGGATGAGGCGGATTGTGCATCATGGTCATGATCCTAATGATAATCCTGATAATCGACCAGTTCGACGTCCGCACCAACGAAACGGAAGGTGATACGCCAATTGCCATTAACCCAGACCGACCAATGCCCCTGCAAGTCGCCTTTCAACGGATGCAGCTTGAACGATGGCAAATTCATGTCATCAGGTCTGGCGGCTACGTCGAGCAGCCCCAAAATATTTCTTAGCTTCTTTTCATGCGACGCCTGGATGCCCCGCGTCGTACCGGTGCGGTAGAAAGCTTCGATTCCTTTGTGTCGAAATCCGACGATCATTGCATATTGTATCGCATGGCGATACACTGCGCAATCTCTTTATAACTCGCCTCCTTAATAGTTCTCGCCCCCGCAGGTCACGCGGCCGGTGCCGCGATTGTCCACGGTGCAGGCGGCCTTGCCGGGGACGGCGATGTCGCCCGATCCCGACGTGACGACCTTCGCCGTGACGTCTGCGGTCAGGGTGATGGTGCCGGGGCCTTCGTTGCCAATGCTGGCCTGACGGGCGCGCAGGGGTTCGGCGGCGATCGCGCCGGGGCCGTTGACGTGGATATTGGCGACGCCGGTACGCCCCGCCAGCGTCACCCGGCCGCTGCCGGCCAGCAGCACGTCGATCCGGTCGAGTTGCACATCGGCGATGCTGACATCGCCATTGCCGCCCAGCGACACCTGCCCCTGCAACCCCTTCATCCGGTTGACGGCGACCGACCCGCCGCCGGTCAGCGCGATCCGGTCTATCATGGGCGTGGACAGGCGCAGCGTCGCCGCGCCGCCGCTCTTTTCGCCGGCGCGCAGGCGTATCGCGGAGACGGTCAGCAGGCGGCCGGACACATCCACCTTCAGCCGGTCGAGCGCGCCCTGATCGCCCTCTGCCCGCGCCGATGCGCCCGGCCCGGTGGTCAGGATCACGGTCACGGGCGCATCCACGCGGATCGCATCGAAGCTGGTGATGGTGAAGCCGCGCATCGCGGCGCCGGCCGGCGCAGCGAACAGCAGTGCCGCGGCGCCGGCCGACGCGGCGGGCAATAGCCGCGCCGCGCAGCCAAAGATCAGGGTGCGCAGCGTGCCTCGCCCGGTCCCATTCCGCTTGTCGTGCATTGCGCCTTGCCCTTCACCGTCACGTCGCCCGGACCCATGATGCTGATAGCGACCTTCCCGTCGGAGGCAAAGTCGATGTCGCCCGCGCCCAATATGTCGACCTTGGCCGTGCCGACCTTCAGCGCTTCGGCGTCGATGTCGCCCGCGCCGGTGATGGAGAATTTCGCTTCGTCAGCCGTGCCTGAGATTTTCATGGAGCCGGCGCCGGTAATGTCGGTGGTCAGCGACTTGAGCGTCACCGCGCCGATGCGGAAATCGCCCGCGCCGGTCAGCGACAGGGTCAGGCTGTCGCCATCCGCCTTGTCCAGATCGAAATCGCCCGCGCCGGTCAGGTCGGCGGACTTGATGGCGGGCATGGTGACATGGACGGTCGCGCCCTTGTCGCCATTCTTGCGGCCCCAGCTCCAGTCGCCCTTGGACTTGCGGCCGATGATGAGCGTGCCGCCTTTCGTGCGGATGTCGAGATCGGCCACGGCCTTGGCATCGCCGTCGGCGCTGATCTTGAAATTCGGTCCGATGGTGACGACGACATTGTCCGGGCCGGTCGCATCGATGGCGTCGAACTGGCTGAGTTTCGCCCAGTCCTGCGTGGTCTGCGCGACCTGATCGGGGGCCGTGCCGGCGGCGGGCGTTTCGTCGGTGCGCGAGCAGGCGGCAGTGGACAGGGCCACGCCGGCAACGACCAGAGCGAAAAGGGGAAGGGGGCGGGACATCTCTATCTCCTGTTTGTGTATTGCCATGATAATACACATGCGGGTGGCGGTTCCAAGCCCCCTTGTTCGTCAGACAGGGTTTGGCATGTCAGCCCCTTGATAATAAGCGGAGTCCGCCTTTATGCGCCTGTCCCTCATCGCTCTTCCCCTGTTGTCCCTGATCGCGACCGCGGCGCATGCGCAGGCCGATGACGGCGGGCGCTGGTGGGCGCATGTCGAAGCGCTGGCCAATGACGGCATGGAAGGACGGGGGACCGGCACGCCCGGCTATGACCGCGCGGCCGACTATGTGATCGCCCAGTTCAAGGCGCTGGGGCTGAAGCCGGCCGGGGTGGACGGCTACAAGCAGCCGGTCGCCTTCGTCGAGCAGCGCATCCAGTCGGACCGCAGCAGCGCGACGCTGGTGGGCCCGCAGGGGGAAACGGCGCTGGCGGTACCGGGCGACCTTATCTTTTCGGGCAGCGGCGGGCCGGTGCCCGAAAGCGTCGATGCGCCCATGGTCTTTGCCGGCTATGGCCTGCATCTGCCGGAGGCGGGGCATGACGATTTTGCCGGGCTGGACCTGAAGGGCAAGATCGTGGTGGTGTTGTCGGGCGGGCCGGCGGATATCTCCGGCGCGCTGAAATCCCATGCCCGGTCGGAACGGGCGCAATGGCTGGCCGCGCAGGGGGCGCTGGGCCTCATTACTTTGGTGACGCCGGGGCAGGTGGAAATCCCCTGGGTGCGCCGGGTCGCGCTGGCCGGGGCGCCGGCGCTCTATTTTGCCGACGATGCGATGCGGGAAACCAAGCTGCCCTTCCTGGGCGCGCAGTTCGACCCGGCAAAGTCGGCGCAATTCTTCGCGGGAACTGGCAAGGATTTCGCGGCCATCGCGGCGGCTGCCGATGCGTCCGCCCCGGTCGCCAGCTTCCCGCTGGCGCTGCGCTTGAAGGCGCAGGTGGCGGCCACGCGGCGCGAGCTGTCGTCGCCCAATCTGGTCGCGGTCATGCCGGGCAGCGATCCCCAGCTGAAGGCCGAGCATGTCGTGCTGTCGGCGCATCTGGACGGCTATGGCATCGGGACGCCGATCAAGGGCGACGCGATCTATAATGGCGCGCTCGACAATGCGTCGGGCGTGGCCAGCCTGCTGGAGATCGCGCGGGCGCTCAAGGCGAGCAAGGTTAAGCCCAAGCGCTCCATCCTGTTCACCATCGTCACGGCGGAGGAGAAGGGGCTGCTGGGCGCGCGCTATTTTGCGGGGCGGCCGACCGTGCCGGCCAAAAGCATCGTGGCGGACCTGAATTTCGACATGGCGCTGCCCATCTTCCCGCTGACCAGCGTGACGCCGATCGGTTACGACCAGAGCAGCCTGGGCAAGGACGCGGAGGTGGTGAGCGCGCAGATGAAGCTGCCGATCACGCCCGATCCCTTCCCGGACCGCAACGTCTTCATCCGGTCCGACCAATATGCCTTCATCCGGCAGGGCATCCCGGCGCTCTTCTTCAAATATGGGTTCAAGGCGGGGACGCCCGAAGCAACCACGGAAAAGGCGTGGCGGGCCAACATCTATCACTCGCCCTTCGACGATTTGAACCAGCCGGTGCTGCCGGCGGAGACGGCGAAGCTCAATGCCTATGTGACCGCGGTCACGCTGCGCGTCGCCAATGCGGCGGCGCGGCCGGCGTGGAACGACGACAGTTTCTTCAAGCGGTTCGCGAAGTAACGGCGTCAGGCCGCTGGAGCGCTTTCGTAAAGTTCCAGCGGCAGACCGTCCGGGTCGGTAAAGAAGGTGAAGCGCTGGCCGGTATATTCGTCGATCCGGATGGGTTCGCATTCGACGCCGGCCGTTGCCAATCGCGCAACCTCCGCATCCAGATCGTCGACCAGGAAGGCGAGATGGCGCAGGCCGAGCGCTTCGGGGCGGCTGGGCCGGGGCGGGGGCGCGGGGAAAGAGAAAAGTTCGATCTGCGCATTGCCTGCGTCCAGATCGCATTTCCACGATTGCCGTTCCGCCCGCCACACTTCGCGAATGACGGGCAGGCCCAATATGTCGCGGTAGAAGGCCCGCGAACGGTCATAGTCGGAACAGATGAGGGCGATATGATGGATGGCGCGCATCGCCGGTCCATAGGCCATGCGCGTGCGCGACGAAAGCTGGCTTGGCGCATGATCCGATTGGATGCCAGCTGACTTCACAATGCTCAGCCCAGGGCCGCGCGCCTTTGCACCGGCGCATCGAACAGCCATTGCTCCGCCTCTTCCACCGAGGTGAAGATGTCGGCATCGTCCCGTACGCTCAGGATACGGCGGGTCTGCATCCGGGTCAGACTGTCATGCCGCACGACCGCCAGCCGGCGCGACCGGAAAGGCGATTCCAGCATCACCCGCATGAACGCCGCGACCACCTCCTGCGACTGGATGACGCAGCCTTCGGTATTGACCAGCAGATAATATTCGCCCGAGCCCAGGCCCATGGCGATGACGGCCGCTTCCTTCTCATGGCTGAAGCGCTGGACCTCGGCCGGATCAAGAAAACCGGTCATCTGGGCGATGACGAGGCTGCGGCTCTGGTCCGAAGTGATGCTGATCATGGGTTCCCTGTCTGTCGCTCGTCTGTTCGTCGCTGATCCGCCCTGCGATATCGGGGTTAACGAACGCTAATATTCCTGGCCCGGTTCGACCAATGTCTAAAGGATCGGTAAAATCTTCGCCCGTTCCGGAGGCAAGGCGCCTTGGACAAACTGCCCGGCTTGATCCCCCCGACCCCCCGGCCTAAACCCGCGTGCATGACCTACGCCCCCTATCCGGCGCTGCGCTTGCGCCGCACCCGTGCATCGGCCTGGAGCCGAGCGATGCACGCCGAAAACCGCCTGTCCCCCAGCGATTTCCTCTGGCCGTTGTTCGTCACCGAAGGGCAGGGCGTGGAAGAGCCGATCGCCGCGCTGCCGGGCGTGTCGCGCTGGTCGGTGGACCTGATGGTCGCGCGGGCGAAGGAAGCCCGCGATGCGGGCATCCCCTGCCTCGCCCTCTTCCCCAATACGCAGGCGGAACGGCGCAGCGACGATGGGGCAGAGGCGCTCAATCCCGACAATCTGATGTGCCGGGCGATCCGCGCGATCAAGGATGCGGTGCCCGACATCGGCATCCTGACCGATGTGGCGCTGGACCCCTATACCGCCCATGGCCAGGACGGGCTGCTGGACGACACGGGCTATGTCCTCAACGACGCGACCATCGACATATTGATCGGCCAGTCGCTCAACCAGGCGGCGGCAGGCGCGGACATCATCGCGCCCAGCGACATGATGGACGGCCGGGTCGGCGCGATCCGCGCCGCACTGGAACAGGGCGGCCATGCCAATGTCCAGATCATGGCCTATGCCGCCAAATATGCCAGCGCCTTCTACGGCCCGTTCCGCGATGCGGTGGGGTCGCGCGGATTGCTGAAGGGCGACAAGAAAAACTACCAGATGGACCCCGCCAATGGCGAGGAAGCGTTGCGCGAAGTGGCGCTGGACCTGGCCGAGGGCGCGGACAGCGTCATGGTGAAGCCGGGCCTGCCCTATCTGGACATCGTGGCGCGCGTGCGCGACCGCTTCGCCGTGCCGGTCTTCGCCTATCAGGTGTCGGGCGAATATGCGATGATCGAACATGCGGTCGCCGCCGGGGCGGCGGACCGCGATGCGATGGTGCTGGAAACGCTGATGGCGTTCAAGCGGGCTGGATGTTCGGGCGTGCTGACCTATCATGCGCTGCACGCGGCGCGGCTGCTGGGCGGCTGATGCGTGGCCGAATTTCGGCTTGAAACGGACCGGTTGATCCTGCGCGCATGGCGCGAGGCGGATGTCGATCCGTTCATGCAAAATCTGGACGATGACAATGTGACGCGCTGGCTGGGCGGACGCCAGCCGCGCGATCATTATGCCGACCTGTACCGGCGCATGGCCACTGCCCAGCAGGAACAGGGCCATTGCCACTGGATCATGGAATCGCGGGCGGATGGCGCGATCATCGGATTTTGCGGTCCGCGCCGCGGTCGGCATCCCGGTACCCCTATATTCGGCGCGCTGGAATTGGGCTGGCGGCTGGCGTCGAGCCATTGGGGGCGTGGCTATGCCAAGGAGGCGGCGCGGGCCGCGATCGACTGGTGCCGGACATATCGGCCAGACGACAAGCGGATCATCGCCTATACCGTGCCGGGCAACAGGGCATCCTGGGGGCTGATGCTGGGTCTTGGCATGACGCGGCGGGCGGACATGGATTTCGATCATCCCGCCTTCGCGCCGGGGCATCCGCTGTGTCGCCATATCGTCTATGGGCTGGATGCGGCCCGACCATGATAATGCGAAATTCGCGAACTTCTCCTTGAACCGAAGCGGTTAGCTGCCCCATGAACGGGGCGGGGACCACAGGAGGATCGGAATTTGATCGGTACGCGCGCCCGCTTCGTCATCACGATCTGTGCGGGTTCTTTCCTGCTGTTCCTGGTCCAGCCGATGATCGCCCGCATGGCGTTGCCGCGCCTGGGCGGGGCGCCATCGGTATGGAATTCGGCCATGCTGGTTTATCAGGCGCTGTTGCTGGCGGGCTATGCCTATGCGCATCTGCTGGGCCGGTTCGCGGCGCGGCGGCAGGCGCTGATCCACCTTGGCCTGTTCCTGATTTCCGCCACCTTCCTGCCGATCGGCCTGATGGGGTGGCAGCCGTCCGCCGATATCGAGCCGGCCCTTTGGGTGCTATGGCTGCTCGGTGCGTCGATCGGGCCGCTTTTCTTCGTGGTCGCGGCGCAGGCGCCCTTGTTGCAACGCTGGTATGCGCTCGCGGAGGGGCGCGATCCCTACCCCCTCTACGCCGCGTCGAACCTGGGCAGTTTTGCCGGGCTGATCGCCTATCCGCTGCTGGTCGAGCCGTTGCTGGCCCTGAAGGCGCAAAGCATCCTCTGGTCGCTCTGCTACGGCGCGCTCTTCTTCCTGGTTTACTTCAGCGCCCGGCGATTGCCGGCGGACAGCCCCGGCGAAGTGGCGGTGGAAGCGCGCGATGCGCCGCCACCCGACAGGCGGCGCATGCTGCACTGGCTGGCGCTGTCGGCCGTGCCGTCGGGCCTGATGCTGGCGACCAGCCTGTATCTGACCACGGACATCGTCGCCATGCCGCTGCTGTGGATCGTGCCGCTCGGCCTCTATCTGCTCAGCTTCTCGGTCGCCTTTGCGACGCGGCGGGGCGGCGCGGACCTGTGCCTGTCCATCGCGCCGCTGATCCTGCTGATCGGCGCCTGCATCGCCTTTACCGGCGGCGTCCACTTCCCCGTTTTCATTGCGATCGGCATCGTCACCGTGCTGTTCGTGGCATCGACCGCGCTCCACGCCCGGTTGTACGATCTGCGGCCTGCGCCCGCCCATCTGACCCGCTTCTACCTGCTGATGTCGGTTGGTGGCATGCTGGGTGGCCTGTTCTGCGCGCTCATTGCGCCGCTGATCTTCGACTGGACGTACGAATATCCGATCCTGCTGGTTGCCGCGGCGCTGCTGCTGCCGGATCGGGAGGCGGCGTTGCGACTGCCCCGCCTAATCTGGGAAAATCCGCAGCGGCGCGTCTGGCTGGCGACGATCATGCTGCTGATCGGCCTGCTATTGTCGCTGGTCGGCGGCGGGGTGGTGCCGGGTCTGGCGTCACCCCTGTTCAAGACGATCTGTTTCGTGGCGATCATCGCCTTGGCTATTCTGGCGCTCGGCCATCGCTGGCTGACGGCGGGCATGCTCGTCTATCTGATGCTGTGCCTGAGCGGGTGGGAAAAACTGTCCCAGTCGGCCAGCGGCATGCTGACGCGCAGCTATTTCGGCGTCTATGGCGTGGCGAACCGGGATGGCGCCGGGGGGCCGGGCGAGCGCATCCTGTTCCACGGCACCACCTTGCACGGCGTCCAGAACCGGGCGAAGGACAGGGAACTGGACCCGACCAGCTATTATGCGCCGGATTCGGGCGTGGGGCTGGCGATGCGCCATGCACCGGCGCTGTTCGGGCGGCGCGCGCGGATCGATGTGGTGGGCCTGGGCGCCGGGACGCTGGCCTGCTACATCAAGCCGGGGCAAAGCTGGCATTTTTACGAGATCGATCCGGCGATGGCGGCGATCGCCCGCAATCCGGCCGACTTCACCTTCCTGTCGCGATGCCAGCCCCGCGCGAACATCATCATCGGCGACGCGCGCATGACGCTGGCGCGGCAGCCGGCGGGCGGCGCGGACCTGCTGGTGATCGACGCCTTTTCGTCCGATTCCATCCCGATGCACCTGCTGACGCGCGAGGCGCTGAACATCTACGGGCGGCGGCTGGCGCGCAATGGCGTGTTGTTGATCCATATCTCCAACCGCTATCTCGACCTGCGGCCGGTCGTAGCGGGGAATGCGGCGGCAGACGGCTGGCATGCGCGTCTGCGCCATTACAGGCCGAACAAGCGGGACGCGGGGCGGCATTATGCGGCGTCGATCTGGGTTGCCTTGTCCCGCGATCCGGCGCAACTCGATCATCTGGTCAGCTTGTCCGGCCGCGATGATTGGCAGCCGCTACAGCCCCGGCCGGGCTTTGCGACCTGGACCGACGACCATGCCAGCATCCTGCCGGTGCTCAAGATCAGACCCTGAGAGGAGAGCCATAATGGCCGCCGCGACCGATTATCCAGACGTGAGCATCATCCCCTTCAACGGCAAGGCGCCACGCATCCACCCCAGCGCCTTCATCGCGCCGGGGTGCCGGATCATCGGCGATGTCGAGATCGGCGAGGATGCGAGCATCTGGTATAATTGCGTGATCCGGGCGGACGTGAACCGGGTCAGGATCGGTGCGCGGACCAATGTGCAGGACGGCAGCGTCATCCATTGCGACAGTCCCGGCGACCGGGCGGACGGGCGACCGGTGGACGGCTGGCCCGCGATCATCGGCGACGATGTGCTGATCGGCCATATGGCGATGATCCACGGCTGCGTGCTGGAGGATCGGGCTTTCGTCGGGCTGGGCGCGATCGTGATGAGCGGTTCTACGGTGGAGAGCGATGCGATGCTGGCGGCGGGCGCCTTGTTGTCGCCGGGCAAGCGGGTGCTGCACCGCCAGCTATGGGCCGGGCGCCCGGCCAAATATATGCGAGACCTGAGGGACGAAGCGATACTGGATATGCGCGAAGGGGTGGATCATTATGTCCACAATGCCAAGGCGCATAAGGGCGCGGTGAAGGCGATGGGGGAATAAGACGGCTTTGGGTGGGTTGCCGGCAGTCAGCTTTTGGCGAGATGATCGAGATAGCTGGACACCCGCAACAACCTTGAATTCAGCAAAATCCCATCTAATAATTTCGATCGCTTGGCATTCGAAAGGTCAAGAAATCTGAGGTATTTGCGGGTGCCAAGCTGACGCCGCATGGTGAGAAATCATCCGGCAACGATCGCCCGGTTGCGGACACTGCGCAGGTAGGACATGATAGATTGATGACGCATCTGCTGAAGCTCATTCCGAGGTGGACTTTCCCAATCTTCGCCGCTGCTGTGGGTTTCGGATTTTCTGAAGGTTTTCAGGGACTTGGGTTCATAAAGCGGTTATCCGATAGTATTGGGGTCGCCGTTGCGGTCGCGATGATCTTTTTACTATGTCGTTCTGCCAACCGCACGTCGCGGTAAAGCAACTTCTTCCGCTTTCCACCAGATGGTCTTTCAGCCTTCGACCTGCCATCTGAATGGTGGCCGGTTTCAAGGAGGTGGATGATCTGACGCAATGACCAAAAATGGTCGCCACCCGCCATCCCATCAAGGCTGCGGCAATCGTCCCTTCATCGCGTCGATACGGTCGTTCTGCTGGTCGACCAGCGCCAGCGCGGCGCTGCGGGCGGCGTCCACATCCTCAAGACCGCCGGCGGCCTTGCCATCGGCCACCGCGTTGCTGCGCTGGACATAGAGGGTGTCGAGGCTGGCGAGGGCCGACACGCTGTCGTTGCGGGCGGATTCGAGCGCGCTGATCGTCACCTGTGCGGCGACCCATGTGTCGCTCGATACGGCCGCGCCGGATGCTGCGCGCACGGCCTTGTCGGCCCTGGCATAGGCGGTGTCGAAGGCGGCGGCGCCCTTGTCCGCCTGACCCACATATTTGGCGATTTCCGCCGACAGCGCCGCATCGGCCGGGACCGGGGCGGAAGGCGGGCTGATCTTCGCGACGGGGGCGCTCTCCACCGCACGCTTGGCCAGCGAGGGATAGCTTTGCGGCGCGCCGGCACAGCCGGACAGGAACAGAGCCAGGGCGGCAAGGAGGCGGCGCGGATTCATAGGCTTCATCTAGGCGGAGGAGAGGCGGGGCGCAATGGCCCCGCATCCTTAGCGTGGCAAGGCAGCCGCTTCGCGGGCCAGCGCTTCGATGGCGTCGGGATCGACCGGCCCCTTAGGCACGACCCAGCTGCCGCCGACGCATTTGATGAAGGGCTGGGCCAGCCATTCGGGCGCGCTCTGCGCCGTGATGCCGCCGGTCGGGCAGAAACGGGCGGTGTGGAGCGGCGCGGCAAGCGCCTTCAACGCCGGCAGGCCGCCGGACGTTTCGGCCGGGAAGAATTTGAAGTGGGTAAGGCCCATGTCCATGCCGCGCATGATGTCGCCGGCCGTGGCTGTGCCGGGCAGGAAGGGGATGTTCGCGGCGATCGCGGCCTTGCCCAGCGGTTCGGTGAGGCCGGGGCTGACGATGAAGCGGGCGCCCGCCTCCATCGCGGCGTCCAGCTGCGCCGGGTTCAGCACCGTGCCAGCGCCGACGACCGCGCCTTCGACCTTGGCCATTTCGCGGATCACGTCCAGCGCGGCGGGGGTGCGCAGCGTCACTTCCAGCGCGGGCAGGCCCCCAGCGACCAGCGCGCGCGCGATCGGCAGCGCATCTTCGACCCGGTCCACCACCAGCACCGGGATCACCGGGGCCAGCTCCATCACCTGCTCGACGGTCAGCTTGCTCATCATCACTTCTCCCTGAACGCTGCGGCAGCGCCGAACAGCCCTATTTCATCATGAATGGCGCAGCGGATCGGCACGGTCGCCATCAGGCTTTCGAACCGGCCCTTCGCCTTGAAGCGGGTGTGAAAGCCGCTCGTTTGCAGAAAATCCTTCATCCGCTGGGTCAGGCCGCCGGCCAGCACGACGCTATGCGGGCCATGGGCCAGCGCCAGATCGCCCGCGACCGAACCATAGCAAAGGCAGAAGCGCTCCAGCGCGCGGCGGGCGAATTCGTCGCTGCCGTCGAGCGCCGCCTGCCACAATTCGGGGTCTTCCATCAGCATGACGCGGTCATGGCCGATCGTCGCCAGCGCCTTGTAGATATAATTGAGGCCGGGGCCGGACACGATCCGCTCCGTGGACACGCGCAGGAATTTGTCGCGCAGGTAGGAGAGGATCTTCTCTTCGATATGGTCGAGCGGGGCGAAGTCGAGATGGCCGCCCTCGGTCGCGATCACATGGGGATGCCCCTGGTCATAGGCGATCATCGCAACGCCCAGGCCCGTACCGGGGCCAAGGATGGTGACGCCGCCATCGGTGGGGAAGGGGCGATCCTCACCGAACAGCAAAGGCAGATTTTCGACCGGCAGGCGCGATACGGCATGGGCCACCGCCTCGAAATCATTGACGAGGCGCACGGTGTCGACGCCGATGTCGCCGGCCAGCGTGTCGGCGCGGATCACCCAATTGCTGTTGGTCAGCTTGATGACGTCGCGCCCGATCGCAGTGGCGAAGGCGATGGACGCGGCGCGGGGCAGGTCGCCCTCGCCTTCTTTCTTCTCGTCCTGCGCAAAGGCCGCCCAGCAGGCTTGCAGGCTCGGATAGTCGGCGACCTTATATTTGCGCACGGAGCCAAGGGTCGGCACGCCCTTTTCATCGAGCGAGGCGCGGGCGAAGCGGGCGTTGGTTCCGCCGATGTCGGCGGCGATGATGTCGGTCATCAGGGCATCCAATTCTTATATATCGTCACCCCGGCGCAGGGCGGGGTCTCAGGCGGCGGCAAAGCTTTTCCGCACGAGATCCCAGCCTTCGCCGGGATGACGGTGGTTCAAATCTCGCTTTCCATCGCCGCCAGGATCGGCGACGCGCCCTGTTCGGCCAGGTCGCTATGATGGCGGAAGAGGGCGAACAACTCGCGGCCGGTATCGTAGGGCGGGGGCGGGGCGGCGGGGATGTCCCGTGCGTCCCAGGTCGCCGCATCGACCAGGGCACTCACATCGCCCGTCTGCGCGCAGACCCGCACCAGATCGCCGTCGCGCAGCTTGCCGATCGCGCCGCCGCCAAGGGCTTCGGGCGACAGATGGATGGCGGCGGGCACCTTGCCGGACGCGCCGGACATGCGCCCGTCGGTCAGCAGCGCGACCTTGAACCCGCGATCCTGCAACACGCCCAGCGCCGGGGTCAGCTTGTGCAGTTCGGGCATGCCATTGGCGCGCGGGCCCTGGAAGCGGACGACGACGACGACGTCGCGTTCCAGTTCGCCCGCCTTGAACGCGCGCAGGACATCGTCCTGATCGTGGAAGACGGCGGCGGGTGCCTCGATCGTCCAGCGTTCCTGATCGACGGCACTGACCTTCATGACGCAACGGCCAAGATTGCCCTGGAGCAGCTTCATGCCGCCATCTGCGCTGAACGGGTTGGATGCGGGGCGCAGCATATTTTCGTCGCGCGACGCAGGTACGTCGTTCCACACCAGCCCGTCGTCCCCCAGCGCCGGTTCCTTGCCATAGTCGGTCAGGTCGTCCGACGCGACGGTCATGATGTCGCGGTGGAGCAGCCCGGCGTCGAGCAACTCGCGGATGATCACCGCCATGCCGCCGGCTGCGTGGAAATGGTTCACGTCGCCGGAGCCATTGGGATAGACACGCGCCAGCAACGGCACGACGTCCGAAATCTCGGCAAAGTCGGTCCAGTCGACATGGATGCCCGCCGCCCGCGCGATGGCCGGCACATGGATGGCATGGTTGGTGGACCCGCCCGTCGCCATCAGGCCGATGATCGCGTTGACGATCGCCTTTTCATCGATGCAATGGCCCAGCGGACGATAATCGTCATTTGGTTTTCCGTCTTTGGCCCATCCGATCTGCGTCATGCGATGCGTCGCCGCGCGGGTCAGTTCCTGCCGCAGCTTGGTGCCCGGATTGACGAAGGCGGACCCCGGCATGTGCAGGCCCATCATCTCCATCATCATCTGGTTGCTATTGGCCGTGCCGTAGAAGGTGCAGGTGCCCGCGCCATGATAGGAGGCGCTTTCGGATTCCAGCAGTTCTTCCTTGCCGACTTTGCCTTCGGCATAAAGCTGGCGAATACGCACTTTTTCCTTGTTGGCGAGGCCCGACGGCATCGGGCCGGCGGGGATCAGGATGGTCGGCAGATGGCCAAAGCGCAGCGCGCCGATCAGCAGGCCCGGCACGATCTTGTCGCAAATGCCCAGCAGCAACGACCCTTCGAACATGGCGTGGCTGAGCGCCACCGCCGTGCCGAGCGCGATCGTGTCGCGGCTGAACAGCGACAGGTCCATGCCCGCCTGTCCCTGCGTCACGCCGTCGCACATGGCGGGCACGCCGCCTGCGACCTGCGCCGTGGCACCGACTTCGCGCGCCGCGATCTTGATCAACTCGGGATAGCGGCCATAGG
The DNA here is from genome assembly GCF_059421905.1 of Sphingobium sp. GW821-FHT02B05. Lineage (NCBI taxonomy): Bacteria > Pseudomonadati > Pseudomonadota > Alphaproteobacteria > Sphingomonadales > Sphingobiaceae > Sphingobium > Sphingobium sp. GW821-FHT02B05. The sequence continues at coordinate 384,805 of NZ_JBWKVW010000001.1, forward strand.
GCTGATGCGCCGAGAGCATGTCGTTATAGGAGGTCACGATGCCGATATTCATCGCGCGACCGGTGCGGATCACGGCCTTGTCCTCGCCGCTGGCGGCAAAGCCATGGGCGAGGTTGCCGCAGGACAGTTGATCGCGATTGGTGCCCGCGTCGCGGCCCCGCTCGATCAGGTCGAGATATTTGAGACGCGAGGCGGCGCTGCGCTCCACGATGCGGTCGGTGACCTTTGCGATCACCGGATTCAAATCAGTCATGCCAGCTGGCTCCGTCACGTTCGATAAGGGCAATGGCCGAAGACGGACCCCAGTTCCCCGAAGAATAGGCGGCGGGCTTCATATTGGCCTCTTTCCACCCGTCGATGATAGAATCGATCCATGTCCATTGCGCTTCCACCTCGTCACGGCGGACGAAGAGGGTCTGGTCACCGGCCAGCAGGTCCAGGATCAATCGTTCGTAGGCGATGCGGCGGCGCTGCCCGGCAAAGGCGGCGGTCAGGGAGACGTCCAGCGTCACCTCGTCCAGCTTCACCTGCCGCTCCAGCCCCGGCCTTTTGCTCATGATGGCCAGGCGGATATATTCCTCCGGCTGCAAGCGGATGACGAGCGTGTTCGGCTCCAGCCCCGTACCGTGCCCATCGCGGCCGAAGATGCTGTGGCGCACCGGCTTGAACTGGATCACGATTTCGGACTGGCGGGCGGGCATCCGCTTGCCGGTGCGCAGGTAGAAGGGCACGCCCTGCCAGCGCCAATTGTCGATATAGGCCTTCAACGCGACGAAGGTTTCGGTATCGGAGGGCTGGCCCAGCTCGTCGGCATAGCCAGTGACGATCTGGCCACTGACCGCGCCCGGCGAATATTGGCCGCGTACGCTGTGCGTCTTGACCGTTTCGTCGGTCATGGGACGCAGCGATCGCAGCACCTTCACCTTCTCGTCGCGCACGGCGGTCGGGTCCATGCGGGCGGGCGGCTCCATGGCGATGATCGACAGGATTTGCAGGATATGATTCTGCACCATGTCGCGCAGCGCGCCGACCCCGTCATAATAGGAGACGCGGCCTTCCAGTCCCACCGTTTCGCCCACGGTGATCTGCACATGGTCGATCGCCGTGGTGTTCCACAGCGGTTCGAACATCACATTGCCAAAGCGCAGCGCCAGCAGATTCTGGACCGTTTCCTTGCCCAGATAATGATCGACGCGGAAAATCTGGCTTTCGGCAAACAAGGCGCCGATGCCGTCATTGACCACCTTGGACGAGGCCAGATCCTTGCCGATCGGCTTTTCCATCGCGATCCGCGTGTGCGGCGTGATGAGTCCGGCGTCGGCCAGGCCCTGCGCGGTCGGCGCGAAGAGCGAGGGCGGCGTGGAGAGATAGACCGACAGGCCGCGCTCCAGCCGGCCGTCGATCCGCTTGGCGAGCGCGGCGAACTGATCGGCATTGCCGGCATCGACCGGCTGATAGGCGATCATCGCGCCAAAGCGGTCGGCGACATCCGCCTCGTAGCGATCGGCGGCCAGAAACTGGCGCAGCGCATCGTCCACCTGGCTGCGAAAGGCGGTGTCGTCCATTTCGGACCGGCCGGATGCGACGATCAGGAAATCGTCGGGCAGCAGCCCGTCGGACAGCAGATTGTAGAGCGAGGGAAAGATCATCCGGCGCGCCAGATCACCGGTGGCACCAAATAACAGGAACGTAGCAGACGGCTCGGTCAAAGGATGGTCCTTCTCCGTTTTTGAAATTGTCTATGTCTGCACGAGGCGCTCTTATAGCGCTCGCGGATCGTTACGCAAGAAGGCTATCGTGGAAGCCGGTGTGCAGCAACATCATGACATGGCAGCTTTCGCAAGCGCCGGATATTTCGCGAATCGGATCAGGATCGAAAAATCGGTCAGCGCAGCCCGCGCCGCCAGTTGAGGATATGGGCGATGGCGAGCGACAGGCTGCCGGCGACGGTCCAGAGCGTTTCGGCAAGCGTGCTTTGAGCCATCAGTGCGCCGACGCTCATCATCGTCAGTCCGGCGATGCCGATCAGCAGCGGACCGGCCCCACCCTGGCGGCGCCGGCCCTGCACCAGCGCGAACAGGCTGGTCGGCACCGCCAGCGCCAGCATGACAAGGTGGAAGGATTCGCCCGGATTGACGCGACTGGCCAAGGCGGGGAGGAGCGCGAACAGCAGGGGCAAGGCCAGGCAATGCAGGGTGCAGAGCGAGGAAGCGCAGAGCGCGAAACCATCCAGCCAGGCGGTCGGTCCGTGCGTGGCGCCCTCATCCTGCGTCCTTGGGCAGTGCGCTGCGGGTTGATGGTGGGGGGAGACGGCCATGGCGATCCAATCAATGATATAACGTTACATTTTCAGGGCGGCATGTGGTCCTGCTGCCCCATGGTGTCAAGCGAAGGGGATGGCTTTTATGCCTCACGCTGATTTTCGGCTGGACGCCCGCGCCGGATTTTGTCATTTGCGCGCAACCAGCCGTGCGGGTGTGGTGAAACTGGTAGACGCGCCGGACTCAAAATCCGGTTCCGCAAGGAGTGTCGGTTCGATTCCGACCACCCGCACCACTGGCCCTTCCGACATCAGCAGATCGATTACGGCGCTCCGGCGGTCGCGGACGGCCTGCGACCATGCTATGCCGAGTCCATGAAGGCTCGCCACATCCTGCCGCCCTTGCTGTTCGGCCTGCTTGTGCTGATCGTCATCAGCGTAGGCGACGCGCTCTTCTGGAGCGTGCCCCATGCGGTCGAAAAACTCCCGCCGCGCCTGCTGACGGTGGCGGTCTTGACGGGGCTTTGGCTGGTGCATCTCTACAAGCGCACGGTGCGGTGATTGGCGGGGGAGTCCGTTCTGGTTATCACCAGAATGGGATATATCGCGATCCTTCCCATTTGCCCCATACCCGTCACCCCAGCGAAGGCTGGGGTCTCAGGCGGCAGTAGGGGGAGGCCAGCCGTCTTACGCTATCCGTTGACGTAGCGTGCGCCTGCCTGAGATCCCAGCCTTCGCTGGGATGACGCTATTCGGGGCGTTACACTTAAAACCCGACCGTCCCCTAACCACCCATAGCGGCTCTCTATCGCCCGTCCTGCGCCTGGAACCATGGCACCATGCGCGCGATCGCGTCCTCGACCCGGTCGGTCGATACGGCGAAGCTGAAGCGGATGAAGCGGTGGCCGTCGACGGGATCGAAATCCACGCCGGGCGCCGTCGCCACGCCGGTTTCGCGCAACAACTTCTGGCAGAAGCTGAGGCTGTCATGGGTCAGGTGGCTGATGTCGGCATAGATGTAGAAGGCGCCGTCGGGCGGCGCGATGCTGGCGAGGCCGAGCGCGGGCAGGGCGTCCAGCAGCAATTGCCGGTTGCGCCGATAGCTCTCGACATGCCCGTCCAGTTCGTCGGTGCAATCGAAGGCGGTGAGGCCCGCCCGCTGCGCCAGTACCGGCGGGGTCAGGAACAGGTTCCCCATCCGCGCCCGCGCCACGCCGATCAGCGCCGGCGGCACCACGATCCAGCCCAGTCGCCAGCCGGCCATGCTGTAATATTTTGAAAAGCTGTTCACGATCACCGCGTCGGGCGCGAATTCCAGCATCGATCGGGCCGGCGCCCCGAAGCTGAGGCCATGATAGATTTCGTCGGAAATGATGCGGGCGCCGCGATCCGCGCACACCTGCGCGATTCGCGCCAGTTCGTCCGCCGGGATGATCGTGCCGGTGGGATTGGCGGGACTGGCCAGGATCAGGCCGTCCGGCGCGGGATCGATCGCCGCCAGCGCGTCCGCGCTGATCTGGTACCGTTCGGCCGGGCCGCAGGCGACCTCGACCGGCTCCAGATAGAGCGCTTTGAGAGTATTGCGATAGGCGACATAGCCCGGCCGCGCGGTGGCGACGCGGGCGCCCGGCGCGAACAGGCTGGTGAGCGCCAACACCAGCCCAGGCGACGCGCCGCAGGTCAGCAATATCTGTTCCGGATCGACCGCCACGCCATGCTTTTCGGCATAATGGCGCGCGATCCGTTCCTTGAGCGCCGGGCTTTCCCAATAGCCCATCGGCTCGGTATCCAGCACCTGATGCGCGACCGCGATCGCTCCGGCCGGCGCGCCGGTCGACGGCTGGCCGAATTCCATGTGCAGGATGGAACGGCCCTGCGCTGCGAGGGCATGGGCCTCGCGGCTGATCGCGATGGCGTGGAAGGGGGAGATGTCGGCAACCATGGGCGCGTGCCTATTATGACGGGGCAACCATGTCCATGGCCGGCGCGTTTCGACCGGCATGACCCCGACATTGCTTACTGCCCTGCAATATTATGGCGCGGGCGCCGCGACCATCGCGGCGCTGGTCGTTTCGCTCAATCTGGGACGACGCATAACCGGATGGGCATTCGTCCTGTTCGTCACCAGTTCGATCGCGCTGATCGGCTGGGGATTTCTGGACAAGGATAGCGAGGGGATAGGCTGGCAGAATATCGCGCTGCTGGTGATCAACGCCGTGGGGGTATGGCGCTATCTGATTTCGACGCATGCGGTCAAAGATTGAGCGAACGGATATAGCGCTATATTTCGCTGATCCACACTTCGACCGGCACGGCGTCCTGCAACAGCGCCAGCCGGATCGGCAATTCCTCCACGGCGCCGCCCGCCAATGCGCGATCATAGACGGCCTTCTTCCCCAGCCCGCTGATCTGCAGGAAGATATGGCGGCTCTGGCGGATTGCGTGCGCGGTCAGCGACATGCGCTGGTGCGGCGCGACCGGGGGCGTGGCGGCGATGGTCAGCGCCTTGCTCGCCAAACCGTCGGCCAGTTCCTTGCCTTCGGGGAAGAGCGAAGCGGTGTGGCCATCATCGCCCATGCCCAGCAATATGATGTCGATCGGCCAGGGAAGCGCCACGAACGCCGCCTCCACCGCAGCCTGCCCGGCATAGGCGTCGGCCGCATCATTCTTCATCGGCACGAAACGCGCCTGCGCTGCTGGCCCCTGCAACAATGTCTCGCGCACCAGCCGTTCGTTGCTGTCGGCACTGTCGGGCGCGACCCAGCGTTCGTCCACAAGCGTGACGACGACCTTGCTCCAGTCGAGATCGACCTTGCTCAACGCCTCCAGCACCGGGCGCGGCGATCGGCCGCCCGATAGCGCGATGCTGGCGATCCCGCGCGCGGCGATGCCGTCGGCCAACAGCGCGGCGATGCGCGCGGCGATATCGGCGGCGGCCTCTGTCCCGGTGGCGAAAAGATGTTCGGTCGGCATGGGGCTACTCCGCAATGGCGTCTGGTAGGGTGCAAATGTCCACCCAGGTCGCCCCGGTCAAGGTCGCCAGCCGATCCGGCGTCAATTCGACCGAAGTGGTGCGCGATCCGGCCGCGGGAAAGACGGTGGCGAAATCGCGCAGCGACACGTCGCAATAGACGGGCAGGGCAGAAGGCAGGCCGAACGGGCATACGCCGCCCACCGGATGGCCGGTCAGTTCCTCCACTTCATGTCCGCCCAGCATGCGCGGCTTGGCGCCCAGCGCCGCCTTGGCCTTCGCGTTCGACAGGCGCGCGTCGCCGCGTGCGCAGACCAGCACGACCGTATCGCCGATGCGCAGCGACAGCGTCTTGGCGATCCGCGCGGGTTCCACGCCCAGCGCGGCGGCGGCTTGCGCCACCGTCGCGGTGCTGACACCCTGGTCGATCAGGGCGACGTCGGGGGCATGGGCCGCGAAGAAGGCGCGGACGCTCGCCTCGCTCATCCGCGCTCGCCCAGCTTGCGTTCCCACGCCAGTGCATGGGTCACGATCTGGTCCAGATCGGCATGCCGGGGCGTCCAGGGGAAAGTCCGCAGGATCGCGCCATTGTCGGATATCAACTGCGCCGGATCGCCCGCCCGGCGCGGTGCCATGACCCGGTTGATCGGATTGTTGGTCACGCGGTCGACTGCGTCGAGCACTTCCAGCACGGAAAAGCCCCGGCCATAGCCGCAATTGAGCAGATGGTTGCGCGTCGGCTCTGCGATCAGCGCCTCCAGCGCCAGCAGATGCGCGGCGGCCAGATCGGTCACATGGATATAGTCGCGCACCCCGGTGCCGTCGGGCGTATCGAAATCCGTGCCGAACACGCCGACATGGCTGCGCTTGCCCAGCGCGGCTTCGACCGCGACCTTGATGAGGTGCGTGGCGCCTGCGGTCGACTGGCCTGCGCGGCCCTGCGGGTCGGCGCCTGCGACGTTGAAATAGCGCAGCGCGCAGAAGTTCATCGGATGCGCCGCCGCCACGTCGCGCAGCATATATTCGGTCATCAGCTTCGACATGCCATAGGGATTGATCGGCCGCTGCGGCGTATCCTCCCGCACCGTTTCCACATCCGGCGTGCCATAGGTCGCGGCGGTGGACGAGAAGATGAAATGCGGCACGCCCACCCGAATCGCGCTTTCGATCAGGTCGCGGGTCTTGGCACTGTTGTTGTGATAATATTTGAGCGGGTTCTCGACCGATTCCGGCACGACGACGGAGCCGGCAAAGTGCATGATCGCCTTTACATCATGGTCGCGCAAAGTCGCTTCCACCAGCGGCTGGTCGGCAATGTCGCCGCGCACCAGCGGTACGTCGTCCGGCACGGCCCAGTCGAAACCGGTGACCAGATTGTCGATCACCACGACGCCATAGCCGGCGTCCTTGAGCGCCAGCACCGCATGGCTGCCGATATAGCCCGCGCCGCCCGTGACCAGTACCGTGGGTTTGCTCATAAGAAAAAGGTCTCCCCGAAATGTTCGGGAAGACCTAGCCGAGTGTCGTTGCGATTTACAGGGGTTGTTCCCCGGCCTTCGCCGGGGAACAGGTTATGCGGCAGCTTGTGTGGGTACCGGTCGATAGAATAGCCCACCGGTCGCGACCATGTCGCGCAGCTGTTGGGTGGGCGCAAAGCGCGGGCCATGTTCCGCCACCAGCCTGTCCAGCACTGCGACGACATGGGCGATGCCGACCGTATCCATGTGGCTGAACGGCCCGCCGGTATAGGGCGCAAACCCCCAACCGAAGATCGCGCCGATATCGCCATCTTCCGGCGTTTCCAGCACGCCTTCCTCGAAACAGCGGGCACATTCGATCAGCTGGCGATAGAGCAGCCGCTCCTTCACCGCCGCCACGTCGGGCTGCTCGGCCGCGCGCGGGAACATCTCGCCCAGTGCCGGCGACAGATGCTTTTTCGCGCCTTCGGGATAGTCGTACCAGCCCTTGCCATTCTTGCGGCCGAGGCGCCCGGCGTCCACCATCTTGACCATGATGTCGTCCGAACCTTGGCGGATATAGGCGTCGCCCAGTTCCTTCCTGGCCGCGCTCATGATCTTCCAGCCCAGTTCGATCGACACTTCGTCGCTGACGGCGAGCGGGCCGGTCGGCATGCCCAGCTGCTTGCCGGCATTTTCGATCAGCGCGGGATTGACGCCTTCGCCGACCAGTTCCGCGCCTTCCTGCACATAGGTGCCGAAGCTGCGCGAGGTGTAGAAGCCGCGGCTGTCATGCACGACGATCGGGGTCTTCTTGATCTGCGCCACGAAATCCAGCGCCTTGGCGATGGCGGCCGGGCCGGTCTTTTCGCCCAGGATGATTTCCACCAGCGGCATCTTCTCGACCGGGGAGAAGAAATGGACGCCGATGAAATTCTCCGGCTTGGTCCAGGCCTGCGCCAGCTTGGTGATCGGCAAAGTGGAGGTGTTGGAGCCGAAGATGGTGTCCGCGCCCAGCACGGCTTCGACCTGTCTGGTCACCTCCGCCTTGATGCCCACATCTTCGAACACGGCCTCGATCACGAAGTCCGCGCCGGCGAGCGCCGCATAGTCGGTGGTGGGCGTGACGCGGGCCAGCGTGGCTTCCAGCTTTTCGGGCGTCATGCCCTTGCCCAGGCGCTTCTTCAGAACCTCTTCGACATGCGCCTTGCCCTTCTGCGCATAGGCCAGGTCGCGGTCGAACAGGACGACCTCGATCCCCGCCTGCGCCGCGACGGTGGCGATGCCTGCGCCCATCATGCCCGCGCCCAGCATGGCGAGCTTGGTCGTCGGTGCTTTCGGTTCCTCCTTGGGGCGGCGCGCACCACGCTCGGCGGCCTGTTTGTTGACGAACAGGGTGCGGATCATGTTCGATGCCTGCGGATCGGCGGCGACCTTGGCGAAATATTTGCTCTCGATCCGGATGGCGCGATCCATCGGCAGGGTGATGCCTTCATAGACGGCGGACAGCAGAGCGATCGGCGCGTTCATGTTGCGCTGCGTCTGCTTCAGCGTCATCGGCAGGGCGCCGGCCATGGTCTGCACGAAGGCAGGGTTGAAACCGCCCGCGCCGCCCGGAACCTTGAAACCCTTGACGTCCCAGGGCTGGGTGTTGGCGGTCGGATTGGCCTTCACCCACGCGCGCGCGGCTTCGACGGCCGTGCCTTGCGGCACGACCTGATCCACGGCCTTCAGCATGGCGGCTTCGGCCGGGCGGAACAGCTTGCCCTGAAGCATATACATCAGCGCGGCCTGCACGCCGATCAGGCGCGGCAGGCGCTGCGACCCGCCACCGCCGGGGAAGAGGCCGATCAGGATTTCGGGCAGGCCCAGCTGCGTCTTGCTGCTATCGCCCACGAACCGGCGATGGCAGGCCAGCGCCAGTTCGAAGCCGCCACCCACGCAGGTGCCTTCGATGGCGCAGGCGACAGGCTTGCCGCTGGTTTCGAGGCGACGCAACAGGGCGTTCAGCACGAACAGCTTGTCGAAGATGGCGGCCGGGGCAGGGCGTTCGCCGTCGCCGGTCGCCAGCATCGACCCGAAATATTTGAGGTCCATGCCGGCCATGAAGCCGCTGTCCTTGCCCGACGCGATGACCGCGCCCTTGATGCCCTCTTCCGACGCGATGCGCGTGATCGCGGCATCCATGTCCGTCAGGAAATCCGGGCCGATGACGTTCATCGACTGGCCGGGCACGTCGATGGTCAGCGTGGCGATGCCGTCTGCATCGATGTCGAAGGTGATGGTGTTCATTTTGATCTCCTCTCCCCCGTTCGCCCTGTTCGAACGAGCCACTTGTCTCGTTCGAATGTCGAAGGGCCGAACGGGGTGGTAATATGGCTTATACGCGCTCGATGATGATGCCGGTGCCCATGCCCGCGCCCACGCACAGGTTGATGAGCGCGGTACCCTTGCCCGACCGTTCCAGTTCATCGAGCGCCGTGCCCAGCACCATGGCGCCGGTGGCACCCAGCGGATGGCCCATGGCGATCGCGCCGCCATTCACGTTGATCTTGCTATGGTCGAGGTTCATCGCCTGCATGTAGCGCAGTACGACCGAAGCGAAGGCCTCGTTCAGTTCCCAAAGGTCGATGTCGGCGGTGGTCATGCCCGCGCGGCTCAGCAGCTTGCCCGCGACGAATTCCGGCCCGGTCAGCATGATGAGCGGCTCCGACCCGATCGAGGCCATCGCCTTGATCTTCGCACGGGGCTTCAGCCCATATTTCTCGCCCATATCCTTGTTGCCGACCAGCACGGCGGCCGCACCGTCGACGATGCCGCTGCTGTTGCCGGCATGGTGGATATGGTTGACCTTTTCCAGTTCCGGGTAGCGCAGCAGGGCGACGGTATCGAAGCCCGGCATCTCTTCACCCAAGGCGGTAAAGCTGGCCTTCAATGCGCCGAGAGACTGCATCGTCGCATCGGGGCGCATATGTTCGTCATGGTCCAGCGCGATGCCGCCGATCACATCCTTCACCGGAACGATCGACTTCTTGAAGCGGCCTTCGTCCCAGGCCGCCTTGGCGCGCTTCTGGCTTTCGACCGCATAGGCATCCGCATCGTCGCGGCTGATGCCGAATTTGGTGGCAATGACGTCGGCGCCGATGCCCTGCGGCGCGAAATAGGTCTTGTAGGCGACCGCCGGGTCCATCGCCCAGGCGCCTCCGTCCGACGCCATCGGCACGCGGCTCATCGATTCGACGCCGCCGCCGATCGCGAACATCGCTTCGCCCGAATAGACTTTCGCCGCGGCCATGTTCACCGCTTCCAGGCCGGAGGCACAGAAGCGGTTGATCTGCACGCCCGGCACGGTCTGCGCATAATCGGCGTTCAGCACGGCGACGCGGGCGATGTTCGCGCCCTGTTCGCCGACCGGGCTGACGCAGCCCAGGATGACGTCGTCCACATCGGCGGTGTCGATCTGGCTGCGGTCGCGCACGGCTTCCAGCACCTGCGTCGCAAGCTGGATGGGGGTGATGTCGTGCAGCGACCCGTCGGCCTTGCCCCGGCCACGGGGCGTCCTGACGGCGTCGTAAATATAGGCTTCCATGTTCATTCCCTCTCCGTGGGGGCCGTTCCGGCGCTTCGGATGTTGCCGCGAATGTATTTACGTTTACGTAAAGTGCAAGTGTCTATTATGCTGTTCGCGCGTCCGCCAGCATGCCGTAGCGGCAGGTTCGCCCTATCGATTCAGTTGTCCAACTCGCTGTCGCATATCGGGGTTTCAGACGCGCGAATCCCCCGTCGGTTCGGGCTGCTCTATCGGCGGAATGGGCGAGAAGCGTTGCACCCCGGCCATTGCCGTTTATATCGACCCCATGGACAGCGTGACCGAAGCCCCGACCGAAAAATCCCCGTCGCCTTTTTCCATCCCGACCTTCCGCGCCATCTGGACCGCCAGCCTTGCGTCCAATTTCGGCGGCCTGATCCAGTCGGTGGGGGCGGCGTGGATGATGACGTCTCTGTCAGCCTCGCCCCTGCTGATCGCCCTGGTACCGGCGGCGACGACGCTGCCCATCATGCTGCTGTCGCTGTGGGCTGGGGCGGTCGCGGACAATCTGGACCGGCGCAAGGTGATGATCGCCTGCCAATGCGCGATGTTGCTGACCTCCGCGCTGCTGGCGGCGACTGCATGGTGGGGGCTGATGACGCCCTGGCTGCTCCTGTCCTTCACCTTCGCCATCGGTTGCGCCACCGCGATCAACGGTCCCGCCTGGCAGGCATCGGTGGGGGACATGGTGCCGCGCGCGCTGCTGCCCAGTGCGGTGGCGATGAACAGCATGGGCTTCAACCTGGCGCGCAGCATGGGGCCGGCGCTGGGCGGCATCATCGTCGCGGCGGCCGGGGCGGCGGCGGCTTTTCTGGTGAATGCGCTCAGCTATGTCGGCCTGCTGACCGTATTGGCGCGCTGGCGGCCCAATTTGCCGCCCAAGCTGCTGCCGCGCGAACGGCTGGGCGTCGCAATGGTTGCGGGCGTGGGCTATGTCGCCGCGTCGCCGAACATCAAGCTGGTCCTGTTGCGCAGCGGCGCTTTCGGTATCGGCGCGGCGGCCGTGTCCGCGCTAATGCCGCTGGTCGCGCGCGACGTGCTGGGCGGCGGCGCGCTCACCTTCGGCGTCACCAGCGGCGCATTCGGCGTCGGGGCGGTGCTGGGCGCACTTGGCAGCCGGCGTTTGCGCACGTTCGTCTCGGTCGAAACCCTGGTGCGCTGTGCCGCTTTGTCGATGGCGCTGGGCACGGCGCTGACGGCGGCCAGCAACCTGCTGCCGCTGGCGATATTGGGCTACATGCTTGCAGGCGCGGGCTGGGTGCTGGCGCTGTCCACCTTCAACGTGTCGGTCCAGATGTCGGCGCCACGCTGGGTGGTCGCGCGGGCGGTGGCGCTGTACCAGATGATCGCCTTTGGCGGCATGGCGGGCGGGGCCTGGCTGTTCGGCTGGGTGGCGGAACATCAGGGCGTCGTGACCGGCCTCTATGCCGCCGCCGCCGCGCAGTTCGCCGCCGCGATGCTGGGGCTATGGCGTCCGCTGCCGCAGATCGGCGACGATAATCTCGATCCGCGCGGCGATTGGCGGGAGCCGGACACCGTCATCCCGGTCGAACCCCGCAGCGGGCCGATCGTCATCACGATCGAATATCGCATCCCGTCCGGTTCGATCGTGCCCTTCCTGTCCGCGATGAGCGAACGCCGGCGTATCCGGCGCAGGGACGGCGCCCATGGCTGGCAATTGCTGCGCGATCTGGGCGAGCCCAATCTGTGGGTCGAGCGCTATCATGTATCGACCTGGCTCGACTATGTGCGCCATAATCAGCGGCGCACCGTCGCCGACATCGCCAACAGCGATGCGATCCATGCCCTGCATGAAGGGCCGGACGCGCCGGTCGTGCATCGCCGCCTGGAACGGCAGACGGGGTCGTTGCCGATCAGCCGCGCGCCCGATGCCCGCGAAATGGGCGATGGCCTGACCGACCCGACCCGGTCGAGCTGACCTTTAAGGCTATTGCGGCGTGACCGGACGCCAGCCGGGCAAGTCCTGGGGCGTGTCGATATCGTGCAATATGTTGCCGATCGTCTCGATCTGGATACCGTGGCTCAGCAGGGCGCGCGCCCCCTGATCTCCCTTGAGCGCAAGCAGTTCGGGGAAATGCTTGCGCCCGATAAAGGCCGGGGGCGACGAGGAAAAACCGTCGGTCGACGACACCACGGACCGGATATCCTCCGCCGCCAGGCAGATGCGGTTATAATGGGTTTGGGGTACGTCCGGCATGTCGGCCAGACAGATCAGGATGCCGCGTATCTTTTTATTGGGCATCACATGTTCGACCGCGCGCACGATGCTGCCCGATATGCCGTCTTCGGGCTGGTCGTTGACGATGATGGTATAGCCGCGCCGGTCCAGCTTGCGATGGATGACCGGCGCGAACTCGATCGGCCGGACGACCGCGATCAGCTCGGCAAAGGCCATGGACGCGACCGTTTCCAGCACATGCGCCGCCATCGGCTTGCCGCGCAGGTCGGTCATCAGCTTGTCCGCCTCGCCAAAGCGGGAGGATGTTCCAGCCGCCAGCAACACGGCGGCGATCCGTTTAGTACGCATGATAGGTCAGAGGTATGGACATAATATCGTGGCGATCCCGTTTTCGCCCGATTTGCCACCGCTGCGATCTTGTGTCCAGCGGCCCGAAAGGCACTGGCCATCGCGCAACCCAGCCGCCATATGCGGGATCAACAGCATAAGGAGTGGCCGGTAGATGGCATGTGACCTGGAAGCGGAAACGGTGGGCGAAGGCAAGGAGCCGGTGCCGGCCGAAGTCAGCGACGCGATCCGCACCCTGATCCGCTGGTCGGGCGACAGCCCCGAACGCGAAGGACTGGTGGAAACCCCGGAGCGCGTGGCGCGCGCCTGGCGCGAATATTGCCGCGGCTATGCCGACGACCCGGCCTATCACCTGTCGCGCATCTTCCATGAAGTGGGTGGCTATGACGATGTCGTGCTGCTGAAGGACATTCCGTTCCAGTCGCATTGCGAACATCATATGGCGCCGATCGTCGGCAAGGCGCATATCGCCTATCTGCCCGGCGACTATGTGGTCGGCATTTCGAAGCTCGCCCGCGTCCTGCACGCCTATGCCAACCGGTTGCAGGTGCAGGAACGGCTGACGTCGGAAGTCGCCAACTGCATCTGGGAGCATCTAAAGCCCCAGGGCGTGGCCGTGGTGATAGAGGCGACCCATGGCTGCATGACCGGGCGGGGCGTGCGTACCCCCAATGTCATCATGAAGACCAGCCGCATGCTGGGCGTGTTCCGCGATGATGAAAAGTCGCGGGAGGAAGTGCTGAAGCTCATCGCTTCATGAGCGAGACGCAAGAACCTGCCTACCGCCCGCTGGGCAAGGCGCGCAGCGATGTCGCGCCGGTCGGCGCGCCGCTGGCGCCCAAGCGGCTGGCGCTCGTCACCGGCGGGCATCGGCGGCTGGGCGGCATCATCGCGGCTGCGCTGGCGCGGGCCGGTCATTCGCTCGCCATCCATGGCAGTCACGACACGCGGCTCGATTCCCATCTGGCGCTGACCTTCGAGGAGGAAGGCACGGAATGGGAAGGGTTCGTCGTCGATTTCGCCGATCCCGAAGGGGCTGAGGAACTGGTGGCGCAGGTGGCGGAGCGTTTCGGCCGGCCGCCCGACATATTGATCAACAGCGCCGCCATTTTCGGGCAGGACCGGCTGGAAACCGTGACCGCCGACGATCTGATGCGCCATTATGCGGTCAATTGCGCCGCGCCGACCTTGCTGACCAAGGCTTTCGCGACCGTGCCGGCGGGGGTGGGGGATCGCTGCATCGTCAATATCCTCGATCAGCGGATCGACCATCCCCATGCCGACCAGATGGCCTATACCCTGTCCAAGCTGGCGCTGGCGGGTCTGACCCGTACCAGCGCGAACAGCCTGGCGCCCAGGGTCCGGGTGAACGGCGTGGCGCCGGGCCTTACCATGGCGACCCCCGATTATGACGAGGCGCAGATGGAGCGGCTGGCCGACCTGATGCCGCTCGCGCGCCTGCCGCAGGCGGAGCAGATCGCGCAGGCTGTCCTCTATCTGGTGGAGGCGATGGCGGTGACGGGGCAGACACTCTATGTCGATGGCGGCGCCCATTTGAGGAGCTATGACCGCGATTTCATGCATCTGGGCCGGTAACGCCCTACGGTCAAAAAAATGTCAGAGGAGAAAGCATGAGCTACGAAACGATCCTGGTCGAACAGCGCGACGCGGTCACGCTGATCACGCTGAACCGGCCGCAGGCGCTGAACGCGCTGAACAGTCATGTGCTAAGGGATCTGAGCGCGGCTTTTTCCGCCTATGACGCCGATCCGACCCAGCATTGCGCGGTCCTGACCGGTAGCGGCGAAAAAGCCTTCGCGGCGGGCGCCGACATCAAGGAAATGGTGGATAAGCCGGCCGCAGACTTTTTCCTGGAGGATTTCTTTTCCGGCTGGCAGACCGGCGTGGTCGCGACGCGCAAGCCGTGGATCGCGGCGGTACAGGGCTTTGCGCTGGGTGGCGGGTGCGAACTGGCGATGATGGCGGACTTCATCATCGCGGGCGATACGGCGAAATTCGGCCAGCCCGAAATCAAGCTGGGCGTGGCGCCGGGCATGGGCGGGTCGCAGCGCCTGACCCGCGCGGTGGGCAAGGCCAAGGCGATGGAAATGTGCCTGACCGGGCGCATGATGGACGCGGCCGAAGCAGAGCGATCCGGGCTGGTGAGCCGCATCGTGCCGGCCGCCGACCTGATCGACGAGGCGCTCAAGACCGCCGCGACGATCGCCGCGTTGCCGCCGATGGCCGCGATGGTGAACAAGGAAATGGTCAACATCGCCTTCGAAACCGGTCTGGCCCAGGGCTTGCTCACCGAACGTCGCCTGTTCCAGATCCTCACGGCCACCGACGACAAGAAGGAAGGCATGACCGCCTTCGTCGAAAAGCGGCCCGGCGTCTGGAAGGGGCGGTAACGGCTCATAATATTTTGATTATCTCGCCAGGGCCTTAGAAAATCTCATTGGTCCGTGGCGGAGTTGCCCGGCACTCTCGTTTCACAAAGAAACGCAGAAACGAAGTGATGAGTGGCGCCCATAGGCGCTCACGCCTCGCTGCTGCGTGTTGAAAACAGGGAGTCTTGCATGTCCGTTGCCTCGTCCATTCGTCTATCCTCTCGTGCCGCGCTGTTCGTTGCCTGCGCGGCCGGGGCGCTGAGCACCGCTCAGGCGCAGACGCCGGTGGATGGTGATGAAGGCTCCATCACCGTGACCGGCCGCCGCATTTCGCAATCGTCCGAAGCGATCGGGCAGGACAAGGTGACGAACACGGTGGGCATCACGCGCGATGCGCTGCTGTCCGCGCCGTCTGGCATTTCGGGCCTCAAGATGCTGGAGCAGTTGCCGGGTTTCAACGTACAGACCGACGGTCCGCTCGGCCTTTATGAATTTGGCAACAGCGTCCAGACCCGCGCCTTCAACCTCGATCAGATCGGCTTCATCGTCGATGGCATCCCCACGGGCCGCAGCGATGCCTTCGGCGGCAGCCCGGTCTTCCGCTATGTCGACAATGAAAATCTGGGCCGGGTGGAAGCATCGGTGGGTGCGGGCGACGTCGGCCTGCCCAGCTATTCCTCGCTGGGTCCGATCATCAGCTACAACAGCATAGAGCCGCAGGACCAGATGGGCCTGTTCGTGTCGCAAAGCTTTGGCGACAACGATCTGAAGCGCACCTTCATCCGCGTGAACACGGGCAAGATCGGTCCGTTCAAGGCCTATGTCAGCCGTACGAAGCTGGACAGCGACCTGTGGCGCGGCGAAGGCTCGGTGGACCGCGAACATTGGGAAGCGCAGGTCCATGCCGATCTGGGCGGCGACAGCTGGGCGCGGTTCAAATTCGTGTCGAACGACTTTTTCGACTATGATTCGCCGTCGATGACGCGCGCCCAATATAATAGCGCGACCCCGATCTTCTATAACAGCGGCACCGGTCGGGACATCGGCTATATCGTCGCGCCGCCCAACACGACGCCGGGTTTCGCGCCGACCGCGCCGGGCGTGGCCTATTCAAATTCGGCCTATATCAACAGCTACAACCTGGCCATCAACGTGCGTAAGGACAAGCTGTACGGCGCGACCGTCCATCTGGGCGTTGCCGACAATGCCTGGCTGGAAACGACGGCCTATTGGGAAGACAAGGGCGGCTATGGCGTGTCGCCAGACAGCTATGCCAACAGCCTGGCCATCTACACGGGTCAGGTCGCCATCGGCCTGCCCGTCAACGCGCCGCGCGGCACGCAGTTCGGCCGGTCGGGCGTGGGTGGCAACCGCTATGGCATCACGACCAAATTCCACATCGACCTCGCCAATCACAGCATCGAGGCGGGCGCCTGGGCGGAACTGGACCAGTATCACCGCACGCAAGCCCGCTACAACACGACCGATGGGTCGCCGTCCAGCCCGGCCGATCTTGATTCGCTCGTCTTCCTGCGCCGCGATTATCGCAGCGAACGCAACATCACGCAGGCCTTCCTGAAGGACACGGCCAAGTTCCTGGACGACAAGTTGATCGTGGACGTAGGCTTCAAGGCGCTGTCCATGGATTATCATTATTTCGGCTATCGCGATTATGCCGATTATTACCGGAATACCGGCACGACCGCCGCGCCCAACTATGTGGCGGGCTGGGGGCCGCATGGTGCGTCGGCCAACTATACCGACGGCTTCCTGCCGATGGCGGGCCTGATCTACAAACTGGACGGCCGTTCGCAGATTTTTGCGTCCTATGCGGAAAATACCGCCCTGCCCAAGGGGCTGGACGATATCTATTCGACCGTACCGTCGACCGGCGCCCTGGCCCCCAAGCCGCAAGCGGAAAAATCGAAGAATTTCGAGCTGGGCATCCGGACCAACCAGTCGGAATTCTACGGGGCGCTGGCGGCCTATTATACCAAGTTCGACAACCGCATCGCGGTGACGGCCATCCCGCTGGCGGGGAGCAACGTCCTGGAATCGGTCTATACCAATGTCGGCGGCGTGAAGGCCTATGGCGCGGAATTCACCGGCACCTACAAGCCTGCCTTCCTGCATGGCCTCGCTTATTTCAATCTCAACGCCACCTATAACCATGCCAAGTTCCAGGATGACCTGCCCAATGGCACTGCGCTGGCCGGCAAATATCTGCCCGATAGCGCGAAGTGGATCGTGAACGGCGGCGTGACGATCGAGCCGGCAAGCTGGCTGGTCGCCAACATCAACGGCAAATATACCAGCAGTCGCTTTGCCACGCTGACCAATTTGCGACCTGATCCCGCAAATAGCGCAGGACCACAGATTTCTTCGGCCATTCCGGCTTTCACCATCTTCAGCGCCTATGTCGATATCGGCGACGGCTTCTCGCTCGGTCCCATCAAGGGGATGAAGGCGCGCTTCAACGTCGACAATATCTTCGACAAGGATACGCTGTCCTACATCTCGCCGTCGGTGACGGGCGACGGCAATTTCCGTCCGCAATCGCCGCGCACATTCCAGTTCACCATTTCGGGTGAGATCTGATGCGGGCCGGCTTGATGTTGGGGGCGGCGCTTGTCGCGCTGCTCCCGCTGACCGCGCAGGCGGAGGCGCCTGTCGTCACGAAGCAGGTCTATCAGCTGCACCAGAAGCTGCTGACGCTCGACAGCCATCTCGACACGCCTGCCTCGCTCGACCTGCCCGGCTGGTCGATCGAGGAGGGGCATGACGTGCATGGCGACTATACGCAGGTCGACTTGCCGCGCATGAAGAAGGGCGGCCTGGATGGCGGCTTCTGGGCGATCTATACCGGGCAGGGGCCGGTGACGATCGAGGGGTTCCGCAAGGCGCGCGACTTTGCGATCCTGCGCGGCCTGTCGATCCGCAACATGGTGGCGGCGGACCCGGCCAATTTCGCGCTGGCGCTGGAGGCAAAGGACGCGGCGCCGATCGCGGCCGCGGGAAAGCGGGTCGTCTATCTGTCGATCGAAAACGCCTATCCGCTGGGTGAGGACGTCACCCTGCTCAAGACCTTCTACGATATCGGCGTGCGCGTGTCGGGCTTCGCCCATTTCGCGCATAACCAGTTTGCCGACAGCAGCACCGACCCGTCGGGCAAGCCGCGCTTCGGCGGCCTCAGCCCGCTCGGCAAGGAATTGCTCAAGGAAATGAATCGCCTGGGCATCGTGCCCGATGCGTCGCACAGCTCGGACCAGGTGCTGGACGATCTGCTGGCCCTGTCCACCACGCCGATCCTGCTGACCCATTCGGGTTGCAAGGCGATTTACGGCCATCCGCGCAATATCGACGATGACCATCTGAAGGCTCTGGCGGCCAAGGGCGGCGTCATTCAGATGAACGCCTATGGCACCTATTTGCGTGCGTCCAAACCCAATCCGCAACGGCAGGAGGCGTTGAAGGCGCTGTTCGGGCAGTTGCGCGAAGACGCGAAACTGTCGCCGGAAAAGCGCGCCGAACTGCTGGCAAAGCGTCAGGAGATCGACCGGCTCTATCCCGATACCGATCGGCCGACCTTCGACGATTTCATGGCGCATATGCTCCATGCGCTCAAGGTCGTGGGCCCCGACCATGTCGGCGTCGGCGCCGATTGGGACGGCGGCGGCGGCGTGGTCGGCATGGAAGATGTCGTCGACCTGCCCAAGATCACCGCCGCGCTGCTCAAGGCCGGCTATAGCGAGGCCGACGTCCAGAAAATCTGGTCCGGCAATGTGTTGCGCGTGCTGGCTGCCAATGAGGCCGGCAAGGGCAAGTGAGCGCTTGAGTAGCTGGGGCCCGTTTTTCGACAATCGGGCCACGGTTGAAGGCGGGCGGCGCAATCGACACGCGAAAGTCAATCGACGCCGCCCTTTGACCTCGCTAAGGGAGTCGGGATGGATAAAATGCGGTCGCATCTCGCTTATGCAGCATAAGCCCAAGCGTAGCCGGGCGATTGCCCTGCCCGGTGGCGAATTTCGCGCCCGCGCCACCGAATATCTCGATTTCCTCGCCGCCTGGGTGAAGAAGCCGCGCCAGACGGCGTCCGTGGTGCCGTCCAGCCGCTATCTGGCCAAGCTGATGGTGGGGCAGATCGATCCGCAGGGCGGGCGCGTGCTGGAACTGGGCGGCGGCACCGGGGTCTTCACCCGCGCCATATTGGAAACCGGCCTGCCGGCGGACAAGCTGGAGGTGGTGGAGATCAACCCGGCCTTCGCGCGTGGCCTGCGTCGGCATTTCCCGCATGTGTCGATTCTGGAGACGCCCGCGCAGATCGTATCGACCGCGACCGCCGGACAGCCTGGCGACTATCAGACCGTGGTCAGCGGCCTGCCGCTGCTGGCGATGGACCGCTACATGCATTTCGACATATTGTCCGAATCCTTCCGCATGCTGCGGCCGGGCGGCAGCTTCGTGCAATTCACCTATTCGATGCGGCCGCCGGTCAATCGCGACGTGATGGAGGCGCTGGGCCTGGATGTCGTGCGCGCAGGCCAGACCGTGCGCAATTTCCCGCCCGCTACCGTTTTTCGCTTCTTTCGGCGCGGCGAGCAGGACTGAATTCTGAGATGTCGAAGAGGGGCTGCATCGGGCGATGCGGCCCTCTTTTTGCGTCAGTAGAAAGCGCCGTAGATCACATCGACGACCTTGCGTGTGCGTGTGCGGACCAGCAGCAGGTCGGGGCCGTAGCGGACCCAGCAATAGCCGGGCGGCGGCGATAGCCATGGGGATATTGGAAGCCGGGTCGATGGATCGGCTTGAACTGGGGTGGTCGGCCCGCACCGGGGCGATGCGGGGGCGGCGGTTTGACCGGGCGCGGCGGTTGGATGGCTGGACGGTCTGGCTTGGGTGGTTGCGGCGGATTGGGACGGGCTGGCGGCGGGCGATCGTGCTGCTGTTGCTGGGCCAGCGCGAAGTCGGGGGCGACGATGAGCGCGATCGGAAGAAACAGGACGGCCTTTTTCACGGGGCCTTCTCCGCCCATGGGAAGCGAAGGCTATGCTTGTCCTGTTGCCTGAGCAATGTTGTTCGCGCCGGTTGTATCGGGGCGCCACAGCCCTATCTTTGGCGCGACTAAGCAGGGGCAGAGCCATCCATGGCATCCATCATTGAAATCAAGGGCCTGACGAAACGCTATGCGTCAGGTTTCGAGGCGCTCAAGGGCGTCGACCTGTCGATCGAGGAAGGGGAGATTTTCGCACTGCTAGGGCCAAACGGCGCCGGCAAGACGACGATGATCTCCATCATCTGCGGCATCGCCCGCGCGACCGGGGGCAGCGTGACCGTGGCCGGGCATGACATCGTGCGCGACTATCGCGGCGCGCGTACCGCGATCGGCCTCGTCCCCCAGGAATTGCATACCGACCAGTTCGAGCAGGTGATCGACACGGTGCGCCTGAGCCGCGGGCTGTTCGGCCTGCCGCGCAACGACGCTCATGTCGAAAAGATTTTGCGCGACCTGTCGCTGTGGGACAAGCGCAACAACCGGATCATCGAATTGTCGGGCGGCATGAAGCGCCGCGTGATGATCGCCAAGGCGCTCTCCCACGAACCGCGCGTGCTGTTCCTCGACGAGCCGACCGCGGGCGTCGATGTCGAACTGCGCCGCGACATGTGGAAGCTGATCGGCGAATTGCGCCAGACCGGCGTGACTATCATCCTGACCACCCATTATATCGAGGAGGCCGAGGAAATGGCCGACCGGGTGGGCGTCATCAACCGGGGCGAATTGATGCTGGTCGAGGAAAAGACCGCGCTCATGAAGAAACTCGGCAAGAAGACGCTGACCGTGGTGCTGGCCGATCCGATGGAGACGGTCCCGGCCGAATTGGCGGAATGGAACGTCACGCTGAACGCGGACGGCCATGAAATCGAATATATTTTCGATACGCAGGCGGAGCGGACCGGCGTGTCATCTCTGCTGCGCAAACTGGGCGACCTTGGCATCGGCTACAAGGATCTCAACACCAAGCAGAGCAGCCTGGAGGATATTTTCGTGAGCCTCGTCCATCAGGAGAAGGCCGCATGAGCCTCCAGAATTTCCACGCGATCGCGTCCATCTACAAGTTCGAGCTGCACCGTTTCCGCCGAACCTGGCTGACCGGTCTGCTGGTGCCGGTCATCACCACGACGCTCTATTTCGTCGTGTTCGGCGGCGCGATCGGGTCGCGCATGACGCAGGTGGACGGGATCGCCTATGGCGCCTTCATCGTGCCGGGCCTCATCATGATGTCGATGCTGACCGAGAGCATCTTCAACGCCAGTTTCGGCATCTACATGCCCAAATATAGCGGCACCATCTATGAGCTGCTGTCCGCGCCGATCTCCGCCACGGAGACGGTCGTCGCCTATGTTGGCGCCGCGGCGACCAAATCGCTGATCGTGGGGACGATCATCTTCCTGACCGCGCATCTGTTCGTCGATATCCATATCGCCCACCCCTTCGCCATGGCGGGGTTCATGATGCTGATCGCGATCAGTTTCTGCCTGTTCGGTTTCATCCTAGGCATATGGGCGCAGGGGTTCGAACAGTTGCAGGTGATCCCGCTGCTGGTGGTGACGCCGCTGACCTTTTTGGGTGGTGCCTTCTATTCGGTGCATATGCTGGCCGACCCATGGCGCACGATGACCCTGTTCAACCCGATCGTCTATCTGATCTCCGGCTTTCGCTGGACCTTCTTCGGTCGGGGCGATGTGGCAATCGAATATAGCCTGTTGTTCGTCGCGGCGATGCTGATCCTGTGCATCGCGATCATCGGCTGGATGTTCCGGACCGGGTATCGGCTGAAGAAATGAAAAGGGCGGCCCATGGCCGCCCGCATTGCTTCCAAGGTCAGACTTCTTTTGTTTTCCGCATTTTTGCGAGCCGTCATCTGTTCCAGGTGACTTCAAAATGCTCTAGCCCTTTCAGGCCGCCTGGCTTTCCGGCGTGACGGCGAACAGGGTCTTGCCCTTATATTTGTCGTCGGTTTCGTTGTAGAGGCCGTACATCGCCTCGAACGCCTGATCGAGCACCTGGATATCCGACAGGCCGACCAGCTTGAACGTGCCAAGCTTCAACTCGCGCGGGGGCGTGCCGTTACGGTCCGTGGTCACGGCGTCGATGAACATCTCATCGTGGCGCGTGTAGAGGATGTGGGGCGCCAGCGTGACGACCATTTTATTATAGGTCACCTTCAGGCACTTCTGGAGCGCGATGGCTTCAAAAATCTCGGTCGGGGCTTGCATGATTTCGCTTCCCTGACCGATTTGCGTGATTCTTTCAATTGCTTTGTGCGCTGCACCATGTCCCTTCCGTGCAATCGCCGCGACGAATCGTTAGGCCGGCAGCAGCCCCAGCCGATCGCGCAGGCTCCAGCGGCTGATGAGCAGTATCGCCACAGCGCCAAGCCCGCTGGCAAGGCCGAACCAGATGCCCAGCCCCTGCATGCCCAAGGGAAAGGCCAGCAGGGTGCCGACGCCAAGGCCGACGATCCAGTACCCGATCAGGGCGAAGATCATCGGCACGGTCGTGTCCTGCACACCGCGCAATACGCCCGCGCCCACCGCCTGCGCGGCATCGACGAGCTGGAACAGGGCGGCGACGGCCAGGAAGCTGATCGCGAGCGCCGCCGTTCGGCCATTGGCGGGGTTGGACAGGTCGAGGAAGGCCGATACCAAGGTGCGCGGCATCAGGATCAGCAGGGCGGCGGCGCAACAGGCGAAGCCGGTGCCGATCATCAGGGCCAGCCATCCGGCCCGGCCGATGCCCGCATGATCCCTCCGACCATAGGCGATGCCGACGCGGATGGTCGCGGCCTGACCGATGCCCATCGGCACCATGAAGACCAAGGCGGCGATCTGGATCGCAACCGCATGGGCGGCCAGCGAATCGCGGTCGATCAGCCCCATCAGGAAGGCCGAGGCGTTGAACACGGTGGTTTCGAACCCCAGCGTGATGGCGATCGGCAGGCCGAGCGCCCAGACCTGCCGCTGCCGTTCGCGGTCGCGGGTCCAGAAGCGGCCCATCAGGCGATAGCGGCGGAACCGGCGGTCGATCAGGATGACCCCCAACAGGCCGAAGAAGAGGAAGCAGGAGGATAGCGTACTGGCAAGGCCCGCGCCGAACAGGCCGAGCGGGGGAAAGCCCAGATGGCCAAAGATCAGGGCCCAGCCCGTCACTATGTTGAACGGAATG
The DNA here is from genome assembly GCF_059421905.1 of Sphingobium sp. GW821-FHT02B05. NCBI lineage: Bacteria > Pseudomonadati > Pseudomonadota > Alphaproteobacteria > Sphingomonadales > Sphingobiaceae > Sphingobium > Sphingobium sp. GW821-FHT02B05. Next base: position 408,244 of record NZ_JBWKVW010000001.1, read on the forward strand.
GCGCCCAACATGATGATGAGGCCCCAGACCGGCCGTTCCAGCGCGGCGATGAAGTTACGCAGCGTGGTAAAGCCAAGGAAGGGGAGCAGCGCCCATTGCAGGCCGTGCATCAGATGGCCGGCTTCGCGTGCCAGATCGGCATCCTGCCCCATGGCGAGCAGGATCGCCTCGCACTCCCACAATAGCAGCCAGGCCGGCAGCACGAAGAAGAGGGCTGCGCGCAGCGTCTGCTGAACGGTCCGGCGCACGTCGCGGACGCTATGGCGGCGACGGCCTCGCTCGCTGGCGATCAGGGGAGAGGCGGCGGTGACCAAGCCCATCCCGAACAGCAGCAGGGCGTGGAACAGGTTGATCGCCAGCGCACCGGCCGCGACCGCCTCCGCCCCGATACGGCCGAGCAGCAGCAGATCGGTGGCGGCGATAGCCGACCAGGCGATGTTGCCCGCGATCATCGGCAGCGCCAGCGCGATCAGCGCGCCGGCCTCGATACGCCAGGGGGAGGGGTGGGTCACTTGGGCAATCCGACAAGGGAAGTTTCCGTGCGCTTCGATCGAAGTCGAGAAGCGCGTGGCACCGCGCTTCGCGTCTCTCGGCCAGGCTCGAAACGAACGGAGGTAGAGTTATTCGTCCCTCTAGAGCGCTTAGTGTTTCTTGAACAGGTGCAGCACGCCCACGATGATGCCGCCGATCACCAGTCCGACGATCGCGCCGCCGATGGCATTGACCAGCCAGTCAAGAAAGCCGCCGATGGCCGGCACGGCATGGGCGGCCCCTTCTGCAAAATGATGGATAGCGCCAGGAATCAGGTCGAGGTGGAATTCATGCAGACCATGCACGATCAGCCCGCCGCCGACCCACAGCATCGCGGCGGTCCCGACCACGGCCAGGATCGACATCAGCACCGGCATCGCCTTTACCAGCGCACGGCCCAGTGTCTGGCTACTCGCACCGTCCTTCTTCGCGAGGTGCAGGCCGATATCGTCCATCTTCACGATCAGGCCGACGACGCCATAGACGCCAGCGGTGATGAGGATGGCGACGACGACGAGAATCAGCGCCTGTTCCCACACGGGTTCGGTCGCGACCGTGCCCAGCGAAATCGCCATGATCTCACCCGACAGGATGAAATCGGTGCGGATCGCGCTGGAAACCTTCTGATTCTCCAACTCGGCGCTGCTATGCGCCTTGGTCGCTTCCTCGGCGACGTCATGGCCGCCCTGGACAGCCTCCAGCAGCTTTTCCACCGCCTCGAAACAGAGGAAGGCGCCACCCAGCATCAGCAATGGTGGCAGCAGCCAGGGCGCGAACGCGCTCATCAGCAGCGCGGCGGGCAGCAGGAAGAGCAGCTTGTTCCGCAGCGATCCCTTGGCGATCTTCCAGATGATCGGCAATTCCCGGTCGGGGGTCAGGCCCATCACATATTTGGGGGTGACGGCGGCATCGTCGATCACCACGCCAGCGGCCTTCGTGCCCGCCCGGCCGGCGGCCGCGGCGACATCGTCCAGCGATGTCGCGGTCAGCTTGGCAATGCCCGCCACATCGTCGAGCAGCGCGATCAGACCCGAAGGCATATCAATATTTCCCCTGTTGCAGGCGCAGGGCGCGCCCGCCGCGCTTCATAGAGGGCGCGCATGCGCGGAGCAAGGAACTGCTGGCGTTCAATAATTTCCGGGCGGGTCGCTGGCGGGAAAGCTTTCGTCCGACTGTTCGTCGACCATGTCCCAGTCGGCCGGCGCGATACCCTGTTGCGGTCCCGCCTCACGGATGAAGCCGGAGGAGCCGGGTGTTTCTTCCGCATCGCCGGTGCCCATCCAGTCCCGCCATCCTTTATAGGCGAAAGCACCGAGTCCCGTGACGATGGCGAGTTTCAGCAACCCCTTCATGGCTTTTGCTCCTGCCCATGGTGGAGATGGACCCAATCGGCCCGGTCGTGGCCGATCGCATCCGCGGTCAGGCGAATCTCGCCTTCCTCGTCCGATCCGCCGGTTTCTCCCTCCTGCGCATCGGGCCGGGGCAGGGACCAGCGTTCGCGAAGTGCCGCGTCGATCATCATGCCCCAGATGCCGGCATCGCCTGTCTCGCGCATCGCCCTGTCGGGTTCCTTGATCAGGGCCAGGATGCTGGCGGCATCCTCCACCCGTGCGGGCCATTCGTCCGGTTGCGCGGCCGCCAGATGGCGCGCCAGTCGTTCGATGAGGGAGCGGTCTTCCATGCCGGTTCGAACGCTTGTCCTGCATCGCCGTTCCGGAACCTCATGATGAAAGCGGATCGACCCGCCGCGGCGGGGAGGGGAGCACGACGCAAACGGGTCGCGCGTGAATCCCGCGTGACGCAAATGCGACCCTTTCGCAAAATCGCATCTAGCCTTGTGAGTTAATATTGCGAACCATTATTAATTTAGCTATCGGCTGGCGCCATACGGATGTTGCCGCGGGCTGGGGCCAACCCATCGTACGACGGCAGCGCCACGGAATTCCTATCGGGGGCTGCTTCATGATTCAGAAATTTTCACTCCTGCTCGGCGCATCGGTCGCCGCTTTCGCGGCCATGCCGGCTGCGGCCCAGGTACCGGCCGAAGCGCCCGCCGATGCAGGCGAAATCATCGTCACCGGCAAATATATCGTCCCTGACAAGATCGACACGGCGACCGGGCTTGGCCTGACGGTGCGGGAAACGCCCCAGTCGGTGACGATCCTGACCGCCCAGCGCATATTGGACCAGAACCTGGTCAGCGCCGCCGATGTGCTGCGCAACGCCGTGGGCATTTCGGTCAATAATCTGGACGATCTGCGCAACCAATTTTACGCGCGCGGCTTTGAGGTCCGCAATTTCCAGTATGACGGCATTCCGCTGGCCTGGACGCTGGCGGGGGGCGCGGGCGAAACCAGCACCGACACATCCATCTATGAGCGGGTCGAGGTCGTGCGTGGCGCGACCGGCTTGCTGACCGGCGCGGGCGATCCATCGGCTTCGGTCAATTTCGTGCGCAAACATGCCGATGCCGTCGATCCGACCGGCTATATCAATGCCAGCTATGGCAGCTGGGACCGCTATCGCGTGTCGGCTGACGTGGGCGGGGCCATCACCGCCGACGGCCGCGTCCGCGTGCGCCTGGTGGGCCGGTACGAGCAGGGCGACAGCTATATCGATCGCTATAGCGACCAGCGGATCGTGCTGTACGGCGTGGTGGATGCCGATGTGACGGACACGACGCTGTTGCGCGCGGGCATCAGCCATCAGGATACGGAGCGGGATTCGCCGTCCTGGGGCAATCTGCCGACCTTCTACACCGACGGCAGCCTGACCAATTGGGACCGGTCGAAAAGCACCACCGGCGACTGGACCTATTGGAACACGATCAACCAGAATATCTTCGCCACGCTGCGCCAGCAGATCGGCGACAAATGGACGATTACCGCCAATTACAACCGGCTGAAAAATTCGGAGCGCGCGCAGCTGCTCTATCTGTCAGGCGCGGTCGACAAGGCGACGGGCGTCATTCAATATGCCTATCCCTACAAGGATTATGGCAGCAGCGTGCAGAACGCCTATGACGTCCAGGTCAAGGGCAGCGTCAACCTCTTCGGTCGCGACCATGAGATCGTGCTGGGCGGCATGAAAAGCATCCAGAAGCGCTTTACCGACAGCTATACTGCGCTCGCGTCCCCGGGCGGACCGAATTTCGTCAACGAAACCGGGGCGGCCTATGAAAATCCCGGCTTTTCGACCACGGCCTTCCGTGCGGTGGAAGAAAAGGTCACGCAGAGCGGTGTCTATGGCGCTCTGCGACTCAATCTTGCCGACCAGTTCAAGCTGATTGGGGGCGGCCGTCTGGCGACATGGAAGCAGAAGGGTTTGAGCTACGACGTCACCAGCGACTATGGCGACAAGAATGTCTTCATCCCCTATGTCGGCGCGCTGTTCGACATAACGCCGGCCCATCGCCTCTACGCCAGCTACACCAAGATCTTCCAGCCGCAGAGCGCGCTGGACGCCAGCCTGCGCCAGCTCGATCCGCTGGAAGGCAATGCCTATGAAGTCGGCCTGAAGAGCGCCTTCTTCGACGACCGGCTGCAAACCTCCATCGCGCTGTTCCGCATCGAGCAGGATAATCTGGCCGAGGTCGACCTGACCGCGCCGCCGATCACCCCGCCCGGCGGCCTGCCGCAGCAGCCCTCGATCGCCATCGACGGCACGCGCAGCACCGGCTTCGAATTCGAAGTCAACGGAAGCCCGGTGGAAAACTGGAATATCAACCTGGGTTATAGCCAGTTCAAGGCGAAGGATTCGGACGGCAATGCCGTTTCGGTCAACCAGCCGCGCAAGCTGCTCAAGCTGTTCACCACCTATACGTTCCCGGACATCCTGTCCGGCTTCACTTTCGGCGGCGGCGTGAATTATCGCAGCAAGGCCTATTCGGAGGGACTGAACACGGTCACGGGCGCACCGTTCAGTTTCCAGCAGAACGGTTATGCCCTGGTCAGCCTGATGGCGCGCCTGGCGGTAAACGATCAGTTCTCCGTCCAGGCCAATCTCGAAAACCTGACCGACAAGAGCTATTTCGCGCAGATCGGTTTCTACGATCAATATCGTTATGGCGCGCCGCGCAACTTCACGGTCAGCGCCAATTATAAATTCTGACCGGCCAATGGCCGCCAGATAGTCAGGAGCGTCCTTCCGCAGGGGAGGGCGCTCTTTTCTTTTGTCCCGGTTAACAATGGCGCGCGCTGGGAAAACAAAGGGCAATATCCATCCCGACAAAATGCTCCATGTCGGCGTTTGTCATCTTTGTTTAGCGCTTCCTTTACCTTGGTCAGGCCAGGGAAGAGCGGGCCCCGCATGGAGGGCGTCACTCAAGGGGGACTTTTGTGATCCGTATTCTTCTTCCCGCTGCGATCGCTGCGATTGCCGTCGCTACGCCTGCCGCTGCGCAGGAAGCCAGCAATTTCGGTGGCGTGAAACTGGGCGTGCTGGCCGGCTATGACAATGTACGGCTGGAATATGAAGGCATGGGCGCCGATGATGATGGCGTGCTCTATGGCGTGACCGCCGGTTATGACATGGATCTGGGCAGTGCGGTGATCGGGCTGGAACTGGAAGCCAGCGACAGCACGACGCAGCAGCGTTTCACCGACCTGCTTTTCATGGGGGACAGCGCGAAGCTGGCCGCTGGTCGCGACCTCTATATCGGCGCGCGCATCGGTTTTCCGGTCGCGCCCAATCTGCTCGTCTATGCCAAGGGCGGCTATACCAATGCCCGCACGAAGCTGACCTATAATGACGGGGCCGGCCTGACGGTCAGCGACAGCGATACGATGGAAGGCTGGCGCCTGGGCGGCGGCGTGGAACTGACCAACGCGCACCATTTCGCCCGCGTCGAATATCGCTACAGCGATTATGGCGACTTCACGCTGGCCGGCATCGACACCGGCCTGTCTGCCTCGCGGCAGGAGGTTGCGTTGACCGGCGGCTTTCGTTTCTGACGGCGGCTGCCAGCCGGCTGGGCAAAAGGGGTCGGAGGCGCAAGTCTCCGGCCCCTTTGCTTTGGAGAGGAGCCGAAACCCCATCCAAAACCATATGATGGCCGGGCCGCTCGGATCATGTCGCGGCTGCGCGCGTTGGTCATACATTGTCATCAAAGAGGAATGCCGATGCCCCATCACACAGAGAAGACACCGAAAACCGCCACCCGCACGCTGGGCACCTATATGATCGTCGCCTTCGTGCTGGCGCTGGCCCTTGCCGCTCTGTGGGTCGTGATGCACGGATGACCGGATAGGGAATGGGCGTCTGACGATCCGGTACTGCACCCCAGTCTGCGCCGGGACAGAAAGGCGTTGTAAATCTCCACCTATCATGCCCAACAAAAAAGCCGCCCGTTGCGGGGCGGCTTTCTCGTTTGATCCTGGTAAAGGCGATCAGGCTTCTTCAGCCGTCTCTTCTTCTTCGTCGCTGCTGACCGAAGCGATTTCGCCCGGTTCGGCATTGGGATCATAATCTTCGGTGAAGCCAGCCTCGTCCTTTTCGAACAGATCGGCCATCACATCCACGCCCTGCGACTGAAGCTCTGCTTCTTCCGGCGAGCGGGCGACGTTGACGGTGATCGTCACGGCGACTTCGGGGTGCAGCGCGACCTTGACGTCGAACACGCCGAGCGTCTTGATCGGGCGTTCCAGAACGACCATCGCCTTGGTGACGTTGGTCACGCCATCGGCGTGCAGCGCGTCCACGACGTCACGGACGGCGACCGAACCATAAAGATGGCCGGCGTTCGACGACTGGCGGATCAGGACGATCTGCTTGCCGTTGACGCCTTCGGCAGCCGCTTCGGCGTCCGTGCGGCGAGCGGCGTTGTCGGCCTCGATCTTCGCGCGGTTGGCTTCGAAGACCTTCTTGTTGGCGTTGTTGGAGCGCAGCGCCTTCTTGTTGGGCAGCAGGAAGTTACGTGCGTAACCGTCCTTCACGGTGACGACGTCGCCGATCGCGCCCAGCTTCTCGATGCGTTCGAGGAGAATGATTTCCATGGGTCTTTCCCCTTACTTCACGATGTAGGGCAGCAGGCCCAGGTGACGGGCGCGCTTGATGGCCTGGGCCAGTTCGCGCTGCTTCTTGGCCGAAACGGCCGTAATGCGGCTGGGGACGATCTTGCCGCGCTCGGACACGAAGCCCTGAAGCAGACGAACGTCCTTGTAATCGATCTTCGGCGCATCCTTGGCGGCGAAGGGGCAGCTCTTGCGGCGGCGGAAAAACGGGCGTGCCATGATTCAGATCTCCTTATTCAGCAGCCGGGGCTTCTTCGCGGTCGCGGCGCGGGCCACGATCTTCGCGATCGCCACGGGGACCACGATCGCCGCGGGGACCACGGTCACCACGTTCGGGGCGGTCCTGCTTGCGCATCATCACCGACGGGCCGGTTTCCAGTTCATCGACCTTGATGGTCATGTAACGGATGATGTCTTCGTTGATCTGCGTCTGGCGCTCCAGTTCCGCAACGACGTCACCGGGGGCGTCGATGTTCAGCAGCACATAATGCGCCTTGCGGTTCTTGGCGATCTTGTAGGCGAGGCTACGCAGGCCCCAGGTTTCCACCTTGGTCACCTTGCCGTTATTGTCCTCGACGATCTTCGTGGCGGTTTCCGCCAGTGCATCCACCTGCGCCTGTGCCAGATCCTGGCGCGCAAGGAAGACGTGCTCGTACAGAGCCATGTCATGCCTCATCTGTTGGCCGATCGCTGACGCCCACCCCATGTGGAACGCCCCTCCGGCTGTCGTCTCAATGCTTCGCGCTGACGCCGAGTCACCCCGGAGCCGATGCGAAGGCGCGCCTATGGCCGAAACCGGCGGGAAAGGCAAGCGGCTTGGCCTTCAAGCATTGACTGCTCTTATCTTGCCTAAAGCCGGGGAGGTGGCCAAGCTGTTCCCCGGAACAAGGGAGAGGGGTATGGCCATGGCCGTCGCGATCGCTGCACTGTCGCTGATATTGCTGATGATCGCCGCCTATCGGGGGATGAGCGTCATCGTCATGGCGCCGCTTCTGGCGATGCTGGCGGTGTTCCTGACCGATCCGGCCGCCGTTCCGGCCGCCTTTTCCGGCCTGTTCATGGATCGGGTGGGTAGTTTCCTGAAACTCTATTTCCCCGTGTTCCTGCTGGGTGCGCTGTTCGGCAAGCTGGTGGAGATATCGGGCTTTTCCCGCGCGATCGTGACCGCGGTGATCGGCTTCATCGGCGCGGGCCGGGCGATCCCGGCGATCATGGCGGTGACGGCCTTGCTCACTTATGGCGGCGTATCGGTATTCGTGGCGGTCTTTGCCGTCTATCCCTTCGCGGCCGAGATGTTCCGGCGGGCGGACATTCCCAAACGCCTGGTGCCGGCCACCATCGGCCTTGGCGCGCTGACCTTCACCATGGATGCGCTGCCCGGCACGCCGCAGATCCAGAATATCATCCCGACCAGCTTCTTTGGCACCACCACATGGGCGGCGCCGGTGCTGGGGCTGATCGGATCCTTGTTCATTGCGGTCAGCGGCCTTGCCTATCTGGGCTGGCGACGCCGGGCGATGCTGGCGGCGGGGGAGGGCTATGGCGCGCCCGAAACGCTGGTGAACGAACCTGAACAGCGGGACGAGGCGGATCGCGTCCATCCGCTGATCGCGCTGTTGCCGCTAGTGGTGGTGGGGCTGGGCAATCTGCTGCTGACGCTGGCCATCCCGCGCTGGGTGAGCGGGCCGGATGTGACGCTGTCGCTGCCCGGCATGGCGGAGCCGGTGGCGGTCAAGGTGGCGCAGCTGTCGGCGCTCTGGGCGGTGGAGGGCGCACTGCTGCTGGGCATCGGCACGATCCTGCTCTTCGCCTTCCGCACGGTGGCGCAGCGCTTTGCCGAAGGATCGAAGGCGGCGGTCGGCGGCGCCTTGCTGGCCGGCATGAACACGGCGGTGGAATATGGGTTCGGCGCGGTCATCGCGGCGCTGCCCGGCTTCCTGATCGTCAAGGATGCGTTGCGCGCCATTCCCAATCCGCTGGTCAATGAAGCGATCACCGTCACGTCGCTGGCGGGCATTACCGGATCGGCGTCCGGCGGCCTGTCGATCGCGCTCGCCGCGATGGCGGAGCAGTTCGCGGCTGCGGGCGATGCGGCCGGCATTCCGCGCGAAGTGCTGCACCGGATCGCCTCCATGGCGAGCGGGGGCATGGACAGCCTGCCGCATAATGGCGCGGTGATCACTTTGCTGGCGGTGACGGGCCTGACCCATCGGCAGGCCTATAAGGACATTTTTGCGCTGACGATCATCAAGACGCTGACCGTCTTCTTGGTGATCGCACTCTATTATCTAACCGGTCTGGTCTAGGCGCACCGACGCCCCGGAGCGGGGAGCTCCGGGGCGCTTTCAATGGATGGGTGCGGGCCGGTGCGGATGCGCCACAGGCGCACTTCCAAATAGGCCCTTATCGGATGGCGTTGCCGACGACGGCGCCGATCAGGCCGCTGGTGATGGCGATCAACACCGCGTCATTGCCCGACCGAACCCACTGCTGGCCACGGGGCGGGGCCGACAGGCGGTAGTCGCGATAGTTGCTGATCACGCGATAGTTGCTGGCCTGACGACGGTCGAAGCGCTGGCCCTTGGCCCAGCGGCGGTGCGTATCCTTGCGCACGACCGTCTGCTTCTTCACCACGGTGCGGCCATTGGCCTTGTGCTGGACGGTGGTGCGGCTGACCTCGTGACGGTTGGGGGCGGCTTGCGCCTGGGCGGTGACGATGGGGCTGGCGACCAGGGTGGTGGTGGCCAGGGCCATGATGATCTTCTTGAACATATCTGGTTCCTTCTGCCTTGTTACGGGCGCCTTTTCCGTGGCGTCGAAGACAGAGATAGGCGGTGCTTGTCGCGCTGATGTGTCGCGCAGAGGCCAAGATTGTCGGAAATTGTAACAAATTGAAATTTAAGCTGAACTGTTGTTCAGGAAGGATGGAATGGCGGGGATTTGCGAGTGCTTGAATCGAAAAGCCCCGCAGCATGGACTGCGAGGCCTGGGCGTCGATATGAACGGCGATCAGTGGGGCAGCGGCGTCGCCGTCACCACCATGCGGGCGAGCAGGATGGGTTTGTCCTTGCCCTCGATAACCGGGTTGGGTCCGCCGACGGGCGCTGCCGCCATGGCGGATAGGCCAAGGCCAAGGACCAGCGCGCTGCTGGCGATGCTAAGGGCGATGGTCTTCATGAGGGGCTTCCTTCCGCGCCGCCGGGGTGGCGGCATGAAGGGCATTAGGAAAGGGATGTCGCAGGATTATGCCGGGAGGAGGGGACTTTGTCGGAAAGTGTAACGGGCAGGGTTGGGTGGGAAGGGGATCGGCGGGTTTTGAGTGTAATGCCCTGGATAGCGTCATCCCAGCGAAAGCCGGGATCCCAGGCAGGCGCACATTGCGTCGACGGATAGCGCAAGACGGCTGGCCTCCTTCTACTACCGCCTGAGACCCAAGCCTGCGCTGGGGTGATGGCTATGGTACAGATCGGAAGGACAGCGATAAGTCCGCAAATGGCCCAAATCAGCCTCTACCCAACGCCTCTACTCATGCCGCAGCGCGTCGATCGGATTGAGCGCCGCCGCGCGCCGCGCCGGGAAATAGCCGAACACCACGCCGATCGCCGCCGAAAAGAGGAAGGCGATCGCGTTGACCTTCAGGTCGAACAGAAAGGGCACCTGCATCAACGGCGCGATGGCGAGCGAAGCGATCAGCGCCAGGAATAGCCCGATCAGGCCGCCCAGGCAGGATAGCACGATCGCCTCTACCAGAAACTGCATCAGCACTTCGCGCGCGACCGCGCCGATGGCGAGGCGGATGCCGATTTCCCGCGTCCGTTCCGTCACCGATACCAGCATGATGTTCATGATGCCGATGCCGCCGACCAGCAGGGAAATCGCCGCCACCGCGCCCACGATCTGGGTCAGGATGGTGGTCGTGCCGGTCAGCGTGTCGCTGATCTGCTTGGTGTCGAAGACGTTGAAATTATCCTCCTGGCCCGTCTTGATCTTGCGCCGTTCGCGCATCAGCTCCTCAAGGCTGGCCTGTACCGTGCTGGTGTCATAGGCATCGTCCACCGCGACCATGATCTGGCTGATGTCGCGGTCGCCGGTGAAGCGGCGCTGCACGAACTTGATCGGCATGACGACGACATCGTCCTGATCGCCAAAGCCCCCCTGTCCGCGCGTGGCGAGGACGCCCACGACCTGACAGGATACGCCCTTGATCCGCATCCGCTTGCCCACCGGCTCGGCGCCCTGGAACAGGTTGGTGCGCACCGTATTGCCGATGATGCAGACGGATTTGCCCGCTTCCTCCTCCTCCGGCAGGAACAGGCGCCCGTCCGCCACCTTCCACGACTGCACCTCCGAATAGGCCGATGTGGTGCCATAGACGGTGGTGGACCAGTTATTGCCTTCGTAGATTGCCGTGCCGCTCGACTGGACCACCGGCGCCACCGCGCGCACGCCGGTCAGCTGGTTTTCGATGGCGGTCAGGTCGCGTTCCTTGAAGTCGGGTGGACGCGGCCCGCCGCCGCCGCGGCCGAAGCCCTGTCCGGGGCGCAATTGCAGCACATTGGCGCCCAGCGAACTAATCTGTTCGCGCACGGCCGCCGTCGCGCCATTGCCCAGCGTCACCATGGTGACGACCGCCGCCACGCCGATGATGATGCCAAGCGTCGTGAGGAAACTGCGCAGCTTGTGCCGGTTGATCGCGCGAAAGGCGAGGATGACGGTGGTGCCCAGCATTATGCCGTCACCCCCGCTTCGATGCTTTCGACCAGCCCGTCGCGGAAGTGGACGATGGTACGCGCGAAGGCGGCCATGTCCGGCTCATGCGTCACCATCAGCACGGTGATGCCGCTATTCTTGTTGAGATCGGTCAGCAATTCCATGATTTCGATCGATCGCTGGGAATCGAGGTTGCCGGTCGGTTCGTCTGCCACCAGCACGTCGGGCTGGGTCACGATGGCGCGGGCGATGGCGACGCGCTGCTGCTGGCCGCCGGACAGTTCGGCCGGCGTATGATCCCACCAGTCCTTCAGGCCCACCTTGTCGAGCGCGGCCATGCCCATCTCGTAGCGCAGCTTCTTGTCCTCGCCGCGATAGAGCAGGGGTAGCTCGACATTCTCCAGCGCGGTGGTGCGCGAGAGCAGGTTGAAGCCCTGAAACACGAAGCCAAGATAGCGGCGGCGCAGCAGCGCCCGCTGGTCGCGGTCCAGCACCTCGACATGATGGCCCTTGAACAAATAGGTGCCACCAGACGGCACGTCGAGGCAGCCCAATATGTTCATGGTCGTGGACTTGCCCGATCCTGACGGCCCCATGACGGCGACGAAATCGCCCTGCTGGATATCGAGATCGACACCTTTGAGCGCCTGAAACGCGGTCGGCCCTTCGCCATAGACTTTCGTGACGCCGCGCAGCGAGATGATGGGCGAGGAAATGACGGGATGGGGGCCCATGGGGGTCAGGTTCCGCTCTGACGACCGGTGCCGCGCGTTGCGGCAGGCGCGGCCTGTCCGCCCGACGGCGCAACCGGTGCCGTCTGCGGCGCGGCATCGCCCGAATTGCCGAGTTTGCCGACACTGGCAGGGGTGCCGTCCGCGGCCGGATTGGCGTTGCGGCGGTCGCTCTTCCGATCGGCGCCCGCTTCGGCCTTGTCATCCTCGACCGGTACTTGTTGCCCCGCCGCCAACTGGCCGGTGATGACGCGCATACCAGATTTCAGGTCGCCGCCGGTGATGGCGGTGCGCGATCCGTCGCTGGCGCCCACCGTCACCTGCATCGCCCTGGGATTGCCATCCTCGCCCACGACATAGACGGTCTGGCTGCTGCCGGCGCCGAACTTCACCTGCCGATTGGCGCCCCCGCGCCGCATCCGGCCGGGGCCGGGCAGGACGCTGGTGATGCCGCCACCCTGACCGGCGGCGCTGGGCTTGAAGCGCAGCGCGCTGTTGGGTACGAGCAGAACGTCATGCAGCTCCTGCGTCACGATGTCGGCCGTCGCGGTCATGCCGGGGCGCAGCGTCTCATCCTTGTTATCGACCGACAGCACCGCCGTGTAAGCGACCACCGTGCCGGTGCTGCTGGTCGTGGTCGTGCTGGACGAAGACGAGCTGCTGCTGCTCGACGCATTCGAACCGACATTGACCCGCGTGACCTTTGCCGGGAAGGTTCGGCCGGGGAAGGCGTCCACGGCGAAATTGGCGCTCTGGCCCTCCTTCACCTGACCCACATCGGCTTCGTCCACCGACACTTCGACTTCCATTTGCGTCAGGTCTTCGGCCAGCGTGAAGAGCACCGGCGCGTTCAGCGATGCCGCGACCGTCTGCCCCGGTTCGATATCGCGCGACAGGACCACGCCGTTCACGGGCGAGACGATCTGGGCGATCGACAGGTTGGTCTGGGCGGTGGAAAGCTGCGCGCGGGAGACATTTACCTGCGCCTGCGCCGACCGCAAATTGGCGAGCGCGCCTTGATAATCGGCGCGGGCCGAATCCATTTCGGTCTTGGCGGGCACGCGGCCGCCCGACAGTTTGAACACGCTTTCCTGCCGGTCGAGCGTGGCTTTCGCCAGCGCGACCTGCGCCTGCGCCTGCGCGACGCTGGCCTGGCTGGACGCGACCTGTGCCTGGTTCTGGTTCACCGTGTCGACCAGTCGGCGGGTGTCCAGTTCGGCCAGCCTCTGTCCCTTGGTCACGCGATCGTTCACATCGACATAGACTGCCGTGATCTTGCCCGACTGTTCGGACCCCACATCGACCTGATTGATCGGCTTCAAATTGCCGGTGGCGGAGACGCTGACGGTCAGGTCGCCCTGCCGCACTTCGCGGGTCGCATAATTGGGCTTGTCCTCGCCCGAAAAGCAGCGCGCGACCAGCAGGATGAGGATCAGCAGGACGACGCCCACGCCGCCCCGGATCACCCATTTGCGCCATGGCTTCTGCGGCTTTTCGCCGAGGAAGTCGCTCAGATCCTTGTCCGGGGTCACATCATTGCTCATTGGGGCGATTGTCCATGTTCTGCCAGCCGCCACCCAGCGCATTGTAAAGCTGGGCGATGGCCAGAACCTCGTCGGATTGCGCGGAAGCCAGGCTGTTGCGCGCGTTCAATAAACTGGTCTCGCTGGTCGAAAGCGTCTGAAAGTCGATCAGGCCGACCTGGTACTGACTGCGCGCCAATATGGCGGCATTGTTCGACGCTTCATAGGCAGTGGCGAATTCGACCTTGCGCCGCCGCGCGCTGTCGAGCGAGGCCATCGCATTTTCGACATCCTCCAGCGCGCCGAGCACGCTTTGCTTGTACGCGGCGAAGGCGGCGTCGGTCGCGGCCTTTTGCGACCGGACCTGCGAGCGTAGGCGGCCGCCGTCGAAGATGGTCTGCGCCACATTGCCGAAGACGCCGCCGGTGATCAGGCTGAACAAATCTTTAAAGGCGTTCGAGGTGGTGCCGATATTGCCGCTGATGCCGAGCGAGGGATAAAGCTGCGCCTGCGCCACCCCGATCCGCGCCGTCGCCGCCGCCAATGCCCGCTCGGCGCTCCGCACATCGGGCCGCTGGCGCAGCGTGTCGGCGGGAATGCCGGTGGCGATCTGCGTGTCGGCGAAGGGAATGGGCGCGGCGGTTTCCAGCGCGCGGGTCGCTTCGCCCGGCGCCTGGCCCGTCAGCACGGCGATGCGGTTGAGGCTGCCGCGCAGGCTGGCTTCCAGCTGGGGTACGCTGGCGTTGGTCTGGGCCAGCTGCGCCTTGGCCTGTTGTTCGTCCAGTGACGACACGAGGCCGGCCTGCAAGCGCCAGCCGGCAATGTCATAATTATCCTTTTGCACCGCCTGCGTCTCACGCGCGATCGTCAGCTGCTGCTGCGCCAGGCGCGCCTGCACATAGTTGGTGACCAGTTCGGCTATGATGGTCATCCGCACATTGGCGAGATCATATCCCGATGCGGCGAGATCGGCGCGGGCGGCTTCGGACGAGCGGGACAATTCGCCGAACAGATCGACCTGCCAGCTGGCATTGGCGCCCAGCGAATAGGTGCTGGACCAGTTGCTCGCGCCGGTGCTGATCACGTTGCCGCTGTCATCGACGCGGGTGCCGCCGGCCTGATTGCGGTAATTTTTCCCGCCGCTGCCCGATCCGCTGAGTTGCGGCAGGAAGCTGGCATTGGCCTGACGCAGGCTCTCGCGCGCCTGCCGCAACCGGGCCTGCGCCTGCACGATGTCCAGATTATTGGCGATCGCATTGTCGATCAGGCTGCTGAGCGCCGGGTCGTTGAGCCGCGTCCACCAGGTCGCCAGATCGGTGTCGCTTAGTGCAGCCCCTGATAGGGCGCCGGCCCCCTGATTATAGCTGTCCGGTACGCCCAGCGCGCTCGTCTGCGGCGAGTGATAATTCGGCCCCGCTGCGCAGGCAGACAGCATGAGCGCCGTCCCGCTGATCCATGCAAAGCGATATCGCACCTTTTCCTAGCACTCCGTCATCGTTAAAGGGGCCGCCACGCGCCATCCCGCAAGAAGATGGCGGACGTCCATGCTCTGACTGCCGCAGGGCCATGTACGTCTCAATGACATTTATGTCTCAAAGTGTAACGATTTTATATTGCAGCGCTTTTCGGCAGGCGCGCTGCATTGGAGATAATCATGCGGGCATTTCTTTTTCCGGGGCAGGGCAGCCAGTCGGTGGGCATGGGCAAGGCTTTGGCGGACGCCAGCCCCGCGGCGAAGGCGTTGTTTCAGGAAGTCGATGACGCCCTGTCGCAGCATTTGTTCCGCATCATGGTGGAAGGGCCGGACAGCGACCTGACCCTGACAGAGAATGCCCAGCCCGCAATCATGGCCAATGCCATCGCCACGCTGCGCGTGATGCAGAAGGAAGGCGGCTTTTCGCTCAGCGACAAGGGCGATTATGTCGCCGGTCACTCGCTTGGCGAATATAGCGCCCTTTGCGCGGTCGAGGCGTTCGACATCGCCACCACCGCGCGCCTGCTCAAGCTGCGCGGTCAGGCGATGCAGGCCGCCGTGCCGGTGGGCGAGGGCGCGATGGCCGCGCTGCTGGGCGCCGACATCGAAAAGGCGCAGGCACTGGCCGACGCCGCGGCGCAAGGCGAAGTCTGCACCGTCGCCAACGACAATGACCCCTCGCAGGTGGTGATTTCCGGTCATCGCGGCGCGATCGAGCGGGCGGTGGCGATGGTGAAGGACCATGGCATCAAGCGCGGCGTGCTGCTGCCGGTATCGGCGCCCTTCCACTGCCCGCTGATGCAGCCCGCCGCCGAAGCGATGGAGGAGGCGCTGGACAAAGCGACGATCAACGCGCCGCTGCTGCCGGTCTATGCCAATGTTCTGGCCGCGCCGATCGCCGACACGCAAGAGATCAAGGCGCGTCTGGTCGAGCAGGTCACGGGCCGCGTCCGCTGGCGCGAATCCGTCGCGGCGATGTGGGACGCGGGCGTGACCGAGTTCGTGGAAGTAGGTGGCAAGGTGCTCGGCCCCATGGTCAAGCGCATCGCCCCCGACGCAACCGTGCGCAGCATCGTGACGATGGACGATATCGAGGCCGCGCTGGCGGCTTTCTGACAGAATAGGGAATAAGAGACATGTTCGACCTTACAGGCATGACCGCGCTGGTGACCGGCGCTTCGGGGGGGATCGGTTCGTCGATCGCCAAGGCGCTGGCGGCGCGCGGCGCGACGCTCGCGCTGTCGGGCAGTAATGAGGAGAAGCTGAAGGCCTTCGCCGCCGAACTGGGCGGCGACCACAAGACCCTCGTCTGCAACCTCAGCGATCCGGCCTCCGTCGATGCGCTGGTGCCGCAGGCGGTCGAAGCGCTGGGCGGCAAGATCGACATCCTCGTCAACAATGCCGGCATCACGCGCGACAACCTGATCCTGCGCATGAAGGATGAGGAATGGCGCGATGTCATTTCCGTCAATCTGGAAGCCGCCTTCCGCCTGGTCCGCGCGGCCGCCAAGCCGATGATGAAGGCGCGCTTCGGGCGCATCATCTCCATCACCTCGGTCGTGGGCGTCACCGGCAATCCGGGACAGGCAAATTATTGCGCGTCGAAGGCGGGCATCATCGGCATGTCCAAGTCGCTGGGTCAGGAACTGGCCAGCCGCGGCATCACCGTCAACTGCGTGGCGCCCGGCTTCATCCGCTCGGCCATGACCGATGCGCTCAACGATGCGCAGAAGGGCGCGATCCTGACCAAGATTCCGGCCGGCGACCTGGGCAGCGGCGACGATATCGGCGCGGCGGTCGTCTATCTGGCGAGCAAGGAAGCGGGGTACGTCACCGGCCAGACGCTGCACGTCAATGGCGGCATGGCGATGATCTGATTATCCTCAATGCCCCTCTTTCTTCAGGGTGACTGGCGACATGTGCGTCGGTCATGCTCGAAAAGGAGGGGCAGGATCAGATGAGCCGTAATTTTCCGACATTCGGCAGCGTCAGTCCATCCAGCAGCACTGCCCGCCGCATCGCCAGCACCAATATGGCGATGGCTGCGATCAGGTTGATCGGCACATGGGCAAGGTCCGACAGAGACCGGCCGAACAGAGGCGCGATCCAGGCGTAGGCGAGCCAACTGGGTTCCCATGTCAAAGTGCCGCGCTTGCGCATGTCGGCCCACAGGAAGGCGATCGCCACGCCCAGCAGCACGAAGTCATAGTCGAGCACATAGGGCGTGCAGAGCAATGCCGCGCTGAGCGCGGCGGCGCCGCGGACCTCCATCGATCCGCGTCGCGCCGCCAGGGCGGCGGCCGCCACGGCGATCGCGGTAACCGCGCCCTGCACCATATAGGCAAGGGGGATCGAACCGCCCCATTGCCGGATCGCGGAAAAGGGACTGGGTATCTTCTCCCAGCCGGTATCGCCCGCTTCTATGACGATATGCCGGGTCAGCGGCAGGGAATCGAGGAAAGCCTGCCAGACCGGCCAGCCCCAGATGGCCATGGTCAACAGGCAAAGCGCCGTCGCGGTCAGTCCCGCCGCGAGGAAGGCCCGCATGTTTCCCCGCGCCAGGATCAGCACCGGGATGAGCACGGCAAATTGCGGCTTATAGACCAGGGCGCCCAGCAGCATCCCGGCCAACCATGGGCGCCGATCGAGCAGCAACATGCCCGTGCCCAGCAGGCTGGCGGTCAGGAACGCATTCTGGCCGTGGCCCAGGCACAGCAATACCACCGGCGCGCCCAGCGCGACCAGCAGCGCGTCCCGGTCGTCCGGCAGGATCCGCCGCACCAGGCACAGCGCCAGCGCCAGCGTCGTGCCCTGCCAGATAATCAGGGCCAGCACATAGGGGCATTGCGCCAGCAACGTGGCTACGATCAGGAAGGGCGGAGGATAATGCCAGCCGTAAAAGGGGATGGCCGGATCATGGTGCAGTTGTTTCTGCACCGCATAATGGCTGGGCCAGTCCCATGCCTGCACCGCGCGGCCATGATCGGCCATCCAGCCTGCGGTCCAGACGTTGGAAAAGTCGGTACCCAGCGGGCGGCCGAACGAATCTACCGTACCATGGGCGGTCGCGAACAGGGCAAGAAAGCCGATGACGGTCGCCGCCAGTGCCAAAATCGCCGTCAGTCGCACGCGGGCATGCGTGACGCATGAATCGGGGGAGGGGAGGGACGCCATGCCCTCGTCCCTCGCACGAAGTCGCTGAAATTTTGGTAAATAGACCGTTATCATGCGCGAAAAGGGCGATTTTTATGGCCCCATGATTGTGCGATCGCATGAAGGGGCTTGGCGGCCTTGCCTCTTGCCTCTATCGGAGCTTGGCACTAGGGCAATGCCTTAACGGTTATTCAGAACCACCAACGATACCCAGTAAGAAGGACCACTCATGAGTGAGACCGCGGATCGCGTAAAGAAAATCGTCGTCGAGCATCTGGGCGTTGAAGCCGAGAAGGTGACCGAGGACGCCAGCTTCATCGACGATCTGGGCGCGGACAGCCTGGACATCGTCGAACTGGTGATGGCGTTCGAAGAAGAATTCGGCGTCGAAATCCCCGACGACGCTGCCGAAAAGATCGCGACCGTCAAGGACGCGATCGATTATATCGACAGCAAGCAGTAAGGCGTTTCGCGGCCCGTGCGTCGTTCGCTCGGGCCGCTCTGCGCGTTAGGAAATGGCTCCTCCTGTCCGGTAATCCCGGAGTGTGGGGAGCCTTTTCGTATCTGGTGCGCCGTTCACAAATGCTGTTCGAGCAACTAGATGGAACGGCGTTGAGCCAAAGAGAATATTTCGGAGCAAGCATATGCGTCGCGTCGTCGTAACCGGCCTTGGCATGGTCAGCCCGCTGGGCGGGAATGTCGAAACCAGCTGGAAGAATATCATTGCTTCCAAATCGGGCGCGGCCACGATCGCCCGCTTCGACGCCAGCGAATATAAATGCCGCATCGCCTGCGAAGTAAAGCCGGCGGGTCATGAATATGGCTATGACGCCAGCCTGGACGTCGACCACAAGATCCAGCGTCAGGTCGATCCCTTCATCGTCTATGGCATTTCCGCCGCCAGCGAAGCGCTGCGCGACGCGGGCCTGGACAATATGTCGGAAGAAGAACGGCTTCGCGCGGGTTGCTCGATCGGTTCGGGCATCGGCGGCCTGCCGGGCATCGAAAGCGAATCGCTGGTGCTGGCCACCAAGGGGCCGAGCCGCGTGTCGCCGCACTTCGTCCATGGCCGCCTGATCAACCTGATCTCCGGCCAGGTGTCGATCAAATATGGCCTGATGGGGCCGAACCATGCGGTCGTCACCGCCTGTTCGACCGGTGCCCATTCGATCGGCGACGCCGCGCGCATGATCGCGATGGACGATGCCGACGTGATGCTGGCGGGCGGTGCGGAAAGCGCGATCTGCCCGATCGGCATCGCCGGCTTTGCGCAGGCGCGCGCGCTCAGCACCAATTTCAACGACACGCCGGAAAAGGCGAGCCGCCCCTATGACGTCAACCGTGACGGCTTCGTCATGGGCGAAGGTGCGGGCGTGGTGGTGCTCGAAGAATATGAGCATGCCAAGAAGCGTGGCGCGAAAATCTATGCCGAAGTCATCGGTTACGGCCTGTCGGGCGACGCCTATCATGTCACTGCCCCGCATCCGGAAGGCAGCGGCGGTTTCCGCTCGATGCAGATGGCGCTCAAGAAATCGGGTCTCAGCCTTGAGGACATCGACTATGTAAACGCGCACGGCACATCGACGCCGCTGGGCGACGAGCTGGAACTGGGCGCGGTCAAGCGGCTGTTCGGCGACAACCTCAGCACCATGTCGATGTCGTCCACCAAGTCGGCCATCGGCCATCTTCTGGGCGGCGCGGGCGCGGTAGAAAGCATCTTCTGCATCCTCGCCATGCGCGACCAGATCGTGCCGCCGACGCTCAACCTCGATGAACCGAGCGAAAGCTGCAAGGGCGTGGACCTGGTCCCGCACATCGCCAAGGAACGCAAGGTGCGCGCGGTGCTCAACAATTCGTTCGGCTTCGGCGGGACCAACGCCTCGCTTATCATGAAGGCGATCTGATAATGATGGGACGGCCCGTTTCGTTGTTCCCCGGCGAAGGCCGGGGTCCAGCAGCGGCGCCAGAACTAAGCCCTTGTCGGGAGTCATGTGCCTCCCGCCAATTTCGCCAGGGACCATATTAATCCATGGCAAGACGATCCGGCAATCCGATGCGGCGGCTTGGCTGCATCGTCCTTCTGATCGGCCTCCTCGTCGCGGCCTTCATCGGTTTCCGCTTCGTCTATGGCTGGAGCGAGAAGGGGCCGGCGACACAGGACATCAGCGTCGTCGTGCCGGAAGGATCGACCCTGTCCGATGCGGCGGTGCTGCTGAAGCAGGCGGGCGCGGTGCGCTCGGCCGACGCTTTCCTCACGCGGGCCAAGGTCTTCGGCGCGGGCAAGGCGATCAAGGCGGGCGAATTCACTATCCCCGCCGGCGCCAGCAATAGCGACATCCTGTCGATCCTTCAGGGCGGCAAGACGCTCACCCGCCTCATCACCATTCCCGAAGGCATGCCGTCCATCCTGGTCTATGAGCGGCTGATGGCCAACGACCAGCTGACCGGCGACATCAAGGTGCCGGACGAAGGCAGCGTGCTGCCCGACAGCTATGCCTTCGACAAGGGCGAGCCGCGCGCCGTCGTGCTGAAACGCATGCAGGCGGCGATGGACAAGCTGCTGGCCCGATTATGGGCCGAGCGGGGGCAGGGGCTGGTGGTCAAGACCCCGCGCGAAGCCGTTATCCTGGCCAGCATCGTCGAAAAGGAAACCGGTGTTCCGGCGGAACGGCCGATGGTCGCGGGCGTCTATGCCAACCGCCTGCGCACCAACATGATGTTGCAGGCGGACCCGACGATCATCTACCCGATCACCAAGGGCAAGCCGCTCGGTCGTCGCATCCGCAAGTCGGAAATCGCGGCGGTGAACGACTATAACACGTATGCGATGGTCGGACTGCCCAAGGGGCCGATCGCCAATCCGGGGCGCTTGTCCATCCTGGCGGTGCTGCATCCGGCCCAGACCAAGGCGCTCTATTTCGTGGCCGATGGCAAGGGTGGCCATATCTTCGCCGACACCTATCAGCAGCATAATGAAAATGTGCGCAAATGGTTCGAAATCCGCCGCGCGCGCGGTGAGCTTTGAAAAATCCTTCACGCTCGCAATGACGATATTCAGTTGACGATCCCCCTCGCCCGCTGCGCCACCGCGTAGCGCCACTGCACGATCGCGATGACGAAGATCAGGATCGGGAAGGCGGTCGCCACCGCCACGCCCTTGATCGCGATGATATCCGTGGCGGCAAAGACATAGCCGAACTGCACCACCACTGCGATCAGCGACAACAGGAAGAGCTGGACCGCCGCCTGTTTGCGCAGCAGCAGGAAAAGCGCCCCGCCAAACCCGGCCAGCACCGCGATGCCATAGTCCAGCCATAGCCATGCCGGCATCGCCGCGAAAATCTTCTCGCCGCCGGGGTCCGTCCTGGCCAATTGCTTGAGGTCCATCAGATATTGCATGACGAAGGAGGCGATCCCCATCAGGTTCCAGAGCAGGAATGCGATAGCGATCACGATGAAGGAACGCGGTGCCGACATGATGACTCCCTCCCGAAGCGACGCTCCGATGGTACGAAGCCGTCATGATCGCATCCTACGCCGGCTTGGCCACCGACGGAAGCCCGTCCGATGAGCGCGCCGATCATCGTCACGGCTCTGCTGGGTGCGGCCGATTTCGCCTGGGCGGACGGCCTGCGCCGCGCGCATTTCCCGCCCGATCGCAACGTCCTGTCCGCGCATCTGACGCTGTTCCACCATCTGCCGCCCTCTGCGCTGGACGAGATATCCGCGCGGCTGAAGCAATTGTGCGCCGGGCCGCCGCCGTCCGCGCGGCTGACGGAAGTCATGTTGTTGGGCCGGGGCGTGGCGTTCCGGGTGGACAGCCCGGCGCTGATGGCGATGCGGGATGGGTTGGCGGACGCCTTTGCAGGCCTGCTGACGCCGCAGGATCAGGCCCGCCCGCGCCTGCACATCACCGTCCAGAACAAGGTGATGCCGGCCGAGGCGAAGGCGCTGGCGGCGGCGCTAGGCCGCGATTTCCACCCCCGTCCGTTGAAGATCGCGGGCCTTGCCGCCTGGCACTATCGCGGTGGGCCGTGGGAGCCGGCGATGAAGGCCATGTTCAGGGGGTAATGCGACAGCCGTTCGTTTCGAGCGCGGTCGAGAAACGGATGGCGCAACGCTTCCCATGTCCCGACACGCTCGAAACGAACGGGCTGGTTTTTACGCCAAGCCCACTTCCTTCAGCGGTACGCTTGCGTCGCCCAGTTGCGCCACGTCCAGCGCTGCGCCGGCAATCACATGGGCGCGACCCTGCACATAATCCTTGACCATGTTGACGCAGTCGAGCGCGATCACCTTGCCACCTTTCAGGTACACGATCGAAAAGCTGCGCGTGGCCGGGTCGCCGCGCGTCACCGTCTGGTCGAAACCGGTCGACAGGCCCACGGTCTGGAGCTTCAAATCATATTGGTTGGACCAGAACCAGGGCACGGCGTCATAGGCGTCTGTCTTGCCCAGGATGTGCGCGACGGCGACCTTCGCCTGATCATTGGCATTCTGCACCGATTCCAGCCGCATCTGCGCGCCACCGGCAAAGCGGTTGGCATGCGCCGCGCAATCGCCCACGGCATAGATGTCGGGCAGGCTGGTGCGGCAATATTCGTCCACATCCACGCCATTGCCACCGGCCGCACCCGCCGCGATCAGCGGACCGGTTTCGGGGATGATGCCGATGCCCACGATCACCATGTCGGTTTCGATCCGCTCGCCATCCTGCATCAGCACGGCGGTCGCCCGATTGCCGGTTGGACCGTCCGTCACCTCGATACAGTCCATCCGCGCGCCGGTGCGCAGGTCCACGCCATGGGCGCGATGCTCGGCCTCGTAGAAGCGTGAGAGGTCCTCGCCCGCCACGCGCGCCAGCACCCGGTCCAGCGCCTCCAGCAGCACGACCGTCTTGCCGAACTTCGACAGCACGGCGGCCGCCTCCAGCCCGATATAGCCGCCGCCGATGATGGTCACATGGTTGATGGTGTCGATCTTGGCCATCATCGCGTCGACATCGTCGCGGCGGCGGACGGCATGGACATTATGGGCGTCTGCGCCGTTGCAGGTCAGCATGCGCGGGCTGCCGCCGGTACACCAGATCAGCTTGCCATAGCCGATCTCCTGGTCGCCTATGGTCACGAACTTGCCTTCGGGATCGACGCTCCTGACGCGCTTGCCCAGCAGCATGTCGATCTTGCGTTCCTCCCAGAAGCTGGCCGGGCGGATCAGGATACGGTCGAAGCTCTTGTCGCCCGCAAAATATTCCTTGGACAAAGGCGGACGTTCATAGGGCGGATATTGCTCGTCGCCGATCATGGCGACCGTGCCGTCAAAGCCAGCCTGACGCAGCGCAATTCCCGCCTGCGCCCCCGCATGGCCCGCACCCACGATCAGAACGTCATAATAGCTCATGCCGCCAATATCCTCTTCTGCCCTGTTTGGCAGGCTGATTGGCGCGCTTTGCCAGGGGAGGCAAGAAGGATGTGCTTTGTCGGGGTAATAAATGGTAGCGGAGGAGGGACTTGAACCCCCGACACGCGGATTATGATTCCGCTGCTCTAACCAGCTGAGCTACTCCGCCCCAAAGGGCCTCGCCGGGCGGCAAGCCCTGCGGTGAGGCGGCGCTATACGCAGGGGATGCGGGGTGGTCAACAGCGCTTTTTGAGAAAAGTTGCGCGCTCATTTTCGTCGCGCTGCCCAGCCGGCCGGCAGCGCGGTGGGATAGGCGTCCATCGCATCATCGTCCATCGCTTCCACCGCCTCGCTGACCAGCGGGCCGAGCGTCGCCATGTCGGGATTATGGCCTGCACCCGGCGCGATCAGCCAGTCGGTCGGATGGCCGGCTGCGGCGAACAGGGCGCCGGCCTGATCCATGTCGACCCGATCGTCGGCGGTGCCGTGGATCATCACCAGCGGCGCCCGGATCCTGGTCGCGGCGTCCAGATTATTCCATTTGTCGGGCAGAAGCGCCCCCATGCCGCCCGGCGCGGAGTCGGCCAGCTTGTCGAAGGTGGAGAGGGTAATGACGCCCGCGACCGGGACCGTCGCCGCGACATGCAGCGCCACCGCGCCGCCCAGCGAATGGCCGACCAGGAATATGCGCGCGTTCGATCCGATCATGTCGCGCGCCTGCGCGATGAAGCGGCGGCCGTCGTCCACCAGCCCGGCCTGGGTCGGGTTGCCCGGATTGCCGCCGAACCCGCGATAGGACACCACGATGACATGATCACCCCGGCCGGTCAGATGTTCGGCATAGCGGGCCGCGACGCCCTGGTTCGATCCACGTCCGTGGAAGAAGAGGATGACGTCCCGGTCCATCGGGTCTCCTGGCCAGTAATAGCCGGCCAAGGCCAGTCCGTCGGCAGTCTTCACCATCCATGTCTGGGGGCGGACCCGGGTCCATCGCGCAATGTCGATCGGCGCTTGGCTGGGCTTGTAGATCTGCTCCCGGATCGCGCCCGCGCAACCGGTCAGGGCCAGCGACGCGGCGATCGTCCAGGAGCCGAAGGTCCGGCGCAAGTGGTTCATCCTCGATCATCTTCCCGAAAAACGGCGCGTCAAAACGAAATGACGGCGCATTTCCGCCATATATCATGAATGGCCGCGAAACCTTTTCCGCGCTCGCCATTTTTGCCTTGCAATCGTCACGGGCCGGCGCACACATATTGCAATGCACAACCGGCCGCTGGCCGAGGGAGGATCGTCCACTTGCCCTTCCATGAAATGTTTGAGCCTGATGGCTCGATACGCCCTTGCTATGACGAGGTGCAGAAATGGGTGGAGCGGACGGGCATAGCCGGACTCAATCGCCGCATGGATGAAGCGGAGGCGATCTTCCGCCGCATCGGCATCACCTTCGCCGTCTATGGCGAGGGCGGCGATCCCGAACGGCTGATCCCGTTCGACCTGCTGCCGCGCATCTTCACCGCAAACGAATGGCGCATCCTGGACAAGGGCATCCGGCAGCGCGCGCGGGCCCTCAACGCCTTCCTGCACGACGTCTATCATCGCGGCGAAATCGTGAAGGCCGGCATCATGCCCGCCGACATCATCTATCGCAACAGCGCCTATCTGGCCGAAATGGCCGATTTCACCCCGCCGGGCAAGGTGTACAGCCATATCGTTGGCATAGACATCGTGCGCACCGGGCCGGGCAGTTTCGAAGTGCTGGAGGATAATTGCCGCACCCCGTCCGGCGTGTCCTACATGCTCGAAAATCGGGAGATCATGACGCGCATGTTCCCCGAACTGTTCGCGCAGGGGATCGTGGCGCCGGTGGACGATTATCCCGCCGAATTGCTCAAAAGCCTTAAGGAAGTCGCGCCGCCCGCGTGCAAGGGCGATCCGGTCGTGGTCGTGCTGACGCCGGGATCGCTCAACAGCGCTTATTATGAGCATAGCTTCCTTGCCGATCTGATGGGCGTGGAACTGGTCGAGCCGGCGGACCTGTTCGTCGATGACGATCGCGTCTGGATGAAGACGACGCTGGGGCCCAAGGCGGTGGACGTCATCTATCGCCGCATCGACGACGAATATATCGATCCGCTGGTGTTCCGCCCGGACAGCCTGCTGGGCGTGCCGGGCATCTTCAACGTCTATCGCAATGGCGGCGTGACGCTGGCCTCGGCGCCCGGATCGGGCATCGCCGATGACAAGGCGGTCTATATCTACGTGCCGGAAATGATCCGCTTCTATCTGGGCGAAAAGCCGATCCTGGACAATATCCAGACCTGGCAATGCGGCAAGCCCGACGAGCTGCAATATGTGCTGGACAATCTGCACGAGCTGGTCGCCAAGGAAGTCCATGGTTCGGGCGGCTACGGCATGTTGATCGGCCCCAAGTCCACCAGGGACGAGGTGGAGGCCTATGCCGCGCGGATCAGGGCCAATCCGGGCGAATTCATTGCCCAGCCCACATTGGACCTGTCCACCGTGCCGACGCTCGGCCCGGCGGCGGTGGTCGGCCGCCACGCCGATTTCCGCCCCTATTGCCTGGTCGGCAAGCAGATTCGCCTCGTCCCGGGCGGTCTCACCCGCGTCGCGCTGACCGAAGGGTCGCTGGTCGTCAACTCCAGCCAGGGCGGCGGGGTGAAGGATACCTGGGTGTTGCAGGATTGATGGGGATGGCGCGTCATAAACAAAAGCCGTTCGCCCTTAGCCTGTCGAAGGGCACCGCCGAACGTAGCGAGGTGTCTTCGCCTCCGCTCAGACAGGGGCTTCGACTTCGCTCAGCCCGAACGGAATGTGAGATTAGCCCATGTTGAGCCGGACCGCCGAAAATCTCTTCTGGATGGCCCGCTATATGGAGCGGGCGGAGGCGACCGCGCGACTGCTCACCATGGGACAGCGTATGGCGATCCTGCCCGGCGCGCATCATCGCGACGAATGGCGCTCCGTCGTGCGCGCCACCGGTTCCGGCCATCAATTCCCCGAAGGCCAGCAAGTGACGGAAAGCGACGTCGTCTCCTTCCTGATGCTGGACCCGGACAATCCCTCGTCGATCCGCTCCTGCTTGCTCAAGGCCCGCGCCAACGCCAAGTCGGCGCGCACCATGCTCACCCAGGACATGTGGGAAGCGCTGAACGAAGGCTGGCGCAAGCTGGACAGCTATGATGTCGGCGAAGCGCGCCAGCAGCTTCCCACGCTGATCGACTGGGTGAAAACCCGCGTCATGACCTTCCGCGGCGCCGCCCATTCGGGCCAGTTGCGTAACGAAGGTCACGACTTCCTGCGCACCGGTTCCGCGCTGGAGCGGGCGCAGATGACGCTGCGCCTGCTCGACGTCAAATATTATGTACTGCTGCCCGAAACCGAAGTGATCGGCGGCAATCGCGACCATTATCAATGGACGTCGGTGCTCCACGCGCTGTCGGGCAGCCGCGCCTATCATCATGTCTATGGCGGCACCTATACGCCCTGGCAGATCACCGACTTCCTGATCTTGAACCGCCTGTTTCCGCGCTCCATCGCCTATTGCTACGACCAGCTGGCCTATCGGCTCAATCGCCTGGCGGGCTGGCATGATGCGCGCGCCGCCTGCCACGACACGGTGCAGGAAATGGTGACCGCGCTGGAGAAGCTCGACAGCGGCGAAATCTTCCGCTTCGGCCTGCATGAAACGGTGCAGCACGGCCTGTCCATGACCAACCGTCTGGGCGCGGAAATCGCCCAGGCCTATCATTTCGGCTGATCGCGGGAGGGGGAGGGCGCGGCCATGAAATTGATCGTTCGCCACCAGACCGTCTATCGCTACGCGGCCAGCGCCGGCCGGGTCGCGATGCGCCTCAAACTGATGCCGGTCGATACGCCCGCGCAGAGCGTGCTGGAATGGCAGGTCAGCGTGAACGGCGATCCGATCACCGGCTTTCGCCCCAACAGCTATGGCGAGCGGGAGGCGATCTGGATCCGCCACGACCGGCTCGATCATGCGACCATCGTGGCCGAAGGGGTGGTGGACACGCGCGAAAGCCATGGCGTGGTCGGCCATCTCGATAGCCGGGTCGATACCCGCTACTTCCTGCGCGACACGGCCCTGACCCGCGCGTCCGCCGGCATCGCCGCCATGGCCCGCGACCTGCCGGCGCAGGACGGCCCGCTCGCCACGCTCCACGCCCTGTCCGCCGCCGTCAGCGACGCGGTCCAGTATCGCGCCGGCGTCACCACGTCGAACACGACCGCCGCGCAAGCCTTCGCGCTGGGCGCAGGCGTGTGTCAGGACCATGCGCAGGTCTTCATCGCCGCCGCCCGCACGATCGGCATCCCGGCCCGCTATGTCTCGGGCTATCTGCTGGCGGGGGAGGGCGATGCGCTCCACGAAACCCATGGCTGGGCCGAAGCCTTCCTGCCCCAGCTTGGCTGGATCGGCTTCGACCCGTCCAACCGCGTCTGCGTCACCGAACGCTATCTGCGCGTCGCCAGCGGCCTGGACGCGGATGAGGCCGCGCCGATCCGTGGCTCGGTCACGGTGGCAGGCGACATATGGATTGACGCCGACGTCCGTATCGCGCAGGCCGAGGACGGAGTCGAACAGCGGCAGTTGCAGAAGCAGCAGCAGCAGGCTACCCCGCCCGACTCTGAGGCTTAACCCAGACCGATCGCAAGCCGGATGCCCCATCCGGCGTTCGCCGATCGCGACGGCAGGATGACAGGAGGCCGGGGGGTCGTGACTTATTGTGTGGCCGTGCGCGTGGACCAGGGACTGGTCATGCTGTCCGACACCCGCACCAATGCGGGCATGGACAATATTGCGCGTTTCCGGAAAAGCTTCACCTATCATGTGCCCGGTGAGCGCGCGATCACGCTGATGTGTTCGGGCAACCTGTCCATCACCCAGGGGGTGAAGGCCACGCTGAGCAAGGCGATCAAGGAAGCGCAGTTCGACCCCGAAGTCGAAACCATCCTCAATTGCGACACCATGTATCGCGTGGCGCAGATCGTGGGCGATGCCATGCAGAAGATGCAGCACCGCTATCGCTCCAACATCGAAATGGGCGGTTCGGGCGCCAGCGCGTCGATCATGATCGCGGGCCAGCGCAAGGGCGGCAAGCCGCGCCTCTACCTCATCTATTCCGCCGGCAATTTCATCGAGGCTACGGAAGACACGCCCTTCTTCCAGATTGGCGAGCATAAATATGGCAAGCCCATCCTGGACCGGATCATCCAACGCGAAACCAGCCTGGAGGACGCGACCAAGGCGGTGCTGGTATCCATGGATTCCACGCTACGCTCCAACCTCTCGGTCGGCATGCCGCTCGACCTGACGGTGATCCCCACCGACACCTACGACTTCCGCGTCCGCACCCGGATAGAGGCGGACAATGAGGAATTTCTGATGATCTCCCAAGGCTGGAGCGCGGCCCTGCGCAAGGGGTTCGAGGATCTGCCTAACGTGCTGGATTGAGCGGGGCGAGGCATGAGGGCGGGTTTGCGCCATCGGTTACCGTTCGGAAGCGATTCCAAAGAACCTGAAAGCGGGCATTCGAATTTAACCGGTTCTGAGACAATTTTTTGACCCGGCGGACCATCACATTCCGCCTAAGAGACTTGGCGGCGGTGGCGGCGGCTTTCTGATTCTCAGGGTCCCACCCGCCGGCTTCACAATCTTGTCGTCAAGCTTGAGCAGCGCGGAATCGAAGGTATGAAATTCAGAGGCGTCCGCGATCACCGCTGTCGCCAGATGAACGGCGTCAGGAGGTCGAAGCCCAGGGTGTCCGGCTTGCATCAGTTCGCGCGCCAATGTTCCGACATATCGGTCGACTGGCACAATCAGGATGTACTCGTTCCGGAAAAAGTCAGCAAGCACGTCGCCATCTTCGCGTTTCACCTGATCGTCCTTGCAGACTTCCGCGAGCGACAGTCCAGACGTGGCAATTTCGACCTGCTTGCGCGTAGCCAGTTCGATCACATGATTGCAGGGAATCGCGCGATCCTCGACGCCTCCTCCTTTGAGCAGTGCCTTCTCTTGGATAATCGTGGCGATCCACGTGCACGCATCCCATGCGACGCGTCTAGGCTTCGCCATTCCGTACCCTCTCTAAGTGATCATGGGACGAGAGCCCATGCGTAAAGTCGGGATCAATAATGTCCTTGAGCTGGGGAAGCAGCTCCTCCGGATCGGCGAAGTCAAGCCGGGACACTTCGGCTTGGCTCAGGCGGCCGACGGATCTATATTTAAGCACACCGATCGCGGTCACGCGCCGGTTCCGCCACACAACCTGCGCGACAGGCTCGCCCTCTAGAGCGCGTAGCGCCTCGCCGGAAAGGAAGCACTTAACGTCTCCGCCAGTTAGGCGGCTTTTGACGATGATAAAGGGCCGGCCCCAGCCGTCAGTGCCCACATTCTGAATATAGCCCTCGAAGCTGCCAAGTTCGCGGTAAGGGTGAACCGGCTCGGCCTCCCTGACTAGTTCGACGTTTTTAAGCGCCTGCACCGCTGCTGCCGTGCCCACCGTCAACTCAGGGCTATTGGGGTCAAGCGAGCCGACGCTAGTTGCCGCAAGGCTTCCTGAAATCCGCCGCAGAAAGCGATCGGCCGACTCGATGACGTTATCATTCCAATAAAGAGGTCGCTCGCCCTGCGAGATGATTTGTCGGAGACCGCCAACGGTGACGTCACGAGCTTTCGCCGCCAGATCGGGCCCGTCAGCATGGCCGGGCAATGCGACTGCCTCAACGATGATACGCGCGGGGCTATTCTTACTGAGGCCGACGACCTTCCAATCAAAACGCTCCGTCGTATCGCCTGCAATCGTCTCAGCGACGCCGTTTAGCATGGCGAAGAAATCCTGAATCTGTTCGATCAGGTCTCCCAAGAGCGGCGCATCCGCTTCGGCGCGGCCCGCTATACTGATCTCGACAGTCGTTGCCATGCCGGTCGCACTACATCCTTCGCTTGCATAAGCATAGAACGCTGAAATTTCGACGCGGTAAAGAATAAACGGGTGCTGGCTAATCCGGCCGCATCCTTGAGCGAGCGTCTGTTCCCGCAATTTGGCCGAATGGCACATTCCCCTCCCGCCCAATCCCACCCATTCCAATATCCTTCCAAAATAGGATTTCCTCTGATCTACCCTCGGCATGGATCAGCCTCTCCTCATCCCCGACCGCGCCAATCCCCGCATCTCCGCGCCCCGATCCCGCCCGCCGCGCCCAATAGGAAGTGACGCTTCGCGAGCGCCATGGGGAAGCTTCGCGAACGCTTTGCGAGAGCCTTGCGGGCGCTTCCGGCGCATTTCGGGCGTTACACTGTGAACTTCGCCCGCCGCCGCGCGCGACGCCAAAAGCCGCCCTTCGCCGCACCCATGCAAATCCTTCGCTTGGCGCGCGGCGTGGGGGTGCCTATCTCTCTGGCCGACACGAATCACAGCTGAAAGCCTGACATGACCGCCACCCATTCGACCCGCATGCTCATCCTCGGTTCCGGCCCGGCCGGCCTGTCCGCCGCCATCTATGGTGCGCGCGCGGGTCTGGCGCCGATCGTGGTGCAGGGGATGCAGCCCGGCGGGCAGTTGACCATCACCACCGACGTCGAAAATTATCCCGGTTTCAGGGACGTGATCCAGGGCCCTTGGCTGATGGAGCAGATGCAGGCCCAGGCCGAGCATGTCGGCGCGCAGATGATGTACGACCAGATCGTCGACATCGACCTGTCCGAACGCCCGTTCCGCCTGAAGGGCGACAGCGGCACGCTCTATGTCGCCGACACCTTGGTCATCTGCACCGGCGCGCAGGCCAAATGGCTGGGCGTCGAGGGCGAGGAGCATTTGCAGGGCAAGGGCGTATCGGCCTGCGCCACCTGCGACGGCTTCTTCTATCGCGGCAAGAAGGTGGTGGTGATCGGCGGCGGCAACACCGCGGTCGAGGAAGCGCTGTATCTCACCAACCACAGCCATGACGTGACGCTGATCCACCGCCGCGACAGC
Organism: Sphingobium sp. GW821-FHT02B05; assembly: GCF_059421905.1. NCBI lineage: Bacteria > Pseudomonadati > Pseudomonadota > Alphaproteobacteria > Sphingomonadales > Sphingobiaceae > Sphingobium > Sphingobium sp. GW821-FHT02B05. The sequence continues at coordinate 439,786 of NZ_JBWKVW010000001.1, forward strand.
CTGCGCGCCGAAAAGATCCTGCAAGCGCGCCTCCACGCCCACCCGAACATCAAGGTGCTGTGGAACAAGGCGGTGGACAAGTTCGTCGGCGGCGGCACGCCCGAAGGTCTGGTCGGCGTGGACCTCATCGACACGGTGACCGGCGAAAAATCGCATGTGACGACCGATGGCGGCTTCGTCGCGATCGGCCATCACCCCGCGACCGAATTGTTCGACGGCAAGCTGCCGCTCGACGAAGGCTATATCGTGGTGGAAAAGGGCACGACCCGCACCGCCATCCCCGGCGTCTTCGCGGCGGGCGACGTCACCGACAAGATTTATCGTCAGGCGGTGACGGCGGCGGGCATGGGCTGCATGGCTGCACTCGACGTCGAAAAATTCCTGGCGGAACAGGATTTCGAGGAGTTGGTGGAGGCCTGAACTGCTACCACCGGGCGGGTCGGCTGGTTCAGCCGACCTTGGCCTGGGCGAAGGCGACCAGCGATCCGAAGGTTTCGAACGTGTCGCCGTCGATATCCTCGTCCTCGATCAGGATGTCGAAACGATCCTCCATCTCGGTCAGCAGGCCCGCGACCGCCATGGAATCCAGTTCGGGCAAGGCGCCGAACAGCGGCGTGTCCGCGTCGAACGCATCGACCCTGTCCTGCGACAGGCCGAGCACGTCGCGGAGCAAAGCCCGCATCAGCCTGTCCACGTTGACGGTCCGGTCGTTCGGCTGAGAATTTTGCGCCTGCATAATGGCGGTCTAACTAGTGGCTCGCTGCCTAACCTACAAGCGCCGAAATGGCGGTGCGGGCGGCGGGCAGCCAGGCGGATGCGAAGCGCGGGTTGAAGGCGTCGATGCGATGGAGGGGGATGCGCTGTTCCATCCAGTCGGTCTTGTAGCCATTGTCGCCGGTGCCATAGTCGATCAGACGCACCCGGTCCCCGTCGATCGCCCGCTCGAACATGGCGTGGCTCAGCAAGGTGCCGGGGGAGGCGCGGTTATGGGCGGCATCGTGGCTGAGCTTGTGGATCAGTGCGACGCCATGCTCCACCGTCCACAATTGCGTCGCCACCGCGCGCCCCTCATATTGGGCAAAGCCCAGCCGCAACGTCCCCGCCGCGCTCTCCCGCTCTGCCAGGTCGCGAAGAAAATCCAGCCCCGGCTCCGCCTCCTTCCAGCTGCGGTCATGCACATCGACATAGTCGCGCCACAGATCGTCGGTCAGCCGGCGGGCGATCGACAGGGTGAACGGGCTGCCGCGCCCCTTGCGCTTGACCAGACTGCGCAATTTGCCCGGCCGCGACGCCCAGTAGTCGGCAAAGCTGCGGCCCTCCACCGGCAACAGATGGCGCCCGCCCATCGCCCGGCGCACCGCGAACCATCCGGCGCGGCGCAGCGCCTGCATCATCGGCGCGCTATCCTCCAACGGATACAGGTCGATTACGGCGCAGGTCTTCAGCAAATGCCGGGCGAGGCTTTCCAGCAGGCGCAGCTGCATCGCCGTGTCAGGATTGCCGATAAAAACAGGCGCCCAGCTGAAACTATACCAGTTGGCAAGCGCGCTGACATGGCGGGGGGAAGGTGCCGTCGTAAACAGCCAGGCTTCCCTGCCGTCTTCCACCGCGGTCAGGATGCGAAGCGGCGTATCGGCCATGCAATGGGCATGCAGCATGGCATACCAGTCCAGCCGGTCGAACAGGCCGGGCACATGGGCGCGATCCAGCCGGCCGGCCAGCCGCCGCTGCACCTCATCCAGGCTGTGATATTCCCTTACGCCCCGCAACCGACTATCTCCGCCCCCAGTCACTGGTTCCCTATAGGATAAAAACATCGCCATGGAGTTAAGCATCTGTGACTAACGATTTCCCGACGATCGACGGGGCGCAGGTGCAGCCGATCGACCATGTGCTGCTGCGCGGCGATCCGGCATGCGTGGCGCTGGACGGTCGGTCGGGCAGCTATGATTATGCGGAACTGGAAGAAACGCTGGGTCGGCTGGCGGGATGGCTGGCCGGGTTCGGGCTGGAGCAGGGCACGCGAGTCGCCAGCTGGATCGCCAAGGGGCCGGTGGCTGCGCTTATGCCGCTGGCCGCGCCGCGTGCGGGGCTGGTCCATGTGCCGATCAATCCGCTGCTCAAACATGCGCAGGTTGCGCATATATTGGCGGATAGCGGGGCGATGCTGCTGATCGGCACGGCCGCGCGACTCGACAGCCTGTTACAGGGCGACGTGCCCGCCGGTTGCCAACTGCATCGCGAAGATGACGCCGCCTGTGCGATGAGCGGCGGCACGGCTATCGGCCCATCGGACGCGGCGCCGGATGATCTGGCGGCGATCCTCTATACGAGCGGTTCGACTGGCCGGCCCAAGGGCGTGATGCTCAGTCACGCCAATCTTTGGCTGGGCGCGGTGGCGGTGGCTGATTATCTGGGGCTGACGCCGCAGGACCGCACCGCCTGCGTCCTGCCGTTCAGCTTCGACTATGGGCAAAATCAGCTGCTTTCGACCTGGTATGCTGGCGGCTGTGTCTATCCGCTAGACTATCTGACGCCGCGTGATGTGCTGAAGCTGATCGACCGGCGCGATATCACGACGCTGGCCGGTGTGCCGCCGCTCTGGGTGCAATTGACGGAACTGGAATGGCCGGACGCGGTGGCGGGGAAGCTGCGGCGGCTGACCAATAGCGGCGGTGCGCTCACCCGGTCGCTGGTGGCGAAGCTCCGCACGCTGTTCCCGCAAGCGGACCTCTATCCCATGTACGGCCTGACGGAGGCTTTTCGGTCGACCTATCTGCCGCCTGCATTGGTCGACAGCCATCCCGACTCGATGGGCAGGGCCATTCCCTTCGCAGAGATATTGGTGGTCCGCCCCGACGGTAGCCTTACCGATGATGAGGAGCCGGGCGAACTGGTGCATTGCGGACCGCTGGTCGCGCAGGGCTATTGGCATGATGCTGCGCGCACCGCCGAACGGTTCAGGCCGGCCCCGGCTGCCTCGCGCTATGGCGGCATGGCGGTCTGGTCGGGCGACACGGTGCGGCGCGACGAGCAGGGGCTGCTCTATTTCGTCGGCCGCGACGATGCGATGATCAAGTCCGCTGGCAACCGGATCAGCCCGACCGAGATAGAGGAAGCGGCGGTTGCCGTGCCCGACGTCGCAGAAGCGGTGGCGCTGGGGGTGAAGGACGATCGGCTGGGGCAAGCGGTGCGTCTGCTATTGCGGTCGGCCGAACCGGATATCGCTCAGGCCGTCGCCACCCATCTGAAAAGCGAACTGCCCAACTTCATGCAGCCCAAGGATATCGTCGTGCTTTCTGATTTTCCCCGCAACCCCAATGGCAAGATCGACCGGGTCGCGCTGGCGCAGGAGCATGGCGCATGAAGCCGATGGGGCCGATCCCAGGCTGGTTCGCCCAAGAGGAAGGCATGTTGGTCATCGGCGGCTGCGGCGCGGCCAGCCTGGTGGACGAAGCGGGCGACACGCCGCTCTTCGTTTATGACATGGATATCGTGCAGGCGCAGGTGCGCCGTTTCCGTGAGGCGATGCCCGCTGCGCTGCATCTTCATTATGCGATCAAGGCGAATCCTTATGCGCCCTTGCTGGCGCGCATGGGAAGTCAGGTCGACGGCTTCGACGTCGCGTCGGGTGGCGAACTGGCCATGGCGCTGGCGGCCGGAATGGCGCCGAATCGGATCAGCTTTGCCGGGCCGGGCAAGCGCGACGACGAACTGGAAGCCGCGATCTTCGCCGGTGCGACGATCAATCTGGAATCGGAAGGGGAAGGACGCCGGGCGCTGGCCGTCGCCGACCGGATCGGCAAGCGGCCGCGTCTTGCCGTGCGGGTCAATCCGGACTTCGACCTAAAAGGGTCGGGCATGCGCATGGGCGGCGGGGCCAAGCCCTTCGGCATCGATGCGGATCGGGCGGCGGCGCTGGCGCGGGCCATGATCGATGCGGACGCGGACTGGCAGGGGTGGCATATTTTTGCCGGCAGCCAGAATCTCGATCCGCTGGCGATCATCGAAACGCAGGCGGCGACCATCGCTCTGGCGGCCCGCCTGTCCGATACGGTGGGCGCCACGCCGCCGCTGGTCAATCTGGGCGGCGGCTTTGGCATTGCCTATTTCCCCGGCGATAACCGGTTGGACATCCGTCCGATCGGTGTGGCGCTGGACAGCGAATTGGACAGCCTGCCGGACATATTGCAGGGCAGCGCCTTCGCGATCGAACTGGGCCGCTGGCTGGTGGGGGAGGCCGGCGTCTATCTCACCCGCGTGATCGACGTGAAGGTCAGCCAGGGCGAAACTTTCGTGGTGGTCGATGGCGGCCTGCATCATCAACTGGCGGCCAGCGGCAATTTCGGCACGGTCGTGCGGCGCAACTATCCGATCGCAGTTGCCAATCGGTTTGGTGCGCAACCTGCCGCCGACCCGGTGACGGTGGTCGGGTGTCTCTGCACCCCGATAGACCGGCTGGGCGACAAGGTGGCGCTGCCGCCGGTGAAGGAGGGCGATCTGATCGCCATCTTTCTTGCCGGTGCCTATGGCGCTTCTGCAAGTCCTGCCGCTTTTCTTGGTCACCCAAGTCCTCGTGAGCTTTTACTTGGCTGATTTGCACAGGACTTAACTCCTAACGGTATTTTTACCCTTTCACGCCATGAAGGTGGTCGGAGCCATATGCCGATCGGTCGCCTGTCCTTCGTTGGCGGTCGCTGGCGCATGGCCGCACGAAGGGATGAGATTATGCGTTTTGTGTCGGTTTCCAGGCTTTTGATCGGCGTGTCATTGCCCGCCGTCGCCTTGTCGGGCTGCGCCTCCGCGCCGTCCGGGCCGCAACTGCCGCCTGCCTCCTTCGTGTCGACGCAGGAGGGGCCGGGCGAGGAATATGTCATCGGTCCGCTCGACGACCTGACCATATTCGTATGGCGCAACCCGGAACTGGGCGCCAAGGTGCAGGTGCGCCCCGATGGCCGCATTACCACGCCGCTGATCACCGACATGCCGGCCGTGGGCAAGACGCCCAAGATGCTGGCCGACGACATCAAGCTGGCGTTGACCCAATATATCGAAAATCCGCTGGTGTCGGTGATCGTCAACAATTTCAGCGGCACGTTCAGCCAGCAGATCAGGATCGTGGGCGCGACGGAAAAGCCGGCGTCCATTCCCTATCGCGCGAACATGACCGTGCTGGACGCGATGATCGCGGTCGGTGGCCTGTCCGAATATGCGGCGGGCAACCGCGCGCGCCTTGTCCGCTTCGACAAAGCGACCGGCAAGCAGAAGGAATATCAGGTGCGCCTGGGCGACCTGCTGAAGAAGGGCGATACGCGCGCCAACGTGCTGCTGTCGCCCGGTGACGTCATCATCATCCCCGAAAGCATGTTCTGATCATGGCCGGTCTTTACGACGAACTGTTGGTCCTGCTCCACGGCATATGGAGCCGCCGCTGGGTCGCGCTTGCCGTCGCCTGGGGCGTGTGCATGCTTGGCTGGTTGGGCGTGGCGCTTATCCCCAACAGCTATCAGTCCAAGGCGCGGGTCTATGTGAACACCCAGTCGCTGCTGGAGGACAAGGTCGGCATCACCCAGGTCCAGTCCCAGCAGGATCTGGACCGGGTACGCAGCACATTGGCGAGCGCCGAGAATCTGGAAAAGGTCGTGCGCGACACGGACCTGTCTCAGTCGGTGTCCGGTCCGCGCGATATCGCCGCCAAGATCACCAAGCTGCGCGAGAATATCACGGTGATGGCGCAGGCCGATCCCAGCATGATCGACATCAGCGCGATCTCCGCCGATTCGGGCCTGTCGGACGGCGCCAATGCGCGCATTGCCCAACAGGTGGTGCAGAAGCTGATCGACATTTTCCAGGAGGAAAATCTCTCTGGCGATCGCAACCAGACCAAGCAGAGCCTGGCCTTCCTGGACCAGCAGATCGCCGCGCGCGGCAAGCAGCTGGAAGCGGCCGATCAGCGCCGCGTCGAATTCGCGCAGCGCTATATCGGTCTGCTGCCCGGTGCCGGTTCGATCAGCCAGCGCATGGATGCGGCCCGCGCCGAAATTAGCAATATCGATTCGCAGCTTGTCCAGGCGCAGAGTGCGCTGAGCGCGATGAACGGCCAGTTGGCCGGTACCCCCGCCACCCTGCCTGGCATGACGGCATCAGGCGGCGCGTCGCCGCTGGCGCAGGCGCAGGCCAATCTGGCGTCGATGAAGGCGCGCGGCTGGACCGCCAACCATCCCGACGTCATCGCGGCCCAGCGGGAGGTCGATGCCATTCGTAAAGCGGGCGGCGGTGCGGCTGCGGCTGCCGGCAGCACGCCCAACCCTGCCTATCTGTCGATCAAGTCTATGCAGGCAGACCGGGCCGCAACGGTGCAGGCTCTCAGCACGCGCAAGGCGCAGTTGCAGGGTGACCTCAACACCATGATGTCACGTCAGGTGAACGAACCGGGCGTGGCGTCGGAACAGGAAAAGATCGAAAGCGACTATGCCGCGCTGAAAGCGCAATATGACAAGCTGGCCGCCGATCGGGAGGAAATCCGCCTGCGCGGCGACGTCAAGACCGAGACGGGTTCCGTCCAGTTTCGCGTTATCCAGCCGCCCAGCACACCGACTGCGCCGTCGGCGCCGAACCGGCCCCTGCTGCTGCTCGGCGTACTGATACTGGGCGTGGCTGCGGGTATCGGCGTGGCTTTCGCGCTCGGTCAGCTCAAGGGCACATTCCCGACCGCCGCGCGGCTGGAGAAGGCGATCGGCCTGCCGGTCGTCGGGTCGATCAGCCAGACGGTGAGCGTAGCGCAGGTCGCGATCGACCGGCAGCGCATGAAATGGTTTGCCGGCGCGAGCGGCGGATTGGCGGCGGTGTGCCTGCTGCTGATCGTCGTCGAATTCGTTCAGCGCGGTATGGCGTGAAGGAGCCAGGGAACATGAACCAGCATAGCTCCATCAAGGGCCGGGGATCGCTGATCGAACGGGCGACGGAAATCTATGATTTCAACGCTGCGTTGCGCGGTCGCGCCGCGCCGGCGGTCGATACGACCGATTTGCCGCCCGAGCCAGCCACCACGCCGCCGCCTGCGGCACCCGCTCCGGTGGCCGTTGCCGCTGATGCGCCGATCGCGCCAACTTCCTTTACGCCGCGTGCGCTGGACTGGACAGGGCCGGTGCAGGCGATCGACCGTATCAAGCTGGCCGAAGCCGGCTTCCTGCGGCCCGACAGCGCCGTGACGACGATGAGCGAGGAATTCCGCCTGCTCAAGCGCGATCTGCTGTCGCAACTGCGCACCAATCCGCGCGGTAATCGCATCCTTGTCTGCTCGGCCCATAGCGGGGAGGGCAAGACCTTTTGCGCGATCAATCTGGCGCTCAGCCTGGCAGCGGAAAAGGACCGTGAGATCCTGCTGGTCGATGCCGATTTCGGCAAGCCTGGCATTCCTGCACAACTGGGGCTGGAAGCAGGGCGCGGCTTGATGGACGCGCTCGCCGATCCGCTGGTCGCGATCGAGGATGTCGTGATCCGTACCGATATCCCGTCGCTTTCCGTCCTGCCCGCCGGGCAACGCAGCCATGACGACACCGAATATCTCGCCTCGGCCCGGACGGAGCAGTTGCTGAAGCGACTGACCGACGGCCGGCCTGAACGGATCATCATCTTCGATTCCCCGCCGCTGCTGGCGGCCTCGCCCGCCGCCGTGCTGGCCAGCCATGCCGCCATCGCGCTGCTGGTCGTGCGCGCCGACAAGACATCCGAAAGCGCACTACGTGACGCGGCGGGTCTATTGAAGGGCGGGGCGCAGGTTCAGCTTTTGCTCAATGCCGTCCGCTTCAACAGCGGCGGTCGCCGTTTCGGCAGCTATTATGCCAAGGGGGAAGCCCAGTGAAGACCGTCCGGCTCTGGACCGCTGGCGCATCGCTCGCCGCGTTGGCCGCCACAATGCCCGCCCATGCGCAGTCGTCGTCCGATGGCAAGCGCCTTGATGTGACGCCCTATCTTGGCGTGGATCAAGTCGTGACCGGGCCGATCAAGGGCGAGGGCGATGTGCTGACCTACACCAACGTCACCGCTGGTGTGACGGCGGAAGTGAAGAGCCGCCGTGTCGAGGCGGCGGTCGATCTGCAATATAATCACAGCTTCGGCTGGGGCAGCCAGACGTCGGATCAGGATGTCATCAGCGGCATCGCCCATGCCAATGTCAACCTTGCGCCGGGCCTTTCGCTCATGAGCGGCGGCCTGGCCACGCGCGTACGCACCGATGGCCTGTCAGGCGCTTCGACGCAGCGCGACAGCTTTAGCAGCCAGGTCTGGTCGGCTTATGTGGGACCGTCCTACACGACCCAGCTTGGCGACTTCAACGTTAACGGGTCCTATCGCCTCGGCTACACGCGGGTCGATGATAGCGTGAACCAGAATTTCGGCGGCTTGCAACCCAACGGTTCCTTTGCCGACAGCTGGACGCACAGCCTGTTCGGGTCGGTCGGCTTTTCGCCCAACACAGTGTTGCCGGGCATCGGCCTGACCGCCAGCGCGGGCTATGATCGCGAAGAAGCGAGTCAGCTCGACCAGCGTTTCGAGGATCTGTGGGGCCGGGTCGATGCGACCGTGCCGCTTACCCCCACGCTCGCCGCGGTCGGCGGTGTCGGGTATGAAAAGATCGAGATCAGCCAGCGGTCGCCGCAGCTGGATGCGGACGGTATGCCGCTCATTCGCAATGGGCGCTATGTGACGGACAAAAGCTCGCCCCGCGCGCTGATCTATGATTTCGACGATATCATCTGGGACGCCGGCGTATTGTGGCGGCCGAGCCGCCGCACGACCTTGCAGGCGCGGGTCGGCGAACGCTATGGCGGCATGACCTATCAGGGCAGCTTCCTGTGGCAGGGCCGGGACAGCAGCGTCGCCATCATCGTCTTCGACGGGATCGACAGTTTCGGCCGCATGATCAATTCAGACGTAGCTGCCTTGTCTGGCAGCAACTTCGACGTGGCGCGCAATCCCTTCACTGGCGATATCACCGGCTGCGCCTTCTCGACTACAGGCGGCGGACAATGCTTCAATGATGCGCTGTCGGGCATCACCGACGCGAACTTCCGCTATCGTGGCGTGTCTGCACAATATTCGCTGCGCCGTGGGCCATGGGGCTGGGGCCTTGGCGGGGGCTATTCGCAACGCAAGTTCATTACGCCTAATGGCCAGACCGTGCTGATCCGCGGGTCGCGGGACGAAAATTGGTACGGCAATGCGTCGGTCAACTATGCCATCAGCAGTTCCGACAGCATCGACCTGGTGACATACATCAACTATTTCGACGCCAGCGGGGATCGCCTGGATGTGCTGAACTACGGCGCGTTCACCAGCTATTACAAGAACTTGTCGCGCCGTTTGGCGGCTTCGGCCTCGCTGGGGCTGGACGGGGTAAAGGCGGACGATTTCGACACGATCATCAGTGCGATGGGGCAGGTCGGCCTGCGCTACAGCTTCTGACGTCGGCTTGGGAGACGAGGATATGTACGATCAATATTACGGCTTGCAGGGCCGCCCGTTCCAGCTGACGCCGGACCCGCATTATTATTTCGAGAGCGCGACCCATCGCAAGGCGCTGTCCTATCTGGGCTATGGCCTGGCGCAGGGGGAAGGCTTCATCGTCATCACGGGCGACATAGGCGCGGGCAAGACCACGCTGGTCGGCCATTTGATGCAGACGATCGATCCGGCACGACTGACCGCCGTCAAGATCGTGTCGACGCAGGTCGAAGGTGACGACATGCTACGCCTTGCTGCGCAGCATTTCGGCCTGTCGGTCGATGGTCAGCCCAAGGCTGCGATCCTGCATCAGGTCGAAAGCTATCTCTACGCCCAGGCACGCGCCGGACGGCGCACCCTGCTGATCGTGGACGAAGCGCAGAACCTGCCGGTTTCCGCGATCGAGGAATTGCGGATGCTGTCCAACTTCCAACTGGGCGGTCAGTCGCTGCTGCAGATATTCCTGCTCGGCCAACCGGAGTTTCGCGACCTCATAAAGTCACCCGAACTGGAGCAGTTGCGCCAGCGCGTGATCGCGACCCATCATCTGGAACCGATGATGGCGAATGAGATCGAACCCTATATTCTCCATCGGCTGGCCATTGCCGGCTGGAGCGGCAACCCTGACTTTACGCCCGGCGCTTTCGCGGCACTTTATAGCGCGACCGGCGGCGTGCCCCGCCGCCTCAATGCACTTGCAAGTCGGGTGCTGTTGCTGGGTGCGATCGAGCAATTGCATCTGATCGACGAGGAGGTCGTTGGCGCAGTCGTCGCCGACATGGGTCTGGACGTGGATACAGTGCCGGAACCGGTCGTGCCGTCGGCACTCGATACGGTCGAGGACGTCGAGATTTCCGATCCTGTCGCGGTTGATGAAGAGCGGGGCGAAGACGAACCCGTTGAGGTCGAGGAGGCGTCGGACGATACGGCCATCGCGCCGTTCGCCTATCGGCCGGTTTTCGAAGAAACGGCTGAGGATGATCTCGTCGAGCAAGATGCCATCGAATTGGACGCCGCCTGGGCACAGGAGGAGGAGGTCGAACCGGTCGCCGACATCGCCAATCCGGTAGAGGCTGAAGCGCAGGAAGACGATGCGCCCGACTTTGCGCCCAGCACCGTTGCGCCCTTTGCCCGGCCGGGCTTTGCTGCCTTCGCTCCGCCACGTCCGGTGGCCTTTGAGGCTGAACCGGTTGCCGAAAATGGGCCGCAGGACGAGGTTGAGGACGCAGCTGTTGCTGAACAGGACCAGCCTGTTCAGAAAGACGTGACGGAAGTCGAAGATTTCACCGAGGTCGAACCCTCGGCCGAAGCCCAAGCTGACGCTGAATCTCTGGCCGCGATCGACGCACCCGACGTCGAGGCCCTGCGCGCCGACATGCTGGGCGAGATCGAAGCGCTGCGCGCGGAAATCGCTTCTTTGCGGGCGATGCAGGCGCACGCCCCTTTCGCTCAGCCGGTCGCGGCTCAGTCGGAGGTCGATCCCGAAGCGCTCAAGGCCTGCTTCACCCTGGTCGAGGAACGGCTATCGTCGCTGGAGTTTCGGGCCGAAGAGCAGGACACGGCGCTGCGCCGGGTATTGACGCTGCTTGTCGATTGGGTCGAACGCGAGGAACGCATGGCGGACCATCAGGAAGGCGTCGCCGCCTGACCGGGGTTGCCCTCATGGCTGAAGGTGGAGTGTGATGCAGAACGCCCTGTCCGTCGATGTCGAGGACTGGTTCCAGGTCGGCGCGTTCGAGCGCACGCTGAAGCGTGCCGATTGGGACGGGCTGACCCACAGGGTCGAAACCAATACCGACGCGGTATTGGACCTGTTTGCGCAGGCGGACGTCAAGGCGACCTTCTTCACGCTGGGCTGGGTCGCGGAACGCTATCCAGCGCTGATGCGCCGCATTGCCGAGGCCGGCCATGAAATCGCCAGCCATGGCTACGATCACGCGCGCGTCTTCACCTTCACGCCCGAAGAGTTTCGCGCCGACCTGCGCAAGGCGCGCGCGATCCTGGAGGATGCGAGTGGGCAGGCTGTAACCGGCTATCGCGCGCCCAGCTTCTCCATCGATCCGCGCACGCCCTGGGCGCATTCGATCCTGGCGGAAGAGGGCTATCGCTATTCCTCCAGCGTCGCACCGATTCGGCACGACCATTATGGTTGGCCGGATTCGCCGCGCTTCGCCTGGAAACCGGTGGCTGGATCGCCATTGGTCGAACTGCCGGTGACGACCGCCAAATGGGGCAAGCGCACATTGGCGGCGGGCGGCGGCGGCTTTTTCCGCCTGCTGCCCTACGGCTTTTCGCGCTGGGCGATCAGGCAGGTCAACGAGCAGGCTGGCCGCCCCGCGATCATCTATTTCCACCCTTGGGAAATCGACCCGGACCAGCCGCGCGTCGCGCAAGCACCGCTGCGGTCGCGCCTGCGCCATTACAGCAACCTGTCGGTCATGGCCGCCAAGCTGCGCCGCCTGACCCAGGATTTCGCCTGGACCCGCGTGGATGCGCTGGCCGATGCGGAAGCGGCGCGGGCGTCATGATATTGGGCAATGCCGCTGATCTGGCGGTCGTGATGCTGGACGTCGGCGATGCGTCGCAGGCGCAGGCCGCGGATGCCTTCGTCGCTGGTCATGCGGATGGTACGCCTTTTCATCGCACCGCCTGGCTACGGGCCATCACGCAAGCCACCGGACATCGCGCTGTGTTGCTGGCCGCAGTGGCCCCCTCCGGCGATATGAAAGGGTTGCTGCCGCTCCATCATGTGAAGAGCCGGCTGTTCGGCAAAGCGCTCGTATCGACCGCATTTGCCGTCGATGGCGGTTTGCTGGTTGCCGATCACCGGGCAGTGGCGCCGCTGGCGGCGGCCGCGCAGCAAATGGCGCGGGATAAAGGCGGGATATCGGTGGAGTTGCGTGGCGGACCGGCGCCGGGCGACGACTGGCACCTGAGCGAGGGCGAATATGTCGGCTTTATCCGGCCGATCGCGGCGGATGACGAGGCGGAGTTGCTGGCCGTGCCGCGCAAGCACCGCGCAGAATTGCGCAAGGCGCTGGCCAACCCTGCTCTCAGCGTCGAAACGGGCCGGAGCGATCGCCTGCTGCGCGATCATTATCATGTCTATGCAACCAGCGTGCGCAACCTGGGCACGCCTGTATTCCCCCCAAAGCTGTTCAAGTCGGTGTTGCAGCATTTTGGCGAGGAAGCCGACCTGCTGGTGGTACGGGATGGCGATCGACCGGTGTCGGCGGTGCTTTCCCTTTATCATCAGGGGCGGGTCATGCCCTATTGGGGCGGCGGTGTTGCCGATGCACGCCAGTTACGCTCCAACGAACTCATGTATTATCGCCTGATGGGTCATGGCCGTGTGCGTGGCATGACCGCTTTCGACTTCGGCCGATCAAAGGCAGGCAGCGGGCAGGCGGCATGGAAGAAAAGCTTCGGCTTTGAGCCCATGCCGCGCGTCTATCACGACTGGTCGGCGGATGGGGCAGGGCGCGACGTCAATCCGCATAGCGCCAGATATCGGAGGCGGGTCGACCTGTGGAAGCGGTTGCCGCTACCGGTCGCGAACCTGTTGGGACCGATGATTTCGCGCGGTCTCGGTTGAGACGCACACCAAATATTCAATCCTGATCGTCAGGATCAGGCACGGGTGGCAAGGGAAATACGTCCATGAATGCAATTACCGGTCTGGGCGTCATTATCGACGAAGCGCGGCTGGCCGACAGCGCGAGTGTCGCGGAACTGGATGCCTGGGTGCTGGCGCATCCGGACTCGACGCCGTTCCACCGACCCGGCTGGATCAAGGGCGTGGAGGCCGGCACCGGGCAGAAGGCGAAGATGCTGGTCGCTCGCCTGTTCGGTCGGGAGATTGTCGGCCTGTTGCCGCTGACATCCATCCGCTCCGCCCTGTTTGGTCGTGCGCTGGTCAGCAGCGGTTTCGCCGTGGATGGCGGCATATTGACCACCGATCGCAAGGCGGGGGCCGCACTGGCCGACGCCGCCTGGACGATGGCGGAGCAGCTGGGTTGCGACACTTTGGAACTGCGGGGCGGTGAAACGCCAAGGGGGGCGTCTTGGCAGGAAAAGGCCGACGCCTATCTTGGTTTCTCCCGGCCTCTTGCCGCCGATGACGAGGCGGAACTCAAGGCCGTGCCCAAGCGGCACCGTGCCGAAATCCGCAAGGGGATCGGCAACGACCTGACCTTCGAAATGGGTCGGGACAAGCGGTTGCGCGATATTCATTATCGGCTCTATGCCCATAGTGTCCATAATCTGGGCACGCCGGTCTTCCCTCGCGCGCTGTTCGAAGGAGTCATGAACCGTTTCGGCGACGATGCCGATATCGCCATGGTGTCCAAGGATGGCGTACCCTTGTCGGCGGTCATCAGCTTCTACCATCGCGGTGCCTGCATGCCTTACTGGCATGGCGCGGCAGCTGGCGCGCGCGCGATGCGATCGAACGAATTTCTCTATTTCAGCCTGATGCGCGCCGCGCGCGAGCGGGGCTGCACGACCTTCGACTTCGGCCGGTCCAAGGTCGGCACCGGTCCCGCCGCCTGGAAGAAGACATGGGGCTTTGAGGGCGAGCCGCTCGGCTATCATCTGCGCACGGCGCCGGGCAAGGAAACCCGCGACGTCAATCCGCTCTCGCCCCAATATCGGCGCAAGGTCGAACTGTGGAAGAAGCTGCCGGAGCCGATCGCCAACCTGATCGGCCCGCACATCGCGCGAGGGCTTGGATGAGCGGCGATATCCTCTTCCTGTGCCATCGCATCCCCTTTCCGCCGGATCGGGGTGACAAGATCCGGTCCTATCATCTGCTGAAGCGCCTGGCAGAGGTCGCCCCGGTCCATGTCGGTTGCTTTGCCGATGATGATCGGGACTTGGGTTTCGCAGGCGAAATGGCGCAGGTCGCGACCAGCCAGTGCGTGCTGATGCGCGACCGGTCGAAGGTGGTGGCCGGCCTCACCGGTCTTGCCCGGCGACGGTCGCTGCTCATATCGTTGTTCGATCACCCCGGCCTGCATCATTGGGTGGCGCAGACATTGGCGGAACGGCCCGTCCGTGCTGTCGTCGCCTATTCGGCGCAGATGGCGCATTTCGTGCCGATCCTGCCACCGGACGTGCGTTTCCTGATGGATTTCGTCGATTTCGATTCCGCCAAATATGCGACCTATGGCGCGCAGGGCAGCGGGCCGATGGGCTGGATCAATCGGCGCGAAGGCCGCGTGCTCTTCGATTTCGAACGGCGGACGGCGGCGCGTGCAGATGTCAGCAGCTTCGTGAGTGGCGCGGAAGCCGCGCTGTTCCGCGACGCTTGCGGTCTTGGCCCTGACCGAGTGGTGGCGATTGAGAATGGCGTGGCGCTCGACTATTTCGACCCCGCCGTCAGCTTTCCGCCGGTGGAAAGGGGGGAAGGGCCGTTGCTCGTCTTCACCGGGCAGATGGATTACCGCCCCAATATCGAGGCGGTGGAAAGTTTCGCGCGCCAGACGCTGCCGGCGATCCGCACCGTCCACGCCGATGCGCGCTTCGCCATTGTCGGGCGCAACCCGGCAAAAGCGGTGGAGGCATTGACCGTTCTGCCGGGCGTGATCGTCACCGGCGGCGTGCCCGACGTACGCGGCTGGCTGGCGGCGGCGGATGTGGTCGTCGCGCCGCTTCGTATCGCGCGCGGCATCCAGAACAAGGTGCTGGAGGCGATGGCGATGGGCCGACCGGTGGTGGCTTCGCCGCAAGCCGCCGAAGGCATCGACGCCGCGGATGACAAGCATTTTCTGATCGCGGCCAATCCAGCGGAGGAAGCGGCGAAGATCGTCGCGCTGCTCGCCGATCCGGCGCATGCGCAGCGTTTGGGCATTGCCGCACGGGCGCGGATGGAAGAGCGCTATCGTTGGTCCGCAACGCTGCGCGATTTGCCAACGCTGTTGTACGGACAACCTGCTGCCGGCGTGCGGGCGGCGTGACGGATCGCGCTATCCTGATGGACCGGCTTCCATTTGGCGATCTGGCTGGTTGGCGTGGTCATCTGACCGCGCTGGGCGTCGTGGCCTTCGCGATTCTTGCGCTGTTCTTTGCCGATGTACGCAGCATGGTGTCGATCTGGTGGAATGCCTCGACCTTCGGCCATTGCCTGTTCATCCCCTTCCTTATCGCCTGGCTGGTGCAACAGCGCCTGCCGGGCTTGCGCCAGTTGGAACCGGTCGCATGGCCGCCGGGCCTGATATGGCTGGGGATGGGGGCTTTCGCCTGGCTGCTGGGCGCGGCTGCTGGCGTAGCGATGGTGCGCCACGGTGCGCTGGTCTTGATGCTCCAGGGGGCAACCGTCTCCCTGCTGGGGCCAGCCGTGGCGCGGGCCTTGTTGTTTCCGCTCTTCTACGCCTTTTTCATGGTGCCCTTTGGTGAAGAGATCGTCCCGCCGCTGCAATTGCTGACGGCGCGGCTTGCCATGGTGCTGCTCGATCTGTCCGGGGTGCCGGCCCATATGGAGGGCATCTTCATCACTACCCCCACCGGCTATTTCGAAGTGGCGGAGGCCTGTTCGGGCGCGAAGTTCCTGATCGCCATGACCGCTTATGGCGCGTTGGTCTGCAATGTCTGTTTCACAAGCTGGCCGCGTCGCGCGGTGTTCATGATCGGCGCGCTCAGCCTGTCGGTGCTGGCCAATGGCGTGCGCGCCTTCGCCACGATATTGGTCGCGCATCTGACCACGGTGGATGCGGCTGTGGGTTTCGATCATGTCGTCTATGGCTGGGTTTTCTTCGCAATCGTCATGATCGTGGTCATGGCGACCGCATGGCCCTTCTTCGATCGCAAGCCGGGCGATCCATGGTTCGACCCGCGCGCGTTGCAGGGCGCCGTGCAAGGCGCCTCGCGGGCGGGCGCCATGGCCGGAACGGCATTGGCGATCATTGTTGCCGCGCCGCTTTGGCTCGCCGCCACGGCCGCCGCTGCCGATCCGCTGCCGACGGTGTTGACGATGCCCAATGTGCCCGGCTGGTCGCGGACCGCCGCGCCCCAGGCCTATCCCTGGAAGCCGCGCTTCGACGGAGCTGACCATTTCGTCATCGGCCGTTACAGCAATGCGCGCGGGCAGGTGGTGGACCTCGCCATCGCGGCCTATGCCGCGCAGGGGGAGGACCGCAAGCTGGTCGGCTTTGGCCAGGGAGCTGCCGATCCCGACAGCGAATGGGTCTGGTCCTCGCCTGCTCGCGCGCCGGCGGATGCGCGAGGTGAACAAATCACGGCACCCGGCCCGGTCGTGCGTCATGTGGTGAGTTTCTACCGCGTCGGCCATGGCGTCACGACCGGCAGCAGGCCGGCGATCAAGATGGCGACGATGAAGGCCCGATTGCTGGGGCAGGATCAGCGCGCCGTGGCGATCCTTGTCTCGGCGGAGGAAGCGGAAGGGCAGCCGTCCGATGCCGCGATCCATGCTTTCCTGATGGATCTGGGCGATGTGCAGCGTCTGGCCGACCGCAGTATCGGCATCCGATGATTTGGATTTGCGCCTATTGCGAGCCGTCGGCTGTTCCAGCTGACTTCATAATGTTCTAAAGCCTATTTGCATGTGCGGCATAGCGGGCATCTTCCATCTCGAAACGGCCAAGCCCGTGGACCCGGCACGGGTGCGCGCGATGCTGGACGCGATGCAGCATCGCGGCCCGGACGGCAGCGGCATCTGGACCGCGCCGGGCGTGGGGCTGGGCCATTTGCGCCTGTCGATCATCGACCTGGAATCTGGTGCGCAGCCGATGCTGACCGAGGATGAAAGCCTGACGGTCATATTCAACGGCGAAATCTATAATTTTGCCGAGGTGCGCGCCGAACTTGAGGCGAAGGGCCATGTCTTTCGCACCCACAGCGACACTGAAGTGATTCTCCACGGTTATCGCCAATGGGGCGAGGATTGCGTGCAGCGCTTCAACGGCATGTTCGCCTTTGCCCTGTTCGATGCGCGAGCGCAGGCATTGTGGCTGGTGCGTGATCGCATGGGGGTCAAGCCGCTCCATTATACGCTGCTGTCGGATGGCAGCCTGATCTTCGGATCGGAATTGAAAAGCCTGCTCGCCCATCCGCTGCTGCGGCGTGCCCCGGATCTGTCGGCGGTTGAGGATTATATGGCCTATGGCTATGTGCCCGACGACGCTTGCCTGGTTGCCGGCGTACGCAAGCTGGGCGCGGGCGAAACGCTGCGGCTGGTGCGCGGCCGGCCTTTGCCGCAACCGCAGCGCTATTGGGATGTCAGCTTTGCCGACCGGACCAAGGCAAAGCCGGAAGCGCTGGAGGAAGAACTGGTCGCATTGATGCGGCAGGCGGTACGATCGCGCATGGTCGCGGACGTGCCGCTGGGCGCTTTCCTGTCGGGCGGCGTCGACAGCAGCAGTGTCGTGGCGCTGATGGCGGAGGCATCTGCCCAGGCGGTCAAGACCTGCACCATCGGCTTCGATGTCGCCAGCCTGGACGAGACGGCCTTTGCCGACCGCATCGCGCGCCGTTTCGCCACCGATCACAGCAGCCGAATCGTATCACCGGATGATTATGGGTTGATCGACCGGCTGGCCTTCCATTTTGACGAACCTTTCGCCGACGCATCCGCATTGCCGACATTCCGGGTATGCGAATTGGCGCGCGAGCAGGTGACGGTGGCGCTGTCGGGGGATGGCGCGGACGAAGCCTTTGCCGGTTATCGCCGTCATCGGTTCCAGATGCAGGGGGAGCGCTTCCGGTCGTTTATGCCCGCGTCGGTGCGCCAGCCCTTGTTCGGGACGCTGGGCAAATATTATCCCAAGGCCGACTGGGCGCCGCGCGCGCTGCGGGCCAAATCGACTTTCCTGGAACTGGCAGGGGAGGGCGGGGAAGCCTATGCCGCGTCGGTCGGCGTGACCCCTCACGCGCTGCGCCAACGGCTGTTCAGTCAGGACATGAAGAGCCGGCTCGGTGCCTATCGGGCGGAGGATCGCTATATCAAGGCGATGGCCGATGCCCCGGCGCGCGATCCGCTCGACCGGGCGCAATATGCCGATATCCGCATCTGGCTGCCCGGCGATATCCTGACCAAGACCGACCGGATGAGCATGGCCGTGAGCCTGGAAGCGCGCGAACCGCTGCTGGACCATCGGCTGGTCGAGTTCGCCGCGCGACTGCCGGTAGCGCAGCGTATCCGGGGCAATAGCGGCAAATATCTGCTGAAGAAGGCGATGGAGCCGTTCCTGCCGCAGGACATCCTATACCGCCAGAAAATGGGCTTCGTCACGCCGATCAGCGCCTGGTTCCGCGGCGCGCTGGCGGGCGAAGCGACGGCGATCGCCGGCGGATCGGCGTTGGCGAAGACGGGCTGGTTCGACACGTCCATGCTGGCGAAGGTGGCCGCGGATCATCGGTCCGGCGTGTCCGATCATGGCCGGCTGCTGTGGCAGTTGTTGATGCTGGACAAGTCGCTGACCCGGCTGTTCGGGAGTTGATCGCACCCCCTTGCAACGCATCGTCCGCAGTGCCAACGGGGCGCATGACGATGAACAGGGCGCAATGGTGACAGTTTCCAAGGAAATCGTGCGGCTGCGGCTCTATGCGCTGTGCCTGGCGGGGGACATGGCGGGCTTGTTCTGCGCTTTTCTGGCCGCCAACTGGTTCGTACTGGGCGCGCTCTGGGGGGAGCCGGGCAAGCCCCATGGTCTGGTGATGTTCGCCATGATCGCGCCGCTTTATGCCCTGCTGGCGGTGCAGGGCGGCGCTTATGGCATCAACACGCTCGACCGGGTGCGGCGTGGCATCGTGCGCGCGCTCTGGGCGCTGGCGCAGGCGGCGTTGCTGATGCTGCTGATCGTCTATCTGGGCAAGATTGCCGAGCAACTCTCGCGCCTGACCTTCATCACCGGTCTTGCGCTGGGCGCCGTTGCGGTAACGTTGGTGCGGCTAGCCGTCGTGCGCTTGGCAGTGCGGGTCTTGGGCGATGTGCCGCATCTGACCGCCGTGATCCTGGATGGCGTGGCGATCGAGACGGGGCCGCATATGGACGTGATCGACGCCGATGCCGCCAATCTTCATCCCGAACGACATGATGCCGACATGGCGGCGCGGCTGGCGGCGGCGGTGGGCATGGCGGAGCGGGTGATCGTGGCCTGTCCGCTCGATCGGATGACCGACTGGTCGGCCGCGCTCAAGTCGCTGTCGGCGCGGGGCGAGATCGTCGTGCCCGAACTGCTGCGCTTCGCGCCCGCGCGGATCGACGAGTTTGATGGCCAGCCGACGATCATCGTCGCGGGCGGTCCGCTGCATTTCCGGGATCGACTGATCAAGCGTTTGTTCGACCTGATCGTCGCCACGGTCGCCACGATCCTCCTGTCGCCGATCCTGATCGGAGCCGCGCTGGCCGTGCGCCTGAGCAGTCCCGGTCCGGCACTGTTCCGCCAGCCGCGCATCGGCAAGGATGCCCGTCCCTTCGCAATCTACAAATTCCGGTCGATGCGCAGCGAGGCGAGCGACCACAAGGCCGCGACGCTGACGAAGCGCGACGACGATCGTGTCACCGGCGTCGGCGCTTTTCTGCGCAAGACCAGCATCGATGAACTGCCGCAGCTGTTCAATGTGCTGAAGGGCGACATGAGCATCGTCGGCCCGCGTCCTCATGCCGCTGCGGCCAAGGCCGGCGACAGCCTCTATTGGGAAGTCGATGTGCGCTATTGGGAGCGGCATTGCATCAAGCCGGGCATGACCGGCCTGGCGCAGGTGCGCGGCCATCGCGGCTCGACCGACCATCATCAGGATCTGATCGACCGGCTTCAATCCGACCTGGAATATGTCAGCGACTGGTCGATCTGGCGCGACCTGCGGATCATCGTCGCCACGCTGGGCGTGCTTGTCCATCACAAGGCCTATTGAGCAATGGCGACCAACCTGATCCTTGCCGCGATTCTGCTGCTCTGCCTAACCGTGGTGGCGTGGCCGTTTCTTTTCTATCCGCTGATCCTGCGCCTGCTATCGACGCGGCCCGAAACGCCCGTGGAAGCATCGACGCCCAGCGCTTCCCTGCTGTTCTGCGCCTATAATGAAGCGGCGGCGATGCCGGAAAAGCTCGCGAATCTCTCCATGCTGAAGGCACGGTATCCGACCCTTGAAATACTGGCTTTCGACGATGGATCGTCGGACGGCACGGGCGATCTGATCGCGGCGCAGGGCGGCCTTGTGACGCTGATCCGTGGCCCTGGCCGCAGCGGCAAGGCGCATGGCATGAAGCAACTGGCAGCGCAGGCGGAGGGCGACGTTCTGATCTTTACCGACGCCAATGTGCTGCTGGATGCGGATGCGATCGACAATCTGCTGGCGCGCTATGCGGACCCACAGCTTGGCGGCGTGCTGGGGTCACTCCATTATATCGGCGCGCAAGACAGTGCGACCGCTTCGGTCGGTTCGCTCTACTGGCGGATCGAGGAAAAATTGAAGGACGAGGAATCGCGGACCGGCAATGTGCTGGGCGCAGATGGCTCCATCTTCTCGATCCGGCGCAGCCTGTATCCCGCTTTCCCCGACAGCGTGCTGGACGACCTGACCGTATCCATGGCCGTGGTCTTTGCCGGCAAGCGCCTCGTCAAGGCGAAGGATGTGATCGCGCGGGAGCGGCTGGTGACCGCCCGTAAGGACGAGTATCGGCGCAAGGTGCGGATCGCCGCTCGCGCATGGCACACCCATGTCCATCTGCGCCCGCAACTGCGGCGCATGGGCGCGCTCGACCGGTTCAAATATGCCTCGCGCAAGATCGTCCGCTGGTTTGGCGGGCTGTTCATCCTGATCGGCGCGGTGGCGGCCGGGGCGCTCGCCATGCGCCTGTCGCCGGGGCTCTATCTGGCGGGAGCGTTGGGCGTGGCGCTGGTCGTGTGGATCGGCGTGCGCGCGAAGAGCGGTCCCTTCGCCGCGCTGGTCGATATATTGATCGCCTATGCCGCAACGCTGCAAGGCGTGGCCAAGGCGATGACGGGGCGGACCGTCACCGTCTGGAACCCAGCCCAGTCTCGTTAAGCCGGGCCTACTGCCCCTTCACATAGACGCGCTTGCCGCCGATCCAGGTTTCCAGCACCTGCGTCTGGCGGATGTCGGCGGGACGGGCAGCCGAAATATCCCTGTCGATCAGCAGGAAGTCGGCGCGCTGGCCGGGGACCAGACTGCCGAACTTCTTCTCGGCAAAACCGGCATAGGCCGCCTGCCGCGTGAAGCCGTCCAGCGCGGCTTCGAACCCGATCCGCTGCTCCGGCTTCCAGCCTCCGGCCGGTTCGCCCTTCGCATCCTCGCGGCTCATCGCCACGGCAATGCCGGCAAAGGGATTGGGACTTTCCACCGGCACGTCGGACCCGAAGGCAAGGGGCACGCGATTGTCCAGCATCGTCTTCCACGCATAGGCGCCATCGAGTCGCGCTTCGCCCAGACGCGCGGTCGCCATGCGCCAGTCGGACGCTTCATGAACAGGCTGCATCGACGCGATCGCGCCCAGTGGGCCAAAGCGCGGCAGATCGCTGGGGCTGATGATCTGCGCATGTTCGACACGCCAGCGACGATCGCCCTTATAGGTGTCGTTCAGTTCATCGATCGCATTCAGTAATTCATGATTGGCGGCATCGCCGATCGCATGGACGGCGACCTGAAAATTATCCATCGCCGCGCGGCTCATGAAATTGCGCAATTGCGTGTCGGGGATCATCGGCAGGCCGCGCTGGCCCGGCGCATCGGCATAGTCCGCGCGCAGCCACGCCCCGCGCGAACCCAGTGCCCCGTCGAGCAACAGCTTCACGCCGCCCATGCGCAAATGATCGTCATAGAGCCAGGGCGTCGGTTCCGGCCCGGCGATCAGCACCATATTGTCGATGCCATAGGCATAGGACATGATCCGCACCCGCAGCGCGCCGCGATCCGCCGATCGGCGGAATGCCTGCCAATCCTCGATACTGGTACCCATGTCGGCAATGCCGGTGATCCCAACGGCCAGCAGCGCCCTCTGCGCCTTTTCCAGTGCCGTGTCGCGGTCCCTGGGCGCCGGGGGCGGCACGACCCGCTGGATCAGCTCCATCGCCTTGTCGACGAAGACGCCGGCCGGCTTGCCGCCCGCCATTTCGATCCGGCCGCCCATCGGCACCTTGGTCGCAGCAGAGATGCCGGCCGCGCGGATAGCCGCGCTGTTCGCCCAGCCGGCGTGTCCGTCGACCCGCTCCAGCCAAACCGGCATGTCGCCCACCGCGGCATCCAGTTCGGCGGCGGTCGGGAAGCGGCCGAGGCCCCATTGCTCCTGATTCCAGCCGGTACCGATAATCCATTTGCGGCTATCATTGGCCTGCGCATAGGCACGGATCTTCGTCTGCGCCTCCGCCAGCGATCGCGTGTCCGACAGGTCAAGCGTAATGAGCGACAGGCCATAGCCCATGACATGCCCATGCGCATCGATCAGGCCGGGGATCATCGTCTTGCCGCCGGCATCCATCTTGAACGCGGGCGCCTTGGGCCGTTCGGGCCACGGCTGGCCGCGCTTGGGCTTTTTGGGCTTATATTCCGGTTCCTTGTACCGCTCGGTCAGCAGTTTTTCGACCTTGCCGTCATCGTCGATCTGCAAGGCGACGAAGTGTATGACCTTGCCATTGGCGTCGAGCGCGATGCCGTTCACATTGTCGATGACGCCAAATGCCATGGCGGAAGAAGGAAGGGCGATCGCGGCGATCGCCGCCAGCCATGCCGCCTTCATGCGCGAGTAATCCGCCGGACCAGCGCGCTGGTATCCTGCCGGTTGCCGCCCAGCGCCTGCACATCGGCATAATATTGATCGACCAGCGCCGTCACCGGCAGGGTCGCGCCATTGGCCCGCGCTTCTTCCAGCGCCAGGCCCAGATCCTTGCGCATCCAATCCACCGCGAAGCCGAAATCGAAACTATCCTCTGCCATCGTCTTCCAGCGATTTTCCATCTGCCAGCTTTGCGCCGCGCCACCGGAAATCGCCTCGAACACCTTGTCCAGATCAAGCTCTGCCGCCTGCGCGAAACGCAGCGCCTCCGACAGGCCCTGCAATACGCCGCCGATGCAAATCTGGTTCACCATCTTGGTGGTCTGGCCCGCGCCCGCCGTGCCGACATGCACGATCCGCGCGGCATAGGCCTGCATGACCAGCTTCGCCGCCGCGACCGCCGGTTCGCTGCCACCGCACATGATCGACAGCTTGCCATTTTCGGCGCCCGCCTGGCCGCCCGATACCGGCGCATCGACGCTGTGGATGCCGCGGCTTTCGCCTTCGACGAACAATTGCCGTGCGATCCGGGCCGACACGGTGGTATGATCGATGAACAGGCTGCCTTCGCGCATCGTCCGGAACGCGCCCTCGCGGCCCAGCGTGATTTGCGACAGGTCATCGTCATTGCCGACGCAACTGATGACGATATCTGCCTCTTCCGCTGCCTTGGCCGGCGTGATCGCCACCGCGCCGCCATAGGCGTCCGCCCACAGCTTCGCCTTGCCGATGGAGCGATTATAGACGGTCAGGCTATGCCCCGCCTTGGCCAGATGTCCTGCCATAGGGCCGCCCATGACGCCCAGCCCGATAAAAGCGATATTAGCCATATGCCTCGTACATTTAGTGCGCAGGGCCTGCCATAGGGCCAGTTTTCCGACAGTGCCAGTTTCTTCGCCCGCAATTTTCGTTTAGGGGCGCGCTCATGACTACGCTCGCAAAGATCGAAAGCGCCCTGCCGCTGCCCATCACCGTCGACGACATCCTTGCTGCGCGCACCCGCATTTCGGGCGCGCTCGTCAAGACGCCGACGCTGATTAGCCAGACGCTTTCCAACATGCTGGGCTGCAACGTCTATCTGAAATTCGAAAATCTTCAGTTCACCGCCGCCTACAAGGAACGCGGCGCACTCAATCGCCTGCTGCAACTCGATGACGCGGCAAAGGCCAAGGGCGTGATCGGTGCGTCCGCCGGCAACCATGCGCAGGGCCTCGCCTATCATGGCAAGCGTCTGGGCGTGCCCGTCACCATCGTCATGCCGACCACCACGCCCACGGTGAAGGTGACGCAGACGCAGGGCCATGGTGCGACCGTTGTGCAATATGGCGAGAAATTCGACGATGCCTATGCCCATGCCCGGCTGCTGGAAGTCGAGCAGGGCCTGACCTTCGTCCATCCGTTCGATGAGCCGGACATCATGGCCGGGCAGGGCACCGTCGCTCTTGAAATGCTGGAAGACGCGCCGGAAATCGACACTTTGGTCATCCCGATCGGAGGCGGCGGCCTGTTTTCGGGCATGGCGACGGCGGCGCGCGCGATGAAGCCGGATATCCGGCTGGTCGGCGTGCAGGCGGAACTTTATCCGTCAATGTATGACTTCATCAAGGGCGCCGACCTGGCCTGCGACGGCGATACGCTGGCGGAAGGCATCGCAGTCAAGCAGCCCGGCGACATCACCCGCCGCGTTGTCGAGCGGCTGGCCGACGATATCTTGCTGGTCACCGAACGGCGGCTTGAGGAGGCGGTCAGCCTGCTGCTCCAGATCGAAAAGACGGTGGTCGAAGGCGCCGGTGCCGCAGGGCTGGCTGCGTTGCTCACCTATCGCGAGCAGTTCGTCGGGCGCAATGTCGGGCTGGTGCTGACTGGCGGCAATATCGACACGCGGCTGCTGGCCAATGTGCTGTTGCGCGACCTGGCACGTTCGGGCCGTCTGGCGCGTCTGCGGATCATCTTGCAGGATCGCCCCGGCGCGCTGTTCCATGTCGCCCGCATCTTCGATCAGGAGGCGGTCAACATCCTGGAACTGGCGCATCAGCGCATCTTTACCAACCTGCCGGCCAAGGGTCTCAGCCTCGACGTCGAATGCGAAACGCGGGACCGGGCGCATCTTCAGCGGCTCATCGCGGCGCTGGGTGAAGCGGGCTATGAAGTCGCCCCGATCGAGGTTGCCTAACGACGGCGCAGCCACTCCGCTTTTTCGTGGTAAACGCTCTTTTCACAGGGGCCTGCTGACGGCATAGTCGAATGATGATCGAACCGTGCCGTCGCCATGAATGGGAGCCTGGAGCGTGACAGCCGCATTCCGTTTTCCCCGTTTCTTCGTGACGAATCCCAGCCCATGCCCCTATCTGCCGGGCAAGAGCGAACGGAAGGTGTTTACGGAACTCAACGGCGACAATGCGGCCGAACTCAACGACGCGCTGGGGCGGATCGGTTTTCGCCGCAGCCAGAATGTCGCCTATCGCCCCAGTTGCGCGGACTGCTCCGCCTGCGTGTCGGTGCGGGTCGTCGCCAGCGAATTTCAGCCCAACGCGACTCAGCGCAAACTGATCCGACGTAATAGTGATTTGATCGCCACGGCATGCAAGCCGTGGTCGACTGAGGAGCAATTCGCATTGCTCCAGCGCTATCTGGTCGATCGGCATCCCGGTGGCGGCATGACCGAGATGGACGAGATGGACTTTGCCGACATGGTCGAGCAGACGCCTGTCGACAGCTATATCATCGAATATCGCGAACCCGGTGTCGATGGCCGTCCCGGCAAGCTGATCGGCGCCTGCCTGACTGATCGGCAGGGCGATGGCCTGTCGATGATCTACAGCTTCTTCGACACGACATTGGAGCATCGGCCGGGCCTGGGCAATTACATCATTCTGGACCATATCACCCGCGCCGCCGCTGCCGGACTGCCCTATGTCTATCTCGGCTATTGGGTCGATGGGTCGCCGCGGATGCAATATAAGGTCCGCTATCGCCCGCTGGAAAAACTCGGCCGCAGCGGGTGGGTGCGTTTCGATCCGCATGAGCAGGCGCAGGCCATACGCGGCGTTCAGCCGCGCGACGAACCGCCATTGCCGGTCGAACTGGTCGGCATGTTTCGAAAATAGAGATCGCTTCGATCATACTTTCGTCTAAGTTGTTGATTACTATTGGCCATGTTGTGTCGGCCATTTAGTCAATTTGTTTAACTTTCTTTGCTAGTTTCTCTTCATGCGCGGAGAGAGAGGCATCAGATCGGGAGCGGCTCATGGACCGCTTTGCTGATCGGCGATTTCACGATGCTCGGCTGACGCCGGGCGACGATATGGTTGCGCAGCAACTGTTTCTATATCGAAACGACCTTTTGTTCTCCCCGGTTTTTGACCGGGTGTCGCCTCCATTGCTTCGGTGGGTCGCGGATCATCGCGGCCGGCTGATCGCGATCGAGCGAGAGAGCAGTCGTTTTCGTCTCCGATTCGCGGCTGACCCGATCGGCTTTGGTTGGCGGGGCCTCTTGTCGGACGCCGATCGGCGTAATTTGCTGGCGGCGGCCCGATCCAGCGATCGGCCGCAATCGATGACCCTGTCGCTGCGCTGCATCGATGGTCAGCAACGCTGGTGCATGATCCGCATGGCCTGTGTCGAAGGATCGGGACAGCCGCGATGGTATGGCACCGTAGAAGATGTGCATGAGCGGCATGATCGCGATTCCCGCGCGCTGGCGGCAGCGCTGGCCGAAAGCCGTGAACATTATCGATCCTCGGTGGAACTCAGCCCGCAAGTGCCCTGGACCGCCAATCCCAAGGGAAGCATCGAGGAAGTGGGGCCACGCTGGTTCGACCTGACCGGCATGGCGCCCGAAAAGGCGCTGGGCACCGGTTGGCTGGGGGCGCTCCATCCCGACGACATGCAGCGCACCGTGGCCATATGGAACGGCCATCTGGCCAGCGGCGCGCCCGTCGACATCGACTATCGCATTCGCCTGCGCGAAGGTGGCTATCGCTGGATGCGCGCGCGTGCATCGGCGCGCCGGGATCCGTCCGGTGCGATCCTGCGCTGGTACGGGACGCTGGAGGATGTCCATGCGGAACGGTTGGCACAGACGGCCTTGACCGATAGCGAGGAACGTTTCCGACTGGCCGTCCAATCGGCGCGTCTGGGCATCTGGGATTTCGATTGCATCAGTGGTGCCCGGACTTGGTCGGACGAGTTTCGTCGCATGCTGGGCTTGGACGAGCATCAACCAGCGACAACCGAGTTGGCGTTGTCGCTGGTCCATCCGGGCGACCGGGATCGGTTGAAATATATGCTGGAGGCGGTCGCAGCCGGCACGCTGCCACCGCATTTCGAGGCAACGTTGCGTATCTATCGCGCCGACACGGGCGCTCTGCGCTGGATTCGCAGTACTGGCTGGATGACGCGATCGGATGCCGGTCGGCCGCTACGTATCATTGTCACTTTCCGCGACGTCACCGAAGAACATGATGCGGACGAGCGTATCCGCTGGGCAGCTACTCATGATCCTATGACGCGGTTGCCCAACCGCACATTATGGCAGGCGGCGCTGGAGGAGATGGCTGCGCGTGCGCAGGCGGAGGGGCGTACGTTCGGCCTGTTGCTGCTTGATATAGATGACCTCAAGCGTACCAATGATTCGATGGGTCATGATGCCGGTGATGCCCTTCTGTGTGCGTTCGCGCAGCGTCTGGCGTCAGTGGCGCCGCCGGACGCGGTGCTGGGGCGACTGGGCGGCGACGAATTTGGTCTTGCAGCGCCGTCACTGACCGATAGCGCGGCGCTTCAGAAGCTCAGTGCGACGCTGATCGACAATGTCCGCACACCGCATGTGCATCAGGGACGATCGCTGGAATGCGGCGTCAGTATCGGCGGCGCCGTGTTCGGCGTACATGCAGATCGGTCGGAAGACTTGCTCAAGGCTGCCGATCTTGCCCTTTATGCGTCAAAAGGGGCGGGGCGCGGGCGGCTGACCTTGTTTCAATCCACCCTTCGAGCGCAGGCGCAGCAGCGCAGTTCGATGATCCGCATGGCGCGGCAGGTGGTGGCCGAACGGCTCGCCACGCCCTTCTACCAGCCGCGGATCGACATGCGCAGCGGCCATGTGCTGGGATATGAGGCGCTGCTGCGCTGGCATCATCCCCGCATGGGCGTGCAATTGCCCGGTACGATCGCTGCCGCCTTCGACCATCCGGAAATTGCGGTGGCGCTGACCGGCCAGATGCTGGATGCGGTGTTGGTCGATCTGCAATGCTGGTTGCGTTCAGGCCTCGATCCGGGGCGGGTCGCGATCAATGCGGCGGCGGCTGATTTTGCGAGCGGCGATTTCGCCGATCGCGTGCTCAGCCAATTGGATCGCGCCAATGTGCCCACGGGCCATTTTGAAATCGAAGTGACGGAAAGCGTTTTCCTGGGGCGCGGTGCCGACCAGGTCGGCCATGCGTTGCAGCATTTTTCCGATGCCGGCGTGCGCGTTGCGCTGGACGATTTCGGCACCGGCTTCGCGTCGCTCACCCATCTGAAGCAATATCCGGTCGATGTGCTGAAGATCGATCGCAGTTTTGTCAGCCATATCGAGCAAGATGCGGGGGATGCCGCGATCGTCGATGCGATCGTGAAATTAGGCGGCAGTTTCGGTATGGAAGTGGTGGCCGAAGGCGTGGAAACCACTGCCCAGGCCGACTTCCTGCTGCGGCAAGGATGTATCGTGGGACAGGGCTTTCACCTCGGCCGGCCGCAACCCGTCACGGCTTTCTCGCCGCCAAAGGCTGGCGCCCGGCAATGAAGGCCGAACCCGAAGGTCCGGCCCATTTCTCATTTGCAGCGACAGTTCCGTACCGCGCGCCGGTGCGCGACTTTACGATAGGGCACCGTTTCGGTGACATAGGTTGTGGTCGTCGTGGTCGTGACGGCGGGTTGCACGGTCACGGTCGTCACGATCGGCGCGGGATAATAATAACCATTGGCGATATAGCCGCCGCCCTGACTGACCGACACCGGACTGCCGCCGCCTGACCAGTGCGGCGCGCCGGCATAGGGCGGCGCGTCATAGTCGACCCCGGCGCCGCGCACGTCGCCCTCAAAGCGACCATCATAGGTGCCGCTCACCTTCCGTCCGTCATCGGTCGTCCAGGTGCCGGTCCAGCGGCCTTCATATTCATTCGATGTGGTCACGCCGTCATCAGCGGCGCCATAGCCATAATCATAGCCAGCGCCGGGGTGGCGCGGTGGCGGCGGGGCGTTGCGGCGCGGGCCGTCCTCCGCCTTGTCGATCGCCATGCCGGCAACGGCGCCGACGCCTGCACCGATCAGCGTGCCGGCCGTACGGTTGCCGCGTCCGGCTATGCGGTTGCCGGCGACGCCGCCAACTACTGCGCCGATGGCAGCGCCGCCGACGCCATTGTCGCGGCGCGGCTCATCATAATAGCCATCGTCGCCATCGGGGCCATAGCCGCCTTCGTAGCGGCCCCAGTCCACGTCGCTGCGGGAATCATAGACCCGGCCGTACCGATCGGTCATGACCGCATCGTCATAATAGCGTGACCAGCCATAGCCATAAGCCGGGGCGGGCAGGCCATATGCTCCGTAATTGGCGATATAATAATTGGGGCTGACCCAGTAGCGCGGCAGGACATAGCCATAGACGGGGCGCTGATAGCCGTTCCAGCCGCCCGGCGCGCGCCAACCGGCATACCAGCGGCCATTTTGGCGCGGTCCCCAACGATGCCCGCCATTATTCCACTGGCCGTTCCAGCCGCCCGGTCGGGGTGACTGCATGCCAGGGCGAGGGCCGGGATGAAGCATCCCACCGCTGGGGCGGGCGCCGCTCCAGCTTTTACCCATGACCGGCATGGCAACGCCTGCACCACTTGCGGCCATCGTCGGCATGGTAAGGCAGGCCAGGGCCGCTCCAGCCCCCAGAAGGAAAAGCCTTGGCTTCTGCATGGTTAACACTCCCTGTTTTGCCTGGCGTGCGAACCGAATGCGCAGGCCCAAATCCTAACGCATCATTTAGCATGCTGATCCGCCGCCATCCACGATTCCTGCCGTAAATTCCTGTCCCGAAACGGGGCGAAAAGCGCAAGCTGGCGGTGGAGGGGCGGTCAAAGACGGTTAACGGCTTAACCGATCCGTGCTGCAAGGCGCGCGGCAAGTGCTTCCAGACCGCGCGCATCTTCCGAGTCGAACCGGGCAGGACGGGGGCTGTCGAGGTCGATCACGCCGACCAGTCGGCCGTCGTGCAGGACGGGTACGACAATCTCCGACGCGCTGGCGGCGTCGCAGGCGATATGGCCGGGGAAGGCGTGAACATCCTCCACCAACTGGGTTTCGCGCGTCGCTGCCGCCGTCCCGCATACGCCGCGCCCGACCGGGATGCGGATGCAGGCGGGCTTGCCCTGAAACGGTCCCAGCACCAGTTCATCTTCGACCATGCGGTAGAAGCCGGCCCAGTTGAGATCAGGCAGGAACTGCCAGAGCAGGGCGGCGACATTGGCCATGTTGGCGACAGGGTCCGGTTCCGACGCGGTCAGCGCATCGGCGGCCGACAACAGATCGGCATAGAGGGTGGGCTTGTCGCCGGCTGTGGATGCAAAATCATACATGGCCGCGCATATAGGTCGGGATGACCGGCAGGACCAGTATGACAAGATTCTATTAACCAAAATTCGCTATTGTCGTTGAAGGGGTTGAATATTCGAGGGTTACGATGTTCGTAAACGCAGCGCACAGTTTAACCAATTTGTACCGGGATGCGCGCGCTGTCGATGTATCGATCATCATGCCTTGCCTTGATGAGGCGATCAGCCTGCCGCATTGCATTGCTAATGCCCGCCATGCTCTAGAACTGATTGAGGCGCAGCATGGGCTTTTCGGTGAAATCGTCATTGCCGACAATGGATCGACCGATGGCAGCCAGCAACTGGCGGCAGATATGGGCGCGCGAGTCGTGCCGGTGGTGCAACGCGGATATGGCGCGGCGCTGATAGGGGGGTGCGAAGGGAGCTATGGCCGCTATCTGCTCATGGGAGACGCAGACGGCAGTTACGACTTTACTGATGGCGTTACAATGATCGGTGAATTGCTGACTGGCGCGGACCTGTGCATGGGATCGCGGTTTAAGGGGGGTATCGCACCAGGGGCCATGCCCTGGAAAAACCGCTATATTGGTAATCCGGTGTTGACCGGCATCCTCAACCTTTTCTTCCGTTCCGGTATCAGCGACGCCCATTGCGGTCTCCGTGCCATTACGCGTGATTGCTTCGCTTCGCTGGGCCTGTCGGGCAGGGGTATGGAATTCGCCAGCGAAATGGTGATCAAGGCAAGCCTGCGCCGTTTTCGCCTAGCCGAAGTGCCTGCGACCCTGTCGGTGGACCTGCGCGACCGCGCACCCCATCTGCGACCTTGGCGCGACGGGTGGCGGCATCTTCGTTATCTTTTGATGCTCAGCCCGACCTGGGTTTTCGGCGTACCAGGCATGGCTGCGCTGGCGGTCGGCATGGCTATCTTCGGCATGGCACTGATGCAGGCGCTGATGCCTGGAAGTTTTCCAGCCGTCGGCAACTATTGGGTCGTACTATCGGCTGCGTTGGTGTCAGGTGGTCATCTGTGCAGTATGCTCGCTTTCGCGGGGAAGCTTTATGGCCTGCGCTCCGGGTATCGCGCTGCGTGGCCTTGGGAAATTCGATGGGGTGACCGTCTCTCGCTTGAAGCGATGCTTTTGTCCGGCTTGGCGCTGGGCGGAACCGGCATTGCGCTACTGGCAGGCGTCTTTTGGAAATGGACAGAGCGCGATTTCAGCGCGACTTACAATATTCTTCCGGCGGTGATGGGCACCACTTTGGTTACCATCGGGATGCAAACCGTCATGGGCGGATTCCTAATGGCGATTTTGGGCGGTAATGAATCCCGATTCTATCGGTCTTCAGCCCTGCCTTCGCAACCTATGCGCTGATGAACACGCCGCGCCTTTCAGTTGTGATGCCTCTACATGAGGGTGAGGCCTATCTCGATGCGGCCCTTGCCAGCTTGCCAGACGATCCCGAGGGCCTGCTGGAGGTCATCGCGCTCGATTCCAGTCTAGAACCGCGGTGCCGTGCGATTATCGAACATCACGCCGCGCGCTTAACTCTGCGATATGAACATTTGCCGCACATCACGTCTTGGACCGCCAAGACCAATCGCGCAGTGTCTATGGCGCGAGCTCCGCATGTCGCGATGCTGCATCAGGACGACCTGTGGCTCCCAGGGCGACTAGAAGCGATATTAGGGGCATTGGATGCTGAACCGGTTATCGCGCTGCTGCTGACGGCGGCCGATATTATCGACGATCAAGGTCGTACTCTAGGTCGCTGGCGCTGTCCGCTCGGCGCATATGCCACTTGGAATGGCGTGGCGGTGTTGGAGCGGCTTTTGATCCAGAATTTCGTGGCTCTGCCATCGGCCGTGCTGCGCCGTGATCTATGGTTGCAGGTGGGTGGTCTAGACGAAAGCCTTTGGTACACGCCCGACTGGGATCTTTACATTAAAGCTGCTTTGCGGGGGTGCGTGCACTATATTACGGAACCGACCGTTGCATTTCGCGTCCATGGCGGCTCGCAGACAGTACTGGGAAGCCGGATGCCGGCGGAGTTTCTGTCGCAAATGGAAATTGTTGTCGCCCGTTATTCCGGCATGGTGTCTGGACCACGCGCTCATGCTGTGCGTCGCATTGCTGGTGCATCGGCGCGCATCAACGGACTTCTTGCAGAGGCGTTGCACGGGCGCAAGGTGGTGCTGCTTTTGGTATTAAGGGAAATGGTGTGCCTTGGGCCATGGGGTTTGTATCGCTACTTACGCGACTCCCGCATCATGGATCGGGTGCTTCCACGCTTGCAGGCGCGTTGGCAGGGCGGCCTATGATGCGAGCGCAGCTATTAAGATTCGTCCGGTTCGGCGCGGTGGGTGGTGGCGTGACGTTGCTCACCTATCTCTTGTTTCTGGCGTGCATTGCTATGGGTGCCCATTATTTGGTGGCAAGCCTGTCTGCCTGGGCTGTTGGCGTCGTGGTTGGTTTTATCGCGCATCGCTACGTGACCTTTGACGACCGGGCAGCTTGGCAGGGTCAGGTGCTTCGCTATGTCGGCGTATATTTGTTGCAGTTGCTCTACGGTACCGCGACGCTGGCAGCTTTGATCGATCTGGTGGGTCTTCCACCTTGGCAGGCCTATCCTGTCAATATCGTCTTCACTGCTACCTTCAGCTATGTCCTGATGAGTGTCACGGTATTCGTTCCGAAGCGACCGGTTTTGCGCGGCTGACCCCGTTGCAGGCGTTGCGCAGTAGCATAAATTGCGGCGTACTATTCTGTTTTATGAGGAAAGCCCTTTGCAAGGGAGCCAGTTCAACCTGCCCGACGAAGGCGACTTTCTTTCGGCGACAAAGACTGATCACCTCCTTGGGTTGCAGCATGCTGGCCATTAGTCGGACGGGACGATTTTTGAGATCGGGGCGATTCATGATCAGATCTCCGCCAAAAGGGATTGAAAGATCGTCTATGATCGCAATGTCTGCGTCCATGGCCGATATGCTGCGGAATGCGCTGGCATAAGGGGCTGCAATCTTGGCAGCCGTCACTGCATGGAGCGGTAGTATCAGTAGCAGGCTGAGAATATGCAACGCCGTTGAAAAACGGGGTAGGGCCTCACGTCGCAGCAAGGCGGCCCAGCCGTAGCCTCCTAGCAAACAGGCATTGCCTATTACGCCGTGAAGATAACGATAGCCCCAGCCATGGCCTTGATAAGCGAGCAGGATCGTCGATGCCAAGATCGGCAGGATCAGTCCAGCCGTCAGGGCTAGGACTAGCGGATCGCGGCGGGCCGACCACATGCCGGAAAGTAACAGCGGCAACAGCAGGAGGTGCTGCCATGTGATAAACCGTAGCAGATTCATCGCCATCAGCCATAGATTGACCAAGCTCAAATTCGACAGCAGCAAAAAGATGCGGCCACCATAACCGACCATGTCGTTGTATGCGGGTGCCCCACCCATGGAAGCCGAGATAAGATGCGGCCACGCCAGCCAGCCTATACTAATGATGGCATAGGTCAGGACATAGATCGCCAGCAACCTCCAGCGTCTTTGACACCCTAGCATCGCCAGAAAAGGCAAGACGAACAAGGGGTGGAAAATGGGCTGATGCCAACCTGTGGCGACAAGGCCGATCAATAAAGCAACGGCATGGCCGAAAATTCCACCTCGCAAGAAAAGCGCTAACCACAAGAGGTTGAGCGCCAGATAGCCAGGCATGGCATAGCCGCTCATCCCCATGATGACGACTTGCGAAGATCCGCAATAGAGTAATAAAACTGTCAGCTGAACGCTGGCATCATTTGGCCATATTCGTCCAGCGATGCGCCATAGCGCAACTGCGCCGATCGCCGTCAGCAAGGGATTGGTCCAGCCCGGATCGACCAGCATTCCAACGGCCATACGGATGACCGCATTGCCAGGCAGATAGTCTGACTGCCATGCTTGATGATTTGCGACGGGTAGAATGAATTGCTGGTTCAGTGCCATAGCGTAGTCGCGCCAAGCAGGCGCTATCGGCCAACCGATCCGGCCATGGCCATAAATAAATGCGTCGAACAGGGCCATCTGTTCGTCACGGATAAGCGGATGGGCCTGAAACACCAGATGGTGGCCGCCCCAGCAGAGCAGCAGCAGCAGGATCGGCGCCATCCACCATCGGGGCGCCATCTGGGCCAGCCAGCGTGGCGACGTGGAGCATGTAACTAGCCCGAAGCGGGCGACAAGGGCGATCGCCATTGCTAGTAGCGCATCTTGTTGAACGAAGAGTAAGGCAGTGAAGCGCCTTTTGTCTTCGGTCGGGCCGATAAAGACACCAATCCATGCCACAAGTATCAGGAGGGCCATGGCATGAAAGATTAGTCGCGCCTCACGCGTCATTCCGTCTTGCATACCGTTACCGCCGTCCCCCTTCATAATGCTATTCCATCTGTACCCTGCCGCGCCCTTGCTTCACCGAACTGCGTGCTTTCTTTTCATCGACGCGGCGGGCCTTGGCGGCCTTGCCCGGCTTCGTCGCGATCCGGCGGGCGTCGCGGATGTGCGCTTTGGCGATCATCTCGCTCAGCCGTTCGCGCGCATCCTGCCGGTTCGCTTCCTGCGTGCGGAAGCGGGAGGCCTGGATGACGATCTCGTTCGCTGATGTCAGCCGCGAGCCGGCCAGTTCCTTGATCTTGCGATAGGCGTAGTGCGGCAGGCCCAGTTTGAAGAGGTCGACGCGCAACTGGACCGTCGTTGCCACCTTGTTGACATTCTGGCCGCCCGGACCGCCGCCGGTGATGAAGCGCTCCTCCAGCGCGTCATCGGGAATATCAAATCCCGGCATCGTCCAGCAGGTCCGGGCCGAAGCCGGCCGCTGCAAAAGTGTCGGGCAGGGGCGCGGTGGCGGCGGCGGCAGGCTTGTCGCCGCGCGCTATGCTCAGGAAGCGGCTATGCAGCAGCATCTTGCCCTCGCCATTGCCATAGACCGGATCGCCGACGATGCCGAAGCCCAGGCCGTGTAGGGTGTGTACGCGGATCTGGTGGGTGCGGCCGGTCTGCGGCGTGAAGGCGATCAGCGCGCGGCCATCCTTTTCCGCGATCTTGCGCCAGTGGGTGATGGCGTTCTTGCCGGCCTTGGCCGGGATCATGCGCCAGCCCTGCGCTTCGCTGCTGATCTTCTTGAGCGCCAGCTCGATCGTGCCGCTGTCTTCCGCGGGTACGCCATCGACCACGGCGACATAGCGCTTCTCTACCGTGCCCGCCTCGAAGGCGGCGGCGAAGCGCTTGTGTGCCTTGGGATTGCGCGCGAGCAGCAGGCAACCGCTGGTGTCGCGGTCCAGACGATGGACGGGCAGCGGCCAGCGCTGAAAGCCGAAAGTCAGCGAGGCGAGGTGATTTTCGAGCGCCAGCGATCCGTCGCGCGGTGCATCGACCGGCAGGCCGGCCGACTTGTCGAGGATCAGCGCCTCGCCATCAATGAACAGGACTTTGTCGTCGAACAGGGACAAGAGGGGTATCCGATCGGAGTAAAAAAGAGTGGGTCAATTGACGCGCGCGCGGCTTCCTATAGGCGGTGGGGACGATGGACAACAGGGGGCATGACGCAAGCAAGGCGCAATTTCGGCTCGACTGGGTCGACGTGGCGCGCGGGATCGGCATCATTGCCGTGGTGATCGGCCATGTGTGGACGCGGGGGGGGGGGCGCGACGCCATGTATAGTTTCCATATGCCGCTCTTCTTCCTGCTGTCTGGCATGTTGTCCCGGCCCCATCCCATGGGCTCCTTTACCCGGCGGCAGATATTCGGGCAGATGCGGCCCTATGCCGCGTTCCTGACGCTGCTGATCCTGATCGACCAGATCGTCGAGCCATTGAAGGGCGGGCGGCCCATATTCCACCAATGGCCCGAAGATATCGTGCCGATCCTGCTGGGCGGCTTTTGGCTGCGGGGGCCTTATACCATTTTCTGGTTCGTCCCCTGCCTTCTCATCGCGCGGCTGCTGTTCAACGCCGTGCTGCTGCGCTGGCCCGACGTGCTGGACCGGCGTTGGGCTTTCGTCCTGCTGCCGACGATCATCCTTGCCTATGCAGTGGGGCACATCACGGAGGCGTCGCCGCTGGGGTTGCTGAGCGTGCCGATGGCGTTCGTCCTGCTGTGGGCGGGGGCGCTCTGGCCGCGGGTCCGCTGGTCCAACACGATGATCCTTCCGCTCGCCCTGCTGGCCTTCATCGGGCTGGCGGGGATCGCGCCGACTCTGAACATGAAGGTCGCGGACTATGGCTGGCCGCTGCTGTCGATCGGGTCGGCGGTGGGGACCTGCCTGCTGTTGTTCCGCCTGTCGGCCCGGATCGCGCCCTTTGCCGCGCCGGTCGCGGCGCTGGGGCGGGCGTCGCTGGTCATCATGTACCTGCATGTCGCGCTGATCCATTATGGATCGCCCTATCTGGCCAGGCCCTGGCTGCTCGCACTCGCGCTGGCGCTGCCTTTCGGCCTCCACGCCCTGATCCGCCAGTCGCGCGTCGCAACCCTCATCCTGCTTTAGCTGTCCCGGATCAGCGACATGCGATCGTCCACCCCGGCGCGGGCGACGATGCTGTAGGCGGCCTGCGCGATGATCTGCGCCTGCGTCAACGCCGCGCCATCCTTTTCTCGCTGGGCGGAAGCGGTCGGATCGGCGACGGCAGAGGCCTGGGGGGAGGCATAATAGTTGGATTCGGCGAGACGATCGCCGAGCGTCGTGCGGACGGGCGTTTCCGAGGCCGTGCCGGCCGTGACCTGACGCGGGCCAGTGGACGGCGCTGCGTAAGTGAGGGGTTCGCTCGTCGTGGGCGCCGTGATGATCGCGGGACTGGTCGTGGCCGGTTCAGTCGTGGCCGGGCCAGTTGTTGACGGTGCAGGCTCCGTCGCGCCGGGGGCCGGGGTCGGCGTGCTGTTCTGTGTGGACGTAACGGCCGCAGCGGCAGCCGGAGCCGCCACGGTGCCGACGGTCGTTTCCGTCGCCTTTTTTATCTGTCCCCAGGCATTGCCGAGGCCGTTCCCGATCGCGCCGATCATTAAATTTTCTCCCGTCCCCGCCGTTCTTATCCGTGGTGGGGCCTTCCATGCCCTCAATGAACAAGGTTCGCGCCTCGTTAAGCGTCAATGCACAGGCCGCAACGCGCCGAGGCCAGCCATGTCACCGCTGCGCGACCCGCTGTCGCCGATGCCGGCATGATTCTTCACGCGACAGTGATGCCGTGGGGACGCGACGGGCGAAGTTCACACCGTTGCAGGGATATTTTGGCGGCAAGCGCTCGCAAGGCGCTCGCGAAGCGTCCCCGACGCGCCACCTGCGCGACAGGGACGCGACGAACGGGCGACATAGAAGCGACAGGCGCGCGACACCCACGCGCCATGCAGGCGACCGGGCCGCGACCGGTGGGCGACGCCAAGGCGGCGACGGCGAGACGGGGGCTTGAGGGGGGAGCGGCCTGATCCATGACGGGTGAGTAAATCAGGCGAAATCCTATTTTGGAAGGCTGTTGGAATGACCATCGGATGCGGCCGTTAGTGATATCGTCATCCAGGGCCTGACCCGGGGCGACGAAGGGTAGGAGCAGTCCGCCCCTCCATCCATTCCGCCACCCCTGCACGTAAAAAAGGGGCTGGCGCATAGTCCCGATGCGCCAGCCCCTTACGACCATGTGCAGGTCGCACGCCCTAGACGGCGTGCGCGCCCATCAGCCGTGCAGCTTGATCGCGGTTTCGGCGATGCGGCGGCCCTGATAGCGGGCGCCGTCAAGTTCCTCTTCGCTGGGCTGGCGGCTTCCGTCGCTGTCGGCCAGCGTGGTCGCGCCATAGGGCGACCCGCCGCGCACCTTGTCCACGCCCATCTGGCCCTGGAACCCATAGTCGAGGCCGACGATGGTCATGCCGAAATGCAGCAGGTTGGTGATGATCGAGAAGAGGGTGACTTCCTGGCCGCCATGCTGCGACGCGGTCGAGGTGAAGGCGCCGCCGACCTTGCCATTCAGCGCGCCGCGCGCCCACAGGCCGCCGGCCTGGTCGAGGAAGGCGGCCATCTGGCTGGACATGCGGCCAAAGCGCGTGCCGGTGCCCACGACGATCGCGTCATAGTCGGCCAGTTCCGCGACGGTGGCGACGGGTGCATCCTGATCCAGCTTGAAATGCGCGTTCTGCGCGACTTCCAGCGGGGCGGTTTCGGGCACGCGACGAATATCGACGGTCGCGCCAGCGGCAGCGGCGCCTTCGGCCACGGCCTTCGCCATGGTTTCGATATGCCCGTAGGAAGAATAATAGAGAACCAGAACCTTAGCCATGATGCGTCTCCTTAGCTGAAAGGGA
Source organism: Sphingobium sp. GW821-FHT02B05 (assembly GCF_059421905.1). Taxonomy (NCBI): domain Bacteria; kingdom Pseudomonadati; phylum Pseudomonadota; class Alphaproteobacteria; order Sphingomonadales; family Sphingobiaceae; genus Sphingobium; species Sphingobium sp. GW821-FHT02B05. The sequence continues at coordinate 478,925 of NZ_JBWKVW010000001.1, forward strand.
ATGAAAGGATTGGCCGCCCGCGCCAAGGGAGGGGTATTGCGCGAGCGGCCCGGCCCGTCCGAGGGGAGGGGATGGACGGGCCAAAGGGGTCAGATACTGTCCACCAGGACGATTTCGGCATCCTCCTGCGCGGTAATCATGATGGGGGCGCCGCTGATGATCGCCGCACCATCGCGCGCCTCGAAAGGCTGGCCGTCAATCTCGATCCGGCCCGTCGCCGGGACCAGATAGAGGTGGCGGCCTTCCTGCGTCGCGTAAGTCACGCTTTCACCCGCCTTTATCGTGCCGCCCAGCAGGCGGGCGTCGGCGCGGATGCGCAGCGCTTCGCGGTCTTCGTCATAGCCGCTGGCCAGCACCCGGAGCGTGCCGGAGCGGTCGTCCTTCGGGAAAGGCTTTGCGCCCCAGCAAGGCTGGCCGCCCCGCGTGCGCGGGATGACCCAGATCTGGAACAGGGTGGTGGTTTCATCCTCCAGATTATATTCGGCGTGGCGGATGCCGGTGCCGGCCGACATCACCTGAACATCGCCCGCTTGCGTCCGGCCCTGATTGCCCAGGCTGTCCTTGTGCGTGATCGCGCCGGTGCGGACATAGGTGATGATTTCCATGTCGGCGTGCGGATGCGGCGGAAAGCCCGAACGCGGGCCGATCTCATCGTCATTCCACACTCGGATCGCACCCCAGTGGACGCGGTCCTCATCATGATAATCGGCGAAGGAAAAATGGTGGCGCGCGTTCAGCCAGCCATGGTCGGCATGGCCAAGCGACGCGAACGGGCGGCGCTCGATGCGGCTCGCTGTCGTGATGCTCATGTGGCGTTACCTTTCGTTGCGGAAGGCGGATGCTTCCGCTTGCTTTCCGCCAATCTAGCCATCAGGGTCGTTTCTTAAACCGGCAGCTTTGAAACGGATTGTTTCCCGATGCGACTACCTGATTTCGAGGCCTGGGCGATGTTCGCCGCCGTGGTGGAACATCGCAGCTTCACTGACGCGGCCAAGGCGCTGAGCGTGTCGAAGGCGACCGTGTCCAAGGCGGTGACGCGGCTGGAGGAGCATCTGGACACCAGCCTATTCAACCGCACCAGCCGTCGCCTGGCGTTGACCGAAAGCGGCAAGCGGCTGGCCGATCATGCCCATCGCATATTGGCCGAGGGGCAGGCGGCGGAAGAGGCGGCGCGCGACGAGACGGCAGACCTGTCCGGCACGGTGCGGCTGGGGGCGCCGATGACGTTCGGCCTGCTGCGGATCGCGCCGTTGATCGCGAAATTCACCAAGGAACATCCGCTGGTCGATGTCGACCTGCATCTGTCCGACGCGAAGATCGACATCGTCGAAATGGGGCTGGATGCCACGATCCGCATCGCCGACATGCCCGACAGCAGCCTGCGCGCGCGGCGGCTGGCGGATGTGACGATGCACGTCATCGCTTCGCCCGCCTATCTGGACGAGCGTGGGCGGCCGCAGCATCCGTCCGACCTGGGGAGTCACGACTGCCTTTGCTATTCGAACGCGACTGCGCCGGACGTGTGGCGCTTTGCAGGTCCCGGGCAGCAGAATGTGGTGGTGCAGGTGCGCGGCCGCATCACGGTGAACAGCGGGGAGGCGATGCTGCCCGCGCTGCGCATGGGGGTGGGCGTGGCGCGCCTGCCCGACTTCATCATCGGCGACGCACTGGCAAAGGGGGAGGTGGAGGAAATCCTCACCGACTGGCGCCCGCCACCCTTCGGCCTGCATCTGGTGACGCCGCCCTCGCGGCTGCGCCCGGCGCGTGTCGATGCGCTGCTCGACTTCCTGACGAAGCATCATGGCTGTTAACCTGGATCAGGGGCGGCGTAAGATTTTCTTCAGCATGATCGCGCCATGATTGCGCTGCGCACGAGGGTAAAAGACCTCGTTTCGCAGGTGAATCCATCTTGACTCCGGGTGGGCCGTTACGGTCTCAACCCTTTGTAAACAGATTCGAATTGGCGCGACTCGTGGATTCCTGCCGGTTAGCGAAAAATTAACCTTTGTCCTTCAGAAGTTTTTTGGTTAATGAATTGGAGCAGAAGCCGTTCTGGTGGGGTGAACGGGACTGCTACTGACTAAGGGGCTTCACATGCGCGTGCTGCTGATCGAGGACGAACCTACCACCGCCAAGGCGATCGAGCTGATGCTCACGACCGAGGGGTTTAATGTCTATACGACCGACCTGGGCGAGGAAGGCCTCGATCTGGGCAAGCTGTATGATTATGACATCATCTGCCTGGACCTGAACCTGCCGGACATGCACGGCTATGACGTGCTCAAGAAGCTGCGCGCGGCCAAGGTGCAGACGCCGGTGCTGATCCTGTCGGGCATTTCGGAAATGGACAGCAAGGTCCGGTCCTTCGGTTTCGGCGCGGACGATTATGTGACCAAACCCTTCCATCGCGAAGAGCTGATCGCCCGCATCCATGCGGTCGTTCGCCGGTCCAAGGGGCATAGCCAGTCGGTCATCCGCACCGGCAAGCTGTCGGTGAACCTGGACGCCAAGACGGTGGAAGTGGACGGCAACCGCGTCCACCTGACCGGCAAGGAATATGCGATGCTGGAACTGCTCTCGCTGCGCAAGGGCACGACGCTGACCAAGGAAATGTTCCTGAACCATCTTTATGGCGGGATGGACGAACCGGAACTCAAGATCATCGACGTGTTCATCTGCAAGCTGCGCAAGAAGCTGGCGCTGGCATGCAGCGGCGACAATTATATCGAGACGGTCTGGGGCCGCGGTTATGTGCTGCGCGATCCGGACGAAATCCTGGAGGAGCAGGCCAAGGTCGCCTGATCCGACACGCATTGCCCAGGGGGGTGGAAAGGCCGGCGTCCGGAAGGATCGCCGGCCTTTTCCGTTGGCGCAGCTGCCGCTAAGGCAAGGGCATGGATGATCTTTTTGCCGACCGCACCATCAGCGAACGGACGCTGGGCCGCAACGATATCGCACCGCTGGCGAAGGGATTGCCCCATCATCTGGTCGATTGCGACCTGGATGAGGCCGACCTGTCGGGACTGGACCTGTCGCGCTGGACCTTCGAGCGGTGCCAATTGCGCCGCACCGACCTGACCGGCGCGAAGCTGGACGGATCGCGCTGGCTGTCCTGCCGGGGTGGGTTTGCGACCTTTACCGGCGCGGATCTGCGGGAGGCGGCACTCACCGCCTGCGACTTCAACAATGGCGCGTTTCGGCGAGCCAAGCTGTTCGGCGCGAAATTCGAACGGTGCAAGCTGACCGGCGCCGACCTGACCGATGCCAGTGCGCTGGACATGGAGTTCAAGGAGACGCTGCTCGTCAACGCGCGGCTGCCGGGCTTTTCCTTCCGCAAGCAGGTGGTCACGGCGGTGGATTTCAGCCAGGCGGACCTGGCCAAATGCGATTTTCGCGGCACTTTGTTCGACGGATGCAGCCTGCGCGACGCAGCGCTGGACGGATGCCGGTTCGACGGGGCGGACCTGCGCGGGGCCGATATCAGCGGGTTGCGGCTGGTCAATGCCGGGCTGTTCCGGGGCGCGACGATATCGCGCGAACAGGCCGGGCAGTTGCTCGGCGAACTGGGCCTGAACGTGCGCTGATCTGCGAAAGGGGGGAATGGGCCGGCGGCCTGAAAGGCTGCCGGCCCATTCATCAGGCGGAGGGGCTTTGGACAGGCGGTGTAGAACGGTTCCGCTTGTCCGCATGCCCCGGCGGGGTCAATCAGTCCGCCTGATCGGGGGTATCGTTGCCGCTGGTGCCGCCGGTCGAAGAGCCCTGACCGCTCACTCGACCCGACAGCGATCCGCTGGCATCGACAGAGGCCGCATTGTCGACGGCACCCGTCGCTTGCCCTGCCGCATTGCTGGCGGCCGAATTGGCGCGGTCCTTTACGGCGGAGGCGCGATCGCGGGCGTTGCCGACCGTCGTGCCGGCCCGGTCGCGCGCGCTGGCGAGCGTGTCGGTCGCACGATCGTGCGCGGCGCCGGCAGTGCCGGTCGCCCGGTCACGGACGGTGCCGGCCGTATCGGTGGCGCGATCCCGCACCGAACCCACGGCGCTTCGCGCATCATTGGTGCCGAGCGTATCAACCGCCAGGCTGCCACTGGCCGAACCGGCCGCCGAGCCCGAAGCGCTGGCGCTGCGGCTCTTGCCCTTGCGGGTGGCGGACCCGCTGGCGGACCCATCGGCCCGGCTGCGGCTCGATCCGCTGGCGCCGACGCGACCATTGTCGAGGTCGATGCTGCGATCCAGGCTGCCACCACCGCCAAGCGTGCCGCCGAGCGAACCTCCAAGACCGCCGCTTCCGCCACCGCCCAGCGCTCCGCCCAGCGAACCGCCCAAACCGCCACCGCCGAGCAACTGGGCCGATGCGGGGGCCACCGTCAGGGCGGCGAGGCTGGCTGCGGCGATCAGATAATGAGCTTTCAGATACCGGGCTTTCATCTCATGTCTCCTTCATCGATATCATCGTGATGAAAGGAGAACGGGAGGCGTGGTCGCTTTAATCCCGCCGTTCATGAAAAACTTTCAAGCAGCTGAAATTCAATCGTTATTTCTGCAATTTTCGCAGATGACGGGCGCCTGCCCCTTGCGGGCCGGGTCGGCTTCGGCGCGCAGGGCGGCCAGCGTGCCGCGCGCGAGCAGCCGGCCGGCGACCAGCGGTGCGGCGAAGCTGGTGCCGCGCACCGCCGCCTTGCCACCTTGCATATCGGCCGCCTGCATGTCCGCGCCGGGGGCAGCGAAATCGACATGGAGCGCGCGGCCGGCTTCGGGCAAAGACCGACCGCGCCCATCTATGCCGGTGACGGCGACCACGCCGGGATAGGAGGCGGGATAGGCAGGCGGGGCAGCCGGGCCGTCATTGCCGACCGCCGCCACCACCGTCACGCCCCGGTCCCGTGCCTGTCGGATCGCACCGTCGAGCAGGGGATTGGCCGGCCCGACCAGGCTGACCGTCACCACGCGCACGCCGCGCGCCGCCATCCAGCCGAGCGCGCGGACGATGGCGAAGGCGCCGCCGCCGGCCGGATCGTCGCCATAGACGTCGGCCACCAGCAAGGGGGTGCCCGGCGCTGCACCCCGTACCAGACCTTCGCCGCTGATGAGCGAAGCGACGGCGGTGCCATGCGGGCTGGCGCGCGGCGCGCCCTGCGCGAAGCCGCGCTGTTCGATGGCCGACCCGAGCGAGGGGTGGCGGCCGACCCCGCCGTCGATCAGGCCGGCGACGCGCCCGTCCACCCTGCCGCCACCGGCAAGGGCGGCGTTCGCGAGCGCCAGCGCCGGGCCGCTGGGGAAATAGAGATTGTCCGCGCTTGCCTGCGCTTGCGGTGCGATCTTGCGCACTTCGCGCAGGGCGCGGGTCAGGCTTTTGCCCTTGGGCAGGGTCAGGCGGGCGATGGGCAGGTCTATGCCCTCCACCCTCTCACCGTCCACGCCATAGCCGGCCGCGCGCAGGGCGGCGAGCGCGCCTTCGTCTGCGCCGGTCAGCAGGATGACGCCGCGCCGTGCCGGTTCGCGTCGGTCGTCCAGTTCGATCCGGTCGCCATGCCGGCGCAGCAGGTCGCGTACCCGCGCGGCGCGGGCGCTCGCCAGCCGATCGGCAAGCCGCCCCGGATCGAGCCGGTCCAGTCCGGTCGCGTCGAGCGCCGAGCCGACCCGGTCTCTAAGCCCGCCAAGCGTATCGGGCACGACCTGACCGACCGCGTCCTGACCAACCGCGCCGAGGCCACCACCACCGGGCAGCAATTGCGCCTGGGCGTCCGACATAGACGTCGGCGCCAGCAGGATCAGGCCCGCCATCATCCATGGCCGCGTCAGCTTCATGTCCGTCTCACCGGTCCTTTCGCGTGCAAAATCATCCATTGCGAAAAAATGTCCATGCGTCATCTGTCTTCGGGATGAAACGGATGGGCTGGCACGTTTCATCCTTCGATCATGTGACGGAGTGCCAATGTCATTCGAACGCGACCTGCTGGATATCCTGCCCCGGCTGCGGCGTTTTGCCGCCAGCCTGTCGCGGGATCGCGCCGATGGGGACGATCTGTGTCAGGCGGCGCTGGAGCGCGGCCTGAAAGCGCGCGATCAGTGGCAGCCGGGCACCCGTCTGGACAGTTGGATGTATCGGATCATGCGCAACCTGTGGATCGACGAAGCCCGCGCCCGGCAACGCGCCGCCAAGACGTTCGCACCGGAAGAGGCGGGGTTGAGCGTCGGCCATGCCGGCGACCGGGATGTGGAGGCGCATATGATGCTGTCCGACGTCGACCGGGCGATGCAGGCCTTGCCCGACGAACAGCGCGAGGCGATCGCGCTCGTGCTGGTGGAGGGGCTGTCCTACAAGGAAGCGGCAGCGGTGCTGGGCATTCCGATGGGCACTTTGACGTCTCGCCTCGTCCGCGGACGCGGCGCGTTACTGGAACTGATGGGAGAGGCGGCATGACGGATATCGACGAAGCCATGCTGGTCGCGCTGGTCGACGGCGAACTGGACGAGGTGAACCAGCGTCGCGTCGAGCGCGCCGTGGCGGGCGATCCGGCGCTGGCCGAGCGGCTGGCGCAGCATCGCCGGTTGCGGGATCAGCTGGCGGGCCATTATGCGCCCGTCGCGCAGGAACCGGTGCCCGACCGGCTGCGCAGCATGCTGGAGGGAAGCGATACGGTGGTGCCGATGGCGCGGCCGGTGTCGCCCACGCGCCGTTGGGGTGGCTGGGCGATGGGCGGCGCAATTGCCGCCAGCCTGCTTCTGGGGCTGGGTGTTGGACGCTTTTCCGGGGGAGAGGCTGGGCCGGTCGGCTTGAAGGACGGCGTCATGGTGGCGCAGGGGCCGCTTGCCACGGCGCTCGATAGCCAGCTGGCGTCGGCGCAGGATGACGCGGCGATCCGCATCGGCCTGACTTTCCTGCGCAAGGGCGGCGGTTGGTGCCGCAGCTTCGACGGGGCGATGGCAGGCGTCGCCTGCCGCGAGGGTGAAGGCTGGCAGGTGCAGCAGGCGTTGCCGGGGACGGGGCAGGTGACGGCCTATCGACAGGCGTCCTCCCCCGATGCGCGGGTCATGGCGACGGTCGATGCGCTGATCGCCGGGGCGCCGGTGGATGCCGCTGGTGAGAAGGCGGCTGTGGCGAAGGGGTGGAAATAAGAGATACTATCCGTTCGCTTCGAGCGAAGTCGAGAAGCCGTCAGCGCTGCGTGTGCGTATAGCTATGTTAAATCCGGCTCTGCCTCGCTTTCTCGACTTCGCCTGAAACGAACGGAGAAAATTACTCCTTTCGCGCCGGCTTCCCCTTCACTGGCTGACGGGCGATCGCGCGATTGAGGCGGAACAGGACCAGTCCGGCCCCCAGCGTCAGATGCGCGCACCAGGCGACGGTGCCATAGCCGGTACCCAGGCCGATCATGTCGCCCGCCAGCGCCGCCAGCAAGAGGGCGAAGCCCGCATGGCGCAGCATGCGGCTGGTCCCCGCGTCCAGCTTGCGTCCGACGAAATCGGGCTGGTGCCGCACCATGGCGGCGCACAGGCACGCAAAGCCGGCGATGCAGAGCGCGATGGCGATGATGTGGGTCATGCGGTGGCCAGTTCTTCCGTGATCGCGCGGGCGCGGCGCGGGGGCTTTGCGGCGGTGGCGCGGGCCGCCTTGTGCGCGGCGAAGCCGAAGCCGAGGGCGAGGGTCAGCATGGCGATGTCGAAGGCGACGAACAGCCAGTCGCCGGTCAGCAGGCCGCTGATGCCGTTACGCGGTACCGTCAACGCATTGACGACGGGGACGGCGGCGAACAGGCCGCCGGCCAGCGCCAGGCTTTCCACCCAGGCTCGCTTTTCGGGACGGGCGATCGCCCAGATCAGCGTTGCGCCCCAGGCGATGAAAAGGCTGTGGATTTCCCAGTCGGCGCGTCCCTCCATGCCCGACGGCAGCAGGCGATTGGCCAGAAAATACGTGGCGATCCCCGCCGGCAGGCCCGCGATGGCGGCGACGTTCATCCGGCTGACGAGGCGGAAGCCGACATGCGGGCGCGCAGGATCCGGCAGCTTGGCGCGGCGCTTGACGGTCCACAGGACGAGGCCGCTGCCGACCATGATCGTGCCGCCGATGCCGGACAGGAAATAGAGCCAGCGCAGACCCCAGCCGGCAAAACGCCCGGCATGCAGGCCGATCATCACGCTTTGCGTCGCCATGGCGCCGCCCTGCGGGGCGCTTGCCTCGATCAGGTCGCCGGATGTGCCAGAAAAGACGATGCTTTCGCCGCGCGATCCGATCGCGCCGCTGGACGCGCGGGTCAAGGTGATGGTGCTGTTGCTGTCACCGGGCAGGGCGACGCGCACCGACCCGATCTCTGCCCCGTTCCAGCGCCGGCGCGCGACCTCCATCAACGGCGCGACGGCAACCAGCGGCGCGCCGATGCCGGATCGCTCCACCTCCGCGCGGCCGGGGAAGACCTCCTCAAAAAAGGTGTCGGGCTTGCTGTAATTGGCGGCGATCCCCCAAGGCATGTACATGGTCGCCAGCGTGACCAGCCCGGTATAGGTGATCATCAGGTAGAAGGGCAGGGCGAAGACCGCCGTGACATTATGCGCGTCGAGCCAGCTGCGTTGCCCCTTGCCAAAGCGGAGCATGAAGAAGTCGGCGAAAATCTTCTTGTGGGTGACGATGCCGCTGAAAATCGCGATCAGCATGAACATCGCCGCGACGCCGACCAGATAGCGCGCCCAATAGACCGGGATGTAATGAAGGTCGAAGTGGAAGCGGTAGAGGAAGAAGCCGCCCCGGCTTTCGCGTGCGGCCACCGGCTGGCCCTGGCCGTCCAGCGTGGCGCTGGTATCGCTGCGCCTGCCGCGCCGCTTGCGTGGCGCTTCGCCCTCCACCGCGCGCGGTTGCCAGAAGACATTGGCGGTGGGGCTGCGCGCCGAGGGGGGCGAGATGAACCAGCTTTGCGCGTCCGGCTGGGTGCGATGCAGATAGGCGATGGCGGCCTGCGTCGCGGCTTCGCCATCGGGCGCGGCTGTCACTTCCGGTTTCATCCAGCGCGTGATTTCCTCCTGGAAATAGGCGGCGGTGCCGGTGACGAACATGGCGAAGAGCAGCCAGCCCAGCAGCAGCCCGGTCCAGGTGTGGAGCCAGGCCATGGACTGGCGGAAACCGTCCTTCATGCGCGGCCTCCCAACTGGAGCGAGAGGGCGAGCAGGCTGCCGAGCAATGCGGTGCTGCCGACCATCCAGACCCAGACCTTTGCCGTCGAGCGGGCGTGGAAGATTGCCATCGCGATCAGCGCGAAGAGGAGGAATGAGGAGAGGGTGGCCGCTATGCTGGCCTCCGCGCGGCAGAGTGGCAAATGGCGGGCGAGCAGCGCGGTGGCGATCGCGGTCAGCGCATAGTTCAGCGGACCCGCCGCCAGGACACGGCTGGCGACCGCCAGCCGGTAGCGGGGTGCGGGGGAGGCTCTGGCAACCATGACGATCGATCCACTCTGCGCTATTAATGATAATAGTTCGCAGGAGCGGTTAGGCGAGGGTGCCTCTTATGTCCATATCAAAATGAACGGAGCGATCAGCTGTCGGCGCCCGCCATCATTTCGTCGATCTTCGCCGCCAATGCGTCCAGCGCGAAGGGTTTGGTGATCATGCCCATATTCTTTCCCAGAAAACCGGCCCGAACCGCCGCATTTTCTGCATAGCCAGTGACGAACAGGATCGGCAGGTGCGGGCGATGTTCGCGCGCGACTTCAGCCAATTGACGGCCGTTCATCCCCGGCAAGCCGACATCGGACACCATCAGGTCGATCGGCCGGGCGGATTGCAGGATCGGGATCGCCTCCGCCGCATCGCCGGCCTCCAGCGTGACATAGCGCAGATCCTCCAGCACATCGCGCACGAGCAGGCGGACGGACGGATCATCCTCCACCACCAGCACGGTCTGGCCATGGCCTTCCTGAATCGCCTGCACCGCCTGATCCTGGGTCTCTTTGCCGACTTCTCCGGCAGGGAGGTAGAGTTTGACCGAAGTACCGACGCCGGGCTGGCTGTGGATGCGGACCTGTCCGCCTGATTGCCGCGCAAACCCATAGACCATGGAAAGGCCAAGGCCGGTGCCCTGTCCGATCGGCTTGGTGGTGAAAAAGGGTTCGAACACCTTGTCGATCACACCCGCGTCCATGCCGACCCCGGTGTCGGACACGGCGATCAGCACATAGCGGCCGGCCTCCATATCCGGCTTGGCGGCGACATAGGCGTCGTCCAGGTTGATCGTGGCGACCTCGACCGTCAGTTCGCCGCCGTCTGGCATGGCGTCACGCGCATTGATCGCCAGGTTCAATATGGCGTTTTCCAGCTGGTTGGGATCGACGACGGCGTGAGGGGCGTCCGCGCCCGGCACGATGGTCAGCCGGATATTTTCATGGATGGAGCGCGCGAGCAGATCGTCGAGCGCGGTGACGAGCGCATTGATATCGACCGACCGGGCATCGAGCGACTGGCGGCGGGAAAAGGCCAGCAGCCGGGCGGTGAGCGCTGCGGCGCGCTGCGCCGATGTGGATGCGGCGTCCATGAACCGGTCCAGATCGTCTAGCCTGCCGGACGCGATCCGGCGCTTGACGATGTCGATGCCGCCGATCACGCCGGTCAGCATATTGTTGAAATCATGGGCGATACCGCCGGTCAACTGACCCACCGCCTCCATTTTCTGGCTTTGGCGCAGGGCGGCTTCGGCGCGGGCGCGGCTGACCATTTCAGCCTCCAGCGCGGCGGTGCGCTCGGCGACTTTCTGCTCCAGCGTCTGGTTGGTCCGCTGGGCGGCCTGGACGAGGCGAGCATTTTCGATCGAGATGGCCGCCTGCGCCGACAGGCCAAGCGCCAGTCGTTCGGCGCGCTCGTCAAACTGCCCGGCCTGCGCATGGCCGAAAAAGAGACCGCCAATCACCTCGCCCGACCGGGCGATGACCGGCACAGCGAGATAGGAAACGACCCGAAGATGCCCCTGGGGCATGCCGTGATAGATGTCGTTGCGACCATAACGAGGGTCGCGCGTGATGTCGTCGGAGCGCACCGGCCCCATTCCCGCGAAAGTGGGGGCGAAGACTTCAGTGTTGCGCGGCATGGGGAAGCCGGCGAAATCGTCCATCGATGCGCCCGACAGGCTGTAGAGCAGATAGCTTTCGCCCGCATCGTCGATGCGATTGTAGAAGAAGGCGCCGATTTGCGCACCCGTCAGTTCGCAACCGGCATCCACCACTGTCTGAACCAGCCGGTCGAGGTCCAGTTCGGCCGCAACCTGGCGGCTGGTGTGGTTGAGGATGTCGAGCGCCAGGCTTTCTTCGCGCAGGGCCGCTTCCGACGTGGCCAGCGCTGCGGCTGCACGCTTGGTTTCGGAAATGTCGATGACGGTGCCGATCAGCCGGACCACCCGGCCATCTTCCTTGATCGCACCGCCCTTGGCCGCGATCCAGCGTTCCTGGCCATCGTCCGGCCCGATGGTGCGATATTCGATATCGATCTGGCCGTCGCTGTCGGGATCGAGCGCGTTCGTCACGGCCGCTGCCGCATGGTCCCGATCATCGGGGTGCAGGCCGGTCAGGAAGCGGCCTTCATAACTGATCGCCGTGTCGGCCGGAACGCCGAACATGGCCTTGCACCGGTCGTCCCAGCGCAACTGGTTCGTGACGATGTCGAAATCCCACGTACCGATATTGGCGACGGCGGTGGCCAGGCGCAGCCGATTTTCGCTGGTCGCCAGTTCCTCGATGCGATCGCGCATTTCAAACTGTTTCCGGCGCGCGCGCATGGCCGAAGCGATCGCGCTGACCAGGGATGCCACGCCCAGCGGCCTTTCCAGCACGACCGTATTGGTGACCAGGTCGAGCAGGCGGCCGGGCATCCAGGGACCGGGCGGGGTACGGCTGGTCCGCTGTGCCCGCAGCAGGATGAAGGGGACGTCCGACCAATCGGGCTGCGCGCCGATCGCCGTGCGCAACAGGGCAAGATCGCCGGTCAACGCCTCTTCGGTGACGAGGACGGCGCCGACATTCTCATCCAGCCCAGCGGCAACGGCGCCGATATCGGCGCAAATATGGAGGTCATAACCCTCGCCCGCGACGAGCTTGGCAACGCTGTCGGAATCGCGGCCGAATGGGGCGCAGATGAGAAGGCGGTTGCCTTCCCGACAAGGCTCAGGCGTCACCGGTGCGATCTTCCATCAGGGGCTTGATGTCGCCGAGATATTCGGGCGTACCGGTCAACACGCCGCGAAAAGCGCGCAGCGGCTCCCCGACCCGCACGCCATCCCTGTCGATGCGAAACTCCCGGATGGCGTCTTCATGCACGCCGCCACGATTTTTGAGGACGGATATGGCCTTGCGCACGCGCCCCTCCGCTTCGAAGAAGCGCAGCAATACCACGGTATCGGCCACGTAGGAGATGTTGAGGTTGGTCGACATGCTGCCCACCAGCCCGTGCTGCGGGTTGATGAGGAATGTCACCACGCCCCGCTGGCTGAGATAGGAGAGCAACTCGTGCATCTGGAGCAGCAATTGCTGTTCCTGGGGCATGGCGGCCATATAGCCGTTCAGACTGTCGATCACGATCATGCGGACGCCGCGTTCCTCGACCTCATGCCGGACGCGCGCGGCAAATTCGCCCGGCGAGATTTCGGCCGGGTCGATCTGCTGGATCATCATGCAGCCCGTTTCGACATGGCCCGTAATATCCAGGCCGAAGGCGGTGGACCGGGTCAGCAACGTGCCGACACGCTCGTCAAATTCGAACAGCGTGCATGGCTCGCCGCGTTCGCAGGCCGCATAGAGATATTGCAGGGCGATGGTCGTCTTGCCTGATCCGGCGGGGCCGGTGATGAGCGTGCTGGTGCCGCGCATGGGGCCGCCACCCATCAGGGCGTCGAGTTCGTCGACTTCGCTCTGCACCATGTCGCCGGTGAAATCGCTATGATGGTCGGCGGCGATGAGGCGGGGGAAGATATCGACGCCGCCTTTGCGGATCATCATGTCATGATAGCCGGCCGTGAAATCGACGCCGCGCAGTTTTTGCACCTGCATGCGCCGCCGCGCCGCCCCGAAGTCCAGCGTGAGCCGTTCCAGCGTGACGACGCCATGGCACAGGCTGTGCAGATGGGCGTCGCGCGCGTCGGCCGATCCGGTCATGTCGTCGACCAGGATGACGGTGCTGTCGCGGCCGGAGAAGAATTGCTTCAGGGCCAGAACCTGACGACGATACCGCAACGGATCCTGCGCGAGCAGGCGCATTTCGGACAGGCTGTCGAACACGACGCGGGTCGGGCGTACCCGCTCCACCTCATCCTGGATCAGGCGGATGGTTTCGCCCAGTTCCATTTCCCATGGGTGGATGATGGATTGTTCGCGGCCGGTGCCGAACACGTCGTCGGCCGATTCCAGTTCGAATACGTCGAAGCCATCGAGCGTCCAGTCATGGGACGCTGCAACGGCGCCCAGTTCCTCGCGCGTTTCGGACAGGGTGATGTAGAGAACCCGTTCGCCGTTGCGCACGCCCTCGCGCAGAAATTGCAGCGCCAATGTGGTCTTGCCCGATCCCGGTGCGCCTTCCAGCAGATAGAGCCTACTGGCCGGGATGCCGCCCCCCAGAATCTTGTCCAGGCCCACATTGCCGGTCGAAATGATCTTGAGGTTCATTGGGTATCTCGTCTTTCGTGCATCGGGGGACACGCTAGTCTGTCCGGAGAAAAACAGAAGCAAAAGCAGCGGATGAAGGGCCGGATAACGGGAAGTTGGCGCCTATTTTGACCATAACGCGGCAATGGTTGATTTGGATCAGTCATTGCGACGGTACTGGTGCCGCGCAAACGGCCAGTTGCGCATGTTCAATGCGAATCGCACCGGTCGCCAGTCTGGAGAAACCAGCGGTCGGTGCCTTCCAGCCCTATGGCGGTCAATCGGCCCGACAGGAACGCGCCGGTATCGATGCCGATCCGTCCGACCCGCTCCTCCACATCGGGGCTGATGCTGTGGCCATGGACGATCATATGAGGGTGCGCGCCGCGATGGTCGAGAAATTCGCGCCTGATCCAGCGCAGGTCGGCCGGGCTTTGTTCATCCACCGGCACGCCGGGACGAATGCCGGCATGGGCGAACAGATAATCGCCCATGGCGATGCTGTCGGGCAGGGCATCCAGGAAATCGACATGGGCGCGGGGCACATGGATTTCCATCCATGCGGCGATTTCCGGGTCGGTCATGACCCGGAACAGAGCAGGGTCCAGGCCATAGCTGTCCAGCGTCGCCTCTCCCTCCATCCGGCGAAAGACTGGGATGACGCGCGCATCGCCGCGCGCGGCCAGGATGAAGACTTCCTCATGATTGCCCTTGAGACAGCGGACATCGCCGCCCGACGCCATCAGCGCCATCACGCGCTCCACCACGCCGCGAGAGTTGGGGCCACGGTCGATAAGGTCGCCCAGCAGGATCAGGCTGATCGGCTTGGCCGGCCGGTCGTCATCATCCTGGGCGATCATGGCCAGCAACCGGTCGAGCAGGTCGGCGCAGCCATGTACGTCGCCGATCGCATAGACCCGCCGGTCCGGCCCGATGTCGGGCGGAGGCGGGGCATTGCGCGCTGTCCTGCGCCAGAAGGTCATGGCCGTGATTGTCGCATCACAGGCGGGGGAGAGTCACCCCCTGCTGCCCCATATATTTGCCGGCGCGGTCGGCATAGCTGACCTCGCATGGCTCATTGCCCTGAAGGAACAGGAACTGGCAGGCGCCTTCATTGGCGTAGATCTTGGCGGGCAGCGGGGTGGTGTTGGAAAATTCCAGTGTCACATGCCCTTCCCAGCCCGGCTCCAGCGGCGTCACGTTCACGATGATGCCGCAACGGGCATAGGTGGACTTGCCCAGGCAGATGACCAGCACGTCGCGCGGCACGCGGAAATATTCGACCGTGCGGGCGAGCGCGAAGCTGTTGGGCGGGATGATGCAGCAGTCGGTCTTGCGGTCGACGAAATTTTTGGGATCGAAATCCTTGGGATCGACGATCGTGCTGTCGACATTGGTGAAGATCTTGAACTCGTCCGCCACCCGCGCGTCATAGCCATAGGAGGACAGGCCGTAGCTGATGCAGCCTTCGCGTCGCTGGCTTTCCACGAACGGCTCGATCATGCCGGTCGTCTGCGCCTGTTCGCGAATCCATTTGTCGGAAAGAATGGCCATGTCGTTTCAGCTCTTCGTCGTGGGGCCGATGCCCAGGTCCGCGGGACCGAAGGCATGGGGGAGGAGGTCTGCGACCGTCAGGTCAAGGATGCGGTCGCCGCTGGGCGTGGCGCAATAGATGCCAAGGGTGCGGCCGGCCATCTGCTCGGCTTCGTTCATGATCTGGCGGCAGCGGCCGCAGGGGGTGACGAGCGCTTCCTCTCCCACGTCCATGGCGCCGCCGACGACCGCGATATCCGTTACATCTGCGAAACGACCCTGCGCATTGACCGTGGCCAGTGCGACCGTCTCGGCGCACAGCGACAGGCCGTAGCTGGCATTTTCGAAGTTGCAGCCGGTAACGATGCTGCCATCGGTCAGGCGCACGGCGGCGCCCACGGCAAAGCGGCTATAGGGCGCATGGGCGTTGCCCATCGCTGCGCGTGCTGCCGCGATAAGCTGTCCAACTCGTTGTTCGTATTGCATCAGGGCGTCACCACATTCCATCGGACCGGACCATCGACGCCGTCGATATGCCGCATGTCGTTGGCTGTCCACATCACCCAGGGTTTGGTCGCATAATCGGGGGGGAAGAAATTGCCGTCCAGCCACAAGGTCCGGTTGATGCCCGAGCCGATATCATAAATCTTGTCGAAATCCTCGGTCACGTTGAGCAGCACGGTCTTGCCGGCATGACCCTCCATCAGATTGACCAGCGTGTTGAGTTCCGACAGCAACAGGTCGCGGTTCGGCCGGGCCGTGCAGGCGGGCGTGAAGGCCAGCCGAATAACCGGCGGCAGCGCGGCATTGTCGCGCGGCACGGTGGTCATGAAGCCAGTCGCCTGGTCGCTGGCGAGGCGGCAGGGGGAGAATTCGATCAGCGCACCATAGCGCAGCCCTGCGGCGCGGGCGCCGCGCCAGTTGGCGGCAAAGGCGGGGTCGCGATGATCGGCGGCGTCGCCGGCGCGGATATAGGCGAAGTCCGCCCCCTGCGCCGCCAGCGTGCCCCAGTCGACCGGGCCGTTGTCGGCACTGATGCTGACGCCTTGCACGGGATATTGATCGCGATCGGGCGCCCAGGCGCGCGCATAGAGCCACAGCGCCAGAGCCAGCGCCGCGACCACCGCCAGTCCCGCCCCGATGCGGACCAGCAGGCCACCCAAAGTCACAACCCTGATCGTCTTACCCCTTGATATGCAGTACGCAGATGAGCGTGAAAAGTCGGCGGGCCGTGTCGAAATCGACCTCGATCTTGCCCTCCAACCGTTCCTTCAGCACCTCCGCCGCGTCGTTGTGGATGGCGCGCCGGGCCATGTCCACCGTCTCGATCTGTTGCGGGGAAGCGTTGCTGATCGCCTGATAATAGCTGTCGCAAATGGCGAAATATTCGCGGATCGGCCGGCGGAACCGGCCCAGGCTCAGGATGATCGCTTCAAGCGGCGTGCCATCCTCGCGGTTGATCTCGATGCCCAGCCGTCCATCCTCGACCCGCAGCATCACCTTGTAGGGACCGGCATAGCCGTCCGCATGGACCCGCTGCGGCGCGAAATGATTATCCTCCAGCAGGTCGAAGATCGCGATGCGCCGTTCCTGCTCCACGTCGGCGTTGCGCCACAGGATCGTGCGCTGGTCCAGCTGGATGTCTATGATGCGCGGATCGGCCATGATGCAGGATTTAGTCAGTGCGGTGACGCGCGCCGAAAAGCAAGCGGGACTTATCCACAGATGGTTTCCGTTTCAGCCCTTGCGCGCCGCGTGTCGGGAGAGGAAAGAGGGGCCATGGTCGAATTGCTGAAAATCAACCCCGCTGACAGCAGCGGAACCGAACTGCCGCGCAATGTCGAGGCGGAGGCCGCGCTGCTGGGCGCGATCATGATCGACAATCGCATTGCCGAGGATGTGCAGCTGAAGCTGAAGGCCGAACATTATTTCGAGCCGCTGCACGGGCGTATCTACGATGCGATCATGCGCCTGCTGGACAAGGACATGGTCGCCAATCCGGTCACGCTCAAACCCATGCTGGAGCAGGATCCGGCGTTGAAGGAACTGGGCGGCGCGGCCTATCTGGCGCAATTGACCGGCAATGGCGCGGCGCTGATCGGCGCGCGCGATTTCGCGACGCAGATCTATGATCTCGCCCTGCTGCGCCAGCTTGTCAGCGTCGGGCGCGAACTGGTTGAAAATGCGATGGATACCAGCGAGGATGTCAATCCCCGCGAGCAGATCGAAGCAGCCGAAGTCGCCCTTTACAAAGTGTCCGAAGGTGAGGGAGAGTCCGGCTCGGTCAAGAGCTTCCTGACCGCGTCGACCGCCGCCGTGCAGGTGGCGGAACGCGCGCTCAACAGCGGCGGCCATGTGTCGGGTATCACGACCGGCATCAACAGCCTGAACGCCAAGATCGGCGGTCTGCATAATTCGGACTTGATGATCCTGGCCGGCCGTCCTGGCATGGGCAAGACGTCGCTGGCGACCAACATCGCCTATAATGCGGCGTCACGCTGGCTGCGCGACAATGCGGATGGCATCCCGGCGGAAAAGAATATGGGGGCCAAGACGGCCTTCTTCTCGCTCGAAATGTCGGCCGACCAGCTGGCGACCCGCGTTCTGGCCGAACAGTCCGGCATTTCAGGCGAAGCGTTGCGCATGGGCAAGATCAGCCGGGCTGACTTCCAAAATCTGTCGCGCGCTGCCCGCGACTTGCAGGAATTGCCGCTGTTCATCGACGATACGCCCGGCCTGACGATCGCGGCGCTGCGTACCCGCGCACGCCGGTTGAAGCGGCGGCATGATATCGGCTTCATCGTCGTCGACTATCTCCAGCTGCTTCAGGGCACGGGACGCGGCAATGAAAACCGCGTGAACGAGATTTCCGAAATTTCGCGCGGTTTGAAGACGTTGGCGAAGGAGCTTCATGTGCCCGTGCTGGCGCTGTCGCAGCTCAGCCGTGCGGTCGAGCAGCGCGAGGACAAGCGGCCGCAACTGTCCGATCTTCGCGAATCCGGATCGATCGAGCAGGATGCGGACATGGTGTGGTTCGTGTTCCGCGAGGATTATTATGAAGCCGCCAAGGAGCCCAAGCCCGACGACGAGGCTGCCTATGCCGCGTGGAAGGAAAATATGGAGCGTATCTACGGCCTGGCCGAGGTGATCGTCGCCAAGCAGCGCCACGGCTCCACCGGCCGCATCCGCATGAAGTTCGACGCCAAGATCACGCGCTTCTCCGACGTTGCAGATGACAGCTATCAGGATCTGGATTACGAATAACCAGCCTTCGTTCGTTTCGAGCGTGTCGAGAAAGGCAAAGCATTGCGCTAGTCACTTCTCGACGTCGCTCGAAGCGAACGGATATGGTTAGGCTTTCACCGCCTTCGCCCGCGCGGCGACCCGTTTTTCCAGCATCGACAGCGGCATCGCGCCTTCCTCCAGGATGGCGTGGAACTGCTTGATATCGAAGCGCTTGCCCAGCGATGCCTGCGCGTCCTGGCGGGCCTTGCTCCACACGCCATGGCCGACCTTGTAGCTGGTCGCCTGCCCCGGCTGGGTGCAATAGCGTTCGACTTCGCGCTGGCAGCGGGGGCGGGCGAAACCGGTCTTTTCGACCATATAGTCGGTCGCCTGCTTAACATCCCACTTCTTGGCATGGATGCCGGTATCGACCACCAGCCGCGCCGCGCGGAACAGGAAGGACTGGAGATAGCCGGCCCGGTCGATCGGCGTCGCATAACCGCCCAGCTCGTCCGCCAGCTGCTCGGCATAGAGCGCCCAGCCTTCGGTATAGGCGCTCATGAAGGCGGTCTTGCGCAGCATCGGCACGTCGCCTGCATTTTGCGCGGTCGAAATCTGGAGATGATGGCCCGGCACGCCTTCATGATAGGTGAGCGAGGGCAGGCCATATTTCGGCCAGTCGCCCACATCCTTCAGGTTGATGAAATAGATGGCCGGGCGCGATCCATCCAGTGCCGCGCGGTTGTAATAGCCGTTGGACGCGCCATCCTGAATTTCGACCGGCACTGCGCGGATTTCCAGCGCTGTGTCAGGAATGGTCGCGAAGGCGTTGGGAAGTTTGGCCTTCATCGAATCGACGTCGCGATTGAGCTGGGCGAGCAGGGCGGCGCGGCCCTCCGCGCTGTCAGGATACAATTGTGCCGGATCGACATTGAGCGCGGCGAGGCGCTCGCCGATCGACCCGCTGGTGCGGCCGGCGCCCTTCAGGATCACGTCCAGCTGGGCGGAAAGGTCGGCCACCTGTTCCAGCCCCATGGCGTGGATCTGGTCGGCCGACAGATCGGTCGTGGTCGCGCTCTTGAGCGCAGCGGCATAGATTTCGTCACCGCGCGGGGTGCGCCAGACGCCGTCGCCCGCCGCGGTCTTGCCGCGTAGCGATTCGATCGCTGCGATCTGTTCGTCCAGCGCCGGATAGATGGATTTTTCCAAGACGGCCGCCGCCTGTGTCTGCCAGTCGCCTGCCAGCCCCTTGGCCGCAGCGCGCCTGACCAGCGACTGGACCATCGAACTGTCGGCGGCACTCTTTGCACGCAGCTTCTTCATCTGGCCCAGCGTCAGGTCGAGCGACCAGCCCGGCGCCAGATAGCCGCGCGCCGCCTCATCCCGCTGGAGCGCGGTGTCGGTGCGCAGGTTGCGGGCGAAGGCCTCCAGCCGTGCGACATAGGCATCGCAATCGGCCGTCGCATTGATGGTATGGGCCGTGTTGAGGAAGTCGGGGGTGGAGAAATAGCTGCCGCCTTGCTGAAAGATGCGATAGGGGCGTACCGCGCTGTTGAGGCCGAATTTGGCCGGGGCGACGGTCTGCTGGCCCAAGGCGTAGAGGATGACGTCCAGGTTCAGCCGCTGCGCGTCGGACAGGTCGGCGGTCCTGTACCCTTCCAGTTCCTTGATCGCGGCCTGCGTGGCGGCCAGGCGCTTCATCATCGCCGATTTGCTATTGTCGTCCAGCTGGCTCTTCGCGCCGGCGCG
This sequence comes from Sphingobium sp. GW821-FHT02B05, assembly GCF_059421905.1. Lineage (NCBI taxonomy): Bacteria > Pseudomonadati > Pseudomonadota > Alphaproteobacteria > Sphingomonadales > Sphingobiaceae > Sphingobium > Sphingobium sp. GW821-FHT02B05. Next base: position 499,042 of record NZ_JBWKVW010000001.1, read on the forward strand.
GGCCCCCTTGTCGAGGCCGAGGCTGGTGACGAACGCGGGCGAAAGGTCCAGTTGACGATCGAAGATCGCAGCGAAGCTGGCGGAAAGGCGAGCGTCGTCCGCGCCGACCGTCTGCGCGAGGATGCGCGGCGAAGTGGCTGCGAGCGCGGCGGCGCCACTGGTGGCGAGGAATTGGCGGCGGTCCATCGACGACTCCCTTATGTCTTTGACAATAGGGCGAGTATATTGCGCGACCGGGACGATCCGTCCAGTCGATTGCAATATTGTTACGCGCGCGAGACAGATTCAGTGCTTCGGCAGATCGAACCGCTTGGCCAGGCCATGATAGAGCCGCTCCTTGCTGACCAGTTGTGCGGAGAAGTCGGCAACGAGCGCGGCAGCGAGCAGGGGCATCATCAGGCCCCGGCTGGCGGTGGTTTCGGAAATGATGATGACGGCGGTCAGGGGGGCGCGCACGACACCGGTGAAATAGGCGACCATCCCCAGCAGAACGACCGCGCCCTGCGGATAGGTGGGAAAGAGGCTGCGCAGCATGTCGCCGATCCCGGCACCGACCGACAGGGACGGCGCAAATATGCCGCCGGGCAGGCCGGACACCGCCGTCGCCAGCGTGGAAATAAATTTGGCGGCGCCGAACCATAGCGGAACGTCATCGCCGCTGATGACATTATGGGCAGTTTCATAGCCGGTGCCCCAGGTGAGGCCGGTCGTTACCCCCATGATGGCGACGACGATGCCGCAGGCCAGCGCCATGATGACCGGCCGCGCCCGCAGCCATGCAATTGGCGAAAAGTCTGTCGTGCCGGACGCCAGCATCAGTCGGGAAAACAGGCCGCCGGCGATGCCGCCCAGAAAGCCGGCGACCGGCGCGGCGATCAGCGCGTCATGGACGCTGAGCGTCTGGCGCATGACGCCGAAATAGACATAATCTCCCGCCAGCCCCAGACTGACCATGCCGGCGATCAGGACGGCCGCCATGACCAGCAAGGTCATGCGCTGTTCATAAGCGGCGGCCAGTTCCTCGATGGCGAAGGCGACGCCGGCCAGTGGCGTGTTGAACGCTCCTGCCACGCCCGCTGCACCACCGGCGATGAAGACGGAGGCGCGCAGGGGGATCCGCATGATCCGGTGGGCATAGCCCATGATGCTGGCGGCGATCTGAACCGTGGGGCCTTCGCGGCCGACCGATGCGCCGAACAGCAATGTGCCGATGGTCAGCCAGAATTTGACGAAGGCGGTGCGTGCGGACACCAGCGCCTTCATGCCCTCATCCGGATTGCGGGCGGCGGCGATGACCTGGGGTATGCCCGACCCCTTGGCGGCCGGCGCCAGTTTGATCGTGATCCATGCGAAGCTGGCAAAGCCCAGAGGCGTCACGACGAGCGGCAACCACCAGCACCAGGCCAGCATGCGGCGAAACAGCGCGCCGGCATGGTCGGCCAGTTCAGCAAAAAGCAGGGCTGTCAGGCCGACCAGCACGGCGCCGGCCAATATGGCGATGCGGCGGCGCCAGATCAGTGCTTCGGGGCCATGGCGGCGCATCAGGATACGCAGCCGTCGCCGATACAGGCGCAACTGTGCGATCACCGAAAATCTGCCATGTTGCTTATCTGCCCGCGCTGCGACCATCAGGCCGGGATCGACGTGCCATAGCGGGGCACGGCGGGGCATGGAACCCTGCCGGCCGATTTTGCCGTGGAAATATATGTCAGAAGGCGGGCAGGTTGGCGGGGTCTTCGGGATCGGCCACCGGGATTGGTGTGACGGGCGAATGGATGCCACATTCCACCTTGTCCCACCCGCGCCAGCGGCCCGCGCGCGGATCCTCGCCCGGTTTCACCTTCGACGTGCAGGGTTCGCAACCGATCGACAGATAGCCCTGCGCCTCCAGCGGGTGGCGGGGCAGGTTTTCGCGATCGAAATAGGCTTCCAGATCGGTCTTGGTCCAGTCGCCCAGCGGGTTGAGCTTCAACCGGCCATCCTCCACCTCGAACCGTGGCAGGTTCTGGCGCGTGACCGACTGGAATGCCTTGCGGCCCGAAATCCAGGCGTCCAGGCCGTCCTTCGCCCGCTTCATCGGCTCGACCTTGCGGATTTCGCAGCAGCCGTCGGGGTCGTAGGACCAGCGCAGGCCCGTTTCGTCCTTCTTCGCGATGACATCGGCGATCGGCGCGACGGTACGGCTGTCGGTAAAGCCCATCCGCGCGATGAGCGTGTCACGATAGTTCAGTGTTTCAGCGAACATCTTGAGCGTATCGACGAAGATGACCGGAACGCTCCTGTCCGCCTTGGCCACCAGATCGAGCAGGACCGCACTTTCCGTGCCGAAGGAGGAGACGACGGCGACATTGCCGGCGAGCTTCTCCGCAAACACGGTCTTGAGCATGGTCAGCGTATCGACGCCCTCGAACCGCGCGTTAAGCGCGTCGGCGTCCGCCTGGGTGAAGGCGGGACGGATGTCGATCATGTCGATCTGGCGGGCAGGTTCAGCCATATATTTTCTCCGGGTGCCGTTTGGCCCAAATGGGCTGGCGGCCATCGATCGCCTTTTGATAGACGTCGGCATAGCGGTTGAGCGCGCGCTCCACGGCGGCGTCATCCAGCGGCTTTGCGGGGTGAAAACTGTCGAAGCCGCAGCGGCGCATGGCATTGATCTGATCGACCAGGACATCGCCGACCGCGCGCAACTCGCCCTGATAGCCCGATTCCCGCAGGATGCGGGCGGCGGAGTAGCCGCGCCCGTCGCCGTAGGCGGGGAAGTTCACCTCCACCAGCGACAGGCGGCCGAGATGGGGCAGCAGTTCGCGGGCATCCTCGCCCGGTTCGATGCGCACGGCGGTGGCGTTGGACTGGCCCGTGAAGCACTCCACCGTGACGGCCGGTTCCTGGGCGGATTCGCCGTCGCGGAAGGACAGGAACTCAACCATAGATCGCCTCCTTGAAGGGCTTCATGCCGATGCGGCGATAGGTGTCGAGGAAGCGTTCACCGCTGGTGCGTTCGGCAAGATAGATGTCCGTAACCTTCTCGATCGCATCGACCACGCCGTCCTCGGAAAAGCCGGGGCCGGTGATCTGGCCGAGCGAAGCGTCTTCGGCGCCCGATCCGCCGAGCAGCAGCTGGAAATTCTCCACGCCCTTCCGATCGACGCCCAAAATGCCGATATGGCCGGCATGATGGTGGCCGCAGGCGTTGATGCAGCCGCTGATCTTCAGCTTCAGTTCGCCCAGTTCCGCCTGACGTTCCGCGTCGGCGAAACGCTGCGCGATCTTCTGCGCCAGCGGGATCGAACGCGCATTGGCGAGCGCGCAATAATCGAGGCCGGGGCAGGCGATGATGTCGGTGATGAGGTCGAGATTGGCTTCCGCCAGCCCGGCTTCTTCCAGCTTCTGCCAGATGGCGTGAAGGTCCGCCTTCTTCACATGCGGCAGGACGAGATTCTGCGCATGGGTAACGCGCAGTTCGTCGAGACTATATTGTTCGGCAAGGCTGGCGACCAGTTCGATCTGCTCTGCCGACGCATCGCCGGGGATGCCGGTCAGCGGCTTGAGGCTGATATTGACGATCGCATAGCCGGGTTGTTTGTGCGCCGCGACCTGACGGTCGACCCACAGGGCAAAGGCCGGATCGGCGCGGTCGATATCCTCGCTCAGGCCCGCCTCATAGGCCGGGTTGGCGAAGAAGGCGCGGATGCGGGCCAGTTCCTCGACCGGCGGGTTGAGGCCGAGTTTACGCATATGCGCAAATTCTTCCTCGACCTGGCGCTTATATTCTTCGACGCCGATTTCGTGGACCAGGATCTTGATCCGCGCCTTGTACTTGTTGTCGCGGCGGCCATAGCGATTGTAAACGCGCAGGCAGGCTTCGAGATAGGAAATGATCTCGTCCTCGGCCACGAAGTCGCGGATCAGCGGGGCGACCATCGGGGTGCGGCCCATGCCGCCACCGGCATAGACTTCGGCGCCGACCACACCGTCCTTCGACACCAGCTTCAGGCCGATATCATGCAGGCGCATCGCCGCACGATCGTCGTCCGATGCGATCACGCAAATCTTGAACTTGCGCGGCAGGTAGGTGAATTCCGGGTGGAAGCTCGACCATTGGCGCAGCAGCTCGGCCCAGGGGCGGGGGTCCGCGACCTCGTCGGCGGAGACGCCCGCATATTGGTCGGAACTGATGTTGCGGATGCAATTGCCGCTGGTCTGGATGGCGTGCATCTCCACCGTCGCCAGTTCGGCCAGGATGTCGGGCGCATCGGCCAGCTTGATCCAGTTATATTGGAGGTTCTGGCGCGTGGTGAAGTGGCCATAGCCCCGGTCATATTTCGCCGCGATCTCGCCCAGCTTGCGCATCTGCTTGCCCGACAGCGTGCCATAGGGGATGGCGACGCGCAGCATATAGGCGTGGAGTTGCAGATAGAGGCCGTTCATCAGCCGCAACGGCTTGAACTGATCCTCCGTCAGGGCGCCGGTCAGGCGGCGCTGCACCTGGTCGCGAAATTCATCGACGCGGGCATCGACGATGGACTGGTCGTAGCTGTCATAGCGATACATGGTCAGATCACCCAGTTGCCGGCGTCGGCATCGTTCGGTTTCAGGGTCAGGTCGGGGCGGACCGTCGGGCCAAGGGCGCGGATGCGGTCCTTGATATGGGCCGGGCGGACGCCGTCTTCCGTGACGGTCGCGTCGATCACATAAGCGCACACGACGTGCAGCGCGGCTTCCTCCGTACGAGCGAGGTCTGCGCCATGGTCGCCGACATCGGTGCTGTCGCCCACCTGCCGCGACCAGCCATCGCCCGCCCACCAGATGACGTCACCGCTCACCAGGTCATTGCCCGTCAAAATCTTCATTCTACCCTTTTCCCATTCAGGCCGGTCGTTGCCGCGCCCTTCATGTTCATAGCCGTATCGCGATAGGCGATCAGCACGTCGCGCGCCAGCGCATGGGCGGCGACTTCGCCGACCACGATCAGCGCCGGGCTGACCACCTGTTCGCGCCGTACCATGTCGCCCAGATCAGCGAGCAAGGTCCGCAACGTGCGCATGTCGGCGCGCGTCCCATTTTCCAGCACAGCCACGGGGATTGCTGGCGATACGCCGTCCGAGATCAGCTTGTCGGCGATGTCGGTGGCAGTCGCAACGCCCATATAGATGACGAGCGTGCGTCCCTTGCCCGCTAGGCCCGACCAGTCCTGATCCGTCAGCCCTTTGCACTGGCCCGCGACGAAGCTGACTGCGCTGGATGCGGCGCGATGGGTGAGGGGAAGTTGCGCCGACGCCGCGCTGCCGATCGCAGCGCTGATGCCCGGCACGATATCCACCGGCACGCCTGCGGCGCGGCAGGCTTCGACCTCCTCGCCACCCCGGCCGAAGATGAACGGATCGCCGCCCTTCAGCCGCACGACATGGCGGCCTTCGCGGGCAAGATCGACCAGCAGGGCGTTGATCGCCTCTTGCGGCATGGAATGGCGTCTGCGCTGCTTGGCGACGGAAATCAGGTCTGCGTCGGGTGAAGCGAGCGCCAATATCTCGTCGGAGACCAGCCCGTCATGTACGACGACCTCGGCGCGGCCGATCAGGCGCGCGGCCTTGATCGTCAGCAGGTCCGGGTCGCCGGGGCCTGCGCCTACCAGATGGACTGTCGAGGGTGCTGTATCAGCCATGGTGGCCAGATGGCGAAAGCGGCGGCCAAGTTCAATTCAGAATGGGTATGGAGGGGGTTAGGAAATGTTTTGCACCGGGCCTTGCGTCAATCGCCCATGACGCTGACGTCGATATCCTTGAGCCCCACGCCGATGGACGCGCGAGGCGTCTCGATTTCCGCCGATACGACCGGGTAGGCGCAATAGTCGGCGGCATAATAGGCGCTGGGCCGGTGATTGCCCGATATGCCGGTACCCCCAAACGGAGCGGAGGAAGAGGCGCCGTTGGTCGGGCGGTTCCAATTGATGACGCCGGCGCGGATATTGGCCCAGAATTGATTATATTGTTCGGGCGATCCGCCGATCAGCGATGCGGACAGGCCGTACCGCGTATTGTTGGCCTCTGCGATCGCGTCCCCGAAATCCGACACGCGAATGACCTGAAGCAGCGGGCCGAACAATTCGATATCCGGCCGTTCGTTCATGGCGGTGACGTCGATAATCGCGGGCGTCAGGAATGGCAGGCCCTTCTTCGGTCGTACCATATGCTTGATCGGCTTGCCGCCGTTGCTCATCAGGTAGAGGAAGCTTTCGGTCAGTCCGTCGGCGGCCTGATTGTCGATGACTGGCCCCATATAGGGAGCAGGGTCGGCGTGCGGATGATCGACGACCAGCCGGTCGGCGAGCTTCTTGATTTCGTTCACCAGCCGGTCGGCGATGCTGTCCCGCACGATAAGGCGGCTGGCGGCAGTGCAGCGCTGGCCGCTGGTCATGAATGCCGACTGTACCACCAATGTCGCCGCAGCGCTGATTTCGGGCGTGTCCCAGACGATGACCGGGTTGTTGCCACCCATTTCGAGGGCCAGAATCTTCGAAGGCTGGGCTGCAAATTGGCGGTTGATCGCGATGCCGGTCTGGGCCGACCCAGTGAACAGGATGCCGCCGATATCGGAATGGGCGGCCAATGCCTTGCCCGCGTCCGTCCCGCCGATCAACAGGCGCACGACGTCCACCGGCACGCCGGCTTCATGATAGAGTTTCACCAGAAATTCGCCGACGGCGGGTGTTTTTTCGGAAGGTTTGAACACCACGGCGTTACCAGCCAGCAGGGCCGGTATGATATGCCCATTGGGCAGATGAGCGGGGAAATTATAGGGGCCAAGCACCGCCATCACGCCATGGGGCTTATGTCGGACCGACTGGCGCGCACCCAGCGCTGCTTCCAGCCGGCGTTGCCCGGTGCGTTCGGAATAAGCCGCGACACTGATATCGACCTTGCCCATCACGGCGGCGACTTCGTTGCGGGCGTCCCACAGCGGCTTGCCGGTTTCGCGGGCAATCAGGTCGGTCAGCGCATCTTCATGCTTTCGCACGACATTGACGAAGCGGCGTAGCGTTTCGATACGATAGGCAATCGGCTGGGCCGCCCATCTGGGCCAGGCAGCGCGGGCGCGGGCGACCTCTGCATCGACGTCGCCGGGTTCGCCCTGCCAGAGCAGGGTGCCGGTGGCAGGTTCATGGGATGTAAGCGGCGCGACCATTTGGGGATCGCTATGGCGGAAATTGGTTAAGGAAAGAAGAGAGGCCCGCGCTCAAATGGTCGCATTTGCTTGCAGCGCTTCACCCATCCGGCGGATCGCGGCGACCTTGGCGTGGAGCAGGGACCAGTCATCATCCTTGTCGATCGCGCCCCAGATCGCCTCAACCTCGTCAATGTGCATGGAGCAGGGGGTGTCGTCGGACCAATAAGCGTGGTTTTTCGCGCCGGCCACTGGAGTGAATTCGGCGATCGCCTCAAACAAGGGTGTCCAGCCAGCATCGCCATAGGATGTCTTGTCGCGGGGCGTGCCGCCGCGCCAGTCGTGGAAGAAACGGTCGATCGGGGTGCCGGTCGTCATCATGGCGCGGACCGCGGCCTCGATCATGGGGCCGGCATCTGGGCCTGGCTCCACACCCAGCCGCCAGCAGAATCGGCGCTGCATCGCCTCCGCATAGAGCCCCGGAAACCGCTCCAGCTGCGCGATCAGCGGCGGCGCATCCGTCAAAGCCCGAAGCGATATAGCCAGTTGGGCAACGTCCCAATGGATGGCTTCGGCCTGCCGTCCGAAGGCGTATAGGCCCTGATGGTCGAAATAGGCGGCGGTGAAACTGGCGTCCCACAACGGCGTAAAGCGCCATGGGCCATAGTCGAAACTCTCGCCCGTAACATTGATATTGTCGCTGTTGAGGACGCCATGGACGAAGCCTGCCACCATGTAGCTAGCGGCAAGGTCGGCGGTGCGCTCCACCACGCGGCCCAGCAATTGCGCCGGGGGATTGTCGCCGGGTTGTTCCCCATACAGGTGGGTGAGGGCATAGTCGGTCAGTTTCTCCAGCAGCGCCTTGTCTTCATGGAAGGCCGCGCGCTGGAAGGAACCGATGCGAATGTGCGAATGGCTGAGGCGCACCATCGCCGCGCCGCGCGTGGGGGATGGCTCGTCATTGCGCTCCAGCGCTTCGCCCGTTTCGATGATGGAAAAGGTCTTGGACGTGTTGACGCCCAGCGCCTCCAGCATTTCGGTCGCCAGGATCTCGCGCACGCCGCCCTTCAGCGTCAGCCGCCCGTCGCCGAAGCGGCTATAGGGCGTCTGGCCCGATCCCTTGGTCCCCAGGTCCAGCAGCCGGTCCCGGTCGTCCCGCAATTGCGCGAACAGGAAACCGCGCCCGTCGCCGATGTCGGGATTATAATGGCGGAACTGATGGCCATGATAGCGTAGCGCGAGTGGCTGGGGCAGGCTGCCCTCCAGCGGCATGAAGCGGCCGAAATGGGCGATCCATGCGTCGTCGCTCAGGCCGTCCAGGCCCACCGAGGCGGCGGCCCGGTCGTTGCGGTAGCGCAGGATGGTCTGCGGAAAGTCCGCCCCCGCGACGGGCGCGGCGATATCGGGCATCAGCGCGTCGATTTCGGTTGCGGGGCGATATTTGGCGGCTTGCGGCATCTGGATCATATGGCGATATGGGGGAAGGTCACCTGAAGGATCAAGCTTGAGCGGCTATAAGGACGGATATTGGTGGTCGCCCGATGGACTTCGGCTCCATTATCGCGACTATGAGGGCGGCGATGATCGCCGCCCGCCCTTGCTCTGCCTGCCGGGGTTGACCCGTAACGCGCGCGATTTCGAGCCGCTGGCGGGACGACTGGCGGGGGAGTGGCGGCTCATCTGCCCGGACATGCGCGGTCGCGCCGAAAGCGCCTATGCCAAGGACGCGATGACTTATGTCCCGCTGACCTATTTGCAGGATATCAGTCGCTTGCTGGCCGATCTGGCCATCACCCGATTCGTGGCGGTGGGGACGTCGCTGGGCGGGATCATCACCATGTTGATCGCCGCCACCCACAAGGAATGGCTGGCCGGCGCGCTGCTGAACGATGTCGGCCCGGCATTGGACGAAGGCGGGCTGGACCGTATCCGCTCCTATGTCGGCGTCGGCCAGTCGCACCCCACCTGGGTCCATGCCGCACGCGCGCTGGCGGAGGCGAATGCGGACGTCTATCCCGGCTATGATCTGGAGCAATGGCTGGCCATGGCCAAGCGGCTCTATCGGCTGAACAGCGGCGGGCGCGTCGTGCTGGATTACGACATGAAGATCGCCGAGCCGATCCGTGCCATGGGCAGCGAAGCAGGCGTCGATATGTGGCCGGTGATGCAGGCGTTCCAGGGGATTCCGACCCTGTTGTTGCGCGGCGAGCGATCCGACCTGTTGTCGGCTGCTTCGGCGCAGCGCATGGCAGGCGGGATCGGGGCGAGCGCCGAGCTCGTCACCGTGCCTGGGGTCGGCCATGCGCCGGCACTGGACGAACCGGAAAGCGTCGCGGCGATCGACCGGCTGCTGGCGCGGGTGACGCATGGATAGGCCGCCGCACATATTGCATGTCCATGGCAGTTTTACATTAGGGGGCAAGGAAGCGCGGGCCGTGCGCCTGATGAACCTGTGGGGCGACAGGGCGCGGCACAGCATCGTGAGCGCCGATCCGCAGGCTATGGGCGCGCGCGATGCGATCGATCCGTCGATCAGGGTGGATTATCCCGACAGCCCGTCCTTCGCCGGCAAGCCGGGGCTGGCGCGCTATCGGGTCATCACCGCTTTCCTCAAGCAGTTCGACCTTGTCCTCACCTATAATTGGGGGTCGATGGACGCAGTGATGGCGCACCGGCTGGCGGGTGCGCCTGCCAGCCTTCCTCCGCTGATCCATCATGAAGATGGCTTCAACGCGGACGAGAATAATGGCTTGAAAACCAAGCGGAACCTGTTCCGCCGCGTCGCCTTGCGGCGCACACATGCCATGGTGGTGCCATCGCTCCGGCTGGAGGGCATCGCCCGTTCTGTCTGGAAGCAGCCGAGTGAACGGTTGCACCTGATCCGCAACGGGATCGACGTCGATCGCTACAGGGCGGCGCCGGCACCCGACGCGATCCCCGGCCTCGTGCGCACGCCCGGCAAGTTGCTGGTCGGCACGCTGGCGGGTTTGCGCGCGGTCAAGAATATCCCGCGCCTCGTCCGCGCCGTCGCTGCGCACAAGGACCGGTTGCAGCTGGTCGTGGTGGGAGAGGGGCCGGAGCGCGCGGCGATCCTGGCAGAGGCGGCCGCGCATGGCCTGAGCGACATCCATATGGCGGGCTTCATGGACCGGCCCTGGCGCTTTGTGGGCCTGTTCGACATGTTCGCCTTGTCATCCGATAGCGAGCAATTTCCCATCTCTCTGGTGGAGGCGATGGCGGCGGGCGTGCCGGCGGCTTCCATGGATGTGGGCGATGTCGCCAATATGGTCGCGCCGGAAAACCGGCCATTCGTGGTGGGGGATGAGGGCGCGCTGGCCGACGCGCTGGGCGTTCTTGCGGGTGACGCGGATCTGCGCGCCCGGCTGGGTGCAGCGAACCGCCAACGCGCCGCCCGCGACTATGCGGAAGAAGACATGGTAAATGCTTATGCACGCCTTTACGGCGAAGCACTGGCCAGCCCCATGATTTTGCGCTAGGGCGCGCGGAATTCGTCATAGACAGCCAAAGCTGCTATAGGGTCGCTTTTTACCCGGTCGAGGGGGCCGGGCCGTTGTGCAGGAGATGTCGTTGTTCAAGGGGTTGAAGCCTATCGTCTATGGTGGCCGCGAAGTGTGGCCGATAGTCGAGGGTGGCAAGGGCGTTGCCGTATCCAACCATAGCAGTTCCGGTGCCTGGGCGGCGGCCGGCGGCATCGGCACCGTGTCGGCCGTGAATGCCGACAGCTACGACAGCTTCGGCCATGTCATCCCTCAAATCTATCATGGCCGCACCCGTCGCGACCGGCATGAAGAACTGATCGCCTATGCCATCGACGGTGCCGTCGAACAGGTGAAACGCGCGTTCGAGATCGCCGGCGGCAAGGGCGCGATTAACATCAACGTCCTGTGGGAAATGGGTGGCGCGCAGCGCGTGCTGCATGGCGTGCTGGACAAGACGCGAGGCATGGTGGCGGGCGTCACCTGCGGCGCGGGCATGCCCTATAAGCTGAGCGAAATCGCGGCCTCCTACAATGTCAGCTATCTGCCGATCGTGTCCTCCGGCCGCGCGTTCCGCGCGCTGTGGAAGCGCGCCTATTCCAAGGCGGCAGAATGGCTGGCGGCGGTGGTCTATGAAGATCCCTGGCTGGCGGGCGGTCATAACGGCCTGTCCAACGCCGAAGATCCGCGCGCACCGCAAGACCCCTATCCCCGCGTTCGCGACCTGCGTGCCACCATGCGCGAAGGTGGCATTTCGGACGATGTGCCGATCGTGATGGCTGGCGGCGTCTGGGCGCTCAAGGACTGGAACGACTGGATCGACAATCCTGAGCTGGGTTCCATCATGTTCCAGTTCGGCACCCGCCCGCTGTTGACGCAGGAAAGCCCGATCCCGCAGGATTGGAAGGACCGCCTGATGCAGTTGGAGCCGGGCGATGTGCTGTTGCACAAATTCTCCCCCACCGGTTTCTACAGCTCGGCGATCCGCAATCCCTTCCTGCGCGCGTTGGAAGCGCGGTCGGACCGGCAGATCCCGTTCAGTACCGAACAGGCTGGCGACCATACCCATCAGCTCGACGTGGGCGTAAAGGGCAAGAACTTCTGGGTGACGCTGGGTGATCTGACCCGTGCGCGCGAATGGTTTGGCGCGGGCTTCACCTCCGCGCTCAAGACGCCGGACAACACGCTGGTCTTCGTCACCGAAGAAGAGAAAGCGGAAATCCGCAAGGATCAGACCGACTGCATGGGCTGCCTGTCGCAATGCAGCTTCTCCAGCTGGATGGACAGCGAAACCAACTCGACCGGGCGCCTCGCTGATCCGCGCAGCTTCTGCATTCAAAAGTCGTTGCAGGAATCGGTCCATGGCGGCGACCTGGACAAGAATCTGCTGTTTGCCGGCCATGCCGCCTATCGGTTCAAGCAGGACCCCTTCTATTCGAACGGGTTCGTGCCGACCGTGAAGCAGTTGGTCGATCGCATCCTGACCGGCGACTGATCGTGACTGACCTTCCGGGGCTGGCAGTGCTGCATTATGGCGCTGCGGATTTCGAAGTCGTTCGGCCGGGGCAGTTCGTGCTCTGTGCCGTTTCGGGCGCGCGTATCGATCTTCACGATCTGAAATATTGGAGCGCCGAGTTTCAGGAGGCCTATCGCGGTCCGCAAGAATCGACTCGATCCTTCCTTGCGCATCGCGGTCCGGAATTTCCGTAAAATAACAGCCGTTATCGTTCGCAATAAGCGGCTAGGGGCGTGGAACGATCGTTCAAGGGGTGGTGAATGTCCATTCATCGCCCTTTTTATGCGCCCCGTCGTAACTTTCCTGTTCCGGCACGGTAAAAACTGATGTAATCTTTCCCCAGAGGCGACGCAGATCGCCCCTTGTGGAAGGATGTTATCTGATGTCTCGTATCGACGTCTTTGGTGATCGTATTTGCATCGTGTCGAGCCTGCTGATCGTGGGCTGGTTCCTGTACAGCACGGTCTTCTGATCCCGCTGCGACCGACTATCGCCTGATGGCGGGGTTCAACGCTGCGCGTGGTCAAAGCGCCATGCTCCGGCATTGCAATGCTGTGCCTTCGTCGATCAGTCATGGGTAGGAGACGCTGATGTTCAGCCATATCATGGTCGGCGCCAACGATATGGCGGCGTCCAAAGCCTTTTATGACGCGACCTTCGGCACGATGGGAGCCAAGCCCGGCGTTTTCGATGACAAGGGGCGGGCCATCTATCTGCATGACGGTGCATTGTTTCTCGTGACGAAGCCGATCGACGGGGCGGGCGCCTGCCACGCCAACGGAGGGACTATCGGTTTCAAAATGGCCTCGCCCCAGGAGGTCGACGCCTGGCATGCGGCAGGTGTGGCGGCGGGCGGGGCTGCATGCGAAGACCCGCCGGGGGTGCGCGAAGGCGGGTTCGGCAAGCTTTACCTTGCCTATCTGCGCGATCCGGCCGGCAACAAGCTGTGCGCGCTGAATCGCATCGGCTGACCGTCTGATCCGCTCAGGCAGGCAAGCGGCGCTGGAGATGGCCCAAGCAAAGCTATGTCGACACTGCCGATCGCACTGGTAGATATAGCCGCGAGCATTTCGCTCCGCGGCTTTTGAAGGATGTCAGCTTGCTCCGCGTCACCAACGGCTAAAGCGCACGGTGCCGAAGCGACCACGCCAGGTTTCGTGTTCCCTTGCAAAGGAGAAGACGATGACCCGCACGACCCAAGACCGCAGCCAGCCCCGGATCACCCAGCCGGCGGATGCCCCATATCTTCCCCATAGCAGCTGGACGCGCGTCGAGCGCAAATCCGCCGCGGTCGAGGCGATCACGCCGGCCGATTTCTGGGCGCGGCTCGGGCTTTAGGCCCCCAGTCCGTTGACCGGAACGGCCGCGACCCCGTCTGCCTCGAAGCTGGCAATGGGGTAGGCGCAATAATCGGCGGCATAATAAGCGCTGGGCCGGTGATTGCCCGATGCGCCGAGGCCGCCGAAGGGCATGTTGCCTGCCGCGCCGGTGGTCGGCCGGTTGCGGTTCACGACGCCGGCGCGGCTTTCCTCCACCACGCGCTGCCATAGCCTTTCATCCTGCGAGATGAGACCGGCCGACAGGCCGAAGCTGGTGGCGTTGGCGGCCGCGATCGCGGCGTCGAAATCGGGCACGCGGATGACGGTCAGCACGGGCGCGAAAATCTCCGCGTCGGGAGCGGTCACGCCGGTCATGTCCAGCAGGGCCGGCGTGACGAACGCGGCGCTGCGGTCGGCCATGCCGTCAAAGGGACGGATGACGCGGGCGCCCCGCGCAACGAGATCACTGACGGCGCGATGGGCGGCGGCGGCGGCCTGATCCGATATGAGCGGTCCCATGAAGGCCTCGCCCGTTTCGTTCCAGGCGGCGATCGGCAGGCGGGCGGCCAGGGCTGCGGTCGCCTCCACGATGGCGTCGCCTGTTGCGCCGTCCGGTACGATCAGCCGGCGGGCGCAGGAGCAGCGCTGGCCAGTGGTGATGAAAGCCGAATTGACGATGATCGAAGCGGCAGCCTCCGGACTGTCCCAAGCGATCAGCGGATTATTGCCGCCCAGTTCCAGCGCCATGACGACATGGGGGCGATCGACCAGCGCGCGGCGCAGCGCCGCACCTGCGCCGGCCGATCCGGTGAAGAGCAGGCCGTCAATGTCGCCGGCGACCAGCGCTTCGCCGGTGGAGCGGCCCCCCTGCACGACGGTCAGCAGGCCATCGGGCAGGCCCGCCGCCGTCCAGGCATCGGCCATGGCCGCGCCGGTGGCGGGCGTGATCTCGGATGGCTTGAAGACGATGGCGTTGCCCGCGATCAGGGCCGGGACGATATGGCCGTTGGGCAGGTGGCCGGGGAAATTATAAGGGCCAAGCACCGCCATCACGCCATGGCCACGATGGCGCAAGATCGCGCGGCCGAAGGGCATGTCGGCGGAACGTTCGCCGGTACGTTCGGCATGCGCCTTGATCGACACGTCGACCTTGGCGATCATCGACCCGATTTCGGCGTCGCTTTCCCAGAGCAGCTTGCCCGTTTCGCGCGAGATGAGTTCGGCCAGCGCGATGCGGCGTTCGCCCAGCACGGCGGCATAGCGGCGGGCGATGGCGATGCGGTCGTCCACGGGCAGCGCCCGCCAGCCGGGCAGGGCGGTACGCGCGGTGGCGATGGCGCGATGGCAATCATCCGCACTCGCGACCGGGCCTTCCCAGATGAGTTCGCGTGAGGCCGGATCGAAGGATTGTAGCATGGCGCTCACCGGTTCGCCCCTTCAGCGCTCGTCATCGCGAAGATGCCGGTGGCGTTGCCGGTATCGAAGGCGAGGTCGAGCCGGCCCGTTTCCGGGTCGATATCGCGGCTGATAAATTCGTAGAAGGAGCCGGGCACCGAGCGGAACTCGCCGTCGGCGAAGGGGCGCTCCACGCTGTCGGCGCGGAAGGCGGTCTGGCGTACGCGACCGCTGGCGGAGATTTCCAGCTTTGCCTTCATCGGCCTGTCTTGCGATTTCAATCGTTCGGCCAGTGCCGCGACGTCTGCGACCCGGTCGGTCGCATGGTTGAAGCCATTGCCTTCCGTCGCGATCCATGCGGCTTCGTTGGAGCGGGAGAGGAGCAGTTGATAATCCTCGAAAGCGGGCGGTTCATGCTGGCGGTCGAAAGCGGAGAGGATGACCGGTAGGGCGGCAATTGCGACAGCGAATTGGACAGGCATATCGCGTGCATATCGTGCCAGCACATCCTTGGTCGCATCGTCCAGCGGGTCGCGGCTGGTGCCGAAGATGCGGGCGGCGGCGTCGGCAAATTCCTCGTCGAACCGGTCGACATGCAGTTCGGACAGGAAGAATTGCGGGATCGCTTCGGGGAAGTCGCGATGGCGATAGGCGCGGCCCGTCATGCGCAGGCGGTCGAGCGGATAGAGCGCCGCCATCTCATAGCCCAGCGGCAGGAAGATGCGGGTGAAGGCATCCTCGCCGCCCGGCAGCGCACCGGTCGGCCCGGCCGGAAAGCGGATGGAGCGCAGCGCGCCATGGTCGAACACCACCTTGCCGCCGCGCGCCAGCGTGTCGGCGACATAGGCGTTGCCGCTCGGCACCCGGCGCAGCAGATCGTCGAACAGGGCGACGTTCATGGCCATGGCGAAGGCGGCGCGGGATACGGTATCGCCGCGCTGCGCCAGCAGGGCGGGGTCGATCGCCAGCATGTCCAGCGTCTGCCGGCCGACGTCATCGCCCAGAGTCGCCATGACCAGTGTCTCAATCGTACCCATATTCTCATTCGACATGATATGCTCCGGATGACAGCGCCATTATCGCAGGATAAGCCGGATATTCAAAATGGTGACCTTTCATCTGTTGATGCGAGTTTGGAATGAGTGGTTCCAGGACATATTTGCCGCCGATGCAGGCGCTGATCGCGTTCGAGGCGGCGGTGCGCCATGGCGGCTTTTCCCGTGCCGGCGAGGAGATCGGCCTGACCCAGAGCGCGGTCAGTCGAAAGATCGCGCAACTGGAAGATATGTTGCAGACGCCCCTGTTCGATCGGATCGGGCGACGGGTGCGGCTCAATGAGGCGGGGCGTGCCTATGCCGGCGAATTGCTGCCGGCGCTCGACAGCATCCGCCGGGCGACGGCGCGGGCATCGGCGCGACCATCGCAGACGGCGTTGCGCGTGGCGACATTGCCCAGTTTCGGGATGCGATGGCTGGCGCCGCGGCTACCGCAACTGACGGCGCGCCATCCCGACCTGGTGATCGACTTCGCCGCCCGGTCGCAGCCTTTCGATTTCGGGCATGAGGATTTCGATGCGGCTGTCCATTTCGGTGTCGCAGCCGATTGGCCGGGCGTGGCGATGGATTTCCTGTTTCGCGAGGAGGCGGTGCCGGTCTGTGCGCCGGCCTGGCTTGCGGCGCATCCGCTGCGCGAGCCGGGCGATTTGCTGGATGCGCCGCTGCTCAGCCAGATATCGCGGCGGGATGCCTGGGCGCGGTGGCTGACGATGGCGGGCGTGGATGCAGGCGGGCTGGCGCAGGGGCCGGCCTATGAGCATTTCCTGATGCTGGCGCAGGCCTGTGCCGCCGGGGTCGGGGTGGCGTTGATCCCCAGTTTCCTGATCCGGCCGGAACTGGAGGCGGGGACGCTGGTCATTCCGTTCGCCCGGCCGCTATCGACCGAGCAGGCCTATTATCTGGTCTATCCCACAGGCGCGCTCGGGGCGGGGCCGCTGGCGCAGTTTCGCGACTGGATGATGGAGCAGGCGCGCATGAGCAGATAACATCGAGGCGCGATGGCGCTGACCTATATGTGGCGTTCTCCGGCGCGGGCTGCGGGGGTAGTTGGGACCGTCGAACTGGACCCCGGCCTTCGCCGGGGAACGCAGAACAACAGGCTCAGCCGGGACGGGGGGGTGTAAGCTAGATTATCCCGCTTGGGTAACAGCCAGCCCCCAAACCTCTTACATCCTCTTGGGCATGCAGTCGCCGCCGGCGGCCTTGATCGCGCCGCAGAGGCGCGCCGCGTCGTTGCTGCTGGCGATGGGGCCGGCCTGAAGCCGGGTGACGGCACCGGCCTTGACCAGATAGGGTTGATAGGCGGACAGGCCGCCGACCTTGCGGCTGAGCTGGGTCCACAAGGCGCGGGCGCGGGCGTCTTCGCTGAAGGCGCCGAGCTGGACGCGCCAGCCGCCCGATGCGGCCGGAGCCGGCGCGGCGGCCGCCTGACGGACGGGGGCAGGCGTGGGCGCGGCGGGCGTCGGTTTGGGCTTGGCGGCGGCAGCCTGCACCGGCGGCTTTGCCGCAGCGGGGGTCGGTCTGTGCGCGGGTGGGGTGCTGACGGAGGGCGGGCGTTCGGCGGTGCGGACGGCAGATTCGCCACGTGCAGGCGCAGGCGCTGGCGTCGCGGCGGCAAGGGCGGCGCTGCCATCGCCCTTTTCCATCCCGGCGGCCATAGCCAGCCCCTGCTTGCGCTGATCCTCCGGAATATATTTGTCCATCTGCTCCAGGCTGGTCGCAGCCTGCGGCAGGCCGGACGCCGACGCACGGGTCATCAGCGCATAGGCGCGGACCCAATCCTTGCCGATGGTGTCGCCGTTGAACAGGGTTGTGCCCACGATATATTGCGCGCGAGCCTCGCCGCGCATGGAGGCGCGTTGCAGATAGGGCATGGCGGCGGCACGATCGCCCTGCTGGAACATCAGCAGGCCCAGATTGTCCTCGGCGCGCATATGCCCCTGCGCCGCAGCCTTGCGATACCAGTCGATCGCGGTGTTGACGTCGGGCTGCACGCCGCGACCCAGCTTGTAGGCCTGGCCAAGGTTGAACTGCGCGTCGGGATCGCCGGACTGGGCGAGGGGACGCCATTCGGCGATCGCCTTGGCATAGTCGCCCTGCTGCCAGGCATCGACGCCGGTTTTCACGTCCGCCTGCGCAGGCAAGGTCATACCCAGCATCGCGGCCAGCGCCGCCATTCCCAACACATGCTTCATATGCACAGGCTCCAGTGCGAAAGAATAATTGACGACCGCAATGGCAAAATAAGGTTAAGCCGATGTTAGCGTAACGGCAAAAGACTGGATAGCGGCTTAACTGCGGCCGGCGTCGTCCGTCATGAAGTTTCGCGCGCCATTAACCAATTTTTAGCGGCAGTCGTGCCAATCCCGCCCGGAACTGGATTTTTCCTGGGGGGAAATGCGTGCGGATCTTGGCAATGGCGTCGCAAAAGGGCGGATCGGGCAAGACGACCTTGTCGGGTCATCTGGCCGTGCAGGCGCAGCGTGCCGGGGCCGGCCCGGTCGTCCTGATCGACATCGATCCGCAGGGATCGCTCGCCGACTGGTGGAACGAGCGTGAGGCGGAATTTCCCGCCTTTGCCCAGACCACGGTCGCACGCCTGGCCGCCGACCTGGAAATATTGCGCCAGCAGGGTTTCAAACTGGCCGTCATCGATACGCCGCCTGCCATCACCATGGCGATCCAGAGCGTCATTTCCGTCGCCGAACTGATCGTCGTGCCGACCCGTCCCAGCCCGCATGACCTGCGCGCTGTGGGCGCCACGGTCGACCTGTGCGAACGGGCCGGTAAGCCGCTGATCTTCGTGGTCAACGCCGCCACGCCCAAGGCGCGCATCACGTCCGAGGCCGCCGTCGCCCTATCGCAACATGGCACGGTCGCGCCGGTGACGCTGCATCATCGCACCGATTTCGCCGCGTCGATGATCGATGGGCGCACCGTGATGGAGGTCGATCCCAAGGGCCGCTCCGCCGCAGAGGTGGAGGCGCTTTGGTCCTATGTGTCGGATCGGCTGGAGAAGAATTTTCGCCGCACGGTCTTTTCCGTGCCCCAGGGCAGTGTCGGCACCCTGGGTGCCGCGCGTCCCGCCGGTGGTGGCTTTGGCCGCCGTGTGAGCCAGTAAGGGAGCAAGGCAGATGGCCGAACCCAAACCGCTCGCGTCGCTGACATCCGGCCTGCTTGCCCGAAAGGGTGCAGCCCAGCCGGCGATGCGCCGTCCCATGCTGGGCTTTGGCCGGGCGCCGATGTCCGCCGTGCAGCAGGACGATCTGGGCTGGAACGACATGGGCTTCGATGTGGAGCCGGTGCATGAACCCGTCGAGGAGCCGGCAGCACCGATCGGCCTGACGCCAATGGCGCCGGTGATCCCGGTGCCGCCAGTGGTGGAAGAGCGCAAGGCGCTGGCCAAGCGGCTGGCCGCCAAGCCGGTGAAGGCCAAGGCCGAAAAGGCCGTGGTCGAGCAAGCGGCGCCGATCAACAAGCGCAAGGCCGCCTTCACGCTGCGCCTGGATGCGCAGCGGCATCTCAAGCTCCGCCTCGCCTGCGCGATTACGGGCCGTCCGGCCCAGCAGATCGTGACGAAGGCGCTGGACGATTTTCTCAATGACCTGCCGGAGATCGACCGGCTGACTCAGCAGCTGCCGCATATGCGCGACGGCCAGTGAACGAAGGGTGGGTGAATTCATGAAACGCACGACATTAGGAAAGGCGGCTCTGTCATCCCTGCTCGTCGCCACCACCATGGTCGGTTGCACCGGCGCGGCGTTCCGCCCGTCGGCGTCGGCCGTGCAGCAGAAGGGCAATCCGGGAAAGCTGGCCGCAGCCGCCGAAAAGGCGCTGGCCGACCGCAACGGTAGCAAGGCTGTGGAAGCGGCCGAAGCGGCGGTGCAGTTGGAGCCGCAGAACGCCGCCTATCGCCAGATTCTGGGCCGTGCCTATGTGCTGGCCGGTCGTTTCGCGTCGGCGCAGACGGCGCTGAGCGATGCCATGACGCTGGGCAACACAGATGCCAGCACCGTCGTCAGTCTGGCCTTGGTGCAGGTGGCGCAGGGGCGTGCAGATGATGCGCGCAACCTGCTGGTCGCCAATGCCGGCACCGTGCCGGCCAGCGACTATGGCCTGGCCATGGCGATGGCGGGCGACCCGGCCGAGGGCGTGCGGATCTTGTCCGAAGCGATCCATGATCCGTCCGCGACCGTACGTACGCGCCAGAATCTGGCCTATGCCTATGCATTGGCCGGCCGCTGGAAGGATGCCCGCATGATCGTGGGCATGGATATGCAGCCGCTGGACGCGAACAAGCGTATTTCGGACTGGGCACAGATTGCCGAGCCGTCGCTGGCGCCGATGCGCGTCGCCGCGCTGATGGGGGTGACGATCAACGAAGCTGATGCCGGCCAGCCGGTCGCATTGGCGCTGGCGCCCGCTGTTGCCGATACGCCGGTGCAGATGGCGGAGGCGGCGCCTGAAGGCGTGCCTTTGCCCGCAACCCGGTCTTTCACGCAGCCCGAACCGCCGGTGCAGATGGTGCAGGCCGTACCGGTGTCGCAGCCGTCGATTCAGGCTGCGCCGGTCGTCAAGGCATCGGCCAGGCCGGTGCGCGTCGCTGCGCGCGATTTCATCATCGAAGATCATAATGCGCCCAAGGGCCGGACAAAGGCGCAGTCGGCCTCTGCCGTCGCCACGCCTGTCGCGCGGATGCAGCAGGCCGCCTTCATCAAGCCGGTCGCCAATGGCGCGAGCAATTGGGTGGTCCAGCTGGGCGCCTATGACAATGCGGCGATCGCGAAGGAAAAATGGCTGGCCATGGCCGGGCGCAGCAGCACGCTGGCGGCTTTCCCAGTGCTGACCAGCCAGGCGACCGTCAACGGCAAGGCCTATCATCGCCTTGCTATCAGCGGTTTTGGCAGTCGGACGGATGCGATGACGGCGTGCCGGACGATCCGTGCGCAGCGCGGCCAGTGTTTCGTCAGGGAAAGCGCCGTCGGCGCGACGCCGCAGCGTTGGGCCGTGGCCAGCCGGGGGCGCCAGTTCGCATCGCGCTGAATTTCATCTCCCAAACGTGACCTTCAAGCGCGCGAGGCCTTCGGGCTTCGCGCGTTTTTTCTTGAGGACAGGCGAAGGCGTGGCGGCGTAGGCCGGGCGCTGTGCTGGTCGATGCTGGTGGAAAATGTGGCTCCCCGAGTAGGATTCGAACCTACGGCCATTCGATTAACAGTCGAATGCTCTACCGCTGAGCTATCGGGGAACAGCCGGCTTTCGCCGGGCAGGCCGCGCCTATGCCTTGGCCCGGCAGGAATGGCAAGAGCCAAGAATGCTTAACGTCTGAAAAATATCGCATCAAAGCAAGGCGATGTGTTCAAAGCGCGATAGGGGGCAGCCGATGTGGCGCGGGTCGCTCGGTCTCTATGGAGGCCGGCGCTATGGTCCGGAAAAATGTGGCTCCCCGAGTAGGATTCGAACCTACGGCCATTCGATTAACAGTCGAATGCTCTACCGCTGAGCTATCGGGGAGCAACCCGCTCTCGCTGGGCAGGCCGCGCCTATAGCAGCGGGTTTCCGAATATGGCAAGCGCCAAATGACGGAATTTTTACGCGATGAACTGTTCGGCCGCGATGCGGTCGTCCAGCGTATGTTCGGGATCGAAGAGCAGGGTAAGCGGCGTCGCGCGGTCGATGCCGATGTCCACCTGCGCTACATCGCGCACTTCGCGCTGGTCGGCCACGGCGCTGACCGGCCGCTTGACCGGATCGAGTACGGTGAAGCGGATGGCGGTATTTTCCGGCAGGATGGCGCCGCGCCAGCGACGCGGGCGGAAAGGGCTGATCGGGGTAAGCGCGACGAGGCCCGATCCGAGCGGCAGGATGGGGCCGTGGGCGGACAGATTATAGGCTGTGGAGCCGGCCGGCGTCGCGACCAGCACGCCGTCGCACACCAGTTCTGGCAGCACCGCGCGACCGTTCACCTGCACCTCCAGCTTGGCGGTCTGGCGGGTTTCGCGTAGCAACGACACTTCGTTGATGGCCGGGATTGAGAAACGCTCGCCATCGACCGTGTCGACGGTCATGCGCAGCGGATTGACCTTGAAGCTCTTGGCCTTTTCCAGACGCTGGTCCAGCCGTTCCAGCCGCCATTCGTTCATCAGGAAGCCCACGGTGCCAAGGTTCATGCCGAAAATCGGAATGATCCGCCGTGCTTCCAGCATCGAATGGAGCGTCTGGAGCATGAAGCCGTCGCCGCCCAGCGCGATGATCATGTCGGCCTGATCGAACGGTACGAATTCGTAGGCGGCACGGAGGCGCTCCTCCGCGGCGCGGGCTGCCTGGGTGGGGGACGCGACCAGCGCGCGCCTTGGTTCGCCGTTCATCCGCCAGTGACGCTCATATGGCGTCGAGTGGCAGCGCCCATGCCTGCGCCGATGCGAAAATCATGGGCGGCGGGCTTTAGCCGCAGCGCCCGGTCGATCAGCGGGTGCACGGCGGTAACGCCCTGTTCGCGCAAAGCGGTTTTGAAATCGACATGGTCCTCGTGCCCCAGGCACATGAATATCTTGCCTTCGCACGTCATGCGGATGCGGTTGCAGTCGGCGCAGAAATTCTGCGTCAGCGGGGTAATGAGGCCGAGCCGGATGCCCATCCCCGCCACGGCATGATAGCGGGCCGGGCCGCCAGTGCGGTCGGCAAGCGGGGTTAGCGCATGGTGCCCGCCAATCACTTCGGCCACCCGTGTCAGCGGTAGATAATGGTCGGTACGGTCTTCGCCGGTATCGCCCAGCGGCATGGTTTCGATCAGCGTCAGGTCGAAACCCTGTTCGCCGCACCAGCGCAGCATCGGCAGGATTTCATCGTCGTTGACGCCCTTCAGCGCGACCATGTTGATCTTGACCGCAAGGCCGGCGGCGCGCGCGGCGTCCAAACCGTCCATCACCTGTTCGATCCGGCCGCCGCGCGTCACATGGGC
The DNA here is from genome assembly GCF_059421905.1 of Sphingobium sp. GW821-FHT02B05. Lineage (NCBI taxonomy): Bacteria > Pseudomonadati > Pseudomonadota > Alphaproteobacteria > Sphingomonadales > Sphingobiaceae > Sphingobium > Sphingobium sp. GW821-FHT02B05. Next base: position 521,943 of record NZ_JBWKVW010000001.1, read on the forward strand.
GAAGCGGGCGGGATCGCGGCTGTCCAGGCTGACATTGATCCGCCGCACGCCGGCGTCGGAGAGCATGGCGGCATGTTCCGTCAGCCGCGTGCCATTGGTGGTAAGCGTGAGTTCGTCCAGCCCCGCCCCCAGGTGTCGGCCGATACGATGCACCAGATCGCCAATGTCGCGGCGGACGAGCGGCTCGCCGCCGGTCAGGCGGATCTTGTTGATGCCGCGCGCGATGAAGAGGTCGGCCAGAAGCGCGATCTCCTCCAGCGAGAGAACCTGGTCCTTGGGCAGGAACTGCATCCGTTCGGCCATGCAATAGCGGCAGCGAAGGTCGCAGCGGTCGGTGACCGATATGCGCAGATAGCTGATCCGGCGGCCAAGGCCGTCGGTCATCGGCGCGCGCGAAGGGTCGGCCATAACCATGCCGACTAGCTAGGCGATGGACAGGGCCGGTGCAAGGGGCACCCGATCCGCAGTGATGGAAGTTGCGAGCGAGGCAAGAGGACGGTAACGCCTGTTCGGTAAAGACGTTGCGATGCGCGGCGGCGGGGACAGGCATTGACAAGCGGGGATCAGAGCGGCGGCGATCAGAATGGCGGCGGGCAGGGCAGCGGGGGCCAGCGCAGCCTGTTCATCCTGTCGCCACGCGACCGGGACGGGCTGATCCAGATTGCGCAGTCTCTTGGCTGGCGCGCGATCGGGGCGCGGCGGCACAAGGATGCGCCGCAACGCTATCTGCACAGCGAAGCGCAGATTGCGCTGGTCGATCTGCGCGGAGGTGGCGATGTCGGCAATCTGCTGGCGCCTCTGGTCCCGGCGATGGAGGCGGGCGGCGGCGCGATCCTGATCCTGGTCGACGACCGCCATCTGGATCAGGTGCCTGCGCTACTGGCGGTCGGGGCGACCCATTATCTGGCCGGGCCGGTGACGGACCTGCGCCTGAATGCGGCGTTGACATCAGCGCATCGGCTGGTCGAGCGGCTGGGTGGCGGCGTTGCCCATAATCAGCGGGCGCAGCGTATCCGACGCGGGGACGCGCTATACTGGGCCTTGGGACATGACGGGCTGCTGCGGTTGAGCGACAGCCTGGCGCAGCATCTGGGCATAGAGGAAGCGCGGATCGCGCCGGCGGCGCTGATCCGGCGCCTGCCGAGGGTGGAACGGCGGACGGTGCTGGCCGCGCTCAGGACGATGCGGCAATCGGGGCGTCCGGCCGTGCTGGCGCATGGATTGCCCGCGCGGCCGGGGCAACGGCTGGTCCATCATCTGCGGGAAGGCGATGGCGCCATTGCCGCCGATGTCGAATGGCTGTCGGACGGGCAGGCGCAGGATGGCGGCAGCCGCGATCACCTCACCGGATTGCGATCGCGGCAGGCGGCGCTCGACTGGCTGGACCGGCGGGCGGGGTTGCCGACGACGATCCTGCTGCTGTCGATCAGCCAGTTCGACCGGATGAACGCCGCCTATGGTCAGGTGGTGGGCGACGCGCTGCTGGGGCGGATCGCCCGGCGCATCGAGCGGATGGTGGACGATGTCGCACCCGGCACCATGGTCGCGCGCATCGCCGGGACGGAATTTCTGGTCGGGCTGACCGGCGAAGTGGCGGGCAGCGACCGGGCGACCTTCCTGGCGCGGCAATTGATCGGCGCGGTCGGGCAACCGTTCAGCGCCGGCGATCACCTCATTCGCCTGATCGCCCGCTGCGGCATCGCGCAGGCGCGGGCGGAGGACGATGTGACGCAATTGCTGCGCCGCGCCGGCACCGCTTTGTCCGATGCACGGCAGGCGGGCGGCGAGGGCATCCGCATCCTGTCGGCCGAAAAGCAGAGCCGGCAGGTGGATGCCGACCGGTTGGAAACCGACCTGCGGCTGGCGCTTGACCGGGGTGAGATCAGCATCGTGTTCCAGCCGCAATATCCCGTCGATTCCGACAGGATCAGCGGCGTCGAGGCGCTGGCCCGTTGGAACCATGCGCATTACGGGCCGCTGGGCGCGGGCATATTGTTCGCCACGGCCGAGCGGTCCGACTATATGTTGCCGCTGTCGGCCCATATCCAGGCAGAAGCGTTGCGACAGGCGGCAGCCTGGCCACGAGCGCTGGCGGAGTTGCGCCTGTCCATCAACGTGACGGCGGCGGATATCGCCCAGCCGGGCTTCATGGCCGATTTCCTGGGGCTGGTGGATCGCAGCGGCTTCCCCCGGTCGCGGCTGACGGTGGAGATTACCGAGAGTGGACTGATCGAGGATGTCGGCGCAGCGTCGACGCTGCTGACGGCGCTGCGGGCCGAGGGGCTGGGGGTCGCGATCGACGATTTCGGAACGGGCTATTCCAGTCTGGCCTATCTGAAGAACCTGCCGCTCGATTATCTGAAGATCGACAGCGGGCTGGCGCAGGATATCGCCGGGACCGCGCGGGACCGGATCATCGTGCGCGGGGTCATCCACATGGCCAAGTCGCTGGGGCTGAAGGTCATTGCCGAAGGGGTCGAGACGGAAGAGCAACTGGCGCTGCTGTCGCGGGAAGGCTGCGACTATTATCAGGGGTTCCTGCGGTCGGCGGGGGTATCTTCCGCCGACCTCATCAATCTGGTGCTGGCCGGTTAAAGGCCGAGCAGCGGCCAGAGGGCGATCAGCAGCCCCACCAGGCTGGCGATGAAGACAATGGTGCGGACGACCGGCACGCCAAAACCGTAGAGCGGCAAATAAACGATCCGGGCGCTGAGCCAGATCCACCCGCCCATCGCGGTCCATTCGCTCGTCCGCCCGGCCACGACCACGCCGATCAGGGCGACGATGGCGATGGGCAGGGTTTCCTTGTAATTGGCTTCGGCACGGGCGAGGCGGCCGGCAAGGGGGTTGAGCGGCGGCAGGCTTTCGTCGCGCGCGCCCATATTCCATTTGGGGCCATATTGCTTCGTCTTCACATGGGCGGCGGCGAAGATGTGGACGAGGAGCAGGATCATGCCCCAGGCGATGATGGTCAGTTCTACAGGCATGATGATGTCCTCCCGCTGCGCTTGTAGCAAGGCGGGATGATGTAGGACAGGGCCGTGGCTTCCGTTTCTCGACAGGCTCGAAACGAACGGACGGTGGCTTACAGCGTGAAGCCGACCCGTGCGATCACGGTGGCGCCGACATGGGCGCCGTCCGGGGCGTTTATATCCGTGTCGGCATAGCGCAGGCCGGCGGACCAGCGACCCCGATACCAGTCGAGCGCGACGCCATGGTCCCAATAGCTGCCATCCGGGCGCAGGCGTGCGGCACGCAGGGGATCGCGCACATCGCCCGACGACCGGCCGACATGGCCGGACAGGGTGAAGGGCGTGCCGGGGATGCCGACCGCCGCGCTGGTCGAAAGATAGAGATTGTCGCCGCCGATCGCCGATTGGCGCGGGGCGTATCGGGCGCCAAGATCGACGTTGGCTGGGCCGAGCGTGAAACCGGCGATTGCGCCGACTTCGCCATAGCCCTGGTTCGACGCGCCGGGGAACAGGTGGTAGCGCCCTTCGGCGGTCAGTCGGAAGCCGCCCAGATCCTTGGCATAGGTCGCGCCGAGATCCAGCACGGCGTCAGCGCCGCCATGGCGGTTGCTGCCCCAGAGCGTAGTGGCCGTGCCGTCGAGGTTGAGGCCTTGGGCGATGGGCACGGACACCGCGCCGCGCAGCACCGGATCGCCATCGCTCCAGCTGAGGCCGCGACGGCGGTCGTCGCTGGCGGCTTCGAGCGTGACGGTGGCGCCGGAAAGGCTTTGGGCGGTGGCCACATGGGCATGGCCGGCGAGCAGGAACGCTCCCAGCCATGCCGAGCGGCGAAAACGATCAGTTGGATGCAAGATTACGTACCGAGTCCAGTTCAGCCAGAAGAGGCGCGCGGTCGGCCTGAGCGACTGCGACCAGATGCGCTTCTATCTTTTCGCGATGCTGAGCAAGGTTGCGTTCGCCCGAATTGCGACCGGGCGTGCAGGCGCCGGCTTCGCTGCCCGAAAATGTCGTTTCGGTGGCGATGGTGCGGGCGAGCGCCGGGCCATGATCCAGCTTGCGATCGACGACGATGGTCGCGGTCCACTGGCAACGCTGGTTGTCGGTGCGGTTGGGGGTCTTCGCGCCGATCGTCTTGGTGCGCATTTCGGTACGGGCGGTGTAGGTAGCGCCCAGTTGCTGGCCGTGATGCTCTATGGCGACGCTGTGCGACGCGGCGGCGGCCGCCAGCGCGATTAGGGTGATGCTCATGGTCATTCTCCTGCTGTGACGCCGGACTTTGCCGCCCGGTCGTCATGCACGGATTTAGGTTTCCACTGTTGCTGATGCGTTTCCCAACGATGATGAATGGCGACATGGGGGTCGGAGCAGGCATCGCCTTCCTGCCAAACCTACCCCGCCGCCTTCATCAGGCCCTTCGACAGTTGGAGCGCGCCGTTCAGGCGGGCCTGCGGGTCGGGCCAAGCGCGTTCGACGACGATCCTGCTGTCGGGGCGCAGGCGGGCGACGCCGTTGAGTTTCTGGACATAGGCGACGAGGCCCGCCGGCTTGGGGAAGCGATCCTCGAAGAAGCTGACCAGCGCGCCCTTCGGCCCGACGTCGATCTTGGAGATGTTCGCGATCAGGCAATTCTGCTTGATCTCTATGATCTTGAGCAGGTTCTGCGTGGGCAGGGGCAGCTTGCCGAAACGGTCGATCAGTTCGGCGGCGAAGGATTCGAGGCCGTTGCGGTCCTCCAGTTCGTTGATGCGGCGATAGAGGCCCATGCGCAGGTCGAGGTCGGGCACATAATCGTCGGGGATGAGAATGGGCGCGTCGACGCTGATCTGGGGCGAGAAGCTGTCGCTGCGGCGCTCGATACCCCCAAGACCTTTGGCGCCGCCCGCCTTGGCGTCCATGATCGCCTCTTCCAGCATCGACTGGTAGAGTTCGAAGCCGACTTCCTTGATATGGCCGGACTGTTCGTCGCCGACCAGATTGCCCGCACCGCGAATGTCGAGATCGTGCGACGCCAGTTGGAAACCCGCGCCCAGCGTGTCGAGGTCGGACAAGACCTTGAGCCGCTTTTCCGCCGTTTCGGTGATGATGCGGTTGGCGGGCGTGGTGAAATAGGCATAGGCGCGCGTCTTCGATCGGCCAACGCGACCGCGCAACTGATAGAGTTGCGCGAGGCCGAAGCGGTCGGCGCGGTGGATGATGAGCGTGTTGGCGCTGGGGATGTCGAGGCCGGATTCCACGATGGTCGTGGAGAGGAGGACGTCGTAGCGCTTGTCATAGAAGGCCGACATGCGCTCTTCGACGTCGGTGGCGCTCATCTGGCCATGGGCGACGATGGGTTTGATTTCGGGGACTTCGGTGCGCAGGAATTCCTCGACTTCGGTGAGGTCGGCGATGCGGGGCACGACGAAGAAGCTCTGGCCGCCGCGATAATGTTCGCGCAGCAGCGCTTCGCGGATGACGACGCCGTCCCAGGGCATGATGTAGGTGCGCACCGCGAGGCGATCGACCGGCGGGGTCTGGATGACGGAGAGTTCGCGCAGGCCCGACATCGCCATTTGCAGCGTACGCGGGATCGGCGTGGCGGTGAGCGTCAGAACGTGGACGTCCGTTTTCAGGGACTTCAGCCGTTCCTTGTGGGTGACGCCGAAACGCTGTTCCTCGTCCACGATGACGAGGCCGAGGCGTTTGAATTCCAGCCCCTTGGCCAGCAGGGCGTGGGTGCCGACCACGATGTCGATCGTGCCGTCGGCCAGACCCGCCTTGGTCGCTTTCGCTTCCTTGTCGGGGACGAGGCGGGAGAGGCGGCCGATATTGACGGGAAAGCCGCGAAAGCGCTCCTCGAAATTCATGTGGTGCTGGCGCGCCAGGAGCGTGGTGGGGCAGATGACGACGACCTGCATGCCCGCCATCGCCGCGACGAAGGCGGCGCGCAGGGCCACTTCGGTCTTGCCGAAGCCGACATCGCCGCAGACGAGGCGATCCATCGGCTTGCCCGACCCCAGATCCTCCACCACATCGCTGATGGCGCGGTCCTGATCCTCGGTTTCCTGATAGGGGAAGCGGTCGACGAAGGCGGGGTAGCCGGCCTGATCGGGTTCCGCCACGGTCGCGTTGCGCAAGGCGCGTTCGGCGGCGGTCTTGAGCAATTCACCCGCGATTTCGCGGATGCGCTCCTTCATCTTGGCCTTGCGCCGCTGCCAGGCTTCGCCGCCCAGCTTGTCGAGGCTGACGCCTTCGTTTTCGCTACCGTAGCGGGAGAGGACTTCGAGATTTTCGACCGGGACGTAGAGCTTGTCGCCGCCGGCATAGGTGAGCGCGACGCAATCATGCGGGGCCTTCGCCACCGGGATTTGAGTCAGCCCTTCATAGCGGCCGATGCCATGATCCATATGGACGACGAGGTCGCCGGGCGAGAGGGTGGCCAGTTCCTGAAGGAAGGCGTCGGCGCTTTTCTTGCGCTTGGCGCGGCGGACGAGGCGGTCGCCCAGCATATCCTGTTCGGTAAGGACGGCGACGTCGGGCGCAGTGAAGCCATGGTCGAGGCCGATGACCATGAGCGTGACGCTGCCATTGGCGGCGATGCCGAGCGCCTCCTGCCAGTTGTCCGCGGCGGCGAGGCGGGACACGCCATGGTCGGCGAGCAGGCCGGACAGGCGCTCGCGCGCGCCGCCGGAGTAGCTGGCGATGACGATTTTCTTTTTCTGACGGCGCAGGTCGGCAATATGCTTGCCGACGGCTTCGTAGATGTTCGTGTTCTGCGCGCGTTCGGGGGCGAAGTCGCGGGGGCCATCCACAGAAAAGTCGAGGACGGTTGCGCTGTCGGGTTCATGGAATGGCGTGGTGCCGTGCATGGGGCGGGTCGCGACGGCGGCGTCCCATTCGGCGGCATTCAGGTAGAGCGCGTCGGGCTTCAGCGGGCGGTAGGAACCGGGGTCGGCGGATTTCGCCTGCACGCGGTTGGCGTGATAGTCGCGGATCGCCTCGAACCGGCTTTCCGCCGCGCCGGCCACGCCATGGTCGCGGATGAGCACGGCGCCCTCGCCAAGGTGATCGGTCAGCGGGACCAGCTTTTCCTCGAACAAGGGCAACCAATGTTCCATGCCAGCCAGGCGGCGGCCGTCGCTGACCGCCTGATAGAGCGGGTCGCCGGTCGCGGTCGCACCGAAGGTTTCGCGGTAGCGACCGCGGAAGCGCTTGATCGTGTCCTCGTCCAGCAGGGCTTCGGACGCGGGGAGGAGGGTGAAGCCATCGACATTCTCGATCGTGCGCTGATCGGACGGGTCGAAGCGGCGGACCGTCTCGATCTCATCGCCGAAGAAATCGAGGCGCAGCGGCTGTTCTTCGCCACCGGGAAACAGATCGACGATGCCGCCCCGAATGGCGAACTCGCCCCGGTCATGCACCGTGTCGGTGCGGACATAGCCGTTCGCTTGCAGCATTTCGGCGAGCTTCTGGATAGCGATCCGTTCCTTGGGCGCCAGTTTCGCGACGAGTTGGCGCACGCGGAAGGGCGTCAGGGTGCGCTGCGTCATGGCGGCCAGCGTGGTGACGACCAGTTGCGGGCCTTTGGGCTTTGCCTGCAACGCATGGAGGCCCGCGAGACGGGCGGAAGCGGCGCGCAGCGAGGGGCTGGCGCGGTCGTAGGGCAGGCAGTCCCAGGCGGGTATTTCGATGATCTCGATCTCCGGCGCGAAATAATGCGCCGTGTCCGCGACCGCGCGCATCAACTGCTCGTCCGATGCGACGAAGACGGCGCGGCCACCCGCAGCGCCTACGGCGCGGGCGATGTCGGCCAGCAGCCAGGGCTGGAAGCCGGCTGGTACGCCCGACAGGGTGAGCGGCGCCTTCGCCTTCAGGATTTTCTGGAGATCGGTCATCGAATAATCCGTTCGCCCTGAGATTGTCGAAGGGCCGTATTTTCTGGGAAGAGAAGTGCAGGGCTTTGGCAGGCTCAGCCCGAACGGTGCTTTTGCTTCAATTTTCGATCTTCACGAAATCGAGTTTCAGGAACTTGTCCATCATCGGGCCTTTCCACTCTTCGGGAACGGGGATGGTGCCCAGCGCCCAGCCGATGATGTCGGCATCCTGTTCATCCATGAACTTTTCGAACCAGGCGATTTCCTCTTCGTTCCATTCCGCGTGATAGCGTTCGAAGAATCCGCCAACCGTATAGTCGGCTTCCCGCGTGCCGCGATGCCAGGCCCGAAATTTGATGCGGCGCATCTGGGGATTGTCGTTCACAATTTGTTCCTTTGGCGGGCATGGCATTATCGCCGATCAGGCATTTGTAGGACCGTCCCGGCTGCGTTAGAGGCAGCAGATAGCCATGCGACCCGATATTCTCAATCCGCTCTTTGCCGAAATATCCCTGTTCAAGGGGATCGGCCCCGCTCTTGCCCGTCCGCTGGAGCGGCTGGGGCTGGCGCGTGCGGTCGATGTCGCCTTCCATATTCCGGTCAGTTGGGTGGACCGGCACCTGACCGACACGCTGGACATGGCGGACGCGGGGCGGGTGATCGGCACCATGCTGACGCCGGTGGATTACAAGGCGACCAGCAGCCCGCGCGCGCCGTTCCGGGTGCAGGCGATCGACAAGCGCGCCAATGTCGTATCCCTCGTCTATTTCGGGAAGAATAGCGGCTGGCCGCGCAAGTTGTTGCCGCTCAATGAACCCAAATTCGTGTCGGGCAAGCTGGAGGCCTATGGCGATAATCTCCAGATGGTGCATCCCGACTATGTGCTGCCACCCGAAGAAGCCGATACGGTGCCGGCGCGCGAATCGGTCTATGGCCTGTCCGAAGGGCTGACCAACAACCGGATGCGCGATATTGCGGCGCAGGCGCTGGCGCGGGCGCCGGAGTTGCCGGAATGGATCGAGCCGAGCCTGCTGGCGCGCAAGGAATGGCCCGCCTGGCGCGAGGCGCTGGGACGGGTGCATGCCGATCCGTCCGACGCCAAGGCGCGCGAACGGCTGGCCTATGACGAGATTTTCGCGGGGCAACTGGCGCTGATGCTGGTGCGGCAATCGTCGCGGCGGCGACGGGGCGTGTCGATCCAGGGCGACGGGCGGCTGCGCGACATGCTCAAGCTGCCCTTTGCGCCGACGGGCGCGCAGCGGCGTGCGATCGGCGAGATCGAGGGCGACATGGCGCAGGCGACGCCGATGCTGCGGCTGCTTCAGGGCGATGTCGGGTCCGGCAAGACGCTGGTGGCGCTGATGGCGCTGCTGAACGCGGTCGAGGCGGGGATGCAGGGCGCGATGCTGGCGCCGACCGAAATCCTGGCGCGGCAGCATTATGAGACTTTGCGGAAAATGGCGTCGGGTTTGCCGATCGAGATAGCGATCCTGACTGGACGCGAGAAGGGCAAGGTGCGCGAAGCGACGCTGATGGGGCTGGCGGACGGGAGCATCGACATCCTTGTCGGCACCCACGCCATTTTCCAGGAAGCGGTACAATATAAGGCGTTGGGTCTGGCGGTGATCGACGAGCAGCATCGCTTCGGCGTGGCGCAGCGGATGATGCTGGCGAGCAAGGCGGAGCGGTCGCCGCATCTGCTGGTGATGACCGCGACGCCGATCCCGCGCACGCTGACGCTGACCTATTATGGCGAGATGGAGGTTTCGCGGCTGGACGAGATGCCGCCGGGGCGCCAGCCGATCCAGACATTGGTGATGGCCGCCACGCGGCTGGACGAGGTGGTGGAGGCGCTGGCCCGCCATGTCGAGGGCGGGGGGCAGGCCTATTGGGTGTGCCCGCTGGTCGAGGAAAGCGAGACGAGCGACCAGGCGGCGGCCGAAATGCGCGCGGAGTCGCTGCGGGCGCGGTTCGGCGAGCGCGTCGGGCTGGTCCATGGCCGGATGAAGGGTCCGGACAAGGATGCGGCGATGGAGGCCTTTGCCGCCAATCGCACGCAGATATTGGTGGCGACCACGGTGATCGAAGTGGGCGTGGACGTGCCCAACTCCAGCCTGATCATCATCGAGGGGGCGGATCGCTTCGGCCTGGCGCAATTGCACCAGTTGCGCGGGCGCGTGGGGCGTGGCGACAAGCCATCGACCTGCCTGCTGCTGCGCGGCAATGCGTTGGGTGAGACGTCGCGGGCGCGGCTGGCGCTGATGCGCGAGACGAATGACGGATTTCGCATCGCCGAAGAGGATCTGAAGCTGCGCGGCGCGGGCGAGGTGCTGGGCACGCGCCAGTCGGGCGAGGCGGAATTGAAGGTCGCGACGCCGGAGCATGTCGCGGCATTGGTGGACAGCGCGCGGGATGACGCGCATCTGCTGATCGAACGGGACGGCGGGCTGGACAGCGCGCGGGGGCAGGCGGCGCGGACCTGCCTCTATCTGTTCGAGAAGGATGCCGCCGTGGGGTTGTTGCGAGGGGGGTGATTCTCCCGTCGTTCCGGCGCAGGCTGGGATCTCCGGCGACCCCCAGCGTCGGCCTGCGGCCCCAGGATGCCAAGTCTGCGCAGTCCTCTCCCAATGGGGACAAGAATATAAGGGGAAAACATCTCGCAGGTGCGAAACAAAATCGCGGGCGGTCGCGTTGCCTCCAGCATGACCGATATCAGCCTGACCCACATCACGCCGATGGCGGCGATGTCGATCGCCATTTCGGTGGCTGCCGCGTTCCTGATCCATTGGGCGCTTTACTGGATCGCGCTGCGGGTCGCGAAACATTCGAAGATCGAGCCGGTGCTGCTGCCCGCCATCTATCAGCCGACCCGCTGGCTGGTGGTGCTGTTGGCGCTGGGCGCTGGCGTCAAGTCGATCGAGATGGGCGACCCCATCGAGGATGTCTGGTCGATCGGCGCGCGGATGGTGTTCGCGCTGCTGGTCGGCTGGCTGATCCTGCGGGTGATGCATGCGGGCAAGGCAATGCTGGAGGCGCGGGCCGACATCAGCGTTGAGGATAATCTGAAAGCCCGGCGGCGGCGGACCAAGATCAGCATCCTCTATCGCATCTGCCAGTGCGTCGTCGGGTTTCTGGTGATCGCGATGATGCTGATCGCAATTCCGGGCGTACGGACGATCGGCGTGTCGTTGATGGCATCGGCGGGGCTGGCGGCACTGGCGGTCGGCGCGGCCGCGCAACCGGCGCTCAAGAACCTGATCGCAGGCATTCAGATGGCCTTTTCCGAGCCGATCCGGCTGGACGACGTCGTCATCATCGAAGGCGAATGGGGGCGGATCGAGGAGATCAAGCTGACCTATGTCATCGTGCGCATCTGGGACGATCGGCGTATGGTGGTGCCGGTATCCTATTTCCTGGAGAAGCCGTTCCAGAACTGGACGACGAAGACGTCGGACCTATTGGGCACGGTGTTCCTCTATGTCGATCCGACCGCCGATATCGAACGGATACGCACGCGCTTCGTTGCGGCGGTCAAGGCGAACGGGCGCTGGGACGGGCGGGTCGCGATCCTGCAAGTGACGGATCATCGCGCCGATGCGCTGGAGCTGCGCGGACTATTGTCGGCGCGCAATGCGGCTATCGCGTTCGACCTGCGCTGCGAGGTGCGGGAGGTGATGCTGACATTCCTGCGCACCGAGATGCCCGAAGCGCTGGTCCGCGGGCGTCACAAGCTGGAGGCGGACGAGGGTTTTACCAGCCCTGCCATCACCATGCCGTCCGGCGCGGCGGGATGAGGCCGAGCATCGCGTCGTAGATTTGCGGCGTGATCGGCTCCAGAAACTCCATGCCCAGCCGGCCATCCTCCACCCAGCGGATTTCGGCAGCGACATCCTTTACGATCGGCAGCCAGACGCTGACCTGTTCGTGCGCCATGAAGCTGCTGTCGCTGCGGCACATCAGGCCGAGCGCGGATATGTTGATGATCCTTATGCCATGGGTGCGGCCGCCGGTCGTGATGTGGCTGAGCATATCGACCAGATCGCGCGATGCCCGCCGCTGGTCGACCCCAGGGTCGCGGGAGCGCAGGACGTGGCCGAGATTGGCGAAGACGGACATGATCCATCCTCTACGCCTTCGAAAATGGATGCTTTACCAAAGAAGAGCGTTAACCACCGGCTAACGCTGATTGCCATGTGCCATGCCGGCCCGCCTCCCGATGACGAAGGCGGTCAGGCGACGATCAGGCCGTGCTTCTTGGCGCCGAAGCTGAGCTTGTCGCCGGCATTCAGCGTCACGGCTGGATCGGTGACGACCTGCCCATTCACCCTGATCGCATTTTCGCCCAGCTTGCGGCGCACTTCCTTGTTCGACGTCGCAAAGCCCAGGCCCGTGACGGCCTGGACCACGGTCAGGGCTTCCCCCCCCAGGCTGACGGTCGGCAGGTTGGCGTCGGACGCGCCTTCCTCGAATGTCTTGCGCGCCGTTTCGGCCGAGGCCTGCGCCGCTTCGAGGCCGCGGCAGAGCGCGGTGGCTTCGTTGGCGAGGATCTTTTTCGCCTCGTTGATCTCCGCGCCTTCCAGCGCGGCGAGTCGGTTAACCTCGTCCATCGGCAGGTCGGTGAAGAGGCGCAGGCGATTGGCAACGTCGGCGTCGGCGGTGTTCCGCCAGAATTGCCAATAGTCGTAATGCGACAATTGATCTTCATTCAACCAGACGGCGCCGCCCACGGTCTTGCCCATCTTCGTGCCGTCGGCATTGGTGAGCAGCGGCGTGGTGAGGCCGAATACTTGGCGGCCATCGACGCGGCGGGCGAGTTCGACGCCGTTGACGATATTGCCCCACTGATCGGAGCCACCCATTTGCAGGCGGCAGGCCGAGCGGCGCGACAGTTCCAGGAAGTCGTAGGCCTGAAGGATCATGTAGTTGAATTCGAGGAACGACAGCGACTGTTCGCGGTCGAGGCGCAGCTTGACCGAATCGAAGCTGAGCATCCGGTTGACGGAGAAATGCTGGCCGATGTCGCGCAGGAAGGGGATATATTCGAGCCGGTCGAGCCATTCGGCATTGTCGAGCATGATCGCGTCGGTGGGACCGTCCCCGAAGGTCAGGAAGCGTTCGAACACGCGCTTTATGCTTGCGACATTTTCCTGGATCAGATCGGTCGTCAGCAGCTTGCGCGCTTCGTCCTTGAAGCTGGGGTCGCCGATCTTTCCGGTGCCGCCGCCCATCAGCACGATCGGCTTGTGGCCCGCCTTCTGCAACTGGCGCAGCATCATGATCGACACGAGATGGCCGACATGGAGCGACGGCGCCGTCGGATCGAAACCGATATAGCCCGGCACCACCTGGCTTTTGGCAAGGGCGTCCAGCCCCTCCGCATCGGTCAGCTGGTGGATGTAGCCGCGCGCTTCGAGCAGGCGCAGGAGGTCGGACTGGTAGTTGCTCATGGCGCGCGCCTGTAGCATTGCAGGTGCCAGTGTAAAAGAGGCGGAGTTTTCGATCATGTTGGCAATCGGCCTGATGTCGGGCACGTCGCGCGACGGAATTGACGCGGCGTTGATCGAAACGGATGGCGATGGCGTCGCGCGGCCGGTCGCTTTTCATGCGATGGCCTATGATGACGGGTTTCGGCTCCGGCTGGCCGAGGCATGCCGGCGGGCCATGGCGATGGACAAGCCGGGTTTCGAGCCGCTGATCGCGTCGGTCGAGGTGGAGCTGACCGAACGCCATGTGCAGGCGGTGGCGGACCTGTTGGGGCGTAGCGGGCATATTGCCGAAGATGTCGCCGTGATCGGCTTTCATGGCCACACGGTCGCGCATCGGCCCGAATGGGGCTGGACCTGGCAGATTGGCGATGGCGCAGGGCTGGCCGGCGGGTTCGGGATACCCGTCGTGGCGGACCTGCGCAGCGCTGACGTGGCGGCGGGGGGGCAGGGCGCGCCGCTGATGCCGGTCTATCATCGGGCGCTGGCCGACGCGCTGGTGAAGCCTGCGGCGATCCTCAATCTGGGCGGGGTGGCGAATATCAGCTTCATCGGGTCGGACGGTCGGTTGATTGCGTTCGATACCGGCATGGCGAGCGGGTTGATCGACAACTGGATGCAGGCGCATGGCGATGCGGCCTATGACGAGGGTGGCGCCACGGCTGCGCGGGGGCAGGTCGATGCGGCGCGGCTGGCGGCGATGATGGCCGATCCCTGGTTCGCGGTGCTGCCGCCCAAGAGCATCGACCGTGAGCAATTCAGTATCGAGTCCGTGCGCGGGCTGTCGTTGGAGGATGGGGCCGCCACGCTGACCGCCTTTACGGCGGCCGCCGTGGCGCGGGGGGTGGATCATCTGCCCGAACGGCCGGCGCAGATCCATGTCGCGGGCGGCGGGCGGCATAACCAGACGCTGATGGAAATGCTGGCAGAGCGAACCGGCGCGCAGGTGCTGAGCGTCGATGGCCTGGGCTGGGATGGTGATGCGCTGGAGGCGCAGGGCTTTGCCTATATGGCTGTGCGGCATTTGCAGGGACGAGCGATCAGCTTTCCCGGTACGACAGGGGTGCCGGAGCCGATGACCGGGGGGGTCTTGTTCCAGGCTTAACTTCGCATATTTCCCGCAGATTTCGACATTTCATTGCGCCGGGCTGATCCTATCGGAAAGGCCCGGCCCGATCATAGCAGCGCGGCCCGCTGTAGGACAGCGAGCCGCCTTTGCCTTTACCAACGTCTAGGCTGGCCGTCATGCTTCTGGACCTTGACGCGGGCGCTCAGCGCATCGAAGCGACGGTCGAGATCGGCGCGTTCGCGAGCGTTGAGGCCACCCGAGCGGCGATAGTCGGCTTCGCGGGCGGACAGGGCACGGAAATCGCTGCGCAGACGCGAGGCTTCGTTGCGGTTGAGCGCGCCGGAGCGGACGCCCTGATCGATGCGGATGTCGATGCGCGCCTGACGCGCGTTGATATTCTGCCAGGGGGCAGCGCTGGCGGCCATGGGGGTGGCGATGGCCAGCGTAGCGACGGCAGCGGCGATCAGGGTAGTGATCCGGGTCATGGCGACTTCTCCTATTCGTTGTTCGATGGACCAGGGAATAGACGTCGCCTGTCGCGGAAATGTGCCGGATAACATGCGATTTTGTCGCGAATTGTAACGCCTTACGGCACGCCGATCACGGCGTCGGACTGGGCCGGATATTGGCGCAGCAGCGCGTTGGAGAGGTCCGCCGCGATGTTGCCGGGTGTCGCGGAGTTACGCACCGTCACGGCAGATCCGCGCCACAGCACGCCCGCCTCGCCACGCTTGCGCAAGACCATGTCGAGTTGAGTGCGTTCCAGAGCCACCCGGCGGGACTTGCCCGATGGCACCTGTATCTTGACCGCCGATCCGACCCCGCTCATCAGGCCGCCATTCTCGATCTTCGGGCCGCTGGTGGCGACCTTTGCGTCCACGGTGCCGACCTCCGCCACGGTGACCGCCAACTCCATCGTGAAGGCGGCATGGGCGGCGCCGTCCAGCAGGGTGAAGCCCTTGTCCGCCAATGCGCTGGCGGCGGCGTCACGGAACAGATCTTGTCCGGCCGCGATACCGTTCGCCTCGACGGCCATGGTGCCCTGCGTGGGCGGGGTGGCAGCGATCGCGACGGCTGGCGCCATGGCCAGGAGGGCGAAGGCTGCGCGTGCTGCCTGTTGGCGGATGAACATGGGCAAGCTCCTTGGCGGCGATCCCTATGCGGGTGCGGTTTTCCTTAGACTATGCCGGGGCTTGAGCAAGGCTTGCCGGTTCAAGCCGGTCGAAATCCCCCCGATCGGGGGGGAAGTGACTTAGGTCTATCTTTTGCGCGTCAGTTCCCGCATCGCGGCGTCTATGCCCTCGATCGTGAGGGGGTACATGCGGTCGTTCATCAGGTCGCGGATCATCTGGGTCGACTGGCTATAGCCCCAATGCGCCTGCGACGCGGGGTTGAGCCAGACCGCGGCGGGATAGGTGCGGGTGACGCGGTCCAGCCAGACGGCGCCGGCTTCTTCGTTCATATGTTCGACAGAGCCGCCCGGATGGGCGATCTCATAGGGACTCATCGCCGCGTCGCCGACGAAGATCACCTTATAGTCATGGCCATATTTATGGAGGATATCCCAGGTCGGCGTACGTTCCGAAAAGCGGCGGCGATTATCCTTCCACACGCCTTCGTACAGGCAATTGTGGAAGTAGAAAAATTCCATATTCTTGAATTCGCCGGTGGCGGCGGAAAAAAGTTCTTCGCACAGCGTCACGAACGGATCCATCGAGCCGCCGACGTCGAGGAAGAGCAGCAGCTTGACCGCATTATGCCGCTGCGGCCGCATGCGGATGTCGAGCCAGCCCTGCCGGGCGGTGCCGCGAACGGTTTCGTCGAGGTCCAGTTCGTCCGCCGCGCCCTCCCGCGCGAAGCGGCGCAGGCGGCGTAGCGCCACCTTGATATTGCGGGTGCCGAGTTGTTTGCTGCTGTCGAGGTTCGCGAACTCGCGCTTGTCCCAGACCTTGATCGCGCGCTTGTGCCGGGATTCTCCCCCGATGCGCACCCCTTCCGGATTATAGCCGCCATGGCCGAAGGGAGAGGTGCCGCCGGTGCCGATCCATTTATTGCCGCCCTGATGACGCTCCTTCTGCTCCTCCAGCCGCTCCTTGAGCGTCTTCATGATCTCGTCCCAGTCGCCCAGCGCCTTGATCTGCGCCATATCCTCCGGGCTGAGATATTTTTCGGCGACGAGGCGCAGCCAGTCTTCCGGAATTTCCGCCTCTAACCCGTCTTGGCCCAGCACGCCCCTGAACACCCGCGCAAAGACCTGATCGAAGCGGTCGAGCAGGCCTTCATCCTTCACATAGGTGGCGCGGGCGAGATAATAGAAATCCTCCGGCCGGCGGGAGATGACGTCGCGATCCAGAGCCTCCAGCAGCAGCAGATGCTCCTTGATGCTGGCGTTGATGCCGGCGGCGCGCAGCGCGTCGAGGAAGTTGAGCAGCATGGATCACTTGTCGGCCAGCGGAGCACGGGATGCAAGTCACGGCAGCGATTGGACATTGTCCGAATATTAAGTGTTGCAGCGCATGGTTAATGCGTCATCATCCAGTCACAATCGATTTCGGCGGGGCGCAGTTGGAAAACAGGGATTTGTTGGCTGACCTGGGGGAACGGTCGGGCGACATCGCATTGCAGTGCAGCGAAACGGCTGGATATCTGAGCGAGCTGAATCGTCGCATCCAGAAGGATTCGGCCCATCTGGCCGATTTGCAAGCCAATATGGCAACGCTGGCGGCCAGCCAGAATGAGAGCGTGGCCGCTGCGCAGGAATTGAGCCTGACCGCGCGCCGTGCCGGGCGGATCGTCGCCGATGGGCATGACGTGATCGGCCTGTCGCTGGGCGAGGTGGCGGGACTTGTCGAGCATGTCACCGGGCTGGAGGGGCATTTGCGCCAGTTCCTGACCGTGATCGAGGCGGTGGGCGACATTAGCGAGGAATTGGGCGCGATCGCGCGACAGACCCGGTTGCTGGGCGTCAATGCCGCGATCGAGGCGGCGCGCGGCGGTGCGGCGACGCAGGGCTTTGCGGTGGTCGCCGACGAAATCCGGCGGCTGGCGGGGCAGGCGGGGGAATCCGCTGCCTCGGTCGGGGACAAGCTGGGCCAGCTGGATCGCGATGCGCGGGCGCTGATCGGCGGGGTGGAGGCGAATATCGTGCGCGGCCGTGGTGTCGGCACCCATATCGACCGGTTGCGCCTCAGCATGGCGGAGATCGCGTCGCTGGTGACGCAATTTGGCGAGCGATCAGACGCGATCGTGCATTGTACCGATGCCGCCGATGGCGATGTGAGCGCATTGCGGCACGGGCTGGCGACCTTCAGCCAATCGGCGAGCGACAGCGCGCTGCGCGTGGACGCCGCGCGCGATCAGCTGGAAGGGCTGGAGGGCATGGCCAATGCGATGCTCAACCGGGCGGCGCATGGGCCGCAAAAGACGCGCAACAGCCGCTATATCGCGCTGGCCGAGGAGGGCGCGGCGGAGGTGAACGCGCTGATCGAAGATGCGGTGCGTGGTGGAGAGATCAGTCTGGCGGCGCTGTTCGACCATGATTATCGCGCGGTGCCCGGATCAAGCCCGACCCAATATCTGAACGGTTTCACGGCCTTTGCCGACAATCGCGTACGGCCGGTGCTGGACCGGCGGACGAGCGAGGACAGGGCGATCATCGGCTGCTGCCTGCTGGATGTGAATGGCTATCTGCCGACCCATATCAGCATGCGAAGCCAGCCGCAGCGACCCGGTGCGCCGGAGTGGAACATGGAACATGCGCGCAACCGGCAGATATTCATGGACAGCCAGACGCGGCGGGCTTTGGAGGAGGAAGGCGATTTCTTCCTGTTCACCTATCGGCAGGATCTGGGCGAGGGCCGCTATCGCGCGCTGCGCAGCGTGTTCGTGCCGCTGGTGTGCGGTGGCAGGAAATGGGGGCTTTATGAGGTGGGGTATCTGATTTGATCTGACTGCCGGTCGATGCCGTGGATGAGCGACACGAGGACATAGGAGATGATCATCAGAAGATACCAACTGCCAAGCTTGGCGACGCTGACCATCTGCCAGCCGAGGCGTTGATCGGGATAGGTCCAGGCATTGGCGAAGGTGCCGATATTCTCCGCGAGCCAAAAGAATAGCGCCACCAGAAAGAAGCCGAGCAGCAGCGGCATGCGGCGCCGTTCGCGCCAGGGGGTGAATATGATCCAGGTGCGCCCGAAAAGCAGGATGGCCGTCGCGAACAAAGCAAGGCGGATATCGGACAGCCAATGGTGGGCGAAGAAATTCACATAGATGGACAGGGCGAGCAATATGGTGGTCCAGACCGGCGGATAATGGGTGAAGCGGAAGTCGAAGATACGCCAAATCCGCGCTATATAACGGCCCACTGCCGCGTACATGAAGCCTGAGAAGAGCGGAACCGGGCCAACATGGAGCAAGCTGCGTTCCGGATACATCCACGATCCGGCGTGGGTTTTGAACAGTTCCATGATCGTGCCGATCAGGTGGAAGGCGAATATGACCTTTGCCTCGTTCCAGCTTTCCAGACGGAGGGCGAGCATGGCGGCCTGTATCGCCACCGCTGCAAGCGTCAGGAAATCATAGCGGTAGATCGGCGCATGGGCAGGATAGAAAAAATGGGTGGCGAGCAATAGCGCCAGCATCAGCCCACCGAACAGGCAGGCCCAGCCCTGTTTGAACCCGAACAATAGAAACTCGAATGCCCATGCCTGCGGGCCGGGCGTGATATGGATTGCCTCGAGCCGGGCGCGAATACGGGCGTAGCTGGTCGCGCCCGGTGGCTGGATCATGGCCTTGGTTTGAAGCCGTGACGGGGCAAAGGCAAGGGGCGCTTACCGGCTGAGCGTCACGTCCCCGTTGGCGGCGTAGGTTGCGACGCTTTGGGCCTGGGCGGTCTGGGGGTCCTTGCCGTCCAGGATCGCGGCGATCTGATGCGGGTTGGGGACGCGGTCGTAGAGGCCATAGAGGTCGGTCTGGCCGACCATGTGGATCGACAGCTTGTAGCCCTGCGCATCGGTGGCGGGGTCGAAGGCGAGGACGGTGCCGCTGTCATCGACCGGCACGATGATCGGGCCGTCGCTGCGCCCGGCCTGTTGCAGCATGTCGTAGCTGCCCTCGGCCGTGGTCACGGTACCGCGGACGCATAGTGCATCCTTGCCGTCGCGGGGGATAAGCACATCCTGCGGCACGGCTTGTTCGGCGGGCTTGGCCGGGGTCAGTTGCGCGTCGGCCGCGGCAGCGGCGGGGCAGGCGGCGAAGCTGGCGGGGGCAGTGGCGTGCAGGCCGGCGGGATCGTCCACCGTCAGCCTGGCGAGCATGGCGTCTAGGCCCTTCAGCACCTCGGCGCGGCGTTCGGTGGGGCCGGTGATGCGGATCTTCACGATCCATCGCCCGGCATGGATGAAGCCCGCCGCCGTCGTCAACGCACCGTCGGCTGCGTCGTCATAGACTGCGCGGATCGCGCTGTCCGCCCGGCCGGCGGCAGGGGCGCTGGCATAGGCGGTGCGGCGGGTTTTGGCGCCAAACCGCTCCATCACCGCCTTGTCGGTCATATAGGCGGCGAGGGAAGCGTCGGCATAGGTGGGCAGATAGACGTAGAGGGTCGCCTGGATGGCGCCATCCTCGGACAGATATTGCGCATAATTGTCGACCGCGCGGCCGCCATTGGACGCTTCGCCGCTTTTGGACAGGGAGAGGCCGGCGACGGTCTGCGGCAGGCTGATGCCCGCAGCGTCGGCGCGGATGGCGTCCTGCGTCGGGGTCCAGGCTTCGCCGTCTGCGGCGTGCGCGAGCGAGGGGACGGCAAGGCACAGGGCCGTTGCCGACAGAAAAGCGGTCATGAGACTCTGGGCGCACTTTGGCATCGGCATCCCTCTCCAGATCCAGACCGTCTTGGCGCGGCCTTGAACTATGACAGGAAGGCTACAGGCTAAACCGGCGCGCGCAAGAGCCTAAATCATGCGACGGGCGGGATTTGCGCGTGATAATGGGGCAAAGCGGGGTCGTGATGTGCCCAGTCCGGCGCGGCGTCCGTCCAGATTACGGCCTGCGGGCCGATGAGCGAAGGATCGTCCAGTGCGCCGGCGCGGATGAAGGTCAAATGCGGACGCGAGTCGGCCATGCTGAACAGCGGCGTACCGCAGGTGGGGCAGAAGCCGCGCTGCATGGCGCTGCCACTGTCCGCAACGCTGGCGTGCCAGCGAACGTCGCCGATGGTGGTCACATGTTCGCTGGGAAAACAGACGTTCACCGTGCCGGAGCCGCCGCCCAGATATTGGCACAGGCGGCACCAGCACATGCGCGCGGCGAGGGGTTCGGCGTCGATCGTGATGCGGACGGCGCCGCAGAGGCAGCCGGCGGTATGGGGCATGGAAACTCCTCAATACTGACCCCGATCGTTTCGAGCGTGGCGAGAAACGCAGACAGAGCGCCCGCCGCTTCCCGTCTTCGCTCGAAGCGAACAGACATGGTCTGCCTTGCTTTATCGACCCTGTCGGCGCGCCATGAAGGCGAGGCGTTCGAACAGCATGATGTCCTGCTCATTCTTGAGCAACGCGCCGTGGAGGGGCGGGATCGCCTTGGTCGGGTCGCTGTTCTGGAGAACGTCGAGCGGCATATCCTCGTTCAGCAGCAGTTTCAGCCAGTCGAGCAGTTCGGATGTGCTGGGCTTTTTCTTGAGGCCGGGGACGTCGCGTATCTCGTAGAAGATGTCCATCGCCTTGCCGACCAGGATTTTCTGGATGCCGGGAAAATGGACGTCGACGATGGCCTGCATCGTGTCGCGATCGGGGAATTTGATATAATGGAAGAAACAGCGGCGCAAAAAGGCGTCGGGCAGTTCCTTCTCATTATTCGATGTGATGATCACCACCGGGCGATCGGCAGCGGCGATCGTCTCCCCCGTTTCATAGACGTGGAAGGCCATGCGATCGAGTTCCTGCAACAGGTCGTTGGGAAATTCGATGTCGGCCTTGTCGATCTCGTCGATCAGCAGGACGGGGAGTTTGGGAGAGGTGAAGGCCTCCCACAATTTGCCCTTGCGGATATAATTGCCGATATCGTAGACGCGCGCGTCGCCCAATTGGCCGTCGCGCAGGCGGGCGACGGCGTCATATTCGTAGAGGCCCTGATGCGCCTTCGTAGTGGACTTGACGTTCCATTCGATGAGGGGGGCGTCCAGCGCCCTGGCGATTTCCTGGGCCAGGACGGTCTTGCCGGTGCCGGGTTCCCCCTTCACCAGCAGGGGGCGGCGCAGCAGCACGGCGGCGTTGACCGCGACCTTCAGATCGTCGGTGGCGACATAGTCCTGCGTGCCTTCAAAGCGCATCATCCCGTCCCATTCGGTTGTCGATGACAACCGGACTAGGCAATGCGGCAGACCGGCGCAATTGTTAAAGGGGCGCTCAGGCGGTCTTCGCGCGGAGGTCGGCGCGGGCGGCGAGCAGATCCCACAGGCCACGATGCTGGTTCAGAAGCTGGCGCGCGCCGAACTGGATGGCGCGGTCTATGCCGTCGTCTCCCCCGATCGCGCGGGCGACGTCCAGCGTGGCGGCACGTTCGGGCAGAGCACAGGGATGGGGTTCTAGCCCCACGCGCAGGGCGGCCTGGTCCAGCACATGGCGCACGGCGCGCCAGTCGAGCACCAGCGCCATCGCCGCGCCCATGGCGCAGCCGCGCCGGTCGGACTGGGCCAGCATTTCGAGCGCGTGGCGTTGCTGACTGACGGTTGTTTCGCAATCGGCCTGGCCCGCCGTGCTGGGGGCAGGGCCGACGGCAACGGTGACTTGAGTCAAATAGGCGCGTTCGCGGGCGAAGGCGTCCGCGGCCTCGATCAACCACTGACGCGCGGCATTGTCGGCGGAGCGGGTGGCGGCATGATCGATGACGCCGGGATGCCGGCCATGGAGCATGCACAGATAATAGGCGCCATCGGCCAGATCGGAGAGCGAGAGCAACGTGTCGCGGGCGACGCCCGTGGCCGCGCGATTGGCATAGGGATGGGCAGCGGTGCCGTCGGCAGCGACCAGCGCTTCCAGGATTCGGGCTATGTCGCCAAATTGGTAGCGCGGTGCCGCTTCGCTCATGCTCATATCCCTGTTAGGCCCGCATGGGCAGGCTGTAACCGCAGAGATAGGGGAACCGGGTAAACGTCCGGTTTACGGAATCAAAAAGGGCGACCGTGAAAGCCGCCCTTTTCCGTCAAGAATGGTTAATTTAAATTTACCGATCCAAATTAATTTAACCGCTTTAAATACCAAAAAGCCATGACACTGACTCATATGAAGCGTTCCCCGGCCTGCGCCGGGGAACGCTTAGCCGAGGCTCCAATCATTGCTTGGTGGTATTACTGGTCCAGGAAGGACCGCATCTTGCGCGAGCGCGAGGGGTGCTTGAGCTTGCGCAGCGCCTTCGCCTCGATCTGGCGGATGCGTTCGCGGGTCACGCTGAACTGCTGGCCCACTTCTTCCAGCGTATGGTCGGTATTCATGCCGATGCCAAAGCGCATGCGCAGCACGCGCTCCTCACGCGGGGTGAGGCTGGCGAGGACGCGGGTGACCGTTTCCTTCAGGTTCGCCTGAATCGCGGCATCGACCGGGATGATCGCATTCTTGTCCTCGATGAAGTCGCCCAGATGGCTGTCTTCCTCGTCGCCGATCGGCGTTTCGAGGGAGATCGGTTCCTTGGCGATCTTCATCACCTTGCGCACCTTTTCGAGCGGCATCGACAGACGCTCGGCCATTTCTTCCGGCGTCGGTTCGCGGCCCTGCTCGTGCAGGAACTGGCGGCTGGTGCGGACCAGCTTGTTGATCGTTTCGATCATGTGGACCGGAATACGGATGGTCCGCGCCTGATCCGCGATCGAGCGGGTGATCGCCTGCCTGATCCACCAGGTCGCATAGGTGCTGAACTTGTAGCCGCGCCGATATTCGAACTTGTCCACCGCCTTCATCAGGCCGATATTGCCTTCCTGAATAAGGTCGAGGAATTGCAGGCCGCGATTGGTGTATTTCTTCGCGATGGAGATGACGAGGCGCAGGTTGGCCTCCACCATTTCCTTCTTGGCGATGCGCGCTTCACGTTCGCCCTTCTGCACCATGTTCACGATGCGGCGGAATTCGCTCAGGGACATGCCGGTCGCCTGCGCGATTTCGCCCACTTCGTTGCGGATGCGGTCGACGGCGCGGCCTTCGGCAGCGACGAAGGCGGACCATTTCTTGTCCAGTCCGCTCACCTTGTCGAGCCAGCCATCGTCCAGCTCATGGTTCACATAGCGGTCGAGGAAGTCCTTGCGGCTGACCTTGTGCCGTTCGGCCAGACGCAGCATCTGGCCGCCCAGCGCGGTCAGACGGCGGTTGTAGGCATAGAGCTGATCGACAAGATATTCGATCTTCTGCTGGTGGAACTGGACGCTCTCAACCTCAGCCGTCAGCTGTTCGCGCAGGTCGTGATAGGTGTCTTCGGCCTTCTGGCTCAGGCTGTCGCCATTGGCCATGGCGACCATGCGCGCTTCCTGCGAGGCGGAAAATGCGCGGAAGATTTCGGTGATGGTGGCGAACTTCTCAAGCGCCATCGGCTTGAGCGTCTCTTCCATCTGGGCGAGGGAAAGGGTGTTGTCCTCTTCCTCTTCCTCTTCGGCGCGGCGGGCGCGGGGTGCGCCGTCCTCATCCTCGTCGGCGTCGGCGGATTCTTCCTCCGGCTCTTCTTCTTCCTTGAAGCTCGGGCCGGCGGTCTTTTCGCTGATTTCGCCGTCGTCGTCCTCGCTGCCTTCTTCCAGATTTTCCGGGGCAGGATCCTTGGACAGCATGGCGTCGAGATCGAGAATCTCGCGCAGCTGCATTTCGCCGTTGTTAAGCGCGGTCGACCATTCGATGATCGCGTTGAAGGTGGTCGGGCTTTCGCACAGACCCAGGATCATCGTGTCGCGACCAGCCTCGATCCGCTTGGCGATGGCGATTTCGCCTTCACGGCTGAGCAGTTCCACCGCGCCCATTTCGCGCAGGTACATGCGAACGGGATCGTCAGTGCGATCGACCGTTTCCTTCTTCTTTTCGGTTACGAGCTTGGGGCCGTCATCGTCGCTCGATTCATCCTCGGCGTCCTCGGCATCCTCACGCTCGCGCTGTTCGTCGCCGTCTTCGCTGGCTTCCTCATTCTCGACGATATTGACGCCCATCTCGTTGAGGGCGGCCATGATATCCTCGATCTGCTCGGAGGACATCTGGTCCTGCGGCAGAGCGTCGTTCAGCTCGTCATAGGTGATGTAGCCGCGCTTTTTCGCGCGGGCGATCAGCTTCTTGACGGAGGCTTCGTTGAGATCGAGCAGGGGAGCATCGCCGCCTTCCTCTCCATCGCCTGCCCCGCCATTTTTGCTGTTCGCCTTGGTCGCCATGTAATCGCCTTACTTCGTTGCCCGGTTGAGAGGGCTAACATAAATCAAACAATGTCTTCGGACTGCGCAAGTTCCGCTACGCGACGGTCGTGATCGGCCTTCAGCATGCGAATACGCTGCTGTTCAGCGAAATTGGCTTCGCTGAAGTCGCTCTCGAACCGTTTCGTGGCTTCCACCAGTGCCGTTTCCAGCTCCGGTCCCTGCGCCATCACCCGAATGGCTTCCTCCAGATCGCGCGATAGGCGATCAGGGTCGGTTGCCATCCTGTCGGGAGTGAGTGTGAAAGCATCGGCCCGGAGCATCCCCTTGGCCATATTATACAACTCACCTTGCCCCAATATGGTAAGGAGGGCCTGTGTTTCAACTGTTTCTTTACGGAACGACAGGCTGATCATCGCAGCGAGCATCTGCGCCAGCATCGGATCGCCGATTTGCAGGGCCGAAAGCATCTCTCTGTGCGGCGCAATCTGTGCCGGGTGGCGCAGCAGGGCGGCAAGGACGGCGCGCAGCAGGCGCTGTTCCATCCCACTGGCGCCGATCGCCCGGACTTCGGTGCCGGCCGGCGGAATAGGCGCCTTCCAGTTGCCGCGCTTGTCGCGTTGCCAGCGGGCGCCATTGCCGCCACCCCCGCCTCCGCCGCCCTGAAAGCGCTGCTGCGCGGGGGCGGAGTCGCGGCGGGCGAAGAAGCGGGCGTCGTAGCGCTCCCGAAATTCATGGGCGTAATGGGCGCGCACATCGGGATGGGCGATCGCATCCGTTATGGCGCGAAGCCGCTGTTTGAGCGCCGCCTTCTGTTCGGGCGTTTCGAGCGGCATGGCGGAGAGTTCATGGCTCCACAACCGTTCGATCAGCGGTTCGGCAGCGTTCAGCACCGCGTCCATCGCCTGCGGGCCGCTGGCGCGAATCAGGTCGTCGGGGTCTTGCCCCGGCGGCAGGGTGGCAAAGCACAGGCTATGGCCGGGGCGCAGCAGGGGCAGGGCACGGGTGGCGGCGCGCATAGCGGCCTTCTGCCCGGCCGAATCGCCGTCGAAGCAGAGGACGGGGACTTCGACCATCTTCCACAGCCGCTCGATCTGATGTTCGGTGAGCGCCGTGCCGAGCGGGGCGACGGCTTCGCCAAAGCCGGCCTGGGCCAGCGCGATGACGTCCATATAGCCTTCGACCACGATGACGCGGCCGGTCGCGCGGCTGGCAGGGGAGGCGCGGTCGATATTGTAGAGGGTGCGGCCCTTGTCGAACAGCGGCGTGTCGGGCGAATTCAGATATTTGGGCTCGCCCGCGCCCAATATGCGTCCGCCAAAGGCAATGACCCGGCCGCGAATGTCGCGGATGGGGAACATGAGGCGGCCACGGAAACGGTCGTAGCTTTCGCGCTTTTTCCCGGCGCCCTTGCCCTGTTCCAGTGCTTCGGGGTCGATCAGCAGCCCGGCCTCGACCAGCATCGGTTCGCCATAATCCTTGAGCGCGGTCTTGAGGCGTCCGCGTCCGTCCGGCGAGAAGCCGAAGCCGAAGGCGCGGCGGGTGGCGTCGGTCATGCCGCGTTTTTGCAGATAGGCGCGCGCTTCGCCGCCATCGATGCCGGCGAGCTGCTCTTCGAAGAAGGCCTGCGCCGCGGCCATCGCGTCATGCAACCCTCTGGCCGCCTCGGCGCGCTTGGCCGCGCGCGGATCGGCGGCGGGCACGTCCATGCTGGCGGCGGCGGCCAGTTCCTTGACCGCCTCCATGAAGGGGA
Source organism: Sphingobium sp. GW821-FHT02B05 (assembly GCF_059421905.1). Lineage (NCBI taxonomy): Bacteria > Pseudomonadati > Pseudomonadota > Alphaproteobacteria > Sphingomonadales > Sphingobiaceae > Sphingobium > Sphingobium sp. GW821-FHT02B05. The sequence goes on from NZ_JBWKVW010000001.1 coordinate 548,442, forward strand.
GGCCGCGCTGGTCCGTCATCCAGCGGATCGCATCGCCATGCGCGCCGCAACCGAAGCAATGGTAGAAGCCCTTCTCGTCGTTGATCGTGAAGCTGGGCGTCTTTTCATTATGGAAGGGGCAGCAGGCCTTATATTCGTGGCCCGCCTTGGTGACCTTGATGGTTTTGCCGATGAGGGTGGAGAGCGACGTACGCGCGCGCAGTTCGTCCAGCCATTGGGGAGTGAGGGTCACGCGCCTTCTTCCCCCTCCTGCTTGCGGGAGGGGGGCAGGGGGGTGGGCTCAACCGGGCCACCCAAAGCTGCCCTGACGATAGTTTCCAACACGCCCTCTAGATTCTCAGTGAGATCATTATTCCAGAAGCGGATCAGCCGGTAGCCCTGCGCTGCGATCTTTCTGGTCCGCATGGCGTCATAATCTGCTGCATCGACATGCTGGCTGCCGTCCAATTCGACGACCAGCTTGCGGGAGCGGCACACAAAATCACAGATGAAGCCGGCTATAGGCAGCTGCCGGCTGAATTTAAGGCCTGCGAGTTGGGCGCCTTTCAATCGGCTCCAGAGTAGCCGCTCGGCTTGGGTTGCGTCGTTGCGCAGATTGCGTGCGTCAATGGTCGGGCGCGCAAGTCGATAGGGTGAGCCCACCCCCCGGCCCCCTCCCGCAGGCGGGAGGGGGAGAACAGGTAGCGCTTCCCCGTCCTCACTCACACAAGCGCCGCCTTTACCAGTCCGCTCGCCTTGCTCATGTCGATGACGCTGCCATGGCGTTCCTTCAGCACGGCCATCACGCGGCCCATGTCCTTCACGCTCTGCGCGCCGACTTCCGCCTTGATGCCTTCGATCGCGGCCTTGGTTTCCTCTTCGCTGAGCTGTGCGGGGAGGAAGCTTTCGATCACGTCGAGTTCGGCCTGTTCCTTGGCGGCCAGTTCGTCGCGGCCGCCGCTCTTGAACATGTCGATCGATTCGCGGCGCTGCTTCACCATCTTCTGAAGCACTTCGACCACCACGGCATCGTCATCCGGCACGTTCGCAGCGGTGCGCAATTCGATGTCGCGGTCCTTCAGCTTCGCCAGGATCAGGCGCACGGCAGCCAGGCGTTCCTTGTCGCCGGCCTTCATGGCGGTGACCTGGGCGCTCTTGATGGTGTCGCGAATCATGGGCGAATATATCCTGTCTCTTGCGGAAAGGAGCAGATATAGCGGCAAAAGAGATTTTTAACAGACGTTGACCTCACGCCGTTGGGGGCATAGGTGACCGGCCGTTTAACCCGCACCAGACGGGTTCTTAGCAAAAGCATAAAGGACCGCAGACCATGGCAGACGCCAAAACCCTTATTGTGCCCAAAGGAGCGACAGGGGTCGTGGTTTTTGCCGATGGCAGCGCCGTGTTCGGCCGCGGCTTTGGTGCGGTCGGCGATGCGGTGGGTGAACTGTGCTTCAACACCTCCATCACCGGCTATCAGGAGATCATGACCGATCCCAGCTATGCCGGGCAGATCGTCAATTTCACCTTTCCCCATATCGGCAATGTCGGCACCAACCTGGACGATGTGGAGGCATTGCACCCCCATGCGCTGGGCTGTATCGTGCGGCAGGACGTCACCGCGCCCAGCAATTTCCGCAATGTCGAACCGTTCGACCAGTGGATGAAGGAGCAGGGGCGCATCGGTCTGGCCGGCGTGGATACCCGCGCGCTGACCCGCCTCATCCGTATCAAGGGCGCGCCAAATGTCGTGATCGCCCATGATCCGGAAGGCAATTTCGATATCGAAGCGCTGAGCGCGAAGGCTGCAAGCTGGCCGGGGCTGGAGGGCATGGACCTTGCCATCGAAGTCACGGGCAAGGAAAGCCGCCTGTGGAAGGACGGCGTTTGGAAGCTGGGCTTTGGCTATGGCCTGAACGAGGCCGGTGATGAGCGCCCCCATGTCGTCGCGATCGATTATGGCGCGAAGAACAACATCTTCCGCAATCTGGTGCAGGCCGGCGCGCGCGTGACCGTGCTGCCCGCGACGGCGACCTATGAAGAAGTGATCGAGCAAAAGCCCGATGGCGTGTTCCTGTCCAACGGTCCGGGCGATCCGGCCGCGACCGGCGCCTATGCCGTGCCGGTGATCGCGGCTCTGCTGACCGACAATGTGCCGATCTTCGGCATCTGCCTTGGCCATCAGCTGCTGGGTCTGGCGGTGGGCGCCAAGACGATCAAGATGCATCAGGGCCATCGCGGCGCGAACCATCCGGTCAAGCGGCTGTCGGACGGGCTGGTCGAGATTACGTCGATGAACCATGGCTTTGCGGTCGATGTCGACACGCTGCCCGCCAATGCGCGATCGACCCATGTGTCGCTGTTCGACGGCAGCAATTGCGGCATCGAATTGACCGACAAGAACGCCTTTTCGGTGCAATATCATCCTGAAGCCTCGCCGGGGCCGCAGGACAGTTTCTACCTGTTCAAGCGGTTCGTGGACGGCATCAAGAAGCCGGTCGCGGCGTGAGCCAGAACCTGCCCCCCGTCGACGAAGCGCGTCTTGCCGCCGAGTGGGAGGCGGACAAGGACGTTCTTGCCAACCTGAAGCGCAATGGCGACGTGGCGCGCATCGCGCGGCCCGTGGACGTCAGCTTCCGGGGCAGCGAGAAGGACTTCGAGCGCGTCCTCGTCATCGCCAGCCAGTTCGGCTTCGTCGAACTGGACCGCGAGGAAGATGAGGAAGGCGACCTGTTCCTGTTCCTGGAATGTGTGCAGCCGGTCGATGAAGCGTCGATCCGCGCCCTGACAAAGAAATGCCTCCAGATCGAAATCCTCTGCGGCGTCGAATATGACGGCTGGGGCTGCGAGGCGCAGGCGGGGGGCGTGCATTGAGTTCGTGTCGCTTTTCTTCTCCCTCTCCCCTGAGGGGAGAGGGTCGGGGTGAGGGGGATCTGCGCTGATGGAATATGCAGTCGCCACGCTACACCCTCATCCAACTTCGCCTAGCCAGCACGCTGGCAAGGCTTCGTATCCTTCTCCCTCAAGGGAGAAGGTTTCTGGCGAGATTCAGTTCGGACCGGATCGTTTCCAGGACGCCTTCCATATTAGACAAGACGTCGTGGTTCCAGAAGCGGATCAAATGATAGCCATGGGCTTCGATGAGCGCTGTGCGCGCGGCGTCAGTTTCGCTGGTCGCGTGCTGTCCGCCATCCAGTTCAACGACAAGTTTCGCGCTTCGGCAGGCGAAATCGACCACATGCGGGCCGATGGGGAATTGCCGGACGAATTTAACGCCGACGATCTGACTGCCGCGCAATCGCGCCCAGAGACATTTTTCCGCTTCGGTCAGTTCGCCGCGCAGCTTTCGCGCGATGCTGGTCAAACGCTTTTCCGCCACCGTTTCATACCCTCACCCAACCCTCTCCCCCATGGGAGAGGGCTTTGGAGCGTCACAGTCAATGCCTAAAAGAACCGACATCTCCTCCATCCTCATCATCGGCGCTGGTCCGATCATCATCGGCCAGGCGTGCGAGTTCGATTATTCGGGCACGCAGGCGGTCAAGGCGCTCAAGGAAGAGGGCTATCGCATCATCCTGGTGAATTCCAACCCGGCCACGATCATGACCGACCCGGAATTTGCCGACGCCACCTATGTCGAGCCGATCACGCCGGAAATCGTGGCGAAGATCATCGAGAAGGAGCGGCCGGACGCGGTGCTGCCGACGATGGGCGGGCAGACGGCGCTGAACACGGCACTGGCGCTCTACAATGACGGTACGCTGGAAAAGTTCGGCGTCCAGATGATCGGTGCGGACGCAGAGGCGATCGACAAGGCGGAGGACCGGATCAAGTTCCGCGACGCCATGGACAAGATCGGGCTGGAAAGCGCCCGCTCTCGCATCGCGCATACGATGGATGAGGCGCTGGAGGCGCTGGAGTTTACCGGTCTTCCCTCGATCATCCGGCCCAGCTTCACCATGGGCGGCACCGGCGGCGGCATCGCCTATAATCGCGAAGAGTTCGTCAACATCGTGCGTGGCGGGCTGGATGCGTCGCCGACGACAGAGGTGCTGATCGAGGAATCGCTGATCGGCTGGAAAGAATATGAGATGGAAGTCGTGCGGGATCGCAACGACAATTGCATCATCATCTGTTCGATCGAGAATGTCGATCCGATGGGCGTCCATACGGGCGACAGCATCACCGTCGCGCCGGCGCTGACGCTGACCGACAAGGAATATCAGATCATGCGCAACGCGAGCATCGCGGTGCTGCGTGAAATCGGCGTGGAAACCGGCGGTTCCAACGTGCAGTTCTCGGTCAATCCGAAGGACGGCCGCCTGATCGTGATCGAAATGAACCCGCGCGTGTCGCGCTCGTCCGCGCTGGCGTCCAAGGCGACGGGCTTCCCGATCGCCAAGGTCGCGGCGAAGCTGGCGGTGGGCTATACGCTCGACGAGATTACGAACGACATCACCGGCGCGACCCCGGCATCGTTCGAACCGACGATCGACTATGTCGTGACGAAGATTCCCCGCTTCGCCTTCGAGAAGTTCAAGGGCGCCGAGCCGCTGCTGGGCACCGCGATGAAGTCCGTCGGCGAAGTCATGGCGATCGGCCGCAACATCCATGAATCCATGCAGAAGGCGCTGCGCGGTCTGGAAACGGGCCTGTCGGGCTTCAACAATGTCGATCATCTGGTCGGCGCACCCAAGGACGATATCGTCGCCGCCTTGGCGCAGGCGACGCCGGACCGGCTGCTGGTCGCGGCTCAGGCGCTGCGCGAAGGGCTTTCCGTTCAGGAAATCCATAATATCGCCAAGTTCGACCCCTGGTTCTTGGAGCGGATCAAGGAAATCGTCGATGCCGAAGGCGAAGTGCTGGAAAACGGCCTGCCGCAGGACGCCGATGGCATGCGCCGCCTCAAATCCATGGGCTTTTCCGACAAACGGCTGGCCTATCTGGCGCTCAAGTCGGCGAACCTGCGCGGCATGGAACGCGGCATCGCGCGCGGGTCTGGCCTGATCCACGAGGCGGTCAAGGCGATGACCGGCGGCGTGACCGAGGATGAAGTGCGCAAGCTGCGCCACAAGCTGGGCGTGCGCCCGGTCTTCAAGCGCATCGACACCTGCGCCGCCGAGTTCGAGGCGAAGACGCCCTATATGTACTCCACCTATGAAGCGCCGCTGTTCGGCGAGGCGGAGAATGAGGCGCAGCCCAGCGACCGCAAGAAGGTCGTGATCCTGGGCGGTGGCCCGAACCGGATCGGGCAGGGGATCGAGTTCGATTATTGCTGCGTCCATGCCTGCTTCGCGCTGAGCGAGGTCGGCTATGAGACGATCATGGTCAACTGCAACCCGGAAACCGTGTCGACCGACTATGATACGTCCGACCGCCTCTATTTCGAGCCACTGACGGCCGAAGACGTGCTGGAAATCCTGGCCGTCGAAATGTCGCAGGGGACGCTGGCGGGCGTGCTGGTGCAGTTTGGCGGGCAGACGCCGCTCAAGCTGGCGCAGGCGCTGGAGGATGCGGGCATCCCGATCCTGGGCACATCGCCCGACGCGATCGACCTGGCCGAAGATCGCGAGCGGTTCGCGGCACTGATCGACAAGCTGAAGCTGCGTCAGCCGGCCAACGGCATCGCGCGCAGCCGCGAGGAAGCGATCGCGGTCGCCAATCGCATCGGCTATCCCGTGCTGATGCGCCCCAGCTACGTTCTGGGCGGCCGGGCGATGGAGATCGTCGATGGTCAGGCGCAGCTGGAGGAATATATTACCACGGCGGTCAAGGTATCGGGCGACTCGCCGGTGCTGATCGACCAGTATCTGCGCGACGCGATCGAGGTCGATGTCGATGCGCTGTGCGATGGCGACGATGTGGTCGTGGCCGGCGTGTTGCAGCATATCGAGGAAGCGGGCGTGCATTCGGGTGACAGCGCCTGTTCGCTGCCGCCATACAGCCTGTCGGACGAGATCATCGCGGAAATCGAGCGCCAGACCGAAGTGCTGGCCCACGCCCTGTCGGTGCGCGGCCTGATGAACATCCAGTTCGCGGTCAAGGATGGCACCGTCTATCTGATCGAGGTCAATCCGCGCGCCAGCCGCACCGTGCCCTTCGTCGCCAAGGCGATCGGGACGCCGATCGCCAAGATCGCCAGCCGCGTGATGGCGGGCGAGAAGATCAAGGATCTGCCCAGGATCGACCGCAATGCCATCGACCATGTGGCGGTGAAGGAAGCGGTCTTCCCGTTCAATCGCTTCCCCGGCGTCGATCCGGTCCTCTCGCCGGAAATGAAGAGCACCGGCGAAGTCATGGGGATCGACAGCAATTTCGCGATCGCCTTTGCCAAGGCGCAGATCGGTGCGGGTACCGTGCTGCCGACCAGCGGTACGGTGTTCATTTCGCTCAAGGATAGCGACAAGCCGGTCATCCTGCCCGCCGCGCGCAAGCTGGTGGCCATGGGCTTCAGGCTGATCGCGACCGGCGGCACGGCCGACTATCTGGCCGAACATGGCATCGCGGTGGAGAAGGTGAACAAGGTTGCCGAGGGGCGTCCCCATATCGTGGACAAGATTACCGACGGCGACGTGCAGTTGATCTTCAACACGACCGAAGGCTGGCAGTCCTTGAAGGACAGCAAGGCGATCCGTACCAGCGCCCTGCGCCAGAAGGTGGCAAGCTTCACCACGGCGGCCGCCAGCGTCGCTGCGGCGGATGCGATCGAGGCTTTGCGGGGTCATCCCCTTGAAGTGCGCTCGCTCCAGTCCTATTATCCCCTGTCGCACGCTTGATCCCCTGCACAGGAATGATGCTGCGGGGCGGTTCCTGAAAGAAGGGGCCGCCACAGGGAAGTTTTGACGAAGGATTTTAGGGAATGGCGACCGTCGAGAAGATGCCGATGCTGCAAATGGGCTATGACAAGCTCAACGCGCAGCTCCGCGAATTGAAGGCCGAGCGGCCTTTGATCGTGGACGCCATCGAAGAAGCGCGCGCGCATGGCGATCTGTCGGAAAATGCGGAATATCATGCGGCCAAGGAGCGGCAGGGTCAGGTCGAAGCGACGATCAACGACCTGGAAGACAAGCTGTCGCGGGCGCAGGTGATCGATCCCACCATGCTGTCGGGTGACAAGATCATCTTCGGCGCGACCGTGACGTTGCTGGACGAAGACGACAAGCCGGTGAAATATCAGATCGTCGGTCAGGCCGAGGCGGATGCCAAGCTGGGCAGGATTTCGTACAACAGCCCGCTGGGCCGCGCGCTGATCGGCCGCACCGTCGGCGAAGATGTGGAAGTGTCCGTCCCGTCGGGCGACAAATTCTACCAGGTCGACAAGATCGATTTCATCTGACCGTGAAACTGCCGGCCGGACGATTGACCAACGGGATTGCGGCGATCACTTTCGTCGCGTTCCTGCTGCTGTTTCTGACGGGGCAGGTTGACAATGCCGCGATCATCGGCGGCTTCATTCCCGCACGGCTGGGCGATCCGTCGCTGCTGGACGGCATGGCCGCCGTGCCGGCCTGGCTGACGCCGCTCAGTTGCACGTTCATCCATGCCGGCTGGCTGCATATCGGCTTCAACCTGCTGATGCTGCTGTTTTGCGGGCGGCAGGTGGAGCATGTGCTGGGCTTGGGCGGGACGTTGGCGCTCTATGTCGTGGGGGCCTATGGCGCCTGCCTGGCGCAATGGGCGATCGATCCCGGATCGACCAATCCCATGGTGGGCGCGAGCGGCGCCATTTCCGCGATCATCGCGCCCTATGCGCTGCTCTACAGCCAGCAGCAGGTGCGCGCCTTCGGGCCTTTGTCGGCCAATCTGGTGCGGCTCTTGTGGCTGGCGGCCGGCTGGATTGCCGTACAGCTGATGATCGGCATCGCCAGTGGTGCGGGCATGAACGAATTGGGGAAGATCGCGATCGCCGCGCATATCGGCGGCTTCATCGTGGGGCTGGCGATGACGCGGCCCTTGCTGCGCTGGCGGTTTCGGAAAAAGCCGCGGGCGGTAAACTGAGGCTTTTGGCTTGCTGTTCCCCGGCGAAGGCCGGGGTCCAGATTTACGCTTAACCTGAACCCTTGATGGGAGTCACGTGACTCCCATCGACTTCGCCGGGTAACAGGTGCGCTTTCATATCAGGCGCTCGGCAGCTCCGGTTCGAGCAGACGGTGCAGATGTACGATGACATAGCGCATCTCGGCGTCATCGACCGTACGCTGCGCTGCGCTGCGCCAGGCCTTTTCGGCCGAAGCATAGTCGGGATATACGCCAACCAGGTCGACGGCGGACAGATCCTGAAATTCCAGCGTCTGCGGATTGGTTACGCGGCCGCCCATCACCAGATGCATTTTGCTCATGGTTTTTTATATTCTCCTGTGGCTGATGGCGACGCCTTAGCATCGTCGCCGGCATCAGCCAAGGAGAGGAGCGGCAAGCGTCGATTGCGTTTGCCGCAATCGCGATTAGCTTTTGGGCAATCGTGCCTTGATGGCATCGCTCAAGGCATCGACCTTGGCCACGACCAGGGCTGCCACCTCATCGGCAAGCTTGGATGCCTTGGCCGGCAGGTCGGCGGACGTCACGCTGTCGCGCGCGTCGGCTGCGACGTCACTGGCGGCGTGAAGGGCATTGGCAGCGCTCTTCCTGATGCCGCCTGCGCTATCGGCGGCAACATGGATAGCGCTTGCCGCGCCCTGTTTGACCGTTTCTGCGCCTTCCGCAGCTGCGGCGCGGGCAGCGACGGCAGCCTCCACTACGCGCGATCCGGCGGTGACGGCCAGCCCCGGCAGCGCCTTCATGACGGCGCGGCTCTTGGGGAACATCCAGGCGACGACGGCACCCACGGCGACTGCACCGGCCACTGCGGCGATTGGATGTTCCTGCACGATTTCATTGGCGCGGGTCGCGACGCGGGCGGTGCGATCCCTGGCATCGCCATAGGCTTCGCTGGCCTTGTCGCGACTGGTCTGGATCAGGTCGCCGGCGCTTTCGCGCGCCTTGTCGGTGGTGTCCTTGATCTTGTCCGTCGCATTGAGGGCCGCATCATTGGCGGCCTCGCGAACGCGGGTGATCTGGGCGCGAATGTCAGCCATCGTCATTCTCCGAATTATCTGGGTCTGTGTTCCTGAAACGAACGTACAGCCGCCCGAAAAGTGCCGCCAGCGGGCGACGGAAGAGAAACAGGCCGAAGGCGGTGGCTGCCGCGCCGATTGCGACGGGACGCTGCTGCACTTTGGCGCCGATCTGCGCGATGCTGCCCCGTACGGCCCCGCTGGCCTTGTCCCTGGCATCCTGCTTGAGCCGGGCGGGGGTGACGCGGGCCTTGGCCTCCTGCGCTGTCAGGTTGAGCCGACCCTTTGCGGCCTCTGCCCGTTCGCAAGCGGCGCGATAGCGGCTTTCCAGGTTCATGGCGCGATCGCCTTCTTCATGCGGGTGATGCAACCCTTGGCGGCCAGCAGCAGCAGCAAGGTGACAAGCAATCCGCCGCCCACCACGATCAAAGTGCCCCAGAGCGGCCCGACCAATTGGGCCAAGGCGATGATCAGCCCGATCAGCAGGGCGACGATGCTCGCAAAGGCTAGCATGAGCGCCACCATGGCGAAGATGGCGGCATTGCGCACGCCCGCACCGATGATCCCGGCGCGCAGCTTTTGCTTCTCCGCTTCGGCGGCGGCATAGGCGCGGCCGTCGGCGTAGAGCCGCGCCAGCACCTCTTTCACGCTTTCGTCGCGCGCATGATCTTCGGGCGCGCCGTCGGGCTGCCCATCGGTCGGCAGCGTTGCCGCCGTATCCGCTGGTTCGTCAGTCAATTGGGCCTCCGCCCCGCCTTGCGGGCCTGTGCGTCGGTCGGAATATGCAGATCGTCCGAGGGCTTACGCCTTGTCGTCCGATCCCTTGGCAAGGCGCATCAGCACGAAGCCGACAACGGCCGCCGCACCGATCGCGACTGCCGGGCTTTTCCGCACGAAATCACGCGCTTCGCCGATCAGCTGATCGACATCCTTGGCATCCAGCGAATCCGCTGCGCCCGCGACCGATTCCGCCGCCTGACGGGCATAATCGCCATATTGCGGACCGAGTTTGGAATCGACCGTGCCGGCGGTGTCGGCAATCAGCTTGGCCAGGCTTTGCAGCGTCGTGCCGGTCTTGTCCTTTGCGACGCCAGCGGCGGTCTTTGCGGTCTTGCCGGCCTGTTCCTTGATCGGGTCAATATGGGTTTTCCAATCGACCGCATTGAATTTGTCGGTGGCGACCTTGGCCGCCTTTTCGGCCTGCGCCTTGATCGGCGCGATCTGCGCGGTCCAGCCGTGCGAGGCGGCGCCATTGCCCGGCTTCTTGGCCACAGGCGCCTTGCGAGTGGCAGCCTTCTTGACCGGCGCCGTCTTCACGGCAGGCGAGGAGGGGCTGGCGATCGGCGATTTTGCCGCTTTCGCCTTGGTCGGCTTGGCGACGGGCGTCTTCTTCACGCGCTTGACGGGCGGGGTTTCCGGTGTGTCGGCCATCGTCCTCAGTCTCCCTTTCATAATCACATGGGGCCGGCGAATCCGGCGGGCATCATGGGTCAAATGCCTCGCAGCGGCCTACAGTTCCGTTGCCGTTACATTTTCGACCATCGGCATTTTTTGCGTCTGCGCAAGCCCCCGCATTGCCAATAGGGAAGGCGCTGGCTAAGCGGAGCGCGCATTCAGGGCCGCACGGCCCTCCGCCACGACGCTAAGTGCAGGAGCGATCATGACCGCCATTCTCGATATTCACGCCCGCCAGATCCTCGACAGCCGTGGGAACCCCACCGTCGAAGTCGACGTCATGCTGGAAGATGGCAGCTTCGGCCGCGCCGCCGTGCCGTCGGGCGCATCCACCGGGGCCTATGAAGCGGTCGAAAAGCGCGACGGCGATGCCAGCAAATATCTGGGCAAGGGCGTGCTTCAGGCTGTCGCCGCCGTCAATGACGAGATTGCCGGCGAGCTGATCGGCCTGGACGCCGAGGATCAGGGCGAAGTCGACGCCGCGATGATCGCGCTCGACGGCACGGAAAACAAGTCGCGCCTGGGCGCCAACGCGATCCTGGGCGTATCGCTCGCCGCCGCCAAGGCTGCGGCCGACGCGCGCGGCCTGCCGCTCTATCGCTATGTCGGCGGCGTGCAGTCGCATGTCCTGCCGGTGCCGATGATGAACATCATCAATGGCGGCGAACATGCCGACAATCCGATCGACTTCCAGGAATTCATGATCATGCCGGTCGGTGCCGAGAGCATCGCCGACGCGGTCCGCATCGGTTCGGAAATCTTTCACACGCTCAAAAAAGGTCTGCACGACAAGGGGCTGGCGACCTCGGTTGGTGATGAAGGCGGCTTTGCTCCCAACATCGCATCGACCCGCGATGCGCTCGACTTCATCATGCTGTCGATCGAGAAGGCCGGTTACAAGCCGGGCGACGACGTCGTGCTGGCGCTGGATTGCGCCGCGACGGAATTTTTCAAGAACGGCCGTTACGAAATTACGGGCGAAGGCCTGTCGCTGACGCCGGTCGAAATGGCCGACTATCTGGCCGCACTGACCGCCGATTATCCGATCAAGTCTATCGAAGATGGCATGAGTGAAGATGATTTCGAAGGCTGGAAGGCGCTGACCGACAAGATCGGCAGCAAGGTGCAGCTGGTTGGCGACGACCTGTTCGTCACCAATCCGGCCCGTCTTGCCATGGGCATCGGCAAGGGGCTTGCCAACTCGCTGCTGGTCAAGGTCAACCAGATCGGCACGCTGACCGAAACGCTGGCCGCCGTCGATCTGGCGCATCGTTCGCGTTACACGGCGGTCATGTCGCATCGTTCGGGCGAAACCGAGGATTCGACCATCGCCGACCTCGCCGTCGCCACCAATTGCGGTCAGATCAAGACCGGGTCGCTGGCCCGTTCGGACCGGTTGGCCAAATATAATCAGCTGATCCGTATCGAGGAAGAATTGGGCGACATCGCCGTCTATGCCGGACGCTCGATCTTCCGTTAAAAACGCAAAGAGACTCGGCCGGCCGCAAGCGAAGCATTTTTCGCTTGCGGCCGGCCTTTTCCTGTGATTCTTCTGACTTATGGCGCATATCGCGAAACTTCGTCTCCTCCTGTGGTCGGCTATCGGCCCTGCGATTGCGCTGCTCCTCCTGCTGTTCTTCGCCGGCTATGTCGTGTTGGGGGCCAACGGGGTGCTGGCATGGGGCGATTATTCGCGCCAGTTGCATGTCGCGCAGGCGGAATTGAAGCAGACCCGCCACGCACAGGCCGAATTGCGCAATCGCGTCGACCTGCTCAATCCGCGCCGCGTCGACCCCGACCTGAGCGACGAATTGATCCGTCGCCAGCTGGGCGTGATTCACCATGACGAAGTGGTCGTGCCCCTCAACTGAACGGGCATTGACGTTACGGATGCGTGACGTACGCGAAAGGATTTTGCGTAGATATCCTTCCGTTCGCAATTTTGCTGCGAGCGCGTTTTGCCAGTCTGTGACTGGCGCGTCCAAAGCCATCATTTTTCGGTAATAGCTATTGGTTCTGGCCGGATTCCGGGGGTCCGCAGTTGCAATATATGCAACTCTGTCGCTATATCGCACTTCCTTCCATCCTACCCCCACGCAAAAGGATAATAGCCTTGGCGAAACCAACCACGCCGCGCGCTGCAAGCGCAAAGGCAAAGGCGGCTGCACCCGCCGCTGCCGGTGCGGACCATAACCGGCCGCGCCCGGAAACGCCGACCGATTACAAGGCCAGCAAGGAAGAGCTGCTGGAATTTTATCGGCAGATGGTCCTCATTCGCCGTTTCGAGGAAAAGGCCGGCCAGTTGTACGGTCTGGGTTTCATCGGCGGCTTCTGCCACCTTTATATCGGTCAGGAAGCGGTTGCCGTCGGCATCCAGTCGGCGTTGAAGCCCGGCAAGGACAGCGTCATCACCGGCTATCGCGACCATGGCCACATGCTGGCCTATGGCATCGACCCCAAGCTGATCATGGCCGAACTGACCGGCCGCGAAGCGGGTATCTCGCGCGGCAAGGGCGGTTCGATGCATATGTTCAGTGTCGAACATAAATTCTTTGGCGGCCATGGCATTGTCGGTGCGCAGGTGTCGCTGGGCGCGGGCCTGGGCTTCGCGCACAAATATAATGGCGATGGCGGCGTGTGCGTAGCCTATTTCGGTGACGGCGCGGCCAACCAGGGCCAGGTCTATGAATCGTTCAACATGGCCGAACTGTGGAAGCTGCCGATCATCTTCGTGATCGAGAACAACCAGTACGCCATGGGCACCAGCGTCAACCGCGCATCGTCGGAAGACCAGCTCTATCGCCGTGGCGAAAGCTTCCGCATCCCCGGCCTTCAGGTCGACGGCATGGATGTTCTGGCCGTGCGTGGCGCGACCGAAGAAGCGCTGAAATGGGTGCAGGAGGGCAATGGCCCGATCCTGCTGGAAATGAAGACCTACCGCTATCGCGGTCACTCCATGTCCGACCCGGCCAAGTACCGCTCGCGCGAGGAAGTGCAGGCGATGCGCGACAAGTCCGACCCGATCGAGGGCGTGAAGAAATATCTGATCGAAGCCGGCGTCAGCGAAGATGAGATCAAGGTGATCGATCAGGATATCCGCAAGGTCGTGGCCGAAGCCGCCGACTTCGCCGAAACCTCGCCCGAACCGGAACTGGCTGAACTCTATACCGACGTGTTGGTGGAGCAATATTAATGGGTATCGAAATCAAGATGCCGGCGCTCTCGCCGACGATGGAAGAGGGCACGCTGGCCAAATGGCTGGTGAAGGAAGGCGACGAAGTGAAGTCGGGCGATATCCTGGCGGAAATCGAGACCGACAAGGCGACGATGGAATTCGAAGCCGTCGATGAAGGCCAGATCGGCAAGATCCTGATCGCCGAAGGCAGCGAAGGCGTGAAGGTCGGCACCGTGATCGCCACGATGGCGGGCGAAGGCGGGGAAGAAGCCGCGCCGGCCCCTGAACCCAAAGCCGAAGCACCCAAAGCCGAAGCACCCAAGGCCGAAGCACCCAAGGCTGAGGAAGCCCCCAAGAAGGCCGAAAGCGGCACGTCCAAGCTGGCGTCGGAAGCCCGAGCGACCGTGGCCGACCCGGACCTTCCCGAAGGCACTGAGTTCGTCAAGACGACGGTGCGCGAAGCGCTGCGCGACGCGATGGCCGAAGAAATGCGCAAGGATGAGCGCGTCTTCGTGATGGGTGAGGAAGTCGCCGAATATCAGGGCGCCTACAAGGTGACGCAGGGCCTGCTCGACGAGTTTGGCGACAAGCGCGTCATCGACACGCCGATCACCGAATATGGCTTTGCCGGCATCGGCGCGGGCGCGGCCATGGGCGGCCTGCGCCCGGTCATCGAGTTCATGACGTTCAACTTCGCCATGCAGGCGATCGACCACATCATCAACTCGGCGGCCAAGACCAACTACATGTCCGGTGGCCAGATGCGCTGCCCGATCGTGTTCCGCGGTCCCAATGGCGCGGCCAGCCGCGTCGGCGCGCAGCACAGCCAGAATTACGGTCCCTGGTATGCCGCGGTCCCTGGCCTGATCGTCATCGCGCCCTATGACGCGGCCGACGCCAAGGGCCTGCTGAAGGCCGCGATCCGCTCGACCGACCCGGTCGTGTTCCTGGAGAATGAACTTCTCTACGGTCGCAGCTTCGACGTGCCCAAGGTCGATGATTATGTCCTGCCGATCGGCAAGGCCCGCATCATGCGTCCGGGCAAGGACGTCACGCTGGTTAGCTATTCGATCGGCGTGGGCCTTGCGCTCGACGCGGCTGCGACGCTGGCTGAGGAAGGTATCGACGCCGAAGTGATCGACCTGCGCACGCTGCGCCCGCTCGACACGGCGACGGTGCTGGAAAGCCTCAAGAAGACCAACCGCCTCGTCGTAGTGGAAGAAGGCTGGCCGACCTGCTCGATCGCGTCGGAAATCGCCGCCGTGGTCATGGAGCAGGGCTTCGACGATCTGGATGCCCCGGTCCTGCGCGTCACCAACGAAGACGTGCCGCTGCCTTATGCCGCCAACCTTGAAAAGCTGGCGCTGATCGACGCGGCTCGCGTGGTCGCGGCGGCCAAGAAGGTCTGCTACAAGTAAGACCGGCTATCGGTAGAAACAGGAAAGGGCGGCTCGTAAGGGCCGCCCTTTTTTCATGCCCGGAATGGTGCGCTTCGGCGAGCCGTCAGGTGCACACCGCCTGCGCGCTGGTTGGCAAACTGCCGGCATTCTTCATATCCTGATCGGTCCGTTCCCGCACGTTGAAGGCGCTGGTGTAACGGATGACCTTGCTGCCGAAGATCGTGTCGCTGACCATAGGCTGGTATTTATAAGCGACTTCGACGAACATGACGGCGGTGCCGCTGGACGGGGCGACCTTGGTTGCCGCCGTAGTGCCCGGCCCCATGCCGTCCTTCATCGACGCATCATTCGCCCCGTTGCCCGCCACGCCATAGCTGGACGTGAAGTTGCCACTGCCCCAGCAGCGCTGCCACCGGATATAATTGCCAGCGCTGCTGCCGGTCTTTCCGTTGGGTTCCAGATCGGACAGGAAGATGCGCCCGTTCGCCTTCAGTTTTAGGGAGTCGGTGGACAGGTCGGCCCCGGTCATGATTTCATTGACGTCGGCTTCGTCGATCGAGGTGCGGACGCGCGCGGCATTGTCGGCGACGAGCATCGCGACCTGGCTGACGCGCAAATGCGCCATCGCCAGATTGGCACATTCCAGACCGGTCAGGCCCAGAATGAGCAGCACGGGCAGCGCAAAAGCGAACTCGATCATGGCCAGCCCGCGATCGTCGCGGTGCAGGCGGCGCATAAAGGCGGGCAAATCGGGTCTCCGCATCGTCAGCTGCACTTTATCGCCGGGGTGGTCTGGTTCGCCCATGGCTGGTTGCGCACCATCGTGGATGCGGTGGCAGTCTGCGTCTCGCTCCAGCCCAGCAATTTGGCCAGCGGGAACAGGCGTGGCAGGGATACCGTCACTTCATAATAGACGATATCGTCCGCGCCACCCAGGCCGCTGGCGCCGCTGTTCGAATCGTAGGCGCCATTGCCATTGGCATCTTCATAGCAGTCGCCGACATTATAGCTGCCCAGCGGGGCGGTATCGGTCGTGATCTTCTCCGGCTTTCCGACGCGGGAAAAGTTGTAATAGCTTTTCTTGGTAGTCGACGTCGTGCCGTTCTTCGTGTTGATCGTCGCCATCTGCGCTTCGATATAGGCGTCGATCTGGGTACTGTTGAGCGTACCCACCGACGCCGCCCGCGCCGCCTTTTCCAATGCGCCGCGCGTCACGGCGCGCAGATAGGATTGATAGCCCAGGTCGCCGATCGCCATGATCGTCAGGATCAGCGGCCCGGCGACCAGCCCGAATTCCACCAGCGTCGCGCCGCGCGCATTGCGGCGCATGCGGCTGATGAAGCGTGCGAGACGTCCGATCATTGCGACAGCCTCAACCCGCCGATATTCTTGGCGATATCCTTGAACTTCTGGCTGAGCGCCGAGGCGGTATAGGCCATCGTCCAGTGGTTGGACGATGTGGCGCAACCTTGCAGCGGAGCCTGGATGTCGCCTTCCGACTGGTTGCGGAAACCGATCACCCAGACGGTGATGCCCATGCCCTTGATCGAATTGCACAACATCGTCAGTCGGTTGTTGTGGATCGCTGTCAACGATGTGTCGCCCGTATTGGTCGCGGCGATGCGGCCGTCCAGCAGCTGATAGCCATAGGCGCCATAGACGCTTTGATAGGCGCTCATGTCGCCATCAGTCATGAATACGATATGCCGTGAAATATTGAACCCGTTTGGTGCGTTCGCATTGTCGCCTGCGAAAATGCCACTGGGGGAAAGGAAGCGCGCACCCCAGAGCATGCCGATGTCGTGATAGGTACCGCCAACCGCAATCAGCCCGTCGACATAACTGTTGAAGCTGCTGCTCTGGCCGGTGGGCGTCGATGTCCGGTTACTATAGCTGGCAAGCTTGCGTGCCTGGGACGGGCAGGCATTCCACCCGCCGTCAATCCGGGATTGCGAGTTGAGATAGCTACCTAGTCGAGTAAATTCGACCTGTGGCCAATGAGGACGCCATTTGGTATCAGTATCGTTAGGTAGTTCATCTATGTTAAGGTCATGAGCATCCGATGGGATTGAGGATGTCGAAGACGTCGCTGTAATCGAGTTATTTGTCTTGCGTTCCTCTATACAGCCTGCCCACGTCGTCGTGGCCGGTACGGCGTTGCCTTCAGCATCATTAGGCACGCTGCTGTTATAAGCGGGATTAGCGATAGCGTTGCCGGTGATGAAACCAGATACGTCGAGGGGGTATTGCCCATATTCCCAGCTATATTGAGGAGTACGGGTCGTCGAGTCGGTTTTTGTTTCGGTGTAATTTGTATAGGTTCGATACTGGATCGTGCAGCTGCTGGGAGTGCCCGGCACCCATGTCCACCAATTCCAGTAGCCTGCGGTTGCGGCGGTATAGGACGCCCTGTATTCGCGGCCATTCGTCACGCGCGTGGTGGTCGATGAATTGGTGATCGTGCCGTTGGAAGCGGTGTTGCTGGACGTCGTAGGTCCGGATGTATTAGTCGTCAGCGTGTTAGCCGGTGCGGTGCAGCTCGACGCAGTGCCGCCGGATGTGGTGCTTTGCGTAGTCCAGCCCGAAACGTTGCCTGAACTATAGACCCAGCTACCGGTCTGGCTGGAATCGGTATAGGTGGTGATGAGGCGCCGGGTTTGATAATTCCATGTCTCGCCGCTAGCCCCACCGACGAGATAATTTGACGGCAACTGATAACCAACATTGACGGTCGAACTATAGGGCATGAAGCCATATCGGATGCGGCCGGTGGTGTCCGACCCCGCACCCAACGTGTCGTAGAAATCCTTCACTGCCTGCTTGAGCGCCGCCAGACGGGTCGTGGTGCCGCCATTACCGTCCGAGATGGAATAGGCCATGGACCCGGTGGTATCCAGCACCATCATCACATCGGTATTGCCGATGTCGAACCGGCTTTCGCAGGTCACGCTGAGCGGTAGGGTGGTATAGCCGAAAATCTTCATCAGCGTGGTCGGGATGGTCGATTCCGCCGTCACCTGGACAGTGGTCGTCTCGCCCGGCTTGCTTCGAATGACCGGTTCGAAACCGGAGGTCTGGAACGTACCCTGAGGGAAGTTGAAGTCGAAGAATTTCCGGGCCTCGGTGATGTTGGCGGCGGTCATGGACGATCCGGTCATGGCGCGACGGCCTGCCAGCGCGGCGGAGTCGCAGGCCTGCTGCATGCGGGCGCGGGCCATATAGGCGCGGCTCATGTCCAGGCCGCCGCCGATCAGCGCGGCCAGCGGAATGATTGCTGCGGCGACCATCGCCATGACGTTGCCGGACTGGTTGCCCGCCAGCCGCCGTAGAAAACCAATAGGTTGTTCGTTTACCTTGCCCATTCGCCTGCAATCACCCATGTCGCGCCTCATACCCCCCACATCCGGGCCGGGCAGCCTGTCCGCCTATGCGGGCGCACTCGTTAGAATGTGTATGAGGAAGATGGTTAAAGGACCGATAACTTGGCGAACGCCCTGCATTGCGGGAGTTGCGCGATGAGCCTGACCGAAGAGGCGTTGCCGCCGTTGGCGATATTGCTGAGCGCGCATGCGAGCGTTGGACAGGGGGATCGGCACCGGGCGCTCTGGGCGTTCGACGCGCGGTTGGCGAAGGTGGCGCGGACCACCAGCGAAGCGATGATCGGGCAGATGCGCCTGGCCTGGTGGAATGACGTCATCGACGACGCGGCCGGCGTGAAGGGGCTGAACGTGAAGGGGCAGGGCGAGCCGGTGGTCGATGCGATGCGGGCGACCGGCGCGATACGCGCGCCCGGACTGTCGGCGCTGATCGACGGTTGGGAAGTGCTGGTGGTCGAGCCGGAAATCGACCTGCCGGGCCTGAGCGACTATGCGGCCGGGCGCGGCGGTGGCCTGTTTCGGGCGCTTGCCGATGCTTCGGAGGCGCCGGATTGGCTGACGGCGGCGGGACAGGTCTGGGCGTTGTGGGATCTGGCGGGGCATGTCGCGGATGAGGCGCTGGCCAAGGCTGCGATCGAACTGGCGCAGGCCATATTGCCACAGGTGGAGGATGCGCGCTGGACGCGGGACTTAAAGCCGCTGCGTATCGCCTTCACTCTGGCGCGTCAGGATGTGCTGGACGGGCGCGGGGCGCCGACCGGGATATCGCGGGCGCTGGCCTGGCGATTGCTGCGAATCGCGCTTGTAGGGCGCTAGATTGTCAGGATAGGCTGGCGCCTGCTTGATCGGAGGAGCGCGGCATGGGGCGATTGCTGGCGGGCGGCATGGCAGCGCTGTTGCTGGTCGCAGGCGGATTATTTTGGTGGCAGGGGCGGGCGGACAATGCGCCGGTGCCCCAACTGGCCGCCGCACCGCCACCGCCGCCCGAAGTCGAGAGCCTGCCCGAAGGCGACCCTGATGCCGTCGGCGATGCGCCCCCCATGCCGGGAGAGGCCAGTCCTCAGAGCCGGGAGCAGAAGCGCTTCGCCCGCTACGATCGCAATCGCGACGGCGTCATCACCCGCGTCGAGATGTTGGGCAGCCGGACCAGGGCGTTCAAGGCGCTCGACAAGGATGGCGACAATCTGTTGTCGTTCGAGGAATGGGCGGTGGCGACTGCGGACCGGTTCGGCGTGGCGGATGCCGACAAGGATGGCAAGCTGACCCCGGCCGAGTTCGCGGCTACCGCGCCCAAGCGCGCGGCCAAGGCCAGATGCAAATGCTAGGGCTGAAACCGACCGGATCTGTGCGTTATGCGATCTCCATATCCCCCATCCACACCCCGAAGGAAGCGCGGGCGCGGGCGGTATAGGCTTCCTTGCGGCTCTTCTTCTTCACATCCGCCAGCGTCGGGAACAGGCCGAAATTGACGTTCATCGGCTGATAGTCCGCCGTTTCCACATTGCCCGTCACATGGCCGAGCAGCGCGCCCAGCGCCGTATCGGCCGGCGGCGGGGTCAATTCGCGACCCAGTAGTTCGGCGGCGGCGAAACGCCCGGCGATGAGGCCGATCGCGGCGCTCTCCACATAGCCTTCGCAGCCGGTCATCTGTCCGGCAAAGCGGATATGCGGGGCGCTTTTCAGGCGCAGCGTCGGGTCGAGCAGCTTGGGGCTCTGGATGAAGGTATTGCGATGCAGGCCGCCCAGCCGCGCAAACTCCGCCTTTTCAAGGCCGGGGATGGTGCGGAACAATTCGACCTGCGCGCCATGTTTCAGCTTGGTCTGGAAACCGACCATGTTCCACAGCGTCCCGCTGGCATTGTCCTGCCGCAACTGCACCACGGCATAGGGCCAGCGGCCGGTGCGCGGATTGTCCAGCCCCATCGGCTTCATCGGTCCATGGCGCAGCGTTTCGGGCCCGCGTGACGCCATCACCTCGATCGGCATGCAGCCTTCGAAATAGGGGGTACTGGATTCCCATTCCTTGAACTCGGTCTTTTCGCCGTCGAGCAACCCCTGGACGAAGGCCTGATACTGGTCCTTGTCCATCGGGCAGTTGATATAATCCTTGCCCTCGCCACCGCCCGGACCGATCTTGTCCCAGCGATTGGCCATCCAGCACTGGTCCATGTCGATGCTGTCATGATGGATGACGGGGGCGATCGCGTCGAAGAACGCCAGATGCTCCATGCCCGCCGCCTGGCCGATGCTCTGCGCAAGGCCGGGCGCGGTCAGCGGCCCGGTGGCGATGATGGTCATGCCCTCGGTCGGCACCATGTCGATCCGCTCACGCACGATCTCCACATTGGGATGATCGGCCAGCGCGCGGGTGACGGCGTCGGAGAAGACATGGCGATCAACCGCCAGTGCGGAGCCGGCGGGCACCTTGGCCGGTTCGGCACTGGCCATGATGAGCGATCCCAGGCGCCGCATTTCCTGATGCAGCAGGCCTACGGCATTCTTGTCCGCATCGTCGGACCGGAAGCTGTTAGAACAGACCAGTTCCGCAAGGCCATCCGTCTGGTGTGCGGGCGTCGTATCCCCGCCGCCGCGCATTTCGGACAGGCGAACCTTGATGCCGGCCTGCGCCAATTGCCATGCCGCTTCGGTACCGGCCATGCCGCCGCCGATGATGTGAACCTGATGCTGTGTCATGGGGCCGTCCATGGTCCCACGCGCGCGTCAGGTCAACGCTTGTTCGCCGGTCGGATCGGGAGCGCCATAATAGGCGGCCTCGTCCAAAATCCCCTCACGCTTAGCGACGATCACCCCGACCAGCACCTGACCCGCGACGTTGACAGCCGTGCGGCCCATGTCGAGGATCGGGTCGATGGCAAGCAGCAGGCCCACGCCCGCCAGCGGCAGGCCGAGGGTGGATAGGGTGAGGGTGAGCATGACGATCGCTCCCGTCAGCCCCGCCGTCGCAGCCGACCCCAGGACCGAGACGAAGACGATCAGCGCATAGTCGATAGCGTGCAGCGGCAGGCCGTAGAAGTTCGCGACGAAAATGGCGGCAAGCGCGGGGTAGATCGATGCGCAGCCATCCATCTTGGTGGTGGAAGCGAGCGGAATGGCGAAGGCCGCATAGCCCCTGTCGACGCCCAGCCGTTCGGTCACGGCTTCGGTAACGGGCAGGGTGCCGACCGACGATCGCGACACGAAACCCAGTTGGATTGCCGGCCACGCCTTGGCAAAGAAGGGGCCGGGTTTCAGGCCATTGGCGATCAGCAGCAGCGGATAGACGACCAGTAGCACCAGCGCGAGGCCGAGATAGATGGCGGCGGTGAAGGTGCCAAGCTGTGCCAGCGCGCTCCAGCCATAGGTGGCGATGGCGGTGCCGATCAGCGCGGCCGAGCCGATCGGCGTCAGGCGGATCACCCAGCCCAGTATCGCGCGCACCACGGCCAGCAGCGAACGGACGAAGCCGAGAAAGGCATCGGCCTTTTCCCCGACCTTCAAGGTGGCAAGGCCGACCGCGATCGAAATGACCAGCAATTGCAGGATGTTGAAGCTGATGCTGGTGGATGCGCTGCCATCCGTGATCTTGGTGCCGGCTGACAGCGCCAGGCTGTTGCCGGGGACCAGGCCCTTCAGGAAATCGAGCCAGCCGCCCATGCTGTCACTCTTGCCCATGGGCAAAGCCGCGCCTTGCAGGCCGGCGCCTGGCTGGACGATGACGCCGATGGCGATGCCGATGGCGACCGCGATCAGGGCGGTGATGGCGAACCAGAGCAGGGTCTGTCCGGCGAGGCGCGCTGCATTGTCGAGCGCACGCAGGTTGGCGATCGATGCGACGATCGCGGCGAAGACCAAGGGCGGGACGATCGCCTTCAGCAGCGACACGAAGATGGAGCCCACCGTCTTGAGCGTGGTCGCCAGCCAGTTGAGGTCGCCATCCGGCCCTGCGCCCATCTGGCGCGCGAGGAGGCCCAGCAACAGGCCCACGACCATGCCGGCCAGCACCTGAAATCCGAAACTGCGATAGTTGATGGCCATGGGTATCGATCCTGTAGGCGTTTTGACGCGCAATATGGGAACCGGCGCTCCGATTGCGCGCAAGCAATTCTTTCAGGGGGATGCAACGCGGATAAGGTGGTCCTCTTTCCGCTTACGACCGGTCAAACGCATTGGCCCGGCTGATCCGCTATGCCAGATATGACGGATCAATCCATCCGGGAGTTTCAATATATGATGATGCGCGGCGCAATAATGGGGATGGCATTGCTGGCAGCGCCGCAAGCCGTGCAGGCGGCGGCCGATGCGGGCGTGGCCAAGGACATCCTCATGCGCTCCGTAGCGATGAAGACGGTGCAGGGCGAGGGGCAGGTGCCCAAGTTGGCGGCCTATTATGCCGGGGTGCTGAAAAGCGCGGGCTTTGCCGACGCGGATGTCGTCATCACGCCGATGGGTGAGACGGCGACCCTGACCGCGACGATCAAGGGCAGCGATCCGAAGCTGAAAGCCCTGGGCCTGATCGGTCATATGGACGTCGTTGCGGCGGACCGGGCGGACTGGACCCGCGATCCCTTCGTGCCGGTGGAGGAGCATGGCTATATTTTCGGGCGCGGGTCGGAGGACAATAAATATGATGTCGCGATGATGGTCGCGACCATGGCGCAGCTGAAAAAGGAAGGCTGGAAACCGCGCCGGTCGGTCATCCTGATCCTGTCGGGGGACGAGGAAACCGACATGGTGACGACCAAGGCATTGTCGCAGCAATATAAAGATCTGGAACTGCTGCTGAACGGCGATGGCGGTGGCGGGCTGCTCAATGACGAGGGCAAGCCGGTACTGTACCAGTTGCAGGCCGGAGAGAAGAGCTATGCCGATTTCGAATTCGCCTTCACGGATGCTGGCGGCCATTCGAGCGCACCGACGCCGGGCAATCCGATCTATCGCATGGCCAGGGCAATCGATGCGATCGCGGCGTATAAATTCCCGCCGATGCGCAACGAATTGACCAAGGCGTCGCTGGCGCTGTCCGCCGACCGGATCGGCGGCGAGGTGGGGCAGGCGATGAAGCGCTATGCCCAGAGCGGCGATGCGGCGGCGGCGGACCTGCTGTCCACCCGCCCGGAATTTATCGGGCAGGTGCGCACCACCTGCGTCGCGACCATGGCGCAGGCGGGCCATGCGCTCAACGCCTTGCCGCAAAGCGCGAAGGTCAGCGTCAATTGCCGCATCTTTCCCGGCGTCAGCATCGAAGATGTGAAGGCGCAACTGGTGAAGGTGGTGAATGACGCCAGCGCCACGGTGAAGACGCTGGGCGATCCGCTGGCGAGCGATGCGTCACCCCTGCGCGGGGATGTGATGCGGGCGGTGCGCGGTGCCGTGCTGGCCCGTTCGCCGGGCATCGCGGTGATGCCCGGCATGTCGGCGGGCGCTACCGACAGCCTCTATTTCCGCGCTTTGGGCGTGCCCAGCTATGGCGTGTCCAGCCTGTTCATGAAGGCGGAAGACGGCTTTGCCCATGGGCTGAACGAACGGGTGCCGGTGGCGGGAATCCCGGAATCGCTGGAGCAGTGGGACAGGGTGGTCCGGGCCTTGGCACGGTAGGTCAGTCTGGACCCCGGCCTGCGCCGGGGAGCAGTCTGTTAGCCCCGTACGGCAATCCCGTTGGCGGCGGACAACACGGCCTTGACCGAAGCCGTCGCAACGTCGCTGTCGGTGCCCACGCCGAAGACCGTACGGCCATCGGGCGTGCGGCATTCGACATAGGCGGCGGCGTTTACGTCGCTGCCGGCGCCGATCGCATGTTCGCTATAGTCCGCAATTTCGAGCTGTACGCCGAACTCGTCGCGCAGCGCGGCCAGCACCGAGGAAAGCAGGCCGTTGCCGCGCCCGGAAATGGAACGCTCGACGCCTTCATGCGCGATCTTGCCGGTGAAGATGCGGTCGCCCGCCGTGCCGCTTTCATGATAGTCGATCAGGCTATAGGCCTGGTCGCCGGTCAGGCAATAATGCGTTTCGAACGCTTCCCCGATATCGGCGGCGTTGAGTTCGCGGCTCGACTGGTCGGCCAGGCCCTGCACCACCTTGGAGAAGTCTGCCTGCATCCGCTTGGGCAGTTTGTAACCCTTGTCCTGTTGCAGCACCCAAGCGACGCCGCCCTTGCCCGATTGCGAATTGACGCGGATCACCGCTTCATAGTCCCGGCCCAGATCCTTGGGGTCGATCGGCAGATAGGGGACGTTCCAGAACAGGTCGTTGCGCGCTTCCTGCGCGGCAAAGCCCTTCTTGATCGCATCCTGATGGCTGCCGGAGAAAGCGGTGAACACCAGTTCACCGGCATAGGGATGGCGCGGGTGGACGGGCAGCTGGTTGCAATATTCGACGGTCTGGATGACTTCGTCGATGTCGCTGAAGTCCAGTTCCGGATTGATACCCTGCGTGTACATGTTCAGCGCAACGGTCACCAGATCGCAATTGCCGGTGCGTTCGCCATTGCCGAACAGGCAGCCTTCGACGCGGTCGGCGCCGGCCATGATGCCCAGTTCGGCCGCGGCGACCCCGGTGCCGCGATCATTATGGGTGTGCAGCGAAATCACCACGCTGTCGCGCTTGGAGATATTGCGGCAGATCCATTCGATCTGGTCGGCATAGATATTGGGCGTCGCGCACTCGACGGTGGCGGGCAGGTTCAGGATCAGCGGCAGTTCCGGCGTGGGCGCAAGAATTTCCATCACCGCCTCGCAACATTCCAGGCTGAAATCCAGTTCGGCGGTGGAGAAGGTTTCGGGCGAATATTCGAAATGCCAATCGGTGTCGGGCTGCTTGGCGGCATTGTCGCGCAGCAGCTTGGCCGCGTGGATTGCGATGTCGCGGATCTGCGGCCGTTCCATCTGGAACACGATGTTCCGCCAGGCGGGCGAGATCGCGTTATAGACATGGACGATGGCCTGTTTCGCGCCGCGCAGGCTTTCGAAAGTGGTGGCGATCAGGTCTTCGCGCGCCTGCGTGAGTACCTGCGGCATGACGTCGTCGGGGATCGCGCCGTCGCGGACCAGCCCGGAAATGAAGTCGAATTCGGTCGCGCCGGCGGCCGGGAAGCCGACCTCGATCTCCTTCACGCCGACCTTGAGCAGCAGGTCGAAGAAGCGGCGCTTCTTTTCCGCGTTCATGGGGTCGATCAGCGACTGGTTGCCGTCGCGCATGTCGGTGGACAGCCAGCGGGGTGCCTTGGTGATGACGTTCGACGGCCATTGGCGGTTGGGCAGGTCCACCTGAGGGAAGGCGCGATATTTTTGTGCGGGATCGGTCAGCATCATGGGATCAAACTACTTCCTGACACGGAGCGCGCATATGGGCGCTTCCGGGGTACGACTTGACTGTGATGAATGCCCTTAGGCGGATCGACGCTGCCCTTAGCCGGAAGGCAGCACAAAAGCCACGCCTAAGGGCGTGTAAGTCGTAGCAGGGTAAGAAGCGAGACGCGCTGCATGATGCCGCCCCTTAACCCTTTTCGGGGGCGCGGGTAAAGATGTTTCTGTCGCACAGCCGTTCAGCCGCGACGGAATATTGCGTCGATGGTCAGTTCCACATGGTCGGACACGAAGGGACGACCGAAACCCATGCCATAATGGCTGCGCTCCACCGTCATGGTGCCGGTGAAATGCAGCACCGAAAGGCCCGGCGCTTCATCCGGGGTCGTGCCGACCAGTCGAACGGAGAGGGTGACGGGGCGGGTCTGCCCGTGCATGGTGAGTTGGCCGGGAACCGGGCTCGCGGCATCGCCGCCGACCAGTGGCGCGTCCTGCGCCGTAAAGCGGATGATCGGATATTCGCGCATGGCAAAGAAGCTGTCGCCCTTCAGCATCGCATCGGTGGACGAGTCGCCCGTGGTCAGCTTCTCGACCGGGAAGCGCACGTCCACGCTGGCGCGGTCGGGCCGGGCGGGGTCGATGACGACGCTGCCTTCAGGGGCAAGGAAGTCGCCCTCATAACTGCCGACCAGCGCCTTTACGCGGAAATGGACCTTGGTCGCTTCGCTATCGACCGCATAGCGACCGGGGGCATAGAGCGCCGCCCGCACTGTGGGCGCGGGCGGCGGCACGATGGGTGGCGCGGCGGTCGCCGGCACGAGCGCGATCATGCTGGAAAGCAGAGCGAACCGTGCCGGCAGGCGCATCGCGCTTACTTCTGGCCGTTACTTCTGAAACGCGGCGATGATCTTTAGCTCCACCGCGTCACCGACGACCGGCACCGCCATGCCCATGCCGAAATCGCTGCGCTTGATCGTGCCGGTGGCGACGAAGCCGATATTTTCCTTCTTGTTCATCGGGTTCGCGCCGGCGCCGTAAAATTCGGCGTCCAGAGTCACGGGCTTGGTGATGCCCTTGATCGTCAGGTTGCCGGTGATGGTCGCGCCGGTCGGGCCGTCGGTCTTCACGCCGGTCGACACGAAGGTCGCCTTGGGGAATTTGGCGACGTCGAAAAATTCGGGCTTGGCCAGATGCTCGTTCAGCGCGGGGATGCCGGTGGTGAGGTTGGCGATCGGGACGTCGATCGACACCTTGGACGCGGCGGGGTTGGCCTTGTCCAGGGTCAGCGTGCCGGTGGGCTGCGCGATCACGCCCATATTGTTGGTGAAGCCCATATGGTCATAGGCAAAGACGATCTGGGTGTGGCTGGGTTCGACCTGATAGGTGCCGCCGGTGACCTTGGCGACATCCTTGGTGCCGGGGGCGGCGGCACCCTGGGCGATGACGACGCTGCCGCCGGCAATGGCGATCAGGGCGGCGGCGGGGATCAGAAATTTCTTCATGAGACAGACTCTCCGTAAAACGCTCAAGGGGCGCAGCTTGAATAAGCCACGCCCCTCGATTGCGCCAGAGCCGTAAGCGGAAACGGATCGTTCCCGCTTACGCTGTCTGCTCCCCTCCCGTTCAAGGGAGGGGCTATTTTGCAGCCGTCAGTTCTTGTCCTTGTTCACCAGCTTGTTGGCGCCGATCCAGGGCATCATGGCGCGCAACTTTTCACCGGTCTGTTCGATCGGGTGACGCTTGGCGGCGATGCGGCTGGCCTTCAGCTCCGGCTGGCCGGCGCGGTTGTCCAGGATGAAGTCCTTGACGAACCGACCCGACTGGATGTCGGCCAGAACGCGCTTCATTTCCTTCTTGGTTTCTTCGGTGATGATGCGCGGGCCGGTCTTGATGTCGCCATATTCTGCGGTGTTCGATATCGAATAGCGCATGTCTGCGATGCCGCCTTCATACATCAGGTCGACGATCAGCTTCAGTTCGTGCAGACATTCGAAATAGGCCATTTCCGGGGCATAGCCCGCTTCGACCAGCGTTTCGAAACCGGCCTGGACCAGCGCGGTCGCGCCGCCGCACAGCACGGCCTGCTCGCCGAACAGGTCGGTTTCGCATTCTTCGCGGAAGTTGGTTTCGATGATGCCGCTGCGACCGCCGCCGACGCCGCTGGCATAGGACAGGGCGATGTCATGGGCGTTGCCGGTCGCGTCCTGATGGACGGCGATCAGGCAAGGGACGCCGCCGCCGCGCTGATATTCGCCGCGGACGGTGTGGCCAGGGCCCTTGGGCGCGATCATGATGACGTCGATGTCGGCCGGCACTTCGATCAGGCCGAAATGGATGTTCAGGCCATGGGCGAAGGCGAGCGCGGCGCCGGGGCGCAGATTGCCCTTGATGTCGGCTTCATAGATGGCGGCCTGATGCTCGTCGGGCGCCAGGATCATCAGCACGTCGGCCCACTGGGCGGCTTCCTTGTTCGGCAGAACCTTGAAGCCTGCGCCTTCGGCCTTCTTGGCGCTGGGCGAACCGGGGCGCAGCGCGATCGCGACTTCGGCGACGCCGCTGTCACGCAGATTCTGCGCATGGGCGTGGCCCTGCGAACCATAGCCCAGGATGGCGACCTTCTTGCCCTTGATCAGGCCGATGTCCGCGTCGTGATCGTAATAAACCTTCATGGATATTCCCCTTCTCGTCCTCCCATGCGGGAGGCGTTAGACATTCATGGTGGATGATGCCGCCCGGACGGACGGCGTGAATTAATTCGCTTCCTTGCCCCGGATCAGGCCGACGACGCCGGTGCGGCCCACTTCGACCAGGCCGATCTGCCGCATCAGGCCGACGAAATTGTCGATCTTGTCGGTCGTGCCGGTGATTTCGAAGATGAAGCTTTCGATCGTCGTATCGACCACCTTGGCGCGGAACACGTCGGCCAGGCGCAGCGCCTCGATCCGGTCCTCGCCCGTGCCGGCGACCTTCACCAACGCCAGTTCGCGCTCCACGAAGGGGCCGTTTTCCGTGAGGTCGGTCACCTTATGCACCGGCACCAGCCGGTCGAGTTGCGCGATGATCTGGTCGATCACCTTGGGCGGGCCGTTGGTGACGATGGTGATGCGGCTGACGCCATGGTCCTGCGTGATGTCCGCCACGGTCAGGCTGTCGATATTATAGCCGCGCGCGGTGAACAGGCCCGCTATGCGCGCCAATATGCCCGCCTCGTTCGAAACGGTCAGCGACAGGACGTGCCGCTGGCTGAGTTCTTCCTGGATGTGCATCAGATGGTCGTCCCGTTATCCGTATCTTCGTGCCGGTCATGGCCGTCTTCATCGGCCTTGTCGTGGCGCTGTGAAATCATGGCGGCGAAGGCGAAGTGCCAGCCGCCGTCCTGGGCGTGGGCGAGGCGGACGGGGAAGCCCGCCACAGCGTCGAACATGCGCGTGAGCTGTTCTCCGACATAACGAGGGCTGACCAGCAGGGTGCCGATATGCCGACCGTTAAAGTCGAACCCGGCGTCCAGATGCACTTCCCATTCTTCATTGTCCGGATCGGCATGGTCGATGGTCCAGCCGTGGATTTCGGCGGTGCCGGCGATCCTTTCGAAATCCCACGGCTCCGTCACATGGATGCGAAGTTTCAGATGCCGGGTCACAGCTTCACCTTCAGACCAGAGCCTTTGCCTCGTCGGACATCACGCCCTCCACCTGGCTGGGGTCGAGCAGCATGTCGGTGTGCGCCGCGCCCGATGGGATCATCGGGAAGCAGTTCGACATTTTCGCCACGCGGCAATCGACGATCACGGGGCCGTCCGTTTCCAGCATCTGGCGGATGCCCGCCTCCAGGTCCTGCGGCCCTTCGATGCGGATGCCGGTCCAGCCATAGGCCTCGCCCAGCTTCACGAAATCGGGCAGGCTGTCCGAATAGCTGTTGGAATAGCGGCTTTCATAGGTCAGTTCCTGCCATTGGCGGACCATGCCCATATATTCATTGTTCAGGATGAACAGCTTGACCGGCAGGCGATATTGGCTGGCGGTGCCCAGTTCCTGAATGTTCATCTGGACCGAGGCGTCGCCCGCGATGCAAATGCACAGGCTGTCGGGATTGCCCATCTGCGCACCGATGGCGGCGGGGAAGCCATAGCCCATGGTGCCAAGGCCACCCGATGTCAGCCATTTGTTGGGCGCATCGAAGCCGAAATGCTGGGCCGCCCACATCTGGTGCTGGCCCACTTCGGTCGTGATGATGACGTCCTTGCCGGTCGCCCTGGTCGCCGAATACAGGGCGGCGATCGCGCGCTGGGGCATGATCTCGACGCCGTTTTCGGCATAGTCGAGGCTGCGCTTGGCGCGCCAGCCCGCGATCCGCGCCCACCATTCGGTCAAATCGACCTTCTGGTGATTGCGCTGCTTCCACAGGGCGATGATGTCGTCCAGCGCGCTGCCGACATCGGCCACGATGGCGACGTCGACATCGACGATCTTGTTGATCGAGCTGCGGTCGATATCGATGTGGATCTTGCGGCTGTTGGGCGCGAAGGCGTCGAGCCGGCCGGTCACGCGATCGTCGAAGCGGGCGCCGACGCACAGGATCAGGTCCGCCTGGTTCATCGCCCAGTTGGCTTCATAGGTGCCGTGCATGCCCAGCATGCCCAGCCACTGGTCGGACGATGCGGGGAAAGCGCCCAGACCCATCAGGGTCGAGGTGACGGGCGCTCCGGTCAGCGCCGCCAGTTCGCGCAATAATGCGGTCGCCTGCGGCCCAGAATTGATGACGCCGCCGCCGGTATAGAGGATCGGGCGCTCGGCCGCGGCCAGCATTTCGACGGCTGCGTCGATGCCTGCCGCATCCGCCTTGGTCTGCGGGTGATAGCTGGCATGAACCTTCAGTTCCGGCCGGGCATAGGGCGCGGTCGCGATCTGGACGTTCTTGGGGATATCGACGACAACCGGGCCTGGGCGGCCGGTGGTGGCGATATGGAAGGCTTCGTGCACGACCTCGGCCAGCCTGGCCGGCGACTTCACCAGATAATTATGCTTGGTGCAGTGGCGCGTGATGCCGATCGTGTCCGCTTCCTGGAACGCATCCGTGCCGATCAGCTGCGTGGGCACCTGCCCCGTGATGACGACCATCGGGATCGAATCCATCAGCGCGTCGGTGATGCCGGTGACGGCATTGGTCGCGCCCGGACCGGACGTGACCAGAACGACGCCGGGCTTGCCGGTGGAGCGGGCATAGCCCTCCGCCATGTGGGTCGCGCCCTGTTCGTGGCGGACGAGCACATGCTTGATCGTGGGATGATTATAGAGCGCGTCATAAATGGGTAGCACCGCGCCACCCGGATACCCGAACACGACTTCGACGCCCAGATCGACCAGGCATTGAACCAATATGTCCGCGCCGCTCTTTTCGGCCACGATGATACTCCTGCGTTTGATGTAAATTCGTCGATACGGGCGTGCTTTGCGCCCGCATGCCTTTAATGGCAAGGCGCCTGCCTCTAGTGGACAGAAAATGACGGGTCAAGCGCTAATGTTGTAATTTAGTTGCTAATTCACCAATGATCTTATCATTAATGGCGCGGCCTTCGCGCGGCCAGCCGGCCGGGGGCTGATTGGTGAACCAGGTATATTGGCGCTTTGCATATTGGCGGGTGGCCAGGCTTCCTGCCGCGATAGCACTGTCCAACTCGCTGTCTCCGCGCAGATAGGCGGCGATATCCGGCACGCCGATGGCACGCATCACCGGCAAGTCGGGGTTGAGGTTGCGGGTGAGCAACCGGGCCACCTCCTCGATCGCGCCGGCCTCGACCATCTGGGCGAAGCGGCGGTCGCACCGCTCGATCAACCAGTCGCGCGGCGGGCGCAGGATCATCGGGGCGAGCGTGATCCGGCCGGCGATGCCGCCTTCCTTATGCTGCTGCCATTGCTTGAGCGGCGTGCCGGTCGATCGCACCACTTCGAGCGCGCGGGCGACGCGGGTGGTGTCGGCGGGCGCAAGGCGGGCGGCGGCTTCGGGGTCTTCGCGGGACAGGGCTGCGTGCGCCAGCGCCACCGGCAAGCCGCGGACGGTGGCGCGGATATCGGGGTCGATCTCCGGCACTGGGGCGATGCCGTCCAGCAGGGTGCGGATATACAGGCCGGTGCCGCCGACCAGCACCGGCAACCGGCCAGCATCATGGGCAGCGGCGATTTCCGCCTTTGCCTCGGCCGCCCAGCGCGGCGCGGTGCAGGCTTCCGCGCCGTCGATATGGCCGAACAGGCGGTGGGGAACATCGCCCATTTCCTCCGGCGAGGGGCGGGCGGACAGGATGGCGAGGTCGGCATAGACCTGGCTGGCATCGGCATTGATGACGACGCCCCCTGTCGCTTTGGCAAGGGCAATGGCCAGCGCGCTCTTGCCGCTGGCGGTCGGCCCGGCAATAAGCGCGACCCGTGGGCGGGATTCGCCGGTTTCTGGTTCGGAGTATGACATGTTCGTCGCGACCTTAGTGGCAAGTGGCTCGATCGGGCAGGGGGATATTGCGCTGGCGGTCGATCGGCTGCGCGATGCCGGCTGCCAGCCGGGCGATGTCGCATGGCTGGATCAGGACAAGGCCGCCGACATATTCTTCGCGGTCGATCCGGTCGCGGCCCGCGCGGCGCTGACCGGCGTGGGCGACAAGGTCGATGTGATCGTCCAGCCGGTGGAGGCGCGCGAGAAGACGTTGCTGATCGCCGACATGGACTCCACCATGATCACCGTCGAGTGCATCGACGAACTGGCCGACTATGCCGGAATAAAGCCGCAAATCGCCGAGATCACCGAACGGGCGATGCGCGGCGAACTGGATTTCGAAGGCGCGCTGCATGGGCGGGTCGCGCTGCTGAAGGGCTTGCCCGACAGCGCGATCGACCAGTGCCGTGCCGAGCGGGTCGTCATCATGGGCGGGGCCAAGGCGCTGGTCCGCACGATGAAGGCGCGGGGCGCGAAGACGCTGCTGGTGTCGGGCGGCTTTACGCGCTTTACCGGGCCGGTGGCACAAGAGATCGGTTTCGATGTGCATGTCGCCAATGTACTGGAGATTGCCGACGGCGCGCTGCTGGGCACCGTGACCAAGCCGATCGTGGATGCCGCGCGCAAGCGGACGGAACTGGAGGCGGCGATCGCAGGCGGCATCGACCGGGCGCTGACGCTGGCAGTGGGCGATGGCGCCAACGATATTCCGATGATCCAGGGCGCGGGATTGGGCGTCGCCTATCATGCCAAGCCCAAGACCCGCGAGGCAGCGGCAGCGGAAATCGTCCATGGCGACCTGTCGGTGCTGCTCTATGCGCAGGGCATCCCGTCGGCGCAATGGGTGGTTGCATAACGGACTGGCGCTGTTGCGGCACCGGTCGCCGTCATTTCGATACGGTAATGGATTGAATCCCGCCCTGGAACGTTAGCGTCGAGCCGCGCGGGTCGCGGCGAGATGTCTAACGGCGCAGGACGGCTTTGCCGCCCCCGGCGTACAGGGAGTGTATATGCAGTATAAATATCTGGCTTTGGCCGCTGGCGGGCTTCTGGCCCTGAGCGCCTGCTCCAAGAATGACGCGCCGGTGACGTCCGCACCGCCGGTCGGCCCCGGCGCCATCGCCGGCACGGTCGCGGCGGACCGCGACGGCGACGGCTATGTCGATGGCTATTACACCGCCGATGGCATCTATCATGCTGTTCAGGGTCCGCCTTGCCCGCCGCCACCCCCGCCGCCGGCGCCGTCGCGTCGAGGAGAACGCGGCTGATCCACGCAGCTTTTAGGGCGCGGCGACCATGTCGCGCCCACTCGCTCTTCGCTGCGCTGATCGCTGGGGTGCTGGTCACGGTCGCTACGCCTGCGCCCGTCGCCTTGGCGCAGGGCAATGCCGCCGCCGACGCCGCCAGGTCGAGCGTGGCCGCCGAAATCCGCGCGGGGGTCAGCGGCAAGTACAAGGATTTCTATGCCCCGCGCGGCTATTGGCCGCTCTGGGTGGAAAAAGATCGCATCGGGCCGCAGGCGGATGCGTTGCTGGCGCTGATCGCGCAGAGCGATGCCGACGGCCTCAACCCGCGCAGTTATGGCGGGCGCGACCTAGAGAAACTGATCGAGGCGGCAGATAGCGAAGGCACGCCCAAGGCGCTCGCCCGCGCTGATCTGGCCCTGTCGCGTGCCTTTGCCGATCTGGTTGCCGATATGCGCCGCCCGGCCAGAGGCGTGAAGATCCGTTATCTCGACCCCGAACTTGATACCAAGCCGCCTGGCCCGGCCGATATCGTGCGTGCGGCATCGCTCGCGCCGTCGCTGACCGACTATATCCAGTCCGCCGGATGGATGAGCCCGCTGTACATGCGGCTGCGTGCGGCGCGGGCGGGCTATATGGAGACATGGGGTGGGCTTCCTGCGGTACAAATCCCGCCGGATGTGAAGCTGCGCCCCGGTGGCAAGGTGCCGGAGATTGCACTGCTGCGCCATCGGATGGGGCTGAGCGACGGCGTCGCCTATGACAAGGCGCTGGTGGCGAAGGTGAAGGCGTTCCAGACCGACCACGGGCTGAAGCCCGATGGCGTGGCCGGCACGATGACGATCAGTGCGCTCAACGATGGGCCGGAGCGTTATGCGCATCTGCTGGCGATCAATATGGAGCGGGCGCGGCTGCTGCCCGGCCCATGGACCCGGCATGTGGTGGTGGATGCAGCGTCGGCCCGGCTCTATTATTACAGCAAGGGCGCGATGGACGGCACGATGAAGGTCGTGGCCGGCGCCAAGGAATCTCCGACGCCGCTGATGGCGGGGATGATCCGCTATGCGACGTTGAACCCCTATTGGAACATCCCGACCGACCTGGTCGAGCGCAAGGTCGCGCCCAAGATATTGGCGGGCGGGTCGCTCAAGGGGATGCGGTACGAGGCGCTGACCGACTGGACCGCCAACGCCGCGCCGCTGGCGCAGAGCGCGATCGACTGGCAGGCGGTGGCCGATGGGCAGAGCGAAGTGCGCGTGCGGCAATTGCCGGGCGGCAGCAACGCCATGGGGCGGATCAAGTTCATGTTCCCCAATGATCTGGGCATCTACCTGCACGACACGCCGCAACGCGACCTGTTCGCCAAGGAGGACCGCCATTACAGCAATGGCTGCGTCCGGCTGGAGGATGCGCAGCGGCTGGGTCGCTGGTTCTTCGGCAAGACGCCCACGAACGACAGCGACGCGCCGGAACAGCATGAGCCGCTGCCGCAGCCCGTGCCAGTCTATCTGACCTATCTCACCGCCGTGCCGACCGCGACCGGGGTGCAGTTCCTGCCCGATGTCTATGGGCGGGACGGGGACTAACTAACCCGCGCTACCGCTTCCTGCGCGCCGCCTTCTTCTTCGCTGTCGCCTTCTTCGGCGTCGTGCAGGGCCAGGCCTTGCGGGTGGCGGCGAAGACCTGGGAGGAGGCGGATTTCTTGCGGTCGATCGGGTTCCTGCTCAGATAGTTGACCGTGGTGGTGCGCAGTTCGTTGATCGTCACGCCGCCGGGCAGGCAGCTTTTGAGATTATTGGCTTCCCGTGTCGTGTTGAACGCATCCACTGCGCCGCTGATATAGCCCAGGCATTCATAGCTGCGCTCGAAATAATCCTTGCCGTTCTTGTCCGCCGTGCAGGCCGCGTAAAGTTCGTCCCCGCTGTAGAAGCCGGCGTTGGCAGCCGTGGGGACAAGGGAAGCCGCGGCGAGGATGGCGCAGCGGAAAAGGCGGGGGTGCATGTTCATATGTCTCTATCTCCAGCCTTGGTGCTATCTCGCCTGAGACCCCAGCCTGCAACGGGGTGACGGATGAATGAGGAAGAGTTTTACTCCAGCCCAGCGACCAGTCCGTCGATCGCGCCCTGCAATATGTAGCTGGCGGCGAGTTTGTCGACCAGTTCGTCACGGCGGGCGCGGCTGGCATCGGCTTCCAGCAGGGTGCGGGTGACGGCCTGCGTCGACCAGCGTTCGTCCCACAGCAGGACCGGGCAGCCTAGGTCGGCGACATTATGGGCGAAGGCGCGGCTCGATTGGCTGCGCGGACTGTTGCTGCCGTCCAGGTTGAGCGGCAGGCCGATGACGATGCCCCTCACCATCTGCTGCTCGATGAAGGCGGCCAGGCCGATCTTGTCCTTGCTGAACTTGCCGCGGGTGACGGTGTAGGCCGGACTGGCGATCGACCACTCCGCATCGCACAGTGCCAGGCCGATCGTCTTCGTGCCGACATCCATGCCGATCAGCCGCCCGCCCTGCGGCAGAGCCTTTCGAAAGGCGACGCGATCGGTGGTAACCAGTTTCATGGGTGCGCTAGTCATGAATGCGCCCTGTCATGTCCTGGGCCGCAAGTCACTTCTTTAGGAAGGCCGCCAGTCGTTTCTGTGCATCCTGCCGCACATTGCCCCAGAACAGGCTGTAGTCATAGACATGATAATTATTGCCCGGCAGCGTGAACGGCCCCATGTCGACCGGCTCCCCGATCATCAGCACGCCGCTGGTGTCGCAGCGCGCCGGCACGACGCCGGTGACCAGCTTGGGCAGCTGGCCCTGTTCGCGCGCGTCGAGCGTACCGATGTTGGCGCTGGCCGGGGCTGCGCCGTTGAACGCGCCGGTGATGGGGTTGGTGCAGAGCATGTGCGTGCCCTTGCGCGGGCGGCCGGTATAGCCTGTCTTGCGCTCGAAGCTTTCGACCACGGCAGACGGATCGGCCGGTTCGGCGTAGCTTTGCCAGCTGACGATGCAATGGGCCTGATCCTGCCGCGCGCAGGCAGGCAGGCCGAGCGCGGGCAGGTCCGCCTCCACCGATACCGGCCAGCCAACGACATAGGCGGCGACGACGCGGTCGGCGACGGGTTTGCCCTCCACCTGTTCGCGCAACAGCTGGAGCAGGTGGCGCGACCCCTGGCTGTGGCCGGCCAGGATCAGCGGGCCGGTGGGATTGGCCTTCAGGAAAGCGGCGAAGGCCTGGGCGACGTCGCGATAGGCGTCCGCCAGCGCCTTGTCGCCCGCAGGCTTGTCGGTCAGGAAGGCGCCGTAATTGGCTTGGCGATAGCGCGGCGCCCAGACGGTGCCGGCGGCATTGAAGGCGCTGGCCTGGCCCATGACGAAGCGGCGGGCGGTGGCATCGGCATCCTTGTCACCCAATCGGGCGTTCCAGTGGGCGTCGCCGAAGGTGGTGATATAGCTGGTCGGGTGGATGAAGAAGATGGCGGCCGGTTGTGCCGCGCGGGGCGTGGCCACGCCGGCCGGGGTCCAGAGCGCGACATTGTCCTTCACGATGTCGGGCCGGGCGATCCACATATCGGCAGCGTCATAGGCATTGGCGGGCAGCGGTTGCAGTTGCGCATAGGCTTCGCGCGGCACCATCACCATGCGGATGAGCTGCATCCCCCATATCCGGTAGATGAGCAGCGCCGCGATCACCAGCACGACCAGCGTTGCGATGACATAGAGGAATTTGCGGGCCACCCATGCTCTCCGAAATAATTGCGCCATGTCTGGCGCATGGGGCGGGCGGGCGCAAGGGGTGCTGCGAAACCGGACATGCGGGCGGCGTCTGCGAAACGCGCTTGAAGCGGACGGGCGTGGATGGTAGCGGCGGCCCATGTCGATAGACCTTCAGACCGTGAAAAAGATCGCCAGCCTCTCGCGCATTTCGGTGACCGACGCCGAAGCCGAAGCCATGGTGCCAGAATTCAACAACATCCTGGGCTGGGTGGAGCAACTGGGCGAGGTGGACGTCACCGGCGTAGAGCCGATGACGGCCGTCATCCCCAACCATCAACGGCTGCGCGTGGATGCCGTG
The DNA here is from genome assembly GCF_059421905.1 of Sphingobium sp. GW821-FHT02B05. Classification (NCBI taxonomy): domain Bacteria; kingdom Pseudomonadati; phylum Pseudomonadota; class Alphaproteobacteria; order Sphingomonadales; family Sphingobiaceae; genus Sphingobium; species Sphingobium sp. GW821-FHT02B05. The sequence continues at coordinate 585,969 of NZ_JBWKVW010000001.1, forward strand.
ACCGACGGCAATGTGCGCGACAAGGTGTTGGCCAATGCGCCGCAGGCCGAACATGGCTTCTTCGCGGTGCCCAAGGTGATCGAATAATGACGAATATTACTGATCTGACCGTTGCGGAAATCCGCGATGGTTTTCGCGCGGGCGATTTTTCGGCGCGCGAGGTGGCGGAAGGCTTCAACGCCAATGTCGCGGCCGCAAAGGCGCTGAACGCCTTCATCGTGGAAACCCCGGAAAAGGCGTTGGAAGCGGCCGATGCCGCCGACAAGGCAAAGGCGGCCGGTGAAACGCTGGGTGCCCTTTCCGGCGTGCCGATCGGCATGAAGGATCTGTTCTGTACGCAGGGCGTGCAGACGACCGCCGCTTCTCACATGCTGGAAGGTTTCGTGCCGACCTATGAATCGACCGTGTCGGGCAAGCTGTGGGCGGCGGGCGCGGGGATGCTGGGCAAGCTGAACCTGGACCAGTTCGCCATGGGATCGTCCAACGAGACGAGCTATTATGGCAATGTGATTTCGCCCTGGCGGCGGGCTGGCGGCGACAATGCTGCGCTGGCGCCGGGTGGGTCTTCGGGCGGGTCGTCGTCGGCGATTTCCGCGCGGCTGTGCCCTGCGGCGACCGGCACCGATACCGGCGGTTCGATCCGTCAGCCGGCGGCCTTCACCGGTATCAGCGGCATCAAGCCGACCTATGGACGCTGTTCGCGCTGGGGCATCGTCGCGTTCGCCTCGTCGCTGGACCAGGCCGGGCCGATGGCGCGCACGGTGCGCGACAATGCGATCCTGCTGGAGGTCATGGCGGGCTTCGACCCCAAGGATTCGACGTCGCTCGATCTGTCCGTTCCGCAGTGGGAAGCCGGGTTGTCGAGCGATCTGCGCGGCAAGACTGTCGGTATTCCCAAGGAATATCGCCCCGATGGCCTGAACGCCGAAATCGCCGCGATGTGGGATCGCGGTATCGCTTGGCTGAAGGACGCGGGCGCCGAAGTGGTCGAAGTGTCGCTGCCGCATACCAAATATGCGCTGCCGACCTATTATATCATCGCACCGGCCGAAGCATCCTCCAACCTCGCCCGCTATGATGGCGTGCGCTATGGCCAGCGCGACCTGCCCGATGGGGCGGGCTTGCAGGACATGTATGCCGCGACCCGCGCCGCCGGTTTCGGCCCGGAGGTCAAGCGCCGCATCATGATCGGCACCTATGTGTTGTCGGCGGGCTTCTACGACGCTTATTATACGCAGGCGCAAAAGGTCCGGGCGCTGATCGCGCGCGATTTCGAACTGGCGTTCGAAAAGTGCGACCTGCTGCTCACGCCGACCGCGCCGAGCGCGGCGTTCGCGCTGGGCGAGAAGCAGGCCGATCCGCTGGCCATGTATCTGAACGACGTCTTCACCGTGCCGGCTTCGTTGGCCGGACTGCCTGCGATGGCGGTGCCGGGCGGGCTGGATTCGGCCGGGCTGCCGATCGGATTGCAGATCATCGGCAAGGCGCTGGACGAGCAGACGGTGCTGAACGCAAGCCTCGCGATCGAGGAGCGTTCGGGCTTTGCGGCGCGGCCGGGCAAATGGTGGTAATGGCATGACCAAAGTGTTACCTTGGTAACACTGGAGACGTAACTATGAACGCGCCGAGCAAGATCGAAACCGGAACCATGACTAGCAAGGGGCAGATTTTAATCCCCAAGGCCATTCGGGACGCGGCCGGTCTTGTCCCGGGGCAGCCCTACAAGGTTGTCGTTAATGAGGCTGGGCAAGTGGTGGTCGCGCCTCTGGGTTTCAGCCCGGAAGAGTCTGCCGCACGGGTGCGGCGCGTACGGGAGGCCATTAATGCGATCGCTGGGAAGTATCCTAATCCAGACGGAATGAGTACGGACGAATATATGCGGGAGATTCGGGGTAATTACGAGCCGTGATCCTCGTTGATACTAACGTGCTTATAGATGTTTTTGATCGCGATCCCTACTGGTTCGATTGGTCCCGTGCCAACTTAAGTCGTGCTGCATTTGGCGCCTATCTCTTTGTGAATCCCATTGTGATTGGAGAGTTGGCAGCGAAATTTGAAGCGTTTAATAATCTTCGTGAGATACTGGTCGCTATGCTGATCTCTTTAGAGCCTCTTACTGATGAGGGTGCTTTTCTCGCAGGCCGGGCTTTTGAGGTATATCGCAGTCGCAGAGGGCCTGGCGCTCCCAAATCCGCGTTGCCTGACTTTCTTATCGGAGGTCATGCCCAAGCGATTGGTGCTACCGTAATGACACGTGATCCACGATGGTATCGCACCTATTTTCCTACCGTCCCACTTATTACGCCGGAACGAGAAGCTAATGACTGAATCAACCTATCGCATCCAGGGCGCAACCGGCGAGTGGGAGGTCGTGATCGGCCTGGAAGTCCATGCGCAGGTGACGTCGAACGCCAAGCTGTTTTCGGGCGCGGCGACGGCGTTCGGGGCGGAGCCGAACACGCAGGTGTCGCTGGTCGATGCGGCCATGCCCGGCATGCTGCCCGTGCCGAACATGGAATGCATCCGTCAGGCGGTGCGTACCGGCATGGCGATCGACGCGCAGATCAACAAATGGTCGCGGTTCGACCGGAAAAATTATTTCTACGCCGACCTGCCGCAGGGCTATCAGATCAGCCAGCTCTATCACCCGATCGTGGGTGAAGGGCAGATCGAGATCGTGCTGGACGAAAAGAACCCTGACGCCAGCAAGAAGGTCGTCGGCGTCGAGCGTATCCATGTCGAGCAGGATGCCGGCAAGCTGATGCACGACCAGCATCCCACGAGCAGCTATGTCGACCTCAACCGGTCGGGCGTGGCGCTGATGGAAATCGTGTCGAAGCCGGACATGCGGTCGCCCGCCGAAGCAGGGGCCTATCTGTCGAAGCTGCGTACCATCCTGCGCTATGTCGGATCGTGCGACGGCAATATGGACCAGGGGTCGATGCGCGCCGATGTGAACGTGTCCGTGCGTCGTCCGGGCGAGGAATTCGGTACGCGGACGGAGACGAAGAACGTCAATTCCGTGCGTTTCGTCATGGCCGTGGTGGAGCATGAGGCAAGCCGCCAGGTCGATGTGCTGGAAGCGGGCGGCAAGATCGTGCAGGAAACCCGCCTTTACGATCCGGACCGGAACGAGACGCGGTCGATGCGGTCGAAGGAAGATGCGCATGATTATCGCTACTTCCCCGATCCCGACCTGTTGCCGCTGGAACTGGACGACGCCTTTCTGGAGGCGTGCCGCCAGTCGCTGCCGGAACTGCCCGATGCCAAGCTGCGCCGCTATGCGCAGGATCTGGGCCTGAGCGCGTATAACGCCGCGACGCTGACCGCCGACGCCGACACGGCCCGCTGGTTCGAGGCGCTGCTGGCCGAAGCCGCGCGCATCCAGAAGAAGAGCGAGAGCGAAGTCGCCAAGGCTTCTGCCAACTGGCTGTTGTCGGAACTGTACGGGGCGCTCAACCGCATTGGCAAAAGCCTGGAAGACAGCCCAGTAAGCCCTGAGGAAGGCGCACAATTGCTGGCGCTGGTGGCCGACGGGACGATCAGCGGCACGATCGCCAAGCAGGTGTTCGAGATCATGCTGGAGACGGGCGAGAAGCCCGGCAAGATCGTCGAGGACAAGGGTCTGAAGCAGACGTCTGACACCGGCGCGATCGAAGCGGTGGTTGCCGATGTGCTGGCGAAGAATGGCGACAAGGTCGAGCAATATCGTGGGGGCAAGGAAGCCCTGTTCGGTTTCTTCGTCGGTCAGACGATGAAGGCGATGCAGGGCAAGGCCAATCCGCAGGTCGTCAACGAACTGGTGAAGAAGGCGCTGGCGGGCTGATTCGCGAGTCTTGCGATCGGGCTTGAGTGCGACGAACAGATATGATCCATAGTCTCTGGGGAAGGGGCTATGGATCATATGTATCGCTTCAGCTTTTGGGGCATCCTGCCCGTCATCATGGCGCTGGCGGCGACGCCTGCTCTGGCCGAACCCATTATGGCCACGCCATCGCCGACCGTCACTGCGTCGATCGCATTTCCGCTGACGACGGTCGTCGGTCCCGTTCGGGCGGGGCTGTTGTGCATGCCCAACGGCAAGCTGCGCGGCCGGGATTTCCTGCGATCGCCGAAGGATTTTCCGCTGATGGTCCAGCGGGCGCTGTCCGAGCGTGAGGCCGATCGGCCCCTGGCAAATATCGGAGATCTTCGGATCGATTGGCAGATGTTGCGTGTCAAATTGTGCGCGCGATCCTGGGGCGTATTTGGGACTGGCGACCGCAAGGCCTTGTCCGGGCAGGCGGAGTTCACATTCGCATGGGCCAGCGGTCAGGCCGGTGCCACTGCAAATACAATTGCCCACATCATCATAGAACGCGAGAAGAATGAAGCGATTCCAGCGGATGAGATGATGGACGAGGCGTTGAACCGATTGCTGGACCAGATCGACCAGGCTTCCCACTGACCAACGCATAAGGGGCGCCGCCGGGGGGACCAGCGACGCCCCTCTTTTATGCCCGGCGCCCTTGGGGAGGGATATGTGCCGGAGCGAAAAGGACGGACCGGGAGGGTCTGTGGGGTGTGGCCCGTCCTTTCATCCTCAAGACGTCACAGGACGAAGTTAACCGTCGCCCTAAATGAGATGGCGACGTGATTTTGTTGTTCTTCTGCGCCAAATTCGCCGCCGACCCGGAATGTGTCGGTGCCACCATAGAGGCGGGCGCGGCCGGTCCAGCCGTTGGTGCGCTCTTCCGAAACCAGCGTGAAGCGATCGCCGCCCTTGAAATACGCGGTCGTATCGCCCAGCGAGCCGCCCAAGATCTGGCGACGGCCGCCCTCCAGTTCGATGCGCACCCAGCCATCTTCCTTGTTCAGGCTGCCAAAGTCATAGCCGGCGGTAACGGTGCCGTTGGCGGTCAGTTCGTCGCTCGTACGGCCCAGCACGGTCAGGTTGAACGCATCGCCGCCACCGGTTTCGCTGTAGCCGTCTTCCTTGAGCCGGTAATAGTCGATGCCGGCCGCCGGACGCAGGCTGAAGCGGCCCATGTCGATCTGATAGGCGGCGCCGGCCGTCGCGGACATGAGCGTGCCGTTCCACCGGCCATCGGCGGTGCGAGTGACGTCGCCGCTTTCGAAATGGCGGGTGCCATCGAATTTGATGCGCGCGGCCGACAGGCGGGCGAAGCTGAGCAGCGGCCCCCACTGGCCGCGCCAGTGCGCCGCCAGTTCGAACTGGTCGGAATCGACCGCATTGTTCGACCCGGCACTATCGCTGCCGTGGATATAGGCGAAGGAGCCGCCGAATGCGCCGATGTCGCTCAGATATTCCAAGCCGCCGCCAGCACCCCAGCCGGTGATGTCGTAGGATGCGGTGCTGCCCACGCTCTTGGCGCTGCCGAAGGCGACCTGTTGCAGCCAGAAGCCGAGGCGGCCGTCCTTGGTGCGATAGATGCCGTTGGGATCGGACAGGATGCGCGCGGTAGCGCGCGATCCCGATGTGACGGCTTCGAAAGTGCCGCCGGCATGGTCGGGCAGCATCTGGCGCAGATTGCTGGTCAGGGTGGCCCCGTCATTGATCGCCAGATAGGCAGCAGCGACGTCGGCATCATTGTCCAGCGCGTTGAAGATCGCCGAATAAGCGCTGGCGGTCGATCCGCTCAGGCCCAGTTCCGACACGGACTTGGCCGCGACCGAAAGGGTGACGGTGCCCGCGCTGCCGTCGCCCGCCACGCTGCCCTTGAACATATAGGGCAGCAAGGTGGAGGTGGTGAGCGTGGGCGACCCGCTGAGCGATCCGGCGCGAACGATGACATAATCGCCTTCCGACCCGCCGACGCTGGTCAGGTTGACCTTGACCTGCGATCCGCTGGCGAAGCTGGCCGCGCCCGCGACGTCATAGACGGTGCTGGCGCCGGTCGCGCCATTGATGGTGATGCCCAGCGTGGAGGTACCGCTGGCCGACAAGGAAGCCAGCGCGACCGAACCGGTGCCGCTGCTGCTGAGTGTACCGCCGTTCAGGACCACGGCGACGTTGCCGGCGTTGGCGATCGCACCCGATAGCGACGATGTGCCGCCCAGCGTCAGCGTGCCAGCGCCGCTGCCGAAATCGACGTCGCCCGTGATACTGGCCGTGTCCGCAATGGTCAGGCTGTTGGTGCCGGTGCCAAAGGCGATGTTGCCGGTCAGGCTGGATGTCCCCGACAGGGCGACGCTGTCATTGCCGGCGCCCAGGCTGAGGTTGCCGGCGATGGTGCCGGCCGACACGGTCAGCCGGTCGTTGCCCGACCCCAGGCGAATATCGCCCGCGATGCTGGGCGCGGACGCGGTGGAAGAGGCGAGCGCCTGCGTCAGGGTGATGCCGCTGTTGTTGGCGCTCAGGTCGATAGCGACGTTGGCGCCGCTCTTGCCGCCCGAAGCGCTGATCTTGCCCGTGTTGGAGAGGCTGGCGACGGTACCGGACGAATCCAGGATCGCGGTTGCGCTGCCCTTTTCGGTACTGCCTGCCACGGCCGCCACGGTACCGCTCACGACGATCGATCCGGCCGTCGCGCCGGAATCGATCACGATGCCGCGTGCGACCGTGCCGTCCAGTGTCGATCCGCTGGCCGCGACGGAACCGCTGACCTCGATCGTGCCGGCGCTCGCACCGGAGCCCAAGCGCAGGGCCGTGGCGTTGCTGTCATAGGAAACGGCCGCGACCGTACCCTTTATCTGCACGCCCTTGGCAATGGACACGTCGCCGCCCAGGCCACCGATGGCCAGCCCGTTGGCATCGACGCCGTCATAGATGCCATAGCCGGCGATGGAGCCGTTCACGATCAGGCCATAGCCGCTGTTGCCGGCGGCGACCGCGCCGATGCTGGTGTCGCTGTCGGCTGCGCCGATATGCACCGCTGCCGCCTTGCCATAGGTAACGACGGTCGCGCTGCCTTCGCTGCTGTCGGTCAGGCCGTCGTCATCGACGTCCGTGTCGGTATCGCTCAAGGTAGGGGCCACGTCGAAGATGACGCCGCCGGTCACATTGCCGGCGATGACCACGGCGGAGCCGCCCTGGAGCAGGTCGTCGGCATCCAGTTTGGTCACATCGGTCGGGCGGGTGGTGGTGCGATAGCCGGTGCTGGTGATCGTGCCCTGGATCTTCACCGCGCCGTTCACGTCGCCCAGCAGCGCCGCGCCGATGCTGTTGGCGCCAGCGGCCGAGGTGGAGCCGCGCAGCGTGACATTGCCGGTCACGTCGTTGGCGACCAGGCCGTAGCTGTTGTCGCCCACGGCGCTGGTGGTGCCGCTGGTCGACAGATTGCCGGTCAGCGCGCCGTCCAGGCGGATGCCCGCCGACTGGTTGCCCTCGATCGTGATGGTGCCGCTGTGGTCGATGGCGCCGGTGTGCGCCGCGCCGGACTGAACCCAAATGCCGTTCTTGCCCGTGCCCTTGGCGAAGGCGCCGTCCACATCGCCGTCGCTGTCCGTGTCGGTGGCGGTATAATCTTCGGTCAGCGTGATGGTGCCGGTGTTGGCGATGGCGCCGCTGGTGCCGGGGGCGACCAGGATGCCGGTGACGTTGTTCGCGTCGTTGATGGTGATGGTGCCAGCGTTCGACACCTTGTTGTTGCTGTCGAGCGTGACGGCGGCGCCGCTGGTCAGCTTGATCGAACCGGCCGAACTGATGGTGATGTCGTCGGCTGCACCGTTGGCCACGGTGGAGGTCTTGACGGCAGCGGTGGTGGCGGTGCTGATCGTCGTTTCAGCGGCCGCATCGGCCACGGTAAGGGCCACAAGCACGGGCGCGATGGCCGTGCAGGCCAGTAGATGTCGCATGATGTCTCCTCTGCGTGTCGCGCTGTATCAAGTGCGCGCGTGCGCTTTGGACGACGCCGGCGCGTGGCTTCCGTCAGTCAATGCGATGAATAGGTGTTCAGAATGCGAAATCGACGCCGATGCGGACAGTGCGGGGGCGCAGGGGCGTGTAATAATCGGTGCGCAGGTCGAATGGCGTGCCCAGCGAGAAACGATTGCCGTTGCTGTCCAGCAGGTTGGTGAGCGAGAGCGAATATTGCACCGCGCCGCGCGACAGGTTGGCGGACAGGCTGGTATCGACATAATCGCCCTGGGTCTGCCCCAATATCGGCCCGACGCCGAGGCGCGATTTGCCGACATAGCGGGCCGAGCCGGACAGGTTGAGGCGCATGTCGGCGCCGATGGTCGTGCGATAATCAAACGCAAGTCGCCCGCCCAGATTGGCGACATTGGGCAGGCTGAGCGATCGGCCGTCATAGGAAAGCATGCGCACGAAATTCGTGGGCTGGGTCAGGCGGCTGTCATTATAGATGACGCTGCCGTCCAGCGTCAGCCGCGCCATCGGCCGTACGACGATGCGCCCTTCGACCGTATAGATGCGCCCGTCGCCGATATTGGCTGTGGTGGGCAGGCCGATGCGGTCGGTGACGTCGGCCTGGATGTTGCGCCAGTCGGTATAAGCGATGTTGGCGCTGGCGGCGAAGATGTCGCGACCCGGTACGCCCTTGCGCGCGCCGACCTCCACGGTGGAGGCGCGGTCGTTCTGGTATCGGCGCACACGCTGGTCATCCACGGCCAGCCCGCCGGGGCGGAAGCCCTGCTGGAACCGGGCATAGAGGGTGACGTCGGCAATGGCGTCGGTCAGCAGCGAGGCGGACGGCAGGAAGATCGTCTCGCTGCGGTCGGCCTGCGCTTCCGCCCGCGCCAGCTCGCTGTCGGAAAGAGCCGCCACCGGATCGAGCGCCTCGCCCGACAGGCGGCTGTTGGTAAGGCGGCCGCCGAAGGTGGCGATCAGGCCCTTGACCGGTTCGAAAGAGGCTTCGCCGAACATGGTCGCTTCCTTGACCATGTTGCGCACGCCGGTCGCCGGTGCGGCCATGCCGCGGCCATACATCGCGACGCCCGGAATGATGGCGGGCTGGACTTCGGCCGTGCCGAAGGAGGTGAGCGAGCGATTGAGGTCCGATGTACTTTGCAGATAGGAAGCGCCCAATATCCAGCCCAGGCCATTGTCCAGGTCGCGCACCAAACGGTTTTCGGTCGAGAAGATATCGACCCGGTTGCGCTGGCGGAACAAAGCGGGCGGCCCATCGGGCTGGGTCGCGTCGTAGCTTTCCGCCAATATATGGCGGACATAGCCGGTCGAGGAGACGAAGCGCAGGCTGTCCCATTGCTTCTCGATGCGCAGGTTGCCGAGCAGATAGTCCGAATGATAGGGCTGGGCGACGGCCGATGCGCGTTGCAGCCGACCGACCGACCGGCTCGCATATTGGGCGTCGTCGCCGTCGATATGTTGATAGACGCCGTTCAGGTCGATGAGCCAGTCGTCGCCGGGCGCAAAGCGCAGCGCGGCGCGGCCGCCATAGGTGCGTACCCGATTGACGTCGTCCTTGCCGCGATTGACGTCGTTGATATAGCCGCCGTCCTGTACGCCATAGCCCACGACGCGCAGCGCCAGCTTTTCCGAGACGATGGGCAGGTTGAGCGTGGCAGACAGGTCGCCCCCCGGATCGCCATGCTGCGTGGCGGACAGGCCAGCCGACATCTGCCCGCCATATTCGGCCAGGTTCGGGGCGTTTGGCATCAGGCGGATGATGCCGCCCAGCGATCCTGCGCCGTACAGCGTACCCTGCGGCCCTTCCAGCACTTCGACCCGGCCGACATCGTAGAGTTTGAGATCGGGGTCGGGCGCGGCATAGTTCAGCCGCATGTCGCCCAGATATTGGCCGGTGGTCGCCTGCGTCGGCCCGGCAACGCCCGAATCCGCAATGGCGCGGATGAACAGCTTGTTGCGGCCTGCGCCGGCATGGGTGGAGCTAAGGCTGGCCACGCGCGCCAGCAAAGTGGCGGTGCCGCCCGATGCCTCGGCCGTCGTGAACATGCTGCTGTCCAGCGTCTCCACCATGCCGGCATAGCGGGGCAGCGGCGTGTCGCGCTTGGAGGCGGTCACGATGATTTCGGCAGGCGTTTGATCGGCCAGCAGGGCGGCCTGGATCGGCGCGGGCGCGGCCGGTGGCGGGGGCGGGGATTTGGCGCGGACGATGCGCCAGCCATTGGCGCCGACGCGCTGGGCCTTCGCGCCGCTGCCCTTGAGCAATATGCGCAGGGCCGCTTCGGCGCTGATACGGCCCTGGACGGCAGGGGTGCGCAGGCCCGCGAGCGATTGGTCGGACATGCCGATGCTGACGCCGGTTTGACGGCCGAGCGCGATCGCTGCCTCGCCCAACCGGCCGGGGGCGATGCTGATTTCCTGTCTGTTCGCCCCTAGAGCGGGCGTTGCTGTCGCTATGGCGATCGCGAAAAGGGGCGTGGTGACGATCAGAAGGTCAGTTCTGCGGCCCATTTCCCTCCTTCAACAGCCATGCGTCCCCCTGACGCACGGCAGACAGGCCCATCAACGGCGCGGCCTGCGCAAAGAAGCGCGCCGGGTCGCGGTCCAGCCGCAGCGTACCGGTAAAGCGCATCGCCTGCGCCTGTGGCGTGAAGCGGACGGTCAGGCCCAGCGAGCGGGCGGCGTCTTCGGCCACCTGCGTGACGGGGGCGTTGCTATAGACCAGCTGCCCCTGACGCCAGCTGGCGACGGCGGCGGGCGCGATGTCCATGACGCGCAGGCCCTGCGCATCGTCCGCCAGCGCGCGGCCGGCGGGCAGGGCGATCGCTTCGGACTGCGGGTTATAGATCACCTTGCCTTCGGATACGCCGATCCGGGTCGCGGCGTTGGTCCGGACGATGTTGAAGACGGTACCGGCATCTTCGAACACCGCATCGCCCACGGTCACGCGGAAGGGATTGGCAGTGTCATGGCGCACGGTGAAGGCGGCCTCGCCCGCATCCAGCGCGGCAAAGCGGGCGTCCTTGCGATCGAAACGCATGGTGGTCCCGCCGTTCAGTTCGACCTTGGTGCCATCGTCCAGCGCGATGACGCGGATTTCGCCGGGGCGGGTAGTGACGCTGTAGATATCGCTCCGGTTTGCGACACCGAAAGAGACAGCCGCCACGAGGGCCGCCGCAACAGCGCCGCCGCCGATCCAGCGGAGCGGACGGCGCGATCTGACGCCCGGATCGTTGGCGGCGACGGGCATGGTCACGGCTTGCGGCGGCACGAGACTGTCCAACTCGCTGTACGCCAGCATCAGCGCGTCATAGGCGGATGCGTGTGCAGGGTCCGCCTCCAGCCATGTGGTGAAGCCGTCCCAGTCGCTAAATGCCGGATCGCGGGTTTGGATGACCCAACCCAGCGCCTCCTCGTTGATCATGGCTTCAGCCCCGTTCATTTTTTGCCCCTTGCGAGACAGGACGCCGCCAGCCCGCTCATTCCGTATCCATTTTCTGCTTGAGCGACAGCATGGCCCGATAGGCCTTTTGCAGATCCTTCTCCACCGTGGTCAGGCTGACGCCCAGTTCGTCGGCGATGACCCGCTGGCCCACCCCCTCGATCCGAAAGCGGCGGAACACCAGTTCGACGCGCGGGCCAAGGTCGCGCAGCACGGCGCGGGCTTCGTTCAACTGTTCGTTCAGGACCATGCGATCATCGACGGCGATGTCCTCGGTCGGGTCGGCCATCACGCCGCCCGCGCCCTCCGCCCAATCCTGTTCGCGCCGTTCGCGCCGCGTGGCGGAACGATAGCGGTCCAGCATCAGATTGTTCGCCATGCGATAGAGATAGGGAAGAGGATCGGACACCGGGCCAAGATCCTTGGCCTCCAGCTTCATCCACATGTCCTGCAACAGATCTTCGGCATCGTCGCCCGCGCCGCGTGCGCGCAGGAAGCGCAGCAGGGCGGGGCGGTTGGCCATGAAGATAGCGGAGAGGCCGGTGGCCATGCCTGTGGTGGTCCAGTTATGCTGTTCTGGCGCGTTGCCATAGAGGGGCGGATGGGGTCTTGGCAACGGCGAAGCTGTTTACGCGCCCGGCCCGCTGCGTTAGCGGGGAGGGGGCGACACGGGAATGGCAGGCGGCATGATGGACGGAATCGACGGCAAGGCGGCTTTGGCGGCCGGGATGGACCCCGATCGCCTGGGCGCGCTGGTCGACCATCTGGATCGTACCTATCTGGCCAGCGGCAAGCTGCCGCATATGCAGTTACTGGTGTCGCGGGATGAGCAGGTGCTTCTATCGGTGGTGCGCGGGAAGGCGCGGGCGAGTGGAGAGCCGTTGCGGGGCGACGCGCTTTATCGCATCGCGTCGATGACCAAGCCGATCACATCCGTCGCCTTCATGATGCTGGTGGAAGCGGGCATGGTCGCGCTCGACACGCCTGTGGCCGACATCATACCCGAATTTGCCAACCTGCGCGTCGGGCAGGACGGTCGGGCCAAGCCCAAAAGGGCGATGCTGATGATCGACCTGCTGCGCCATACGTCCGGCCTGACCTATGGCTTGCAACGCCAGACGGCGATCGACGCGCGTTATCGTGATCTGGGGCTGGACGAATTTCAGCAGCCGCGCACGTCCGATCAGTTCGTCGCCGACCTGGCCAGCCTGCCGCTGGAATTTTCGCCGGGCGACAAATGGAATTATTCGGTGTCGACCGATGTGCTGGGCGTGGTGGTGGAGCGGCTGAGCGGGCTGGATCTGGAGACCTATTTTCGCTCGCGCATCCTCGACCCGCTGGGCATGATCGACACGACCTTCATGCTGCCGGACGAGAAGGCGCACCGGATGACCGACGCCTGGCGGCTGGATGAGGATGGCGGCATCAGCGTGGCCGATCTTGGCGCGCGCAGCGGATGGCGGCGAACCGGGCGCTTCCTGTCGGGCGGCGGCGGGCTGGTGTCGTCGGTGGCGGACTATCATCGGTTCGCGCGCATGCTGCTGCGCGGCGGGGAACTGGATGGAGTGCGGCTGCTGACGGCGGATACGGTCGATCAGATGCGCCGCAACCAGTTGCCGGGCGGTGGCGACCTGTCCAGCCTGTCGAGCGCGATGTTCAGCGAGGCGGATTATCAGGGCGTAGGTTTCGGGCTGGGCTTTGCCATGGGTCTTGCAACCCACGAATATTATTGGGGTGGCGTCTTTTCGACCTATTTCTGGATCGACCCGGTCGAGCGGTTGATCGGCCTGTTCATGACCCAGCATCTGCCGTCCAGCACCTATCCGGTCCGGGGGCAGTTGCGCGCCGGCGTGGCGGACGCGATTGTGACCCGGCGCAAAGATTGAAGGGATCGAAATGCGGCGCGGCAAGTTATTGCTGCACCGCAAAAATGGCATGGCGTGGTGTCGGACGCTGTGCCATCATCTGCGGTGACTCATCAGGGGGACTGCGCGATGACTCTCGAAGCCCGGACGACACTTCCCAAGCCTGCCCCCCGTCAGGTCGATCCCGAAGTGCTGGCGCATGAGATTGTCGAGCGGCTGACCTATCGTATCGGCAAGAATGCCGCCGCGGCCAAGCCGCACGACTGGCTGCATGCCGTGATCCTGGCCATTCGCGACCGCGTGATCGACGCCTGGATCATCTCCACCCAGAAAACCTATGAGGAAGAAGGACGTCGGGTCTATTATCTGAGCCTGGAATTCCTGATCGGCCGCCTGATGCGCGATGCGGCGTCCAACATGGAAATGCTGGACGACATGCAGGCGGCGCTGGCGTCGCTGGGCGTGGATATCGACATCATCGCCGCGCTGGAGCCGGATGCGGCGCTGGGCAATGGCGGGCTTGGCCGGCTGGCCGCCTGCTTCATGGAAAGCATGGCGACGGTGGACGTACCCGCCTATGGCTATGGCATCCGATACGTCAATGGCATGTTCCGGCAGGAAATCAGTGACGGCTGGCAGGTCGAGTTGCCCGAAAACTGGCTGGCGCATGGCAATCCCTGGGAGTTCGAACGGCGCGAGGCGAGTTACGAAATCGGCTTTGGCGGCCGCGTCGATCCGGCCGAGGGTGAGGACGCCGGTCCGCACCAGATGCAATGGCGGCCGAGCGAGCGGGTGATCGCGACCCCCTATGACACGCCGATCGCAGGCTGGCGCGGCAAGCGGATCAATACCCTGCGCCTGTGGGAAGCACAGCCGATCGACCCGATCCTGCTCGACAAGTTCAACGCGGGCGATCACATCGGCGCGCTGTCCGAAAGCAACCGGGCCGAGGCGCTGACGCGGGTGCTCTATCCCGCCGACTCTTCGCCCGCTGGGCAGGAGTTGCGGTTGCGGCAGGAATATTTCTTCTCCTCCGCATCGTTGCAGGACATCGTCCGACGCCACATTCAATATTTCGGCAGTATCGAGACGCTGGCAGACAAGGCGGCGATCCAGCTGAACGATACCCACCCGGCCGTCGCAGTGGCGGAATTGATGCGCATATTGCTGGACGATCACGGGATCGATTTCGGCGCGGCATGGGACATAACCCGGCGTACCTTCAGCTACACCAACCATACGCTGTTGCCCGAAGCGCTGGAAAGCTGGCCGGTGCCCTTGTTCGAACGGCTGCTGCCCCGGCACATGCAGATCGTCTATGCGATCAACAGCAAGTTGCTGGGCGAGGCGCGCAAGTCGGGCAAGTTCAGCGACGATGCGATCGGCACGATATCGCTGATCGACGAAGGCGGCGAGCGGCGGGTGCGGATGGGCAATCTGGCCTTTGCCGGGTCGCACAGCGTCAATGGCGTGTCGGCGCTGCACACCGACCTGATGAAGGTCACGGTCTTTGCCGACCTGCACACGCTCTATCCCACGCGGATCAACAACAAGACCAATGGCGTCACCTTCCGCCGCTGGCTGATGCAGTGCAATCCGGGGCTGACCGGCCTCATTCGCGAGGCGATAGGCGACCGGTTTCTGGACGATGCCGAAGCGCTGCGCGACCTGGACGCTTTTGCCGACGACAGCGCGTTTCAGGAGAAATTCCTGGCGGTGAAGCGCGCCAACAAGGTGGAACTGGCAAATCTGCTGCGCAAGCGGATCAACGCGCGGATCGACCCGGCGGCCCTGTTCGACATCCAGATCAAGCGCATCCATGAATATAAGCGGCAGTTGCTCAATATCGTGGAAGCGGTGTCGCTCTACGACCAGATCCGTTCGCATCCGGAAAAGGACTGGGTGCCGCGCGTGAAGCTGTTCGGCGGCAAGGCGGCGCCGAGCTATCATAATGCCAAGCTCATCATCAAGCTGGCCGGCGACGTCGCCCGCGCGGTCAATCATGATCCGGCGGTGCAGGGGCTGCTCAAGCTGCAATTCGTGCCCAATTACAATGTTTCCATGGCGGAGGTGATGATCCCCGCCGCTGACCTGTCCGAACAGATTTCGACGGCGGGCATGGAAGCGTCGGGCACCGGCAACATGAAGTTTGCGGTCAATGGTGCGCTGACCATCGGTACGCTGGACGGCGCCAACGTCGAAATGCGCGACCATGTAGGGGATGATAATATCGTCATATTCGGGCTGACCGCGCAGCAAGTGAACGAGCGGCGGGCGCAAGGCTATGTGCCGCGCGACATCATCGGCCAGAGCCGGGAATTGGGGCAGGCGCTGAATGCCATTGCCAGCGGCGTCTTTTCCCCCGACGATCCGGATCGGTACAAGGGGCTGGTGCAGGGCATTTACGACCATGACTGGTTCATGCTGGCGGCCGATTTCGACAGCTATTCCGCCGCGCAGCGCCGGATCGACACTTTATGGTCGGATCAGGCGTTGTGGGCGAAGAAGGCGATCCATAATGTCGCGCGCATGGGATGGTTCTCATCCGATCGCACGATCCGCGAATATGCTGCCGATATCTGGAAGATCGTACCATGATGAGGATGAAGGGATAGGATGGCGTTAAAGCCCGAACAGATAGACCGATTGGTCAGCGGGCTGGACGATGATCCCTTCGCCACGCTTGGCGTACATCCCTCGGAAAAAGCTTTCACCGCCTGCGTCCTATTGCCCGAAGCGGTGGGGGTGGAGGCGCAGACGCTGGACGGCAAGCGCGTGGGCGTGCTGGAGCGGGTCCATGGCGACGGTCTGTTTTTCGGCAAGGTCGCGGTCAAAAAGCGCCAGCCGCTGCGCTATGTCGCGACCTATGGCGATGGCGGCAATTATGCGCTGGTCGATCCCTATGGGTTCGGGCCGGTGCTGGGGCCGATGGACGATCATTATCTGGCCGAAGGATCGCATGGCCGGTTGTTCGACAAGTTGGGCGCCCATGTCATCACCCATGAAGGCGTGACCGGCACGCATTTCGCGGTCTGGGCGCCTAACGCCTTGCGGGTCTCCGTCGTCGGCGACTTCAACCGATGGGACGGGCGGCGCGGGCTGATGCGCCATCGCGCCGATGCGGGCCTGTGGGAGATTTTCCTGCCCGAAGTGGGAGCAGGCAGCGCCTATAAATATGAGATTGTCGGCGCGGATGGTGTCCTTCTGCCGCTCAAGGCCGATCCGTTTGCGTTCGAAGCGGAGTTGCGGCCGTCCACCGCCTCCATCGTCGCAGCGCCGCCCGATCGCACATGGGGAGACGATCGGCATCGCGACTATTGGCGCAAGGTCGATGCGCGGCGCCAACCGGTATCGATCTACGAAGTCCATGCCGGATCATGGCAGCGGGATGAGCAGGGCGAATTCCTGAGCTGGGATGCGCTGGCCAAGCGGTTGATCCCTTATGTGGTCGGGATAGGGTTTACCCATATCGAATTTCTGCCGATCAGCGAATTTCCATACGATCCCAGCTGGGGGTACCAGACGCTGGGCCTTTATGCGCCGACCGCGCGCTTTGGCGACCCTGATGGCTTTGCCCGCTTCGTGGACGGGGCGCATCGCGCTGGGATCGGCATCCTGCTCGACTGGGTGCCGGCCCATTTCCCGACCGATGAGCATGGGCTGGCCCATTTCGACGGCACGGCGCTCTACGAACATGCCGACCCGCGCAAGGGGTTCCACCCCGACTGGAATACGGCCATCTATAATTTCGGCCGACGGGAAGTGGTGCAATATCTGGTCAATAACGCGCTGTTCTGGGCCGAACGCTATCATGTCGATGGCTTGCGGGTCGATGCGGTCGCCTCGATGCTGTACCTCGATTATTCGCGCCGGCCGGGTGAGTGGATCCCCAACGACCATGGTGGCAGGGAAAATGTGGAGGCGGTCGCCTTCCTCCAGCAGATGAACAAGGCGCTCTACGGCGCGCATCCCGGCATCATGACCATTGCCGAGGAATCGACCAGCTGGCCCGGCGTGTCGCAAACCGTGGATGCTGGCGGCCTGGGTTTCGGGTTCAAATGGAATATGGGCTTCATGCATGACACGTTGCGCTATTTGCGGCGCGACCCGGTGCATCGAGCCCATCATCATGACGACATCACCTTTGGCCTGATGTACGCCTTTACCGAGAATTTCGTGCTGGCGTTGAGCCATGACGAGGTGGTGCATGGCAAGGCGTCGATGCTGCACAAGATGGCGGGCGACGACTGGCAGAAATTCGCGACGCTGCGGGCGTATTACGCCTTCATGTGGGGCTATCCGGGCAAGAAATTGCTGTTCATGGGGCAGGAATTTGCCCAGCGCAGCGAATGGAGCGAGGAGCGCGCGCTCGATTGGGATCTGCTGGATCATGCGCCGCATCTGGGCGTGCAGCGGCTGGTGGGCGATCTCAACCATCTCTACCGGTCGCGCCCGGCGCTGCATGCGCGCGATTGCGAGGCGGAAGGGTTCGAATGGGTGCTGGTGGATGGCGCGGCGGACTCAGTCTTCGCCTGGCAGCGGCGTGCGCCGGGCGTGCGGCCGATCGTCGTCATCAGCCATTTTACCCCGGTCCTGCGGCATGGATACCGGATGCGCCTGCCCTCCGGCGGATTGTGGCGCGAGATATTGAACAGCGATGCGGCCGATTATGGCGGCAGCGGCGCAGGCAATATGGGACAGGTGGAAGCGGACGAGGAAGGATGGGCCAACATCACCATCCCGCCCTTTGCAACCCTGATGCTGGAACTGGATTATTGAACACCGACGGCGCGTGCAGGCAGTCGCGGGCGACATGAGGAGAGGCCCTATGCAAAGTAAATATCAGCCGATCGCGCGCGACGCCATGGCCTATGTCCTGGCAGGTGGTCGCGGCAGTCGGCTGGCGGAATTGACCGACCGACGCGCCAAGCCTGCCGTCCATTTCGGCGGAAAGGCGCGGATCATCGACTTCGCCCTGTCCAATGCGCTCAACAGCGGCATCCGCCGCATCGGAGTGGCCACGCAATATAAGGCGCATTCGTTGATCCGCCATTTGCAGCGCGGCTGGAACTTCCTGCGCCCCGAACGCAACGAGAGTTTCGACATATTGCCGGCAAGTCAGCGCATATCGGAAAGCCAGTGGTATGAGGGCACGGCCGACGCCGTGTATCAGAATATCGACATCATCGAAGCCTATGCGCCCGAATATATGGTCATCCTGGCCGGCGACCATGTCTATAAGATGGACTATGAATTGATGCTCCAGCAGCATGTCGATAGTGGCGCGGACGTCACCGTCGGGTGCCTGGAAGTGCCGCGCATGGAGGCGGTAGGCTTTGGAGTCATGCACGTCGATGAAGCGGACGTCATCACCGCCTTTATCGAAAAGCCCAAAAATCCGCCCGGTATCCCCGGCCAGCCGGACATGGCGCTGGCGTCGATGGGTATCTATGTCTTCCGCACCCGGTTCCTGATCGAACAGTTGCGCCGCGACGCCGACAACCCGGCCAGCAAACGCGATTTCGGCGGCGATATCATCCCGCATATCGTTAAGCATGGCAAAGCGGTGGCGCATCGTTTTTCCAACAGCTGCGTACGGGCGGAAAGCGAACTCGTGCCCTATTGGCGCGATGTCGGTACGATCGACGCCTATTGGCAGGCCAGCGTGGACCTGACCGATGTGGTGCCCAGCCTCGACCTCTACGACCGCAGTTGGCCGCTCTGGACCTATTCGGAGGTCACGCCGCCGGCCAAGTTCGTCCATAATGAAGATGGCCGGCGCGGGTCGGCGACATCCTCCCTTGTGGCAGGCGGGTGCATCGTGTCGGGTTCGTCGCTGCATCGCAGCCTGCTCTTTTCGGGCGTGCGGACGCATAGTTTTTCGTCGGTGACAGACAGCGTCATCATGCCCGATTGCCAGATTGGGCGCGGCGCGCGGCTGCACAAATGCGTGGTGGATTCGGGGATACTCATCCCGCCCGGCCTGATTATCGGGGAAGATCCGGTATTCGATGCGCAGCGTTTCCGCCGTACCGAAAGCGGCATTTGCCTGGTGACGCAGGCCATGATCGACCGGCTGGCGGCCTGAACG
This sequence comes from Sphingobium sp. GW821-FHT02B05, assembly GCF_059421905.1. Lineage (NCBI taxonomy): Bacteria > Pseudomonadati > Pseudomonadota > Alphaproteobacteria > Sphingomonadales > Sphingobiaceae > Sphingobium > Sphingobium sp. GW821-FHT02B05. The sequence continues at coordinate 605,195 of NZ_JBWKVW010000001.1, forward strand.
ACGCCATGACGATCAAGCTGCTGTCGGTTGCGTCCGAAATCTTTCCTCTCATCAAGACCGGCGGCCTGGCCGATGTCGTGGGCGCATTGCCCGCAGCACTGGCGGGGCAGGGCGTGGCTGTACGCACATTGGTGCCCGGCTATCCGGCCGTCATGGCGAAGCTGGGTACGGGTAAGGGCAAGCCGAAGGTCGTGCATCGCTATTCCGAACTGTTCGGCGCCACGGCCAGCCTGTTGGCGGCGCAGGTCGAAGGGCTGGACCTGCTGATACTGGACGCGCCGGGCTTCTTTGCGCGAGATGGCGGGCCCTATGGCGATCATGGGGGCAATGACTGGCCCGATAATTGGCGGCGGTTTGCCGCTCTGTCGCGGGCGGGGGCGGATGTGGCAGAGGGGCTGCTCAAAGGCTGGCAACCCGATGCCGTCCATGTCCATGACTGGCAGGCGGCGATGACGGTCGCCTATATGCGTTTCGGCCCGGCCGCCCATGTACCCAAGCTGTTGACGATCCACAATCTCGCCTTTCAGGGGCGTTTTGGGGCGGAGATTTTTCCGCATCTGGGCCTGCCACCCGAAGCTTGGGGCGTCGATGGCGTCGAATATTATGGCGGCACCGGCTTTTTGAAGGCGGGGCTGGTATCGGCCGATGCGATCACGACGGTCAGCCCCAGCTATGCGGAGGAAATCCGATCGCCAGCGCATGGGATGGGGCTGGATGGCCTGATCAACGGGCGGGTCGATCGGCTGCATGGCATATTGAACGGCGTCGATACCGATATCTGGAACCCGGTGGCCGACGCGCTGATCCCCAAGCCCTATGGCCCGCGCGCGCTGGGCAAGCGGTCGGTCAACCGCCGTGCGCTGGAGGATCGGTTCGGGCTGGATCATGACGACGCGCCGCTCTGCATCATCGTCAGCCGCCTGACCTGGCAGAAGGGCATGGACCTGATGATCGATGCGGCCGAGCATCTGGTCGCACTGGGCGGGAAGCTCGCTGTGCTGGGGTCGGGCGACCATGTGCTGGAGGGCGCGTTGCTGGGCGCGGCGGACCGGCACCGGGGGCGGATCGGCGTGCAGATCGGCTATAACGAGCCTTTGTCGCACCTTATGCAGGCGGGGGGCGACGCGATCCTGATCCCGTCGCGGTTCGAACCGTGCGGCCTGACCCAGCTTTATGCGCTGCGCTATGGTTGCGTGCCGGTCGTGGCGCGGGTCGGCGGCCTGGCAGATACGGTGATTGACGCCAATGAGGCCGCGGTCAGTGCGGGTGCGGCGACGGGGATCGTCTTTGTGCCGGACAATGCGGCGGCGTTGCATGGGGCGATCAACCGGCTGGCGGCGCTGCATGCCGACAAGCGGGTGTGGGAGGCGATGCAACGCGCGGGCATGCGCGCGGATTTCAGCTGGACACATAGCGCGGCGCGCTATGCCGATCTCTACCGCGCGTTGATCGCCGGCGCGGCGTGACATTGGGACCGGTGATCGGGGCGGATGGAACGCGCTTTTCGGTCTGGGCCCCCGATGCGGCGCAGCTGTGGCTATGCCTGTTCGATGACGCGGATAGGGAAGCGCGCTTGCCGATGCTGCGCGATGCCGACGGCTGCTGGCATGGCGAGGCGGCTGGTGTGGGACAGGGCGCGCGCTACGGGTTTCGCGCCGATGGCCCCTATGATCCGGGGGCTGGCCTTTGGTTCGATCCCGACAAGCTGCTGCTCGATCCCTATGCGCAGGCGATCGACCGGGCGTTCGCTTATGAGGATGCCCTGGCCGCGCCGCGCGGGGAAGGCAGCGATACCGCGCCGTTGATGCCCAAAGCTGTCGTGACGGCGAGGTTGCCAACGGTTGCGCCCGTACCGCCATGCTTCGCGCCGGGCGGTCTTATCTATGAAGTGCAGGTGCGCGGCTTTACCATGCTGCATCCCGACGTGCCGGAGGCGCAGCGGGGCACGATCGCCGCGCTCGCCCATCCGGCCGTGATCGCGCATCTGCAAAAGCTGCATGTGTCGGCGATCGAACTGATGCCGATCAACGCCTGGATCGACGAGCGGCATCTGGGGCCGCTGGGGCTGACCAACGCATGGGGCTATAATCCGGTCAGCTATTTTGCGATCGATCCCAGACTGGCGCCCGGCGGCATGGCGGAGCTGCGGGACACGGTAGCGGCGCTGCACGACGCGGGCATCGGCGTCATCCTGGACATGGTGTATAATCATGACGGGGAAAGCGATGCCATGGGGCCGACCCTGTCGCTGCGCGGGCTGGATGCGCGGGGCTATTTCCGGCACGCGGCCGATGGTGGCCTGATCAACGATACCGGTACGGGCAACAGCATCGCCTGCAACGCGCCGGTGGCGCGGCGGCTGATCCTCGATTCGCTGCGGCATTTCGTAGCGCAGGCGGGTGTGGACGGCTTCCGCTTCGACCTTGGCCCGGCGCTGGGGCGAATGGCGGACGGGTTCGACCGGCAAGCGCCCTTGTTGCAGGAGATGCGCGCCGATCCGTTGCTGGCGGACCGCGTGATGATTGCCGAGCCATGGGATATCGGGCCGGGCGGTTATCAGCTGGGCCAGTTCGGCGAAGGCTGGCTGGAATGGAACGACCGCTATCGCGACGATATGCGGCGCTTCTGGCGGGGGGACGCGGGGACGTTGGGCGCTTTCGCCACGCGGCTGGCGGGATCGTCGGATATTTTCGGCGGCGGGCGGACCCGCAGCGTCAATTTCCTGGCCGCGCATGACGGCTTCACCTTGGCTGACCTGACGGCCTACGAACGACGGCATAATGAAGCCAATGGCGAGCAGAATCGCGACGGCCATGGCGAGAATTTCAGTTGGAACAATGGCGTCGAGGGTTGCAGCGAAGATGCTGCGGTAGAGGCGGCGCGACGGCGTGACCGGGAGGCGCTGCTCGGCACGCTGTTCGCGTCGCGCGGGACGATCATGCTGACCGCTGGCGACGAGTTCGGGCGCAGTCAGCTGGGCAATAACAATGCCTACGCGCAGGATAATGCAATCGGCTGGATAGACTGGGCGGGCCGCGACCGGGCGCTGGAGGCGCAGAGTTTCGCGTTGGCGGCGATCCGGGCCGAGACAGCGGATTTGCAGGGCGTGGAGATGTTGTCCGAAGCCGATGTGGAATGGCTGGACGAGGATGGGCAGGCGCTGACGGTCAGCCAGTGGGAAGACCCCGTCCGCCGCCGGCTGGCATTGCGCTATCGGGCGAGCGGGCTGGCGATCTGCGTCAATGGCGCGGACGCGCCGTGCCGTTTCCAATTGCCCGAAGGCGATGTGGCGATGGCTGCGCGATCCGTGCGGATCAGCCGACCGGAACGCTGAACAGGTCGGGTCGCCGCAGCCGCAGCGCCATCAATGTCATTGCCAGCTTGCCATCGCCGATCTTCTTGTCCGCCAACAGCGTCCATAAGGCATCGAGCGGCAGTTCGTGGACGCTGATATGTTCCTGCTCCTCGTCCAGGCCGCCGCCCGCTGCAATCCTGTCTTGGGCGCGATATTCGGCGAGGAAATAATCGATCTTCTCGGTCACCACGGTGGGAATGCTCCAGATCTGGCCGAGATGGATCAGTTCACCCAAGCGCACGCCGGCCTCCTCCAGCGCCTCGCGCCGGGCGCAGTCGGCCGGCTCATCCTCCAATATGCCCGCGATCGGCTCCAGGAAATCGGGCAGGCCCGCCAGCATGACCGGCGTGCGTGGCATCGACACGACCAGCGCGACGCGGCGATCGGGATCATAGGGCAGGACGACGACGGCGCGGCGCATCTCGACGACATGGCGTTCGAACTGCTCGCCATTGGGCGCCCGCATCGCGACCAGCAGCAGATTGAGCCACCCCTGATAGAGGGGGCGCGTTGACAGGATGCTTGTCATCAGGCGTTCTCCGGTTCCGTCCGGCTTTAACGCAGCGACGGCGAGACGCCAATGACAGGAGATGGTGAGTCCAACTGGGTTCGAACCAGTGACCTACTGATTAAAAGTCAGTTGCTCTACCGACTGAGCTATGGACCCCTTGAGCGGTGGAGGTCGCCCTAAAGGCGACGGGCCGGATGGTCAACCTTGGCGTGCGGCTTTTTTCAGGCGGGCATGCAGATGGCGGACGGAAAGGCCCGATTTGGGGTCGCGCCAGTCGGGTGCGATCGACACAAGCGGGGTCAGGACGAAGTCACGCGCGTGCCAGGCAGGATGCGGAATGGTCAGCATGGGCGTGGTGCATTGGCCGCCCGACCAGAGGATGATGTCAATGTCGACACTGCGCGCGCCCCACCGGCGGTAGCGACGTCGGCCAAGCCGGTTTTCGACGTTCTGGATGAAGGCGAGCATGGCAGGCGGCAGCAGGGCGCTTTCGACCAGCAATGCGCCATTGGCGAAGCGGCGCCTCGATGGGCCAAGCGGGGGCGTGGCGAGGATGGGGGAGACATGCAGCACGCGGGCCTGTTCTCCGATCAGCGCGGTGGCGGCTTGCAACAGACGCGCGGGCGTCAGGCTGACGGACAGCGGCCGGTTCGATCCCAGCGCGAGGACGTAGCGATGGGGGCGGGCGTATGTTTTTTGCAGCAAAGCCGGAAGCATGAGTCGTTGCTCCTAACCCGTTCGCTTCGAGCATAGTCGAGACGCGGCCAGGGCTGCGCATGGTGTCTCGACCAGGCTCGAAGCGAACGGATAAAGGGCCGGCACGCCCTTAGCGGACCTTGTCCCGCACATGGGCCTTCATCTGCGCATAAGCGGATTGGCGCGCTTCCTCGTCCAGCGAGAGCAGATAACGTGCCGCCTCCCTGTAGCTGAGGAAGGGGCGTTCGTCGGCGATGACCGGCACGGTGCGGGCGTTGTAGAGGCGCTTGAGCAGGCGTTTCTGTGGCCGGCTGAGGTCGCCCGGCTGTTCGGGCGTCGTCTCGTCCGCCGCTTCGATGATGGTTTCGTCGGTTGCTTCGCTGTCGGTCATGTCAGATCAGATATCCTGCGCGATGCGGCCATAAAGTTCGGGCCGGCGATCGCGGAAGAAGCCCATGCCGGCGCGATGGGTGCGCGCCTTGGCCAGATCCAGCGTCGCGACCAGCGCGCCATGGTCCTTCGCATCGGCTTCGGCGGCGAAATCACCCCATTCGTCGGTGATGAAACTGTGGCCGTAGAAAAGCTGCCCGTCTTCGTCGCCGATGCGGTTGGCTGCGATGACGGGCATGCAGTTGCTGACGGCATGGCCGATCATCGCGCGGCGCCACATGCGGCTGGTGTCGAGGTCGCTGTCATAGGGCTCGGAACCGATCGCAGTCGGGTAGAAGAGCATTTCCGCGCCCATCAGCGCCATGCAGCGCGCGGTTTCGGGATACCATTGGTCCCAGCAGATGCCGACGCCAATGGTGCCATATTTGGTCTTCCATACCTTGAAGCCGCTATTGCCGGGGCGGAAATAATATTTTTCCTCATAGCCGGGGCCATCGGGAATGTGGCTCTTGCGATAGACGCCCATAATCTCGCCCTCATCGTCGATCATGGCGAGCGAGTTATAGTAATGATGGCCATCCCGCTCGAAATAGCTGGTCGGGATATAGACGCCCAGTTCTTTCGCCAGCGTGCGCATGGCCTGCACGGCGGGATGCTCGTCGGTCGGCTGGGCGTTGGCGAACAGCGCCTCATCCTCTTGCCTACAGAAATAGGGGCCTTCGAACAGTTCGGGCGGCAGGATGATCTTCGCACCGCGCGCGGCGGCCTGGCGCACATGGTCGGCCACCAGCGCGATGTTCGCGCGCATGTCATCCGAGAAGGCGAGTTGCAGGGCGGCGACGGTCACGCGGGACATTCTTCACTCCATGGCGGGGAACAGCGCGCCATATAGGGAATGTCGCCCTGACATGCTACCGCTCAGAGGGGCGATCGGTTAGATCAGCGATCCGGCATGGCGCAGCACCAGATCGCAGGCCTTGGTCTTCACCTTGTCCTTGAGGCCCGCGATGGGCAACGCACCGCCGTCACCCTGGATGGTGCCGGACTGGCCCAGCTTGAAACCGCTCGATTCCTTGACGCCGGGCTTGCCGGTCAGCCTGCCCAGGATGGACGAGGCGCCGGTCGCGTTGACCAGCTTGTTCTTCACGCAATAGCTGAGCACGCCGGCCGCATTGCCCGCGCCGACCGATGCGATATCGGGCATGGCACCGCCGAGCAGGCCGCCCAGATTGCCAAGCTGCGCGGACGATGCACCTGCTCCGGCCAGCAGGACGACGGCCAATGCGGTGCGAACGGACGTGTGAATCATGATCATTCTCCCCGCCCGGCGACTCCGCCGGACCGGGGTGAAGCCTGATCCCATCCGCGCCCGTCCGCAACCGGCTTTGCTCAGGCGCCCTTGCTCAGGCGATCATGGGCATTTGCTGGCTGCAACAATGGAAGCTGCCACCGCCTGACAATATGGCGTCGCTGCGCAGGCCGATGATATCGCGACCGGGGAAGAAGGGGCGGAAGGCGTCGAGCGCGGCCTGATCGTTGGGCTGGCCATAGATGGGCACGATGACAGCGGCATTGCCGACATAGAAATTCATGTAGCTGGCCGGGATCGCCTCGCCATCCACCAGCACCAAACCGGGGGAGGGGATGTCGATCACCTCTACGCCATGGGCTTTCGCACGGGCGCGGGCGTCGGCATAGAGGGCGGCATTGGGATCGTCCTGCGTCGTGGCGATCGGCAGGGCCAGCTTGCCGGGTGCGACGAAGCGGGCGAGATTGTCGACATGGCCATCGGTATGGTCGTTCAGCAGGCCATCGCCCAGCCACAGCATGTCCGACAGGCCGAGCGCGCCGGCGAGCAGCGTCTCGATCTTGCCGCGGTCCAGGTCGGGGTTGCGATTGGGATTGAGCAGGCATTGTTCGGTCGTCACGAACAGGCCGGTGCCGTCGGTGTCGATCGCCCCCCCCTCGAACACCCAATTCTGGGTCGAAACGGGCAAGTCGGTGGTTGCGGCGAGGCGCGCGCCGATATCCTCGTCACCGGGCATCTGATATTTGCCGCCCCAGCCGTTGAAGCCGAAATCGACGAGTGCCCGACCACCGGCCCCGTTCAGTACGGCGATGGGCGCGGTGTCGCGCAGCCAGACGTCGCCCAGATTATGGATGATGACCGATACGCCCGGTGCGACCAGCGCGCGGGCGGCATCCGCATCGCCTTCATTGGCGACGACCAGACGGACTTCCTCTCCCTTGCCATCGGCATGGAGGGCGCTGGCGAAGGCAGCGATCTGAGCGCGCGCCTCCTCGAACGCGCCGGGCCATTCGGCGGGGTTGGTCGGGAAGCCGATCCAGGTCCAGTCGTGCGGCGCCCATTCGGCAGGCATGCGGAAAGTCATGGCTTTTATCCTTGCTCGGTTGGAGAACCGATCCGTAGATAGGGGAAAATGATGCGCGCTCCATAGCGCGCCCGACCGGGTCTGGACAGAGGGCGAAAGCCATGCGGAAACACATTTCGATCGTTGCGGCGAGCCTGCTGCTCAGCCTGTCTGTGCCCGTGTGCGCAGGGGAATTGCCCGACTGGCTGACCGGCGAATGGCTGCAAAATGCCGGCGACCGGTGGAGCGAGGAGGTGTGGACCCTGCCGCGCGGTGGCACGATGATCGGCGTCGGGCGCACCGGGCGTGGAGAGAGCCTGCGCAGTTGGGAAGTGATGCGCATCGTGCGCGCCGCCGACGGCTCGCTCGCCCTCCATGCCGCGCCGGAGGGTGGACCGGCGACCGTTTTCCGCGCCGTGGAGCAGGGCGTGCGCGACGTGACATTCGCCAATCCAGACCATGATTATCCGCAACGCATCCGCTATTGGCGCGAGGGGCGGTTGCTGATGGCCGAAACGGCGAAGATGGACGGCAGCGGGGCGCAGAACTGGACCTACAGCCCGGCAACCCCCACCGGGCAATAACGCTCAGGCAATGATGTGCGGGACGAAGCGGGCGCCGTTGCCGGTGATCGGGCCATCTTCTCTTATGCCCATGCCGGCCGGTTCGCCGTCCACGACCCAACTGCCCAGCACCGGCCGCCGATCGCCGTCGCCCGGCAGGGGGAAGAGCCGCTGGTAAACGAAGCCTTCCTCGCCATAGTCGCCGCCGCTTTGTGCCAGCGTCGTGCCGTCGCGCACGATGCGGACATTCGCGCCTTCGCGGGCGAGCAGGGGCTTGACCACATGGTCGCCGGCCATGGCCTGCGGACTGGCCTCCAGCAGATTGGGGTGGTCGGGGAACAGATCCCACAGGATCGGCAATATCGCCTTGTTGCTCCAGATCATCTTCCAAATCGGCTCGATCCAGAGCGTCGTGTCCAGGCTCTCCACCACTTCCCGGCCGAAGGGTTCGTTGACGATCCATTCCCAGGGATAGAGATGATAGAGCGCATCGATCGGCCGATAGTCGAGGTCGACGAAGCGGCGCCGCCCGCTGTCCCAGCCAAGGTCGGTGGTCAGGATGAGGTGCGTGTCGATGCCGGCTTCCCGCGCCGTGTCGGCCATATAGGCGACCGTCACGGCATCCTCCCCCATATTGCCGTCGACATAGGTGAGGTGAAGCATGGATGTGCCGCGCGGCGGCGCGATGGCACGCCATCGGGCGACCAGTCGCTCATGCAGGCTGTTGAACTGGTCGGCGTTCGGGAAGAGCGCTTCCTTCCAGTCCCACTGGATGACCGACGCTTCCAGCAGGCTGGTGGGCGTGTCGCAGTTGAATTCGAACAATTTGGGCGGACCCGACCCGTCATAGCCCAGGTCGAACCGGCCATAGTTGAGCGCGGCCGGCTCCCCGTCCCAGCTTTGCCGGATCGGTTCGTGGCAGAAATCGGGGATGCCGAAGTCGCTGAGCAGGTCATGGTCCAGCACATGCTGACCCGCCTCGATGAACAGGCGGTAGAGTTCGGCCGTGGCCGTCTCGATCGTATCGACCTGCGCCGGGGTGAAACGCCAGGCGGCGCTTTCGTCCCAATAGGGGAGATCCTTGGCACCGTGCCAGACGAGGCCGAGCGATTCCACCTGCGCCTGCCAGGAGGGCCGCGGCGTGCAGTCGATCCGCTCCATCAGGACAGGCCGCTGCGACCGGAAAGGCCAAGGCCGCCGCGCGTCACCGTGGACTGCGACGCCTCGCGATAATTTTTGCCGAAAGCCGGGGCGATGGACCCGCCGCTGAGCGGCTGACCGACCCGCGGGACCGCGCTGCCGCGATTGAGATAATACCACAGGAAAGCGCCCGTCGCGATGCCGCCGCCAGCATGGGTGCGGCACTGGCTGTCGTCCACCCGGCGCCCTTCCGCATCGCGGCAGACGCGCACGTCGGCATTGGCGGTATCGGGCTCACGCGAGCAACCGGTGGCGAGCAGGGCGGCCGCGACGGCGGAGGTGATCGGCAGGACGCGCCGGTCGAATTTCTGAGTCATGCCGACAGTATAGACGGCAAGATGAAGGGCTGGCGACAGGCTTGTGCCCGCCGCCAGCCAGGAACGTCATTTGCCGGCGCGATCCTTGTCGCGGATGGCACGGAATTCGTCGCCTTCCACCCAATTGGGCCAGTCGGTCGTGGTCGCAAGCGCACGACCGACATCATAATAGAGCTTCAGGTCGGCCGAGATGCCGGTCCAGTCCCAATTGGGATCATATTCGTCCTTCGGCCCGTGATAGCGATGCTCGGTATAATCCTCCGCAGCGGCCATGCCGGCGGCGGTCCCGCCCTTCACCAGATCCTCGCCACCTTCGAAATAGAGCATCGGCAAACCATATTTGGCGAAGCTGAAATGGTCGGAACGATAATAATAGCCCTTTTCGGGCGTCGGTTCGGTGGTCGCGACCCGGCCCTGTGCGGCGAGGGCGCGGTCGAGATAGGCGTCCAGCTGCGACTTGCCCTTGCCGATCACGACGACATTCTTGGCAAGGCCTGCCACGCTCAAGGCATCCATGTTCACGCCACCCACCGTCTTGGCAAAGGGGAAGACCGGGTTCTTGCCATAATAGGCCGAACCCAACAGGCCCGATTCCTCGCCCGTCACCGCCAGGAACACCTGGCTGCGATCGGTCGGGCCAGCCTTCACATTGGCCTGCGCGAGCGCGACCAGTGCGGCCGTGCCGGTGGCATTGTCGACCGCGCCGTTGCAGATGTCGTCGCCGTCCGGCGCGGCTTCGCAATGGCCCAGATGATCCCAATGCGCGCTGTACAGCACATATTCGTCCGGCCGAGTCTTGCCGGGCAGCAGCGCGACGACATTCTTGGAGCTATGTTTGCGCAGGTCGTTGTCGAAGGACAGGCTGGCCTTCACGCCGGCCAGCGGCACGGCCTTGAAACCCGGCTTCTTCGCGGCGGCCATCTGGGCGTTGAGGTCCAGCCCGGCACTTGCGAACAGGGCGGCGGCCTTGTCCTTCTGGATCCAGCCGATGGCAGCGCTCTGGTCGGCATTGCCGCTGGCGCTGTCGGCGACATGCTGCGCGCCGGTCCAGCTGGACTGCACGACGTTCCAGCCATAGGCGGCGGGCACGGTATCATGCACGATGATCGCGGCGGCGGCCCCCTGCCGCGCGGCTTCTTCGAACTTGTAGGTCCAGCGGCCATAATAGGTCATCGCTCGGCCGTTGAACGGGCCGGTCAGCCCCTGCGTCTCATAATCGGGATCGTTGACCAGGATGACGACGGTCTTGCCCTTCACATCCAGCCCGGCATAGTCGTTCCAGCCCTTTTCCGGGGCGTTGATGCCATAGCCGACGAAGACGACCGGGCTGTCCTTGACGTCGATATGCTTTTGCGTGGTGCGATAGGTGCCGGCGACCATCTCCGCGCCATAAGCGGCGGTGACGTCGGCCTTGCCGCCGGTGAAGGCGAGCGGCGACACATTCTTGGCGGTGATTTCCACCAGCGGCACATCCTGGAACCAGCTGCCCCTGTTGCCGGGCTTCAGCCCCAGCTTGCCGAATTCGGATGCGAGCAGGGCAAGCGTCTTTTCCTCGCCGACAGAGCCGGGTGCGCGACCTTCATAGGCGTCGGAAGATAGCTCTTGCACCAGCCGCTTCATCGTGTCGACGGACGGGGTAGCGGCGGATTTGGCGGGCGCGGCATCGGCGACGACGGGCGTGGACAGGGCTAGGATGGCGGCGATCGCCGCGATGGAAGTGCGCATGGGATGACCCCTTTGTTTTACGAATGCGCGGGTGATGCCACCGCAGACACAGGGACGCAAGAATGTTGCGCGCAAAGAAAAAGGGCGGTGCCTTGCGGCCCGCCCTCTTCCAAAACTGTCTTCGGAAAACCGATCAGCGCGAATAGAATTCGACGACCAGATTCGGTTCCATCTTCACCGGGTAGGGCACTTCGTCCAGCGTCGGCACGCGGACATAGCTGACCTTGGCGGCGCCGTCGGGAGCGACATAGTCGGGGATGTCACGCTCGGGCAGGCTCTGTGCTTCCAGAACCAGCGCCATTTCCTGCGCCTTCTTGCCCAGGGTGATTTCGTCGCCCGGCTTCACCAGACGCGACGCAATGTTGCACTTCACGCCGTTCACATAGATGTGGCCGTGCGAAACGATCTGACGGGCCGAGAAGATGGTCGGCGCGAACTTGGCGCGGTACACGACGGCGTCCAGGCGGCGTTCCAGCAGGCCGATCAGGTTCTGGCCGGTGTCGCCCTTCATGCGGCTGGCTTCGAAATAGTTCTTCTTGAACTGCTTTTCGGTGATGTCGCCGTAATAGCCCTTCAGCTTCTGCTTGGCGCGCAGCTGGATGCCGTAGTCCGACATCTTGCCCTTGCGGCGCTGGCCGTGCTGACCCGGACCATATTCGCGCTTGTTGACAGGCGACTTGGGACGGCCCCAGATATTCTCGCCCATGCGACGGTCGAGCTTGTACTTGGCGCTGGTGCGCTTCGTCATAGATAATTCCTAATAATTGCGTCTAACGTCTGTCCACTCTCCTAGTCCGAAAACCGGTTCCCACTTTTCGGGGAGAGTGAATGTTGCTCCCGGTATCGCCTACGTCCGTTTTGCGCCATGCGCTCAGGGGCAGGGCCACCGCTTCACCGGGATGCGGAGCCAATTGCGAAGGCGCGCCTATGACCAGATGACAGTTGGATGTCAAGCCTCGACACGGCGCACGAGGCGGCTTAATTGTTCAGGCATGAACCCAGAAGGCTATTCCACCATGGCGCAGGTGCGCGCCGGCGTCGACAATCTCGACCGGCAGATCGTCGGCCTGCTGGCCCAGCGCTTTGCCCATATGCGCGCCGCTGCCCGGATCAAGCCCGATCGCAGCGCGGTGCGCGACGAAGCCCGCAAGGCGGAAGTCATCGCCAATGCCTGCGCGGAGGCCGAGCAGCTGGGTGTGCCATGCGACCTGATCGAGGGGCTGTGGGAGCAGCTGGTCGAGGCGTCGATCGCCTATGAAATGGCTGAGTTTGATAGGACGCGGGGATAAAACGTCCTTCGTTCGGTTCGAGCGTGTCGAGAACCATGCGCTATGTTCTCGACACGCTCGAACCGAACGGGGGGGCTTCAGCGTTCGCGCGGGCGATTGAGATGCGATAATACCCCGCGCAGCGTCCGCACCTCCAGATGGTTCCAGCCCGGCTTGGTCAACAGGTTGCGCAGCGTCAGCTTCGTTGCGGGGGCGCGGTCGGGCGGGAAGAAATAGCCGACCTTTTCCAGCAACATATTGAGCTGGTCGATCATCCCTTCCAGTTCGACCTGCGGCGCGGGTTCGCCAAGATCGGTGACGGTCGGCTGCTTGAGGTCGGCATTTTTCGACCATTCATAGGCGCACAGGATCACCGCCTGCGCCAGGTTCAACGATCCGAATTCCGGATTGATCGGCACGGTCAGAATCTTGCGCGCGACCGCAACATCCTCCGTTTCCAGCCCCGATCGTTCCGGGCCGAAGACGTAGGCGCATCGGCCCTGAGCGCTATGGATTTCGCGCGCGGCTTCCTCCGGCGTCACGACCGGTTTGGTCACGCCGCGCTTGCGGACGGTGGTGGCATAGACATGGGCGCAATCCGCGACCGCGTCGGCCAACGTCTCGAACACCTGCGCCTTGTCCAGAATGAAGTCCGCGCCGGCCGCCGCCGGTCCGGCATCGGGATTGGGCCAGCCGTCGCGCGGGGTGACGAGCCGCATTTCGGTCAGCCCGAAATTCAGCATGGCCCGTGCGGCCTTCCCGATATTCTCGCCCAGTTGCGGGCGGACCAGGACGATGACGGGGGGGAGGGGAGCAACTTCGTTCATATTTTCGTTCGTCCTGAGTAGGGGCTGGGCCTCTAGCCTTCCCGTTCGGTTCAAGCCAGGGTCGAGCGTAGTCGAGACCCGTGGTCGAGAACGGGCAGCGTCGGAGACTGCATTCCAGTCTCCCCGGATCAGCGCCTCTTTCTTCTTGCGCGACCAGTCTTTTACCTGTCGCTCCCGTTCCAAAGCATCGATCCGATCCGTGAACGTCTCACTAAAAACCAACTCCACAGGCCGGCGATCATGCGTGTAACCTGGCAGTTCGCCCATCTGATGTTGCGCGATACGCCGGTCCAGATCGTCCGTGTGCCCGGTATAATAGGTGCCGTCGGAACAGCGGAGGATGTAGATCCAGAAATTCATGTTGCGTGTGGTTCTCGACAGGCTCCAACTGAACGGGTGTTGGGATATGCCAGTAAAACGGCTTTACCAATAGTTCAGCTCTGCCAGGCTCTCGACAAGCTCGAACCGAACGGAAGGGACTGCTATTCCCGTCCGACTTCCTTCACCGTGCTGGCGAATTCCTCGAAATCCTTGGCGTCGGTGAAGTCCTTATAGACGCTCGCGAAGCGGATATAGGCGACGCTGTCGAGGCGTTTGAGCCCTTCCATCACCATTTCGCCGATCGCACGGGCCGGCACTTCGCTGTCGCCGCTGGTTTCCAGCTGGCGTTGGATGCCGGAGATCAGTTTTTCCAGCCGGCTGGGGTCGATCGGGCGCTTGCGGCAGGCGATGCCGATGGAGCGGGCCAGCTTGTCGCGCTCGAACGCTTCCTTGCGGCCTTCGCTCTTCACTACCCATATGTCGCGCAACTGGATGCGTTCGAAGGTGGTGAAGCGCGCGGCGCAGGCTTCGCACTGGCGGCGGCGGCGGATGGCGTTGCCATCTTCCGTCGGCCGACTGTCCTTCACCTGGCTGTCTTCATGGGCGCAGAAAGGGCAGCGCATCAGTGTCTCCGCAAATAAAAGCCCCTCCCGATCAGGTTCGATCGAGGCACTGCCTCATTCAAACCCGAAAGGGAGGGGCTTTGATAGTCTTTAGTAGATCGGGAAGCGCGCCGTGAGGCCCAGCACCTTTTCGCGGACATGCTGTTCGACCTGGCCGTCGCCTTCGTCGCCATTGCGGTTCAGGCCTTCGACGACCTGCGCGATCAGGCGGCCGATTTCGCGGAATTCCTCCTCGCGGAAGCCGCGCGTGGTGCCGGCCGGGGTGCCCAGGCGAACGCCCGACGTTACGAACGGGCTGGCCGTGTCGAACGGCACGTTGTTCTTGTTGCAGGTGATGTAGGCGCGGTCGAGCGCCTTTTCAGCCGCCTTGCCTGTGGTGTTCTTGGGGCGCAGATCGACCAGGAGCAGGTGGTTGTCGGTGCCACCCGACACGATCGACAGGCCTGCATCGGCGAGCGTTTCGGCCAGCGCGCGGGCGTTGGCGACGACCTGATGCGCGTAAGCCTTGAACTCTGGCGTCAGCGCCTCCTTGAACGCCACAGCCTTGGCCGCGATGATGTGCATCAGCGGGCCGCCCTGAAGGCCGGGGAAGATCGCGCTGTTCAGCTTCTTGGCGATCGCCTCGTCATTCGACAGGATGATGCCCGAACGCGGCCCGCGCAGCGACTTGTGGGTCGTGGTGGTGGTGACATGGGCGTAAGGCACCGGCGAAGGGTGCGCGCCGCCGGCGACGAGGCCGGAAAAGTGCGACATGTCGGCCAGCAGATAGGCGCCCACTTCGTCGGCGATTTCGCGGAAGCGCTTGAAATCCCATACGCGCGAATAGGCGGTGCCGCCGCAGATGATCAGCTTGGGCTTGTTTTCGCGCGCGATGCGGGCGACTTCGTCCATATCGATGGTATGGTCGTCTTCGCGCACGCCATAGGCTACCGGCTTGAACCACTTGCCCGACATGTTGACCGGCGACCCGTGGGTCAGGTGGCCGCCCGACGACAGGTCGAGGCCCATGAAGACGTCGCCCGGCTGGAGCAGCGCCAGGAACACGGCCTGGTTCATCTGGCTGCCGCTATTGGGCTGGACGTTGGCGAAGTTGGCGCCGAACAGCTGCTTGGCGCGTTCGATCGCCAGCGTTTCGACGACGTCGGCATATTCGCAGCCGCCATAATAGCGCTTGCCCGGATAGCCTTCGGCGTACTTGTTGGTGAAGATCGAACCGGCAGCTTCCAGCACGGCCTTCGACACGATATTCTCGGACGCGATCAGTTCGATCTTGTCCTGCTGGCGCTTGAGTTCGTTACCGATCGCGCCGAAGATTTCGGGGTCGGCGCTGGCGAGGTCTTCGCTGAAGAAACCGGCCTGACGGATGGGGGAAAGGGTGTCGGTGCTCATCAAAGATCCTTTCAGAGCGCGGGCTGGGAGAGCTTTTCGACGCGGCCGGCATGGCGGCCACCGCCGAAATCGGTGGTGAGGAAGGCGGTGACGCAGGCCTTGGCCATGTCCACGCCGGTCAGGCGGGCGCCCAGGGCCAGGACATTGGCGTCATTATGTTCGCGCGACAGGACGGCCGACAGCGGTTCGCCGACCAGGGCGCAGCGGCAGGCGGGGTTGCGGTTGACCGCGATCGAAATGCCGATGCCCGACCCGCAGATCGCGATGCCGCGCTCCGCCGCGCCCGACGCCACGGCTGTCGCGAGTTTGTAACCAAAATCGGGATAATCGACACGGTCGGCGGTCGCCGGACCCAGATCGTCGACCTCATGCCCTTCATCGCGCAACCACTGGGCGAGTTCCGCCTTCAGATCGACGGCGGCATGGTCGGAAGCGATGGCGATTTTCATGTGAGAAGCGTTCCTTCCCGGAATGGGGGCCTGCACCGATGGGTGATTCGTTTCTGCGCGCCTCATAGGGGGAGCGGCAGGCAATTGCCACCGTCCAGCTTGCCGCTTATGGCATCTCCCATGGCTGGCACGATTTTATCGATATTGATGCTTGCGGGCGTCCTGCTGACAGGCGGCGGCATTTACGCGATGGCGAAGAAGGGCGACCGCAAGCGCGGCAGCCTGATGATCGTTGCCGGGCTGGTGATGTTCGCCAATGTCGCGATCAGCGCGATTCCAGGTCCAGACCTGCCGGTGATGGAGCAGCGTTAGTTCGCAGCGTCCGCATCGACGAGGATGGATGCGGCGCTGCTCAGGCCGCTTTCCTTTCGACTGGCGGGGGCATCAGTTCCTTGACCACACCCCAATAGCCCTGCGTGATATGGGCGTGCGCCGCATAGTCGGGATCGGTCATCATATGGATGTGCAGCCGGCGCAAATTGGCCCAGGGCACGGACGGAAACAGATGATGTTCCAGATGATAGCTGACGTTGAACGGCGCGATCAGCAGGCGGTCGAGCAAAGTGGGGATGACGGTGCGCGTGCCATTGAGTTCCAGCCGGTCGGGCACGCCGACATGCTCGGCCATCGCCCGGATGCGGTTGAACAGATTGGCCCAGATGAATTGCGGGATCATATAGAGGCCTAATATCTGCCAGCGCCAAGGCGACCACAGGATCAGGCCATAGACCACCACCGCCCACGCGACATAGCGCAGCCGCAATCCCAGTCGATAATCGAAGCCGAAGCGGCGGGGATTGTGGAAATTGGCGATGGGCGACCAGACCCGCGCCGCGCGCGCGACGCGATAATAGTTGAGGCCCAAGAGGCTGCGGAAAAACAAACGGACCATCCCCCGGCCGCTTTTGGGGAAATGCTGGTCGGGGTCCTTGCGCTGCACCCGATAGTCATAATCCTGCATCGTGTTGGTATGGCGGTGGTGGACCATATGGGCCACGCGATACAGGTCGATGCTGAGCACGAGCGGATAGGCGACGAAAAGGTCGGCCATCAGGTCGTTGACGCGGCGATTGCTGAACAGCAGGCCGTGACAGGCATCATGCATCATGACGGCCAGGCACTGGATGCGGGTGCCCACGACCAGGCCGGCCAGGATATAGACGGCGACATGGTCGACGCGGATCGCGATGGCGATCGCCCCGGCGGTGATGATCCATTGCAGCGCCAGCAGCAGCGCATTGCGACGATTGTCGACGACGGACAGTTGTCGGATCAGCGGCAAGCTTGCCCGTCGCGAATAGCGATAGCCCGGCGCGCGCTCCTTGATGTCTGTCATGAGGGCCTTTCCCGCAGATGCCGTGCCAGTCGGGGATGCTATAGGTTCGCGCCAAAGCGCGTCAAGCGGGGTGCGCCCGGCGCCTGCCACCCTGCGCCTCTTCGACCAAGGTCTAATCAAGCGGACGGGCGCGATGCCGTCATAGTCTATGGAACCCGGCAACACCCAGTCCCCACCCGCCGGGTTCCATCCTTTCTCCTGACGAAAAAAAAAGCCGCCTTTCGGGGCGGCCTTTTTTCCGTTTCTCTGGTCGGGCGCGATCAGCGGATCGGCGAATCCGGCGACAGGCGCATGTCGAGATAATTGTCGACCGACTTCATCAGCTGATCGAGTTCATGTTCGAAGAAATGGTTCGCGCCGCGAATTTCGTCATGATGGATGGTGATGCCCTTTTGCGTGCGCAGCTTGTCCACCAGCTTTTGCACGGCACTGGCCGTCACCACTTCGTCCGACGTTCCCTGCACGATGATGCCCGACGAAGGGCAGGGCGCCAGGAAGGAGAAGTCGTACATGTTGGCGGGCGGCGCGACCGAGATGAATCCGCGAATTTCCGGGCGGCGCATCAGCAACTGCATGCCGATCCACGCGCCGAAGGAAAAGCCGGCGATCCAGGTGGTCTGCGCTTCGGGGTGGAAGCTCTGTACCCAGTCGAGCGCTGCTGCAGCGTCGGACAGTTCGCCGATGCCATTGTCGAACGTGCCTTGGCTGCGGCCCACGCCCCGGAAGTTGAAGCGCAAGACGGCAAAGCCGCGCTTTACGAAGGTCTTGTAGAGCGCCTGGGTGATGCGGTCGTTCATCGTACCGCCACCCTGCGGGTGTGGATGCAGGATCATGGCGACCGGCGCCCGCGGGCGGGGCGGGGGGCTGAAACGGCCTTCGAGGCGACCTTCGGGTCCGGTGAAAATGACGTCGGGCATGGCACCTGTTATCGTTCTGGGCCGGTCGGCTCGGATGAGCCGATGGCGAATGGATGCGGATCGCGCGCACCGTTTAGGCTAATGCTGGCGCTGCGCGGCAAACCGCCTATATAGATGCCGCCGCCATTTCCGCAATCAATGAGTAATGCCGCTTGGCCGCTATCCGCCTTTATCTCGATCATGCCGCTACAACGCCCATGCTGCCCGTTGCGCAGGCCGCGATGGTGGGCGCGATGGCCAGTTGGGCCAACCCGTCCAGCCCCCATGCCGACGGCCGCGCCGCGCGCGCCGCGCTGGAGGATGCGCGCAGGCGCATTGCGGCGGCGCTGGGGTGGAGCGGGCATGTGATCTTCACATCCGGTGCGAGCGAGGCGATCGCCATCGGCCTGACGCGCGCGAAGGCGGGGCGGGTGGTCACATCCCCGGTCGAGCATGACGCCGTACTGCGCGTGGCGAAGGACGCGAAACGGCTGGCGGTGGATGGGAAGGGGATAGTCCAACAGCGTCGTCATCCCGGCGAAGGCGAGGATGACGCCATGCTCGCCATCCAGCACGTCAACAATGAGACGGGCGTGATCCAACCGCTCGACACCATCGATCGCGACGGCGCCATCCTGTTTGCCGATTGCGCGCAGAGCGCTGGCAAGCTGCCGCTGCCCGACGCGGACATGATCGCGATCAGCGCGCATAAATTTGGCGGGCCGCCCGGTATCGGCGCGCTGTTGCTCCGCGATCTGGCGCTGATCGAGCCGAGCGGGGGGCAGGAGCAGGGCTATCGCGCCGGGACCGAAAATCTGCCGGCGATCCTGGCCATGGCGGCGGCGCTGGAGGCACGGGAGGACTGGTTGCCCCGAGCGGCTGCGATGCGCGCCCGGCTGGATGCGGCGATCGAGGCGGCGGGCGGCATCATCGTGGCCCGCGACGCGCCGCGCCTGCCCACCATCGCCAGCTACCGCATGCCCGGCCTGTCGGCGCGCGCGCAACTGATCCAGTTCGACATGAAGGGGATTTCCGTGTCGGCGGGCAGCGCCTGCTCGTCCGGTTCGCTCAAGACCAGCCATGTGCTGGGCGCCATGGGCTGGGACGATGGCGCCGCGTCGGAGGTCGTCCGGGTCAGCTTTGGTCCGCAGACATGCTACAGCGAGTTGGACAGCTTTATCGAAGCGTGGACCGTCATGGCCGGAAGAGTAAGAAATTGATATATCTGGATTATCAGGCAACGACGCCGCTTGCGCCCGAAGCGTTCGAGGCAATGGTACCGTTGTTGCGCGATCAGTTCGCCAATCCGCATAGCGCCCACCGGCCGGGCCGCGCGGCTGCGGCGCAAGTGGAGGTGGCGCGGGACGAGATCGTCCGCCTGCTGCCGCATGGTGGCAGGTTGCTTTTCACCTCCGGCGCGACCGAGGCGCTGAACATCGCGATACAGGGCGCTGCGACAGGCGGCATCGTCACCATCGCGACCGAACATGCCGCCGTGCTCGACACCGTGGAAGTGCTGCGCCGTAGCGGGCGGGATGTGACGGTGCTGCCGGTCGGATCGGACGGGCTGGTCGACATGGCCGCCGCCGCGCAGGCGATCGTTCCGGGTGTCTCACTCGTTGTCGCAATGTTGGTGAATAATGAGATCGGCGTGATCCAGCCGGTCGCCGCGCTGGCCGATCTAGCCCACGCGGCGGGCGCGCTGCTGCTGTGCGACGCGGTGCAGGGCTATGGCCGCGTGCCCATCCCGCCATCGTGCGACATGGTGGCGATCAGCGCGCACAAAATCCATGGTCCCAAGGGGATCGGCGCGCTGTGGTTGCGCGACGGAGTCCGCCCCTCGCCGCTGATCCATGGCGGCGGGCAGGAGGGCGGCCTGCGCTCCGGCACGCTCTCGCCCACGCTTTGTGCCGGTTTCGGCGTAGCCGCGCGGTTGATGCGGGAACGGGCGGACGATGATCGCGCCCATGTCGAAAGCCTTGCCCTGCTGGCGCGGGGCCTGTTTGCCGCCTGGACGCTGAACGGGTCCGCGCTTCATCGCTATCCCGGTAATCTCAACCTGCGGCGCGATGGAATAGACGGCGCGCGACTGTTGTCCCATTGCCGCAATGTCGCTTTTTCGCTCGGTAGCGCTTGCGCAAGCGGGTCCGGGCGGCCAAGCCATGTCCTGCGCGCACTGGGCCTGTCAGATGTTCAGGCGCGCGGATCGGTGCGGATCGGCTTTGGCCGCTACACCACGCCGCAGGAGCTGGAGAGGGCAGCAGAAGCATTGCAGGACGCGGCAGCCGTACAAGCGGCGCCGTAAAAGGGAGCGCACGCATAACATGACCAGGGTCACCTTCATCAGCGCCGACGGCGAACGGCGGCAGGATGTGGACGCGCCCGCAGGGTCGGTGTTGCTCGACATAGCGCAGGCCGCCGGCCAACCGCTGGAGGGAACATGCGAGGGGCAGATGGCTTGCTCCACCTGCCATGTCATCGTCGATGCCGGTGATTTCGCGAAGCTGCCGCGCGCCAGCGAGGATGAGGAAGATATGCTGGACCTTGCCGCCGCCGCCACCCGCACCAGCCGCCTCGCCTGTCAGATCGTTCTGGATGGGGCGCTGGATGCGCTGACCGTCCACATTCCGGGCGAATTCAACAATATGCAGGGCATGTGATGGCTTCCATGAAGATATTGACCGTTTTTACCGCGCTGGCGCTGATCGCCAGCCCGTCGCTGGCCGCCGACAGGAAGAAGGCGCCGGCCAAGGAGCCAGTGCCGACCGGCGCGCTCGATTCGCTGATGCCGGCCGCGCCCCGGTATCTGGTGCCGCAATCGGCGCTGACATCGGCCCGCAACCCGGCGGAAATCGAGAAGGAAACTGGCGGCCGGCTGGGCGTGGCGCTGGTCGACAAGACGGGCGCGCTGCTGCTGGGCTTCAACCGCGACGATCGGTTCGCCATGTGCTCCACCTTCAAGGCGCCGCTGGCCGCCGCCGTGCTGACCGGCGCGGAAGGGGGCAAGTTCGGGCTGGAGGGGACGATTGCCTTTAGCAAGGACGACCTGCTCGATTATGCGCCGGTGGTGAAGAAGAATCTCAAGCGCGGCCGGATGAGCATGGGCGAGCTGGCGCAGGCGGCGGTCGAGGTGAGCGACAATAGCGCTGCCAACCTGCTGCTGCCGATGCTGGGCGGACCGGCGGGGCTGACCGCCTTCATGCGCGCCCATGGCGACAGCGTCTCGCGGCTCGACCGCAACGAGCCGACGCTCAATGAAAATGCGGAAGGGGACGAGCGCGATACGACGTCGCCTGCCGCCATGGCCGGACTGATGGGGCGGCTCTTCTTTCGCGATCTGGCGGGGGACAGCGCCGACAAGCTGCGCAGCTGGTTCAACGCCAGCAGCACCGGCGACAAGCGGATCAAGGCCGGCCTGCCGCAGGGATGGACGTCGGGCAGCAAGACCGGGACGTGCGGCACCGCCTATAATGACGTGGCATTGGTGAAGTCGCCCGATGGCGACGAATATATATTGGCCATCTATCTCGACCGGCCGACCGTGGATGCGAAGAAGGCGGAAGCCGCGATCGCGGAAACGGCGCAGGCGGC
The DNA here is from genome assembly GCF_059421905.1 of Sphingobium sp. GW821-FHT02B05. NCBI lineage: Bacteria > Pseudomonadati > Pseudomonadota > Alphaproteobacteria > Sphingomonadales > Sphingobiaceae > Sphingobium > Sphingobium sp. GW821-FHT02B05. Next base: position 627,024 of record NZ_JBWKVW010000001.1, read on the forward strand.
GCTGTCCTTCGTCGCGAAGGCGCAGAAGAGCGGGCTGGAGTAAGAAGCCTCTTTCTCCTCTCCCTTTTTAAGGAAGGGGTTGGGGCGAGCGTAGCGAGCCTCCTTGTGAGGCACCCACCCCTACCTCTCCCTGACAGGGGGGATAAGGAGGCGTGAAAGCCCCCTTGCCATCCCGCCCTCACTTCTGCATATGCCGCGCCGGGAGTCGGGCGGACGTGATCGTCGCGAACCGGGTCAGGTCCTGACGGAAGCAGCCACAGTGATTTCGTCACGGGTCGTTCCGGCTCCTACTTTTCAAACATCATCCTGCTTCGACAATGGCCGCACAAGCGGCTAGGACTTAAGCCATGTCCGATTCCCCGCAGCCCTACCGCGTCCTTGCGCGCAAATATCGATCGCGCAGTTTCAGCGAGCTGATCGGGCAGGATGCCATGGTCCAGACGCTGGGCAATGCGATCCGGCGTGGGCGGCTGGCTCACGCCTTTCTGATGACCGGCGTGCGTGGGGTGGGGAAGACTTCTACCGCGCGGCTGATCGCCAAGGCGCTGAACTGCGTCGGTCCGGACGGGCAGGGCGGCCCCACGATCGACCCCTGCGGCCTGTGCGAACCGTGCGTCGCCATCGCCGAGGGGCGGCATATCGATGTCGTCGAAATGGACGCCGCCAGCCATACCGGCGTCGATGATGTGCGCGAGATTATCGAGGCGGTGCGCTATGCCGCCGTGTCGGCGCGCTACAAGATCTACATCATCGACGAAGTCCATATGCTCTCCAAAAACGCCTTCAACGCCCTGTTGAAGACGCTGGAGGAGCCGCCGGCGCATGTGAAATTCCTGTTCGCCACGACTGAAGTGAACAAGGTGCCGGTGACGGTGCTGTCGCGCTGTCAGCGGTTCGATCTGCGCCGTATTCCCGCCGACCTGCTGGCCAATCATTTCGCCAATATCTGTGACAAGGAAGGCGTGACGGCCGAAGCCGATGCGCTGGCGCTGATCGCGCAGGCGGCCGAAGGTTCGGCCCGTGATGGCCTGTCGATTCTTGATCAGGCGATCGCCCATGCCGAAATGGGGGATGATGCCCTGCTGGTCACGGCGAGCCAGGTGCGCGACATGCTGGGCCTGTCCGATCGCGGGTCCACTCGTCGGCTGCTCGGCCTGCTGCTGGAGGGCGATACCGGCGCGCTGCTCACCGCCGTGCGCGATCAATATGCGTTGGGTGTCGAGCCGCTGGCGCTGATGCGCGGCCTGCTGGAACTCACCCATGCGGTGACGTTGGTGAAGGCCGGGCGCGATATCGCCAGCCCCGGCCAGTCGGCCGAAGAGCGGGAGGCGATTGCGCAATGGGCGTCGCAACTGGGCTTCGCGCCGCTGCATCGCCTGTGGCAATTGCTGCTGAAGGGCCATGACGAGGTGGCAAGCGCCGTCCTGCCGATCGAAAGCTGCGAAATGGCGCTGCTGCGCGTCATGCACGCCGCGACCATGCCCGATCCGGGCGAACTGGCGCGAATGCTGCGTGAAGGCGTGCCGGCCGGGCTGCCAGCGGTGCAGGGCGGCGAACAGGCACGATTGGCGTCCGAACCGTCCGCCGCGCTGCCCCGCACGATGCAGGATCTGATCGCGCTGGTCGACCGATCCAAGCCGTCGCTGGCCAATCATCTGAACGATTGCGCGGCGCTGGTATCGCTCGCCCCCCCCGATGTCGCGGTGCGATTGACCCATGACTGGCCGCAGGGCGATTTCAAGCGTGACCTGGCGCAAGCGCTCAACAGTGCGGTGCCGGGCATGAAATGGACCGTGCGGCTGGAGGAAAGCGGCGGCGGGGCGACCCTGCAACAACAGGAGCAAGCCGAAAAAGCGGCGGCCCGCGCGGAGATTTTGGAAACCCCGGTGGTCAAGGCGGCGATGGCGGCCTTCCCCGATGCCGAGCTGGACGACAAGCTCGAACAATGGAGTGCGTGAGATATGAAGGATTTGAACGACATTTTGGGCATGGCGACCCGTGTTCAGGAAGAATTGCAGCGGGCGCAGGATGGCCTCGACAAGCTGGAAGTCGAAGGGGCGGCCGGTGGTGGCTTGGTGAAGGTCAAGGCGTCGGCCAAGGGTCGTATCCTGGGCGTGTCGATCGACGACAGCCTGCTGGCTCCGTCCGAAAAGCAGATGCTGGAAGACCTGATCACCGCCGCGTTCAACGATGCGCGCAAGAAGGCGGATGAAGTCAGCAATGCCGAAATGGGCAAGATGACCGCCGGCCTGTCGCTGCCCCCCGGCTTCAAGCTGCCTTTCTGATTTGCGGAGTGGCCTGGTGCCGCTACCGAAATGCGCGAAAGCGCATTTCACAAACGATGGATCGATCACCCTTCGTTCATCGTTGCGCCATTATGACCGTTGGCGGCCCGGTTTCGGGCCACTGACAAGCTGATGGAGATGGTGAAGCGAATGTGACATTCGCTTCATGGGCAATTGATTGCCACGACGGGCATCCCCATAATGGCGATGAACCGTAGGAGAGGGCCGCTTCGCTTCGGCCCCGGAGACTGAATGACTGTGCAATATCCCCTTCTGCCGCTGCGCGACATCGTCGTCTTCCCGCAGATGATCGTCCCGCTCTTCGTCGGCCGCGACAAGAGCGTCGCCGCGCTGGAAGCCGCGATGGAAGGATCGAAGGAAATCTTCCTCGTGTCGCAGCTGGACCCGGCGGAAGATGATCCGGGTCGGGATTCGCTTTATGACACGGGCGTCGTGGCGATCGTGCTGCAACTGCTGAAGCTGCCCGACGGCACCGTCCGCGTGCTGGTGGAGGGCAAGCATCGCGCCCAGCTGGAGTCGATGGAGGTGCGCGACACCTATCTCGTCGCCAATGTCGACGATGTGGAAGAGATTGCCGCCGAAGGGCCAGAAGCCGCCGCGCTGATGCGATCGGTCGCCGAACAGTTCGAAAATTACGCGAAGCTCAACAAGAAGCTGCCGGCCGAAACGCCGGTACAGCTGCGCGAGATCGAGGATGCGGGCCGGCTTGCCGACGCTGTATCTGCGAACATCAACGTCAAGGTTTCCGACAAGCAGTCGCTGCTGGTCGAGGCTGATCCGGTCAAGCGCCTCGAAATGGTGTTCGCCTTCATGGAAGGCGAGCTGGGCGTGCTTCAGGTCGAAAAGAAGATCCGTGGCCGCGTGAAGCGCCAGATGGAAAAGACCCAGCGCGAATATTATCTGAACGAGCAGCTGAAGGCCATTCAGCGTGAATTGGGTAATGGCGAGGGTGAGGAAGGCGACGAGCTCGCCGAGCTGACCGAGAAGATCGCCAAGACCAAGCTGAGCAAGGAAGCCCGCGCCAAGGCGACGGCGGAGCTGAAGAAGCTCAAGGGCATGCAGCCCATGTCGGCCGAAGCGACGGTCGTGCGCAACTATCTCGACGTGTTGCTCGGCCTGCCCTGGGGCAAGAAGGGCAAGGTCAAGAACGACCTGAAGAAGGCGCAGGATATCCTGGATGAGGATCATTTCGCGCTGGAGAAGGTCAAGGACCGTATCATCGAATATCTCGCCGTTCAGGCGCGCACCAATAAGCTGAAGGGGCCGATCCTTTGCCTCGTCGGCCCGCCGGGCGTGGGCAAGACGTCACTGGGCCGGTCGATCGCCAAGGCGACCGGGCGCGAGTTCGTGCGCCAGTCGCTAGGCGGCGTGCGCGACGAGGCCGAAATTCGCGGCCATCGCCGCACCTATATCGGTTCGCTGCCGGGCAAGATCGTCACCAACCTGAAAAAGGCTGGCACGATGAACCCGCTGTTCCTGCTGGATGAGATCGACAAGCTGGGTCAGGATTTCCGGGGCGATCCGGCGTCGGCACTGCTCGAAGTGCTGGACCCTGAACAGAACAGCAAGTTCCAGGATCATTATCTGGAAATCGACGTCGATCTTTCGGACATCATGTTCGTGACGACAGCCAACTCGCTGAATTTGCCGCAGCCTTTGCTCGACCGCATGGAGATCATCCGGCTGGAAGGCTATACCGAGGATGAAAAGGTCGAGATCGCGCAGCGCCACCTGATCGCCAAGCAGATCGAGGCGCATGGCCTGAAGGACGGCGAGTTCGAGGTGACGGAAGAGGCCGTGCGCGACCTCATTCGCTACTATACCCGTGAGGCGGGCGTCCGCACGCTGGAGCGCGAAGTCGCGCGTCTGGCGCGCAAGGCGCTGCGCAAGATCCTTGAGGGCGCCTATGATAAGGTCGTCATCACCCCCGACAATCTGGCCGATTTCGCCGGCGTGCGGAAATTCCGCCACGGCATGGGCGAGGAAGAGGACCAGATCGGCGCCGTGACGGGCCTGGCCTGGACCGAAGTCGGCGGAGAATTGCTGACGATCGAAGCGGTGACTGTTCCCGGCAAGGGCCTTATCAAGACGACCGGCAAGCTGGGCGAGGTGATGAACGAGTCGGTGCAGGCCGCTTTCTCCTACGTTCGCGCGCGTTCGCCGGGTTACGGGATCAAGCCGAGCGTCTTCAATCGCAAGGACATCCATATCCATCTGCCCGAAGGGGCGGTGCCCAAGGATGGGCCGTCGGCCGGCATCGGCATGGTGACGACCATCGTGTCGACGCTGACCGGCATCCCCGTCCACAAGGATGTGGCGATGACGGGTGAGGTGACTTTGCGTGGCCGTGTGCTGCCGATCGGTGGCCTGAAGGAAAAGCTGCTCGCGGCGCTGCGCGGTGGCATCAAGACCGTGCTGATCCCGCAGGAAAACGAGAAAGACCTAGCGGAAATTCCGGCCAACATCCGTGAGGGGCTGGAAATCGTGCCGGTGTCGCATGTCGATGAAGTGCTGGCACGAGCGCTGGCGTCCGTGCCTGAAGCGATCGCCTGGACGGAAGAGGACGACCTTGCCGCCCAGCCGAACAATGTGGCGGGGCGTGACGGAGATCCCGCCCTGCGCCACTGATAAAGGGAGAAAGCGGCGGCTATCAGCGGGTTTCGATCGATCATGCGTGGGGGAGCGCAAATTTCGGTCGAAGCCGATGAGTTTGTCGCTTTCCCTTTGACAGGCGCGGGAATCCGGGCCTTATTGCGCCCCCTACGCCGCGATTCCTATACAACCAAACAGCACAAGGGGGTTCCCAAGGCATGAACAAGCAGGATCTGATCAGCGCAGTCGCTGAAAGCAGCGGCCTCAGCAAGAATGACGCGACCAAGGCCGTCGAGGGCGTGTTCGACGCCATCACCGGCGCTTTGAAGAAGGGCGACGAAGTCCGCCTCGTCGGGTTCGGCACTTTCTCGGTCTCGCAGCGCAAGGCTTCGACCGGCCGCAACCCGCGCACCGGCGAAACCATGACGATCAAGGCTTCGGCCCAGCCCAAGTTCAAGGCCGGCAAGGGCCTGAAGGATTCGGTCAACTGATCGGCGCGGCGCCTGCCGATCGGCGGGCGCCCACCGTTGGATGACCGTCCGGCATCGCGGCCGGAAAGTTTTCAGGAGAGTGGTGCGGCGAGAGGAGCAAAGCCTCTGCGCCGTGAGACGCCGAAAGGCGAAAGGGATGAACAGGCGGGGCCTTTTCGTCCCTTTCTTTTTGGTGGTGGAGATGGGTTGGGAACGGACTGACCGCTATTCTACTTTCACCACGGAAATCACGCGATCCACGATCATTGTGTGATCGAACACACCCATGTGACCCGAAGGACCGGCGTATTTTGTTTTGCGCCCCACGAATTCAATGAGCATTTTCCTTCCGCCATCGCTAAAATCATGTGTCAATCTGGTTCGGCTGACATCAAGCCAAATGCGGGAGGAGGCGGTACGCTCAGCATTTTCCAGCCAAGCAAGTATTTTTGCGTTGTTGCCTGCCTGATCGGGAAAGCTAAAATCTGCTCTCATGAACCTCTGGCCTTCAAAGGCATCAATCCATACACCGCGATATTTTCGCTGCTTTTCCATTTTATAGCATTGATCCAGTGGCAGTCGCTTCATCGCCGTCGCGCTGACAAGATATGTGCAAGGCGATTCTCGGATGATGCGTCCACCCCATTTGCGACATCCGTTCCCAATGTCAGTTTCGGAGCAAGGCTTTGTCAGCAGTTTCGCCCGCACTTGATCCTCCTTGCGAGCAAACGCTTCCGGCTTCGGTGGATCAAATGGACCAGCTTGAACCGGTAGAGCAAAAGCCGCAACAAATGCGGAAATCGCAAATTGGCGCATCCCGATCATATCTGTTCCTCAACTGAAACCCGCCGATCCTGAAATGATAGCTGGATTTGGAGCGTCCGCAATCAGGAAGCCGTCTTGTGATTGGGCGCGACAATATTTGGTCGCGAGCGGCAATGTCATGCCGCTTACGTCTAACCGCTTTCCCGCCAGAGCGCCCCTCGACCCCGCGAAAGCGCGGCGCTAGGGAAGTCGCATGATGAGACAAGCGGACAGGGTGATCGGGGCGGTTTGGTGGCTGGGGGCGATGCTGGCGCTATCTGCTTGTGGCGGCGGCAACTATCGTCCGGTTCGGGACGTGCCGGTCAAGATCGGCCCGCCTTACAAGGTGCGCGGCACCACTTATGTGCCCGCCGCCGATCCCGGTTACGACATGCTGGGCTATGCCAGCTGGTATGGATCGGAATCGGGCAATCGCACCGCCAATGGCGAGCAGTTCCGCGCTAAATGGGTGACGGGCGCTCACACCACCCTGCCGCTGCCCACCTATGTCGAAGTGACGGCGCTGGATAGCGGCCGCACGATATTGGTGCGGGTCAACGATCGTGGGCCCTTTGCCGGGCGCGGACGAGTGATCGACCTGTCGCGTGGGGCGGCCGAACAACTGGGGATCCGCGCGCAGGGCCATGCGGCGGTGCGTGTCCGTATCGTCGATCCGCCGGAAAAGGACCGGGCGAAGCTGCGCAAGGGCAAGGCCGCGCCGGACCGGCCGCGCGTGCCCGAACGCATCCTGGCCAGGCTGCGCGCGCAGTTGCAGGCGTCCATGCCATGACAGTCGCTGTGTGACCGACAAGGCGGCGCAAGAGCGGGCGGTATGGGGCATCGCCATGGAGCATGTCGTCATCGGCCCGATGCTGCGCCGCTGGTCGCAGCTGGGCCTGCCTGACGCCTGGCTTTCCGGCAGCATGCTGGCGCAGGCGTGGTGGAATATCCGCTTCGACCTGCCGCCGCTGCATGGGATCGACGATGCCGACATCCTCTATTGCGATCCAGATGACTTGTCCGAAGCGGGGGAGGCGCGCGCCGCGACCCATGCCGCGCAGATGTTCGCCGACTTGCCCATTCGGCTGGACGTCAAGAATCAGGCGCGGGTGCATCTATGGTATCCCGATCGCTTCGGCATCCCGATCCCGCCCCATCGCTCGGCGCGGGCGGCGACGGAGACGTTCCCCACCACCGTGTCGGCGGTGGCGATCAATGATGCGCAACTGTCCGCGCCCTTTGGCCTTGATGATTTTCTGGCGCCCTGTGTCCGGGCCAATGCGACATTGATCGATCGGGTTTTTTACGAGCGCAAATCGCGGCGCTGGGCGGCGCTCTGGCCCGATCTCATCATTCTGCCCTGGGCGGATGCGGTGCGACCCCTGGCCGACAAATGACAGGATAATGTGCGTCGTTGCAGCATGATGGCAATTGCGCGCTTGACGCCTGCTATCGGGCCGCATATGTGGCCCTTCTCTCAGGGCATAAGCCCTTGTGGCGGTCGTAGCTCAGTTGGTTAGAGCGCCGGTTTGTGGTACCGGAGGTCGCGGGTTCGGATCCCGTCGATCGCCCCATTTTTCAAGGATTTTCCCCGTTTCAGGGGAATTTTGTCGGCCAGAGGTCGCAACCTTTTATCCGCCAGCGCCATGCAAAAGCGGTTCCCACTTTCGCGCCCGATGCTCTATAGCGCCCGCATGACCGAAGCGCGCGACAAGGGGCTGACCCTCAATCCCAAATATGACGACAACGGCCTGATCACTGCCGTGGTGACGGACGCGATGGACGGCGATCTGTTGATGGTCGCGCATATGAACGCGCAGGCGCTGGCCCTGACGATCGAGACGGGACTGGCCCATTTCTGGTCGCGCAGCCGCCAGTCGCTGTGGAAGAAGGGCGAGACGTCCGGCCATATGCTGGAAGTGCGCGATATCCGCATCGATTGCGATCAGGACGCGGTTTGGGTGAAGGCCGTGCCGGCCGGTCCCACCTGCCATACCGGCGCGCGGTCCTGCTTTTTTCGGCGGGTCGGGCCAGATGGCCTGACGCCGATCGATTCTGTGGTCGATCCTGCGGCCGATGCGGCGCACTAGCCTCGCTATCCTGCTTTTGCTGGCCGGGTGCCAGCGTGCGCCGGTGGCGGCCGATGCCGCGCCGGATGGGGCGGGTTTAGCAGCATCCGGGCTGGAGCGCGCCGCGATCGAGAGTGGCGCGATCACCGACAGCAGCAAGACGTCGCCCGTCGGCCTGTACCAGCGCAGCCACGAGGCCGGGCGCGACCAGCTATGCGTCATGCCGGCCAAGGACGCGACCTTTCGTTTTGGATTGCAGGCTAATTTCGGTGAGGATCAAAGCTGCAAGGGGCAGGGGACGGCGCGGCGCGCGGGCGACAAGCTGATCCTCAGCTTCAAGGGCGGGGATCGCTGTATCGTGGTCGCCCAATATGATGGCGATCAGGTGGCGCTGCCGGGCGTGGTCGACATGGCCTGCGCCGATCTGTGCGAAGGGCGCGGATCGCTGGAGGGCGTCAGCTTCCCCCGGATCGCCAGCGATGCTGCGAGCGCCCTGCGCGCGCGCGACGGCGGCGGTGACGCGCTTTGTGAAGGTTAGTGGCCGATATAGCGGCCCGGCCTGTGATTGACGATAAGCACCATGTTCATGGCGGCGGCGGACAGGACCGACAGGCCGAACCGCTCGACACTCAGCACCGGCAGAGACGCCAGCAGGATCATGATGTCGCATAGCATCTGCGTGCGGCCTGCGTTCCATCCGCGCCGCCGTTGCAGGATCAGCGCCACCACGCCTACGCCGCCGACACCCGCGCCGTGGCGCGCGATCGCCAAGATGCCGAACCCGATGATCGAGCCACCAAACAGCGCCGCGAAAAGAGGGCTGACCCGCGCGATCTGAAGCGCGGCCGGCATGGCAAGGCCCACGCCCATGATCGCGACATTGGCGAAGAGGGTCTTGAGGCCGAAGGCCATGCCCATCGCCCGCCCGGCGAAGATGAAGAAGGGGATGTTGATGAGCAGGAACAGCGCCGCTGGCGACCAGTGAATGATGTAGGACAGGAGTAGGGCTATCCCCGCCATGCCGCCCGTCACCAGATTGGCCGCCTTCAGCAGCATCAGCCCCATGGCGATGAACGCGCAGCCGATCGCGATGGCATAGCCATCCTCGGCCAGGCTGTGTGGCCGGGCGGATGGTGTCGGGGAGGGGATGACAGGAGGCATGGACGATATCCGTGAAGCGGTGACGCCCCGACATCCTCCTGTTATATTATTGCGTCCGTCTATAACGACATTACGCGCGCCTGCAAAGGTTCAGCCGCCGGTATCGACCTGCGCCGGGCCGAACAGGTCGATCGCCTCAAACAGTCGGGCAAGCGCCTCCCGCTCGTCCACGTCGATCTCCGGACGCCACACTTCGAACAACAGCACCACGCGCGTATCGGTGCTGCGGTTCCAGGCTTCATGCTCGATACTGTCGTCGAACAGCAGCATCTCCCCCTTGCGCCAGGGGCGGGTTTCCGCGCCCACGCGCAGCGCGCAATCGCCGGGCACCAGCAACGGCAGGTGGCAGATCAGCCGGGTGTTGAGGAGGCCATGATGCGGCTGAATATGGGTGCCGGGCTTGAGCAGGGACCAGAGCGCGGAGGGTGATCGTCCGGCGATCACCGGCATGGGAGCCAGCGCCAGTGCCGCCATGACCGATGGGCAGCGGCGGGCATTTTCCTCGACCGGGGCGCCGTTCTGCCAGAAATACAGCGCCCCCCAACTGGTGTCGTCGCGCAGGGGATTATTGGGTGCCGGGCGGTCCTTGGGGGTTTGCACATAGGGCGCGAAATCCGCCTCCTGCGCCCGCACCGCCGCCAATTCCGCGACGATCGCGTCGGTCATCGCCTCCATCGGCGCGACCCAGTCGAAATCGCTGCGCTCGTAGAAAGCGCGTTGGGGCAGGTCGGGGAAATAGAACATGCTGGGCTGTTGCAGATAAAGTGTGCGCTTGCCGAGCAACAGTTCGGTGGCATGGGCGATGCGCGGCAGCGGCGGCAGGTCGCGGATCGCGGCGGTCAGGTGATTTTCGAAACGCTGGCCCGATTGCGCGATGCTGGCCTGCGCCTGTTGCAGCAACGGTTGGAGCTGGGGCGGCGCACCTGTCGCGGCGGCCTGCGCCAGGGCGGTCTGGAACCAGCTGGTCGATCCGCGCTCGTCGCCCCGGCGCACGGCGTTCTGGCCCATGGCGAGCAGCGCGGGCAGGCTGCGCATATCGGCGTCGAGCATGCGCCGTAGTGCGGCGGCCTCGCCGTCCAGGTCGCCGCTGCGATTACAGGCCTGCGCCATCAGCATGGGCGGCGGATCGGTCATTTCCCGCAACGTCGCCAAAGCTACAGGAACATCGCCGCGCCGTAGTGCCGCCAGCGCGGCATCCGCCAGTTTCGCTTCTCTCGCCTGATCGTTCATGCCCTACGCCTTATCGGGCGACCGCGCATGGGGAAAGTGGCTTATTCGGCGGCGGCGGGGATCATGCCGGACGGGCGGCGTTCCAGCGCGATCGCGACCAGGAACACGGCAAGCCCGCCCAGCGACAGCGCCGCGCCGATCCAGCCGGTCGATACCAGGCCATAGCCCGCCGCGATCGACAGGCCGCCGAGCCACGGGCCAAGCGCATTGGCGATGTTGAAGGCGCTGTGGTGCAAGGCGGCGGCCAGTGTCTGCGCATCGCCGGACACATCCATCAATCGAGCCTGCAACGGCGTGCCCATGCCGCCGCCGATGCCGATCAGGAAGACGATCAGGGCCAGCGTCCAGATATTGCCGGCCATCAGGGGGAACAGCGCCAGCGACGCCGCGCTCCACAGCAGCACGCCGATGACGGTGGGGTTGCGCGCCTTGTCTGCCAGCCAGGCGATGACCAGATTGCCGAGCGTCATGCCGATACCGAAGACGGCCAGAATCAACGGGACATAGGTTTCCGACACATGGGTGACCTCCATCATCGTGGAGGCGACATAGGTGTAAACGGCAAACAGGCCGCCGAACCCGATCGCACCGGTCAGCAATGTCAGCCAGACCTGCCCCTTGCCGAGCGCGGTAAGCTCGCGCATCGGGCTGGCCTTTGCGTCTCCTGCATCGCGCGGCGCATAGAGCGCCACCAACGTCACCGTCGCCACCGCCAGCGCAGTCACGACGAAGAAGCCAGAGCGCCATCCCAGCGCCTGACCCATCCAGTTGGCGACCGGCACGCCCAGCACCGTGGCGATGGTCAGGCCCGACATGACCTTTGCGATGGCCAGCGTGCGCTTTTCGAGCGGCACCAGGCTGGCGGCCACCAGAGCGGCGACGCCGAAATAGGCACCGTGCGGCACGCCGGACAGGAAACGGAACAGCAGCATCCAATGATAGCTGGGCGACAAGGCGGACAGGCCGTTGCCGATGGCGAGCAGCGCCATCAGGCCGATCAGCAGCGTCCGGCGTGGCAGGCGCGCACCCAGCGCGGCGATCACCGGCGCCCCGGCCACCACGCCCAGCGCATAGGCGCTGATCGCATGGCCGGCGGTGGTGATGTCGATGCCCAGATCGCGCGCGAAGAAGGGCACCAGGCTCATCGCCGCAAATTCGGTGGTGCCGATCGCAAAGGCCCCCACCGACAGGGCAAACAGGACGAGCGCGGGGTGTGCGCTGTGGGGACGGGTGCCCATGGCCAGCTCCATGCTGCGTTGCAAAAAGATACGGACGTCTTGCAAATGGGCTGGGTGACAGCGTTGGTCAACCCTGCATTCGTATGACTTTATTGCACTTGCGACGGCGTGTGCTGCAATCAATTGCGTTTAGCGGCCCGCATCGATCGGCTATAGCCACCGTCATGACAGAGAAAATCGGGCAGGATGGGCGGGCGGTCATCATCGGGGCGTCCGCCGTGCTGGCGTCGCTGACTTCGGTTACGCTTGGCGCCGCCATAGCCAAGACCCTTTTTCCGCTGGTCGGCGCCTATGGCATCACCAGCTTGCGGGTTGGGCTGGGCGCGATCCTGTTGTTGCTGTTCCGGCGGCCGTGGCGGCGGGTCGTGCCGTCCGGGCTGCGCTGGCCGCTGATTGCCTATGGCGCCGTGTTGGGCCTTATGAATATCCTGATCTATCAGGCGTTTGCCCGCATTCCGATTGGCATTGCCATTGCGATCGAAGTGATCGGACCGCTGGCCGTCGTCCTGTTCGGATCGCGCCGGCCGCGCGATTTTCTTTGGCTGGGGGCGGCGGTCGCCGGAATGCTGCTGCTGTTGCCCGTGCGCAGCGATGCGGCGCTCGATCCGCTGGGGGTTGGCTTTGCCCTGGCGGCGGCAGCCTGCTGGGCCATCTATATCCTGACCGGCAAGCATGTTTCGGGCGCATTGGGCGGGGACGCGGTCGCATGGGGCATGGTGATAGCGGCGATCCTGATCCTGCCTGTGGGTATTGCCCATCAAAACGCGGCGCTGGTTGACCCCCATGTCCTGTTGTTGGGCATGGCGATCGCATTTCTGTCGAGCGCCTTGCCCTATTCGCTGGACATGGAAGCGATGCGGCGGTTGCCGGCACCGGTTTTCGGGCTGATGGTCAGTTCCGCGCCGGCCGTTGGGGCGGTCATCGGCTTTGTCCTGCTGGGCGAGCGGCTCACGCTGCTTCAGTGGATCGCCATCCTGTGCATCATGGCGGCATCGGCCGGCAGTGCGCTGACCGCCGGGCATAAGCCGGCGATCGAGGACGCGCCGCAATAAGGGAAGTCAGCCGACCTGCGCCTTGCTGACATCCAGCATCTTGCCGTCGGTTATCACCACCAGGTCGCCCACCTTGGTCACGCCGAACAGCTTTTCCGCAAAGGCTTTGGGTACGCCGATGCAGCCATGGGTGCCGCGGCCCCACTGCACATCGCTGCCATGGATGAAGACGCCGTCGCTGGTCAACCGCTGGGCGAAGGGCATGGGGGCATTGTCATAGGTGCGCGAATAATAGTCCGCGATCTTTTGGGTGATCGGGAAGGCGCCCTTGGGGCTGGGTTTGTCGGTTGCGCCATAGAGGATAACCGCCGCGCCGATTTCATAGCCGTCGCGGAACACTGACAAGGTCTGCGCGCGCAGATCCACGGTTACGATCACGCGGCCGGTGGCTGGTGCGCCCTTTTCGTCCCAGGCATAGTCGCCATGGCGGAACGGGCCCTCGATCTTCAGCACCCGCTTCACGCGCAGCGCATGGGGATCGACCGTCATGCCCTGATCGCTGCGCAATTCGGCGGGTTTGGCGGGGGTGGGGGCGGACGCAGGGAGGACGTCAGCGTTGTCAGACGTCGCGGTCTCCGGCGCTGCCTTGCCGTCGAAGGCCGGGCGATCGACCGAGACGGCGACGACCAGCGCGGTCAGTGCCACCACGCCGCCGATCGCCAGTTTCGGTCCGAACCTTTTCAGGAAATCCGCCATCTTCGTCCCATCGCCTCCATGTCAGCGGCAGCATAGGCGCAGAAGGTTAAATTCAGCCTTCCCGCGCCACTTCCGCCGCCGCGATCGCGGTGAGGTTGAGGATGCCGCGTGACGTGACGCCCGGCGTCAGCACATGGATCGGCTTGGTCAGGCCCATCAGCATCGGTCCCACCGTGGGCGAGCTGGAGGAGGCCGCCAGCGCAGTCAGCGTGATATTGGCCGCGTCGAGGTTGGGCATGACCAGCAGATTAGCTGGCCCCTCGAACCGCGAATCGGGGATCAGCCGTTCGCGCAAGGCCTGGCTAAGCGCTGCGTCGGCATGCATTTCGCCATCTACCGCCAAGTCCGGCGCGGCGTCGCGCACGATCTTGAATGCGCGGCGCATCTTGCGGGCGCTGTCGGTGTGCGATGCGCCGAAATTGGAGTGGGAGAGCAGGGCGGCGCGCGGCGTCAGGCCGAAATGCTTGAGTTCCGCCGAAGCGGCCAGCGTCATTTCCGCAATCTGCTCAGGCGTCGGGTCCGGCACCATATGGGTGTCGGTGATGAACAGCGCGCCAGCGTCCAGGATCAGGCCGGACAGGGCATAGACGCGGCTGTGATCGGGCGCGCGGTCGATGATGCGCAACACATGTTCGACCTGGCCCCAATATTCGGAGCGACCGCCGACGAGAGCAGCATCGACCCGTCCGGTTTGCAGCAGCATGGCGGCGGTGATGGTCGGCCGGCGATAGACATGGCGCAATATTTCGTCGGCCGGGACGCCCCGGCGCGATGCGACCGCGCGATAGGCCTCGACCAGTTCGCCCATCACCAGATGGTCGGTTTCGGGGTCGATGACTTCGACATCGCGGTCCAGTTCGAAGCCCAGGCCCAGGTCGGGCAGCTTCTGTTCCAATATGCGACGACGCGCGACGATGGTCGGGCGGACGATGCCTTCGTCCAGCGCATCGCGGATCGCGCGCAACACGCGCTCATCTTCGCCCTCGCCATAGACGATGCGGCATTCGGTGCCGCGTGCGGCTTCGAACACCGGCAGCATCAACTGGCCGGAACGGGCATTCTGGCGCGACAGGCTGCGCTTATATTCGTCCAGGTCCAGCGTCTTCTTGGCAACGCCGCTGTCCATTGCCGCGCGCGCGACGGCCACGGCGATCTCGCCGATCAGGCGCGGGTCGAAGGGTGTGGGAATGATATAGTCGGCGCCGAACACCAGCTTGCGCCCGCCATAGGCCTGCGCCACGCTATCATGCGCGGGCATGCGGGCGAGCGCGGCAATTGCGTCGGCGGCGGCGACTTTCATCGCTTCGTTGATCTGCGTCGCACCGCAATCCAGCGCGCCGCGGAAGATATAGGGGAAGCACAGGACGTTGTTGACCTGGTTGGGATAGTCCGACCGGCCAGTGGCGATGATCGCGTCCGGGCGTACTTCGCGCGCGGCTTCCGGCCGGATTTCCGGCTCTGGATTGGCGAGCGCGAAGATCAATGGATTGGGCGCCATCAGCGGCAGCCATTCGGCCTTCAGCACGCCCGGCGCGGACAGGCCCAGGAACAGGTTGGCACCCGGCAGTACGTCGGGCAGGGTGCGGGCGTTGGTGTTGCGGGCATAGCGCGCCATGTTGGGCAACATGCCTTCGCGACCCGAATGGATGACACCGTCCTTGTCGGTCATCGTCACATTTTCGATCGGCAGGCCCATCGACACGAGCAGATCGACGCAGGCGAGGGCAGCGGCGCCGGCGCCCGACGTCACCAGCTTTGCGTCGGCCAGCGTCTTGCCCTGCAACACCAGCGCGTTGCGCACGGCGGCGGCGACGACGATGGCGGTGCCATGCTGGTCGTCATGGAAGACCGGAATATTCATCCGTTCCTTCAGCCGGCGCTCGATCTCGAAGCACTCAGGCGCCTTGATGTCTTCCAGATTGATGCCGCCAAAGGTCGGCTCCATCAACGCGACGGCATCCACGAATGCGTCCGTATCGGTGGTGTCGACTTCAATGTCGAACACGTCGATATCGGCGAATTTCTTGAAGAGGACGGCCTTGCCCTCCATCACCGGCTTGGAGGCGAGGGCGCCGATCGCGCCCAGGCCCAGTACGGCGGTGCCGTTGGAGATGACGGCGACCAGATTGCCGCGCGCGGTATAGTCCATCGCCTTGTCCGGATCGGCAGCGATCTCGACGCAGGGCGCGGCCACGCCCGGCGAATAAGCGAGGGCAAGGTCGCGCTGGTTCACCATGCGCTTGGTCGGCTCTATGCGGAGCTTACCGGGCTGGGGATAGCGGTGATAGTCGAGGGCGGCGCGGCGGGTGTTATCGTCCATGGCCGCGGCCTTAGAGCCTCGGTTCCGCTAGAGCAACCCAGCGCGTTCCCATGGCGGCGTCGGGACATAAAGTGTAACAAGAAAATCGACGAAGGCGGTGATGGCGAGCGGGGGATTGGCCTGTGGCAACTGGACCGCGAACAGGCCGACGTCGGCAGACCCCTCATGGTCGGCCAATATCTGCCGCACTTCCCCCCGTTCCAGCGCGATGCTGATATCCCAAAGCGAGCGCAGTGCGATGCCGCCGCCCGCCAGCGTCAGTTCGCGCACCAGTTCGCTGCTGTTGGTGCGGACATGGCTGCGCCCTTCGACGCTGACCGGTCCCCTCGGCCCGACGAGGCGCCAGGGCATCTGTCCTTCCGCCGCCAGCAGGCGATGGCTTTTCAGATCGGCGATCTTTGTAGGGGTGCCATGCTGCTCAAGATAGGCGGGCGCCGCGCACAATATCCGCCGGTTGGTCGCCAACCGTCTTGCGGTCAGGCTCGGCCCCGGATCGGCGGTGATGCGGATGGCGAGGTCCGCGCGGCTTTCGATCAGGTCGGCAAAGTCATCCGAGAGGTTGACGGTAAGATCGACCCTGGGATGCGCGTCGATAAAGCGCTGAAGATAGGGGGCGAGGTGCATGCGCCCGAAGGAGGTGGGGGCGGTAATGCGCAAAGGCCCGCTGGCGATCGCCGATATGCCCGACACGCGCCGTTCCGCATCGTCCAGCGCCGCCAATATGCCGCGCAGGTCGGCATGCAGCCGCTCGCCCGCCGGGGTCAGCGCCAGCCGCCGGGTGGTGCGATGCACCAGCTTCGCGCCCAGCCTGTCCTCCAGCCGCGCCAGCCGCTTGGACATCATCGCCGGCGAAATATGCAGCCGCCGCCCGGCCGCTGCCAGCCCGCCTTCGTCCACGACGGTCACGAACAATTCATGATCGGGGTCCATCATATTCGTTGACCAGAAGAATGACTGTCTTCGAATAATAGCGCCTACACCGCATAATTGGAAAGGTCTAAAAGGCGGGTAATCAAGGAGTGGACCCATGACAGACCGCATGATCGAAAAGGCCGGCCTTCAGGTCGCGCCGGCGCTGGCCGATTTCATCGACAACCGCGCGTTGCCCGGCACGGGCATTTCGCCCGATGCCTTCTGGACCGGCGCCGCGGATATCTTCGCGCGTTTCGCGCCGGACAACGCCGCCCTGCTGCGCAAGCGCGACACATTGCAGGCGCAGATCGACAGCTGGCACGAACAGCGCCGGGGCCAGCCGCATGACGGCCAGGCCTATCAGGCGTTCCTGCGTGAGATCGGTTATCTGGTCCCCGAACCGGCACCCTTCACCATCGGCAGCGAGCATGTCGATGACGAGGTTGCGCGGCTGGCCGGTCCGCAACTGGTCGTCCCGATCCTCAACGCCCGCTTTCTGCTGAACGCCGCCAACGCGCGCTGGGGAACCCTCTATGACGCGCTCTACGGCACGGACGCCATTCCCGGTACGGCGTCAGGGAAAGGCTATGACGCCGCGCGGGGCGCGCAGGTCATCGCATGGGCCAAAGCGTTCCTGGACGACGCCATTCCGCTGGCGGACGGCAGCTGGGCGGATCTGGGAAGCGATGACATCATCCTGGCTGATCCCTCGCAATATGTCGGCGCGAGCGAAAAGGGCAAGCTGTTCCGCCATAATGGCCTGCATATCGAAATCATCTTCGACCGTTCGCATCCCATCGGCGCGACCGATCCGGCCGGTATATCCGACGTCATCCTCGAATCCGCGCTGACCGCCATCTGCGATCTGGAGGATAGCGTCGCCGCCGTCGATGCGGCGGACAAGGTGGCTGCCTATGCCAACTGGCTGGGCCTGATGCAGGGCGACCTGACCGAGACGTTCGAAAAGGGCGGGGCGACGATGACCCGTGCCCTCAATCCCGATCGCGCTTACACCGCGCCGGATGGCAGCAGCTTCACCCTGCCGGGGCGCAGCCTGCTGTTCGTCCGCAATGTCGGCCATCTGATGACCAATCCGGCGATCCGCCTGCCCAATGGGGAGGAGGCGCCGGAGGGCATATTGGACGGCATCGTCACCAGCCTCATCGCGATCCACGACCTGAAGCGCGACGGTGGCAACAGCCGGGCGGGTAGCGTCTATATCGTCAAGCCCAAGATGCATGGTCCCGAAGAGGCCGGCTTCGCCAATCGCCTGTTCGACGCGATCGAGGATATGCTGGGCATGATGCGCCATACGATCAAGGTCGGCGTCATGGATGAAGAACGCCGCACATCCGCGAACCTGGCCGCCTGTATCGAAGCGGTTCGCGATCGCATCGTCTTCATCAACACGGGGTTCCTCGACCGTACGGGGGATGAGATGCACACGTCGATGCAGGCCGGTCCGATGATCCGCAAGGGCGAGATGAAGAGCAGCGACTGGATCATGGCGTACGAGGATCGCAACGTCCAGATCGGCCTGGCCTGCGGCCTCAGTGGCCGGGCGCAGATCGGCAAGGGCATGTGGGCCGCGCCGGACCGCATGGCGGACATGCTGGAGCAAAAGGCAGGTCATCCCAGAAGCGGCGCCAACACCGCCTGGGTGCCTTCACCGACAGCCGCGACGCTGCATGCGACACATTATCACCGCATCGACGTCTTCGCTCGTCAGGAGGAGCGCAAGGCGGAAGGGATCGCGCCGCTCGACAAGCTGCTGACTATCCCGGTCGCGGTCGGCCGCAACTTCTCGGACGAGGAGATCGCGCAGGAACTGGACAATAATGCGCAGGGCATATTGGGCTATGTCGTCCGCTGGGTCGATCAGGGGGTCGGCTGTTCCAAGGTGCCCGACATCCACGACATCGGCCTGATGGAGGACCGCGCGACGCTGCGCATTTCCTCGCAGCATATGGCCAACTGGCTGTTGCATGGCGTCTGTACTGCACAACAGGTCGATGCCGCGCTCGGCCGCATGGCCGCCAAGGTCGATGCGCAGAATGCAGGCGACCCGCTGTATCAGCCTATGAGCGGCCGGGAGGCGGAGAGCCTGGCCTATCAGGCGGCACGCGCTCTGGTGTTCGAGGGCGTCGAGCAGCCCAGCGGTTATACCGAACCCCTGCTCCACGCCTTCCGCGCGGAGCAGAAGGCGGAGGCGCTGGAAGTCGCGTAACTGACGGTTCCCCGGCGCAGGCCGGGGGCCAGTTTTCGAAACGCCGCGATCGACGCCTCTGGACCCCGGCCTGCGCCGGGGAACAGGGGCGCCTTGGCAATCCTCCTCTGCTGCGTTAGCCCTGTCGGGCGCGCAGTATGGAAGGCCACGCCATGACCATCATCGTCCATCATCTGAACAACAGCCGGTCGCAACGCATCCTCTGGCTGCTGGAGGAACTGGGCGAACCCTATGAAGTCCGACGCTATGAACGCGACCGCAAGACGATGCGCGCGCCCGAAAGCCTGCGCGCGATCCATCCTCTCGGTCGGTCGCCGGTGGTGGAGGTGGATGGCCATCGCCTGATCGAAACCGGCGCGATCATGGACTATCTGGTCACCCGGTCCGGCAACCGCTTTGGACCGCCCGCCGGCGCGCAGGGCGCTATCCTCTACCGCCAGTTTCTCCATTATGCCGAAGGGTCGATGATGCCACCGCTGCTGGCGCTGCTCATCGTCGGCAAGCTTGGCCTGCTCGGTCGTCCCGCGCGCCCGACGGTGCAGCGCATGCTGGACGATCATCTCGACTGGCTGGAAAGCGAACTGGCGGGGCGCCGCTATTTCGCGGGCGACGACTTTACCGCCGCCGACATGATGATGAGTTTTCCGCTGGAGGCGTCCCGTGCGCGCGGCGGGCTCGGCGAATCGCGCCCGAACATCATGCGTTGGCTAAGCGATATGCACGGCCGGCCGGCCTATCAGGCCGCCCTCAAGACGGGAGGCAAATATGCCTACGCCTGATCGCCGCACATTGCTGCGCTACGCCGCTGCCGGGATCGCCACATCGCTTGTCGGCCCGCGCCTCTTTGCGCAGGAGAAAGCGGCCGAGGCGCTCAACTCTCTGACCGGCGGCGTCGCGCCGATCGGCAGGGCCGAACGCGCCGATCGCCTTGCCCGCGCGCAGTCGATGATGCAGGCGGCCAGTATCGACGCCCTGCTGGTCGAACCGGGCGCGAGCCTGATTTACTATAGCGGTATTCGCTGGCACCGCAGCGAACGCCTGACCGCGCTGGTCATCCCGGCCAGCGGCACGCCTCTGGTCGTCTGTCCCTTTTTCGAAAAGCCCTCGATCGACGAGTCGCTCGCCATCCCCGCAGAGGTCCGCGTCTGGCAGGAGCATGAAAGCCCCTACGCCCCGATCGCCGACTTCCTGACCGCCAGGGGGCTGGCGAAGGGGCGCATCGGCATTGAGGAAACGGTCCGCTATTTCGCGGTCGATGGTCTCAAGACCGCGCTGCCCGCCGCAAAGCTTGTCAAAGACCCCGTCACCCGCGCCATCCGCATGCGCAAGACGACGGCGGAAATCGCCCTGATGCAGACGGCTTCGGACGTCACCATGGCCGCCTACCGCTGGACCTATCCCCAGGTGAAGGCCGGCATGACCCCCGCCGACATCGGCGCGCTGATGAGCGCGGCGACCAAGCAGTTAGGCGGGCAGGTGGAGTTCAACCTGATCCTGCTTGGCGAAGCGGCCGCCTATCCGCACGGATCAGGCAAGCCACAGGCGGTGAAGGCAGGGGAGGTGGTGCTGATGGACTGCGGCTGCACGGTCGAGGATTATCAGTCCGATATCAGCCGCACTTTCGTTTATGGCGCGGCCCCCAGCGCGCAGCAGCGCAAGGTGTGGAATGACGTGTCGCAGGGGCAAAAGATCGCCTTCGCCGCCGCGAAACTCGGTACCCCCGCCGGTTCGGTCGATGATGCGGTGCGCGGCTATTATGAAAAGCAAGGCTATGGCCCCGGCTATGCACTGCCCGGCCTGTCCCACCGCACCGGCCATGGCATCGGCATGGAAGGGCATGAACCGGTCAACCTCGTCCATGGCGAAACCACCAGGCTGGATGTGGGCATGTGCTTTTCCAACGAACCGGGATTATATCTGCCCGGCACCATGGGCATCCGCATGGAAGACTGCTTTCACATGACAGCAGGAGGGCCGGCGTGGTTTTCCAAGCCGCCGGTATCGATCGAGGAACCGATGGGATAATGCCCCTTGTCGTCCCGGACCATGTCCGGGACGACGACATGAATAACGGCGGCGCAAGCTAAACGACCAAATCCCCCGCTTGTGCGGCGGGCCGCTTCCCACTAAATCGCGCGCATGACCTCGACAAACGACATTCGCCGCTCTTTCCTCGACTATTTCGGGGGCAACGGCCACACCATCGTTCCGTCCGCGCCGCTGGTGCCGCACAATGACCCGACGCTGATGTTCGTGAACGCCGGTATGGTGCCGTTCAAGAATGTCTTCACGGGCCTGGAAACGCGCCCCTACAAGACCGCGACGTCGAGCCAGAAGTCAGTCCGCGCCGGCGGCAAGCACAATGACCTCGACAATGTCGGCTATACCGCGCGGCACCACACTTTCTTCGAAATGCTGGGGAATTTCAGCTTCGGCGATTATTTCAAGGAACAGGCGATCACCCACGCCTGGACCTTGCTGACCAAGGAGTGGGGCCTGCCCGCGGACAAGCTGACCGCGACCGTCTATCACACGGACGATGAGGCGTTCGACCTGTGGAAGAAGATCGCAGGGCTTCCCGATCACAAGATCATCCGCATCCCGACCAAGGATAATTTCTGGGCCATGGGCGATAGCGGTCCGTGCGGTCCCTGCTCGGAAATCTTCTACGACCATGGCGATCATATCTGGGGTGGCCCTCCGGGATCGCCGGAGGAAGATGGCGACCGGTTCGTGGAAATCTGGAACCTCGTCTTCATGCAATATGAGCAGGAAGCCAACGAGATCGTCAGCGAACTGCCCAAGCCGTCCATCGACACCGGCATGGGTCTGGAACGGATCGCGGCCGTCATGCAGGGCGTCCACAACAATTACGATACCGACACGTTCAAGGCGCTGATCGAGGAATCCGCCGCGATCACCCGCACCGCCACCGATGGCGAATTTCAGGCCAGCCATCGCGTCATCGCCGATCATCTGCGTTCGACCAGCTTCCTGATCGCCGACGGCGTGCTGCCCGCCAGCGAAGGGCGCGGCTATGTGCTGCGCCGGATCATGCGCCGCGCCATGCGTCACGCGCACATCATCGGGGCGAAAGATCCGCTGATGTATCGTCTCGTATCCAGCCTCGTCTCCGAAATGGGCGGGGCCTTCCCCGAACTGGTCCGCGCCCAGCCGTTGATCGAGGAAACGCTGCTGCGTGAGGAAACCCGGTTCCGCAAGACGCTGGAAAACGGCCTGCGCCTGCTGGATGAAGCAACCACTGGCCTGTCCGAAGGCGCGTCCCTGCCGGGCGAAACCGCGTTCAAGCTCTATGACACATATGGCTTCCCCTATGACCTGACCGAAGAT
The DNA here is from genome assembly GCF_059421905.1 of Sphingobium sp. GW821-FHT02B05. Classification (NCBI taxonomy): domain Bacteria; kingdom Pseudomonadati; phylum Pseudomonadota; class Alphaproteobacteria; order Sphingomonadales; family Sphingobiaceae; genus Sphingobium; species Sphingobium sp. GW821-FHT02B05. Next base: position 649,452 of record NZ_JBWKVW010000001.1, read on the forward strand.
GCGCTGCGCACGCAGGGCCTGTCCGTCGATCGCGCCGGATTCGACGCCGCGATGGCGGAACAGAAGGCCGCCGCGCGCGCCGCGTGGAAGGGATCGGGCGAAAAGGCGTCGGACGAAATCTGGTATGATATAGCCGAAACGCTGGGCAGCACCGAATTTGTCGGTTACGCCTCCACCAAGGGCGAAGGCGAAGTGCTGGCCATCGTCAAGGATGGCGTCCGCGTGGACAGCGCCACCGTCGGCGACAGGGTGGCTATCATCACCAACCAGACGCCTTTTTACGGCGAAAGCGGCGGCCAGAATGGCGACGCGGGTACGATCAGTTCGCTGGGCGGCCTGTCCGCAGACGTGGCGGATACGTCGAAGCCTCTGGGCCGTCTGCACGCGCATCAGGCGACGATCGGCGCCGGTAGCGTCAAGATCGGCGATACGGTCAACCTGACCGTCGATGTCGAACGTCGCGACCGCATCCGCGCCAACCATAGCGCCACCCATCTGCTGCACGCCGCGCTTCGCAAGGAACTGGGCGGGCATGTGACGCAGAAGGGCAGCATGGTAGCGGCAGAGCGCCTGCGCTTCGACTTCTCGCACCCCGAAGCCCTGACCCATGCGCAGATCGCGAAGGTCGAAGCGGATGTGAACGCGCAGATCCGCCATAATGAGGAGGTCACGACCCGCCTCATGACCCCGGACGACGCCATTTCGGCGGGTGCGATGGCGCTGTTCGGTGAGAAGTATGGCGACGAGGTTCGCGTCCTGTCGATGGGCGTGCCGGGCGAACCGGGCGGCAACAACTATTCGGTCGAACTGTGCGGCGGCACCCATGTCCGCGCGACGGGCGACATCGCCTTGTTCAAGATCGTGGCGGAGAGCGCCGTGTCCAGCGGTGTCCGCCGGATCGAGGCGCTGACCGGCGAAGCCGCGCGCCTCTGGCTGATCGACCGTGACGACAAGCTGCGCCAGACGGCGGCTGCGCTCAAGACTTCGCCCGACGACGTGCCCGCGCGGATCGTCGCGCTGGTCGAACAGAGCCGCAAGCTGGAACGCGAGCTTGCCGACGCGAAGAAGGCGCTGGCGCTGGGCGGCGGCGGCTCTGCGCAGGCCGCTGGTCCTGAAAAGATTGGCAACGTCGATTTCCTCGGCCAGGTTATCGAGGGCCTCGACCCCAAGGAATTGCGCGGCATCGTGGACGGCAACAAGAAGCTGCTGGGCAGCGGCGTATCAGCCGTGCTGGCCGTGGTCGAAGGCCGCGCTACCATCGCGGTGGGCGTGACCGACGATCTGGTCGCCAGCATCAGTGCGGTCGATCTGGTCCGCGTCGGCGTGGAAGCGCTGGGCGGCAAGGGCGGCGGCGGCCGTCCCGACATGGCGCAGGGCGGTGGTCCCGACGGCGACAAGGCGCAGGGCGCGATCGACGCGGTGAAGGCCGCGCTCGCCAGCGTGCCTGCCTGAACGGATCGGGGCGGCGTCGGTTCATGACGCCGCCTGTCGCCATGTTGCGTTTTTTCCTGACCGCGCTGTTGCTGGTGACGCCTATGGCTGTACGGGCGGCCGATGCGGTGACCGTCACCTCGCCCCAGCCGCTGCCGGCTGCGCATGACAGCGCCCGTCTGTTTCTGGGCGGCAGCATCGACATGGGTAAGGCGCGCGACTGGCAGCAAGACATGATCGCCGCGCTGGCTGGAGAGCGCGTGACGATCCTCAACCCCCGCCGTCCGGACTGGAATCCGGCGTGGAAGCCCGAAGCGAGCGACCCTCATTTTCGACAACAGGTGGAATGGGAACTGGCCGCGCTGGATAGTGCGGACATCATCATCCTCTATTTCGTACCTGGATCGCAAAGTCCGGTCAGTCTGCTCGAAATGGGGCTGCATGCGCGATCGGGAAAACTCATCATCTTCTGCCCGGACGGTTATTGGCGGAAGGGCAACGTCGATATCACGGCAGCGCGTTATGGCGCGCATCAAGTGTCGTCCTTCGACGCCCTGCTGCGCGACGTGCGGGCCCGCATCGGTGAGGTCAATCGCCGTCTCGATTGAGCGCGTGACCTGGGCTAGGGTCGCGCCATGATCATCGATTTGCCCGCCATCCTTTCCGACATCCTATCTGAATCGGCGAAGGCCGAGGATCGCGGGCAGGTCGCCAGCTATATCCCCGAACTGGCGAAGGTCGATCCGGCGCAATTCGGCATTGCGATCGCCACGGCGGACGGGCGTATCCTGGCCGGCGGCGACGCGGACACGGGCTTTTCGATCCAGTCCATATCCAAGGTGTTCGCGCTCACGCTGGCGCTTGGCAAGGTCGGCGATCAGCTATGGGATCGGGTAGGCAGGGAGCCTTCGGGCAATGCCTTCAATTCCATCACGCAGCTGGAACGGGAGGAAGGCATCCCGCGCAATCCCTTCATCAACGCCGGCGCCATCGTCGTGTCGGACGTCAACCTTGGCGGGCATCAGCCGCGCGTGGCGATTGGCGAGATGCTGCGGTTCATGCGATACCTGACCGGTGACGACAGCATCGCGATCAACGAGGATGTCGCCGCATCGGAAACTGCGACGGGCTTTCGCAACATCGCGCTCGCCAACTATATGCGCGCGTTCGACAATGTGCGGCATCCCGTCGATCTGGTGCTGGGCAGCTATTTCCACCAATGCGCGATCGAGATGAATTGCCGGCAACTGGCGCTTGCCGGCCGCTATCTGATGCTGGACGGGCGGCATCCCGACGGGGGCAGGGTGGTGTCGCCCAGCCGCGCGCGGCGTATCAATGCGCTGATGCTGACCTGCGGCCATTATGATGCGTCGGGCGACTTTGCCTTTCGCGTGGGCATTCCCGGCAAGTCGGGCGTGGGGGGCGGCATATTGGCGATCGTGCCGGGCCGTGCCTCGATCGCGGTCTGGTCGCCGGGCCTCAACGCCAGCGGCAACAGCCAATTGGGCACGCAGGCGCTGGAACTGCTGGCGCGGCGGACGGGCTGGTCGGTGTTCAGCCCGCCGCAGGAAGGGGATTAAGACACTTCATCCTGTCGCAACCGGCGCAGCTTGGGCGCGGTTTCCATCTGTGCCGCTTCCTTGATGCCCACGCGCAGGTCCTCGCGCGTCTGATGGATCGACGCGATCACAGGCCCCATCGCCACTCCCAGGTCCACCAGGGCAGTTTCCGCCAGTTGCAGCGAGCTTTCGAGCGTTTCGGGCACCGCGTCGCTGGCGCCGGCCTTGTAGAGTTGCGCGGCATGATCGGTATCGCGCGCGCGCGCGATGATCGGCAGATCAGGCACCCATCCGCGCACCCGCCTGGTCACGCGCACGGACAATACCGGGTCGTCCATGGTCAGGATCAGCGCACGGGCATGGCCCAGCCTCAGCCGATCGAGCATTTCCGCGCGCGCCACGTCGCCGAAAAGGATCGGATAGCCCATTCGCCGCGCATCCGCGACGACATCGGGGTCCGATTCGACGACGATGAAGCGCTGCTTGTGCGTCTTGAGCAGGTCGCACACCATGCGCCCGACCCGGCCGAAGCCGATGATGACCGCGGCGGCTTCGGTATGGTCTTCCGTCGCTTCGATCGTCTCCTCACCCAGGGCGGTTTCGAGCCGGCGGGCGATGTCATGGCCGATCCGCGCCAGCAGCGGCGTGATGGTAAGGCCGATGGCGGTCACGATCTGCCAGAAGGCGGCTGTGGAGGGAAGGATCAGTTGCGCCGCTGCGGCCGCGGACAGCACGATCAGCGTGGTTTCCGACGGGCTGGACATGAGCACGCCGACCTCCAGCGCCACGCCCTTTCGCGCGCCGGAGAAGTAGAGGAGGGCGCCGGTCACCAGCGTCTTGGCCAATACCACGCCGACCACCGCCATCATCAGGCTGGGCCAGTTGGCCAGGATGACGCGAATGTCCAAGCTCATCCCCACGGTGATCAGGAACACGCCCAGCGCCAGCCCCTTGAACGGGGCGGTCATCACCTCGACCTCGCCATGATAGTCCGTCTCGGCGATCAGCAGACCGGCCAGCAGGGCACCCACGATCGGCGACAGGCCAGCGATCGACGTCGCCAGGCTGGACACGATGACCACCAGCAGGCTGGCGGCCAGAAAGACTTCCGGGCTTTTGGTACGCGCGGCCTGGCTGAACATATGCGGCAGGAAAACGCGGCCCAGCACCAGCATGGCGGCGATGGTGATGCCACCCTTCATCAGCGTATTGGCCATTTCGCCCCATGCGCCATCAGGACTGGCGGCGACGGAGGGCGCAAGCGCGCCGAGCATGAAGATGATCGGCACCAGAGCCAGATCTTCGAACAGCAGCATGGAAAAGGCGGCGCGGCCGACCGCGCTTTGCGTGCCGACCATCGGCAGCACGACGGCGGTGGAGGAAAGGGCCAGCGCCAGGCCAAGGCCGATGGCGCCGGCGGTCGGTTGGCCCAGGAAATAAAGGCCCATGGCAATCAGCAGCGCGCCGCCGATCAACTCTGCGGCACCGACGCCGAATACTTGCGTACGCATCGTCCATAATCGCCGGAAACTCAGCTCCAGTCCGATGGAGAAGAGCAACAATATGACGCCCAATTCCGCAAATGGCTCAATCGCCGCCCGGTTGGATATGGTCACATGGTAGAGCCAGGGATATTGATCGACCAGCGATCCCAGCCCTGCGGGGCCTACGGCCAGCCCGACCAGGATGAAGCCGATGACCGGACTGATGCGGAAACGGGCAAATCCGGGAATGACAAGCCCGGCCGCGCCCAGGATGACGAGGGAGTCGCTGAAGCTGTTGGGATTGATCGCACCGGCCATATGGGCATCATCGCGGCAACTGGTCGCAATAGCCAGTCCTTTGGCAGGAAAAAGCTTGTCATCTTTGCTGGTGCGGACGGCGGGACTTGAACCCGCATTTCCAGGGGAAGGCGGATTTTAAGTCCGCTGCGTCTACCGATTTCGCCACGTCCGCATGGCTTCGTCGCCAGGCAGCGCCTCAGTGGCGGCTGGCGGGCGGCAGGTCAAGAGCGATCGAGCGCTGCCCGATCGCGTTCAGCAATCGTCTATGCCCGACTCAGGCGTCCTTGCCGTTCAGCCGTTCGCGCATTTCCTTGCCCGGCTTGAAATAGGGGACGCGCTTGGCATCCACCGGCACCTGTTCGCCGGTGCGCGGGTTGCGTCCGGTTCGGGCGTCGCGTGCGCGGGTGGTGAATGCACCGAAACCGCGCAATTCGACCCGACCGCCCGTGGACAGTCGATCGACAATCTCCCGGAAGAAAAGATCGACGATCTTTTCTACTTCCGGCAAGCTCAGGCCAGGATTTTCCTCGGCCAGTTTCTGGATCAGTTCCGAACGGATCATTGGATCTCCAGCGCCCCTCTGCTGTGCCCCTGCTATGTCATAGAGAATCCGCAAGGCGTTGACAATCGGGCAACAAGGCGATCGTTACGTTTACATAAGAAAGATCTTGTCAGGGCATGAAAAAGCCCGCCGGACATATATCCGGCGGGCCATTTTTCTTCAGTAGCGAAAGAAGACTTAGCCTTCCGTCTTCGCCTTGAGCGCTTCGCCCAGAATGTCGCCCAGCGACGCGCCGCTGTCGGACGAGCCATATTGTGCGACAGCCTGCTTCTCTTCGGCGATCTGCATCGCCTTGACCGAGAAGGTCGGCTTCTTGGCGCGGTCGAAACCGGTCACCATGGCGTCGAACTTCTGGCCGACCTGGAAGCGTTCCGGACGCTGTTCGTCACGGTCGCGGCCAAGATCGCTGCGCTTGATGAAGCCGGCAGCGCCGTCTTCGCCAGCCTGGACTTCCAGGCCGCCGTCGCGGACTTCAAGAACCGTCACGGTGACGATCGAGTTCTTGTTGAGGCCGGCAGCCGCGGCAGCGGTGCCACCAGCGGCCGGGCCGCCACGCTCAAGCTGCTTCATGCCCAGGCTGATGCGTTCCTTCTCGACGTCGATGTCGAGAACGACAGCCTGAACGGCCTCGCCCTTGCGGTGCAGCGCCAGCGCGTCTTCGCCCGAAATGCCCCATGCGATGTCCGACATGTGGACCATGCCGTCCACGTCGCCGTCGAGGCCGATGAACAGACCGAATTCGGTCGCATTCTTGACTTCGCCTTCGACGGTGGAACCGATCGGGTGACGTTCGGCGAACGAATCCCACGGGTTCGACTGGGCCTGCTTGAGGCCGAGCGAGATGCGGCGCTTTTCGGGATCGACTTCGAGGACCAGAACTTCGACTTCCTGGCTGGTCGAAACGATCTTGCCGGGGTGAACGTTCTTCTTGGTCCAGGACATTTCCGAAACATGGACCAGGCCTTCGATGCCGGCTTCCAGTTCGACGAACGCACCATATTCGGTGATGTTCGTGACGCGGCCCGACAGCTTGGCGCCGACGGGATACTTGGCGCTGGCGCCTTCCCACGGATCGCTTTCCAGCTGCTTCATGCCGAGCGAAATGCGCTGCGTGTCGCGGTTGATGCGGATGATCTGGACACGGACGGTGTCGCCGATGTTGATCATCTCGTTCGGGTGGTTGATGCGCTTGTACGACAGGTCGGTGACGTGCAGCAGGCCATCGATGCCGCCCAGGTCAACGAACGCACCATAATCGGTGATGTTCTTGACGACGCCTTCGATGATCTGGCCTTCGGCCAGCGTCTGGATGAGGCCGCTGCGCTGTTCAGCGCGCGTTTCTTCCAGGATGGCGCGACGCGACACGACGATGTTGCCGCGACGACGATCCATCTTCAGGATCTGGAAGGGCTGCGGAATGTCCATGAGCGGGGTGACGTCGCGCACGGGACGGATATCGACCTGCGAACCGGGCAGGAACGCCACGGCGCCGTCGAGGTCGACGGTGAAGCCACCCTTGACGCGGCCGAAGATGACGCCTTCGACGCGGGCGCTCTCGGTAAACTCGCTTTCCAGCTTGTCCCAGGCGGCTTCGCGGCGGGCGCGGTCACGCGACAGCATGGCTTCGCCATGGGCGTTTTCGACGCGGTCGACATAGACTTCGACTTCGTCGCCGACCTTGAGGTCAGCCTTCTGGCCCGGCGCGGCGAATTCGCGCAGCGGCACGCGGCCTTCCGACTTCAAGCCTACGTCGATGACGGCCAGGTCGTTTTCGATGGCGGTAACGGTGCCCTTGACGACGCGGCCTTCAAAGCCGCCGTCTTCACCACCGAGAGAATCATTGAGAAGCGCGGCGAAATCGTCGCGCGAGGGGAATGCCGTAGAGGCCATGGTTGGTCCTTCACTCATCATTGCTGGCCAATCGGTTGTATCCGATGGTCTTTGGCCAAACCACGCGCAGGACCGAATATCCGGCGCGTATCCAAAGGGTTACGGCCGTGAAACGCGCAGACGAGTTAAGCGAAAAGGGCGCCCGGCAATGCCGCGCGCCTTGTCGGGTCACTGGTTGGAGCGACCTTCAAGCTGAGCGTCCACAAGCGCGATGGCCCGCTGGACGGCCGCGTCTATAGTCAAATCGCTCGTATCTAGCAAGTCCGCGCCATCGGCCTGCTTCAAGGGCGCATGATCGCGGCTCATGTCGCGCGTGTCGCGGGCTTGAATGTCGGCGATCAGGCTGTCCATGTCGGGATGGCCCCCATGGCTGAGCGCGTCCCTGAAACGGCGTTCGGCCCGGATGTGGACGCTTGCGGTGACGAAGATCTTGGCGTCGGCATCCGGTGCGATGACCGTGCCGATGTCGCGCCCGTCCAGGATCGCGCCACCCGGCTGCGTCGCGAAGTCGCGCTGCCGTTTGACCAGCGCATCGCGCACGCTCTGATGCACGGACACGCGCGATGCCAGGCTGCCGACGGCTTCGCTGCGCAATGCCGGGTCGGACAGGATATGATCGCCAAAGCCGGCGGCGGCCAGCGCGTCCGCCTCAAGATCCGGGTCGCCGCCAGCCATCAGCACGGACAGGCCGACCGCACGGTAGAGCAGGCCGGTGTCCAGCACCGGCAGGCCATAATGGCGGCCCAGCGCCTTGGCGATGGTGCCTTTGCCCGATGCGGCAGGGCCGTCGACGGCGATGATCATGCGATCGCGCCCAGCGACTGGAGCAGGGGCAGGAAGGTCGGGAAGCTGGTGGCGACCGGGCGCATATCGTCGATGGTCACGCCGTCCTTCGACACCAGACCGGCGACCGCGAAGCTCATCGCGATGCGATGATCGAGCTTGGTGGCGATCGGGCCGCCCCCCGGCAGCAGCGTGCCGCCGCTGCCCTCGATGATGATGCCGTCTTCCAGTTCCTCGACCGTTACGCCGATGGCGCGCAGTCCTTGTGCCATGGTGGCGATGCGGTCGGATTCCTTGACGCGCAGTTCGTCCAGCCCACGAAAGATGCTGCGCCCCTGCGCGAAGGCGGCGGCGATGAAGGCGACGGGATATTCGTCGATCATGCTGGGTGCGCGGGCGGGGTCGGGTTCGACGCCCTTCAAGGCCGATGCCGTGACGATCAGGTCGCCGACCGGCTCGCCGCCCACCTCGCGGGCGTTCACCACCTCGATCGACCCGCCCATCTCGCGCAGCAGGTCGATCAGGCCCGCGCGCGTGCCGTTGAGGCCCACATTGGCGATCGTCACCTGCGATCCCGGCACCAGCAGCGCGGCAACCATGGGGAAGGCGGCGGAGGATGGGTCGCCCGGCACGATGATATTCTGCGGCTGCAATTCCGCTTCGCCGACCAGCGTGATGACGCGCGTGCCGTCCGCCTGCACCTCGACAGTCAGGTCCGCGCCGAAGCCCTTGAGCATCCGCTCGCTATGGTCGCGGGTCGGAATCGGCTCGACGACGCGGGTGATGCCCGGCGTATTCAGTCCGGCCAGCAGGATCGCCGACTTCACCTGCGCCGATGCGACGGGCAGAGCGTAGTCCAGCGGCACGGCCGGGCAGGCGCCCTTCATCGTCAGCGGCAGCGTCATATTTCCATTGGCACCGGGGCTGCCCGTGAAGCTGGCGCCGGTGCGCGACAGCGGTTCGGTCACGCGAGCCATCGGCCGCTTGCTCAGCGAAGCGTCACCCACGAAGGTCGCGGTCAGGTCATGGCTGGCGAGCAAGCCCATCAGCAGGCGCGTCGACGTGCCGCTATTGCCCATGTCCAGCGCGTTTTCGGGTTGGAGCAGGCCGCCGACGCCCACGCCATGGATATGCCAGACAGCATCACCGTCGCGTTCGATCGTCGCGCCCATGGCGCGAAGGGCAGCGGCAGTGGCCAGCACATCCTCGCCCTCCAGCAGGCCTTCGACCCGGCTTTCGCCCACGGCCAGCGCCGACAGCATCAGCGACCGGTGGGAAATGCTCTTGTCGCCCGGCACGGTGACGCTGCCCGCCAGGGCTGGCGCGGCGGAGAAGGTGCGGGGGGTGGGTTGATCGTCATGCTGGGTCACGGGGTATCCATTGTGTTGGAACCGAAAAAATGCGAGCGGCTTTTGACAGCGCGATCCCGCTATGGCAAGGCGCCCGACGTTTCGCGGGCAACAAGCGTTGCGCCGCGTGATTTCTGTTTGAAGCATCGAAGAAGGAACAGGCCGGACATGGTGAAGGCTGAATGGGGCACGAAGCGGACCTGCCCAAAATGCGCGACTCGCTTCTACGACCTGGGCAAGGACGATCCGGTCACCTGCATCAACTGCAACAGTGCCTGGGAACCGGAACCGGTGCTGAAATCGAAGCAGCCGCTGCCTTATGAGGAAGCGGCGCCCAAGAAGGTGATCGAAACCGCAGATGGCGAGCTGGAAACGGCTGACGACGATCTGGACATCGACGTCGACGACGACGGCGATTCGCCGGACAATGACGTCGATCTGGGTGGTGACGACGACCTGGGCGTCGATGCCGCCGGTGACGACGACAACGACGATAATTAAGTGAAATTTCTGCTTGCCAACGGGGTCACACGACCCTAGAGGCAGCGACCTCCGAGGCGCCGAACCCAAGCGGCGCCTCACTGGTACGGGGCCTTAGCTCAGCTGGGAGAGCGCCTGCATGGCATGCAGGAGGTCAGCGGTTCGATCCCGCTAGGCTCCACCAATTTTCGGGACCAAAAATGTCCGGGCGACATTTTTCCGAAAATTCCCGGACGCAAGTGCGGGAAAAGACGAGAAGTTATCCCTGACTTCGCGTTTATATATAAGACCGACGGCAATGCCGGACATGGTCTGACCATGATGCGACGGCCTTGCCGCGCAGGATGGGGCCTTAGCTCAGCTGGGAGAGCGCCTGCATGGCATGCAGGAGGTCAGCGGTTCGATCCCGCTAGGCTCCACCAATATTCATCTAATCCTATATGCAGCACAGGCTGGTGCCATCGCGATTGCCGCTGCAATTCTCTCCTCGCGCCACATCCTCCCCACTGGTCAACATCGCGCTTTCCTGCCATTCCGCTGCTATGAAAGATGAATTCGCCGTTCAGGCCGCCGCGCAGGGCGATGACGATACGATCCGGGCGATATTGGCACGCCTGTGCCAGGTCACGCAGATGGGCTTTGCCGCCGTTGCGCGGGTGACCGAGGATCGATGGATCGCCTGCCAGGTGCTGGACAAGATCGCCTTCGGGCTGGAACCCGGCGCGGAGCTGGAGGTGCAGATGACCATCTGCAACGATATCCGCCAGACCGAAAATTATGTGGTGATCGACCATGTCGATGCCGACATCGCCTGGCAACGGCATCCGGTGCCGCGCTTCTATGGCTTCAAAAGCTACGCCTCGTTCCCGCTCATCCTGTCGGACGGCAGCTTCTATGGCACGCTCTGCGCGATCGACCCCGAACCGCGCCTGATCAGCGATCCGGCGACAGTGGCGACCATCGAAGCTTTCGCCAACGATGTAAGTGCTATCCTGTCGGCCAAAATCTGTGCCGTGCCCCAATCGATACCGCCGTCAGTGTCCCGCCCTCAGGCCGGCTGAACGAAACTGTCCATTACGCGCTTGCGCCCGGCCGTTTCGAAATCGATCTCCAGCTTGTTGCCTTCGATCTCCGCGACGCTGCCATAGCCGAATTTCTGGTGGAACACGCGCAATCCCAAGCGCATGTCGCTGCGCCCCTTATTGCCCAGCGATACGGCCGATGCCCGTGCCTCCACGATCCGCACCGGTTCCTTGCTGAACTGCCCGGTGGACTGCGCCCGCTGCCAGCCGGGGCCGCGTCCGCTGCCGCGCGCGACATTGGCGAAGGGATCGTCCCGTTCCGACCAGTTGGCCCGCCAAAGCGACGCGCCGCCCGCCATGCTGCTTTCCGATTCGACATGTTCGGGCGGCAATTCGCCGACGAATCGCGACGGGATGCTGCTGGTCCACTGGCCGTAGATGCGGCGATTGGCGGCGTGCAGGATGGTGCAGCGCCTGCGCGCCCGCGTGATCGCCACATAGGCGAGCCGGCGTTCCTCCTCCAGGCTGTTCAAACCGCCTTCGTCCAGCGCGCGCTGCGATGGAAAAATGCCCTCCTCCCAACCAGCCAGGAACACCGTGTCGAACTCCAGCCCCTTGGCGGCGTGGATGGTCATGATGGTGATCTTGCGCTCGTCCGCCTGCGCTTCATTATCCATCACGAGGGAGACATGCTCCAGGAAGGCGCCCAGCGTTTCATATTCTTCCATCGCGCGGGCGAGTTCGGACAGGTTTTCCAGCCGCCCGGCGCTCTCGGTCGTGCGTTCGGCCTGCAACATCGCGGTATAGCCGCTCTCGTCCAATATCTGCCGCGCCAGTTCGGCATGGGGCAATTGCCCGGCCCGATCGCGCCAGCGCGCCAGATCGCCGATGAAATTGCCCAGCGACCGACGCGCCTGCGGCGTCAGTTCATCGGTGTCCAATATGCGTGCCGCCGCCAACGCCAACGGGATGCCCTCCGCCCGCGCCAGCCGGTGCAATTTCTCGACCGCCTTGTCGCCCAGGCCGCGCTTGGGCACGTTGACGATCCGTTCGAACGCCAGGTCGTCGGCAGGCTGGTTCACCAGCCGCAAATAGGCCAGCGCATCGCGAATTTCGGCGCGTTCGTAGAAACGGAAGCCGCCGACGATACGATAGGGCAGGCCGATCTGGATGAAACGGTCTTCGAATTCGCGGGTCTGGTGCTGGGCGCGGACGAGGATCGCGACCTCATCCAGTGAGCCGCCGCTCCGTTCGACCGCTTCAATCTCCTCGCCGACGCGCCGGGCTTCCTCCGGCCCGTCCCACACGCCCAGGACCTTCACCTTTTCGCCGACGTCGATGTCGGTCCACAGCGTCTTGCCCAGTCGATTGCCATTTTCCGCAATCACCCCTGACGCCGCACCCAATATGTGCGGAGTGGACCGATAATTCTGCTCCAGCCGGATGATGGTTGCGCCGGGAAAATCCTTTTCGAACCGCAGGATATTGGCGACTTCTGCGCCGCGCCATGAATAAATCGACTGATCGTCGTCGCCCACGCAGCAGATATTCTTGCGCGTCTGCGCCAGCAGCCGCAGCCACAGATATTGGCTACTGTTGGTGTCTTGATATTCGTCCACCATGATGTAGCGGAATTTCTGCTGATATTGCTCCAGCACGTCGCGATGCGTCTTCAAAATGGTGAGAGTGTGGAGCAACAGGTCACCGAAATCGCAGGCATTTACGTCACGCAGCCGGGCCTGATAGGCGGCATAGAGCGTTTGCCCCTTGCCGTTGGCATAGCCCTCCGCCTCACCCGCGCCGACGTCGGCGGGTGTCCAGCCCTTATTCTTCCACTGGTCGATCAGGCCGGCCAGTTGCCGCACCGGCCAGCGCTTTTCGTCGATCCCCTCCGCCTGCACAAGTTGCTTGAGCAACCGCAACTGGTCGTCGGTGTCGAGAATCGTGAAATTGGATTGCAATCCCACCAGTTCGGCGTGTCGGCGCAGCATCTTGGCCGCGATGGCGTGGAAGGTGCCGAGCCAGGGCATGCCCTCCACCGCATCGCCAATCATCCTGCCGACCCGCGCGCGCATTTCCCGCGCCGCCTTGTTGGTGAAGGTAACGGCCAATATCTCGGACGGCCAGGCGCGGCGCGTGCCGATCAGATGCGCCAGCCGTGCGGTAAGCGCCGCCGTCTTGCCCGTGCCCGCACCGGCCAGCACCAGCACCGGCCCCTCCGTAGTCAGCACCGCTTCTCGCTGCGGCGGGTTCAACCCATCCAGATAGGGCGGATCATTGGGGGAGGGGGCAGGAACGGTCATATGGGTCAACTAGGCATGGGGTGGTGCAGGGGCAAGGGGCGCGACGGGAACGGCCTCTTGCAGCGACGGCCCTTCTATGAGAACAAAAGGCGAATCATGCAAGGGAGCAAGGGGCGATGCTGACGGGACGATGCCAATGCGGGGCAATCCGCTACGAAGCGACCGGCGATCCGGCCTATAGCGCGCTATGCCATTGCAAGGATTGCCGCGCCAGCACGGGCGCGCCGATGGTGGGTTGGGCGCTCTTCCCGGAAGAGGCGGTCAAGGTCGAAGGGGAGGTCGTGCGGTATCAATCCTCCGAACATGCCACGCGCCATTTCTGTGGCACTTGCGGCACGGGCCTGTTCTACACCAATCCGGTGGTCTTCCCCGGCGCGATCGACATTCAGACGGCGACGCTGGACGATCCCGATGCCTTGCCGCCCCAGGCGCAGATCCAGATGGCCGAAGCCTTGCCTTGGGTGGACAAGGCGCATGACCTGCCGTCGTTCGCCCGCTATCCCGAAGGACCATAGGCCGCAAAATCCGCTCATTCGATCCTGTATATGCACCGCTTCGTCGTCATGGTGGAACGGGTCTGTCATGCTTACGGTTTTTACGCCGAACGGGGCGAAGAACAGAAAATAGGAAAGGATGATCCCGATGAAATCCATCATGCTTGCTGGCGTTGCGATGTTGAGCCTCACCATGGCGGGAGGTGCCGCTATCGCGCAGGATATGCCTGCTCAGAGCAGCCCGCCGCCTGCCGACGCCATGACGCCACCGGCCGAGCCGGCGCCGGCAGATCCGGCTGCGACGCCGCCTTCGGCCCCTGTCGCTCCGGCTGCACCAGCAGCGCCGGCCTCACCCGCCACGCCTGCTGCGCCTATGCCGCCACAGGCCGATCCAAACGCCGGCCAGCCGACCGGGGCGGTGCCGGCCGATCCGGGCATGGCGCCGGCGCCTGCTGGCGTGCCGAAAGATCCGGCGGCGCCTGTCGGTTCATCGGCCAATCCGGTAACGGTGGGTGGCAACATGACGCCTGCGCCGACGGAAGCGAAGGACTATCCGACTTGCACCCGCACTGTGCAGGACAGCTGCGTCAATCGCGGTGAAGCGCCCAAGGGTCGCAAGCGCTAACAGCGGCTAACAGCGCCGTGCCGGGTGGCCATCAGTGCCGCCCGGCCGGCTGAAAATGCCATATAGCTGTCCAACTCGCTGTATCGTTGATGGCGAGCGTGCAGACTTCAGTCTTCCGATCGCAGCAGCGTAATCCGCGCCTTGCCGACATCGCGCACGGCATCCACGGCAAATCCCTTTACCACCACATCTTCGCGGCGATCCGTTTCGATGCTGATCCAGCTCGCGGGGTTGGTCCAGCCGAGACGGGCGAGCTTATCGAGCGCCACCTGACCCGCGCCGGTGCCATAAGGCGGGTCCATGAATATGAGATCCAGCGGCTTAGGCGCTGACCCCAGCGCCAAGACGCTGGAAGCGCGGATGTCCGGACGAATGCCCAGACGGTCGCCGTTTGCGCGGATCGCATCCAGTGCTGGCTTGTCCTGCTCGACAAACAGGCAGGAAGCGGCACCGCGCGACAGCGCTTCGAACCCCAATGCGCCCGATCCGGCGAAAAAGTCGCCCACGGTCAGTCCCTCGAACGATCCGATACGGCTGAGCAGCATGGAAAATAGCGTTTCACGGGTCCGGTCGCCGGTGGGTCGGGTCGCATCACCCTTCGGCGCGGTCAAGGGACGGCCGCGCCATTGGCCCGAAATGATCCTCATGCGTCCTCGTCTCCGTCAGCCCCGTCCTGCTTTGCCTTTCTGTCAGCCGTCTTCCCCGCATCCCGCAAGCTCTTGCGAAAATGCGCCAGTTCATGCTCGCGGACTTCCTCGACGGCGCCGACCGGCAGTTCGCCCAGATGAAAGGGGCCGTAGCTGGTGCGGATCAGGCGGTTGACCTTCAGGTCCATATGCTCCAGCACGCGGCGAACCTCCCGGTTCTTGCCTTCGGTCAGGGTCATTTCGATCCACTGGTTGCGCCCGGTGCGCCGTTCCAGATTCGCCTCGATCGGGCCATAGCGGATACCGTCA
Organism: Sphingobium sp. GW821-FHT02B05; assembly: GCF_059421905.1. Lineage (NCBI taxonomy): Bacteria > Pseudomonadati > Pseudomonadota > Alphaproteobacteria > Sphingomonadales > Sphingobiaceae > Sphingobium > Sphingobium sp. GW821-FHT02B05. The sequence goes on from NZ_JBWKVW010000001.1 coordinate 664,690, forward strand.
ATTTCCAGCCCGTCGAACAGATCCTCCAGCTGCTGCTGGCTCACCTCGCCGAACGCACGCGCGCGATAGGTGCGCGGCACGCCGGTCGCGGGCAATTCCATTTCGCGCTTGAAGCCGCCGTCGGTGGTCAGCAGCAACAGCCCTTCTGTATTCATGTCCAGCCGGCCGATCGGCATGACGCGCGGCAGATCGGCGGGCAGCCGGTCGTAGATGGTCGGGCGGCCCGCAGGATCACGCTCGGTCGTCAGATAGCCGGTCGGCTTGTGGAACAGGAACAGGCGCGTAGGTTCGGGCGCAGCGACCGCGATGTCATCGACCGTCACGCCATAGAGCGACGTCAGCAGCGTGGCGGGCGTGTCGATGACCACGCCGTCCTTGGCTACACGGCCTTCCTCGATCATCCGCTCGATTTCGCGGCGGGAGGCAACACCGGCGCGGGCCAGCAGCTTGGCGATACGCTGCGGCTCGCCCTTGCCCTCGCTGGCGGCGGCATGAGCGGGATGCGGGTTGGTGGTCGGGGTCGGCCCTTTTCCGCGCGGACGACGCGGCGGATAGGATTTGACGGCGTCGTCACGCGGACGGTCGGACCGGCCACGGTCCTGGCGTGGGCCGTCGGGACGGGCGGGGCGCGCCCGTTCCTGCCGCACGCCGTTCGGGCGGAAACCATCGCTGCCGGACCGCTCGGTCTTGGCGCGTTCGCTGCGCGGACGCTCGGTCCGGGGGCGTTCGCCCCGTTCGCTTTCGCTACGGGGACCGCGCGGCCTGGCCGCACCATCGCGCGGACCTGTTGCACGGGCGGGACGTGCGCCGGCATCGCTGCTGCTCCGGTCGGGACGCTCGCCGCGTGGGCGTTCCGCACGATTGTCGTCGCCCTTGTAGAAACGGGGCTTCGCATCGCCCCGTTCACCGGCACGACCCACGCCACGATCGGAAGACCCGCCGGCGCGAGGACCTGAACGTCCATGACTTGGCCCGCCCCCACCGGGGCCAGTTGGGCGTTTCGGACCGCCTGGTCCTCCCCTGCGGGGTGGTCCGGATTTTTTCGGCGGTTGCAACGGCGGATTCCTTTTCATGGGCACTGGCTATTCCCATATGGGATGAAAGCCAGCAACAGGCTGAATGGTGCCGCTCCGGCGCTTGGGCGAGGGGGACTGACCGTCCATCGGGCAACCCGGTGCGGGGGCGCGGCGTTTCTTCGGGTGCATGGCGGAATCAGGGCGGATCGGCAAATGTTTTTCGGGCTGGTGAAAGAGGGAGGCGCTATCTCGAAGCGTCGCAAGGCGATCCGGACCATATTGGTGGTAGAGGATGAGCCGCTCGTTGCCTTCGACAATGAGCATACGCTGGCGCAGGCCGGCTATCGCATCGCCGCCACGGTCGACGACCATGACCATGCCGTCCGGGTGATGGACGAAGGGGGCGTCGACCTCGTCATCGCCGATGTCGCCATCCACGGCGAAAAGACCGGCATCGACGTCGCCCGCCATGCCGCGCTGCAAGGCCTGCCTGTATTGTTCGTCACGGGCCGCTGCCCGGTGGAAGCGCGCACGCTGGCGGTCGGTTGCCTTGCCAAGCCATACGCCCCGCGCGATTTGATCGCCGCGATCGGCGTGGTCGATGCGTTGCTGCGCGGCGCAAGGCGGCCGAAGCTGCCGCCGGGCCTCAGCCTGTTCGAGTTGCCGGGCTGATCGCCGCATAGCGGGCTTGCTTGGCGACGATCTGGCCATATGGTGGCCATCGAATAGACGCCATTGGGGACGCACGCATTTATGACCGACGCCACACAGGGCAGCCACAGCTGGCTGGATGCCGTGAAGCCCTATGTGCAAAAAGGTCCGGTCGCGGCCTTTTTCCTGGGGGTGTCGTCCGGTTTCCCCTACGCGATGATCGGCGCGACGTTGACCACCCGCCTGGCACAGGACGGTATCGACAAGAAGGCGGTGACGGCCTTCACCCTCGCTTTTCTTGTCTATAATCTGAAATGGCTGTGGGCCTGGATTGTGGACGGGGTGCGGCTTCCGGTGATCGGCCGGCTGGGACAGCGTGTGTCATGGTTGCTGGTTGCCGGTATCCTGGTCATGGCGGCCGTCGCCAATCTGGCGCTGGTTGATCCTTCGACCGGCCTCCTCCAGACCGCCTATGCCGCGATTCTGGTTGGCGTGGCCGGCGCGACGTTCGATATCGTGATCGATGCCTATCGCATCGAGACGCTGAAACCGGAACAACTGGGTGTCGGGTCGGGCATGTCCCAATATGGCTGGCGCATCGGATCGGTGGCGGCCGGTGCATTGGCGCTGGTGCTGGCGTCGCGCATCGGCTGGCAGGGCGCTTATCTCGCCTGCGCCGTCTTCGCATTGCCCGCCATGCTGACCGGCTTGCTGCTGGGCGAGCCGGAACGGCATCGCGATCCGATCGAACGGCGCGGCATGGCTGAGGTCTGGCAGTCGATCGCCGGACCGCTGGTAGAGTTTTTCCGCCGGCGTGGCGCGTTTTTGGTCCTGCTGTTCATCCTGTTGCACAAGATTGGCGACACGTTGGCCAACCTCACCTTCCGACTATTGTTCGACGATATGGGCTACACCAATGACGAGATCGCCATCTATGATGTGGGCATTGGATTTTGGACCTATCTGATCGGCATTTTCGTCGGTGGCGTCCTCTACGCCCGCATGGGGATGAAGCGTTCCGTTCTGTTCAGCCTGGTCCTGATGTGCGTGTCCAATTGCAGCTTCGCCGCGCTGGCCGCGCTGGGGAAGAGCAATTGGGGCATGGCCGGCGCAATCGGGTTTGAAAATTTTGCCAGCGGTATCGGCGGCGTGACCGTCGTCGCCTATTTTTCTGCCCTTTGCGACCTGCGCTTCACCGCGGCGCAATATGCGCTCATCTCTGCCGCTGCCAGCATCGTCGGGCGTTTCCTGACCGGGACGACGGCGGGCGGCCTGATCGAGCGGTTCGGCTATGTCGATTTTTATCTGTTCACCACCGCACTGGCAGTGCCCGGCATCTTGCTTTTCTGGCTGATGATGCGCGCTGGGCTGATCGACGCCAGTGTCGGCACGGCGGCGCGCGATCAGCCGCCCGCGTAAAGGTCCAAGGGCCGGCCCAGATCGCTATGCGCCTGCGCCACCGCTTGCAGGCAGGTCAGCGCTCCGAGCGCATGATCGTTGCCCAGCAATTCGCTGACCTGATCGTAAGCGGCGTTGGGATTGCGCAGCGCCGCACCGGTCGCCTGCATCATCAACGCTTCGTCTGCGGTCATGCGGGCGCAGCAGCAGGGCGCGACCAAAATCTTGCGGCTGGACGCGCGGGCCAGTTCCAGCATCATCGCCCGCATCAGCACCAGCGGCCGGCGATAGCTGCGTCCGAACGCGCCCAGCATCGCGTTGGCGGCATGTGCGTCACTGACGCCCGCGGTCGCCATCCGGCGCATCACGAACAGGAACAGGCGATTGCCATAGCCGCCCGGAATGGGTCGGGGCAGGTCGAGGGGGGAGGTCTCTCCATAAGCCATAGAATCGCGCCTTCTACATTGGTCCGAGAAGGCCATGGTACGCTATTGCGAGTTAGTCGCAACTATAATCAGTCAGGCAACTGATCGTTCAGTCGCAAAATTTCGCCGGCCAGATAGAGCGAGCCGCCGATCAGCAGCTTGGGTGCGGTGTCGCCCGCGAAGGCGCATTCGTCGGCCACGGCGCCGATCGCCTGATTTACATCCGGATGGGCAGAGCAGGCGATACCCCATTTGTCGGCGATGGCGGCGAAGCGTTCGGGTGGGTGATGGTCATGACCGGGCACCGGCAGCGCGTGTATGTGGGCTACCTTGCCCGCGAAGGGCGCGAGGAAAGCGTCCACTTCCTTGTTCGCCAGCATGCCGATGACGAGATGCAGTTTCTGCCCCTCCAGCCGCTCATCGGTGAAGAAGGCGCCGATCGCTTCGCCTGCACCGGCATTATGGCCGCCATCGAGCCAGGCGCTGGTCTCTTCCGGCAAGGATCGCAGCAGCGGGCCATGATCGAGCCGTTGCAGCCGCGCGGGCCACTGCGCCCAGAGCGGCGCGGCCTTGAGTGCGGCTTCGGACAAAGGCACTGCGCTCTGATGTCGCAACATGGCAAAGGCGAGCGCGGCATTTTGCACCTGATGCGCGCCGGCAAGGCGCGGCAGCGGCGTTTCCAGTCGTCCCAGATCGTCGCGATAATGAATGCGGTCGCGATAGACGGCGGCATCCCACCCATCGCCCTGACCGATCCAGCGGGTGGATGCGCTGGCGACCGCGTCCATGATGACGGGGATGAGCGAGTCGGCGTAGCGCTGCGTCACCAGAGGCGCGCTGGCCTTGGCGATGCCCGCCTTTTCCATCGCGATCTTTTCCAGCGTGTCGCCCAGGAACGCCTGATGGTCGATGCCAAGCTGGGCGATGCCGCAGACGACAGGATCGGCAATGACGTTGGTGGCGTCCAGCCGCCCGCCCAGGCCCACTTCGATGATGCAGGCATCTGCTTCATGCTCTGCAAAGGCAAGGAAGGCGGCAGCCGTCGTCACTTCGAAGAAACTGGCGTTCACGCCTTCGGCGATATCGAGCACCCGCTCCAGATAGCGAGCGAGTTGCTCGTCCGAAATCAGCTGGCCAGATATGCGGATACGCTCATTGAAGCGAACCAGATGGGGGGAGGTGAAGACATGGACGCTTTTGCCGTCCGCCTCCATCGCCGCGCGCAGGAAGGCGCAGGTCGATCCCTTGCCATTGGTACCGGCGACATGGAAGACGGGGGGCAGCGACCGATGCGGATTGCCCAGCCGATCCAGCAGCTGGGTGATGCGTTCCAGCCCTAGCACATCCGCGCCCGGAGAAAGCGACCAGAGCCGGTCCAGTTGCGCCTGCACCTGTGGATCGTCCGAAACGGCATGGTCGGCCATGGCGCGCTGCTCCCCCTATCGCGCGATTATGTCAGCTTCAGGCTGCGGCGCGTGGGCTGAGATAGCCGATCACGCGGGCCAGTGCATCGCGCAATTCGCTGCGATGTACCACCATGTCGATCATGCCATGATCGAGCAGATATTCGGCGCGCTGGAATCCTTCGGGCAGCTTTTCGCGGATCGTGCTTTCGATCACGCGCTGGCCGGCAAAGCCGATCAGGGCATTGGGTTCCGAAATCTGGATATCGCCCAGCATGGCATAGCTGGCCGTGACGCCGCCGGTGGTCGGATCGGTCAGCACGACGATATAGGGCAGGCCCGCCGCGTGCAGCTTCTGGATCGCCACGGTTGCGCGGGGCATCTGCATCAGGGACAGGATGCCTTCCTGCATGCGGGCGCCGCCAGCTGCGGTGAAGATGACATAGGGGCATTTATGGGCGATCGCGTCATTGACGCCCTGAATGAAGGCCGCGCCCACGCCCATGCCCATGGAGCCGCCCATGAAGGCGAAATTCTGCACGCCCATGACCAGCGGCACATCGTCGATCGCACCGCGCGCATTGATCAGCGCATCCTGATCGCCGGTCGCGGCGCGGGCGGCCTTGATGCGATCGGGATAGCGCTTGGAGTCGCGGAACTTGAGCGGATCTTCCTGCACATGCGGCGTCGGCAACAGGATGAAGCCGGCGTCCAAAATCTGTTCGAACCGTTCCGATGGGCCGATACGACCATGATGGTCGCAACGCGGACAGACGGAGAGATTTTCCTCCCACTCCTTGATGAAGATCATCTCCTTGCAGGAGGGGCATTTGTGCCACAGCGTTTCGGCGGTGGTTTCCTTCTTGGTGAAGGGCAAGGCGTTACGAACGCGGTTGATCCAGCTCATGCGGCGGTCTCCCGAATAGAAAGGGCGTCGCGCAGGGTGGCGACGAAGTCCTGGACGAAGGGGGCGGCGGCATCGCCATGCGACCCGATGATATCGACGATGGCGGAACCGACGACGACGCCATCGGCAATACGACCGATGGCGGCCGCCTGTTCCGGCCCGCGCACGCCAAAGCCGACGGCGACCGGCAGGTCGGTGGCGGCCTTCAGCTTGGCGACGGCGATTTCGATAGACGCCTGCGCTGCCGACTGCTTGCCGGTGACGCCTGCGACGGAAACATAATAGAGAAAGCCGCTGGCGCCGTTCAGCACGGCGGGCAGGCGCGCCGCGTCGCTGGTCGGGGTGGCGAGACGGACGAGGTGGACGCCGGCCGCGCGCAGGGCGGGACCGATCTCGGCATCTTCCTCCGGCGGGATGTCGACGCAGATGACGCCGTCGACGCCGGCCGCCTTGCACTGGTCGGCGAACCAGTCTGCGCCACGGATCAGCATCGGATTGGCATAGCCCATCAGGACGATCGGCGTGTCGGCGTGGCGGGCGCGGAAATCGGCGGCCAGGGCGAAGACGTCCTTCGTCTTCGTGCCGGAACCCAGGCTGCGCAGGTTCGCCAGCTCGATTGCCGGGCCGTCTGCCATCGGATCGGTAAAGGGCATGCCCAGTTCGATGATATCCGCGCCGCCCGCGACCAGTGCGTCCAGGATGGCGGGCGTCGATGCGACGTCAGGATCGCCAGCGGTCACGAAGGTGATGAGCGCGGCGCGGCCCTGTGCCTTGCAGGCGGCGAAGCGGGTGGAGAGACGGTCGGTCATGCTCACATCTCCACGCCCAGCGCGTCGGCGACGGTGAAGATATCCTTGTCCCCCCGACCCGACAGATTGATCACGATGATCTTGTCCGCGTCCAGCGTGGGCGCGACCTGCTCGGCCGCGGCGACGGCATGGGCGGATTCGAGCGCGGGAATGATGCCTTCCAGGCGCGAGAGGGTCTGGAAGCTTTCCAGCGCCTCGTCATCCCTGATCGGCATGTACTTTACCCGGCCGATTTCATGCAGCCAGCTATGTTCCGGGCCAATGCCGGGATAGTCGAGGCCGGCGGAAACGCTGTGCGCTTCGGTAATCTGGCCGTCCTCGTCCTGAAGCAGGTAGGTGCGGTTGCCATGCAGGATGCCGGACTTGCCGCCGGCAAGCGAGGCGGCATGCTTCTTGTCCAGCCCTTCGCCGGCCGCTTCCACGCCGATCATCGCGACGTCCGGATCGTCCAGGAAGGGATGGAACAGGCCGATAGCGTTGGAACCGCCACCGACGGGGGCGATCAGCAGGTCGGGCAGGCGGCCTTCGGCTTCTAGCATCTGAGCGCGGGTTTCCTTGCCGATGATCGACTGGAAGTCGCGGACCAGTTCGGGATAGGGGTGCGGACCCGCGGCGGTGCCGATGATGTAGAAAGTGTCGTGGACGTTCGACACCCAGTAGCGCAGCGCGTCGTTCATCGAATCCTTGAGCGTCGAAGATCCCGAATGGACCGGGATGACTTCAGCGCCGAGCAGCTTCATGCGGAAGACGTTGGGCTTCTGCCGCTCGACATCCTTGGCACCCATGAAAATCTTGCATTCCATGCCGAACAGGGCGGCGACGGTCGCGGTTGCGACGCCATGCTGGCCCGCGCCGGTTTCGGCGATGACCTTCTTCTTGCCCATGCGGCGGGCGAGCAAAGCCTGACCGATGCAATTGTTGATCTTGTGCGCGCCGGTGTGGTTCAGCTCCTCGCGCTTGAGGTAGATTTTCGCACCCTTGCCAGCGGACGCCTTGGCGCGCAGCGCTTCGGTCAACCGCTGTGCATAATAAAGCGGGTTCGGGCGGCCGACATAGGAGCGCAGCAGTTCGGCATATTCGGCGTCGAAGGCGGGGTCTGCCTTCGCTTCCTTATAGACCTTCTCCAGCTCCAGGATCAGCGGCATCAGCGTTTCGGCGACGTACCGGCCACCAAAGGCACCGAAATGGCCGTTGGCGTCAGGCTGGCTGCGCAGGCTGTTGGGCAGGGTTACGGTATCGGTCATGACTATCTTTCCAGGGACAATATGGGGCGTTCGCTTTCAAACAGGCAAGCGATCAGCGCCATCGTCCTTCGATGCGCATGGCAGGGATGTTCAGCATCAACATGGCTGAACCGCTTTGCAGAAGGCCATGATCTTGTCCACACTCTTGATGCCCGGCGCGCTTTCCACGCCCGACGAAACATCGACCAGAGGCGCGCCGGTGATGCGGATGGCCTCTGCCACATTGTCGATGCCAAGGCCGCCGGACAGGCCCCACGGGGCGGCGATCGGCGCCCCGTGCAACAAGGTCCAGTCGAAGCGCAGGCCCATGCCGCCGGGCAGTGCCGCGCCCTCGGGCGTCTTGGCGTCGAACAGCAGCAGGTCGGCGGCACCGGCATAGGCATTGGCCGCGTCGATATCGGCGCGGGTCTTGACCGAAATCGCCTTCCAAACCGGCAGGCCGAAGCGCGCACGGATGGCGGCGGCGCGTTCGGGCGTTTCCTTGCCATGCAGCTGGAGGGCGCTGAGCGCGCCGGTGGCGACCAGATCGGCCAGTATCTCATCCGTGGGATCGACCACAACGGCGACGCGCCGGACATGCGCGGGGATGGCGGCCGACAGCGCGCGGATCTGGTCCGGCGCGACATGGCGCGGGCTTTTGGCGAAATGGACGAAGCCGACATGGCTTGCCCCGCCTTGTACGGCGGCGCCGACGGTTTCGGGCGTCGACAGGCCGCAAATCTTGATCGCGAGTCGGGACATGAGGGGGGCTTTAGACCGTCAGGGCAGGGAAGTCACATAGCGGGCGGGCTGGACGCTCCCGGGCTCGTGGCCCGGCTGGGTCAGGTCCATGTCGTGCAGGGCGAGCCATTGATCGGCATGGGTGACGCAGGCTTCGCCCAGGAAACGATCGAGCGTGGCGACGATGTCTGCATCGGTCATCGTCGCGGGATCGAGCGGGGGGTGCCAGTGGAGTGCGAAATGCGGGCCATGGGTGCGCACGAGATAGAAGGGCAGGAATTTGGCGCCGACCTTGCGGGCGAGCCGCAGGGCGATCGACAGGTTGCCCGACGGTTCGATCGGGCGGCCGAAGGTCGGGAACCAGACCTGCCGGTCGCGCCGCTCGTCCGCCAATATATAGAGGGTGGCGCGATCCTTCTGCGTTAGGTGCTTCAGCACGCCCCGCGCCGCGCCTTCGCCGCCGATCGCTTCGCCCATGTAACTGGACCGGGCTTTCTTAAGCTGGGCGGCGATCTTCGGGTCGTCGGGGGCCTCATAGACGCCCAGGCCAGGCCGGTCGGTCGACCATTTGATATGGGCGGCGAGCAAATCCCAATTCCCCAGATGCGCGGTGAAGGCGACCATGGGGCCGGGGCCGTCCAGCACCGCCTGATAGGCGGCCTTGTCCACGACCGTCACATGAGCCTCGTTCACCAGCCGGTCGATATTGGCCAGTTCCGCCATGGTGCGGCCGATATTGACCCAGCGCCGCGTCAATATCGCCTCCCGTTCCGCCTCCGGCAGTTGGGGGCTCAGGATGGCGAGGTTGGCGCGGGCGCGGGCGTCGCGCAGTTTCATGGTACGGCGCGCGATGGTGGCGGAGAGCCATCCGCCGAGCCAGCTTGCGGCCGGTGCGGGCAGGTGGCGCATCAGGAAGAAGAGAAAGGGGTTGGAGAGCATCGTCCAAGCGTCATACAGCAGCCAATGCAGCGGTAAAGGGGCACAGGAAGGTGACGGTCTTTGGGGTGATGCTTTGGGTTTGGATCGGCCTTCAGGCGCTGACCGTGCTGGGCGTCGTCAATTATTGGCGCAACCTGCCTAAGGACCGGCAAGCCGAAGCGCCCGGCGGCGTCGTCGTCATTCTGAGCGTAAGGGACGATTGGGATGGCGGGCCGGGCCTGATCGCCGGGCTGAAGGCGCAGGAAGCCCCGTTTCGCCTGCTGATCGCGACATCGGGGCAATGTCCGGCGGCGGATGCACTAGCGGCGCGGGAGGGAGATTGGGTTCAGGTCGTTGCGGCGGGAATCGCGCGCGACGAGGGGCAGAAGGTCCATAAGCTGCGCGCGGCGTTGCGGGCGTTGCGACCGGGCGATATGTGGCTGGTCTTCATCGACGCGGACATCGTGCCGCCGACGCGGCTGGTCGGGCGGCTTCTCTTTCCGCTGGTGCGGGGCAAGGCGGATATCGCCACCGGTTATCGCATGCTGCTGCCGGCGCACGGCGGTATCGCAGGACTGGTCGGCGCGGTGGAGATGCAGTTGGCGACCCTGCCACGATCGGCCAACGCGACCATGCCCTGGGGTGGCGCGATGGCGTTGCCGCGGGCGGTGGCTGAGCGGCTGGATCTGGACGCGGCGATGGCGGGGCGATTGTCCGATGATATGAGCATCGGCCTGGCCGGATGGCGCGCGAAGCTACGGTTGCGGCCGGTGCGCGACCTGCTGGTGGCCAGTCCGCTGGATGGGGATATGGCGTCACTCTGGGCCTTTGGTGTGCGGCAATATCGCCATATCGTCACCAATAGTCCGGGCATGTGGATGGTCGCGACGTTAGGCGTGGCGATCCAGTCGGGTGGCTGGCTCTGGGCGATCGGCTGGGGCGGGTGGAGCGCCGTCATGATCGGCTATGGCGCGGCGTGGAGCCGGGCGCTGGTGCGGCATCGGATAGCGCGATTAGTGCTGGAACCGTCGCAGGTGCGATGCGTCATACGATCCCTGCTGTGGGATGTGGTCGCGCCGTTCGTGGTGAGTTGGGCGCATCTGGCAGGGCAGGTGCAGGCCGCTACGTCCAGTCGCATCCGCTGGGGCGGCTGGGATTATCGGGTCAGGCAAGGCAAGGTGGTGGACATGGCGCAGCGCTTAACTTCGCACATTTCCCGCTAATGTTGAAATTCCGGTGCGGGGATAGGAAATTTTATGTCGTCGCTACCTGCTTTGCCCGCTTCCTTATCGGTAAGGTACGGCGCGTTCCCCGGCGCAGGCCTGGGAACGCAAATAATATAGCAGTAGCAGACCTGGTAGGACAGCAGAGCCGAAAGGCAGGTTTTAGAACCCCGCCGGGAACAGGTGTGCGCCGTCGTCGCCGAGGCGCAGTACGACCTTACCGGCGACGGCGCTGATCGGCAGGTCGCCATAGAGGTGGGGGAAGAGCGCGCCACCGCGCGACACTTCCCACTTTATCGCCTCACCGAACGGGGCGAGGTCGATCATCAGCATGACGAGGCGATCCTGACCCGCGAAATGCTTGGCGACCGTTTCGGCCGCCTGCGCGCGCGTGGACATGTGGATATAGCCGTCGGTCAGATCGATCGGTGCGCCCCTGAACACACCGTCGGTCTTGAACTGGTCATATTGGTCGGCCGTCAGCACCTTGTAGGCGAAGAGGTCGCTCACGCTTCGGTGGCTTCCGAACCTGCTTGGGGTGCTTCGCCGGCTTCGTCGCTTTCCTCGATCTTGGCGGCACTGACTACATGCTCGTTCTTCGCAACGTCGAACAGGCGGACGCCGGCCGAATTGCGGCTGATGACGCGCAGGCTGTCGAGGCCCATGCGGATCAGCTTCGCCTGATCGGTGACGAGCATCAGCTGGTTCGCCTGCGTGGCGGAGAAGCTGGCGACGACGCGGCCGTTGCGGGCGATATTGTCGATATTGGTGATGCCCTGACCACCACGGCCGGTGCGGCGATAGTCATAGGCCGACGACAGCTTGCCATAGCCGTTGGTGCAGACGGTCAGGATGAACTGTTCCGCTGCCGCAAACTCTGCCGCGCGTTCGGCTGGCAGCGTCGATTCGGCGTCGTTATCCTTCCACGGCGCAGCGCGCAGATAGGCGTCGCGTTCGTCCGGGGTCGCATCGAAGCCCTTGAGAATCGACAGCGAGATCACCTCGTCATCGGCCTTGAGCGTCATGCCGCGCACGCCGGTCGAGGTGCGGCTCTGGAATTCGCGGACGTCGGTGGCGGCAAAGCGGATCGCCTTGCCCTGCCGGGTGGCGAGCAAGACGTCGTCTTCTTCGGTCAGCAGGGCGACGCCGATCAGGCGATCGTCGCTGCCTTCGTCGAAGCGCATGGCCAGTTTCCCGTTGCTGGGAATATTTGCGAAGGCGTCCATGCTGTTGCGGCGCACGGTGCCGTTCGCGGTCGCGAACATGACGTGCAGATCCTTCCAGCTATCCTCATCTTCGGGCAGGGGCAGGACGGTGCGGATGGTTTCGCCCGGCCCCAGCGGCAGCAGGTTGATCATCGGCCGGCCACGGGTGGCGGGGCCACCTTCTGGCAGGCGCCACACCTTCATGCGATAGACCTTGCCGGCGGTCGAGAAGAACAGCACCGGCGTATGGGTCGACGTCACGAACATTTCGGTGACGGCGTCTTCATCCTTGGTTGCCATGCCCGAACGGCCCTTGCCGCCGCGCGCCTGGGCGCGGAAGCTTTCGAGCGGAGTACGCTTGATATAGCCCTGCACGGTGACGGTGACGACCATCTCCTCGCGCTCGATCAGGTCTTCGTCCTCGATGCCGTCGGCAGCGGCGGTGATTTCCGAGAGGCGAGGGGTCGCAAATTCGCGTTCGACCGCTTCCAGCTCCTCGCGCATCACGGCGTAGAGCTTCACGCGATCGCCCAGGATGGCGAGATATTCGGCGATGGCTTCGGCCAGTTCGGCCAGTTCCTTGCCGATTTCGTCGCGGCCCAGCGCCGTCAGACGATGCAGGCGCAGGTCGAGGATGGCGCGGACCTGAATGTCCGACAGCTTGTACACATCGCCATGGACGTCCGTCTCGATCGCTTCGACGAGGCGCAGATAGGGTGCGATCTCTCCGATCGGCCATTCGCGCGCCAGCAGCTTTTCGCGTGCTTCGGCCGGGCTGGTCGAACCGCGAATGATCTTGACCATTTCGTCGAGATTGCTGACCGCGACGACGAGGCCGAGCAAGATATGCGCCCGGTCGCGCGCCTTGTTCAACTCGAACTTGGTGCGGCGGGTGATGACCTCTTCGCGGAACTTGACGAAGGCCTCGATGATTTCGCGCAGGCCCAGCAATTCCGGGCGGCCGCCACGGATCGCCAGCATGTTCGCCGGGAAGCTCGATTGCGCGGGCGTGTTGCGCCACAGCTGGTTGAGGACGACGTCCGGCGTGGCGTCGCGTTTCAGGTCCATGACGATGCGCACGCCTTCGCGGCTCGATTCGTCCCGGATGTCGCTGATGCCCTCGATCCGCTTGTCCTTGGCGGCTTCGGCGATCTTTTCGACCAGGCCATTCTTGCCGACCTGATAGGGGATGGCGGTCAGGACGATCGACTGGCGATCGCCGCGTCCTTCCTCGACCACATGGCGCGAGCGCATCATGATGGAGCCGCGACCGGTGTGATAGGCGCTACGGGCGCCCGACTGGCCCAGGATCAGCGGCGCGGTCGGGAAATCGGGGCCGGGGACGATCGCGATCAGCTCGTCTGTCGTGATTTCGGGATTGTCGATATAGGCAAGGCAGGCGCGCAGCACTTCGCCAAGGTTGTGCGGCGGGATGTTGGTCGCCATGCCGACCGCGATGCCGCCCGCGCCATTGACCAGCAGGTTGGGGAAGCGCGCGGGCAGAACCTGCGGCTCGCTTTCCGACGCATCATAGTTGGGCGTGAAATCGACGGTATCCTTGTCGAGATCGTCCAGCAGGGCCGTGGCGACCTTGGCAAGGCGCGCTTCGGTATAGCGCATGGCGGCTGGCGGGTCGGGGTCCATCGATCCGAAATTGCCCTGACCGTCGATCAGCGGCACGCGCATCGACCAGTCCTGGGTCATGCGGGCCAACGCATCGTAGATCGAGCTGTCGCCATGGGGGTGATATTTACCCATCACCTCACCGACCAGACGGGCGGATTTGCGATAGGGGCGGTTGTAAACGAAGCCCGATTCCTGGGCGGAGAAGAGAATGCGGCGGTGGACCGGCTTCAATCCGTCGCGCACGTCCGGCAGGGCGCGGGCGACGATGACGGACATGGCATAATCGAGATAGCTGGCCTTCATCTCGTCGACGATGGAGATGGGGCTGATGTCCGAAGGGTCGGCGAGGACAGTCTCGTCGGTCAATGCGATTCTCTTTTTCAGGATGGAGTCTGTTGCCCGATCCCTAGCCGAGCGAAACAAATCTGTCACCCCTTGGCCATGACGGCATCCATGCGCGCGCGCCCGCATGTGCATGCAGGACGGCATGATGCGCGGATATGATCGCAGGCGGAACGAAAGGGCCGCATAACTGTTGCAAAATCGGACGATATAGGCTTGTTCAAAGGCCGTTCACGCGCCGTCCCCTAAACCGGCGCTCAATTGCGAAAGGTCGCCTGTTGTCCCCCATCAGGCGCGCAGAGGAGATGAGGATCATGCGTTTTGTTACCCCGGTGGCGCTCGCGCTGGCTTTGGCGATGACGAGCGGTGCCGTTTCGGCGCCTGCTTTTGCCGCGAAGAAGGAAGAAAAGAAGGCCGGGCCGAAGCTGAATGTTTCGCCCGACGTCATCAAGGCGCTGCAAACCGCGCAGAAGGCTGCCGAAGCGCAGGATTTCGCCGGCGCCAAGGCGGCATTGGCCGAAGCCGACAGCAAGGCGACGTCGAACGACGACAAATATCAGATCGGTGCGATCAAGCTGAACGCTTCGATCGCGTCGAAGGACGCCGCATTGCAGGGCGAAGCGCTGACCCAGATGCTCGACAGCGGTCTTACCCCGCCTGAGCAGGCTGGCCAGTTCAACGCGATCGCAGCCGACCAGGCGATGCAGGCCAAGAATTACGACCTTGCCATCCAGCGCGGCGAAGCGGCTCTGGCGGCGGGGTACAAGGCAGAAGCGGTGCAGCCGACCTTGGCCCAGGCCTATTTCGGCAAGGCCGGCACGGGCAACGGATCGGTCGAGCCGGCGCGTGGCTTCAACCAGAAGGGCCTTGCCGCGCTGAAGGCTGCTGCTGCCGCGTCCAAGGCTTCGGGTCAGGCGGTGCCGGCGCAATGGTATCAGATCGGCGTCAGCCGTGCCGAAGCGGCAAAGCTGCCGGAAGTCACCGAATGGGCGACCATGGCCTATCAGGCAGAGCCGAGTGGCCAGAATCTGCGTACGCTCGTGCGTCTGTTCCAGCGTGCCAACCCCAATATCTCGAATCGCGAGAATCTGGACGTGCTGCGCGTTCTGGGCGCTTCGGACGGACTGGTGATCGCGGCCGACTATACCGAATATGCCGAAATGGCGTCGAAGACCGGTATCTACGGCGAAGTGAAGTCGGTGATCGACAAGGGCCGGTCGAAGGGGGTGCTGAACGCCAGCTCCGCCAGCGACATCTATCAGGCCGCGGCGTCCAAGATCGCGGGCGACAAGGGATCGCTGGGTTCGGCCGAGGCTGATTCTCAGAAGGGCGCCAATGGCAAGATCGCCGCGGCGACGGCCGACGCCTATCTGGGCTATGGCGACTATGCCAAGGCGGTCACGCTGTTCGAGCTGGCCAAGCAGAAGGGCGGCGTCGATGCGGACGAAGTCAATACCCGCCTGGGCATCGCCAAGACGCTGAGCGGTGACAATGCCGGCGCAAAGGCTGCGTTCGAGGCCGTTCAGGCCGGGTCGCGCAAGCAGGTCGCCAATCTCTGGCTCGCCTATCTGAGCACCAAGGGCGCCTGATTATTCCAGAGCGGGGGCGCCGTGGTCATGTGCGGCCATGGCGCCTCCGCTTTTCTATTTCGATTTGATATATTTTTCTGGGGGAGGCCGGTTCGGCCATGCGTAACGACATATTGATTTCCCGCCTGCCGATGGCGGCGTTGATGGCTGCGACCATGATGGCCGCCACCCCCGCCGTGGCGAAAAAACAACCGGTGGTAAGCGGCCCGCCGATCACCATGTCCGATGGTTTTCGTGCCAATGTTCAGGCCGCCGAAGCGGCGCTGAAGGCGCGCGACGTGGCGACTGCCGGCCCGCGCATTTCCGCGCTCAGCCCGACCAATGATTTCGAATCCTATATCGTGGCCGGCCTGCGGTTCCAGCTGGCGGCGCAGCGCAACGACGTGCAGGCCAAGCGCATTGCGCTGACCGATATGTTCAAGACCAGTGCGCTGCCGCGAACCGATGCCCCCCGGCTGCGCTATGTCGCGGGCTACCTGTCCTACATGGTGGGCAATTACGAGGATGCGACCGCGCAGCTCGATTATGCCAAGACGTTGGGATATGACGGCGTCGATGCGACGATGTTGCGCGCCGATATCGCCCTGCGCCGCAACAAGCCCAAGGAGGCACGTCCCTTCGTGCAGGCGGCGATCGCCCAGCAGAAGGCAAGTGGGCAGGCCGTGCCGCTGGCATGGATCGATCGGGCAATCTCCATGGCCTATCAGGCGGGCGACTGGACCGAGGTGGGCCAACTGTATCGCGACCGGCTGAACCAGCAGGACGGCAATCAACAGTGGCGGTCCGCGCTGGTCAATTATCAGGCGGCGGCCGAACTGGAGCCGCAATTGCAGCTGGACCTCTATCGCTTGCAGGCGGCCAATGGCGCGATGGCGAGCGAGCGCGATTATCAGAATTATGCGCAGGCGGCTGAAAAGTCGGGCTATTATGCCGAAGCCAAGGCGATCATCGAGGCCGGGCGCAGCGCGGGCAAGCTGACATCGACGCAGAGCGTCACCAGCCAGTTGCTCAAGAGCGTCACGCCCAAGGCGGTGAAGGAAATCGGCGCTCTCCCCGCGCAGGCGAAAAAGGCAGCGGCGTCCAGCAATGGGAAGGATGCGCTGGCCGTGGCGGACAGCTATTTCTCGCTCAGCCAGTTCCCGCAGGCGGTCGAGCAATATCGGCTGGCGCTGAGCAAGGGCGGTGTCGATGCCGGCCGCACCAACGCCCGTCTGGGGGTGGCGCTGGCGCGGTCGGGCGATCTGGCCAATGCGCAAACGACATTGGCGCAGGTCACCGGCAACTGGACCGCGATTGCGGGCTTCTGGACGCTATGGGCCGAGCATCAGAATCGCAAGGCCGGCTGATGCAGCTGGTCCCTCTGCCCGGATGATTTACACGGGCAGGGGGACGCCGGGCAGGTTCTTCGACGTGCGGATGGTCAGCGACGTCTTGACGCTGACCACGTTGGGCGCAGGCGTCAGTTTCGATGTCAGGAATTGCTGGAAGCTTTGCAGGTCGGGCGCGACCACCTTCAGGATGAAGTCGATTTCGCCGTTCAGCATATGACATTCGCGGACTTCCGGCAGCGATGCGACATGGTCCTGGAAGGCCTTCAGATCGGCTTCCGCCTGGCTTTTCAGGCTGACCATGGCGAAGACGGTGATCGTATAGCCCAGCATCGCCGGGTCGACCACGGCATGATAGGATTTGATCGCACCGGCTTCCTCCAGCGCGCGGACGCGGCGCAGGCAGGGGGGCGCGGTCAGGCCGACCTTGCGGGCCAATTCCACATTGGTCATCCTGCCGTCCTGTTGGAGCTCGCCCAGGATCTGCATGTCGATGTCGTCGATATTGGGGCCGGCCATTATTTCGATTATTTCCTGTCCTGTTTATGCACCCCATCATAATAATGTTTCAGAGCAATGCAATTGTCCCACTATGCGACGATCGCTTTCGTTCGCGGGATCGGGGCCTTTTCCTTTTTCGCCTATGCGCCTATCGGTATTTGGCGCAGCGTCGGCAAAAGGCCCGCTGCCAGCTTATAACCCGTTTGATTTGGGGAATTTCGTGCGTTTCAACGATCTCTTGCAGACAGTTCTGGCAGCGGATGACCGCGGCGGGCTGAGCGCGGTGACGTTGTGGCGCCAATGCGTCGATCTGTTGGCGCAGCGCGACCGGGCCGACCGGGTGCTGATGGATGCGTCGGAACGCGACGCCTTGCTTGGCCGTCTGAATGCCCTGCGCCCGCAACTGACCGAAACGCAACGAATCGCGACGGTCGTGGAATTGGGAGGCCGACTGCGGTCGCCCAGCCTGATGGCGTTTTTCGCCAACGACCGGCCGTCGATCGCTGCCGCCGCCGCCGCGCGGGCGCAGTTGCCGGATTCCGCCTGGATCGACCTGCTGTCGCATCTGACGCCGACGGCGCGGGGCGTTCTGCGCGGCCGTCGCGATATCGGCGCGGCCACCCGGCAGGGGCTGGAAGCGTTTGGCGCGCATGATCTGGTGCTGTCCACCGAGCGGCGGGACATGGTCGGAGATCCGGAGATGATCCTGAGCGTCGAGATGCGGGCCGATCCGCAGCCGGAACCTGCGCCCGCACCGTTCGATCCCCCCGCGTCGCGGGCCGCTACCCCGGCCGCCGCCAATGTCACGCCGCTGCGAACTCAGTCGGGTGAAGAGGGGCAGATCCGCAATCTGGTCGATCGGATCGCCCGCTTCACCAGCAATCGCAAGCCGCCCGAAGCCGCCAATTCCGATATAAATATCGCCCCGGCGCCGCGCCATTTCGCGTTCGAGACGGATGCGGAAGGCGTGATTTTATGGATCGACCAGGGGCCGCGCGCGGCGTTGATCGGGCTGGATCTGGGCGACGTCGCGCTGGACGGGGATAGCGGTCCGGACGCCCATGTGGCCGGCGCCTTCGCACGACGCAGCGCTTTCCAGAATGGCCGCTTCACGATCGTCGGTGGCGCCATGGCGGGCGAATGGCGCCTGTCGGCCACGCCCTTCTTCGACAATCGATCGGGCCGCTTCCAGGGGTACAGGGGACAGGCGCGCCGCCCCTTCCTGCATGAAGTGGCGAGCGAACCACGGCCTGCCGCCATGGCGATCGCCGGCCTGTCGGCGGATTCGCTGCGGCAGTTGGTGCACGAACTGCGTACGCCGCTGAACGCGATTCTGGGCTTTGCCGAAATCATCGAGCAGGAATTGTTCGGCGCGGCCGGCGTCGCCTATCGCGACATGGCCGGCAAGATTGCCGTCGATGCCCGGCATCTGCTGGCGGCGTTCGACGATCTGGATCTGGCCGCGCGCGTGTCGCGCGGCGATGGGGCGACCATGCCACAACTGATCGACCCGGCATTGCTGGTGACGCAGGTGGCGACCCGCTTCCGCGACCAGGGCGCGCCGGACATCGACATCGCCATCGCGCCCGGCCTGCCGCAGGTACGGATCGATCCGGTACAGGGCGAGCGCATGGTGCAGCATCTGTTGCGGACCGTCCTGTCCGTGACGCCACCGTCCGAGACCGTCACCGGTGCCTGCTGGTTCCAGCCGGATGGTGGCGCAGGGCGGGTGGCAATCGCCATCGATCGGCCAACGAGCCTGATCGGGATGGAAGAAACGCAGTTGCTCGATCCGGGCTATGACGGCACCGGCGACTGGGTGGACGGGCCGCTTCTGGGCCTGGGCTTTTCGCTGCGCCTCATTCGCGGACTCGCAGCGACCAGCGGAGGCGGCCTTGCGATCGAGCAGGGGCGCCTGCTGCTCACCATCCCTGCCGTCGCGGCGGCTGGCGGCATGGCCGATCTTGGCTGATTGCCGGGATTGATTGGCGCTCAGGGAAACCCTATCGCAACCATTGGACGATAGGGGTATGGCATGACTGTTCCCCATCATGATGGCAATCTACTCCAGCCGCCGCTGGCGCAGGATATGATCACGCTCGATCCGGCCTTCGGCACGCGCTTCATGCTGTTCGTCGATACCGAAGAGGAATTTGACTGGGACGCGCCGTTCAGCCGCGTCGGCCATGGCGTGACCGCGCTGGCCGGCATGGCGCGTGGGCAGGCCTATTTCGCCGCTGCGGGGGTGAAGCCCATCTATGTCACCGATTATCCGGTGATCGACGATGACGCCGCCGCCGCGATGATGGGCCAGTGGGCCAGCGACGGTGCGGCGGACATCGGCGCGCACCTTCACCCCTGGGTCAACCCGCCGCATGTGGAGGCGGTGAATGCCGCCAACAGCTATGTCGGTTTCCTGCCCGATGCCGTGGAGCGCGCCAAGCTGGAGGCGTTGTGCGTCCGTATCGAGCAGCGTTTCGGTCGGCGCCCGATAGCCTATCGCGCGGGCCGGTACGGCGTTGGTCCCAACAGCGCGCGCCTGCTGGAGGAAGCAGGGTTCCGCCTGGACAGTTCGGTGCGTAGCCGCTTCGATTATAGTCATCAGCACGGGCCTGATTTCCACGGCCTGCCGCAACTGCCCTATTGGGCAGGGCCGAGCCGATCGCTGATCGAGCTGCCGCTCTCGACCGCCTTTGCCGGCCTGTTGCGCGGGGGCGGGGAGCGGCTTTATCGTGCGGCGCAGGCAATGGGGCCGCTGGCAGGTGCGCTGTCGCGAGCACGGATGCTCAGCCGCATTCCGCTGACGCCGGAGGGGGTGCCGCTTCACGAGGCGATAGCCGCTATCGACGCCCTGATCGAGGAGGGCGTGCCGGTTCTCAACTTCAGCTTCCATTCGCCGACACTGGAACCGGGGCATACCCCCTATGTTCGCAGCGAAAGCGACCGAACGGCCTTTTATGCCTGGTGGGATGGGGTGTTGGCGCATCTGGCGCGTCGGAATGTGGCCGCTGCGACCCTGGATCAATTCATTGCTGCGGTTCCCGCGCATTCACGGGCTTGCCAAGCGGCCTAATGCTGCCTATCGGCTGCGCAAGTGGGGCCTGTAGCTCAATTGGTTAGAGCTGTCCGCTCATAACGGATAGGTTGCGGGTTCAAGTCCTGCCGGGCCCACCACATATTGCACCCAGATCGGGTCAAATGGTATGGATAACTCCTTAACATACAAAGAGTTACTCGGCCATAACAGACCGGGACAGTTCATAACGAATCAGGACAGTTTAGCGAAATTAGGGGTAAAATTGGGGGTAAAGCGCGCCGATTTGGGGGTAAAATTCCCATGCCGCTTACCATCACTGAAGTTAAGAACGCCAAGGCCGGTCGAAGCGACTACAAGCTGGCTGATCCCAATGGCTTATATCTGAATGTATCGAAGGCTGGGGACAAAACCTGGCGCTTCAAATACAGAGTGGGTGTGAAAGAGAAATCTCTCACGCTCGGTCGCTACCCTTTAATGGGCCTTGTCGCAGCGCGGAATGCTCTTCTCTTCTGCACCTGGGGATCGAAAATGGCCCCCTGTAGGGCAAAGAAGGGTCGGTTTCACCGAAAGCGAACGCCTTGGGTTGGGACGAAGTTGTCGCTCCAGGCTTTTTCATTAGCTGTCAGGTAAAGCCAGAACCAGCCACTGCCAAGATGCAGCCAGAAACTCCTAGGCGCAATCTTGCCGTCTATTTGCGTAAGGTAGGAATATCATTCTGCTCGAGGCGATCCACCTCTGGTGGGGCAGATGTCAAAATCGCTTGCCCTGGCAAAATTGAGATCATAAGCAAGCGCGTCCGCTCGAAACCTTTGGGATTTGGGAGGATAAAGATCGCGTCGGTTCCCCGGAGACGGGGATTAAAATGGGAACGCGGTGCGGATGGCGTGCGCCGTCCAAATCCGAGGCTGTCCCTGCAACTGTAAGTGGCGAGCGCGATATACAGGCGCGGACGGCATCATGACCGATCCGCCAGCCACTGGGCCGGACGCTGAAACATGCGAGGCCTGGGAAGGCCGTATATCAAGCGATGACCCATGAGCCAGGAGACCTGCCGGCGTCTGGTCGCTCTTGCCTTGGTCCAGGGGATGGCCGCGGCACGGTATACTCCGTCTGAGCGACGAACGAGCGGCTGGGGCCGCATCGGACGCTGTGTGTCGGTCGCCCCTGGCGTCCGGCCGATGCCGGCTGCCGACCGTTTTTTGAACGGCACGCCCCCGCCCGATTGTCGTGCGACGCCGACGGGGGAAGATCATGTTGAAGTTCACACCGGCTGCGATTGCGGCCTTCTCTTTTGCTGCGCCCGGCGCCTTTGCCCAACCCGCCGATGAGAATAGCGGCGATGCGGCGATCATCGTGACGGGCATGGTCGATCCGCTGCGCCTCAACCAGAAGAATGAGGGGGCCAGCCGCCTTGGCCTGACCGCGCTGGAAATGCCGTCCAGTGTCGAGACGCTGGATGGCGACGCCATCCGACTGCGCGGCGACCTGACCATTCAGGATGCCGCAGCGCGGGCGACGGGCATCGTCAACACGTCCGGCGTCTTTGGGTACGGCCTGTCTGCGCGCGGCTTCACCGGGCAGAATTCGGTCATGACGCTCTATGACGGGATGCGCATGTATAACAATACGCTGACCTTCCCGGCGGACCCGTGGATGGCGCAAAGCGTGGAGATACTGCGCGGCCCTGCCTCCGTCCTATATGGTGAGGGGGCGATTGGCGGCGCGGTCAATGTCGTGCGCAAGCGGCCGTCCGATGACATGCAGGTCAGCGGGCGCGTGGGCATATCTTCCTATGACAGTTTCACTATAGGGGTCGGTGCAGGTGGCCCGGTAACGGACGGTATCGCTTTCCGTGCGGATGCCAGCGTCCGCCGGTCCGAAGGCTGGATGGCGCGGGGCGACGCCGATGCGGTGGCGCTGGCCGGGGCGATTCGGCTGAAGCCTGCCGCGAACATGAGCATCACTCTGTCCCATGATCATAGCGAGCAAAATCCGCGCACATGGTTCGGCGTGCCGCTGGTGAACGGGAAGCTCGACCGGTCGATCCGCAGGAACAACTATAATGTCGCCGACGCCCGGCTGCGCTTCCGCGATAACTGGAGCCAAGCGAAGGTAGAATGGACGCCGTCGGATGCGCTGACGATCCGCAGCACCTTTTATCACCTGTGGGCTAACAAATATTGGAAGAACGCCGAAAGCGCCACCTATGTGCCAGCAACGGACAGCAATCCCGCGCAGGTGCGTCAATCCAGTTTCTTGGAACTCTACCACATCCAGAAGCAGACCGGGAACCGCACCACCGCCACGCTGAACCATGGCATAGGCGGACTGGACAACACTCTGGTGGTCGGCTTCGACGTCAATCGCATCAGTTACAAAAATGTCAGCAACAGCGGCAATAATGCGACGCGCTTGGTCGATGCGGTCGATCCCGATCCGGGCCTGTTCATCCATCAGCCCGGCGCGCCAACCAGGCCGCGCTACACCAACCGCATCCGCCAATATGCTGTCTTTGCCGAAGACCGTTTGAAGTTCAGCGAGCAATTTTCGCTGGTCGGCGGGCTGCGTTACGACCGGCCGGAAATCACCAAGACGGATTATGTGAGCGCGGCCAACAATTTCACCGCGACGCCCGATGCCGTGACCTGGCGCATGGGGGCGGTCTATAATCCGGTGCCCTCGCTTGCGCTCTATGGCCAATATGCGACCGCCGCCGATCCGGTCGGCGCGCTGGTGTCCACCAGCGCCGCGCAGAGCGATTTCGACCTGTCGACCGGTCGCCAATATGAGGCGGGGATCAAGCATATCTTCTGGGGATCGCGCGGCCAGTGGACGCTGGCCGTCTATGATATCGTCAAGCGCAAGCTGCTGACGTCCGATCCGTTGATTCCGACCATCCAGGTGCAGGTGGGCGAGCAAAGTTCGCGCGGGGTGGAAGCATCGCTGTTCCTGGAGCCGGTCGATCGGCTAAACATCACCCTGAACGGTGCGCTGGTGCGGGCTCGCTATGATGATTTTGCGGAGTCGGTAGGCGGTATGCTGTTCCAGCGGACCGGCAATCGCCCCAGCAATGTCGCGGCGAAAAGCGCCAATGCCTTTGTCAGCTGGGAATTTGCCGACAATTGGGTGCTGGACGGCGGCGTCAGTCACCTCGGCAAACGGTATCAGGACGCGGCGAACAGCCGGATCGTGCCGGCCCATACGCTGACCGACGCAGGTGTCCGCTGGCAGTTCATCGTAGGGGCGAGCGCCGCGCTGCGCGTGCGCAACATCTTCAATGAGACTTATTCCCGGGCGACTTATGGCCAGACGCAATGGGTATTGGGCGATCCCCGGACGGTGGAGGCTACGCTGCATGTCGCCTTCTGATGGGATGGTAGCGGCGCGGCGGGGTCGATCGGTTCCCGCTGCGGCGACGCTGTGGAAGGCGACGAAGCGGTGGCTTTACGTGTTTCACCGCTGGACCGGCATAGGGCTGTGCCTGCTCTTTGCCATCTGGTTTTTTTCCGGGCTGGTGATGCTTTATGTCTCCTTCCCATCCTTCCGTGCGGTGGAGCGGGTGGCGACGGCGGAGCCGATCGACTGGCGACAGGTGCATGTGGGGCCGGACCAGGCGCTGTCCGGTCTTGGCGAGGTGGACGCCCCAACCGAAATGCGGCTGGGCATGACGGGTGGGGAGCCGGTTTATCGCATCGTCACGACGCAGGGGCGGCGGGCCGTGTCGGCCCGGACAGGTGCCGAAATCCGCGCTGTCGACGCACGCGGGGCCGGGACGATCGCTTCGGCACTGACCGGCGCGGCGGTGGTGTCCGTCGATCCGGTCGAACATGACCAGTGGGTCGTAACCCGCGCCTATAAGGCGATGGCCCCTTTCTGGCGCGTGCGCACGGCCGATGCCGCCGCGTCCGACATCTACGTCAGTCAGAGGACCGGGGAAGTGGTGCAGAACACGACCGGAAAGGAGCGCTTCTGGAACTGGCTGGGCGCGGTGCCGCACTGGATCTACTTCGAGGTGCTGCGCGTGTTTCAGGAGCCATGGCGCCAGACGGTGCTGTGGACATCCGGCATCGGGATGCTGGGTGCGCTGGCGGGCATGGGCGTTGGCCTTCTGCGGATCAGGTTGCGGCGCCGCTACAAGTCGGGATCGGTCAGCCCCTATCGCGGCTGGATGCACTGGCATCATATCGTCGGGATGATCGGCGGCCTGTTCTTGGTCACATGGATATTCAGCGGCTGGCTGTCCATGAGCCCTTGGGGCGGCTTGCGCGACCGGGGGCGGGAGGAGACTGCCAGCCTCTATGCAGGAGCCAAGCCCGGCTTCGCGGCAACGGACATGCGAATGCTGGCGCAGGTGGGAACTGGCACGCGGGAAGTGCGGTTCGTTTGGCTGGGCGGGCAACCGGTTATCACGATGTGGGGCGGGGATGGTCCGCGCCTGATCGAAGCGGCGACTGCACGGCCTGTCGTGATGGAGCGTGTCCGCATTATCGCCGCAGCGCGGGCCGCCATGCCGGACGCGGACCTTGTCGGGATCGAGCCAGTGGAACGGCCCGATCGCTACTGGTATTCGACCGGCGACCCGCGCGATGACAGCCGCCCGCTACCCGTGCTGCGGCTGAAATTCGACGATCCGGCGCAGACCTGGCTTCATGTCGATCCGGTGACTGGCGCGCTACTTGGGCAGATGGGATCAGGCGGGCGCAGCTATCGCTGGCTGTTCAACGCGCTTCACAGCTTGGACTTTCCATGGCTGCTCCTATGGCCGCCGATGCGCCATTTTCTCGTCTGGATGCTATCTGGCGCGGGGCTCGTTATTTCGATCAGCGGTGTGGTGATTGGCGTGCGGCGGCTGCGGCGCAGATAGGCAGCGTGAAGACCAAGTTCGGCTATAAACGGTCGCCTAAGCTACGACCAGTGAATGGCTCGATTTTGTCGCGATCTGTGTGTGAGCGGACGGACCGCACCTAAGACCAAAAATTGGCAGCTGAACGGCGACAAAGGGTCTGGTGTGACCAAAGCTGTATCGCTGGCAGGAGAATCTCGAACAAACTTGGATCCTAACTCCGCGACAAGCCACCTATGATCACGTGATGAAATGACATTGACTCGCGTTAGCATTGTCAAATATGGAGCCCTCAATAATATTGGGGGTTCATATTATGCGGTCGTTTTTCTTGTTTTATGGGGCGGCTGTTGCCACACTCGCGACCCCGGCGCTGGCCCAGCGGATGCCGGACGAGGTTGTGGAAGAAGGCGCGCCCGCCGAGATCATCGTCACTGGTGAAAAAAGCGCCCGCAGCTTGCAGGACACGCCGACCAGCATTGCCGTCACCACAGCGGAGCGGATTCGCAAGGAAGCGCTGATCTCCATTCAGGACGTCTATAACCGCACTGCCAACCTGTCCGAAACCTACGGATCGGCAGGCTTCACCATTCGCGGCATCAGCAATACAGGTGTGGGCGCTGGCGGTCAGGCAGACGCCGCGACCGTCTATGTCGATGGCGCGCCGATCCCCAATTCGGCCCTCTACGGCGGCCCGACCGACATGTGGGACGTGCAGCAGGTCGAAGTGCTGCGCGGGCCGCAATCGACCATTCAGGGCCTCAACGCGCTGGCGGGCGGGATCGTCATCACCAGCAAGGATCCCTCGCTCGACCGCTGGACCGGCGACGCGCGCATCCTGTGGACAGAGCATAATGACCGCACCCTGTCCGCCGCGATCGGAGGGCCGATCATCCGCGACGAGTTGGGCTTGCGCCTGTCCGCAGAGCGCCGCTCGGACCGGGGCATCATCCGCAACGTGACGCGCGGCGGCTATGACGATGCAATGAAATCGCTCAACCTGCGCGGCAAGATCAAATGGACGCCGCAGGCAATCCCCGGCCTGGAGGCGGTGGCCAGCTATAACCGCGTACGGCGGGACGGCGGCTACCTCTATGAATATACACGGACCGACGTTGCCGGTTATTTCGACCATCGTACAGGCGCCGGCGATCAGCCAAGCCGGGGCAAGATAGACAGCGACATCGCCGTCTTCAACATGAGCTATCCACTGGCTAGCGACCTGAAATTGTCCAGCGTCACATCCTGGAACAAGTCGAAGGTTCATTCGGTGGTCGACACCGACGGCACGGCGCAGGATATCCAGACGATCGACAATCGCTATCGCACCCGCACGCTGACGCAGGAAGTACGCCTGAACTATGATAGCCCGTCGCTCAGCGGGCTGCTGGGCGCCTGGTATTATCGGCGCACCGGCAGCCTGAGCGCCAACAACCGCCTGAACATCGCCACGCCGACATCGACCATAGCCGGTCTCTTGCAGGCCAATGGCGCGACGGCCGCACAGGCGCAGTTCATCAGCGCCGCCTATGCCGCGCAACTACCGGTGATCCCGGTGCTGTATCAGGCGGAGCAGCCCGAACGGGTAGAAACCATGGCGCTGTTCGGCGACGCCCGGTTTAAGGTCACCGAACGCCTGACACTGATAGGTGGCTTCCGTTTCGACCATGAACGCAACCGCTATGCTGCCGAAACAGTGGCCGCATTCAACGGCACCCTGCCCAACGTCAATTTCCTTGGCGCCCCCTATGCGTCGATCATCACTCTCATCAACCAGGGCGTCCTAGGCCTTGTATCCGACGCATCCTCGCCGCTGGCGTCAAACACACGTAGCTTCAACGCCTTCCTGCCCAAGGCGGGGATCAGCATGGCGTGGACGCCCGACCTGACGACGGCCTTCACGGTGCAGCGCGCCTACCGTTCCGGCGGATCAAGCCAGAACCCGGCGCGCGCGCAATTGGTCCCCTACGATCCGGAATATAGCTCGAACTATGAAGGGTCGCTTCGGTCCAAATGGTTGGATGGCCGCCTGACGCTCAATGCCAATATATTCTACATGGAATGGAAGGACCAGCAGGTCACCGCCTATTTCAGCGACAACGCCTATGACTATAATACGGTCAATGCGGCGGGATCGCATCTTTACGGGTTCGAGGTGGAAGCAAATGCCACGGTCGCGCCCGGCATCGACCTCTATGCCTCGGCTGGACACACGCGGACCAAGTTCGACGATTTCACGCTGCCGCAGGGCGCCACCAGCCAGATCGACTTGAAAGGGACGCAATTCCCCTATGCGCCGCGCTGGACGCTGTCGGGCGGCGTGAACGCTACCTTCGGCGGCGGCTTCACCGCCAACCTTAACGCCAATTATCGCAGCGCCGTCTATACCGGCGTGGGTCAGGATCAGGCGCAGTTCAAGGTCAGTGGCCGCACGGTCGTGGGCGCGCGGCTCGGCTACGAGACCGAAAACTGGTCGTTGTTTGCCTTCGCCCGCAATCTGCTGAGCGAGAAATATACCCAATATGCCTATAGCGCGATCAACCAGGCGATCCTGGGTGATCCGCAGACCTTCGGCATCGGCGCGAGCGTACACTGGTGATACTCCTTGCCAGTCTTCTATTGATCGCTGGTGGCGCGCTCGGCGCGCTGCTCCTGCGCCGGTCGTGGCGGCAACGTAACGGATCGGTGTTCGCGCTCGTCGTGAGTGGCTGGGCGATCCTGATCGCGCTGGCGCTCGCGGCGGTGTGGGCGATCGGCCCGGTCAAGGGGGTGGCCGTCGCACTGGCGATGGAGGGCATCGGCGCATTGCTGGTCGTGTGGGAAGGCCGCGTGCGTCGCAAGGTCGCCCGGGTGCGCGATGGCGATGTCGCGCCCGAACCTCTGGAGGAGCCGGGACGTTTCTGGCGCGGGGTATTGCGTGCGTTGCTGGCAGGACCGCTCGGCATGACGGCGGCGATGGGCGTGGCCTTCTGCATCACCGTCTATTTGCCCGGCGATCCCCGCACCCGGATCGTGTTGGGCGGGGTGTTGCTGCCGATCCTGTGGGGGCTGGCAATGACCTGGACTTTGGCGGACCGCCGGCTGTTGCGGGCGACAACCGTGCTGGTGGGCGCCAGCATCATCGGCTTCGGCCTTGCCGCATTGGGGGGCTCTGCGTGAGCGATCTGCATAGTCAGAATAACGGCCGGGCCAGGAAATGGCGCTGGCCCTTGTCGCCCGAAACGGTGCGATCGGTGCTCAGCAGCCATTCGGTGCTGGGGCTGGCCTTTGCCGCGATCATCTACATTGTCTGCCTGACCGGCACCGTTGCCGTGTTCGCGCCCGATCTGGAGCGCTGGGAAGTACCGGCGACACCGATGGTCGCGAGCCTGTCGGATGCCGCCGCCGCACGGGCCATCGCCGTAGCGGCAAAGCGCGCACCTGCCGACACGACCCTCTATTTGTCGCTGCCTACGGTCAGCCGGAGCGGCGCCAGCCTGACCGCCTTCAGCGCCAGCTATGAACATAAATGGGGCGTAGCGTCCGATGGCAGCCTGTCCGATCTGGAAGCGGTCTGGACCGAATTCCTGCTCCACCTCCATATCAATCTGCATTTGCCGCGCAGTTGGGGGGAGTTCATCGTCGGGCTGACCGGCGTGGCACTGCTATCTTCACTGGTGTCGGGTATATTGGCGCATCCCCGCGTGCTGCGCGACGCCTTTCACCTGCGGCTGGGCGGATCGCGCCTGTTGCAGGAAGCGGACCTGCACAATCGCCTCGGCATCTGGGCCTTGCCATTTCATTTCACGCTGGCGCTGACCGGGGCTCTGCTGGGGCTGAGCACCATCATCGTCGCGATGTTGGCGATGCTGCTCTATCGCGGCGACATGGGGAAGGTTTATGAACTGTTCCTCGATCCGCCGCCGAAGGTCGATAGGCGCGCTATGCCCATTCCCGACATCGCGAAGCTGATCGCCGATGCCCGTCTCCGTGAACCGGCAGCGAGCGCGGACAATATCATGGTCGAACGGCCCGGCCGGGCAGACATGCGCGTATCCATCCATAGCGGTCGGCCGACATTGCTGACCCAGCAGGATGAAGTGCAATATGATGCCCGCGGGCACCTTCTCCATCAGGAACGCCCGCAGGATCTTGTCGTCGGCACCCGGATGCTGACCGGTATCGGCCAGCTGCATTTCGGCTGGTTTGGCGGGTTGCCGGTACGGATCGCCTATGGCCTGCTCGGCATTGCGCTAAGCATCGTCACGTCGAGCGGCGTGACGATCTGGCTGGCGCGGCGACGCGACCGTGGCCGGCCAGCGCCGCAATGGGAGCGGATCTGGGCGGCGATATGCTGGGGTCAGCCGGTCATCCTCATACTGACCGCCATGGTGACCTTTGCCCTGCCACAGGCGCCCTTGCCACCGATCTGGCTGGGCCTGACCGTCCTGTCGGTGTTGGCGGCGGGCATTGCGAAGCAACTCCCAAGGCTGCGTATCGCGCGTGGCTTGAAATGGGCATTGGCCGCCGGCCTGCTGATCGTCGCGCTGATCCACGGCATTCCGCTATTGGCAAGCGGACAGGGCCAACTGGTCGACCTATTGCTGTTCGCTGGGGGCGTTGGACTTCTGTCCGTCCTCCTCCGCAACCGCGCTCAACTTCGGAACTAATGATCGAGGGCCAATTACTTAAGGTAAAGTAATGCGTCGCTCAACGGACTTCATCGCCTTTATGAAGGACATGAGCCACTCGATTGACCCAGGGCTGTCGCAATCTCTGTGAGCAACGCCAGCCGCTGCTCGAGCATGGTTCGCGATAGCAAATCCGTCATTGCCCAGTCAAAGCGCTCGAACAGCGCCCGGTTAGAAAACAGCATCTCATGGGCCTCGGCAGATGCCTGAGCAGCACGCAACGCATCAGACCAGTTCACTTGACCGTGCGCCGACCTGGCGGCGATCTCTGCTCCAATACGCGCCTCAAGCGCCTCGATCGACTGTCTTAGCCGCTCGCGATCATCCACGGGATACCCGTCCTGCGTAAGGAGCTTAGGGAAGTCCGATGGAGCATTCTCAGTGATGGTCGTCTCAAGACGCCGGATCGTCGAGATAACGTTCTGTCAGAGCCACATCACCCGCTCTGGGGACCAGGTTTCGCATAGCGAACGTCCGGAAGAGCTCCCGTACCCGATCTTGTGAACGAGGGCATGGCGGGTCATGAAGAGTTCCTTGAGCACGTCGCGCATGAATGGCTCTCGCACGACATCGCCGAACAGCCCAAGCTGTTCGATCACTATAGGCTGGATCGTACTATCAGGCGACGTCGCGATGGCCTGAACTTCGTTGGCGCGGCGGCTTTTTCTTTTTGCCTACCACCAACGCCGGCAATGATATCATTTCACGTTGTCACTATAGAATGATCATCACTGTCTGCATGCCAGATCTTAAGCTATTCGTTTCAGGCGTAGCATGTCGCAAATCTTAATAGGTTTCATCCCAAAACCGTCATTTATGGCAATCGGTCCAACATACTTCCATTGCTGCTCCAATCGCCCAGGGTCAATGGAGCATGCCTTTCCAACCTGATCTCTTGCCTACTGCAATCAAGAGGCGCGGTTCCATTTGCGTGGATCGCGCCGTCGGGCGATCAGGGTTTGACAGGTGATACCGGTGCGGCAGGAGGCGAAGAGAGGGCTTTGGCAGCGCCGCAGGGATATTTGATCTTGAGCGCACGCACGACGACCGACGCCCCCTGCGCAAGACGATCATTGGGATTGGCCTGTATATGCTGCACCACAACATCGCGGAGTTCACTCTGCGGCGTTGCCGCTGGAATACAAAATTCCCGAATATTAAGCCATGTTTCATAAGCGCGTACGCTATCGAAAACGCCTGCAATATAAGCGAAGCAAAAGGACGCGCTGTCCGAAGACACTTCGCCGCATCGATTTATCACATCAGCACCGCGGACTACGCCGAGACTGGTGTCGCCATAGTTGGGCGCTCCCGACTGGGCGAGAAGCAAGAGTGTCAATCCAAGCATGTCCAAATTCTCCAGCTCATTCTGTAGTCCGTTCGGGATTATTGCTCAACGCGGAGCGGAACGAGAGATGTAAAAGAAACATGTTTTCATCACCAAAACATTCATATATGTGTTGCACCGCAATATATATTATGTGGCGGGTTCGAGATGGCCGGGGGGCGAACATCAAGACAGTTGCCGCTGGCGCTCGCGCTGGCCGCGCCTCTGACTCTACTGCTACTTGCTGTTCTGGTGTTCGTCATGGTCGCTGCGGCGACTGGCGCGACGCCGGTTAATCTGCCGGACTTTTCGACTTATCTAACCGATGCTCAGCCTGCGCCGGAAAAGGTGAAGGCGTCATGGCATCTGCAGGACGATGTCGTTCCTGCTTCCGATCCTGCCGCTTTGCGCCCCGTATCCCAGATAGCCGCGATGGCGATCAACGCAGCAATTCCGGTGACCACCATCGACAACCCTGCGGCAAGCCGTTTCATGACCGGCCAGGCCGATGTTGGCAGTTGGGCACGCTCGCTCGAATGTCTCACGGCCGCCGTCTATTACGAAGCGGCCAGCGAAAGTGTGGATGGTCAACGCGCCGTAGCGCAGGTGGTCCTTAACCGCGTCCGTCATCCGGCCTACCCGCATACGATATGCGGCGTGGTATTCCAGGGATCGGAACGGCAAACAGGATGCCAGTTCACCTTCACCTGCGACGGTTCGCTTGGCCGGATTCCCTCACGCCATGGTTGGGCAAGGGCGCAAGGCGTCGCTGGCGCGGCTTTGGGTGGTTATGTCTATGCGCCCGTCGGATGGGCGACCCATTATCACACAGATTGGGTTGTGCCCTACTGGGCTTCGACGTTGCTGAAAACAGCAGTGGTCGGCGCGCATATTTTCTATCGTTGGAATGGCGGATGGGGCCGGGCAGCGGCATTTACGTCTCACTATGTCGGGGTAGAACCGGCGTCTGACTGGCAGGGCAAAGGTAAGTTTGCAGATATGCCAGAACAGGCCGAGGTCAGCCTTTCAGGGGCGACAGGCGGCGTGGCGATGACGGGACTGGAGGATCGGCCCGTCATCGAGCGCGCGGCCAGGGTGGGCGCGGCACCGGATCAGCAAAAATATGTGAGTGCGGAGCGGCGCTGGGTGCTGGGGGGCGATCAGCTCAGCGTGCCGGCGAGCGAGCAGCATATGCAATCGGGAGCGGGCGCGGGGCAATAATATCCGGTATGACCTGTATCTAATGTAGCGACCAAATATCACTTTGGAAGTCGGGGGTTATGGGGCGATTAATTTCTGAACTTCAGGATTGGCGGAGTTGGCCGGAGCGTCTTGGTGTGTTGGCACCAATTACGACGTTTAAGACAGTAATACTCTTAAAAAATGCCAATTATTTTATGGAAAATGGTCCAGAAATAGATTTAGGATTTTGCAATAATCATCAAATTGGCGTTTTTTGCAGAACGTATGATGTCACGACTATGCAAGAAATTTGGCAATTGATACTAGCACGAGTTTCAATAATTCCAGGACGCGGCAATGATCGGTAGATTATATTTTATAGCTAGCGTTTTTTTTGTCATGAACCTTGCCGAAATTATCGGTTTGCCGTTTGCCAATGCTTTCGAAAAAGGACTATATATATTTTTATCGATAGCGATATTGCTATATCGCCCTATCGATATTTTAAATATAATCCTTATGATTTCAGCTATATGTTTAGTATTAGTTGAAGGTTCAATAACAGAATATTCCAAATTTAGTTGGATAACACTAATATTGTCGTTAAATCAGTTCATTATCATTTATATGATGATAAGCTTTACGCCAACTAATCGTGATCGAGAAATAATACTCAAAGCATCAGCTTGGTTGCCATTTATTTGTGTCGCGGCGGGCATTGTTGGGATGCTGTTGACTGGGTACAGCATGTTTGGCAGCGAATATGGCGTTAGTACGGAACGCTTACGTGGGGCGCGTTCCTCTGCATTTTTGTCAGGCATTTCGATGACTGCTGTGGTTGCTTCGCTGATCTTGGGGCTAGAATGGCGCAGGCATGTATATCTGCCTATTGCTTTCGGCAATGTGGCCGTTCTGATGATGGCAGGTGGGCGTGCCGCCTTTGCCGTCACTGTTCTTGTCTCTACTGGCCTCATAATATTCAGCCGTTTCATTCATATTCGGGATAAACTGTTCATGCTGATCGCTGTTATCATATCGATACCGGCAATCGGTGCGATTGGATTTCAGTATATATTCAAGCGGTTAGCAACGAGTGGAGATAATGGTCGTATCGCCATGGCTGATTATCTTTGGGCGCGCGTGGAGCAATATCCCTGGACAGGAATAGGTTTCGGGCACCAATATTGGGATACTCCAGAGGAAGTTTCGATAGTTACGGGAACGATGGCTGCCCATAATGATTATCTCAGATTGACTGTAGAAATTGGATATGTAGGAGTATTAATATTTTATTTTCTCCTATTCTTAGCAACTCTTAGGGCGAGTTGTAATACAGGAAAATTTAATCCTGTAGTTATCATAGCTTTTATTGGCTTCATGATATTATCGCATACTGATAATTCACTGGCAAGTTCAGCGGAATTCCCGCTGTTATGTGTTGCTATGTGTTCTGGTATTTATATGAATACTGGTAAAAATAATATTCTTCTACAATCAAAATTGAGCGTGGTAAAATGAAAAGTGCGCACAATACATCATTGATTGCTATAGATTTAGTCAGATTTATAAGCTCTATCTCGATAGTTTTCTATCATGTAGTCGGATATATCGCTATCAGTTCTATATTTTATAAAAATCATATTTCTGAATTTATCAAATTTGTCGACTTATTTTTCGTAATGTCTGGGTACATAATTTCATTTTTCTACAGTAAAAAATTAAATAATATTAAAGAAATACTAAATTTTTTCTCAAAAAGAATTGCTAGAATTGTGCCTTTGCATTGGGCAACTCTTGTATTTTTCATTCTAATTTTGGTATATTCTAATATATTCGGGTTGTATCTAAATGATCCTTCTAGATACGACTACAGATGTATAATACCTAATATATTAATGATTAATTCGTTTTCGACGTGCGATCACGACAGTTTTAATTTTGTAAGTTGGTCTATAAGTGCGGAAATCGGATGTTACATTATATTTCCAGTAATGGATTTTTTAATAAGAAAAAATAAGTTAATTTTTATATTTTCTACAATAGCATGGGTGATTCTGCTTTTCTGTTATTTCCCGATGTGGATGCACTATACATATAATTTTGGATTTATCCGCGCTGTCCCCTCTTTTTTTATCGGAATGATAATATTCAATATCAGAAATAATTTTGAAAATGTTTCTTTCTCAGAAAAACACGTCCTATTAATTTTGTCATTATTATTCGTCTCGATAATTTACAATTTCTCAGAAGTATCAATATACTTATTGATAGTGTCATGTGTTTTCATATTTTCCTTAATGGATATAAACAAAATAAGCCCACCCTTCCGAATTTTATCGAAAATGGGCTCTTTGACCTATTCGATGTATATGATTCATCCTATTCTTATGTTCATAATGTTGACGACATTCGGTAAATTATTATTGGATCTTGATATGCATGGAATGATTATAATGGGCGGGATTTTGATATTAGTTACAATTCCTGTTTCTTATTTGTCTTTAAGATATTTTGAAAATCCGTTGAGAGAATTCATATCTAATAAGATTAGTTTTTAGGAAAATTTAGATGGTGGGAATTAGCGATGAAATTTCGTCGTGACATCGAAGGGCTAAGGTTTCTCGCAATCGTGCCGATCCTGCTTTTTCATGCAGGATTCCGGTTTGCGCGGGCTGGTTTCATCGGCGTCGATATATTCTTCGTCATATCGGGATATCTGATTACGTCGATTATCCTGCGGGAATTGCAGGACGACCATTTTTCTCTGACGGAATTCTATCGTAGGCGGGTCGCACGGATCATGCCGGCCTTTGCTGTCGTTGTGATCGCTGTCTTGATATTGTCTCAGATCAGTTTTTCGATCCCGGCAGAACTGAACGATGTGAAACAAAGCGCCTTATATTCGCTGCTGTTCGTGTCGAATTTCTATTTTTCCGGATCGACGGATTATTTTTCGTCAAATTCGGAAATATTGCCGCTACTGCATACGTGGTCGTTGGCGATCGAGGAGCAATTCTATATATTCTTTCCCGCGTTTATTTATTTAGCCCATAAATATAGCAGAATGAACAAACGTGGCCTGATAGCGGGTATTACGGTCTTTTCTCTGGCGCTATCCTTTCTGATCGGACGCTATTCCACAGCGATCGCTTTTTACCAGATACCGTCGCGGGCCTGGGAATTGGGAATTGGTGCATCGGTGGCAGCGGGGATTTGTCCACGCTGGCGGGCGCCCTGGATGGAGCAGGCCTTGGCTATGCTGGGCGCGATGCTGATCCTGGCCGGGCTCGCCCTGATTACATCGGGGAGCGCTTTTCCCGCGCCTTGGGCCTTGTTGCCGTGCATCGGAGCCGCACTGCTGATCGCGTACGGCGAGACGGGCGTCACTGCCTATTTCCTCAAATTACCGCCCGTGCGCTATATCGGGCGGATCAGCTTCTCGCTCTATCTATGGCACTGGCCGGTCATGGCCTTTTATCGCCGGCAAACGGGATTTCATTTGGACTGGCTTGAAGCTGCGAGCCTGATAGCCCTGTCGATCGCGCTGGCTTCGCTGACATATGTCCTGGTCGAACGGCCTGCGCAAAAATGGCTTCGAAATATGCCGACCAGCCATAGTCTGGGTTTTGGGGGAGGGGCCATTGCGACAATGGCGCTGCTATGTGTCCTGATGCCTTCGCCCACAGCATCGACGGCGGCTGCACGTAGCGCAGCCTATTCGGGCTATGGTCAGACCGCAGATGCCAAAATCCAGTTTGACAAGCAGTGTTTCGTTTCCAACGGGAATGATGTTTTTCCAGCGGACAAATGCCTGAATGTCGATCCGGAAGAACGGAATATATTGGTCATCGGCGACAGTCATTCCGCGCAATATGTGACAGCGCTCCGCAGGAAACATCCCGGCATGCACGTCATGCAGGCAAGCGCGTCGGGCTGTCTGCCTGAACTGCCATTCAAGGGTGAGAAGCGATGCACCGATGTCATGCGGCAGGCTTTCCAACTCGCGGGGCGGGATATGCGCATCGATAAGGTCGTCCTGATGGGGCGCTGGCGCGGTGACACGCGCGAGGGGCTGCGCAAGGCGGTCGCCTTTTTGCGGCAGAAGGGAAGGCAAGTGGTGATTGTCGGTCCGGTTGCCGAATATGACGGCAATTTCCCAATGCTCGTCGCGCGATCCTTGTCGTCGGAGCATCTTCGTATCGATGATTTCAGAGTTGCGGATCGTCAAATTCTTGACAGCGAAATGGAGAAAGACGCGATCCGTGAAGGCGTATCCTATTATTCTGTCTATCGGCGCGAATGTGATGCGGCAACGTGCCGGACATCTTCACCCGATGGCGGACCGATGCATTTCGACTATGGGCATGTCACGTTGGATGCTGCGACCTATTTGATCGAAGGATTACGCCTTTGACCCTCTCGTACCAGCCAGGGCAACAGATGTGCTGAACAATTATTTCTGGTCCGCGGTGCGGCAATGGGGGCAGCGGTTCGGATCGGCGCTGACCTTTGTCATACTTGCGCGCATCCTGCCGGCGAACGAGATCGGTCTGTTCAGCGCGGCTCTGGCCATCATGGCGCTGGCGGAAGTCTTCAATGAAAATGGAGCGGGCGAGGCGGTCGTTCGGGCGCCCCATTATACCGATGAGAGCCTTATGGCGCTCAATATCGCCAATATCGGCATGGCATTGGTACTGGCAGTTGGCATTTTGCTGTTCCGCGATGCGATAGAGTCTTTTTTTCATACGCCCGGGCTTGGCGATATCCTTTCGGTCTTGACCGCCGTCCTTCTACTCAATGCCTTCGTCTATATCCCGATGGCTCAGTTAAGACGCGATATGGCGTTTCGGCCATTGGCGAAGATCGGGCTGATCGCGACACTGCTTAGTTCGCTGGTCGGTATTGGCGGCGCGCTTTTCGGGGCCGGAATATGGGCCTTGACGGGGCAGGCGTTGATGTTCGCGGTTATAAATTTCGTCCTGCTGAACATGCACGGCAGCGCTCGCCTTACCGTTCGGCCAGATTTCGCGGGCGCGCGTCCCATGTTCGCTTTCGGCGGCTTTGTCCTGCTCGGCAACCTGATGAACTATGCATCGACGCGCGCCATCGAACTCGCCTTGCCCTATCATTATGGTGCGGCGGCGTTGGCAATCTATGTGATTGGCAGTCGGTTTTACTTCGTGGCGTCACAAATGGTGACGGCTGTCGCCCTGGATGTCGGTCTGTCCAATCTTGCCAGGCACCAGCATGACGATATGGCATTCGATCGCGCCCTGTTTGGCACGTTGCGGATGGGCGCTCTTGTTGCGGCCTTCATATTCACGGGTCTGGCGGCGATCGCACAGCCATTTTGCATCATGCTATTTGGTGACATCGGTCGTGAAGCTTGGCCATATTTGCTCGTGACGGCAATTGGTGGAAATCTCTATCTCCTCAGCGGCAATATTGCGATTGGATTGAAGGCGCGAGGACATGTGGCGTCGGTGACGGCGACCTCCGCATTGCAATCCATAATCGTGCTGGCCGTGTTGTTGCCGCGATGGAACATGGCACCGATTACGCTGGTGACAGCGGTAAGTCTGATGCCTGCCCTGGTCATTCCCATCCGTGCAATCTGGCTGCAGAAGACGAGCAGGGTCGGCTTAAAGCGTCTGTGTGGCACATTTCTGGACATCTGGTGTTGCGCAGCGATTGCCTTTCTTGCTGCCTATGCCGTTCAAGCTACCGGCCACATTAGCACGATGGCCAGCGCCATCATGATGACGGTGGTTCAGGGAGGGTTGTTCGTCATCCTGTTTGTCGCTGCTCATATCCTGACTGAAAAGCTGCTTTTTTCGCGCGATCCATTGATCGCGGTGCGCCCTATCCTGAAAAAATTCTCATTTTGAGTGAGGACATGAATGGCTATCACCGACGGGTATAAAAAGACGTTCAGAGAAAGTATCAGGGCGGCCATCCGCAACCGGCAGGCTTATCTGGCCTTCAATCATATCGCCGGAAAGAGCGGGAACCCAGGTAATGGCCGCCTGCTGATTATCCCAGCGGATATGGATCAACCTTTTGGGTCCAAAGGGGATGAGGCGCTGCTGAGTGGGCTGACGGCATATTTGCATAGCAATCTGCCGGATATGCCAATCGTCATCGGGGTAAATGAAAATGCCCATATTGAAAAAGAATATTCTGAATTCGCAATAGATGACATATTTTCTCGCCGATGGGATCTGAACGATTATTTTCGGAGAGTTTCGGAATATAGCATGATCGCGGTGCTGGGTGCCGATGTAATGGACGGATATTATTCAGCGCCGACATCCATATTGCGATTCCTTGCGGCTGAAATGATCGAGCGTGTGCGAGGCATGGATAAAGCTTCGATCATCGGCTGCTCATTCAATGAGCGACCAATATCTTCGGTGGTAAAGCATGTCGCAAGGCGTAGCCCAGCTAGTAATATCTTCCTGAGAGATCCCGTCAGTCTGGATCGTTATAGAAGAGCGGCCGGTCAGGATAGCGCGGCCTTGTCTGCGGATATCGGTTTTTTGATGGAGCCCCGGTCCATATTGGCCAGTTCCGGCCTGTCCCAATTCATCGCGGCGAAGCGGGAGGAAGGCCGGATAGTGATCGGGATCAATGTGCATCCGATGCTGGTGTCTTCACGCGATGCGGCCGAAACCGAACGTCTGGAAAAGAGCTTCGTGGAACTGTGCAATGGCCTGATCGCCGATCGCAACGCCGCGATCGTTCTGATCCCGCACGACTATCGCGCTGCGCCGCATGGCGACGTTGAAATGCTTGGAAGGGTGGCGAGCCAATGTGAAGCCCCGGAGCATATGGTCTTGCCAGATGCGCCGCTCACAGCGCCGCAGATCAAGCAGCTTGCTTCCATGCTGAATGCCGTCGTGAGTGGACGAATGCACCTTGCCATCGCCTCTCTCGGTTCTGGGGTGCCGGTCCTGGGGATCACATATCAGGGCAAGTTCCACGGCCTGTTCTGCGGTCATTTCGGCCTGTCGGAGCAACTGCTATTGACCGCTTCGGATGCGGCAAATCCTGAAAATCTGAAAATTGCCGTAACGGCGATGCTGGACATGTTGCCGGAGATCAAAAAGCAGATCGACGCACGCTTGCCTGCTGTCATGGATTTGGCGCGGGCCAACGTCCAACCCCTGGTTCGGGCTTATGAGGCGAGATCGGCCGCGTGAAACATGCATTGATGATCGCCGAACTCGTGCCCGGATATGGGCGCAGCGGGCAGGAAAAATATAATGCGGATATTGTGGACGCATTTCGGAACAACGGGTTCGCAATCGACATCATCATCACAAGCCCGCGGTTTGATCTGATAGGGGATTCCTATGTTCGATCGGAGGGTGATTGGAACTCGATCAAATTGCTCCATTTCTTCCCGACTAGGTTCGGGTTGGTGCCGCGAACCTGGTCGTCGCTCGCGCGACGGATCAAATTTATGCTTCCCAGGCGCAAAAATGCGAAAGTCGCTGGCGGCAAGGTCGCGCCCATAGGCCGATGGCTGTCACGACGGGAGCGTCGGGCGGTGCAACTGCATATTGCCGATCAACGTCCGGATATCATTCTTACAGATACCATCTTTCGATCGGTAGCGGCTGTTGAGGAGA
The DNA here is from genome assembly GCF_059421905.1 of Sphingobium sp. GW821-FHT02B05. NCBI lineage: Bacteria > Pseudomonadati > Pseudomonadota > Alphaproteobacteria > Sphingomonadales > Sphingobiaceae > Sphingobium > Sphingobium sp. GW821-FHT02B05. Next base: position 704,688 of record NZ_JBWKVW010000001.1, read on the forward strand.
ATGCGAAACTGGCGCCCGACATCCTCATTTTGCATGACATATTCAATCAACGGTGCCGGTCATTCGAAAATAACGGTTTTAGCGTGCACCCTAAGATCGAGGCGCATGACGAGCAACAGATATGGCGACGACATGATGGGTTGATATCCATCAATGCGATTGAAGGTGCTTTCGTTGAAAATAACGTTCCTCTGATTTCTCATAATAGCATCTATCCCGTCGTGAACGTCATGCGGTCGGAACATGACTCCAACTCGTCGCCGGGGGTCATTTTCATCGGCGCCAACACGCCCCATAATCACGATGCGATGTCCTGGTTCCTAACCCACTGCTGGAAAGACGTGGTTAAATCGGCACCAAATGCGATTTTGCATATCGTGGGTGCGGTGGGCGATGGCTTCGAGCACAGCGACGATATTTTGGTCCATGGTAAGGTCGACGATCTCGCCAGCATCGCCGCGCAATGTCGTGTCGCGATCAACCCGCTGCAAATGGGCAGCGGATTGAAGATAAAGATGATCGATTATTTCGCGCTTGGCCTGCCGTGCGTGGCAACCGATGTCGGAGCGGAAGGCTTCCCTGACGAACGCCCGCGACCATTCATCGTCACGTCACAGCCAGAGGAATTTGCCGCCCATGTCGCGCACCTCCTAAATGATACAGATGCAGCGCAGCAGTTATCATCGCGTATCGACGATTATATTGGATTGTTCAGTAAAGGTGAAGCAGGTAAGCGGGTTGCGATGGTGGTCGAGGCCATAAGTTAGGGCAGATCATACGTCTTCGTACACTATATTTTACTCTATACATTGCAGGGGGTGAGCCATGTATTCCGTAATCTTTGCCGAATTTAGCCGCATGGGCGAAAAATGACGTCGGACATCAGGCATGTCATGGCTGTGGCATCGGGCGGAGGCCATTGGGACGAACTGATCTGCGTTCGGGACGCATTCGTTCATCATCGCGTTACCTATGTCACGACCATGTCGGGTCTTGGCGCACGCAGCGGTGTCGAAACGACATTGGTCCCCGACTGCAATCGCGATACGAAATGGTCAATATTCCGCTGCGCATTGGCGCTATTGGTCATCATGATGCGGGAACGACCACAAGTCATCGTCACGACCGGTGCATTGCCTGGATTGGTGGCGATCATGGTTGGCAAGCTGTTCGGTATTCGATCCTTGTGGATCGACAGCGTGGCCAATGCAGAGGAAATGTCCATGTCCGGGCAGATAGCACGGCGCTGGGCCGACGAATGCTTTTCTCAATGGCCTGACGTCGCAAAAGCGAGCAATGTTCACTATCGGGGTGCCGTCTTATGATCTTCGCGACCGTAGGAACGCAATTGCCGTTTCCTCGAATGATAAAGGCTCTCGACGATATCGCAGAGCGACGCGGAATCGAGATCGTCGCTCAGTCGGCTGAAATCGTGCCGGGCTTGCGCCGTCTGGAACAGCATAAATCGCTGCCGCCGGAAGAGTTTGACAGACTGGCAGCCAGGTCCACGGCGATCGTGGCGCATGCGGGGACGGGGTCCGTTCTTTCAGCGGCTCAGCATGGGAAGCCGATCATATTATTTCCCCGCATTGCAGCTTTGGGAGAGCATCGTAATGAGCATCAGTTGGCAACAGCACAAATGTTTCGTTCGCGCCAAGGCATTTACGTCGCCACCAATGTCGAAGAACTGGAAAAGACGATCATGCACGATCATCTCGTCGCATTTGTCCGCGATAACGGCAGCGAAAATGTGAAATTGCTGAGCGCAGTATCGGATTTTATCAACGCCATCTGATCTGACGGCCTGTCTATTGAGCGGGAGCATCATGCCTAGCTTGTATAAGCTGATACAGCTGCAACGCGCTGTTATTCGTATGCGTATTAAAATATATAATGATTTTTGGGGCATGGATATCCATCCTACCGCTCGACTGTCCATGTCGGTGAAGCTCGACAAGACGCATCCCAAAGGTATTCATATTGGCGCGGAAACTTATGTCGCATTCGATGCGGCGATACTGAGCCACGATATGGTCCGCGCAATCATGACTGATACCTATATCGGCGCGCGATGCTTTGTCGGTGCGAGAAGTATAATTTTGCCAGGCATTACGATAGGGGACAATTGCATTGTCGCCGCGGGATCCATCGTGACGCGAGACGTTCCGTCGGGGTCTATTGTTGCAGGTAATCCCGCCAGGATCATCGCAAGCGAGATCATGACCGATTCCTACGGTGTCCTGAAAAGAAAATCGCGGGCTATTTCACCGCTGGAGGAAGCGTGCTGATGCGAGACAAGATTTTCCTGATCACGACTACCGATTTGGCGTCCGGCCGAGAGGCCGAATTACGGCGGATGATGACTTCAGTAGCGCGCTTTCGAGAGGCGATGCAGCACCATGATGTCCATATGTTGCTATTGTTCCAAAATGTCGCGATCCATGCGCCGCCTTCCATGCCGGATTGGGTCGAAGTCGATCAATGTGACGAGCGTATTTCTCTCAGTGCCGCGCGTAACAGATTGCTTTCCCGGATTGACCTGAGCGCGACAAGCGCGGCGGCCCTCATTGCTTTTCCTGATGACGATGCTTGGTATCCCGATGACGCACTGGAAGCCTTATGCGGATTGATCGATGACGATGCTCAAGTGGACTTGGTTTTCTGCGATTGCGGATCTTTGGCCCGGTCTCCAGGGGCATCCTTGAAGATGCGGGATGCAAGTTTACAGGATACATTATCCTTTGCGACGTCCAATACCATCGTGTTGCGTGCTTCGATTGCGCACCGGATAGCCGGGTTCGATGAGAAGTTGGGGTTGGGTACCCCTGCGGGTGCCGGCGAGGACACCGATTATGCGATCCAGGCATGGCATCTGGCCCGACGGACGCTATTTGTATCGGAGCAGCTTGTCGGACATCGGGATAATCCACCGACGATCAAGCAGCGCTATTATTCAGGATCGCTCCAAGCCATCGCAAAAAATCGTCATTTATCCGGAGCCGCTCGGTTAGCCTATGTGCGAAAGATATTGGTTGGCCTATTTTATGTCGGTACCGGAAAGATGGAAATATCACGATATTTCAAATCCATAAAATCTATACCGCCCAGGCAAAGAAAATGATTGGAAATGTGGTATTCTAGAGAAATCAGCAAGAAGCTGTTATCATTATTGATTTCTGTCGTCATTTCATTGGAAGTCGCCATTGTTGGCGGTAATAAAGATATTTTGTCTTTATCCTTTTCGTTAATGATCATAGCATCGGCGTTTTTGTTTGTGATTTTCACGAAGCCGAATTCGGTTTTCATAAGGGAAATCATGTGTCCGGTCATATTCTATATGCTGGCGATATTCTGGCCGGTTGCCGCAAAATATTTTGATGGTGAGTACGGTATAACCAATTCATACCGAGAATATTTTAGAATAGTTTCGCCTCAGCTCGTTGATGTCTTCGCCATTATTGTTTTGTTTTTAATGGCTTCCTTTTTGGGATTTCGACGAAAAACAATTAATTATGTCGTTAATTACACATTGGCATTGAGCTTTGTAAATCTGTTGATCGGACTATTGTTGCGGGAGAGCAACCCGAACGAAATCTGGGGCATTGCACGCCCTGTGGGGGGAGACCGGTTCTCCGGCACGTTGCTAAACGCTAACGTCGCGGCCTGCCTATTTGGTATTTATGCCCTTTTGGCTCTGGGGCAGGTTCAGGCGGCGGGCCGTGCGCGCGTCGACATGCCCGTCAGCAAAATATTCGCAGCGCTAATGCTGTTCGCCAATATAGGGGCATGTGTGGCGACTGGATCACGCACGGCCATAACTTTGCTCGTTGTCGGCGGTCTGCTGCAGGTAGTGCGTCCAGCGCGAATGAGATATTCGAGCCGAACACTGACTCTCGTTGCCCTTTCAAGTGCCGTCGGGGTGACAATTTTCTATCTGGCGGGCGAAATCGTTCTTCAGCGATTTCTGAACCTGGATGGCGATGCGGTCAGTCGCTGGGCAATCTGGCGCCATTATTGGTCCGTGATTTGTCACGCTCCGATATACGGCTTCGGCTTGGGCTCTTTTTCGGACGTGAACCTTCATTTTTTGGGTGATGTCAATGAAGCCGCGATGTTCTGGTATATCAATGATGCCCATAATCTGTTTCTGCGCATTCTGATCGAGGGCGGTTGGCCCTATCTCTTGTTATTGATGATTACGTTCGGTTTCGTTTCTTACAGGATATATTGCGAACGAAAGGTCATCCTGGACGCGCCGATCCACCGTGCGATGATGGTCGCATTGGCCTTTGCCCTCGGTTGCGGCATGACTGATATCGCGCTTAGCGTTCCCGCTGTCATATCGCTTTGTGCTGTGTTGGCAGGGCTGCTGTGGGGACGAGCGATCCGGATCAGAAGTGATCGAAAAGCGAACGATCCGGTGCCGCCCCTTGTCCCGCAATAGCGGGCCAGACGGGGGAACCTCCGGTCAGGACATAGACGTGAAGACGATTGGTTGCGCGCAGCCCGCTGAACCAGCGTCCTTCATTGACTACGGCAGCGCGCAAGGCGGGATCCAGTCTCGCCCAATTCTCAACGGCATAGCGTAAGCGCCATTCGACCGCATCCTGTAGATAAGGATGGATGGCATAGCTGCTGGCGAAGTATCGCAAGGCCATGGGCGAAGCAGAGCCATCACGCATGACATGCGCATAAGCCAGCGTCAGCGCAGCGCCACCAGAGTGAGGCATTGCGGCATAGGCCCAGGCCGCGTCGCTGAAACCATAGGCTATGAGTTGCCGTCTGCGCGCGGGATCGACAGTGCGTGCCGCTGCCCGCAACCGGATGATCCCCCTTGCCATGGCTGCGCGTCCGGTAAGCATCGACGCCGCGGGGGCATCCTTTGCAAGCTGGGCCGCCAATTCGGCGGATGACCGCCCGGCAGACTGATCCGCCTGCGCTTGAACGATCTGCATCACGCGCCGTTCGTTACGCAGCGCGTATAGTCCGACAATGAGCATGGCGGTCAGGCAGGCCATGGATATGACCATATAGCGTCGTTGCCAGCCGGCCGCCTCGCTCATGCGCAGACGCGGTTTTCTATGCTTCGTAATAGGCGCCATATTTGCGAGAATAATAATAACCGCCAATGGCTTCTGACGAGCGATCCACCATTTCGAATATGGCGCCGGCAACGGGCGCATCATCCATCTGCATCATCGACAATGCCGAACTGACCGCGTTGCCAGCCGTGCTGTTCCAGCGAATGATCAGCAGCACGGTATCACCCAATTTGGCCAATGTTCGGGCGTCGGCAATGCCAAGGAGCGGCGGGGTGTCGATCACGATCCGGTCATAGTCCCGCCGCCAAAGCGCCAGCACGTCCTGCATTCGTTCACCACCCAGCAAATCGGCGGTCGTGAACAATGCCTTGGTGACGGTAAGAATGTCGAGCCCATCGACCGCGTCCGAAACCAGAGCGGTCTTGTAATCGTCATTGCCTGACAGAATTTCGCCAAAGCCTATATTCGCCGGCGTTTCGACATAGTCTCTCACACTGCCACGACGCAGGTCGCCATCGACGAGCAACACTCGATCGCCGGCCATCGCCAGCACACGAGCCAGGGATATGGCAGACGTCGTCTTGCCTTCACCGGGCAGGGTGGACACGACCGTAATGGTCTTGGGATTGCCCTGCGTCAGCACGGCATTCCGGATCGTGCGGAATGCTTCGGCATAGAAACTTGCCGGCTTGGCCAGCAATATGTCTGCGGTGCGCTTGCGATCGGACAAGTCCTTGAGGTCGCGCTTGGTGAGGCGCGGAACCGCCGCCAGCATCGGCAGGCCCAGCCGTTGCTCGACATCAATCGCCGTGGTCAGGCCAGGGTTGAGCAGTTCCTGAACACTGATAGTCGCGGCCGCCACGATAAGGGACAGGATCAGGCCAGCGCCCATCAGCATGCCCTTTTTGGGAAAGGCGGGCTTGGTCGGCGGGGTCGCTGCTTCGACGAAGGATGCCTGCGCCATCTGGTTATTCTTGATCTGATCTGCCTGCTGCACGCTGGCGGCAAGCTGGTTATAGGCGGCGCGTTTGGTTTCGGCTTCCTGCTCCAGGCTTTGAACCGCAACAGAGGCGCGGGTATTGCCCGCCTGCTCGGATTTCAATTGAGACAGCGTCGCGCGCAGGCTGGCAGCGCGGGCATCGGCGGCGGACGCCTCGCTATCGAGCGACTTGGTGATACGGACCGCTTCTTCGGAAATCTGGCCATTGATGGAATCCAGCTGCTGCGTCACGCGCACATAGTCAGGATGTTTGGGGCCGTAGCGGGTCTGAATTTCGTCTCGGTTGCGAAGAACCTCCGCCCTTTGTCGGCGTAAGTCCGCAATGACATTCGAATTGAGCACGCCAGCGACATTTTCCATGCTGCCGGATCGTATCTGCGCCTGCGCGGCAGCCAAGGCGGACCGGGCCGCAGCGGCGGCCGATTCTGCCGTAGCCAGCTGCGTGGCCAGCGGGCCGACCTGCTGATCGGTAATCGTGCCCTGCGCTCCACCTTCCACGATGCCGGCCGCCGCGCGCCCTTGGGCGATTTGTGCATCAAGACCGCGTATCTGTGAGCCCAGCGAGTCCAGACGTTGTTGAAGCATGCGGGTTTGTTGCGAAGCGGTACCGGTCCGAACGCCCACACTGTTGTTGATATAATGTTCGGCAATGGCATTGGCGACTTCAGCCGCCAGCCTGGGATCGGGAGAGCGGTACGCAATGCCCACCACATAGGTATTGCCTTCGCGATCGGCCGACAATTTACTCGAAAGCCGGTCCGAAACCTTGTCGATCCGCTCGGCAAGTCCGGGACCGCTGAATTGCCCCGCTGTCAAAGGCAGGCCCAATGTCATCGTCTCATTCGCGAACAGTCGCATATCTCTAACGACGATGCGGGCCAGGTCGCGCGACTTGATGACTGCCACTTCGGTTTCGACCACGGTAGAGTCGAGCGAGCTAGGTGCGCGCTCGGCCTGCAAACCGGTCGCCGCACTGCGCGCCGGGTCGATCTTTATGCGGGCGATGGCCTGATATTCCGGCCGTAACAGCAAGGTTCCAATCACGACAAGCGCGAACAAGACTATGGTGACAGCCAGGAACATTCTGATCCGGCGTCGGAATGCTGCCGCGATCGCACGCGCCGCAGAGGAAAGTTCAGGCTCCGCCGCCGCCTTGGGCGATGCGTCCATGTCCTCTATAGGGCTTCTCGTCAGCATATTCCCCCTAGCCACCTTGCTTACTTTCTGAACGTAACCGTCAACTGACCACGTGTTTCGTTGAACTCAGGCCCGGTAGGAACGCCGACATTTTTTCTTTTGCCATAGCCGACGTCGAAACCGAGGGAGATTGTGCGATTGACCAAGTAACGCCCGCCACCATTGACGCGGAAAACCTTGGTCTCGCTATCGATCCCTCGATATTTCCCAAGTTCATAACTTACTTGTGCATTGAGGATGAGATTGCGCAACAGTTCATGATCCACGCGCAGTGAACCCGACGTACTGATAAAGCCGCTCGAATTGGTCACGGAAGCGTCATCGATGCGCCGCCGCACAGTCAAGCCCACAGTCGTGAGTTGACTGGGAAAATATTCCAGGACGGCCTCGCCTGAAAGCCCGCCTATGTCCCGGTAAATGCCGGCATCATAGCGGCGCTTCATATAGCCAAGCCCGACGCGGCCACGTAGCAAGGCTGTAAAATCCAGGCTGACACCGCCGATAATGCGGAATGTGTTGGAATCGCGATTGGGGACGGATGCCGACAGTTCAGTGGCATAGCCGATATCTTCATAGGTCAACTGCGTGAAGATCGCCATGTCGGGCGACACGGCATATTCGGCGAGTGCAGCGCCGGTCCAGCTGTGGCGGTCGCGGTTATCCTGCGTCAGGCTGCCACCACCCGGGACGACGACGGCACTGAAATCATAATCCTCATAGCCACCCGATGCGGCAAAGCGAAAACGCCCTCGCGACGTCTCTCCAAGCAGGCGTAACTGATTGAAGCGATAGGGCACGGAAGACAGCACATCGATCGTGGTCGAAGGCGAGAAGCGCGATTCATACAGTTTTTCGGCCCGTGCGGTTGCTTCGATCGATCCGTTAAGACCGATTTCGTAACGGCCGCCACCGCGAAGATACCATCCATCTTCGTTGCGTAACGTCTCATTGAAATAGCGGCGAAAATTGCCGCCTCCGGTTAGAGACACCCGGTTGCGCGACCAATTGGACCGGATAGCCAGTTCCGGATTCAGATCAACCCGGCCATCACCGGTCTTGTTCTGTATAGCATAGACATTGTCCGTGTAGGCGGTCGTCACGTCCAGCGTTGGCGAAAGCGTGAAGCCGCCCACTGGGATGCCCAGCGCCTCATATTCAGGGCGTGGCCTCTCGCTGACGCTGATATTGCGTCCCCGACTATAGTCGAAGGGAATCTCGCCCTGAAGCATGGGAGAGGAGGATTGAGCGCTGGCCGGAGCCGGAACTGCGCCAAGCATGACGATAGTAACAGCCAATAAAGGCGTGCGCATGACTTGTCCCCCCGGAAGTCTTCACCCGATAGCGAAAATACTGATGCCTGGCGACGTCAGGCCGCAGGCGTATAGTCGGTACTACCGCCACCGGACCCGTTTATGCTCGGCCCGAAGCTGAGATCGCCGGTATCCCCAAGACCGCCGGTACCACCGGTGCCACTGGCGATTCGACCTTGCAGCGACTTCACATTTTGAAGTGCGGCAAGAACGGCACTATTCGGATTGTCCGCGCTCAGTTGCGCCAATGCGGCAGCCACAACCTCGGCGGGCGCCTGGGCCTGGTCGATGACAAATAGGATCTGCGCCTCAATATCGGCCGCTTTGGCGTCGGCCGGCAACTCGGCCAGACGCGCGTTGATCTGGTCCATCAAAGCAGTGACGGCGACGGGATCTGCCACGGGCACTGCGGCGCCTCCGCTGGCAACTGGCTGGCTATCTTGTGCAAGAGCGGCGACGGCGACATTGGCCGCCGAACCGACAAAGGCAAGTCCAGCCACGCTCGCGGCCAAAGCGGCTATATGATCTTTCTTCATGCTCAACCCCTCTTTAACCCCCACCGAAAATTCTATTCGACTATTCGGTTGGCTATCAAAAATAGCGCTCCCCAACGCGAATCGTATCTCCCGGCTGCACACGAAGATCCGGCGATGCACGATAGGCGCGTTCTTCGCTGCCACCTTCCCGCCGAATGTAAATCACGCGCTTCTCCGCTCGGTACGTAAATCCTTCCGCTGTTGCAACCGCGTTAAGAATTGTGAGCCCACTGGAGAAAGGGTATTCTCCGGGCTTGCTCACTTCGCCTAATATATAAAATGGCCTGAAGCTCAAAACATCTATACTGACTTTCGGCTCGCGCAAATATCCGTTGCCCAGTCCGGTCTCTATCTGGCTCTGCAACATACTCGTTGTTTTTCCAGCGGCAGAGACATCTCCGATCAGCGGCAAAGACAATGCCCCGCCACTATTGACCGTAAATTCACCGGATAAAGTTGGCTCGTTGAAAACAAGTATGCGAACCTTGTCTCCAGTGCCAAGCTTATATTCTTCGACCTGACGCTGCGCCTGAATTTCGCCAACATCCGACGTCACCGCGGACGGGGCAGCGCAGGCGTTCAACAACAACAGAAGCATTCCGCCTGAAAAACGCAAGGCAAACTTCATCACCGATATTCCGCTATAGCCGACTTATGATCTTGCAGCGCAGCATAAATGAAATTGGATATTTCACAAAGCAATTTGTTGCTTGTGACGCATTAAAACGACCGCGAAAGTAGATAGAAATCGCTCCGCTCCCAAATATGGCAAACGCGGCGTAAACCTTCCTTCGGAACCGGACTGCAAAAGGTCTCCCTGCATAGCGCTCTCACTGTCAAAGGGAGTTCGTCATGCAGGCCCGATTCCTGCTGTTGTTAGCGTCTTGTCTCACCGCTGTAGCTACTCCGGCTGCGGCGAAGGCACGTGCGGTTCCCCTGCCTTTCGTTCCCATGGGTAGCCAGATCCAGGCGCCACGGGGCTATCAGGAAATGTGCGCAAGCCACCCTGAATGGTGCGGAACGGGGCAGGGGGCAGAGGCGCTATCGAATGGCGCCCAAGATGCTCCGTTCCCACCGGTCACCTATGCGTCGTTCGACACGGTTCCCGATCTGACGGACATTTATCGACAGAGCGTGGCCGGGCCGTCCGGGCCCATGGATTTCCGCGTCAAGCTGGACACAAATCCTTTGGCGCAAACCGGCGGTTCTTCGTTGTTGCGATCCGACCCGGAAGAGGGCAGGGCATGGCTTGGCAGCACAGGCATGGTGCGTATGCAGGCGCATGGATTGCCTGACCTCGCTCCTCTTTTGCTGGGTGTGAATGTTGCGCTGCACTCTTTTGATATCGGACTTTATCGCGGCGCGGCAAGTATCGGCGCTGAACTGGTCGCGGCAAACTCGGACGCGCGCCTGTCCAGTGGCGCAGCGACGGGCGGCATCGAACTGTCGGTACAAGCGAGCCGAAGCATAAAGCATGACAGGTCCGTTTCTCCAGATCTGGCGATGCTGCAAATGATCAACCGCAAGGTGAACGGCCGCGTCGCCCAGCGTCGCGATACGGTGATTTTTGGGCAGGGAGAATTGTGGCGGCGGAGCGGGACAGGACGCGATGCGGTTGGCGACTGCGAAGACCTGGCGATTGAAAAGCGACTGCAATTGGTTGCAGAGGGTTTTCCCGCTGAACGACTGGCTTATGCTGTCGTCTATGACAGACGCCTTGGCCTGCATACCATATTGGTGGCGCGCACGGACAAGGGGGATATGGTGCTGGATAGCGCGACGCCCTATATTTCTGCTTGGCACAAGACCGGGTATAGCTGGATCAGTATTCAGGCGATGGACAATCCGCAGCGATGGCTCTCTGTCAATAGAGGGCAGACTGTTTGATAGAAAATGGAACTTGACCAGGGCGTTCAAGGTTAACTCTTTCCTAAGCCGTGCGCGCTAGACTTGCCGGGCATCGAAAGGAAAAAGACATATGGTTCGTCCTGATTTTGCCCGACCTGTGCGGAATGCCCCTGACATGTATGGCGATGTCAGCTATGTCGCCGGTGGCCCGATCGCGAATATCCATGAAGGTATCGCAGCAAGCTTGCTCATTTCCACCTTGCCGGAATGGACGGCTTATGAAGAGGCGGCTGCTCCGTCGCACGACATCGTGCATCTTGTCTCGCGTGTGGTGGGAGTGTTGACCTTGGTCGCAGCGGTGGGCGCGACGATAGCCTATCTTCTTTGAAGGTCCGCGTTTCAAAATGCGTTCCGATGCACCAGCACGCGGAAGGTCTGGAGGATAATCGCCAATTCTCCCAATAATGACCAGTCCTTGAGATATTCGAGATCTGCCGTCAGCCTGTTCTCCAGATCTTCTTCCTTGTCGGTTGCTCCCCTGAAACCCCGCACCTGCGCCAACCCGGTCATGCCGGGCTTGAGCGCATGGCGCCGCCAATAATCCTGGCTGACTTCCCAGAATAATTTGCTCGCCGCCTTCGATCCGAGTGCGTGAGGGCGCGGCCCGACAATCGACATGTCTCCTATCAACACGTTAAACAGTTGCGGGAGTTCGTCGATGCTGGTCTTGCGGATGATCCGCCCAATGCGTGTGATGCGATCATCGTCCCGACTGGCTGATCGGCTGCCGACACTGTCGGCCGATTCTATTCGCATGCTGCGGAACTTGGCGATTTTGAACAACCGATTGCCTAGGCCGACCCGTTCCTGCATGAACAGCACCGGTCCGCGACTTTCCAGCTTGATTGCGATCGCCACCAGTATCAGCAATGGACCCAGGGCAATGATGGCCGGCACAGTGATGGCCAGGTCGAAAACACGCTTTTGTACGCGGCTCGACATGCTGAGCGGCCCTTTGGACACGATATGCGTATCGTGGCCCATGCAGCGGCCCAGGCCAATCGCGCCGGATTCGAGCCCGTCGGTCAGCATGATCTCGCCCTGTACGGCCGCGCCCTGCAATACGATCGCCCAGGCCGGGCGGCGTTCGGGCGGGCAGGCGATGACGACACGATCGAAACTGCGCATCCATCGGCCAAGGCGGTTAAGCATCTGCGGATCTTCAAGATCGGGGCGAAGATTGTGCAGGTCGGCATCAGCCAGATGGCTGTCGGTCGTCTGGCTGATCGCCACGCCGTCCGCGACTATCAGATCGTCGGTCAGTTGCCCGCCTGTGCGGAGCAGCGCGTAACGCGCAAATGGCTGGCGTATAGCGGCCAGGAGCGCTGCGCTGGCGGCCAGGGCAATGCCGAAGGACAAACGGGAGATAGCATCGCTGACATGTGCGAAATAGAGAACGCATTGGATGACAAGCATCGAGAAAGTAAGATTGAGTATCGCCTGAACCGCTGCGGCAAAAGGCTTTTCAAGGGATTGTAGCGAATAGGCGTTCCCCTTTGTGGCTACGCCAACATAGATGGGGATGACCATCGCCATGAGGTTGATTTTATCCAGCGCCATCCATTCGGGACCGAATAAGGCGGCCACGGTCAGAAATACCGCACCAATGATGGTACAGTCCAGGATCAGCAACTTCACATAAAGGCGCAAGCGAATATCTCGCTTGGCCTGTGGAAGCGGCAGCGTGACCTCCGCTGCTATTCTGGTAAATCTGTTTAAGAGATACACTGAAATAACCCCAAAATCCGCCTGGTGCGACCCCAGCTGGTTTCGTGGCTTTTCGGGCTTCCCCCTCCCTGAAGAGAAATAAGGCCTGATTACGTGGTAAATGCAATATTAATTGTCGCGATTGTTTCAGAATGATTGGGATTCTGACCGTTTTTTACGATCGCCGATAAGGCTGGCGGCCGCATCGACCCGATATGTGTCAGGTTCGCGTATAATCGGCGCTCGACACCAGCCATTCTGACCGTCCACCGGGATCGATACCCCCCCCAACATCGCCAAATCGCGATGATGCTGCGGCGAACGCCATTCGATTCGAATCCGTATCGAACGCGGCAGCTCTAGCATACTGTTCAGAGTTAAATTCGTTGTGAGCGGCTGATCGACCAGCCGGACGGAACCGATACCCTATCGAAATGTTCTTGTTGTCTAATCACAATCGAAGGGGATCTCATGTCGGACGCCATCACTGCACAGGCTGAGCCTGCTCGACTGTCCGACGTCGCTTTCAAGGGCGAGCTGGCAAGGGTCATTCCCCAATTGCGCGCCTTCGCCCGCAGCCTGTGTGGCAATCCCGACCTCGCCGACGATCTTGTGCAGGAAACGATGCTCAAGGCATGGGCGGCGCGCGCGCGCTATGTCGCGGACACGAATTTTCGTGCCTGGTCGTTTACGATCCTGCGCAATCATTATTTCAGCCTGACCCGCCGCCATCGTTTTACGGGAGATTGGGACGATCTGGTCGCCGATCGTATCCTTGCCGCACCGGCATCTCAGGACAGCAGTGTCGAACTGCGCGACATGATGCGTGCCCTGATGCAATTGCCCGAACCCCAGCGGGAGGCGCTGATGCTGGTGGGGGCAGGCGGCATATCCTACGAAGAGGCGGCTGAAATCATCGGGGTCGCGATCGGCACCATCAAGAGCCGCGTTGCCAGGGCGCGCGCGGCGTTGGAACTGTTGATGGACGGCGGGGTGCTGGAAAACCACCGTAGCGATTTCGATCATGACGAAAATGCCGTCGTCAGTATTTTCGCCTGCCTTGACCGGATACAGGCTCGTCAGGGTGCGCGACCAGCCTTGCCGGGACTGATCGCCCTGGCCGCCTGAGCGCGATCGTCGCAAAAAAGGGGGCGGGTTTGCAGCCGCCCAAGTCGGATCGTTGTAACAACCTATGAATGCGGGGCGCGACCTGACTTCGATCGACGATCCTGAAGCCCCTGACGATGCCCTGTCGACGGAGGAAGCGCGCGACGTTCGCCGTCGGCAGGCCAGTTCCCACATGGTCGTGCATGAGGCCGTGCGCCTTCAGGGCGAAGAGGAACTGGCCCGACCGGCGGTGGCGCTTTTCCTGTCCGGTATCGCCGCCGGGCTTGCCATAACCATATCGTTGCTCGCCGAACTTTATCTGCGCATGCGTCTGCCCGACGAGCGCTGGGCCGAGCTTGTCTATCTGCTCGGCTACCCCGTGGGCTATGTCATCGTCATCATGGGGCGATTGCAGTTGTTTACCGAAAGCACGGTGACCGCCGTGTTGCCGGTGGCCGCGCGCCCTGGCATTGGCGGCCTTGCGCGGCTCGGCAGGCTTTGGGGCATCGTTCTGTCGGCCAATCTGATCGGTGTGCTGGTCGTTGTCGCGCTGATGGCGGGCGAGGTCATCATCACGCATGAACAGCATCAAATAGCGGTCGACATTCTTCAAAAGCTGCCCGCGCAGGATGCAGGAAAGACGTTGACCCTTGGGATACCGGCCGGCTTTCTCATGGCATCCATCGCCTGGCTGCTACCCAATGCAAAAGGCAGCGAATTCTGGGTGATCTCGCTGTTGACCTATGTCATCGCGTTGGGCGGGTTCAGCCATGTCGTGACCGGCTTTTCTCAGACCGCCTTCCTCTGGCTGAGTGGCTCGATGAGGTTTGCGGACATGCTATTGGGCTTTGTGGTCCCGGCATTGCTGGGCAACATCATTGGCGGAACGGGGCTGTTTGCGGTTCTGGCCCATGGCCAGATGCGCGGCGATAGCGAAGCGGCTGAAAACGAGCATGATTAGGGTCTTTCGCCGCGGTCCGTGAGGACAGTCTGCCGGCGTTTTCCAGACGTGCCAAGGGCCGATGGCTCTTCCAATCAGGCCAGATCGCTGCTTTTTTAGCGATGCTCCCCTGTGAAAATATGCCAATCATACGCAAATACTATGCCTATCCCAATTCCCTTCTCTCGAATTCAAATGCGGCTCTGCCCTAGTTGAGGCGCTGCACACGACTCGATTGCCGCACCTCCTGCGGCCTGGCGATGTCGTGCGGGAGATTTCACATGCAGGACATCCTCTGGATCGCCCTCACTCTGGGCTTGCTGGCGGCGACGCTCGGCTACGCGGCCCTGTGCGACAATGCATAGGGGGGGCGAATATATGACCATCGATCTTTGGCTCGCCGCGCTGACCGCGCTTGGCCTTCTTTTCTATCTCGTGGCCGTGCTCGCACGCCCCGAACGCTTCTGATCAGGGGGCGAATTTTATGACATTCCAGGGATGGATATTGATCCTCGCCTTCGTCGGCATATTGCTGGCGTTGGCCAAGCCCGTGGGCCTGTGGCTTTTCGCGCTTTATGAAGGCCGCCCTACGCCGCTGCATGTGGTGCTTGGGCCCGTCGAGCGCGGCTTTTACAAACTGTCCGGCATCGATCCGACCGAGGATCAGGGATGGCGCCGTTATGCGGTACATATGCTGATCTTCAACGCGGCGCTTCTGTTGCTCACCTATGCGATCCTGCGTTTGCAGGGCGTCTTGCCACTCAATCCGCTGGGTTATGCGGGGACGAGCGAGCATCTGGCGTTCAACACCGCGATCAGCTTCACGACCAACACAAACTGGCAAAGCTATGCCGGGGAATCGACCATGTCGAACCTCAGCCAGATGCTGGGCCTGACCATCCATAATTTCCTCTCGTCCGCGACCGGGATTGCGCTGGCCTTCGCCCTGTTTCGCGGGTTCGCGCGGCGGAGCGCGACGGGTATCGGAAATTTCTGGGCCGATATGACCCGCGTGACGCTCTATCTGCTGCTGCCGCTCTGCATCGTCTATGCGCTTTTCCTCATCGCAAGCGGCGTGCCGCAGACATTGGCCGGATCGGTCGATGTCACCACGCTGGAAGGCGCGCGGCAGACCATCGCGATGGGACCGGTGGCGAGCCAGGAAGCGATCAAGATGCTCGGCACCAACGGTGGCGGCTTTTTCAACACCAACAGCGCGCATCCGTTCGAGAACCCGACGGCCCTCACCAATTTCGTGCAAATGTTGTCGATCTTCCTGATCGGCGTCGGCCTGACCTACACGTTTGGCAAGGCCGTCGGCAATGTCCGGCAAGGCTGGGCCATATTGGCAGCGATGCTGCTGATCTTCCTGGCTGGCGTGACCGTGACCTATTGGCAGGAAGCGGCCGGTAATCCGGTGCTGCACAACCTTGGCATCGCCGGCGGCAATATGGAGGGCAAGGAAGTGCGCTTCGGCATCGCGGCCTCCTCGCTGTTCGCGGTCGTGACCACCGCGGCCAGCTGCGGCGCGGTCAACGCCATGCATGACAGCTTCACGGCACTTGGCGGCATGATCCCGCTGTTCAACATGCAACTGGGCGAAGTCGTCGTCGGCGGAGTTGGAGCGGGTATCTACGGCTTCCTGCTGTTCGCGATCCTTGCGGTCTTCGTCGCTGGCCTGATGGTGGGACGTACGCCTGAATATGTCGGCAAGAAGATCGAGAGCCGCGAGGTGAAGCTGGCGGTGCTGGCGATCGCCGTGCTGCCGCTCATCATTCTGGGCTTTACCGCAATCAGCTCCGTACTGGACGCGGGCCTGGCCCTGTCGCTCAACAGGGGGCCGCACGGCTTCTCCGAAATCCTCTACACCTTCACCAGCGCCGTCGCCAATAACGGCTCGGCCTTTGCCGGGGTGAGCGCCAACACGCCTTATTATAACGGGATGCTGGGCGTCGCGATGTGGATCGGCCGTTTCTTCGTCATCGTGCCGATGCTGGCGATCGCCGGTGGCCTGGCTGCAAAGAAATATACGCCCGAAACCGCCGGCAGCTTCCCGACGACGGGGCCGCTCTGGACGGGGCTGCTGGTGGGTATCGTCCTGATCGTGGGTGGCCTTACTTTCCTGCCCAGCCTCGCCCTTGGTCCCATCGCCGATCATATCGCGATGATCAGCGGCCAGACTTTCTAAGAATCGGAGCATATCCATGGCACGCACGGCGTCCAAATCGCTCTTCACCGCTGACCTGATCGTTCCGGCGATCGGCGATGCATTTCGCAAACTCAACCCCAGGGAACTGATCCGCAATCCGGTGATGTTCACCACTGCCGTCGTGGCGGTCCTGCTTACGGTCCTGCTGGTCGTCGGTCAGGACGGGCTGACGGTGGGTTTCAAGCTACAGCTTGTCATCTGGCTCTGGCTGACGGTTCTGTTTGGCACCTTTGCCGAGGCCCTGGCAGAAGGACGCGGCAAGGCGCAGGCCGCCTCGCTGCGCGCCACCAAGGCGGAATTGACTGCCAAACGTCTGAAAGGGGACGGCAAAGAGCATGACAATGTTCCCGCCAGCGCCCTGAAAATGGGTGATGTCGTCCTGGTCGAGACGGGCGATCTCATCCCGTCGGACGGCGAAGTCGTGGCAGGTGTCGCATCCGTCAACGAAGCCGCCATCACCGGCGAATCCGCACCGGTGATCCGTGAAGCGGGCGGTGATCGTTCGGCGGTGACGGCCGGCACCCGCGTGATTTCGGACGAAATCCGGGTGCGCGTGACCGTCAATCCGGGGCAGGGCTTCCTCGATCGCATGATCGCACTGGTCGAAGGGGCGGAACGCCAGAAGACGCCGAACGAAATCGCGCTGACGCTGCTGCTGGTCGGCCTTACCATCATCTTCCTGATCGCGGTTGGCACGATCCCCGGCTTTGCCAGCTATGCGGGCGGGTCGATCCCCGTGTCGATCCTGGCGGCGCTACTCATCACGCTGATCCCGACCACTATCGCAGCGTTGCTGTCGGCGATCGGCATCGCCGGCATGGATCGGCTGGTGCGGTTCAACGTGCTCGCCAAATCCGGCCGCGCGGTCGAGGCGGCGGGCGATATCGACGTACTGCTGCTGGACAAGACGGGCACCATAACCGTGGGCGATCGTCAGGCGACCGAGTTCCGTCCTGTCGGTGGCGCTACGCCCGCCCAGCTCGCCGAAGCCGCGCTGCTCGCCAGCCTGGCGGACGAGACGCCCGAAGGACGCTCCATCGTGCTGCTGGCGCGCGAAGGCTTCAGCCAGTCGATGGAAGCATTGCCAGCCCATGCGGAGATCATTCCCTTCACCGCCCAGACCCGCATTTCCGGCGTCATTCTCGACGGATCGACGGTCCAGAAGGGCGCGGTGGATTCGGTGCTGAAGGCCAATCCCGGCCTGGGCTCCACCCCGGTCGCCAACGAGTTGCGCCGCATCACCGACGAGATCGCGCGAGCCGGCGGCACCCCATTGGCGGTGGCAAAGGACGGCAAGCTGCTGGGGGCGATCTTCCTCAAGGATATCGTCAAGGCGGGCATCCGTGAGCGGTTCGGCGAATTGCGGACCATGGGCATACGCACCGTGATGATTACCGGCGACAATCCGCTGACCGCCGCCTCCATCGCTGCGGAAGCGGGCGTGGACGATTTCCTGGCCCAGGCGACACCGGAGGACAAGCTGGCCCTGATCCGCAAGGAACAGGAGGGCGGTCGTCTCGTCGCCATGTGCGGTGACGGGACCAACGATGCGCCCGCGCTGGCGCAAGCCGATGTCGGCGTCGCCATGAACACGGGCACGCAGGCGGCGCGCGAGGCGGGCAACATGGTCGATCTCGACAGCGATCCGACCAAGTTGATCGAGGTTGTGGGCCTGGGCAAGCAATTGCTGATGACGCGCGGCGCGCTCACCACATTTTCGGTCGCGAACGACGTCGCCAAATATTTCGCCATCATCCCGGCGATGTTCGTCGTGCTCTATCCGGGATTGGGCGTTCTCAACGTCATGGGGCTCGCCACGCCGCAGAGCGCTATCCTGTCGGCTATCATCTTCAACGCGCTCATCATCCCGTTCCTGGTCCCGCTGGCGCTGAAGGGGGTGACCTATCGACCCATCGGCGCAGGACCGCTGCTGGCGCGCAACCTGGCCATCTACGGGCTTGGCGGCCTGATCGCGCCGTTCGTCGGCATCAAATTGATCGATCTGGCGGTCAACGGCCTCGGCCTCGCCTGAAAGGCATCATCATGAACAAGGATATCCTCTCTTCGCTGCGTCCTGCACTGGTCATGACGCTTCTTTTCGCGCTCCTGCTGGGGCTTGCCTATCCGCTGGCCCTGACCGGCATCGGCCAGCTGATCTTCCCGTCGCAGGCCAATGGCAGCCTGATCGAACAGGATGGAAAGCGCATCGGTTCGGCGCTGATCGGTCAGGGCTTCGTGAGCGATCGCTACTTCCATTCGCGTCCCTCCGCCGCTGGCAAGGGATATGACGCCCTTGCATCCTCCGGTTCGAACCTTGGCCCGACCAGCCAGCCGCTTGTCGATCGCGTAAAGGCGGATAGCGAGAAGCTGAGCCAGGCCAATCCCGGCAAGCCGATACCGGCAGACCTCGCCACTGCGTCCGCGTCGGGTCTCGACCCCGACATCACGCCGCAGGCCGCCTATTATCAGGTCGATCGTATCGCAAAATCCCGGTCGATGGATGCGGCCAGGGTTAAGGCGCTGGTCGACCGGAGCGTGGAGACGCCTCTGCTGGGTTTCCTGGGTGAGCCGCGCGTCAATGTGCTGGAAATCAATCGACGGCTGGATCAGATCGGCGCTATCCAGTCCAAATGACCGATCCCGACCGTCGCGACCCCGAAGCCTTCCTGCGCCAGGCAGCGCAGGAAGGTCGTGGCCGTCTTAAAATCTTCCTGGGTGCGGCGCCTGGGGTCGGCAAGACCTATGAGATGCTGACCGACGGCATGCAGCGGTCCAGGGCTGGGATCGATGTGGTCGTAGGGGTGGTCGAAACCCATGGTCGCAAGGAGACAGAAGCCCTTCTTGCCGGCTATGAAGTGATCCCCAGGCGCGACGTCGATCACCGGGGCCATCGGTTCGGCGAAATGGACATAGACGCCATATTGGAGCGTCGGCCTGCGCTGGTGCTGGTGGACGAACTCGCCCACAGCAATGCCACGGGCAGCCGTCATCCAAAACGCTATCAAGATATTGAGGAACTGCTGGACGCCGGGATCGACGTCTATTCGACCGTCAATATCCAGCATATCGAAAGCCTCAATGACGTCGTTGCCTCCTTCACGCGGGTTCGGGTTCGCGAAACGGTGCCGGATTCCATTCTGGAGATGGCCGAAATCGAAGTGGTGGATATCCCGCCCGACGAACTGATTGAGCGGCTGAAGGACGGGAAAGTCTATATCCCGCAGGAAGCGACACGGGCGCTCAGCCATTTCTTCTCCAAGTCCAACCTGACCGCTTTGCGTGAATTGGCGTTGCGCCGCGCCGCACAGGCGGTCGATGCGCAGATGCTGGATTATGTCCGCGCCCATGCGCTGGCGGGCAGTTTTGCCGCGGGCGAACGTATCCTCGTGGCGATCAGCGAAGTGCCGGGCGCGCAAGGGCTTGTCCGCGCGGCCAAGCGGCTGGCGGATGCGCTCAAGGCGCCCTGGTCCGCCGTTCATATCGAAACGCAGCGCAGCCTTGCTTTTACGGCGCAGGAGCGTGAGCAACTCGCCGACACGATGGCGCTTGCTTCCCGCCTGGGCGCGGCAACCGCCACCATCCCGGCGGCGTCCGTGGTCGAGGGGCTTCGACATTATGTACACGACGCCCGCGCGACGCAGATCGTCATCGGCAAATCGGTGCGTCCCTGGTGGTTTGAGCTGCGTCATGGCTCTGTGGTGGACAGGCTCGTACGCGATATCGGCGATGTCGCCGTTCATGTTCTGCCGGGCGAAGACGGGATGCGGCAACCCCGACTGAGCGAAAGAAGCCTGGGGCAGGGATGGGGGAGCACGCTGGACTATGTCTGGTCGGCGCTCATGATCGTCATGATGACGGTCCTGGGGCGGTTGCTGATAGAGGTGATCGACCTCAGCAACATCGCGCTGCTCTATCTGGTGCCGGTGATGTTTGCAGCGGCGACCTTCGGTCTGCGGGCGGGCCTGTTCGCCGGCTTGCTGTCCAGCCTTGCCTATAATTTCTTCTTCCTGCCGCCCACGGGGACGTTGACGGTCAGCAACCCGGAAAATGTCATCAGCATATTGGTGCTGCTTGGCGTTGCGATCGTGACCAGCCAGTTCGCGGCGCGGGTGCGGGCGCAGGCGGATCTGGCGCAATCCAGCGCGCGGCAAAATGCTGCGCTGGCCGGCTTTTCGCGGCAACTGACCGCGTCCGCGAGCCAGGAAGATTTGATGCAGGCCATCTGCGCGGAAGTATCGCGCCTGCTTTCCGTCCGAACCGTCCTGCTGCTGCCGTCGCGCGATGGTCCTCAGCTAAAGGCCGCTTTTCCGCCTGAAGACAGGCTGGAACAGATTGAGAAGGCCGCGGCGCAATGGGCCATGGACAATGAACAGCCGGCCGGACGTGGATCATCTACGCTCACGGCGTCCGACTGGCTGTTCCATCCCCTGCGGACCACGCGCGGCGTTCTGGGGGTGTTGGGACTGGCGCGCGAGGATGCGGGGCCACCGCTACGTTCGGACCAGGTGCCTCTGCTCATGAGCCTGCTCGATCAGGCCTCCATCGCCTTCGATCGCATGGCACTGGAAGAAGAAATGCTCGATGCGCGGCAGATAGGCGAGCGGGACCGGTTGCGATCCGCGCTGCTATCCTCGGTCAGCCATGATTTGCGCACGCCGCTCACCACGATTATCTCGGGCATGCACGAATTGAAGCGTCAGCAACCGTCGGACCTGCTGGATTCCGTGGCGGCAGAAGCGCAGCGACTGAATCGCTTCGTCGCCAACCTGCTCGATATGGCGCGGGTGGAAGCCGGCGCGCTCCCGCTGAAAGTCGAGCCTACCGATCTTTTCGACGCGGTGGCCGGCGCCGTGCATGATACGCGGCAGTCTCTGATGGGGCATGAGGTCAAGGTCGATATCCTGCCCGACATACCGCTTGTCCGCCTGGACCCGACCTTGCTGCATCACTGCCTCATCAACCTGTTCGACAATGCCGGGCGCTACGCCGATCCCGGCACGCCGGTCAGGGTCAAGGGGCGACGTTTGCCCGATGCGATAACCTTGTCGGTTCTCGACGAAGGGCCCGGTATTCCAGCCGGGGCGGAGGCGCGCGTGTTCGACACCTTTACCCGACTGGAAGGGTCCGACCGCGTCAAGCATGGCACGGGCCTGGGCCTTGCCATCGTCAAGGGATTTGCCGAAGCCATGGGCCTTGCCGTATCGGCATCGAACAACCTCGAACCGTTCGGCGCCTGCTTTACGATCACCATTCCGCAAGCACTGATCATCACCGAACTGCCCGACGAGGACATAGTATGAAGTTGCGCCACAAGGTTCTGATCGTCGATGACGAACCTGCCATTCGAAAGCTCATCCTGGCCGCCCTGACTCGCGCCGACTATGCGACGGTCGAAGCGGAAAATGCGCGCGAAGCGTTGGAAAAGCTGAAGGAAGAGCGGCCCGAAATCAGCCTCCTCGACCTTGGCCTGCCCGATCGCGACGGCCTTGAACTGGTGCCATTGTTCAAACAGCATAGTGACACCACCCTCATCATCGTGTCGGCGCGCGATGCGACCGATCAGAAAGTCGCAGCGCTGGATCTGGGCGCAGACGATTATCTGACCAAACCGTTCGATACCGACGAATTGCTGGCACGGGTGCGCGTGGCGCTGCGCAATCGCATGACCAAGGATGGCGGCGTATCAACCGTACGCGCTGGCGATGTGGAGATCGACCTGATGGCGCGCATCGTGATGAAAGCAGGCAGGGAAGTGCATCTGACGCCCAAGGAATATGCCGTGCTGGCGCAACTGGCGAAGTTTCCCGGCCGGGTTATCACCCATGACCAGATCATGGCGCATGTCTGGCCCAACGAAAAGTCGCATCATGTCGAATATCTGCGCGTGCTGGTGCGCACGCTGCGACAGAAGCTGGAAACCGACCCCCAGCGTCCCCGCATCATCGGCAACGAACTGGGGATCGGCTATCGCCTTCGCTTCAACGTCGAAGGCGAAACGGAGGAGTTCGCACCCTGATTTCTCCATATCGAGGCTGCGAAAGGGATCAGATTTCCACCTGCGATCCCAATTCTACCACGCGATTGGTCGGCAGTTTGAAAAACGCCATCGGCGTTTCCGCATTGCGGATCATCCAGGCGAAGAATTTCTCGCGCCAGATCGCCATGCCCGGTTTGTCGGACGGGATAAGCGTCTGGCGGCTCAGGAAATAGCTGGTGTCGCTGATGTTGATGGGGCCGCCGCATCCGTTCACGGTCTTCATCGCGGCAGGCACGTCGACATCTTCCATGAAGCCATGACGCCACACGACGCGATAGAAGCCTTCCCCCCAATTCGTGACTTCTTCCCGACCGGTTAGCGGCAGATGCGGCATGCCTTCCGTCTGCACGGTCAGGATGATCACCCGCTCATGCAATATTTTGTTATGCTTGACATTGTGCAGCAGCGCGGGCGGCACGCCTTCCACGCGGGACGACAGGAAGATGGCCGTTCCAGGCACGCGCTTGAGCGAACGAGACACGGACTGGATGAACAGGGGCACCTCCATGGCGCCTTCGTTCATATAATGGCGCATGATCTCGCGCCCTTTCGACCAGGTCGTCAGCGCGATGAAGGTGACAGCCGCCACAAGCAGCGGAAACCAGCCGCCATCGGGTATCTTGGTCGCGTTCGACGCGAAATAGGCTCCATCGATCACCAGGAAAAGCCCGGTCGTCGCCCCCGCGAGCCACGGGTTCCAGCGCCAGACGGAAAAGGTGAGTACGCCCATCATGCAGGCGGTGATGACCATCGTTCCGGTGACGGCGATGCCATAGGCCGCCGCCAGATTGCTGGACGATCTGAAGCCTATCACCAACAGCAGGACCAGGATCAGCAGGGCCCAGTTGACCAGCGGAACATAAATCTGCCCGGCCGACGATGCGCTGGTATGTTCGATCCGCAACCGCGGCAGGAATCCCAATTGCACGGCCTGCTGCGTGACGGAGAAAGCGCCGGAAATGACGGCCTGGCTGGCGATCACAGTCGCCATGGTCGCCAGGATCACCAGCGGCAGGCGCGCCCATTCCGGTGCGAGCAGGAAGAAGGGATTGGCCGCAGCGGCCGGATTGTCGAGCAGGAGCGCCCCCTGGCCCATATAATTGAGCAACAGGCAGGGGAAGGCGGCATAGAGCCAGGAGAGGCTGATCGCCTTTCGGCCGAAATGCCCCATGTCGGCATACAGCGCTTCCGCACCGGTCACCGCCAGCACGACAGAACCCAGCGCCAGAAAGGCAAGACTGGGGTCGATCAGGAAGAAATGGACGGCCCAATAAGGATTGACGATCCCGATGATCGAGGGATGTTCAATCAGGTTGATGAGGCCCAGTGCCGCGAGGACGAGGAAATAGACGACCATGATCGGGCCGAAAAGCGCGCCGACCCGGGCGGTACCATGCTTCTGGATCAGGAATAGGCCGATCAGGATGGCCGTCGCGATCGGCAGGACGTAGGATTGAAAGCTGCTGTTGACGATCGCCAGTCCTTCGACAGCGGACAGAACCGACATGGCGGGCGTGATGATCGCATCGCCATAGAAAAGCGCCGTCGCCAGCACGCCCAGCATGGTGATGGCGGGCGTCCATCTGGTTTTGGGCAATTTGCGCTGGATCAGGGCCAGCAGCGCCATGCTGCCGCCTTCGCCCTTATTGTCGGCGCGCATGACGATGAACACATATTTCAAAGTGACGAGCAGCGTCATCGTCCAGAAAATGAGCGACAGCACCCCGAAGATATGGTCGGGGTCCACCGCCAGCGGATGATGGCCGACGAAGCTTTCCTTCAGGGCGTAAAGCGGGGATGTCCCGATATCGCCGAACACGACGCCCAGCGCACCCAGGGCAAGCACTGGCAGCTTTCCGTGCGAGCCGTCTCCGTGGCCCGGAGCTTCGCTCGGTTCTTGGCTAATCAATCTCTATGCTCGCCTTGTTGAAGGGGCTTCATCGCACGAAGCGGCATTGGGTTTCCATATGCGCTTTTTGTGATCCGCATATGAATCGCATATGATTTCGCCAGGGATGCGACGAATGACGCGGATTCATACGCAATCTCAATGATAAGCGCCACTTCCTCCTCTCGTGTTCCTATGCGCCGATGCGTATCTGGAGCGCCTCCTTCGAGAGGTGTTCGTCATGATTGCGTGGCACGAAAAGCTATTTGTCAGGATTGGCCTGCGGATCGCCGGCATGGCGTTTCTGGCGTCGGCCTGGTTCGAAGGCGTGGGATTGCAGAATATGTTCGTGGCCAATCCGCACGCTGACGCATCCGGTGCCCAGATAGTGCTGGCAGCCCTCATGTTCGCAAGCGCGAGTGCAGGCCTGTTGCTGACATTCGTCGGAGCAGGCTTGTGGAAACCGGTGGCGGTGTCGGATCGGTGGGCCACCAGCATACCGACTCCTGTCGCAGGCGATCCGGCAGCGGCAAGGCTTTCGACGACAGCGCACGAGGAGAACAATATAAAGAAAATACAATCTGTTCGACCTTGACCTCCTCTCGATATCAAATGCCGACCTGCCCTAATTGCTCCTCCTCGCCGGGCCGCGCCGAGCGGTCCGGATATCTGCAAGAGGGCATCATGAAATTACTATTTGTCGCGCCGATGATCATGCTGGGCTTGGTCCCGAAGGCCGCCTTGGCTCAGGAAGAGGCAGGCTCGCCGGTCACCGTGTCGGGATCCGTCGCGCTCACGTCCGATTATCGTTTCCGCGGCGTGTCGCAATCGGACAAGGCGATGGCGGTTCAGGGCGGCGTCACGGTCTCGCTTGAAAGCGGTCTTTATGCCGGGGCGTGGGGCTCCAATCTCGCCGGCTGGGGCACGTTCGGCGGCGCCAACATGGAACTGGACCTGATCGCGGGATATAAGATGCCGCTGGCCGACGATGCTGCCCTGGATGTCGGCTTGATATGGTATATGTATCCCAGCGGCGCAGACGACACGGATTTTGCCGAGCCTTATGTCAAGCTGAGCGGAACGACAGGTCCGCTGACGCTCACAGCCGGCGCCGCCTATGCGCCCAAACAATATGCGCTCGCCAACGTCTCCAACCATCCCGATAGCCGTGGGCAGAAGCATGATAATCTCTATCTGTGGGGGGATGGCGCCGCGGCTTTTGCGGGTACGCCATTGACGGCGAAAGCCCATATCGGCCATTCGAGCGGCAACCCCGGTTTGGGTCCGAACGGCACCAGCGTCGCGCCAACGGGGGAATATTGGGATTGGTCGCTGGGTATGGACGCGACCTGGAACAATCTCACCTTCAATGTCTCTTATGTCGATACCGATATCTCGCGCAGCGATGCAGCACCGCTCCAGCCCAACTTCAGTAAAGGGCAGGATGGCGCTGGTTCCATTGCCGGCGGGACGATCGTCATATCCTTGACGGCGGCATTTTGATGCTGCGCTGGCTCAGGCCCTTGCGGTCTGAGCCAGTCGCCGGCCCGCCATGGTGCGGCTTGCAATCCGTCTTATGCGAAGAAATGCCGTTCCGTCTGGATCGCCGCCACCAGCCGATCCAGCTCCTGGCTGGTGTTGAACAGCGCCGGGGTGACGCGCAGTAACGGCCCTGACGCCAGGCCAGCCTTTGCCACCACCAGCAGTTTGTGCTTCTCTATAAACAGCGCCTGTGCCCGCCGGGCATCATCGCCGCTTTTCATGCCGGGAAGGCGAAAGGCGCTGATGGCCCCATAATTGCCCTTCTCGTGCGGCAGCATCAGTTGCACGCCCTTGATATCGCCAGCGCGCAAGTACCAATGGTCGCGCAAGGCACGCAGATGCGCGAATTTGCGCTCTATCCCAATCTGGTCCTGCATGGCGATGGCGGTCGGAATGGTCAGGCGCGCGGCGAAATCGACCGTGCCGGTGGGGATGCGCGATCTTATGTCTTCGGGCGCATGGATGCGGTTGCCGAGCCAGGGGAGAATATCCTTCTGCCGATCCTTGGCGATGTAGATGCCGCCGGTTCCCAGTGGCGCCGCCACCCATTTATGCAGCGAAAAGCCGATGAAATCGGCGCCGATGTCCGCAACGTCGAAGGGCATTTGTCCCACGGCCTGCGCGCTGTCCAATATGACATCGACGCCGCGTGCCTTCGCCATGGCGACAATCTCTTTCACCGGGGGGATCAACCCGTTGCGGTTGGACACATGGGTCAACAGCAGAAGTTTCGCGCGCGGCGTCTCCTTCAAAATCTTCTCATAGGCGGCCAGGATGTTGGCGCGCGTATGCGGCTCGGGAAGGGAGAAGCGCACGACTTTCGCGCCACGGCTTTGCTGGAGATAATCCATGGCACATTGCATCTCGTCATAATCGACGTCGCAATAGAGGACGGCTTCGCCGTCCTTGAGCAGCCCATAATTTGCGATGAGGGCGTACAGCGCTTCCGTGCCGCCGCCAGCCAGTGCAATCTCGTCGGGTTGCGCACCGATCATCCGCGCCACGGCGTTGCGGGACTTGTCCAGTTCCGGGTCGCGCGGGGCGCCGGGAACCGCGCTGCGCAGGAATGTGGAATTATGGCGGTTCATCCACGCAGTTTTTTCGACATAGGCGGCCTGCACCGGCCTGGTCATCGCGCCATAATAGGCCGCGTCGAAATTCACGATGCTCCGATCGACATCATACAGGCCGGACAGTTTTTCCTGGAAACCCTCGAAACTCAGGCTCGCCGGCAGGTCGGGTGTCGCCGCGTCCGCGCGGGGCAGCATGGCAGCCCCAAGGGTCAGCGCGGGCGTCAGGGCAGCGGCACTCAGTAGATCACGACGGCTTGGCATCGAAATATTCCCCCAAATATGTGACTGAGACGATCCAGGACGATCATCCCCGCAATGGCGTTTTCAGGCGCGATCAAAAGCTGACACGATGTTGAAAAGCCGACAAAGCCATATTGGTAATGAGATATCGTTACAATATTGGAAAATGTGCGTCACCGTCGTTTTTCCCGACTGAACCCGCCGCCGAGGACAACGGTAGGGCACGCATTTAGTCATCGAGATTATTGGTGACCCCTACGGGAATCGAACCCGTGTTTCAGCCGTGAGAGGGCCGCGTCCTAACCGCTAGACGAAGGGGCCTTGGATCGCTCCGGGCGATCGGCAGGGGGTGGCCTTTAGGCACGGCCCGCGCTTGCGTCAAGCGAAAGCCGTGACCGTTCCACTGCATCAACGGGATGCAGCCCATAAAAAACCACCCCATGCAAGCATGGGGTGGCCAAGGTTCAGGGAGGAGACGCCTCCAAAGGGGGAGGCGCCCATACGACACACCCGAAAGGGGGGCAGGTGCATCGCATGATTGATAGATAGGGCAGGTCGCATCGCCTTTCAAGGGAGATGCGACGCCCTTTCCATCAATTTTTCAAACCCTTTCGGGTTAATTTCTCATTCAGGCGTTGGCCGCTTCCGGCGCCGCTTCGACGGCGGCCGGGGCTGCGATCGGCCCCTTGCCCTGGGCAACCTGACCCTCAAACACTTCGCGCATCAGTTGCAGCGAGAAGAGGTGAGCGTAGATCAGCGGCAGCATGCCGTTCTGGTTGATCTTGCGCAGTTGATCACCGCGCAGGTCGCGCAGCTTTTCCTCATTGATCATGCGGAAACCGCGATAGATGAAGGGCTGTTCCGCCAGCGGAGTCTGGATCGCGACCTCGCCGTCCATCAACAGGTCCATCTCCTGAAGATCGCGGACGAACTGGCCGGTACGCGCAGCGGCCTGTTCGAAATCTTCGCAGAATTTCATCACGCCCTGGGTCAGTTCGCTGGGCTTGCCATCTTCGAACAGCGGCTGGCCGTCCTCGAACGCGCCGATCGTGGGCGTGGTGGGGTCGAAGCAGAGCGAGAGGTCGTCGCTGTCCTGACGCAGCTTGGCCAGCATCCAGGGATAGCGGCGGACATAGGCCGGCACATAGGCCGGACCGCGCAGCTTGCCTTCATCATCGACGAAAACGTTGACGCCTTCATTCAGGCCCATCAGCAGCAACGGCACGCTATCGTCGCCGGCCGAAAAGATGATCGGTGCGAAACGCTGGGCCGGGACGAATTCGTCGACGGTCAGCGGAATGGCATGCTGCGTGGTGAGGAACGGCGCCGAATCGGCCGGGCGGGTGCGATAATCAACATGGTCCACGCTGCTGAGCGGCTGCAAGTCATTGTAGAAAATCGGCAGGTTATTCGCGGGCGCGCTGGCCATTTCGGGTCATCCTGTTACGTGCGAACCGCCTTTTTCGTGCGGATCGCGGGCTTGATATTGGGGCAGGGCGATAATGGCCTTGCCCGACGGAGGCAATCTGTTTGTAGGCGACGCGCCCTCATCGGGCGCTCGTAAATGCGCCTTGGCGCGGGCGGGTGCCGCATCGAACACATGCTCAACCCTCTTCGGGCAGCGGGATCAGCTTGCCCGGATTGAACAGCCCCTTGGGGTCGAAAGCCGCCTTGATCGCACGCAGCGCGCCGATCCGCGCCGGGCTGGCCAGACGCCCCAGTTCCGCGCGCTTCATCTGGCCGATGCCATGTTCAGCGGAAATGGAGCCGCCCGCCGCGACCACCGCATCATGGACGAAGGCATTGATCGCCTGTCCTTGCGCCGCGATCCAGGCGGGTCCGTCGCTGGTCCCCTTGGGCGCGCGGACATGGAAATGGACGTTGCCATCGCCCAGGTGGCCGAAGGAGGATGCGGTGGTTCCGGGAAAGGCGCGCTCGGCTGCCTGCGCTGCCTCGATCATGAAGGCGGGCATTTTCGCCACCGGCACGCTGATGTCATATTGCAGCGCCGGCCCTTGCGCCTTTTCCGATTCCGACAGGGATTCGCGGATGCGCCAAAAGGCTTCTGCTTGGGCTTCATTGGCCGCGATGGCCGCGTCTATGGCGATGCCGCGGTCGAAGGCTTCGGCCAGCGCCGCCTCCAGCCGCTCGGACGGGCCGGGTTCGGACAGGTCTGCATGGTCCACCTCGATCAGCACATGCCATGGCGTCCGCGTCTCGATCGGCGACCGTGTGCCGGGAATATGCCCCAGAACAAAGCCCAGCGTCTCGTCCGCAATCACCTCGAACCCTTCGACACTGTCGCCCAACATGGTTTCGGCAATCCGCAGCAGCGCCAGCGCGTCGGCCGGCGTCTGCACACCGACCCAGCCTACCGCCCGCGCCGCAATGGCAGGCGCCAGCCGCAGCGACGCGGCGGTGACGACGCCCAGCGTTCCTTCCGCGCCGATCAGCAACTGCTTGATATCGTAACCGCGATTGTCCTTCTTGAGCGCGTCCAGCCCGTCGAAGATGCTGCCGTCGGGCAGCACCGCCTCGACCCCCTCGACCAGCGCGCGCATGGTGCCGTGGCGCAGCACCTGCGTCCCGCCTGCATTGGTGGACACGAGCCCGCCGATGGTGGCCGACCCCTTGGCCCCCAGGCTGAGCGGGAAGCGCCGCCCGGCTGCTTCGGCCGCGTCATGCAGCACGCTCAATATCACCCCGGCCTCGCATACGGCCAGATCGTCGTCCGGCGACAGGCTGCGGATGCGGTTCATCCGCCGCAGCGACAGGATCAGCGCTGATCCGTCCGCCGGCGGGGTCGCGCCGCCGACCATCGACGTATTGCCCCCCTGTGGCACCAGCGCAACGCCCAACTCGGCCGCCAGCGCCACCGCCGCTGCGACCTCCCCCGTCGAGGCTGGCGCTATTATGGCGACGGCCGCGCCATGATAGCGCCCACGCCAGTCGCTGACCCATGGGGCGATGTCGTCGGGCTCGGTCACGACCCCCTTTGGGCCGAGCAGGGCGACGAAGCGGTCGATCATGTCTTGTCCTATCATGGGACGGGCTTATGCCTCGGAATTCATCGACGGTTCAACCATCGGCCGATAGCGTGTTCGTCCCATAAAGGGGTCCGTCTTGGTTCATTCCATATTGTTGCTGATTTCCGCATCGACCGGCGACCCGGTCCAATGGGCGCAATTATCGATCCAGCAGCGCGTGATCATCCGCGTGCCGATGGTGAAGAAAGGGCGCGCGCCCGCACGAATCGCGCCCGATGCGCGCAATGACTGGGAAGAGAAAAAGGGGCCGCGCTGCGTCGCGTTGCGCTCCATACGCGGTGCCAGCATCGTAGTGGACAACGGCGTCGATCTGATTCTCGCTGACGACCACCGCTATCGCGCGCGGCTCGAAAGAGGCTGCGACTCGACCGGCTTCTATTCGGGCTTCTATGTCGAGCCGGATGCCGACGGTTCACTATGTTCCGGGCGAGACGAATTGCAGGCGCGCAGCGGCCTTAATTGCGCAATCGACAGTTTCCGCCGCCTCATCCCTGCGGATGCGGATGACTGATCGCGCGCCATAGCCCTTCATTGGCGCGATTTTCTTGACAAGAGGCAGATATTTTCGCAATGCGCGGCGGATTTCCGTCTCGCATCCGCGCAGGACGGGTAAGCCTCCTGTCCCGGACCATTGAATGACTTTTGCCGATCTCGGCCTTTCCGACGAATTGCTCAAGGCCGTAACCGAATCCGGTTATGACACGCCGACGCCGATCCAGGCGCAAGCTATTCCGTCCGTCCTCATGATGCGGGACATTATCGGCATCGCCCAGACGGGCACGGGCAAGACGGCCAGCTTCGTGCTGCCGATGATCGATATTCTGGCGCATGGCCGCGCCCGGGCGCTGATGCCGCGAAGCCTGATCCTGGAGCCGACCCGCGAACTCGCCGCGCAGGTGGCGGAGAATTTCGAGAAATACGGCAAATATCACAAGCTCAACATGGCGCTGCTGATCGGCGGCGTGCAGATGGGCGATCAGCTCAAGGCGCTGGAAAAGGGCGTCGACGTGCTGATCGCGACGCCGGGCCGCCTGATGGACCTGTTTGGTCGCGGCAAGATTTTGCTCAACGGCTGTTCGATGCTGGTCATCGACGAAGCCGACCGCATGCTCGACATGGGCTTCATCCCGGATATCGAGGAAATCTGCACCAAGCTGCCGACGCAGCGGCAGACCCTGCTTTTTTCCGCGACCATGCCGCCGGTCATCAAGAAGCTGGCGGACAAGTTCCTGTCCAACCCCAAGTCGATCGAAGTGGCGCGTCCCGCGACGGCCTCCACCAATATCACCCAGCGACTGGTGAAGGTCGATTCGCGCAAGAAGCGCGATGCGCTGCGCGACATGCTGGAGGCGGAAAACGTCACCAGCGCGGTCATTTTCTGCAACCGCAAGACCACGGTGCGGGATCTCAACAAGAGCCTGCAACGCCACGGTTTCAAATCGGGCGAAATCCACGGCGACATCGACCAGTCGTCGCGCATCGCCGAGCTGGAGCGCTTTCGTGAGGGCAAGGTGAACATCCTTGTCGCGTCGGACGTCGCGGCTCGCGGGCTGGATATCAAGGGCGTGTCCCACGTCTTCAACTTCGACGCGCCCTGGCATCCGGACGATTATGTCCACCGCATCGGTCGCACCGGCCGCGCTGGCGCGACCGGCACGGCCTATACGTTCGTCACGGCCGAAGATGCCGAGGCGATCGACAATATCCAGAAGCTGATCGGCACGAAGATCGAATATATCAGCGCACCCGCGCGCGAGGATCGTGCCGAACCGGCGCGTGAAGAAAAGCGCGAAGAGGGCAGGGCGGCCCGGCCGGAGCGCAAGCCGCGCGAAGCCAGGCCCCGTGAAGAGCGTCCACGCGAAGAGCGCGCACGGGAAGAACGCCCCCGTGACGACCGGCCCCGTGAAGAGCGACCGCGCGACAACCGCGCGCGTGACGATCGCCCCCGCGATAGCCAGCCACGCGATTCGCGTCCCGACCGTGCCGCAACTGCGCCGCCGCCGCGCCGCCGCCACGATCCGGTCGATGATGGTCCGGACGATGGCTGGAATGGTCCGATGCCGGAATTTTTGAACTTCGGCTTCAATAACTGACATGATCAAAATGGGCGGATCGGGATATATGTCCTATCCGCCCATTTTCTGTCATGCTGCGCTTCTCGCTGCACGCACTCGCCAAAGGCTTTCTGATAGGATCGCCCTTCCGTAATAAAATGTCGTGATCGGCGGGAAATGCGTGAAGTTAAGCGCTGATAATCCTACAGCAACCCCTGCGCCCGCAGGCTCGTATGCCCGCTCGCGGCCATGATGATATGGTCATGGACGGCGATGCCCAACCGCTTGCCGGCCTCCACGATTTGTCGGGTGATGTCGATATCCTGCCGGCTGGGGGATGGATCGCCCGACGGGTGGTTGTGGACCAATATCAGCGCCGCCGATCCCAGTTCCATCGCACGCTTGATCACCTCCCGCACATAGATCGCCGCCTGATCGATCGACCCGTCGCCCATATGATCGTCACGGATCAGCATGTTTCGGCTGTTCAGGTGCAACACGCGCACCCGCTCTACGCTAAGATAAGCCATGTCCGCGCGCAGATAGTCCAGCAGCGCCTGCCAACTGGCCAGCACCGGCCGCGCCGCCACATCGGTGCGCAGCATCCGCAATGCCGTAGCCTGTACGATCTTGATCGCTGCGACGCTGGTATCGCCCATGCCGGGTACCCGCGCGATCGCTCTCCAGTCGGCCGTCATCAGCCCGCCGATCCCGCCAAATTCGCGCAATAACGCCTTGGCCAGCGGCTTGGTGTCGCGTCGGGGAATGGCCAGCGCGAGCAGATATTCGATCAGTTCATGATCGTGCAGTGCCTCGCCGCCGCTGTCAGCCAGCTTCTGCCGCAACCGCGCGCGATGGCCGGCACCGTCATGGGCGCTCCTGTCATCCTGATCGGCCAAATATCGCCCCCTTCATCAGCCCTGACGACGCTATGCGTTGCGGAAATGTCGGGCAAGGATATTTAAGGACGCTAGGACGTTATGCGTCCGTTACGGACGTCTGCATCGAAATAAGCCGGGGTTGGCCATCAGCATGGAAGAACAGAACGGCGAAGAAACGGTTCGCCGGGCATGGTTGCGTTGGTTGGGCGTCGGCTCCGGGTCGCTCGCGCTGGTGCTGGTCGCGCTCTGGACGCAACGCACGCCCATTGCGGAAAACTTCGTCAGCCGCGAACTTAACCGGCGCGGGGTGCAGGCCAATTACGACCTGGTCGATATCGGGTTCCGCACCCAGCGGATCGAAAATATCGTGCTCGGCAACCCGGCCCGGCCCGATCTGACGGCGCGCTGGGTAGAGGTCGATATCGCCTTTGCGGGCCTGACGCCGCAGGTCGCGGCGGTTCGCGCAGGCGGCGTACGCATGCGCGGGTCCATGCAGGACGGCATATTGCGCCTGGGCGAACTCGACAAGTTCCGCGATCCCGATTCCACCGCACCCTTCAGCCTGCCCGACATTCTTGTGTCCATCGCCGACGCCCGATTGACGCTCGATACCGATGCGGGCCGGATCGGCATGCAACTGGATGGCGCCGGCAACCTGCAATCGGGCTTCCACGGTCGCCTGGCCGCAGCCATGCCACGCGCGTCGCTGGCCGGCTGCGGGCTGACACGCCCTATCGCGACGGTGGATATCGCCATGCGGCAGGGGCAGCCCTATTTTTCCGGCCCGGTCCGCGCCGACGCGCTCGCCTGCCGCGATGCCGGCGCGGCCATTGCCCGGCCCGCCGCCATCATCGACCTCAATCTCAGTCAGACGCTCGATCGCTGGAAGGGGCATGTCGACCTGTCGGGCGATGCGCTCAAGGGCAATGGGTTCGTCCTGGCCGCGCCGTCGGGTCGCATCGCATTCGATGGCACGGCCGATCGCACTGACGGCAATTTGCGCATGGTCGCAAAGGCCCTGACGGCGCAGGGCGCGTTGCTGCGAAACGCCAGCCTGTCGGGCGACTTCGCGCTGAACGCGCAGGGCAACAGCCTCAAGGGCGCATTGTCGGGCGATGATCTTCACATGGGCAACCGCGATCCGCTCGCCGGCCTGCGCGCGGCGGCGGCAGGCACGCCGGTCGGACCGCTCGCTACGCAATTGGCCGACGCCGTCAAGAGGGCGGGCAGGGCCAACCGGCTGCGCACCCGTTTCGCGCTGGTCCAGAAACCATCCGGCGGCAGCGTGGTTGTGACCGACGCCGCGCTCGACGCGCGCAGCGGCGCCCGCGTAGGCCTCGCGCAGGACAGCCTCGTCACGCTCGCCTGGCCGGGCAGGAAAGGAGGTCTGGACTGGTCGCTCGACGGTGCGCTCAGGACCGGAGGCGGCGGCCTGCCCAACGCGGCCTTGCGGCTGGCGCGGCGCTCCAGCGGCGGCTTCGGCGGCGAATTGTTCGTCGATCCCTATGCCGCCGGCGACGCGCGACTGGCGCTCGACCGGGTCCGTTTCACCGCCGACTCGAACGGCGCTACGCGCTTCTCCACTGCGTTGCGGCTGGACGGCCCGCTGCCCGACGGGCGCCTGCGTGGCCTCAGCTTGCCGGTTGCAGGTCGCATGGCCGCCAATGGCGCGCTATCTATCAATCCGTCCTGCGTCCCCGTCTCGCTGGTGGAGGCCCGCTATGGCGCCTTCGCACTCGGCCAGACCCGCCAGACATTATGCCCGGTTGGTGACGCGATGTTCGCCACCGGTCCGGCCGGCACCAGCGGCGGCGCGGAAATCCGCGATCTGGCCCTCACTGGGCGTAATGGCGACAACCCCATGCGCCTCACCGCCGATCATGCGCGCATGGTCCTTGGCCGCACCGGCTTCGCGCTTGCCAATCCCGCGCTGACTATCGGGCCGCAGGACGCGCCTGCGGTCCGCCTCGCTGCCGCCAAACTGGACGGTATGGCGACGAAGGACGGTTTCGTCGGCAAGGTGAATGGGGCAGGGGGCCAGATCGGCGCCGTCCCGCTCATCCTGGAGCAGGGTGCGGGCGACTGGAACTTCGCCAAAGGCGCGCTCGCCTTCCGCGCGGCCGTCACCGTCCGCGATTCGCAATCGCCGGCCCGTTTCGTGCCCTTACTCTCGCCCGACTTCGCGCTGGCGATGAAGGATGGTCGCATCACCGCCAGCGGATCGCTCACCGCCCCGCGCGGCGGCGCGCTGGTCGCGCGCACCGCCATCGTCCACGACCTGTCGAGCGCGAAGGGGCATGCCGACCTGACCGTCCCGGACCTTAATTTCGGCCCCACCCTCCAGCCCGAAGACATCACCCCGATCGCGCTGGGCGTCGTCGCCAATGTGAACGCGAAGGTGACGGGGCAGGGCCGGATCGACTGGACCGGCTCCACCGTCACCAGCACCGGCACCTTCCGCACCGACAATGCCAATCTCGCCGCCGCCTTCGGCCCGGTCGAGGGGCTGTCGGGCGAAATCCATTTCACCGACCTCATCGGCCTCATTACCGCACCTGGGCAGGAAGTCCGCATCGCAAAGGTCAATCCGGGTGTCGAGGTGAATGACGGCGTGGTCCGCTATCATCTGGAGGCCGGGCAGAAAGTCCGCATCGAAGGGGGGGGCTGGCCTTTCTCCGGCGGCAAGCTGGACCTGCTTCCCACGACGATGAATTTCGGCGAGGATGTCGATCGTTACCTGACCTTCCGCGTGATCGGGCTGGACGCGGGGGCCTTCATCCAGGCGATGGCGCTGGATAACGTCTCCGCCACCGGCACGTTCGACGGTATCATGCCGCTGATCTTCAATGCCAAGGGCGGGCGCGTCGCGGGCGGCGTCCTGGTCGCGCGGCAACAGGGCATGGCCCCGCTCATCATGCCCGAAGGCGTACTGCCGGCCATCCCCTGCGATCCCACGCGCCAGTCGGGCGTGCTGTCCTATGTCGGCCCCGTCTCCAACGAACAGGTTGGCGTCATGGGCAAAATGGCCTTCGATGCGCTCAAGGATCTGCAATATAAATGCCTCACGATCCTGATGGACGGCGCGCTGGACGGTGAAATGGTCACCAACGTCGTCTTCAACGGCGTGAACCGGGGCAAATTGGGTGACGCGCCGTCGGGCATCAGCCGCAGTTTCATCGGCCTCCCCTTCATTTTCAACGTGCGCGTGCAGGCGCCTTTCCGCGGTCTGCTGGGCACGGCCCAGTCCTTCATCGACCCTACCCAGACAATCCGTGACAAGATTGGTGAGGAAGCGCAGGAAAAGATGCGATCGAAGCCGGTTCAGGGGCTTGCGGTTCAGCCTTTGGAAAGCGACAAGGTGCCAAACGGGGAGCCGAAATGAACAAGCGAACGATCATGATGGCGGGTTTCGCCGGGCTGGCCCTCAACGGCTGCATCCAGGTGAAGGCTCCTGACAAGCCCATCGAAATCAACCTGAACGTCAAGGTCCAGCAGGAAGTGGTTGTGAAGCTGCAACGCGACGCGCAGGATCTTATCCAGAATAATCCGGAGTTGTTCCCGCAATGACACGCAAATTGCTCATGCCAAGGCTGAGTTGGCTCGCCGCCGGCGCCGCAGTTGCGCTGGCCGGCGGTTTCATCATGGCCGCGCCCGCACGCGCCCAGGCCGGCGGCGTTGCCGCTGCCATGTCGGCCGGCACGGTCGGCGAACAGGCCGACGGCTATCTCGGCATCGCCGGTACGGTCGGCGCCGATGTGCGGTCGGAAGTGGAAGCGATCAACATCAAGCGCCGCGCCGCCTATACGCAACTGGCCGGCCAGCGCGGCGTGACGGTGCAGGATGTCGCCGCCGCCACCGGCTGCCAGACGCTCAGCAGCCGGGTGAAGCAGGGGCAGGTGTACCGCATCGGTGCCGGCGCCTGGGAAACCAAGGGCGCAGGTGCGATCGCCCTGCCGGGATATTGCGCGACCGCCGGCTGAACGACGCGGGTTGCAGGGAATAAAGAAAAGGCGCGATGGCTCGGCTATCGCGCCTTTTTTGGTGCAACAGACGCTCTCTTTTCAAATGGGAGTAATAATCGCTGCGAACGACCATTTATGGACGCGGATAGCCGATTTGACCTGCCCGACAACGTCATCCCAGCGAAGGCTGGGATCTCAAGCGGCGGAAGAACATCGCAAGCCTTCTGGCGCTATCCGTTTACGCAGCGTTCGCCTGCCTGAGATGCCAGCCTTCGCTGGCATGACGGTTTTTCAAAATGTCGGCTCAAAAGCCCGCTGTTCCAAATCCACCCAACGCGACCATCCACCCCAACCTCTTCCCGGCCTTGCGCCGGGATCCCGCTTATTTTTCTAAACAGCAGGATGCCGGGTAAAGCCTGTCCCGACCCCGTGGAAAGGCCCGGCATGACGAAGACAGCAAATGGCTCATCCCTTCAATCTCGCCCCCGCCGCTTCGGCCGCGCGTCCAAAATTCGCTGCGCTTCCCCGCAATAAGGCGCCATATAGGCGTATAACTGCCCTGTCAGCGCCTCCGCCACCAGCGCGTAAATCACATATTGCCCGCGCTTCTGTTCGCGCACGACCCCGGCCTCTTTCAGCACCGCCAGATGCTTGGAAATGGACGGCATCGCCATCTCGAAATTGTCGGCGATCTCGCCCACGGTCATCGGTTCGACCGCCAGATATTCCAGGATGCGGCGGCGCGGTTCGGATGCCAGCGCCTTGAAGATCTTATCCATTCCTATTTAGCTAAATAGGAAAATCGCTTAACGCAACTCCCCAGACGCATCGCGACCCCCTATTGTCCGAAAGGCCGATTTTAGCCGCTTTTGTCGGGGTTGACACTTGATCCGTGCCTTCCTAGAGGGGCGTCGCCTTGACGGGTGCAGCCGCAAGCGCCATGCCGAACGCCACGGGCTGTAAAGCCTGATGGAGACGATGTATGGCAGCGGATACACCCGGACAGGACCAGGCGGGCGAGGACTCGCGGATCGCTTCTCTGGAGGAGCGGATCGCGAAGGCCGAGCATGTCGAGAAGGTCAGGCAAGGCGCCACGGAACAGGCTGCGGACGATGGGTCGCGGCTGGGCAACCGGGTGCTGGCGGAACTGATCGGCGGTCTTGTCGGTGGTGCGTTGATCGGTTGGGTTCTTGACCGGCTGTTCGACACGACGCCCTGGCTTCTGCTGGTTTTCCTCGGTCTTGGGATCGTGGCGGCCTTCAGGAACATCATCAGATTGACGACGACGAAGCCGCCCGAACAATAAGGCGCTTTGCTCCTAGTCCGAAGACATTAAGCGTTACATAGACGTTACAGGGGTCAACGTGGCAGAATCCGGCAAGATCGATCCGATGCACCAGTTTGCTATCGAACCCCTGTTCGGTACGGATCACTGGTCGCTGGGCGGCTTCAATATCGCCTTCACCAACAGCGCGCTCTATATGGTGCTTGCCGCTGTGGTGCTGTGGGTCTTCGTGATCGGCGGCATGAAGCGCGAACTGGTCCCCGGTCGCTGGCAGATGGCGGTCGAATATATGACCGGCTTCATCAAGAACCTGCTGATTTCCAACGTGGGTGAAGGCGGCAAGAAATATATTCCTTACGTCTTCTCGCTCTTCATGTTCATCCTGCTCGCGAACCTTCTGGGTCTGCTGCCGCTGGGTCTGGTCGGGCTTCACCCCTTCACCTTCACCAGCCACTTCACCGCCACCGGCGTGCTGGCGATCATGAGCTTCTCGATCGTCCTGATCGTCGGCTTCTACAAGCATGGCTTCCACTTCTTCTCGTTGTTCGTGCCGCATGGCACGCCGATTGCGATGGTGGTGCCGCTCTTCTTCATCGAACTCGTCTCCTTCATGGTACGTCCGTTCAGCCTTGGCCTGCGACTGTTCGTTGCGATGACCGCTGGCCACGTGCTGCTGAAGGTGCTGGCGGGTTTCGTTATCAACAGCGCCAACGCCTCGCCGGCGCTGGGTCTGACCGTCGGCACTGCCAGCTTCATCCTGATGATCGGCATCAGCGCGCTGGAAATGCTGGTCGCGGTCATCCAAGCCTATGTGTTCGCGCTGCTGACCTCGGTCTATCTGAACGATGCCGAGAACCTGCACTGAGTTTTCACCTGAGATTTTCCTCAACTTTTATCTGATCTGACAAGGGAGTTTACGACATGGACGCAGAAGCCGCAAAGCTGCTCGGTGCTGGCCTGGCCGCCATCGGTGCGGGCATCGCCGCCCTCGGTGTGGGCAACGTGTTCAGCGCATTCCTCGAAGGCGCGCTGCGCAATCCGGGCGCCGCTGATGGCCAGCAGGGTCGCCTGTTCATCGGTTTCGCCGCGGCGGAACTTCTGGGTCTTCTGGCGTTCGTCATCGCCATGATCCTGGTGTTCGTGGCCTAACACACGAAATTAGGAGCGGGCAGGGCGGCCTTGTGCCATATCCTGCCCGCTTCCCTCATTGACCGCCCTCTGACCGGACGGACCGTAAAATGCCTCAAATCGCGCAAATCGCCGATACCTACTCCAGCCAGATCTTCTGGTTGCTGCTGACTTTCGGCCTCGTCTTCTTCGTCATCGGCCTTGGCATGGTGCCCAAGGTGCAGGGCACGGCGGATGCGCGCGACGCGAAGATCAGCGGTGATCTGGACGCGGCCAAGGCCGCCTTCGCCCGCGCCGACGAAGCGGAAGCGGATTATCGCACCCGCGACGCCGCCAACCGCGCCGCCGCCCAGGCGACGCTGGCCAAGGCCAAGAGCGAAGCCGCCAAGGCTTCCGAAGTCCGTCTCGCCGCTGCCGACGCGGTCGTCGCAGACCGGATCGCCGCCGCCGAAGCCCGTATCAAGGGTGCGAGCGACGCCGCTCTGGCAGAAATCGAAACTGTCGCGGCCGATGCGGCCCGTGACATGGTGGCTCGCATTTCCGGCGTGGATGCGTCGGACGACGCGGCCCGCAACGCAGTAAAGGCGGCATTGGCCCATGGCTGAGGCAGCATCCCATAGTGCAGCGGAGGTTCCCCACTTGAACCAGGCTATTCACAGTGAAGGCATGGAGCCGGTGGGCACCGTCGCTCACGAGGGCGTCGCGCCCCACACCGATCCCAAGGCTGTCGGCATGGACGCCACGGCCTGGGTCAGCCTGGCGATGGCCGCGTTCATCGTCATTCTGCTGGTCAAGAAAGTGCCTGCCTTGATTGGCGGCGCGCTGGACGGCCGGATCGCCCAGATCAAGGAACAACTTGCCGAAGCCTCTCGCCTGCGCGCCGAAGCCGAAGCGCTCAAGGGCGAATATGAAGCCAAGCTGGCTGCTGCGGCCGGTGAAGCAGACGCCATGCGCAAGGCGGCCGAGCATGAAGCCGAAGGGCTGATCGCCGACGCCAAGGTAAACGCCGAAGCACTGGTCGCCCGTCGCGAAAAGATGGCGGAAGACAAGATCGGTGCTGCCGAACGCACGGCTATCGCCGGCATCCGCGCCAAGGCCGTGAACGCGGCCACCGCTGCGGCCGCCACGCTGATCGCGCAGGGCCATGACGCCAGGGCCGACAAGGCGCTGGTCGATAGCGCCATCGGAAGGCTCGGCACGATCAACTGATCGGTTCGACCTGAACGGAAAAAGGGCCGGTGCGGATCTTCGCACCGGCCCTTTTCGGTTTTGGCATACGGCTTCAATGTCGTTCTCCGGCGAAGGCCGGGGAACAGGTTGCCAATTTATCTGAGCTACTGAGAAAGCGGGCGGCCCGTTCAAGCCGCCTGCTCATTACCTCAACCCGCCAGCGTGGCGTTGTCGATCACGAAGCGATATTTGACGTCGCTCTTCTGCATCCGCGCATAGGCGTCTTCGATCTCCTGCGCCGCGATCATCTCGATCTCCGCGACGATGCCCTTTTCGGCACAGAAATCCAGCATCTCCTGCGTTTCCGCGATGCCGCCGATCAGCGACCCAGCGATCGACCGCCGCTGGAAGATCAGGGCCGCGACATTGGGCGCCGGGTGCGCATGTTCCGGCACGCCCACCAGCGTCATCGTCCCGTCCCGCTTCAGCAGGGCGGTAAAGGCGTCCAGGTCGTGGCTTGCCGCCACCGTGTTCAGGATGAAGTCGAAGCTGCCGGCATGGGCCGCCATCTCGTCCGCATTGCGCGACACGATCACCTCGTCCGCGCCCAGCGCCAGCGCATCCTGCCGCTTGCTCTCCGATGTCGTGAACGCGACCACATGCGCGCCCAGCGCATGGGCCAGCTTCACGCCCATATGGCCCAGGCCGCCGATGCCGACGATGCCGACCTTCTTGCCGGGGCCGGCCTGCCAGTGGCGCAGCGGCGACCAGGTGGTGATGCCCGCGCACAGCAAGGGCGCGACTGCCGCCAGCTGTTCCGGCGCATGGCTGACCTTCAGCACGAAGTCGTCCTTCACCACGATGCTCTGCGAATAGCCGCCCAGCGTATGGCCGGGCGCATCGTCGGTCTTGCCATTATAGGTGCCGACAAAGCCGGTCTCGCAATATTGCTCCAACCCTTCGTCGCAGGAGGCGCAGCTCTGGCAGCTATCGACCATGCAGCCCACGCCGACCGTGTC
This sequence comes from Sphingobium sp. GW821-FHT02B05, assembly GCF_059421905.1. Classification (NCBI taxonomy): domain Bacteria; kingdom Pseudomonadati; phylum Pseudomonadota; class Alphaproteobacteria; order Sphingomonadales; family Sphingobiaceae; genus Sphingobium; species Sphingobium sp. GW821-FHT02B05. The sequence continues at coordinate 746,970 of NZ_JBWKVW010000001.1, forward strand.
GCCAACCTTGAACTTGCTCACATGGTTGCCGACGGCGGTCACATGGCCGACGATCTCATGGCCGGGCACGCAGGGATATTGCGTGCCGTCCCATTCGGAACGGACCTGATGCAGGTCGGAATGGCAGACGCCGCAATAGGCGATGGCGATCTGTACGTCATGCGCGCCGACGGCGCGGCGTTCGATATCAATGGCTTCCAACGGCTTGTCGGCCGCATAAGCGCCATAGGCTTTTACGCTCATTGGGTGATCCCTCTGATGCTGGTGGGTCATGAATTATAGAAAGGCCGCAATTTTTGTGCGGTGCGACATAGATAGGTGGCAACCCGTTTCCATCAACCCCGGCCATTGCGAAAGATGGCGCACACGCTATCTCTGCCCCCATGTCCGGCCCGCAATCTCCCGATCGTTTCAACGAAGACAAGGCAAGCTTCACCATCACCGGCAGCCAGCCGGATATCGACATGGGCGTGGAGGCGATCCGCACCACGCTCAAGACGCTTCCCATCCGTCCCGGCGTCTATCGCATGCATGATGCACGCGGCGATGTGCTCTATGTGGGCAAGGCGCGGGCGCTGAAAAACCGCGTTGCCAACTATACCCAGGTCGATCGCCTGCCGCGCCGGCTCCAGCGCATGGTCGCCCAGACCCGCAGCATGACCATCGTCACCACCAACAGCGAAGCCGAAGCGCTGCTGCTGGAAGCGCAATTGATCAAGCGCTACCGCCCGCCTTATAACGTCCTGCTACGCGACGACAAAAGCTTCCCCTTCATCCTGCTGCGCGACGATCATGCTTTCCCCCGCGTGCAGAAGCATCGCGGCGCGCGCAAATATCAGGGGCGCTATTATGGCCCCTTCGCCAGCGCCGGATCGGTCACGCGCACCATCAACGCGCTGCAAAAGCTGTTCCTGCTGCGCTCCTGCACCGACAGCTTCTTTGCCAACCGCTCGCGCCCCTGCCTGCTCTATCAAATCAAGCGCTGCTCGGCCCCCTGCGTCGATCGCATCGACACGGACGGCTATGCCGAACTGGTGAAGGACGCGCAGGATTTCCTCGGCGGCAAATCGACCGCCGTGCAGAAGAAGCTGGGCGCGTCCATGCAGGCGGCGTCGGACGCGATGGATTTCGAGCAGGCTGCCGTCATCCGCGACCGGTTGAAGGCGCTGACCTTCATTCAGGGCAGCCAGGCGATCAATGCCGAAGGCTTGGGCGACGCGGACATTTTCGCGCTGGCAGAAAAGGGCGGGGCGATGTGCATCCAGGCCTTCTTCATCCGCGGCGGCCAGAATTGGGGCCATCGCAGCTTCTTCCCCGTCCATACCGCCGACGTCGCGACGGAGGAGGTGCTGGAAAGCTTCATGGTGCAATTTTACGAGGAGGTGCCGCCGCCCCGCCTCATCCTCACCGATCGCGAACCGGCCGAATGTGAGCTGATGGCGCTGGCGCTGGCCGAGCGGGCCGGGGGCAAGGTCCGCATCGAAGTCCCTCAGCGCGGTGATCGTACCCGCCTCATCAAACAGGCGCAGCGCAACGCAGTGGAAGCGCTCGACCGCCGCCTCGCCGAAACCACCAGCCAGGGCCGGATCATGGACGATATGGTGGAGGCGTTCGGGCTGGAGGGCGTGCCCGACCGCATCGAAATCTACGACAACAGCCATATTCAGGGCGCGCATGCGCTGGGCGCGATGGTCGTCGCGGGGCCGGAGGGTTTCCGCAAGAACGCCTATCGCAAATTCAACATGAAAGACCCGGCGATCAGCAATGACGATTTCGCGATGATGCGCGAAATGTTCGAGCGTCGCTTCGGGCGCGCGCAAAAGGAAGATCCGGATCGCGACAGCGGCGAATGGCCCGACCTGGTGCTGATCGACGGTGGCAAGGGCCAGCTATCGGCCGCACGCACGATTTTGGAGGAGATGGGCATAGAGGATGTGACCATGATCGGCGTCGCCAAGGGGCCGCATCATGGCCGCGACGGGCGGGAAGTCTTCCACATGCTCGATGGACGCGAAATCAGTTTCCCGATCAACCATCCGGTCCTCTTCTATTTGCAACGGCTTCGCGACGAAGCCCACCGCTTCGCGATCGGCGCCCACCGCGCCAAGCGCAGCAAGGCGATCACCGTATCGTCGCTGGACGAAGTGCCCGGCATCGGCCCCGCGCGCAAGAAGGCGCTGCTGATGCACTTCGGCACGGCGCGGGCGGTGCGCGACGCCGCGCTGGACGACTTGGCAAAAGCGCCCGGCGTATCGAAGGCGGTGGCGCAACAGGTCTATGATTATTTCCATGGCTGAAGAACGCTCGCCTTATTCTGATAGGCGGTGACGTGAACCCAAGCTCTCTGTTCCCCGGCGCAGGCCGGGGTCCAGCTCAGCGCATGGGACTGCACTTTCGCTGGGAGCCAAGCGCCTCCCTGCCAAATGCTTCATTTCGACAAGGCCCATCGCGGACCCGCGTTAATCAGAACTTCAAGTCTTTCCGTCAGCGTCCCGGCGGGGTCTTGAAGGGGAATCATCATGCGTCGTCCGCTCGCGTTTATGGTGTCGCTTTTGCTGCTGACGCCAACGGCACAGGCGCGGCAGGTCAAGGAAACCCAGCCGCTCATGCTGGCCGCCGGTCAGCCGGTAAAGATTACCGGCATGGATCTGGATTTCGCGCCCGGCATTTTGGAGGCGCTGGCCGAAAGCGATGCCAAGGCTGCGCGCAAGCGGGCCGAGGCCGGCCTGCCGCCGCTCGATCCGAACAGCTATCCCACCGGCCCGCAAGACGGCGCGGCCTACGCCACCATGCCTTTCAAGCAGATGTTTCCACTGGTGATCCGCGATGTCGCGCGGGAATGGAAACTGAATGACGGCACGCCGGTCAAGCTGCGCATCACGCTGGATCTGCTCAAGACCGCCGACGCCGCCATGGCGATCCTGATCGCCTGGAGTTCCGACATGCTGGAAGGCACGGTGGATGTTATAGACGCCACATCGGGCGCCAGCCTTGGCAGCTTTCGCGTGGAAGTGAAGAATACGCACGGCGGTTGGGGCGGCATGTTGATCCGTGGCGGCGGCGTCCGTGAAAAACTGGCTGAGGAATTTGGGCTGGAACTGTCGCGCCATATCGCGGGCAGGAAAAAGCCGGGCTGATCCGCCTTGCGGCGGGAGCGTGCGGAGGCCTTCGCGGCTTTTCCTGTCAATGTAGGATAATCCCTGATCTATCGTGCGTGATGACCCATGTCCCATCGCGCGCCGACCAACCCCGTCTCGAAATCCGTCGACGCCAGACGGGCGCATCCCTGTATTCTCGTTGTCGCGTCATTGTCGCGCCAGTGGCGCGCTGCTGGCGCGTAACTGGCGCGTGGGTGATGCGATTGCCTGGAAATTCGTCCGTCTGCACGGCGATTGACGGTGTGAACTTCGGGTCTGTCGCTTCGTTGTGACCTTCGAAAGGCATCCCCATATGCCTTCATATCCCGAATCACCTCATCCGGAGCCGACCATGAAAAGCATCAACCCCGCCACCGGAGAAGAGATCGCAACCCATACCGAAATGACCGAAGCGCAGATCGACGCCGCGCTCGACCGGGCGACCGCGACCTTCGCAACATGGCGCGAAACAGACATATCGGATCGGACCACGCTCCTGTCCGACCTGGCCGACGCCTATCATGACCATCGCGACCGGCTTGCCCGCATGGCGGTGCTGGAAATGGGCAAGACGCTGAAATCGGCCCTGGCTGAAGTCGATAAATGCGCCGCCGCCTTCCGCCATTATGCCACGCAAGGCCCGGCGATGCTGGAGGGCGGCAGCATCCCGCTGGCATCGGGTGGGAAGGCCGATCTGGTCTGGCTCCCCATCGGTCCTGTCCTGGCGGTGATGCCGTGGAATTTCCCCTATTGGCAGGTCGCCCGCTTCCTCGCCCCCTGCATCCTCGCCGGCAATGTCGGCCTGCTCAAACATGCCAGCAATGTGCAGGGCGTCGGCGCATTGATGCAGGAGATGATGGAACGGGTCGGCGCACCCGATGGCCTGTTCCAGAACCTCCCCATCCGCTCCGGCGCGGTGGCCGCGATCATCGCCGACGATCGCGTCGCGGCGGTCACGCTGACCGGCAGCGAGGATGCCGGTCGCGCCGTGGCGAAGCAGGCGGGCAGGGCGCTCAAGAAAGTCGTGCTGGAACTGGGCGGGGCCGATCCCTTCATCGTCATGCCCTCGGCCGATCTCGACGCGGCGGTCAAGCAGGCCGTGACTGCCCGTATCCAGAATTCCGGCCAGTCCTGCATCTGCGGCAAGCGGATGATCGTCCATGCCGATATCTACGACGCCTTCCTCGATCGCTATGCGACCGCGATGGCAGCGGTGAAGACCGGCGATCCCTTCGATCCCGCCACCGACATGGGGCCGCTTTCCAGCGAAGAGCAGCGCCGCACCGTGCAGGAACAGATCTGGAAGATGAAGGCTGCCGGCGCGACCCTGATCGGCGGCGAAACGCTGCCGGGGGCAGGCGCCTATATCAACGCCGGCATATTGACCGACGTGCCGACCGACCCGGCGCTGATGGGGGAGGAGATTTTCGGACCCATTGCCATGCTGTTCAAGGCGGCCGATATCGACGACGCCATCGCGATAGCCAACGCCATCCCCTTTGGCCTTGGCTCTTCGGTCTGGACGCAGGACGCCGCCGAAGAAGCCCGCTTCATCCGCGACGTTCAGGCCGGCATGACCGCTGTGAACCAGATGCTTTCCTCCGCGCCGGAAGCGCCCTTTGGCGGGGTGAAGCGCTCCGGCCACGGCCGCGAACTTGGTCCCTATGGCCTCCACGAATTCATGAATTTGAAGAGCGTCTATCGGGCATGAAACCTCCCTTCGTCATTTTACCGGGGTGATCTATCGTAAATCCGTCTAAAGACATGGCCCATGCCCGGCCTCACCACCACCGCGATCGTCTGCGCCGTCCGCCATCATGGCGAACATGGCGCGATCGCGCGGCTGTTGACGCCGGATCATGGCCTGCTGCCGGGCTATGTCCGCGGCGGGCGTTCCCGAACGATGCGGCCGATCCTGCTCCCCGGCAACATCGTGAAGGCCGATTTCCGCGCCCGAACCGAGGATCAACTGGCGGGCCTGACCGTCGAACTGGCCCACAGCCGTGCGCCGCTGCTCGCCGAACCCCTTCCCGCCGTGGCGATCGACTGGAGCTGCGCCCTGACGGCTGCGGCTCTGCCCGAAGGCACGCCCTATCCGGCGCTGCATCAGGCGCTGGAGGCAGTGCTGGACGCAGTGGAGGCCGCCCCGGCGGCACGGGGCTGGGCCGTGGCCCTCGTCCGCTACGAACTGCTGCTGCTCGCCGAACTCGGCTTCGGCCTCGACCTCACCCGTTGTGCGGCGATGGGTGACGCGACCGACCTTGCTTATGTCAGCCCCCGCAGCGCCGCCGCCGTCAGCCGCGCCGGGGCTTCCGGCTATGAAAATCGCCTGCTCCCTTTACCGCCCTTCCTGCTGAAGGGAGGAATGGGCGACTGGACGCAGATATTGGACGGTCTGCGCCTCACCGGCTTTTTCCTGGAACGGTCCGTTCTGACCGACCGGCGCGCCGACATGCTCGCCGCCCGCGAAAGACTGGTCGATCGTCTCAAAAGGGCGGTTGCGTGAAACCTCCTGTCTCCATAAGGGGCAGCCACGCAATATAAGGAGTCTCGCCATGTTGATCGCCCTGTTCCCCGGAGACGGCATCGGCCCGGAAATCGTCGCCCAGGCCAAGCGCGTGCTGGATATGCTGGCGATACCCGGCCTTACCTATGAAGACGGCTTGGTCGGCGGTGCAGCCTATAAGGCGGTCGGCCATCCGCTGCCGCCCGAAACGCTCGACACGGCAAAGCGCGCCGACGCCATCCTGTTCGGCGCGGTCGGCGATCCCGACTGCGACTCGCTGGAACGCCATCTGCGCCCGGAACAGGCGATCCTGGGTCTGCGCAAGGAACTGGGGCTTTTCTCCAACCTCCGCCCGGCCAAGGTATTCCCGGAACTGGCGCATGAAAGCGCCCTCAAGCCCGAAGTTGCCGGCTCCATCGACCTGCTGATCGTGCGCGAAACCAATGGCGACGTCTATTTCGGCGAAAAGGGCTTCCGCACCACCGCCGAGGGTCTGCGCGAAGGCTATGACATCATGTCGTACAACGAAGCCGAAGTGCGCCGCATCGCCCATGCCGGTTTTCAGGCCGCCCAAGCGCGTCGCGGAAAGCTCTGCTCGGTGGACAAGGCCAACGTACTGGAAACCAGCCAGTTGTGGCGCGACGTGGTGATCGAAGTGTCGGCCGACTATCCTGACGTCGCCCTGACCCACATGTATGTCGACAATGCCGCGATGCAGCTGGTCCGCAACCCCGGCCAATTCGACGTCATCGTCACCGGCAACCTGTTCGGAGACATTCTCTCGGATCAGGCGAGCATGTGCGTCGGCTCCATCGGTATGCTGGCCTCGGCCACGCTGAATGGCAGCGGGCAGGGTCTTTACGAGCCGATCCACGGGTCTGCTCCCGACATTGCCGGCACCGGCAAGGCCAATCCGCTGGCGACCATCCTGTCCGCCGCGATGATGCTGCGCTACTCGCTGAACCTTCCCGAACAGGCAGACCGGATCGAAACGGCCGTGGCGAAGGCTCTGGCCAACGGCGCGCGCTCGCCGGACCTCGGCGGTACGATGAATACGGTGGAGATGGGCGACGCCGTTCTGGCGCTACTCTGATGGCTCACTTCGTCGAATAAGCGACGGAAAGATTTAAGTTTTGCGTCCCCAATCCGATCTAATAAGAAAATGGGGACGCAAAAATGAACATGGAATTGACGCAGGGGCATGACGACTTGCGCCGGTTGATGCGGGATTTCGCGCATCTGATGATGTCGGCCAAGGTCGATGACATGCCGGAAGTGGCGCGTCGTCGTACCCGTTTCTCCCAATTGTTCCGCGAACATATGGGACAGGAGGACGCCATGGTGACGGCGCTGCGCCGCGGTCCCATGTCGGCTGAGGCGGACAAGGTCCTGCGCGACCATAGCCGGGCCATGGTCGCCCTGTTCTTGCGCTATAGCGACCATATCAAATTTTGGACCCCGGCACAGATCGGTCGGGACTGGCCGGGCTATCGTGACGCCGTGCTGATCCTTCAGAACGGCCTCTACGACCGGATGGAGTGGGAGGAGAAATATCTTCATCCGCTCTTCGAGGGCCCCAGCCTGCGAGCCGCCTGAACGGTCCAATTTGCCGGTATCGGTCCTGTCCTGCTGCCTGCCCGACGGATAAGGGCAGAGCATGACCGATTTCTCGCTCGCCTCGCTTCGCACCGCCGCCGCCATGGTCCATGCCCAGGTGCCACCGACCCCGCAATATGCCTGGCCGCTGCTTGGTCGGCGCAGCGGCTGCGACCTGTGGGTGAAGCATGAGAACCACACGCCCACCGGCGCCTTCAAGGTGCGCGGCGCCATCGTCTATATCGACTGGCTGCGCCGGACCCATCCGGACGTCACCGGCATCATCACTGCCACGCGCGGCAATCATGGCCAGGCGCAGGTCCGCGCCGCCACCGCTGCCGGCCTCTCCGCCACCATCATCGTCCCCCATGGCAATGCGCTGGAAAAGAACGCCGCGATGCGCGCGTTCGGCGCGACCCTCATCGAACATGGCCATGATTTCGACGGCGCGAAGGCGGAAGCGATGCGCATGGCGCAGGAGCAGGGGCTGTTCATGGTCCCTGCCTATCATGACGAACTGGTGCGCGGCGTCGCCAGCTATGGCCTGGAACTGTTCGACGCGGTGCCGGACCTCGATACAGTCTATGTCCCGGTCGGCTGCGGATCGGGCCTGTGCGGCACGATCGCGGCGCGCGACGCGCTAGGCCTGAAGACGAAGATAGTCGGCGTCGTCTCGGCCCATGTCGATGCGGCCAAGCGCAGCTTCGAAGCGGGGCGCCTCATCGCGTCACCCACGGCCCATACTTTTGCCGACGGTGTGGCGGTCTGCACTCCGGTTCAGGCCGCGCTCGACTATTTCGGGCCGCGCGCCGACCGCTTCGTCGCCGTGACGGACGATGAAGTGGCGGAGGCGATCCGCATTTACTGGCAGGACACGCATAATCTGGCCGAAGGGGCCGGCGCCGTGGCATTGGCTGCCTGCATGCAGGAAAAGGCGCAAATGCAGGGCAAGAAGGTTGCGGTAATCCTGTCGGGCGGTAATGGCGATATGAGCCAGATGGCCGAGATATTGAGCGGCGCTACGCCGCGCGTAGAATTGCGGAAGGCGATATGAAGCGTAAGAGCGGTCAGAACCCGGAAATCACGAAGAACTGGAAGCCGGCGACGCTGGCCATTCGCGGCGGTACGGCCCGCAGCGAATATGGCGAAACGTCCGAAGCGCTCTTCCTGACCAGCGGGTACAGCTATGATCGGGCGGAGGATGCCGCCGCGCGCTTCGCGGGCGATCAGGTCGGCATGACCTATTCGCGGCTCCAGAATCCGACAGTGGAAATGCTGGAACAGCGCATCGCCCTGCTGGAAGGGGCGGAGGCCTGCCGCGCCACTGCCACCGGCATGGCCGCGATGACCGCTGCCCTGCTGTGCCAGTTGTCGGCCGGCGACCATGTCGTCGGTGCCAAGGCCGCTTTCGGCTCGTGCCGCTGGCTGACCGACACGCTGCTGCCGCGCTTCGGCATCGAAACGACGACCATCGACGGCCGCGATACCGCTGCCTGGGAAGCGGCTGTCCGTCCGAATACGAAGATTTTCTTCTTCGAAACGCCGGCCAATCCGACCATGGATATCGTCGATCTGGCGGCGGTCTGTGCCATCGCAAAGGCGCGCGGCATCACGACCGTCGTCGATAACGCCTTCGCCTCGCCCGCGCTGCAACGCCCGATGGAGTTCGGTGCGGATGTCGTGGCCTACAGCGCCACCAAAATGATGGACGGGCAGGGGCGTGTGCTCGCCGGCGCCATCTGCGGCACGCGCGACTGGATCGACAATATCCTGCTGCCCTTCCACCGCAACACCGGCCCGACGCTCAGCGCCTTCAACGCCTGGGTCGTGCTCAAGGGGCTGGAAACGCTGGACCTGCGCATCCGCCGCCAGAGCGAAAATGCGCTCAAGGTCGCGCAATTCCTGGAAGGGCGCGTGGCCAAGGTCAATTATCCCGGCCTGGAGAGCCATCCCCAGCATGCGCTGGCGATGCAGCAGATGGAGGCGGCCGGACCGATCTTCTCCCTCTATGTCGGCGGTGGCCGGGCAGAGGCGCATGGCCTGCTCAATGGCTTGGCGCTGGTCGATATCAGCAATAACATTGGCGATTCGCGTTCGCTCATGACCCATCCAGCCTCGACCACGCATTTTGGCATGTCGGAAGAGGCACGGCTGGAAGTCGGCATTACCGAGGATATGTTGCGCCTCAATGTGGGGCTGGAGGATGCGGACGACGTTATCGCCGACCTCGATCAGGCCCTGCGCACGATAGGGCGTTGACGAAAGAGGCGGTTAGGGCGCATTTCTGAGACATGACGGTATTTGCGCTCTTTCCCTTTCACGCGACCACGCGGGACGTTACCGTCCATGTCGCGGTAACTTTCCTGCCCGAACAGTCGGAGCCGGACCGGGGCCGCTGGTTCTGGGCCTATCATATCCGCATCGAAAATCAGGGCGACCAGCCGGTTCAGCTCCTGACCCGCCACTGGATCATCACCGACGGGCGCGGCGCTCAGCATATGGTGGATGGCGATGGCGTGGTTGGCGAACAGCCGGTGGTGCAGCCGGGGAAAAGCTATGACTACGTATCGGGTTGTCCCCTCAATACGCCGACCGGCTCGATGAAGGGCAGTTATCGCATGATCGGCGTAGGCGGCGAAACGTTCGACGTTACCATTCCCCATTTCGCCCTCATCGCCCCGCCGGCGGTGGCCGAATGAAACGGACCCATTTGCCCTTGAACGGGCTACGTGTGCTGGATGCTGCGGCCCGGCACCTGTCCTTCACGCGCGCGGCGGACGAACTGGCGGTGACACCGGCCGCCGTGGGCCAGCAAATTCGCGCGCTGGAAGATATGCTGGGCGTCGTCCTGTTCCGCCGCACGCCCAAGGGGCTGGAACTGACGCCGGAAACCGAAGCGGGTCTGGACGCCCTGCGCGCGGGTTTCCTGGAATTCGAAGAAGCCGTCCGCGCCATGCAGGCTGGTCAGTCCAGCAATGCGCTGACCATCGCGGCGCCGCGCGACATCACCGCCAAATGGCTTCAGCCGCGTCTGGCTGCCTATGCCGCCAGCCAGTCGGACCTGACATTCCAGCTTATAGCGGCGGATGAAGCCCTGGATTTCACCGAAGCCAATCTGGATATCGCCCTGCGTTTGAGTGACGGCGCTGGCGAGCATGAAGGCATCAAGATCGGTGAGGCGGCCTATGTCACGGTCGAGGCTGCGGCTGGCGGTCCGGACCATCGCATCGACTGGCCCGGCTGCCCGTCGGGCGACAAACCCGCCATCATCCGCGTCGCCGATGGCGGTCTGGCGATCGAGGCGGCGGCGAATGGCTTTGGCCGCGCACATGTGCCGCTGTTGCTGGCGCAGGCCGATCTGACGTCGGGCCGCGTGCGACAGGTGGGGGATATGGTTCCGACCTTGCTTGCCTATTGGCTAATCGCGCCGCTGCCGCAATGGCGGCAGAAGAAGGTCAAGGCGTTGGTAGAGGCGCTGACGGCATAGGGCGACACAGACGGCTGGCGCTTTGGCAACCAGACGGTTCAATGGCCTTCTCACAGATTTGCCTCTCGAAAATCTGATGTTCCAAGGTCGACTTTGGACGCTGGTTCATCCCAGAGTGCGCATGATTATGGGGATGGATGAGGCGTTGGAGTGGCTGAGCCTGCCGCAGGCGCCGGTTCCTCCGCCAGCAGGTTGAGCGCCCGCGTCATCAATGCCAGGAACCTGCTTTCCTCGACCCGCGCGGCGCCGTTGTTCCAACTGCCGCTGACCGCATACCAACTGCCGTTCCGGCCTTGCGCCAGCATGTTCATCGCCATGACGCCCGGCTCGCTCCCGCCCTTGTAACCCAGATAGCGCCAGCGTTTGGCGTCCGCCGGGGCGATGCCGGGATTGACCGCCAGGATCGGCAAGGCATCGCCGCCATGGCGACGCAACCAGTCGAGCAGGTCGATCATGTCCCGTGGCGAGGCAAACCATTCGATGCTGTCGATCGCGGTGGGCATTTCAGCGACGCTGCCCACATCGACCTTGTCGGCAGTCAGCCGCGCCGCAGACGTGCGCAGCAGTGTCCGGCGCATGGCTGGATCCGCCTCTTCATAGCGCCGCCGCAGGTCGGTATTGGCCGGCATCTTCAATGCAAAGGCTTCGGCGGTAGTCAGGATCGGCAGCGCCTTATCCGCATCGGTATGGCCAGCCGCCGCCAGCATCGCATCCACCTTCGCCCGACCCATCGCTAGGAGTAGCGTATCACTGGCACTATTATCGCTTTCGGCGATCATCGCCGTGGCCAGGCTGTGCAACGTCATCGGCGCCCGATCCGGCCATCCCATCAGTCGCCCGGAAAAGCTTTTCGGGCCAAGCGGCACGACATCGCTCCAGCGCCGTTCCCGTGCCGTCGTCGCGCGCATGATCTCGGCAAGAATGTAGAGTTTGAAGCTGGACCCGGTCGCCATTTGCGAGTCGGCCCGATGGGCGTGCAATAATTTGGGCGCTCCGTTACCCAGGCGCGCAACGGCAAAGGCCGTGGTTCCGGGCAGGGCCGAGATCTCCGCCATCACCTTGTCGAAACTGTCGTCGGCGGTGCGTGCGCCGACGATATGCAGGCCGACGACCAGATTGGGGGCTTGCGGCGCAACCACCATGGTGAAGCCCACTGTGGCACGCTCATAGCGTATCTCCACCTGCCCCGTGGTCGGGCTGTCGGTCCGCACGGCGCCCAGGCTCAGTGGCGCACCATGCTCGGCGCGCAAGTCCGCCGCAATGGCGCGCCAGCGATCCACCGGCACTGCGTCCAGAAACAGGGTGGAGAAGAAATCCGTCTCTCCTCCAGGCGCCGCAAGGATATGCAGCAACTGGTCGGCACGGCTTTGATAGGATGGGGCGGTGCCGGCGGACGCCTGATTGGAAAACGCCGTCAGGATCAGGCTGAGCAGGATCGGCCAGAGGCGCACATTTACATCCGTTCGCCTATGATCGTCATGCGTCGATCGCTTCCTCGTCCACCGCCGCGGCATTTTCCTGGATGAAGGCAAAACGGTGCGCCGGGTTGGTGCCCATCAGCCGATCGACCAGATCGCGGACCTGCTGCCGGTCCTCGACATCGTCGGGCAGGGTGATGCGGATCAGCATGCGCGTCTTCGGGTCCATGGTCGTTTCGCGCAATTGCATCGGGTTCATTTCCCCCAGCCCCTTGAAGCGGCTTATGTCGACCTTCTTGCCCTTGAACTCCTTGCGCAGCAGTTCCTCGCGATGCCCGTCGTCCTTGGCGTACAAACTTTTGCCGCCGGCGACCAGCCGATAGAGCGGCGGCTGGGCGAGGTAGAGATGCCCGCGCCGCACCAGCTCCGGCATTTCCTGGAAGAAAAAGGTCATCAGCAGCGTGGCGATATGCGCGCCATCGACGTCGGCGTCGGTCATGATGACGATGCGTTCGTAACGCAGATGGTCCGGGTTGCAATCCTTGCGCGTGCCGCAGCCCAGCGCCAGGATCATGTCGGCAATTTCCTGATTGGCCAGTATCTTGGCGGTGTTTGCTGAGGCCACGTTCAGGATCTTGCCGCGCAAGGGCAGGATCGCCTGCGTTTTGCGATCGCGCGCCTGCTTGGCCGAACCACCGGCCGAATCCCCTTCCACCAGAAAGATTTCAGCACCTTCCGGGTCATCGTTCGAACAATCTGTCAGCTTGCCGGGCAGGCGCAGCTTGCGGCTGTTGGTCGCGGTCTTGCGCTTGACCTCCTTCTCCTGCTTGCGCTTCAGCCGCTCGTCCATGCGATCCAGCACATAGGCGAGCAGTGCCTTGCCCCGATCCATATGGTCGGTCAGATAATGATCGAAATGGTCGCGCACCGCATTTTCCACCAGCCGCGCAGCGTCCGGGCTGGTCAGCCGATCCTTGGTCTGGCTCTGGAACTGGGGATCGCGGATGAAGACCGACAGCATGATCTCCGACGACGTCATGATGTCGTCGGCGGTGATGTCCTTGCCCTTTTTCTGTCCTACCAGATCGGCAAAGGCGCGGATGCCCTTCACCAGCGCCGCGCGCAGGCCCGCTTCATGGGTGCCGCCGTCGGGCGTCGGGATGGTGTTGCAATACCAGCTATAGCTGCCGTCCGACCAGAGCGGCCATGCGACCGCCCATTCTACGCGCCCGGCTTCGCTTGGAAAATCCTGATTGCCTGAAAAGAAAACGCTGGTCGCGCAATCGCGATCGCCGACCTGCTCCTTCAGATGATCGGCCAATCCGCCGGGAAACTGGAAGACGGCCTCCGTCGGGGTATCGTCGCTGATCAGTTCCGGTGCGCATTTCCAGCGTATCTCGACGCCCGCGAACAGATAGGCCTTAGACCGGGCGAGGCGATGCAGGCGCGAAGGCTTGAACTTCTGCTCTCCGAAAATCTCGGTGTCGGGTACGAAACTGACCAAAGTGCCACGTCGGTTGGGGGCCGCGCCGACCTTCTCCAGCGCCGTGACCGGCAGTCCTTGCGAGAATTTCTGGCGAAACAATTCCTTGTTCCGCGCCACCTCGACCACCGTGTCTGTGGACAGCGCATTGACCACCGAAATGCCGACGCCATGCAGGCCGCCTGATGTGGCGTAGGCCTTGCCTTCGAACTTACCGCCCGAATGGAGCGTGGTCAGGATCACCTCCAGCGCCGATTTTCCGGGAAATTTGGGATGGGGATCGACCGGAATGCCCCGGCCATTGTCTGTGATGGTCAGCTTGTTGCCGACCTCCAGCGTCACCTCGATCCGCGTGGCGTGACCCGCCACCGCTTCGTCCATGCTGTTGTCCAGCACTTCGCTGGCCAGATGGTGCAGCGCGCGCTCGTCGGTGCCGCCAATATACATGCCGGGGCGGCGCCGGACAGGCTCCAGTCCTTCCAGCACCTCGATGGTCGAGGCGTCATATTGCGTCGGGGCGGGGGTGTTGGCAGCGAACAGGTCTTCGGACATGCCTCAAGCTATAAGCGGACCGGCGGCGGGTGCAAGCGTTGCACAAGGGCCACAGGCGCAATCATATGTTACAAAGTGCGCTGCAACAAAGTGGAGACATGGGTCGTTGTCGCCGGGAATGTGGAGCGTATCTCTCCACATCAGGTGAGGAGATATACTCTTGAAATTGACCCTGATCGCGCCACTTGGCGCCACCCTCGCACTCGCCCTCGCGATGCCGGCCGTTGCGCAGGACAACGCACCTGCCGACTGGACCGGTCCCTATATCGGCGGCTCTTTCGGCTACAACTGGCAGAAGAAGGATGGCGGCGAACATATGCGTTTCGACGCTGACGCCGATGGCGATTATGACGATGTCATCCGGACCTCGACCGGCGCCAATGCGTTCTCGCCGGGCACGTGCGGCGGCGCGGCGCGGGGACCGACCCCCGCCAGCGGCTGTAAGGGCGACAAGAATGCGATCGGGTGGATGGGCCATGTCGGCTATGATCGCCAGTTCGGCAATATCGTCGCGGGCGTCGTGGCCGAAGCGGGCCAGGCCTATATCGACGACAAGGTCACCGAATATTCGACGACCCCGGCCTTCTACACCATGCGCCGTAGCATCGATTACAATGCCAACCTGCGTGCGCGGCTCGGCTACACCACCGATAGCGGCATCATGCCATATATCACCGGCGGTCTGGCCTATGCGAAGGTGAAGAATAATTTCAGCACCAGCAACGGCGCCAACAGCTTTACCGAGGTCGACCGGAAGGAAGATGGCTGGGGCTACACCATGGGCGGCGGTATAGAGGCCAAGGTTTCGAACAATTTCTCGATCGGCGCGCGCTATCTGTGGACCCGCTACAATGTGGGCGACTATCGCGTCGATGTGGGGGCCGGCAGCGCGCCCGCGACCAATCCTTTCCGCCTGACCCCGTCGGGCGGCGCCAGCATCAATCGCGGCGACAAGTTCGATACGCAAAGCGTGATGGTCACCACCAGTTTCCGCTTCTGATCTTCACGATGAAAAATAAAGGCCCGGTTTCCATCAGGAAGCCGGGCCTTTTTACCATCTGTTCGAAGCGATCAGCGTACCCGCGGACCGCCAAAGGGCAGCGGCGGGGGCGGGCGGCGCGTACCGCGCGGCAGCTGCGCCTGATAGGCGCGGCCGCAATGTTCCACGCAATAGGGAAAACCGGGGTTCACCGCTTCGCCGCAGAAATGGAAATCGGCCTCGCCCGGATGGCCCATAGGCCATTTGCAGATCCGCTCGGTCAGATCGAGCAGGCTGGTCTTGTCGGCGATCTCGGCGCTCGGCTTGGCCGGCACCAGGCGGCGCGGCGGCGCGGGCGGGATCGGCGCCTGCTGATCGCCCGGACCCTGGCGCAGGAAGCCGCCGGGACCGACCGAAATGATACGCGGCTGCGGCGCAGGTGTCGGCACCTCGTCGCCGGATGCCGCAACCGGTGCGGGTGCCGGCGCGGCGGGTGCAGCCGGCGCAGCAACGGGCGCGCGAACGGGAGCCGCCGGCGCTGGTGCAGCGGCCGGTGCGGCGGCACGGGGCGCTTCGACTTCCGGTGCCGGCGCAGGCTTGCGCGCGGCAGGGGCGGCCGTCTTCTTGGGCGTCTCGTTTGCCTTAACAGGCGAAGGGCGGGATTGCAGGCCCAGGCGGTGCGCCTTGCCGATCACCGCGTTACGGCTGACCCCGCCCAGTTCGTCGGCGATCTGGCTGGCGGTCAGGCCGCGCTCCCACATCCCCTTGAGCTGGTCGATACGCTCGTCGGTCCAGGACAATGAAAAACTCCTCACAAATCTCGTCTGGCTTCCTATATGGGAAGCACGCGCCGCAGGTTCAAATCCTTGGACCTTTCCCCTTGCAGCACAACGGACCAGCCGATAGTCGATCCGACCATGAACGACCAGCCCAAAATTCATGCCGCACCCGCGGTTCCGCCTCCCTTTGCCGAGCCTGGCGTGCCGCAGATACGCAATATCAACTGGGCCGGCACTTGGGCGCTCTATGCCAAGGAAGTGCGCCGCTTCATGAAGGTACAGCTTCAGACGGTCTGGGCGCCTGCCATCACGACGCTGATGTTCCTCATCATCTTCATCGTCGCGCTGGGCGGCAGCGGGCGGACGGTGACGCTGCGTGGGGAAGCGGTGCCCTTCGCCGACTTCATCGCGCCTGGCCTCATCATCATGGGCATGATCAACGCCTGTTTCGCCAATGCCAGCTTCGCGTTGATGGTGGGCAAGGTGCAAGGCACGCTGGTCGATTATCTGATGCCGCCTATTGCGGTGGGCGAACTTCTGTTCGCGCTGGTCGCCTCATCCGTGACGCGCGCTGTGTTCGTGGGCTTTGCGCTCTGGGGCGCCATGGCGTTGTGGCCGGGCGTGCATGTGACGCCGGCCCATCTTTGGGCGGTGCTGTGGTTCGGTCTGCTCGGCACCAGTTTCATCGCCTTTCTCGGTGTGCTGACCTCCATCTGGGCGGAAAAATTCGATCATGGTGCCGCAATCACCAATTTCGTGATCGGCCCGCTCGCCCTGCTGTCCGGGACATTCTATTCGATCGACCGCCTGCCGCCGCTGTTTCAGGCGATCAGCCACGCCAACCCCTTTTTCTACATCATCTCCGGCTTCCGCTATGGCTTCGTCGCGGCGGCTGACGTGAATGTACTGGTGGGCAGCAGCGTTCTGCTGGGGCTCAACCTGGTGCTGGGTAGCCTTTGCTACACGCTCTTGCGGCGCGGGTGGAAGATCAAGGCCTGATCCCTGCTGGTCAAAGGAAGGCGGCGAACAACGGCACGATGATCTCCATCAGGAACAATATCGCCGTCGCGACCAGCCAGTGATGCAGGCGAGGGCGGGCTTTGCCGATATCGTGGTTCATACATCCTTCCGGTCGTCGGTGCATCGTCCCATTATCCTGCCACATCGTTTAGGGGCTGGTCACCAATTTCTGCCACAGGCGGGATAGAGGGTTCAGGCAAAGGAACGCATGTGAAGGTAGCGCTGGTATTCGGGACACGGCCCGAAGCGATCAAGATGTTCCCCGTGGTGCATGCGCTGCGAGCGCAACCCAGCATCGACACCCGCGTCATCGTGACGGCGCAGCATCGCGGCCTGCTGGATCAGGTGCTGGCGATTGCCGGTATCGTGCCGGACATCGATCTGGACGTGATGGTCCCCAACCAGACGCTGGACGGGCTCACGGCGAAGCTGATCTTGGAACTGGGCAAGGCGTTCGACGCGGAAAAGCCCGATCGCATCGTCGTCCATGGCGACACGCTGACCACCATGGTCGCCAGCCTCGCCGCTTATTATCGCAAGATTCCCGTCGCCCATGTCGAAGCCGGCCTGCGCAGCGGCGACATTCACCATCCCTGGCCCGAAGAAGTCAATCGCCGCGTCGTCGCCTGCATCGCCGACATGAATTTCGCCCCGACGCAGGCGGCCGCCGATGCGCTGCTCAGGGAAAGCCGCGACGCAGCGAGCATCCATATCACCGGCAATACGGTCATCGACGCGCTGCTCGCCACCCGCGACCGGGTGCTGGCCGAACCCACGCTCGCCAGCGGTCTGGACGATCTGGCGGCGCGCTTCGCGGGCAAGCGGATCGTGGCTGTGACCAGCCACAGGCGTGAGAATTTCGGCGGGGGGATGGAAGCGATCGCCCGATCCATCGCCGACATCGCCGCACGCCCGCACGTGGCGGTGATCTTCCCGGTCCATCCCAATCCCAACGTCCGCCCGGTGATGGACGCCGTGCTGGGCGGCCTGCCCAATGTCGCGATGATCGAACCGCTCGATTATCCCCATTTCGTGCGCCTGCTCGACCTGTGCCATCTGGTGCTGACCGACAGCGGTGGCGTGCAGGAGGAGGCGCCCTCGCTCGGCAAGCCGGTGCTGGTGATGCGCGAGACGACGGAGCGGCCCGAAGGGGTGGAGGCTGGAACCGCCAAGCTGGTCGGCACCGATCGCGCGCTCATCGTGCGCGAAGTTCTGGCCTTGCTGGACGATGAGGACGCCTATCAGGCGATGGCGCGAGCGCATAACCCGTTCGGGGATGGGAAAGCCGCTGCGCGAATAGCGGCGATCATCGAGGCGGGGCGCCAGACGGAATAAAAGCCGCGACGGTCCGGCGACCATCTGCTACGGGGTGGCATCGCCGCGAAATCTGCCCGCAAGCATTCGCTCCGACCGAGAGACATATTCGCGCTCCCGCTTGCCAAGCAAGGAGCTTGTCTCATGACCATTTCGATCACCCTGCGTTCAATCGGCCTCTGCGCATGAGCCGCGCCATCAACCTCAATGCGGCGCTGGATGACGTTACCGCGCTGTGCAAGAAGCATGCGGTAGCGATTTCCACCATCGAGCCCCTGACGTCGGGCGGTACGCGGGTCGTCCTGCTCAATCCCGATGGCGCGGAACGCATCCGCACCCTCATGAAGACCAAGATCATCACGACGCCCGTGGTCCGCTCGCCCATGCACATGGCCCGCCATCCTGCGCCGCGTTATCGCTAAGGACGCATATTATTAAGAAGCCCCGAGACTGACCCATAAAGAGCGTTCCCCGGCGGAGGCCGGGGTCCGGTCCCGCGCTCTGAACTGGACCCCGGCCTCCGCCGGGGAACGCTGAGCCATAGGGTCCCATCATTGCTTGTTGATATAATCGCCCGGTTTCGCCAAGCGTTACCGAAATCTTCAGCATTATCGGGCAAAAAAGCGGGCAAATTCACCGATACAAGGATTGCCCGCCTTATGCCCGTTGATGCCAAGCAGAAGGTTTCCGTCATTGGCCTGGGCTATATTGGTCTGCCGACCGCAGCCCTGATCGCCCGTGGCGGCGCGCAGGTGGTGGGCGTGGACGTCAGCGCCCATGTGGTGGAGACGGTCAATTCGGGCCGCGTCCATATCGAAGAGGTCGATCTGGACGGCCTCGTTCAGGGCGTGGTTGCGCGTGGCAATCTGCGCGCATCCCTTGAGGTCGAGGAAAGCGATGTCTTCATCATCGCCGTTCCGACCCCCGTGGCGGAGGATCGCGCACCCGACATCAGCTATGTGTTGAAGGCGGCGCGCACTATCGCTCCGGTGCTCAAGGCCGGCAATACCGTCATCCTGGAATCCACCTCACCCGTCGGCACGACCGAAGCGATGCGCGATGTGATCGGCACGATCCGCCCGGACCTCAAAATGCCCGGCACCGGCGTCGCTGGCGATATCGCCATCGCCTATTGCCCGGAGCGCGTTTTGCCCGGCCGCATCCTGGTCGAACTGATCGACAATGATCGCTGCATCGGCGGCATCACGCCCCGCTGCGCGCGCAAGGCTTTGGGCTTCTATCGCCAGTTCGTGCGCGGGGCGTGCATCACCACCACCGCCCGCGCGGCCGAGATGGTCAAGCTGGTCGAAAACAGCTTCCGCGACGTCAACATCGCCTTCGCCAACGAATTGTCGGTGATCGCCGAAAATATGGACATCGACGTGTGGGAGGTGATCCGCCTCGCCAATCGGCATCCGCGCGTCAACATCCTGTCGCCCGGCCCCGGTGTCGGCGGGCATTGCATCGCCGTCGATCCCTGGTTCATCGTCCACGGCGATCCGGAAAATGCCCGCATCATCCGCACCGCGCGCGAAGTGAATGACGGCAAGACCGATTATGTCGTGGCCAAGGCATCCGACCTGATCGACGAATTTGGCGATCAGGACATTGCGTGCCTCGGCCTCGCCTTCAAGGCGAATATCGACGATTTTCGCGAAAGCCCGGCGGTGAAGGTCGCTGCGCGTCTGGCCCGCCGCTATGGTCGCCGGATCAAGCTGGTCGAACCCTATGCGCGCGACCTGCCGATGGAATTTGCAGGAACCGGCGCCGAACTGATCGATCTCGATACGGCTCTGGAACAATGTGGCGTGTTCGTCATTCTTGTGGATCATGACATGTTCAAATCTGTCCCCGTCGATGAACGCGCCGGCAAGGCTGTCTATGACACCAGGGGTATCTGGCCCGACCAGCCACGTCGCGTGGCACAGCCGACGCCGGGTCGCCTCGCGCTCTGAAGCGTGGCCAGACGCAGAGCCGGAGCGATCGGATCGTCCCGTCTGCGGTTGCCATCCCCGCGCTGCCTCGTTAACCCCCGGCCTCAACTGGGTCTTGACGGGGCAAAAGCCGGGATGAAGCGCAAAAACAGCATCAATCGATCGATCAGCGCGCTTGCCGTCCTTGGGCTGCTGGGCGCCTGCTCGACCGTCGAGGATGCGCCGCGGGGCGACGCCGCCTATGCCGCCATCCCACCTGCACCGGCCGTCGGCATGGATTACCGTATCGCCCCCGATGATGTGCTGCGTATCCAGGTCTATCATGAGCCGGGCCTGTCGCTGGAGGATGCGCAGGTGACCGCCACGGGCATGGTGCGCATGCCGCTGGTGGGCGACATATCGGTTGCCGGCCTGACATCGGGTGAGGCGGCGGACGTGGTTGCCGGGCGGCTCGGCCAGCGCTATCTCGTATCGCCCCAGGTCACGCTGTTTGTGAAGAAGGCCGTAGGCCGCCGCGTCACGCTGGACGGCGAAGTGCGCGAACCCGGCCTCTATCCTGTGGAAGGGCGGCTGACCCTGTTGCAGGCCGTCGCGCTGGCCAAGGGACCGACCCGCCTCGCGGGCCTCAGCCAGGTCGTCGTCGTACGTCAACTGGATGGCCAGCGGCAGGCGGCCCTGTTCGACCTTGCCGCCATTCGCAGGGGCAGGGCGCCCGATCCCGAAATCCTGCCGGGCGACCGGGTCATCGTCGGTCTGTCGCGTGCCAAGGCGATATTGGGCGGCGCGCTGCTGGCCGTGCCGGCGCTCGCCACCGGATTCATCGCGTTGGACGGAGGACGATGATGGCGCCGCTTACCTTGCCTGCCGACGGTGCTGCCGGCCTGAGCGCCCGCCTGTCCGCCGCGATCCGTTACGGCTGGCTGGTGTTGCGGCGACACCGCGTCATCCTGTTCGTCACCATGGCGCTCAGCCTGCTGGCTGGCGCCATCGTCATTCTGACGTCCACTCCCGATTATCGCGCGACCGCGTCCGTCGAGGTGGAAGATGTGCCTGCCGGTGCCGCAGGGTCCCCGGCAGCACAGCGCGCCGGCGCGGCCAACGACACCGAAAGCCTTATGCAGACCGAATTGGAGGTGCTGCGCAGCCGTGCCCTGGCCGAAGAGGTTTCGCGATCGCTTGCGCTGGTCGGCACGCCGACCTTCTTCAGGGGGATGGACCGCGACCGCCCGACCCAGGGCGTGGGCACCCTGTCGCAACGGCAGGTGGAGCAGGACATGGTCGTGCGCCTGCTGCGCGACAATCTGGAGGTGCAACTGCCCGGCAAGTCGCGGGTTTTGCGCATCAGCTTCGTGAGCTCCGATCCGGTCCTGTCCGCCCGGATCGCCAACAGCTATGCCGACAGCCTGATCCGCGCGGATTTGAAGCGCGGCTTCGAATCCGGGGTTCAGGCGCGTCGCTTCCTGCTTGGCGAGCTGGATGGCGCCCGCAACGACCTGTCGCGGGCTGAGCGCGATCTTGCCGTCTATGTCGCCCGCAATGGCGCGCCACTGCCCTTGGATAAAAAGGGGGGGGATGACGACGAAGACACCAGGGCATCCGCAACGCCGATGCCCGACGGATCGGTTGCGACACGCCTGGCGCAGCTAAATGGATACCGCGCGCAGGCCGTGGCCGATCGGATCGCTGCGCAAAAGCGCTGGGAAAGCGCGCGCCAGTCCAGCGCAGACACATTGCCCGAAGTTTTGGGCAATGGCGCCATGCAGCAGATCATCGCCGAACGGGCGCAAGCCCGCGCCGTAATTGCCGAGGAACGGCAGTTTCGCAAGGATGCGCACCCCGAAATGCGCGAGGCCCGCGCCAGGCTGGTGGCGCTCGACGAACAGGCCGATAGCATGGCCAACAGCATCCGTGCGTCATTGCGCGAGCAATATGACGTCGCCCGGCGCGGCGAGGATCAGATCGGCAGGGAAATCGCGCAACTCGAACAGCAAGCGCAGGTGGAGCAGGGCCGCGATGTTCAGATGGGCATCATGGAACGATCGGTGGACACCTATCGCATGCTGCATGACAGCCTGTTGCAGCGTTATCGCGACATGGCGTCGCAGGCGGGTTTCCAGGCCGGTCGTATCCAGCCGCTCGATCGCGCGGCCGTGCCGACCAAGCCTTTCTCCCCGCGCATCGGTCGCATCCTGCTGCTCGCCTCGCTGGGCGGCATGGCGCTGGGCCTGTTGCTGGTCGCGGCACGCCATATGTTCGACGATGCCGTGACGTCCGCCGACACGCTGGCCGAGCGGGTCGGCCTGCCTCTGCTGGGTGCGGTGCCGGTCACCGGCGATAACCCGCAACCGCCGGACATCTTCACCCCTATCGCATCGTCGCTGTTGCTGGCGTCGGCCGATGGTCTGCCGCGCTCGATCCTCCTCACCAGCGCGCAGGAAGGGGAAGGCAAGTCGTTGACCCTGCATGCGCTGGCACTGGCACTGGCGGGGCTGGGCAAGTCCGTGCTGGTGGTCGATGGCGACATGCGGCGTCCGGCGCAGCATCGCCTGTTCCGCCTGTCGTCAGCGCGCGGGATCAGCGAAGTGCTCACGGGGCAGGCCATCGCGCGGGATGTGATCGTGCCGACCGGCGTTACGGGCGTGGCGCTGCTGCCTTGCGGCACATTGCCACCCAATCCTTCCGAGCTTCTGGCCACCCCGGCGCTTGACGATCTGCTGGCCTCGGTCCGCGACGGCTATGACACGGTGCTGATCGATGCGCCGCCGCTGCTTGGCACCGGCGAAGCCTTGTTGCTGGCGGCCAAGGCGCAGAGCAGCCTGCTGGTGGTCGAGTGGGGCCGCAACCATCATGGCGGTTTGCGCGCCGCCGTGGAGCGCCTGCGGCGCAGCGGAGGCGCGATCATCGGCGCGATCCTGACCAAGCAGCAGGGCCGTGCGGTCGACTATGATTATCATCGTGGCGGCTGACAGGCTGCCAACGGCGATCGCAGGACGTAAAAAAAGAGCGCCATCCCGAAGGAGGCGCTCTTTTTTTCGATCAGTACGGTCGGATCAGGCGCGTGCCAGCAGCCCTTCGACGATTCCCTTGAACAGGCGCTGGCCGTCGGTCTTGCCATGGGCCGCTTCGATCACACGTTCGGGGTGGGGCATCATGCCCAACACATTGCCCGCGTCGTTCAGGATGCCGGCAATGTTGCGGGCCGATCCGTTGACGCTTTCCGCATAGCGCAGCGCCACGCGGCCTTCGCCTTCCAGCCGGTCGAGCGTCGCGTCGTCGGCGAAATAATTGCCGTCATGATGCGCCACCGGATAGGTGATCGCTTCGCCCGCATCATAGAGGCTGGTGAAGGCGCTCTGGGCGTTCTCGACCGTCAGGGCCACGTCGCGGCAGACGAAATGCCCTCCGGCATTGCGCAGCAGCGCGCCGGGGAGCAGGCCGCTTTCGGTCAGCACCTGAAAACCGTTGCAGATGCCCAGGACGAAGGCGCCACGATCGGCGGCTTTGGCCACGGCCTGCATCACCGGCGATCGCGCGGCCATCGCGCCGGAACGCAGATAGTCGCCATAGGAAAAACCGCCAGGCACGCCGATCAGGTCGATGTCGTCGGGCAGGTCGGTGTCACGATGCCAGATCATCTCCGGCTTGCTTCCGGTCGCAGCCTCGAACGCCACCGCCAGGTCGCGGTCGCAATTGCTGCCCGGAAAGACGATGACGGCGCTCTTCATGGCTCAGGCGACCTTTTCGATGCGGTAGTTTTCAATCACCGTGTTGGCGAGCAGCTTGCGGCACATGGCGTCGATATCCTCGTCGCTGGTGCCATCGGCCAGGTCCAGTTCAATGAGCTTGCCGGCGCGCACGTCGTTGACGCCGTCAAAGCCCAGGCCGCTCAGCGCATGCTGGATCGCACGACCCTGCGGATCGAGCACACCGCCCTTGAGGGTGACGAAGATGCGGGCTTTCATGAGACGCGGACTCCTTGGAATCGACTGGTACCGCGCGATTGCGCACGGCCAAACTTTGCCGCACCCCCTAGGCGCGTGGCCGCCGGGAGGCAAGCCATTATGACTTTCTTAGCCACCATCTCGATATGATGACGGACAGGTTCGAAAAAGGAAACTGGCAGGATGTCCGGGCTGGCGCTGGCGATGTTTGTCGGGCTGTTCGCATGGGGAGAGCAGGCGGTGGGCTATGAAGACCCCGATGGGAAGGTGCGGCTGGCCCTGCTCGCCTCCTTCGCCTTCGGGTTGTTGATCGGCTATCGCGCGCAGCGGTGAGGCAGCCGGCCGATCTGCATATATGGCTGAGCCGCCGCTTCAAGGTCAGGGGCACAATCGCAAGGCGTGGCAAAGTTCACACCGTCACGGGTGACAGAAAACTGCCTAAAACAAGACGAACCGCGCCGCCCATGCCACACGGGCGCACCTGCGCGACCTCAT
This sequence comes from Sphingobium sp. GW821-FHT02B05, assembly GCF_059421905.1. Lineage (NCBI taxonomy): Bacteria > Pseudomonadati > Pseudomonadota > Alphaproteobacteria > Sphingomonadales > Sphingobiaceae > Sphingobium > Sphingobium sp. GW821-FHT02B05. The sequence goes on from NZ_JBWKVW010000001.1 coordinate 771,611, forward strand.
GGTCGATGACATCGACAGCACCTGGATGCTTATCCCGGCCGAGCAAAGCAAGGGACGCAGGGATCGCAACGCCATGCTCTCACCGCATCTGCTGGATCTGCTTCGTCAGTGGCGGCGCGAAGGCAGGCGGGGTGGCGTGATGTCACCATATGGATGGCTTTGTTGCACCGCGTTGTACAAGGCGCAGCCGAACGCGCCGAGATGTTGCACTTCCAAAGCAAATCTACATCATCGCCTTCGCCGGGATGACGGTATTTTGAGCGTCAAAGCTGAGATCGGACATTCCCTTTCTACCCGTTCCGACAATCCTTGCCGGCCTGCCGCACCCCGGCCCGTGACATTTGCTGTCGGTAAGATGACGATGGCGTCATTCGTGCGGGTTTGGCTTGAAGTCGGGGGCAGATGGGCCGATAATAGGTGTGTACCGGCACGATGCCGGCAAAGGAGACTATTTTCATGGCCAACTGGTCCGATCCCCGTTCCGACAGCCCTGCCGGCATGGCGGGCTTTGGCGGCGCGACGGCGGCGCGGGGTGCGGCGTATGACGCCGGGCTGCGCAAATATATGCTTTCGGTCTATAATTATATGGCGAGCGGCGTGCTGCTGACCGGCATCGTGGCGTTGCTGTTCGCCAATAGCGGCATGGCCTACAGCGTGTTCGTCGGCCCCGGCATCCTGAAATATGTCGTGATGTTCGCTCCGCTGGCGTTCGTCATGGTGCTGAGTTTCGGCATCAATCGCCTCTCGACCGGCGCGGCGCAGGCGCTTTACTGGGCCTATGCGGCGGTGATGGGCGTGTCGCTCTCCTACATCTTCCTGGCCTATACCGGCACGTCGATCGCGCAGACCTTCTTTGCGACGGCCGCCGCTTTTGCGGGGCTGAGCCTGTGGGGTTACACCACCAAGAAGGATCTGTCGGGTTTCGGCACTTTCCTGATCATGGGCGTGGTCGGCCTGCTCGTGGCAAGCCTGATCAACATCTTCATGAAGTCGAACGCGATGAGCCTGGTCATCAGCGGCGTCGGCGTGCTGCTGTTCGCGGGTCTGACCGCTTATGACACGCAGAAGATCAAAAGCATCTATGCTCATGTCGCAGGCACGGACATGATGGGCAAGTCGGTGGTGATGGGGGCGCTGAACCTCTATCTCGACTTCATCAACATGTTCCTGTTCCTGCTGCGCCTGTTCGGCGATCGCCGCTGATCGCATCGCTGATATGATATGGGAAAGGCCCGGTGGAGCGATCCGCCGGGCCTTTTTCGTTGGAGGCCCGCTCCGCTCGCTACCTGCCCCCCTGTTGCCTCCCTGGGAGGGAGGGGGGAAGCCGGTTCAACCCTGCTTCTGCATTTGCGCGATCAGGGCGCCATCGATGTCCTTTTGCCGCTGGTAGGCGGGGCGCGCCCGCAGTCGGGCGGCATAGGCTTCCAGCACTGGACTGGCGGGGATGGATTTGAAGCTCAAACCCCAGTCGATCTGCGACCCGACATAGACGTCGGCAGCGGTGAATGCGTCGCCGCAGATCCAGGCGTCGCCCGCGACGGCGGTTTCCAGGGCGGCGACGGTGTCTTCGAACGTGCCATAGCCGGCGCTGCGCTCCTTGCCGTCCGGGACGACAAAGCCCATCGCCCGATTGGTGACGGCGGCTTCGACCGGCCCGGCAGCAAAGAAGAGCCAGCGATAATAGGCATGGCGCTCGGCTGGCGGCGGGGCGAGGCTGGCGTCAGGGAAGGCATCGGCCAGATAGGCGCAGATGGCGGCACATTCGGTGACGATGCGGCCGTTATGGACGATGGCCGGCACCTTGCCCATCGGGTTGATCGCGCGATAGTCGGCGCCCTTCATGCCGTCGTCGCCATAGGCGAGGATCACCGTCTCATAGGGAGCGCCGACTTCTTCCAGCATCCACCGGGCGATTTGCCCGCGCGACATGGGGTTGGTGTAGAAAATGAGGTCAGAGGGCATGGCTTCTCTCTCCTGAATAGAGGCGGGGAAGGTGGCGCATGCGAAGGGCATGCGCCAGCCTGTTTCTGGATCGGGATATGCGTTCTTGGTTCGTCCTGCAAAGGAACTGCGTGCAATCGCCCGCCCCCATCGATCGCCGCTTCGACGTCGCTCGGCGGCCGCTCAGGACGAACGGGAGAGGCTTTCTAGCAGCCGACGCCCATGGCGCTGCCCAACATGCTGCCAAGGCCGCCGCCGCCTTTCTTCTTTTTCTGCTGCTGCTGCTGGGCCGGATCGTCATCACGATCGACATCCGCGTCGTTCATCATGCCGTCCCTGCCATTGGCCATGTCCGGGCCGTTCAGCATCCACATGGTATTGGCGCGATAGCGGACGCGGGCGATCCATTCGGTTTTCTAAGCGATTTTCGGACCGGCGGGGCGGGGTGGATAGGCGAAGTTCGCTTCCGGGCCATAGGCATAGAGGTTGCCCATCAGCATCTCTCCGCCCGCCTGGGTGACGGCGGCGGGGATGGTGCAACTGGTCTGGCTTGGCGGCAGGACGATTTTCTGAAATTCATCTTTTGCACGGCGGCGGGCGACATCCAGTCCCAGACCGGGCCGCCGAACGCCTGTGTGGCGGAGGAGGCCCACCAGACCATGTCGCCATTGCCCTGCGCGCCGAAGGTCCAGGCATAATAGCCGGTCGCTTGGGGCAGGCCGTTCCAACTGAGGATCGTGGCGCCGCCTGCGATCTTTCGCGCGAAGCCGGTGATGGCGGGCATGCAATTGGCGGAGACGGTCTTGCGCGTCTACGCATTGGGCCAGTCGCCATAGGTCTTGCTGTTGGTGACGCGGACCTGCCATTCATGCGGGATGGAGGCGCCGCAGCCCCAATAGATGAGCAGCCGGCCCTTGGGGCGCTCGCCTGACATGGCCTGATCTTCGTTCTGTGGGATTCGCGGGATCACGAGCGGGATGGAGGCGCCAAGGGCTGCGCCGGCGGGCATGAAATGATCGGCCGCCGGGGCGCCGCCGGCGGGCGCGCGGGTGGAGCCGAGGCACAGGACAAGTTCGTACATCGGCTTGTCGCCGCCGCCCATCATCATGCTCATCGCCGCGCCCATGCCGCCGCCATTCCCACGCGCCTGCCTATCCCCTAGACGGGCCGGATGAACCCGGACCTGCTCTATTATATGTGCGCGATCGTCGCCGTCGTCATATCCGGCCTCGCCAAGGGGGGCTTTGCCGGGGCGGGCGCGCTGGCGATGCCGATCATGGCGCTGGGTGTCGATCCGGTGCGCGGCGCAGCGATCCTGCTGCCGATCCTGATCCTTCAGGATGTGGTCAGCGTCTGGGCGTTTCGCAAAAGCTGGGACGGCCATATATTGGCGGTCATGCTGCCCGGCATGGCGGCGGGCGTAGGCCTTGGCTATGTCTTTGCCGCGCAGGTGTCCGAAAGCAGCGTGCTGGGCGCGCTCGGCGCGATATCCATGCTGTTCGGATTGCAAAGGCTCTGGGTCGAACGGGGCGGGGCGATCATATTGCCGTCCAGCTCGCCGGACTGGGCCGGCTTCCTCTTCGGCATCGGCAGCGGCTTTACCAGCCAGATCGCCCATGCCGGGTCGCCGCCCTTCCAGATGTGGGTGCTGCCCAAGCGGTTGCCGCGCGACATGCTGGTCGGGACCACGGCGGTCGCCTTCGCGGCCATGAACTGGATGAAGGTGCCGGCTTATGCCGCGCTGGGGCAGTTCACCACGCGCAACCTGATGGCGACGGCGATGCTGGCGCCCGTGGCGATCGGCGCGACCTTTGCCGGCGTGGCGCTGGTCCGCCGGGTGGACGCGGCGCGCTTCTACACGCTTATCTATGTGCTGATGGTGCTGCTGGGGCTCAAGCTGATCGTCGACGCGCTGATGGCGTAGGTCATAGTCAACCCACGTCCGTTCGCTTCGAGCTTAGTCGAGAAGGGGATAGCGCTATGCCCGCGTTTCTCGACACGCTCGAAATGAACGGAGGTTGCGAGATATAAAAAAAGGCCGGCGCTTGCGGCCGGCCCTTTTCCCTTAGTCCTTCTCGCGTTTCTTGCGATGCGTGTCGAGGTCGAGGACGGTGGTGTCCAGCCCTTCGGGGAGCAGGCCCAGGCGGCGTGCAACTTCCTGATAAGCCTCGACTTCGCCGCCCAGATCGCGGCGGAAGCGGTCCTTGTCGAGCTTCTCGTTGGTCGCCATGTCCCACAGGCGGCAACCATCGGGGCTGATTTCGTCGGCCAGGATGACGCGGCTGTAATCGCCGTCATAGAGGCGGCCGAATTCCAGCTTGAAATCGACCAGGCGGATGCCGATGCCGGCGAACAGGCCGCACATGAAGTCGTTGATGCGGATCGCCATGTCGGCAATGTCGTGCATCTCTTCCTGCGTGGCCCAACCGAAGCAGGCGATATGCTCTTCGGAGATCAGCGGGTCGCCCAGCGCATCGTCCTTGTAGCAATATTCGATCAGCGTGCGGGGCAGCTGCGTACCTTCCTCGATGCCCAGCTTCTTGCTGAGCGATCCGGCGGCTACGTTGCGCACCACGACCTCGATCGGCACGATCTCGACCTGACGAACCAGCTGTTCGCGCATGTTGAGGCGGCGGATGAAGTGGGTCGGCACGCCGATCTGACCGAGCAGGGTGAAGATATGCTCGGAAATCCGGTTGTTCAGCACGCCCTTGCCGGAAATCGTACCCTTTTTCTGGGCGTTGAAGGCGGTGGCGTCATCCTTGAAATATTGGATGATCGTGCCGGGCTCAGGGCCTTCATAAAGGATCTTTGCCTTGCCTTCGTAGATCTGGCGGCGACGGGCCATGCGCGTTCCTGTCTTATCTTAGAAAACATTACGCCCCGGCAAACGCGAATCGGAAAGGATCAGCGGGTGCCGGGGCTGCTTGGCCGGCCCATAGAGCAAAGTAAGCGGGGGTGCAATTGTGCGCGGCCCTACAGTACGTCCCCGAACATGAACCAGATCATCGCGCACCAGCCGATCAGGCCGACCACGCCCAATATGATCCCGGACCGGGCGCGGATGGCGGGCCACAGTCCGCGCGGTTCGTCTTCATCATCTCTGTGCATTGCGGTTGCCTATACGGAGCGGTGGCAACACTCAACCGGCGGTTTCTTCGACCTCCGCTGGTTCGTCCTCACGCCCGACCGCCATCAGCCGGCCGGTGAAGCATTGCCGCCACCAGCTGATATCCTGCTGCTCCACGCTATCCATCATCGCCCGCCAACGCCGCTTTCGCTCGTCCAGCGGCATGGCCAAGGCGCGCAATATCGCGTCGGACATTTCCTCCGGGCTGTAGGGATTGATGAGCAGCGCGTCCTTGAGCTGCATCGCCGCGCCAGCGAAGCGCGACAGGATCAGAACGCCAGGATCTTCGGGGTCCTGCGCCGCAACATATTCCTTCGCGACCAGGTTCATGCCGTCGCGTAGCGGCGTCACCAGCCCGATCTTCGCGCCGCGATAGATGCCCGCCAGCTTGTCGCGCGGATAGCCCTGATTGACGTAACGGATCGGCGTCCAGTCCACATCGCTATATTCGCCATTGATGCGCCCGGCGAGCGAATCCAGCGTTGCGCGGATCTGCTGATAGCTTTCCACTTCGCCGCGCGAAGGCGGTGCGATCTGGGTTAGCACCACATCGCGATGATGTTCGGGATGGTCCTTCAGGAAACGGGAATAGCCGCCAAACCGCTCTTCCAGTCCCTTGCTATAATCCAGGCGATCGACTCCCACGATCATGGTGCGGTCCTGAAGCGAGGCGCGGACCAGCCGGCTCATCTCGTTTGCCGCGTCGCTGGTGGCGGCCTCCGCAAATTCCTGCGCATTGATGCCGATCGGGCAGGCAACCGCCTGAATGGTGCGATCGCCCACGGTGACGAAATCGCCATTCACCGTGCCGCCCATTTCCCGCTCCACATAATGGCGGAAGGATTCCAGCCATTCTTCGGTATGGAAGCCGATGACGTCATAGGCGAAGAGGGTGCTCACCAGCTTGCTGTGATGGGGCAGCGACACGAGCAGGCGGGTGGGCGGCCAGGGGATGTGAAGGAAGAAGCCCATGCGGTTCTTCAACCCCTTGTCCCGCAACATCTGGCCCAGCGGGATCATGTGGTAGTCATGGACCCAGATGACGTCTTCCGGCTCGATCAGCGGGCTGGCCGTCTCTGCAAAGCGCTTGTTGACGCGATTATAGCCCCCCTCGAAATCGCGGGCATATTCGGCCAGGTCGATGCGGAAATGGAAGAGCGGCCACAGCGTCTTGTTGGCATAGCCGTTGTAATATTCGTCGACATCCTGCTCTTCCAGGTCGATCGTCGCGGTCTTGACGCCTTCATCCTCGGCAAAGCCGATATGGCCGGTGAAATTGTCGGTCACTTCGCCCGACCAGCCGACCCAGATGCCCCGGCTTTCGCGCAGGGCCTGGGACAAGGCGACGGCCAGGCCGCCCTGGTTGCCGGTCTTGCTGGGCCTACTGACCCGGTTGGATATGACGATCAGACGGCTCAACGCATTGCGCTCCACGGTTTGCTCAGCAAGACGGCGCAGTTGATGATGCCGACCAATGAGTAGGTCTGGGGATAGTTCCCCCATAATTCCCCGCTGACAGGGTCGATATCTTCGGAAAGCAGCCCGGCCGCGGTGCGGCGGGACAGCATTTCCTCGAACAGGTCGCGCGCTTCCTCGCGCCGGCCGCTGCGATGCAGCGCCTCGATCAGCCAGAAGGTACAGACGTTGAACGCCGTCACCGGCTCGCCGAAATCGTCCGGCGCGCTGTAGCGGAGCATGTCGTTGCCCCGGCGCAGATCGGTCTCCAGCGCAGCCAAGGTGCCGATGAACTTCGGATCGTCGGCGGTCAGGAAGCGCAGGTCGAGCAATTGAAGCAGCGATGCGTCGCGCGCGTCATCCTCGAAATTGGCGGAGATGGCCTGGCTGTCCTCCCGCCATGATGCCTCCAGGATGCGCGTCTTCATCGTCTCGGCGCGATTTTCCCAATGGGCGGCGCGCAGCGGCAGGTCGAGCGCAACGGCGGCATGGGCCAGGCGATCGCACGCCGCCCAGCACATCACCGCGCTATAGCTGTGGACATGGGCACGGGTGCGCAGTTCCCACAGGCCTGCGTCCGGTTGGTCATAGACCGCCCATGCGCGTTCGCCGACCGCCTCCAGCGCCTCGAAATCGGCATGGCCGGCCATGCGCAGCAACCGCTGGTCGATGAAGCCCTGCACGGACGACAGCACGATCTGGCCATAGGCGTCATGCTGTATCTGTTCATAGGCTGCATTGCCCACGCGCACCGGACCCATGCCGCGATAGCCGGGCAGGCTTTGCGCCTCCCATTCGGTCAGCGTCGCATTGCCGCGCACGTCGTAGAGCGGCTGGATATGCCCGCCCTTGGCACCATCGACGATGTTGCGCAGATAGACGAGATAGGATTCCAGCACATCCAGCGCGCCCAACCGATTGAGCGCCTCCACCGTATAATAGGCGTCGCGCACCCAGCAGTAGCGATAGTCCCAGTTCCGCCCGCTGTCGGCATGTTCGGGGATGGAAGTGGTGAGCGCGGCGACGATCGCGCCGGTTTCCTCATGCTGGCATAGTTTCAGCGTGATGGCGGATCGGATGACGGCTTCCTGCCATTCGGCGGGAATTGCCAGGCTCCGGACCCATAGCTGCCACTCATGAATCGTGTCGTCCAGCATCCGCTCGATCGCGGGGCGCAGCGCGTCGGAAAAGCCTTCGTCCGGCCCCATGAAGAAATGGGCGTCCTGCTCCAGCCGGAACCAGCTTTCCTGGCTGATCAGGCCAATCGGTGCGTTGGTGGATACGCGCATCGCCATATAGGACAGCACGACGCGGATATGATTGGAGCCATAGCTGATCGGCACCGTCTCGCCATTCCAGCTGGTGGTCGGGCGGAATTTCACGCGGATACGCGGGGAGCCTGCCACCGGCCGCACGATGCGGATGAAGGCGACCGGCCGGTACATGCGGCCCTTGTGCCGGTGGCGAGGGCAGAAATCCAGAATCTCGATCGCATTGCCCTGCGCATCGCTCTGGCGCGTGACCAATATGGGCGTGTTTCGGATATAATGTTGTTCGACCGCGACGCAATTTTCCAGCTCTATGGCCCAAAAACCGCGCGATTGCGCATCGTCCCATGGCTTGTCGTCCAGCAGGGCGGAAAAGACCGGGTCGCCGTCCACGCGCGGGACGCAGGCCCAGACCATGCGGCCCATGCGGTCGATCAGCGCGGATGCCTGGCAATTGCCGATGGGCCAGAGGTCGAGCGTACGCTCCGATCCGGCCAGGATGGATTCTGTTGCTGCTTGGATCGGTCTGCCCCCAATTTGTTGGTCACGACGATGGGGCTCCGGAAATCTATCCGGCGGCCCCCTCGGACAGATAATGCCTGACGGCGGCAACCTGTTCCAAAGAGAATGACGCCAATGTGGGGCGCGGCGTTCCGACCAATATGCCCGCGCCGCCCAAATGCGCCGCTGCGGCAAAGCCTTCCTCATCCGTGACATCATCGCCGATGAAGACCGGTATGCCGCCTGCCATCGGTGTTTCCCGCATCAAGGCGGTCAGCGCGCTGCCCTTGTCCGCGCCGCCGGGACGCAATTCGTAGAGCATCTTGCCATGTTGCAGCGCCAGCCCATGATCGCGCGCCAGCAGGTCGGCCAGCGCCCCCGCTGCCTCGCCCCATATCGGCGCGCCTCGAAAATGCAGGCCCACGCTGATCGACTTGCGTTCGACCAGCAGACCCGGCTTGTCGGCAACGAAGGCGTTGAAGGCGGCCTCCACCGCGTCGATCGCGGGCAGGCGGGGCGGGGCTTTCACATGCTCGCCGGGATGCGCAAATTCCAGTCCATGGGTACCCGACATCAGGAAATCGCCAAAGCCCAGGTCGCGCAGCGTGGCGATCGACCGCCCGCTTACGATCGCCAGCCTGCCGTCCAGCCGGTCGCGCAATCGCGTCAGCATGACCAGCAGGTCATCGTCGACATGGACGGCGTCGGGCGTATCGGCCAACGGCACCAATGTTCCGTCGAAATCGAGGAACAATGCTGCGCCGTGCAGCAGCGCGGTTGAAGGCGCGGGAAGGGCGGTGGTGGAAAGAAGCGTATCGGTCACGCCTTTAAGAGTGGCGTGTCCGGACGAAACCGCAACCCCTCTTCTCGCAATCGCAGCAAATCGCTAGGACCGGCAAGTACGGTTGCTGGGGCTGCTCTCATTCCAGGGGGAGGTCCATCGTACGCGGTGCAGCGCCCGGAACGCCTGCATGATAGCGGCGATCAGTTGATCGATGCCGCGGTTGGCATGTTCGCGGCCGTCATTCCATAGCCGGTCGTCATATTCGTCACGCATGATGCCATCCTTTCCGAAGCAGGGCAGACGTTGAACATCGTGTCCGCCCTCTGGCTTTTGCCGGATCGGGTCCGGGCTCGCCAACAAAAGGCTGGACGCTGTAGATAAGCTCAGCTTATTGAATGAGCCTATGTCAAACCTGCCGCCCCTGTCCGCCATCCGCGTGTTCGAAGCCGCCGCGCGGCTGGAGAATTTCACCGTCGCGGCGCAGGAACTGGGCATGACCCAGGCGGCGGTCAGCTATCAGGTGAAGCTATTGGAAGAACGGCTGGGCCTCAGCCTGTTCCAGCGCGTTGGGCGCAAGTGGCGCTGACCGAAAAGGGGCGGGAGATCGCGCCGATCCTGACCCGCGCCTTCGACCAGATGCGCGCCGGCTTTGCTGCCCTGACGCAGGATCACTCGGCGGTGCTGACGATAAGCTGCACCAACAGCTTCGCCCATTTGTGGCTGGCGCCCCGGATCGGCGCGTTCCAGATGCGGCATCCAAATCTGGCCGTGCGCATCCAGGCGAATGACGCTCTGGTCGATCTGGCCCGCGACGGCGTGGACCTGGCCATTCGGGGTGGCAAGGGGGAATGGCCGGGTCTGGAGGCAAAGCTGCTGACGCACAGCCGCCTCGTGCCCATGTGCAGTCCCGGCTGGCTCGCAAGCCATAGCCCGATCGCGGACGCCGCCGCCTTACTGGCATTGCCGCGCCTCTCGCCCGAGGATAGCTGGTGGCATGACTGGCTGACGGCGATGGGCGTGGAGGCGAGCGATCGGCACGGGCCGCCCGCCATCGCGCTCGACAGTCAGGTGATGGAGGGGCGGGCGGCCATCGCGGGGCAGGGCATCGCCATCCTGACCCATCTCTTCTGGCGCGCCGAGGTGGAGGCGGGTCTGCTGGTCGAGGCGGTGCCATCCTATGTGCGCGACAAGGCGAGCTACTGGATCGTCTATCCGCCCCACGCCCGCAACACGCCCAAGGTGAAGGCGTTTCGCGACTGGATCTGCGCGGAATTCGCGGCCGAGATTGCCGCCGATCCGGACGGACGCTACTTGCCGCGATGATGTGTCATGCGTATATTCATGCGCATATCCGGTGCGGGATTCGATGATGACCAGGCACGAACATATTGCCACGCGCAAGGCGACGAACCTGTCGCTTGACGTCGATCTTGTGGCCGATGCCAAGGCGTTGGGCATCAACCTGTCGCGTGCCTGCGAAGAGGCGCTGCGCAAGGAAATCGCAGCGGAGCGGGGTCGGCGCTGGCAAGAGGATAATGCCGCCGGTATCGCGGCATCCAACGCCTATGTCGAAAAATATGGATTGCCGCTCGAAAAATATCGGATGTTCTGATGGCACGCTTTTGCGTGCATCGCCTGCCTGACGGTGGCCATGTTCTGGATTGCCAGTCCGACCTGCTGAATCATTTGACATCGCGTTTCGTGGCGCCGCTGATTCCGCTCGAGCATGTCGGCACGCCGATGACGAAGCTCAATCCGATATTTGATGTGGACGGGCAACGACTGGTCATGATGACGCAATTTTCCGGTGCGGTGGCTGCGCGATCGTTGGGTAATGTCGTTTTATCGCTGCGGGATCGGGATTATGACATTTCCAACGCTCTCGACATGCTCATGTCGGGCTATTGACCAAATCCGTTTCCGTTCACCTTCCGTCCTGCTAAGCCGTCCGCAATGACCGACTATCGCGACCCGTTCGACGCCATCAAGGATCACCCGTTCGACGATGCGCTCCAGCAGCGCTATCTCGTCTATGCGCTATCGACCATCACGGCGCGGTCGCTGCCGGATCTGCGCGACGGGCTGAAGCCGGTGCATCGGCGCCTGCTCTGGGCGATGCGGCTGCTCAGGATGGAGCCGGGCGGCGCGAGCCCGGATGTGCTGGTCGCCAACCCTGCGCGCAACACCACCGGTTACAAGAAGTGCGCCCGCGTCGTCGGCGACGTCATCGGTAAATATCACCCCCATGGCGACGCATCGGTCTATGACGCCATGGTGCGGCTGGCGCAGGATTTTTCGCTGCGCACCCCATTGGTCGACGGGCAGGGCAATTTCGGCAATATCGACGGCGATAATGCTGCGGCGATGCGCTATACCGAAGCGCGCCTGACGCAGGCCGCCGCCGACCTCATGTCCGGCCTGGACGAAGGCACGGTCGATTTCCGTCCCACCTACAATGGTGAGGATGAGGAGCCGGAGGTTTTCCCCGGCCTCTTCCCCAACCTGCTCGCCAATGGCGCCAGCGGGATCGCGGTCGGCATGGCGACCAGCATCCCGCCGCATAATGTCACCGAGTTGATCGATGCCGCCGGCCTGCTGATCGACGATCCCGATGCGGATCATGCCGCGCTGATGCAGATCGTGCGCGGGCCGGACTTCCCGACCGGTGGCGTGCTGGTCGATAATGCCGCGATCATATCCGAAGCCTATGCTACCGGGCGCGGCGCTTTCCGTACCCGTGCGCGATGGCACAAGGAAGAGGGCGGGCGCGGAACCTGGATCGCGGTCGTCACCCATATTCCCTATCAGGTGCAGAAATCGAAGCTGATCGAGCAGATCGCCGCGCTCATCAACGATCGCAAGCTGCCGATCCTGGCCGATGTGCGCGACGAATCCGATACCGAAATCCGCATCGTCATCGAACCGCGCGCGCGTACCGTCGATCCGCAGATGTTGATGGACAGCCTGTTCCGTCTGACCGATCTGGAAAACCGCTTCCCGCTCAATCTCAACGTGCTCGACGCCAGCCGCACCCCGCGCGTGCTCGGCTTGAAGCCGCTGCTGATCGAGTGGCTCAAGCATCAGATCGACGTGCTGGTCCGCCGGGCGCAGCACCGGCTGGAAAAGATCGCCGCGCGCCTCGACCTGCTCGAAGGCTATATCATCGCCTATCTCAACCTCGACCGGGTGATCGCCATCATCCGTACGGAGGATGAGCCGAAAGAGGTGATGATGGCCGAATTCAGCCTGAACGATCGTCAGGCCGAAGCCATTCTGAACATGCGCCTCCGCTCCTTGCGCAAGCTGGAGGAAATGGAATTGCGGCGCGAACATGCCGATCTGGTCAAGGAAAAGGACGAGCTGGAAAAGCTGGTCGAAAGCCCGACCCGCCAGCGCACCCGCCTCAAGAAGGACCTGGCGGCCCTGCGCAAACGCTATGGCCCAGAAACCGATCTGGGCCGCCGCCGGACCTTGGTGGAGGAGGCCGCTCCGGCCCGTGAGATCCCGCTGGAGGCGATGATCGAGCGCGAGCCGATCACCGTCATCCTGTCCGAACGTGGCTGGATTCGGGCGATGAGCGGCCATCGCGACCTCGCTGCGGCCGACACGCTCAAATTCAAGGAAGGCGATGGGCCGCAATATGCCTTCCACGCCTATACCACCGACAAGCTGCTGATGGCGACCGCGACCGGGCGCATCTACACGCTGGCATCGGACAAGCTGCCGGGCGGTCGGGGCTTTGGCGATCCGGTTCGCTCGCTGGTCGATATGGATAATGAAGGGGCAATCGTCGCCTTCATGCCCGCGCGTGCGGGCACGGAACTGCTGCTGGCTTCCTCCGACGGACGCGGTTTCATCGCCGCGGTGACCGACCTGATGGCCGAAACCCGCAAGGGCAAGCAGGTGGTCAATGTCCGCGCCGACGCGAAATTGAGCATCATCCGCCCGATCCCGGCAGAGGCGGACAGCGTCGCGGTCATTGGTGAAAACCGCAAGCTGCTGGTCTTTGCCCTTACGGAAATGCCGAAAATGACGCGCGGGCAGGGGGTGCAGATGCAGCGCTATCGTGATGGCGGCCTGTCCGATGCGATCGCCTTCAAACTGTCGGATGGTCTTAGCTGGGCCATGGGTGGCGATTCGGGGCGTACCCGCACGGAAAGCGACATGATGCCATGGAAGGTTGCCCGTGGTGCGGCCGGCCGCATGCCGCCGACGGGCTTCCCGCGCGACAATCGCTTCTGATTTCAGCTTTTTCTCTTTTGGTCGAACTTTCGTCAATTCGGCCATTAGCGTTTCCCGAAAATTTACTCCTTCTGGATACAGCGGGGGTATGGAATCGACTTCGGTGCGCAATTTGCCGGTCGCACAGACCAGCGGCACCCCCTTGGCCGGGGGCGACGACTCATGCCTCGACCGCAATGTCGGCATAACGGAATGGCTGTCGGCCCTTCCTCAGCTTGCAGCCGTTTTTTCTCATGAAAACGGCGAAATCGTCTTTCGGCAGGGCAATGCGCGCTTTGTAACTGTGTTCCGCTCCGGTGCTGAGCGTAGCCCCATGTCGGAACGGGTGACGAAGGAATGGCGGGAGCGGGTGGATAGCTTCATCCAGTCGGGCCGCGATTCGGACAGTTTCGAACTGCGCCGGGACGGCAAGCTCGGCCCGGAATATTTCATGTGTACCCTGGGCCGTCTGCCCGCCTCCGAAGGTCAGCCCGAATATTATCTCTTCACCGCGATCGACCGGACCAGCGAGCGGACGATCGAGAAGAATTTGCGCCGTGAACTCCTGTCCGACGGTTTGACGGCCCTGCCCAATCGCACCGGTTTTGGCGAGGAGATCGACGATCGCCTTGCCAATGCCCCATGGCCGGACAATGCGCAGTTCGGGATCATCGCCATCGACCTCAGCCGCTTCAGCCGGGTGAATGAATCGCTTGGTCCGATGGCGGGCGACGAATTGCTCATCACCGTTGCCAAGCGGTTGAAATCCAGCCTTCGGCAAGGGGACGTGCTGGCCCGTATCGGCGGCAATGATTTTGCCATATTTTCGCGCCTTAACAACGGTTTATCCGACGCTCTTCATATCGTTCAGCGGATCAAGGAAGCGCTAAGCTCGCCCATTCGCCTGAGCGACCTGCAAATTCGCGTGGACTGCGCGATCGGTTGCGCGTTGTCACTTAACCTGGACGATGACCCCGACGACGTCGTGCGCAAGGCGCAGGCCGCGGTGAAGATCGCCAAGCGCAGCGGCAAGGTCGAAATCTATCGCAACGGCGTGCTCAAGGAAGCGCAACGCCGCTTTTCGATCGAAAGCCGCTTGCGCGATGCGCTGGCCCAGGGCGGCCTGACGCTCGCTTTCCAGCCGCTCATCCATCTCCAGACCGGCGAGATCACCGGATTTGAGGCGCTGGCTCGCTGGAATGACGAGGAATTGGGACATGTGTCCCCGGTCGAATTTATCGCCGTGGCGGAGGAAAGCGGCCTCATCACGCCGCTTGGTCGCTGGGCTGCCTATGAAGCGGCGCAGGCGCTGTCGCGTTGGGACGCGAAATTCGGCCAGGCGCTGCCTGTCGGCGTCAACGTCAACCTCTCCCCGATCCAGATGGCGCGCGACGATGTCGCATCGATGTTCGAGGAAGCGCTGCGCTATGCCGGCATCGCGGGCAGCCGGCTGACAGCCGAACTGACGGAAAGCGCGATCATCGCCGATCCGGACAAGGCACGCAAATTGCTGTTCGCGCTCAAGGGGTTGCAGATGCCGATCGCGATGGACGATTTCGGCACCGGTTTCTCCAACCTCGCCAGCCTGCACAGCCTGCCGATCGACATATTGAAGATCGACCGCAGCTTCGTGTCCACCATGCTGGAGGATCATGACAAGGCGGTGATCGTCCGCACGATCCTGTCGCTCGCCGAATCGCTGAACCTGAAGGTCACGGCCGAGGGGATCGAGACGCAGGCGCTGGCCCTTGCGCTTGCGCAAATGGGCTGCTGGCAGGGGCAGGGCTATCATTTTGCCCGTCCGATGGCTGAAAATGATGCGTACGACTATTGGCGCGCGCGCTGGAATTTCGAGACGATCTGATCGGCGATGGCCGCGACGCGGTCGGCATCGGGGAAATCCTCTGCTACCCACATCGCCTGCACCGCCTGCACCGCTTTGGCCACGTCCGGCCCGGCCGGCAGGCCGCGCGCGATCAACGCGCCGCCGCCGATGGGCAGGACAGGGGGCGTCCAGCCCTCCAGCGCGCCCAGCGCCGACAAGGGCTGGTCCGGGTCGAGCAGCAAGCGGTCGATCGCGCCTTCCACGCCCACCCGATAGGCCAGCGCGCGGGGCGTTTCCGCCATCTCCGGTGCCGGCTCCAGCGCCACCACCAGCCGCTTGCGCGCCTTGTTCGACAGTTTCAACCTTGCACCCACGCCATCGGCCAGCGTCGGGTCAGGGGGCAGCAAGGCCGCCAGCCGGCGTAGCGCCGATCCGCCTATCCCGCTCTCCACTTCGCGCGCCATCAGCGTTTCCAGCCGCTCCACGCCGCCGACATTCACTTCCGGCAGCACCGGGCGCAATATCCCGCCTTCGACCATCAGCCGCAGCGCGTGGACAGGCGCGGCAACCCCCAGCAATTTCAGCAATTCGTCTGCGATCCGCTCGCGCGACAGCGCCATCAGGCTATTGGCGGCGGCAACGCACGCATCATACGCATCACTGTCCAACTCGTTGTCGCCATAACGGGCCAGGAAGCGGAAATAGCGCAATATGCGCAGATGATCCTCGGCGATCCGGGCAGATGCGTGTCCGATGAAGCGCAACCGTCGCGCCGCCAGATCGGCAAGCCCGCCAAAATAGTCGCTGATCTTGCCAGTGACCGGATCGGCATAGAGGGCGTTGATGGTGAAGTCGCGCCTCGCCGCATCTTCGCGCCAGTCGTCGGTATAGGCGATGGTCGCGCGGCGCCCGTCGGTGCTGACGTCGCGGCGCAGCGTGGTGATCTCCACTGGACCGTCGGGCAGAATGGCGGTGATTGTGCCATGGTCGATACCGGTCGGCACTGCCTTGATCCCCGCGGCCTTCAGCCGATCGACAACATCATGCGGGTCCAGCACCGTGGCGATATCCAGATCGTTGACCGGCAGGCCCAGCAGGCCGTCACGCACGGCGCCGCCGACGAAACGCGCCTGGCCCTTCGCAACGTCCAGCGCGTCCAGCAATCCGTCCAGGCCGGAACGGTGGCGCCACTCGGCGTCAGGCGGCAGGATGGTCATGGCCCAGCCTCCGCGACAAATTGGCCAGGATCGCCGCCGTGATGCCCCAGATACGCCGGCCCTCCCAGAAAATCTCGTAATAATGGCGCATCGCGCCGGCAAACTCGACCTCATGCCGCATCCTGTTGGCCGGATCGAGCGCATAGGCCAGCGGCAGTTCGAACCAGTCCGCCACCTCGCTTTCCTGCGCGCGCAGCGGCAGGTTGGGGGGAATGACGCCCAGCACCGGCACGATATCGAAACCGGTGAACGTGCTGTAGCGGTCGGACACGCCCACGACCTCCACCTGATCGGGCGACAGGGCGATCTCCTCCTGCGCTTCCCGCAGCGCGCCGGCAATCTCGTCGGCATCGCCATCATCGACTCGGCCGCCGGGAAAGGCGATTTGACCCGCATGTTTGCGCAGCGTCGTCGCGCGTTCGGTCAGGATCAGGCCGGGTTCGGGTCGGTCGGTGATCGCCACCAGCACGGCGGCGGGCGCCAGCGCGATCTCACCCTGGATGCGCGGATCGCGCCTGTCGACCGGCGCGATATCGGTCCGCCTGTGTCCGTCTTCCAGGGCGGCGCGCAGCCGCTGCGCCAGCGTCATGCGGCGCCATCCAGCGGGAAAAAAGCGCCCTCGCTCCAAAGGCCGACCCGTTCGCCCTCTTCGCCCAGCGCCAGGTTCATCAGCTCATAATAGACGCTGCGCCCGACCAGCGCTTCCAGCCCGCCGCGTACATGCAGATAGGGATGCGGTCCGTCCGGCGTCTCGCGCACGGTCAATCCATGGTCCGGCCCGGCGGTGACGATATCCCCGCTGTTCAGGCGGAATGCGAGGCTGCGCGCGCGCCCTTCGCCCTCGCTCTTCAGTTCGACCGCGACGAAGGGGGCGTCCTCCACTTCGATGTCCAGCTTCTCGACCGGGGTCACCAGAACATGGCTGCCGTCCGGCTCGCGCCGCAGGATCGTGGAAAACAGCCGAACCATCGTTTCCCGGCCGATCGGCGACCCCTGATGATACCAGGTGCCGTCGCGCGCGATCCGCATTTCGCTATCGCCGCAATGGTCGGGATTCCATTTCTCGACCGGGGGCAGGCGCTTTTCGGCGGCCAGCCGCGCAATATCGGCGAGCGAAAGGGTGGACAGGTCGGGCAGTGGTTCCATCGGCATGGGCCGGAGATAGGAGGCTCTGGCCCGCAGGCAAAGAGTTAATCAAGCCGCGACGGATATTCTGGGGCTGAGCATGCCCATGCCGCCGACCGGGCGACCATCGACCGACAGGGCCAGCAGGCGGCGCGGTTCGAACGGCCCGGGGGCGTCCCATCCGGCGGTGCCATCGGCGGCAAAGCCCCAGAAGCGGCCATAATATTCCGGATCGCCGATCATCATCAGCGGCTCGCACGCCATCGTCCGTGCAGCGGCTACCACCGCGTCCATCATCGCACGGCCATGACCGCCAAATTGATGCGTCGGCGCGACAGCTACCGGGCCGACCATGATCAGCGGCGTCTGCTGGCCGTCCGCATCCGTCAGCGCCACCGGCCAAGTTTGCAGCGACCCGATCAGCGCGCCGCCGGCATCGACCGTTGCGAAGGAGAGGGCAGGCAGCCAGGGCATGCCATCGCGGATGCGATAGGCGGTGCGGCCGTGACGGTCCGGGCCGAAAGCCGCGTCGAGCAGTCGTTCGATAGCCGTTTCGGGCTGACTGTTGAGGGGCACAATGTCTGACACGTCTTGCCGATCCGCCATCAATGGCGCATGGGGCAGCGCCGGAAGCGGGGCTTTAGCGCCCGCTTCGCAAAATGAAAGACTAAATAGGCCTTTGCCCGCACCATGATATATGGTCGGGCGCGGCCTGGATGTGGCAAGGCTATGCAGACTGGATTTGACGATTTTCTGACGCTGGAGGTCAACGACCTGCATGTCGATGTGCTGACCGGCATCTATTCGGAGGAGACGCATCTCCCCCAGCCGCTGCGCATTTCCATCCGTGCGCGCCTGCGAATCGCCGATCATTATGAGCCGGAAACGCCGCTGACCGCGTCCAAAAACTATATGGACCTCAAGCACGCCGCATCGACCGCGCTGCCCGAAGGGGTGCATTTCACGCTGATCGAGGCGGTGGCCGATCATATCATCGACACCATCTTCCTTCAGGACGACAAGGTCAGCCATGTCGAAGTGAAGATCGTGAAACTGGCGCTGAGCGAGCGCGGCGAGGAGATCGGCATCACCCTGGGTCGTGGGCGCAGGTAGGTCAGGGTCCGTTCGGTTCGAGCTTGTCGGGAATCTTTCTCGACGCGCCTTCTCGACTTCGCTCGAAGGCTGCTCGAACCGAACCGAATTTTCTATCCTTTCTTGATGAGCCCGATCTCGATCAGCCGTTCCGTCAAATAATCATGCGCGCTGATCGGCGGATCGCGACGCGGATTATCCTCGCTCACGCATTGCGGCAGCGCGTCGATCATGAAATCGGGACGCAGATGCAGGAAGAACGGCATGGAATAGCGCGAATGCCCGCGTCGTTCCGGCGGAGGGTTGACCACGCGATGGCTGGTCGATGGCAGCAGATGGTTGGTCAGCCGCTGCAACATGTCGCCGACATTGATCGCCAGCGCACCCGGCGGCGGCACCACGGGCAGCCAGTTGCCATTGCGATCCTTCAATTCCAGCCCGCCTTCCTCCGCGCCCAGCAACAGGGTGATGAGGTTGATATCCTCATGCGCGCCCGCGCGAATGCCCGGTGCCTGCGGCGACACCGGCGGGTAATGAAGCAGGCGCAGGATCGAATTGCCATTTTCGATGGGGCCATCGAACCAGCGTTCCGAAAGGCCCAGATAGAGGGCGATCGCAGACAGCAATTCCGCGCCCACCCGGTCGAACTCGCGATAGAGTTTCGCGAAGACCGGCTCGAACTCCGGCATCTCGCTCGGCCACACATTGGGCGGCATGGTTTGCGCCAGCGGATCGCCTTCCGGCAGGTCGCGGCCGACATGCCAGAATTCCTTCAGGTCATTCTCGCTCGCGCCCTTGGCGATTTCCACGCCGAACGCGGTATAGCCACGCTGGCCGCCGTTGAACTTGGCGTCGTAGGCGCGCTTGATGTCCACCGGCTGGTCGAAGAAGCGGCGCGCCAGCGCCCAGCCATCGTCGACCAGCTTCTGGTCCATGCCATGGTCCTTGACCATCGCGAAGCCGAAGCGTTGGAAGGATTGCCCGAAGGCTTCGGCGAAATCCGGCTTGCTCATTTCCGCCATGGACAGGACAGGCACCTGATCCAGTACCGCTTGCGACACGTCTTATCTCCAGTTTCGTTCAGATGGGGCCGTGGCTCATCATATAGGCGCAGCCCGCGCATGACGCATCCTTGATCGCGCCGGGGCGCTGTTGCAAGGAGGCAGAATGAACTACTGGCTGATGAAATCGGAACCCGATGCCTTCTCCTATGACGATCTCGTCAAAAAGGGGAAGGCCGAATGGGATGGTGTGCGCAATCATGCTGCCCAGGGCCATATGAAGGCGATGCGCAAGGGCGACCTCGCCTTTTTCTATCACAGCAATATCGGGGTCGAGGCCGTCGGCATCATGACCATCGTGGAGGAGGCCGCGCCCGACAGCACGGACGATACGGGCAAGTGGATCGCGGTCCATGTCGCCCCGGTCGAACGGCTCGCCAAACCGGTCACTTTGAAGGTGATGAAAGCCGATTCGGCCCTTGCCGGCATGGTGATGCTGCGCCAGTCGCGCCTGTCCGTCGCCCCGCTGACCAAAGCCGAGTTCGACCATATAGTAGCGCTATCAAAGGCTTAATCCTGGGCGTGGGACGCGGTTGCACATGATGCAATCGGATCGTCATTTTTTGCGATTGTCGCTTTGTCGCACTGCAACATATGACGATCTTCAACAGAACAAGAATATAAGAGGTGTTTGATCGGCATTCACAAGGAGTTTACCCATGCGAATGCTGTCCAAGTTCATTGTCGCCAGCGCCATCAGCGCCATTGCCGCCACCGCCGCGCAGGCTGAAGATGCCGCTGCCAAGCAGCGCTTCACCCACGAAGGCTACACCTATGTCTATCAGGTGAAGGACACCAAGGCTGGCAAGGTGATTTCGGGTCGTCGTTTCCCTGACGCCGTCGCCTTCAACCTGGCCGTCAAGAACGGCAAGGTTTCGGGCGTATCGGGCGGTCAGCAGGTCGCCTTCAAGGTCGAGGACGCGCGCGGCGCCGCCTCGGACGCTTCTGTCGACTAATCGGCGGACGCTTCAAAAAGTTAGGGACGGCATCCGACGGGATGCCGTCCCTTTTTTGTTGCCGCTCAGCGGGGCCAGCCGCAGAACAACCGGCGCGCGCTCCTGACACGCGCCGGTTATCGGCGTCAGCGGCAGGTCCGCTTGCTGTCGATCGACTTGCCCAGCAGCGCGCCACCGGCTGCGCCCAGGATCGTACCGGTCGCGCGGTCCCCGCGCGTATCGATCGCGCGGCCGACCAGCGCACCGCCGACGCCGCCGACGATCAGGCCGGTCGTGCCGTTCGACTTGCGGCAGTAGGTCCGGCCGTCGCGGCCGCGCCATTCCTTGTAGCGATAATGTTTGCGCGCCTGGGCGCCATCCGTCGGGACGGCCATGGACACGGGAATGGCCAGCGAGACGGCGGCCAGGGCGAGCAGGGCGTTACGCATGTGTATCTCCTCCGAAATGCGTGATTTGTCGCTTCAACCCCTCTACATTGATCCAGGTTGCATGAACGTCAGGCAACAAATTAAGTGACTGTTTCCATGGCAATAAAATTTGAGGTGAATGGATGCAAGGCGACGACGAACAGGCGGGACGGCAGATGATAGAGGCCCTGGACCTGTCGCCCCATCCCGAAGGCGGATGGTATCGGGAGACATGGCGCGCCACTGCCGCGCCAGACGAGCGGGCTGCCGGTACCGCGATCCTGTTCCTGCTGGAGGCGCACCAGCGATCGCACTGGCACCGGGTCGATGCCGACGAACATTGGTTCTGGCACGCCGGTGCGCCGCTGATCCTGTCCATTGCCGCACCGGAAAAAGGCGCCCGCGACCTTCTGCTGGGACCGGACGTTCTGGCCGGGCAGATGCCGCAGGGGTGGGTACCCGCGCATCACTGGCAGGCATCGACCCCGCAAGGCGGCTGGACGCTGGTCAGTTGTACGGTGACGCCGGGCTTTGATTTTGCAGGCTTTTCGCTGGCGGCACCGGATTGGTCACCGCCCGGCTGAAAACTTATCCACACTTATCCACAGCTTTTGCAGGATAGCTGTCAAAAATCTGTCCGAATTCGCTTTGAACGACTCGGATGGGGTGACACCATCCCTTTATCGGAACGGTGGAAACGGAGCGATCCGGATCCAGAAATCACTGAGAAATCAGGGTTTTGATCCGTAACGATAGTCCAACGGCAGGCAATATCCCCAAAGGATGGAGCCGGGCAGGCGGACGGGATGCTTGAAGACCTTGCCGGGTACGCGCGAAAGTGAACGTCGGGCATGGAAAGCAGGCATTCAAGCCTCGACGGGCGGCCTTTGGCCAGAAGTCGGAGCAAAACCTGCGCGGCGCCTTCGCCCGAAGGATGACGCACAGGATCGGCGGACCGATGATCGCATCTCTTCGTGAGACGCGGATCGCCTTATCATCTTCGAACATGCCGGTTTGCGCCGACTATTCGAAAAATGCGTAAGGAGCAGTCCGACGGAAGTGGGGACCGGCAGCGATGCCGGCCCCCATTTTGCGTTGAGGGGCGCGCGACATCTGAACAACGATCTGGTGCCATGCGATCTACCGGATCATGATCTGCCCGAAATGGTGCCGGATGAGGGGATCGAACCCCCGACCTTCGGTTTACAAAACCGCTGCACTACCGCTGTGCTAATCCGGCGCGCCGTTTCGGGTGCGACGCCCTTACTATCAGTTCACGCCAAAGGTCCAGCCCTCAGTGCGCGCTATTTGCGGCGTAAGTGCAGCTGGCGCCCATAAGGCCGGGCGCTGCGCCGCCTGCCGCATCCACGCGGCGGTCACGATCGCGTCGGCGCCATGATCGTCCGGCATCGAACCGACATGCGCCTGCGATCCCAGCGCCAATAACGCATCGTTCAGCGCCACCTTGTCGCGCATCTTCGTGCGCCCTTTGGGCCGGCCGGCGGCGCGTGCCGCGATGCTGGTGTAGATTTCCACCACCAGCGATCCGGCGCCGGGCAGCGGATCGAACGGCCACACCGGTACATGCGGCCGCACATGATGCAGCAACCGCATGCCGGCAAAGCTGGCCTTGGCGACCTGTGCTGCGCCGATCGCGTCATAGACTGTGGACGGCTTGCCGCCGCCGCCCGCATTATAATGCGCTTCGCAGGCGCGGTTGTGCATATAGTGCGCCTTCACCCCGTCCGCCTTGCCGAAATAGAAATGGCGGCGATGCGCGACCTCCAGCAGGCTGGCCGCGCCCAGGTCCGCATCCTTGCAGATCGCATCGACATAGGCCCAAAAGGCAGGCCCGTCCTGCGGCACCACATCGCCCGGCAGATAGGTTCCCCGCGCGACGAAGGGTGGCGCAAAGCTGAAATCGAAACCGAACAGCGTCGGCATTTCCCCTGCCGTCGCCACCAGCCAGTCCGCCACGCCCTGCCGCGACCAGGCGCCGCCGCCCGGCGCAGGGACCAGTGTCGGCACGGCGTCGCCCCCTTCGCACAGCGCCACGGCGATCCCCTTGTGCCGCGCGCCTTTGGCGCCAGACCAGTCGATCGCCGCGAACCGGGCGAAGCAGGGCGTCACTGGCCGCCACGCTCCGCCCGCAACCGGTCCCAATGGGCGATCCGCTCGGCAATCCGCGCCTCGAACCCGCGATCGGTGGGGGCGTAGAAGGTCTGCGGCGTCATCTCCTCCGGCCAGTAATTGGCCCCGGAAAATCCCTCCGCCGCGTCATGGTCATATTGATAGCCCTTGCCATAACCGACCTGCTTCATCAGCTTGGTCGGCGCATTGACGATGTTCATCGGCGGCATCAACGATCCGGTATCGCGCGCCGATTTGAACGACGCTTTCATCGCCATATAGCCCGCGTTGGATTTGGGCGCGGTCGCGCAATAGAGGCAGGCCTGCACGATCGCCAGTTCTCCCTCCGGCGAACCCAGGAAATCATAGGCGTCCTTCGCCGCCAGACATTGCACCACCGCCTGAGGATCGGCCAGGCCGATATCCTCGGTCGCAAAGCGCACCAGCCGCCGTAGCACATAGAGCGGCTCTTCGCCCGCCGTCAGCATTCGCGCCAGATAATAGAGCGCCGCCTGCGGGTCCGACCCCCGTAACGACTTATGCAGGGCGGATATGAGGTTGTAATGCCCCTCCCGATCCTTGTCATACACCGCGACCCGGCGGTGGAGCAGGGCGGACAGGCCAGCCGGATCGAGCGGTTCGGGCAGGTCGATCGAATAGAGTGTCTCGACCTGGTTGAGCAGGAAACGCCCGTCGCCATCCGCGCTCGCTACCAGCGCCTCGCGCGCGGCGGCGTTGATCGGCACCGGCCGCCCGGTCAGCGCCTCGGCCCGGTCCAATAACTGCGCAAGCGCGGCCGCATCCAGCCGGCGCAGGATCAACACCTGTGCCCGCGACAGCAAGGCCGCGTTCAACTCGAAACTCGGATTTTCGGTCGTCGCCCCGACCAAGGTCACAGTGCCATCCTCGACGAAGGGCAGGAAGCCGTCCTGCTGCGCCCGATTGAAGCGATGGATTTCATCCACGAACAACAAGGTCTTCTCGCCGCGTCGGGCGTGCTCCTTGGCGGTAGCGAACAGTTTCTTGAGGTCCGCCACCCCCGAAAATACCGCGGATATCGGCGCGAACCGCATCCCCACCGCATCGGCCAACAGCCGCGCCGTGGTCGTCTTGCCGGTGCCGGGCGGCCCCCACAGGATGATGGAGGACAGCCGCCCCGCCGCCACCATGCGCCCGATCGCGCCGTCCGGGCCGGTCAGATGTTCCTGCCCCACCACATCGGCCAGCGTGCGCGGACGCAACCTGTCGGCAAGGGGGGCGGTATCGGCCGGCGCGTCGGCGCCGGGCATGTCATCGGGAGCGAAAAGGTCGGCCATTGCCACCGATATAGGTGATGGGATGGATTATGGAACCGGGCTGGATCGCGGCGCCAGCCCCTGCGCCCGCTGGCGGATGATGCGCAGATAGGTGTCGATCAGCGCCTGATTGACCTGATCCCATCCGTTGCGCTCCGCACGCGCCTGCGCGGCGGAGCCGGCGGCGTGGCGAGCGTCCGCGTCGATGCAATAGGCCTGTAGGGCGTCGGCGAAGGCACTGATCGCGCCGGGGCGGATCAGCCGACCGGTTACGCCTTCTGTCACCAGGCTTTCGCTGCCTGTCGCACGCGCCGCCACCGTGGGCAGGCCGCACGCCATCGCTTCCAGCGTCACATTGCCGAACGTCTCGGTCACCGAAGGGTTGAACAACATGTCCATGCCCGCGACTGCGCGGCCCAGATCCTGCCCCATTTGGAAACCGGTGAACACGGCGTTGGGCAGCCGGTTCTGGAACCATTCGCGCGCCGGGCCGTCGCCAACGACCAGCACCCGATGCCGTACCTGCCGCGCGGCCAGTTGATCGATCGTGTCGGAAAAGACGTCCAGCCCCTTTTCCATCACAAGGCGGCCGATGAAGCCGATCACCGGCGCGTCGTCCCCTATGCCCAGCGACCGCCGCCATGCCATGTCGCGCCGGCCGGGGTTGAAGATGTCGCGGTCGATGCCGCGCGTCCAGATGCCGACATCATAGTTCATCCGCTGGTTGCGCAGCAGCTGCGCCATCGATTCGGACGGCGCGACGATCGCGTCGCAACGTCGATAGAAGCGCCGCAGGATGGATTCGATCAGCGGCTCCAGAAAGGCCAGCCCATAATAGCGCGGATAGGTTTCGAACCGCGTATGCACCGACGCGACCGTGGGCAGGTTGCGTGCGCGGGCCCAGCTGAGCGCGCGATGGCCCAGCGGATCGGGGCTGGAAAGATGGACGATATTGGGCGCGAACGCCTTGAGATCGCGGCGGACCTGCGCGGACATGCGATAGGGTACGCGATATTCCTTGCGTCCCGGCACCGGGAAGGACGGCGTGCTGACAAGTTCGCCGGCCGGATCGAAGGCAGGGGTGTCCGTGGTCGGCGAATAGACGCGCACCGCGGCGCCCTGCCTGAGCAGATAGCCGACAAAGCGATTGAGCGCCTGGTTCGCACCATCGCGGACATAATTGTAATTGCCGCTGAACAGGGCAACGCGCAGGCCGGTAGAATCCATCGGCGCGCCTTATATCAACCCGCCAAAAAACCCAAGGGAACCAGTTGGCCTTCCGGGAATTTTGCTTTTCGCTGACGACGAGTAACGGCCGGCGCAGCATGGACCCAAGAAGGAGAGGATGCCCATGGCCGAGACATTCCGTAAGGGAACGCGGGTCAAGTGGAATTGGGGGCAGGGCGTCGGCCGAGGGCGTATCGCGGAACGGTTCGACCGCCATGTCGAGCGCACGATCGAAGGCTCGCGCATCCGCCGTAACGGCTCGCCCAGCGACCCTGCCTTCCTCATTACCGCCGACAACGGCGGGGAAGTGTTGAAACTTCGTTCGGAACTGAGCGCCGGCTGACGCTTCGCAGCGAGCAGGCCTGCTTCAAGGCCGCTCCCCGCAAACCGGCCATCGCCTGCCGCGTGCAACCATGGCAGGATAGGGCCATGACCACGCCTTCCATGACCATCGACGCGCTGCTGATCGGCAAGCCCATGCCTTTTCGCGGCCAGGATTATAGTGCGATCGGCAAGAGGCCGGTCGCAGGCCCGGTGCGCATCACATGGGAGGGATTTGCCGACGATGCCGTCGCCGACCGCATCCATCATGGCGGGCTGGACAAGGCGATCCATCTCTATCCCCAGGATCATTATCGCTGGTGGCGGTCACGCAACCCCGACCAGAGCCTGCTCGATGCGCCCGGCGCCTTTGGCGAAAATATTGCTTCGCGCGGCCTCACCGAAACCGACATCTGCCTTGGCGATCGTTTTTCGCTGGGTAGTGCGATCGTGGAGGTCAGTCATGGCCGCCAGCCCTGTTGGAAGCTCGACCATCGGTTTGGCACCCGCGACGTCATGGCGACCATCGTCAAGACCGCGCGCAGCGGCCTCTATCTGCGCGTCGTGCGCGAAGGGGAGGCGCATGCGG
Source organism: Sphingobium sp. GW821-FHT02B05 (assembly GCF_059421905.1). Lineage (NCBI taxonomy): Bacteria > Pseudomonadati > Pseudomonadota > Alphaproteobacteria > Sphingomonadales > Sphingobiaceae > Sphingobium > Sphingobium sp. GW821-FHT02B05. The sequence continues at coordinate 798,156 of NZ_JBWKVW010000001.1, forward strand.
GCATGGCCATGGACCTGCTGGAACGCCCCTTGCCCGACTGGCCCGTCGCCCGCGTCTTCCACCTGCTGATCGGTGGCGGCCACAAACGCGATCCCGAAGGCGTTCGAGCGCTGGCCGATACGGCGGTCCTCGCGACTAGCTGGCGGGAGCGTGCCCGCAAGCTGGCGGGGTAGGGGTTTTGGCCAGACGTTGAGCATGCTTTCACCCCTCCCACTCAAGAGAGGGGCCTTGTGACCGGAAGCCACCCAATCGACCATATCTGTCCTACAGACCTCAGTTCGTGCTAGGCTGCACGCTGTTCCTTCAAACGTCTTAACCGCACAATAAAATGTCCTATTCCCGCATCAAAATGTCGAAATCAGCGGGAAATGTGCGAAGTTAAGCGCCGCAAATCCTGTTCGCTGCGGTGGCACATCAAGCCCTCGACGCCGCGTTGCCGCTGCGCGCCATAGCGCTGGCATAGCCGCCGCCGCATCCCTATAGCTGGTCCATGGCATCGACCCCCAAAAGCAAGACACCCGCCCGCACCAAAGTCCGTCCCGCCGGTTTTCCGACCCGCGATCAGGTGGTGGAATTCATCACCACATCGGACCAGCCCGCCGGCAAGCGCGAAATCGCCAAGGCGTTCGGCCTGAAAGGGCAGGAGAAGATCGCGCTTAAGGCGTTGCTGAAGGACATGGCGGACGAGGGACTGATCGACCTCGGCCCGGCGCGCGCCTTCCACAAGATGGGCGGCGTGCCCAAGGTCACGGTCCTGCGCATCGTCGATGTGGACGACACGACCCTGATCGCCACCCCCGAACGGTGGGAAGCCGAGGGCCAGCCTGCGCCCCGCCTGCGCGTGGTGGAGCGTGGCAAGCGCGGCGCTTTGACGATTGGCGACCGCATCCTTGCGCGCACGGAAGAGGCCGGTCGCGGCTGGGTTGCGCATCCGATGAAGAAGCTTGCCAAGGCCAGCGAGGAATTGCTGGGCGTTGTCGAGCAGATGGCCGACGGCAAGCTATGGCTGCGCCCGGTCGACAAGCGCATCCGCAAGGACACGCTGATCAGCGACGTCGGCACTGCCAAGCCCGGCGATCTGGTGCTGGCCGAGCCCCATGGCCGCCCGCCGCGCATCTCCGCGCGCGTTACCGACATCCTCGGCGATCCCTTTGCCCCGCGCAGTTTCAGCATGATAGCCATTCACAAACATGGCATCCCGCATGTCTTCCCGGATCGGGCGGAGGAGGAAGCGACCAAGGCATCGGCCCTGCCGCTGCATGAGGACAAGCGCGAGGATCTGCGCCACCTTCCGATCGTCGCGATCGACCCGTCCGACGCACGCGACCATGACGACGCCGTATGGGCGGCACCGGACGAGGATGAAGGCAATGTCGGCGGGTTCAGGGCGATCGTCGCCATCGCCGACGTCAGTTACTATGTCCGCCCCGGCAGCGCGCTGGACAAGGAAGCGCGCAAGCGCGGCAACAGCGTCTATTTTCCCGATCAGGTCGTGCCGATGCTGCCGCATGAACTGTCATCCGACATGTGTTCGCTGCGCGCGGGGCAGGACCGTGCGGCCATGGCCTGCCACCTCACCATCAATGCACAGGGCAAGGTCACGGCCTGGCGCTTCACCCGTGCCGTGATCCGCGTCGCGGCGGTGCTCGCTTATGAAGATGCGCAGGCGGCAATCGACGGCATGAAGGAGAATGATCTTCTCGAACCCGCGCTCAAGCCCCTCTGGGCTTGCTGGGCGCTGCTGCGCAAGGCGCGCGACGCACGCGATCCGCTGGCGCTTGACCTCCCCGAACGGCGCGTGGTGCTGGACGAATTCGGCAAGATCGTCAGCGTCGCCGTGCGCGAACGGCTCGACGCGCATATGCTGATCGAAGATTATATGATCGCCGCCAATGTCGCGGCGGCCAAGGCACTGGAAGCGAAAAAAGCGCCTGTCATGTACCGCGTCCACGAAACGCCGGGTCGCGACAAGCTGGTCGCGCTCAAGGAATATCTTGCCACCTTCGACATCGATTTCGCACTGGGTCAGGTGATCCGTCCCGCAACCTTCAACGCCCTGATCCGCAAGGTCGGGGAATCGGAGGAGAAGGAGCAGATCATGACCCAGATCCTGCGCAGCCAGACCCAGGCTTATTATAGTCCGCAAAATATGGGCCATTTCGGCCTTGCTCTGGGCAGCTACGCCCATTTCACCTCGCCCATCCGCCGCTATGCCGACCTTCTGGTCCATCGCGCGCTGGTCGGGGCCTATGGCCTGGACCTGCCCGCGCCCAAGGACAAGGCGATCCCGGATCGCTCCTCCCTCAGCCAGGAGGATTATGAGAATATGGGCCGGGTCGGGGAGATGATTTCCGGCCACGAACGCCGCGCGATGGAGGCGGAGCGGGAGACGATCGACCGCTATGTCGCCGCGTTCCTGTCCGCCCATGTCGGCGAGATCGTGAAGGCGCGCATCACCGGCGTTCAGAATTTCGGCTTTTTCGCCACGGTCGATGGGCTGGGCGGCGACGGCTTGGTCCCGGTATCGACCATGGGTGCAGAACATTTCTTCTACGATGAAGCGGGCAAGGCGTTGCAGGGCGTGGACAGCGGCGATCGCTACACTGTCGGCCAGCGTCTCGAACTGCGGCTGGCGGAGGCGGACCCGATCAACGGATCGCTCCGCTTCGAACTACCGGACAATCCCGCCCCGCGCGGTGGCCCGATGAAGCGCGACCGCACCCGTCCGGGCGTCGTCCATCGCGGCCGCCCGAAGAATATCCGCCACATCGGGGCGAAGCGGGGCAAGCATAAGCGCTGATATCGTCGTTGCGAGCGTAGCGAAGCGATCCAGGCAAGCGTCCATGGATGGCTCCGCCGCGCTCGCAAGGCCGAAATTCAACTCAACCGGTCGATCGCCTCTGCATCCAGCCCGCCCGGAATGATCATCAGCGGGCAGGGCAGCTTGCCAGCGTCCGCACCGGCAAAGTGCGTCACCAGCTTGCCCGGATTGCCGCTGGCCGCCGCGCCCAGCACCAGCGCGGCCACATCGTCCATTTCCTCCAGCGTACCGCGCACCACGGCCACGGCATCGCCCTGTCGCACGGTTATGCTGGGGCGGATACCGGATTCGTCGGTCAGCGTGCCGGCCGCGCTGGTCACCAGCGCCTCGGCGCGTTGCAACGCCTCATCCTCCATCGTCGCCTGCACGCCGCCCCACTGGACGAACTCGGCCGGCGGGATCAGCGCCAGGATGCGCACGGCACCGCCCGTCTTGGCGGCGCGGCGCGCGGCGAACCGCAGCGCGGTTTCGGCTTCGGGCGATTCGTCCACGACGACCAGATATGTCCGCACTTCTTATCGTCCCTGCATGATATTTATGGCGCGATGTTTCTGTAAAACATCTCGACGAACCATAGCGGTAAAATCAAAGCCATAAAAGAGGGTCCGCTCCGGCGTCTCTTGACCAGAGCGGCGAATGGGTGAAAACACGGCGCCAACGACCAAAGCCGTAAAGCCAAGAAGAGGCCCGAAAGCATGAGCAAGACAATCCAGATGCCCGCTTTGTCCCCGACGATGGAGGAAGGGACGCTGGCCAAATGGCTGGTCAAGGAAGGCGACACCGTGTCGTCGGGCGACCTGCTCGCCGAAATCGAAACCGACAAGGCGACGATGGAATTTGAAGCCGTGGACGAAGGCGTCATCGCCAAGATCCTGGTATCCGAAGGCAGCGAAGGCGTGAAGGTCGGCACCGTGATAGCCATCATCGCTGAAGAAGGCGAAGATGTCGCGACCGCCGCAGCCGGTGGCGGCAAGGCTGACGCCGCCGCGCCCAAGGCCGATCCGGCGCCTGAAAAGGCCGAAAGCCCCGCACCCAAGGCCGACCCCGTTCCCGCCAAGGCTGCGGCCGCGCCCAGCGTCGCGTCGGGCGACCGCGTGAAGGCCAGCCCGCTCGCTCGTCGCCTCGCCGAAGCCAAGGGCATCGACCTTGCCAGCGTCACCGGTACCGGCACCAACGGCCGCATCGTGAAGGCGGATATTGAGTGCGCCAAGGCCGGCGCACCCGCCGCCACTTCGGCAACTGCCGCGCCGGCCGCCGCTGCTGCCCCGGCCGCCGCAGCCCCCGCACCGGTCGCTGCCGCCGCGCAGGACTTCGGCATCCCGCATGAAGTCGTGAAGCTCAGCGGCATGCGCAAGACGATCGCGCGCCGCCTGACCGAATCCAAGCAGCAGGTGCCGCACATCTACCTGACCGTCGATATTCAGCTCGACAAGTTGCTGAAACTGCGCGGCGAGCTCAATGCCGGCCTCGAAAGCCGCAAGGTCAAGCTGTCGGTCAACGACCTGCTGATCAAGGCGCTGGGCGTCGCGCTGGAGCAGGTGCCCGAATGTAACGTGCAGTTCGCCGGCGACCAGATGCTGCAATTCAAGCGTGCCGACATCAGCGTCGCCGTGTCGATCCCCGGCGGTCTCATCACCCCGATCGTCACGGACGCCGCAGGCAAGGGCGTGGCCTCCATTTCGACCGCGATGAAAGATCTGGCCAGCCGCGCCAAGGACGGCAAGCTGAAGCCGGAAGAATATCAGGGCGGCACCGCCTCGCTTTCCAACATGGGCATGTTCGGCATCAAGCAGTTCGAAGCCGTCATCAACCCGCCCCAGGCCATGATCATGGCGATCGGCGCGGGTGAGAAGCGTCCCTATATTGTCGATGACGCTGTCCAGATCGCGACCGTCATGTCGGCCACCGGCAGCTTCGACCATCGCGCGATCGACGGCGCTGACGGCGCCCGCCTGATGCAGGCGTTCAAGCAGCTGATCGAGAATCCGATCGGTCTGCTCGCCTGATGGCCTATGTCGACGAAATCCCGCCGGATATCAGTCCGGCAGTCCGCGTCATCGCCATGCCGACCGACACCAATCCCTATGGGGATATTTTCGGCGGCTGGTTGATGAGCTGGATGGATTCGGCGGCTGGCTCCGTTGCCGCCCGGCACAGCCATGGTCGCGCCGTGACTATCGCGGTGGAAGGGATGACTTTCCTCCGCCCGGTCGTGGTCGGCGATGAGCTGTCGGTCTTTGCGACGCTCAAGTCGGTCGGTCGCACGTCGATGAAAATCTATGTCGAGGCATGGCGCCGCGCGCGGCATGACGACCGATCCTATCGTGTAACCCACGCGACCTTCAGCTTCGTGGCGATCGGAGAGGATCGCCAGCCCCGTTCCGTTCCGCCCCTGCCGATCGAAACCGGCGCGGCGAAGTAAGATTAGAGAGACTGATCATGGCTGATACTTATGATGTCATCGTTCTGGGCTCCGGCCCCGGCGGCTATGTGGCCGCCATCCGTTCGGCTCAACTGGGCCTGAAGACCGCGATCGTGGAGCGCGAAAATCTGGGCGGCATCTGCCTCAATTGGGGCTGCATCCCGACCAAGGCGCTGCTGCGTTCGGCGGAAATCTTCCACTATATGCAGCATGCCGGCGACTATGGCCTCGCCGCCGAGAAGATCAGCGCCGATATCGAAGCGGTCGTGAAGCGTTCGCGCGGTGTTGCCAAGCAGCTTAATCAGGGCGTCACGCACCTGATGAAGAAGAACAAGATCACCGTCCACATGGGCGATGGCAAGCTCACCGGCAAAGGCAAGCTGACCGTTACCAAGGACGGCAAGACTGAAGAGCTGACGGCGAAGAACATCATCGTCGCCACAGGCGCCCGCGCCCGCGACCTGCCTTTCGCCAAGGCGGACGGCAAGCGCGTGTGGACCTATCGCCACGCCATGACCCCGGCGGAAATGCCGACCAAGCTGCTGGTCATCGGCTCCGGTGCGATCGGTATCGAATTCGCGAGCTTCTATAACGACATGGGTGCAGACGTCACCGTGGTCGAGATGATGGATCGCGTCGTCCCTGTCGAGGACAAGGACGTCTCCGCCTTCCTGGAAAAGGCGCTCAAGAAGCAGGGCATGACCATTCTGACGGGCGCTGGCGTCGACAAGCTGGAAGTCGGCGCGAACGGCGTGAAGGCCGCGATCAAGGACAAGGACGGCAAGGTCGTGAATGGCGAGTACAGCCATGTCATCGTCGCGATCGGCATCGTCCCCAACACCGAGAATATCGGCCTGGAAGAATTGGGCATCAAGACGGAGCGGGGCCATATCGTAACCGATCCGACCTGCAAAACCAATGTGGACGGCATCTGGGCGATCGGCGACGTGACCGCGCCGCCATGGCTGGCGCACAAGGCGAGCCATGAAGGCGTGATCGTGGCCGAAGCGATCGCCGGCAAGCACCCGCACGCCATGGACGTTCGCAACATTCCCGGCTGCACCTATTGCCACCCGCAGATCGCAAGCGTGGGCCTCACCGAAGCCAAGGCAAAGGAAGCCGGTTATGAGGTGAAGGTCGGCATGTTCCCCTTCATCGGCAATGGCAAGGCGATCGCGCTGGGCGAGGCGGAAGGCTTCACCAAGACCGTGTTCGACGCCAAGACCGGCGAATTGCTGGGCGCCCACATGATCGGCGCGGAAGTCACGGAAATGATCCAGGGCTATACCATCGGCAAGACGCTGGAGACGACCGAGGCGGAATTGATGCACACCGTCTTCCCGCATCCGACCATCTCGGAATCGATGCATGAAAGCGTGCTGGCGGCCTATGGGCGTGCGCTCCATATCTGATCGGCGGATATCGCCAGCAAAAGGCGCGGGGGCTCTGGCTCTCGCGCTTTTTTGCGTTCTGGCGATCGCACTCATGCAGCGTGCGGGCTGGCTCGACGGACTGAATGTCGGGCTGATGGAGCGGGCAGGGGCCGCGCGGGATAGTGCTTTGGGGCAGCATGTCACGCCATGGATGCGCAGCGCATCCGCCATCGGCGGAACGGCCGGCCGCCTGATGTTGCTGGCCCTGTCGCTGGGTACGCTATTCTGGGTCGGACGACGAAGGGACGCCTGGTGGCTGGCCGCAATGATGGCGGGGGGCACGGCGCTGAACCTCATTCTCAAGCAGATTTTCGCCGCTCCGCGCCCCGACCTTTTGCCGCATCTGGATAGCGTCCACACCTACAGCTTCCCCAGCGGTCATGCGGCGGGCAACATGATGTTCTTCGGCGCGCTGGCTATGCTGCTGGCGCACCGCAATGCTTATGTCGCGGCCGTGGCGATGATCGCGCTCATCGGCATCAGCCGCGTCTGGCTCGGCGTGCATTGGCCGAGCGACGTCACCGCCGGCTGGGTCGAAGGGCTGGGCTGGCTGGCCTTCTGCCGCCTCTGGCTACCAGCGCGGCGAGGGGAGCAGTAAAGCCCGGCCGATGCTGCCATGGGGCGGCATGCCGTCGCTGGTAATGAACCCATGGACCCAGAAGCTGTCAAACACGGTCGCCGCCGCGATCGTGGCCAGCAGGATCGCAGTGATCGCGAACAGCTTCTGCCCCCCGCGCACCGGCCCGGCGGGCGACAGGGCAATCAGCACAAGTGGCAGGATGGGCAGGAAATATCGCCCCTGCGTCCCCTGAATATAGTCCGCGCCCAGCGGCGTCCCGGTCAGATACATGGCCGTTTCGATCAACAGCGCGATACCCGCCGCCACCGCCAGCCACCAAAGTCGTTGGCCCAGGCCGAAACGCGCGCCGCTCCCGTTGGCGACGCCGGCCCCCAGCATCAGTGCAGCCAGCGGATAGGCAAGGAGCGGCAACAGAATCGCGTTCCAGCCAAACCGCCCGACGATCTGCAACGCATAGACCGGCGCCCGCTCGATCACGCTGCCGACAAGGATTCGGGCATAGGCGACCGGATCATGCAATATGACCTTGAGTTGCTCGCTGAGCGGCGCGGTCATCATCGTCTCGCCGGTCCGGCGCGACTGGATATGATAGAGCGCCTGACTACCGCCCGAATACTGCATCCATCCGACAAAGGCGAACGCGCCCAGCGCCATCGCGCCCAGGATCAGCCCCGGCCTCAGGTCGCGACGATGCTGCTGCCAGCGCAACCCCGCCGCCAGCAACGGCAGATAAACGCCCTTGCACAGCGCCAGCAGCGGCCCGGTCACCAGCAGGGCAGCCGATCGCGCAGGCGTGGAGGCCATGAAACCCGTGCGCAATGTCAGCGCCAGCCCCAGGAAGCCTAGCCCGTTGATAACCGAATCAGGCGATAGCGATCCGGTCTGATAGGCAAATGTCGGCAGCAACGCCGTCGCCAGCAGTGCATTGCGCCCGAAGGGCAACAGCCGCAGCGCCGCGATCAGCAGCAGCAGGCCGCTCAGCGCATTGACCAGCCGCCCGGCATAGAAAGCATCGATCCAGGGCAGGCCCATCGCCCTGCCCAGCATCAATCCCGCCGCGCCCGGTGCATAAAGGCTCGGTGCATAGCTGGCGACATTGGGGAAGTCGGCAAAGGCGGTTCCGGTTCGTCCGGCATCCGCCTGCGCACTGGCGGCGATCCGCGCGCGATCGAACCGGCGCAGGGTAGGCGGCACATCGGTCGGGAAATCGACGGCGTGAATGTCCAGCGCCGCACGGGGCAAATCGGTGCCGATAGCCTCGCCCTGTTGCCGGGTCAAAACGTCGCCCTGGGCCAGCGCCAGCGCCTTCATATAATGCTGGTTCTCATCCGGTGCCTGGAAGGGCGGGGTGATGACCGTAAAGAACAGGGTCGCGGCGCACAGCAGCGCCAGCAGCAATGTCTCGATCGGCGACCATGGCGTGGCGAAACTCATGTCCGCACTACCGCCGCTCTGAAATCTGCTACGCTCGTTTCGCATCGCCTGCCATATTCGTCAAAAGACGGGTCCCTATGGCAGGCTATGCGCGTGCAGGCTTAATATTTCGCCTCTATATTGCATTTCTGCTGACGATTTGCTGGTAGGGGCCGCTTACTCCTCCGCCTCTTCCAGTGCGACCGGCGGATGCAGGCGCAGCCGCGTGACGCGGCGACCATCGCTGGCGACGATCTCCAGCTTCCATCCGCTGGGGACATGGTCCAGTATCTCACCCGGATCAGGCACGCGCCCCGCCAGAACGAAGGCCAGGCCGCCCAACGTGTCGACATCTTCCTCGACCTCGCCCAGCTTTTCGTCGATTTCGTCCGCGACATCGTCAAGCTCCGCGCGCGCGTCGGCCTCCCACAGGCCGCCTTCGAGCGGAACCAGCATCGCTTCGGGCGCATCGTCATGCTCGTCTTCGACGTCCCCGACGATTTCCTCGACCAGATCCTCGAACGTCAAAAGCCCTTCCGTGCCCGAATATTCGTCCAGCACGATGGCCAGATGCGTCCGTTTCGCGCGCATTTCCGCCAACAGGTCCAGCGCCCCCATGCTTTCGGGCACATAGAGCGGCTGGCGGATCAGCGGTTCCAGCGTCTCGGGAACCGGGGACTTGCCGGCCAGGATGGCGAAGGCATCGCGAATGTGGATCATGCCGACAATGGTGTCGAGCGTGTCGCGATAGACCGGGATGCGGCTATGCCCGGCCTCGGCGAACAGATCGGCCAGATCGGCGAAGCTCGCCTTCTCCTCGATCGCGATAATGTCCGCGCGGGGCACGGCGACGTCATCGACCGTATGTTCGGAAAAATGGAGCAGGTTGCGCACCATCTGCCGCTCTATCGCGGACAGGTCGCCCTTGGCCGGGGGCGCGCTATTTTCATCCAGCTCGTCTTCGTCATATTCGTCGAGCGCTTCTTCCAGCTCCTTGCGGAGACTGGTTTCCTCGCCCTCGCCGAACAGGAGCGACTTGATGCCGCTCCATAAGCCGCCCTCGTTGCTACTGTCCCCTTCTTTCGAAGCGGTGCCGTCCTTCGGACTGCCGTCAGCCATAATTTCGCTCAATCCCCTGTCAGCGCGTGTCGATCGGACAACGCGATATCAAACGCCCTCCCGATCTCCATAGGGATCGGCAAGGCCCAAGCTCAGAAGCGCTGCAATCTCCAGCGCTTCCATCGCTTCGGCCTCATTGTCGTCCATATGGTCATATCCAAGCAAATGAAAAGTCCCGTGAACAATCAAATGCGTGGCATGATCGGCGACGGAAATCCCCTTTTCCGCCGCTTCGGCGACGCAAACGCCCTCCGCCAGCACGATATCGCCCAGCAACACTTCGCCATCGTCGGTATTGGCGGTGGCCTGAAGCAAATCGTCCTGCACCATCGGGAAGGACAGGACGTTGGTGGGCTTGTCCTTGTCGCGATAGGCGCGATTGAGGCTATGGACTTCCTCATCGGACGTCAGCTTGACCGCCACTTCATACAGCGTCTGGTCGGCCGCGAAGGCCGCATAGGGGCTGTGCGCGATGGCGGTGGCCACGGCGCGCTGGGCCAGAAATTCCCAGTCGATACCGGGCCAGCCCGCTTCATGGAGGACGGCGACTTCAATCATTCAACATACTTTCCGTTCGGTTCGGGCCTGTCGAGAACCGGCTATGCACGACGCTCCCCGACACGTTCGAAGCGGACGGATGGCGACTTCACGCATCCGGCCCCTCATAAGCCTGCACGATCCGCCCGACGACCGGGTGACGCACGACGTCGGAGATGCCGAACGGCACCATGGCGATGCCCTCCACGCCGTCCAGGCGAGCCACCGCATCCGCCAGGCCCGATATGCCCGGCTGCGGCAGATCGACTTGCTTGGGGTCGCCGCAAATGACCATGCGGCTGCCTTCGCCAAAGCGGGTCAGGAACATCTTCATCTGCGCGATCGTGGTGTTCTGCGCCTCGTCCAGCACGATGAAGGCGTTGGCCAGCGTCCGGCCGCGCATGAAGGCCAGCGGCGCGATCTCGATCTCGCCGCTTGCGATCCGCCGTTCGACCTGCTCGGCCGGCAGCGTATCGTGCAGCGCGTCGTAGATCGGGCGGAGATAGGGATCGACCTTCTCCTTCATGTCGCCGGGCAGGAAGCCCAGCTTCTCGCCGGCCTCCACGGCCGGGCGCGACAGGATCAGCCGGTCGACGCTGCCGGTGATAAGCTGGCTTACCGCCTGGGCGACCGCCAGATAGGTCTTGCCGGTCCCTGCCGGGCCAAGCGCGAAGATGATGTCGTTGCGGTTCAGCGCCTCCATATAGGTGACCTGAGTTGCACTGCGCGGCACGATCGTCTTCTTGCGCGTGCGGATCATCACCTTGGGCGGCTCGGCGACATCCTGGCGGATGATGCCGTCCAGCGTTGGTTCGGACGACATGGCGATCACCGCTTCGACTGCGCCGGCGTCGATTTCCTGCCCCGCAACGATGCGGTTGTAAAGGCCGGTCATCACGTCGCGGGCGCGTGCGGCTGCATGGGCTTCGCCCTCGATCTGCAACTTGTTGCCGCGCGCGGCGATATACACGCCCAGCCGATTTTCGATCGCGACCAGATTCTGGTCATATTGGCCAAAGAGCGTGGTCAGCAGATGGGGCCGTTCGAAAACGACCTCCAGCCGTGCCCGTTCGGCAACATCTTCGCGATGGTGGTGGTTCGGTTTCTTGCCCATGGTCAGCCCCTTCCCGTTTCCGTCATCCTCGCAAAGGCGAGTATCCATCTTCCGCCGTTCGATCCTGGTGGACAGGGGCGAAGATGAGTTCCTGCAAGTGCGGGAACGACGGTGTTTTGGTTCAAGCGGCCTTCCTCCTGCTGATTTCGCCGGCCAGGCTGTTCGGGCCGGCGCTGATGATATCGACTTCAACCATGTCGCCGATGGTAAGATCCGGCGCGGTCACGACCACGGACTGAAGCCAGGGCGACTTGCCGATCAGCTGACCGGGGTAGCGGCCCTTGCGCTCCAGAAGAATGTCGGTGGTGCGGCCAACGGTGGCGGCGTTGAACTCTACCTGATGCCGATTGATGACGGCCTGAAGGCGGGCGAGCCGATCGTCCATCACCGCCGCCGGGATCTGATGATCCATATCGGCCGCAGGCGTGCCAGGACGGGGGCTATATTTGAAGCTGTAGCACTGGGCGTAGCGCACCTGCTCGACGATCTTGAGCGTGTCCTCAAATTCCGCGTCGGTTTCGCCGGGGAAGCCGACGATGAAATCGCCGGAAAGCGCGATGTCCGGCCTGGCCTCGCGAACCCGATCGATGATGCGCAGATAGCTGTCGACGCTATGGCTGCGGTTCATGGCTTTGAGGATGCGGTCGTTGCCCGATTGCACCGGGAGGTGCAGGAACGGCATCAGCTTGGGTTCGTCGCCATGCGCGGCGATCAGGCCGTCGCTCATGTCGTTGGGGTGGCTGGTGGTATAGCGGATGCGCTTGAGGTCGCCGATCTTGGCCAGTTCACGGGCCAGGCCGTCCATGCCCTGCATACGACCCTTGTCGTCCTCACCGGTCCAGGCGTTCACATTCTGGCCCAGCAGCGTGATTTCGCGCACGCCACCATCGACCAGTGCCTTGGCCTCGTCGATGATCGCGCTCCAGCTGCGGCTGATTTCGGCGCCGCGGGTATAGGGCACCACGCAATAGGTGCAGAATTTGTCGCACCCTTCCATGATGGTCAGGAAGGCGGTCGGTCGCGCCTGCCTGGTGCGGGCGGGCAGGGCGCCGAATTTGGATGCCAGCGGCATGTCGGTGTCCACCGCTTCCTCGCCGCGTCCGACCTTGTCGATCAGGTCGGGCAGGCGGTGATAGGCCTGCGGGCCGACGACGATATCGACATTGCGCGCGCGTCGCTGGATCTCGCTGCCCTCCGCCTGGGCGACGCAACCGGCGACCGCGATCATCGGGCGGCTGCCATCGTCGCGCACCATGCGGCCGATGTCCGAATAGACCTTGTCCACCGCCTTTTCGCGGATGTGGCAGGTATTGAGGATGACCAGATCGGCCTCGGCGCCATCGGCCGCAGCGGTCATGCCGCGGGTGCCCAGCATCTCGGCCATGCGCTCGCCATCATAGACGTTCATCTGGCAGCCGAAGGATTTGACGTGGAAAGTCGCTGGAGTCTTTTGGGCGTCGTTACGATTCATCTTACCCGCTATACAGGCGGAGCCGCGTAAGCGGAAGGGTGCTGATGCGTTGCCATGCTGGCGGCGATCCGTTCGCGCGCCATGGCAGCGATCGCCTTGCGATCGGCGCAGGCGGCGGGATCGAACGGCGGCAGGAAGCGCAGCGTCACAGTCATCGCTCCTTTGCGGCCCAGAATGCGTTTCGCGTTTTTCTCGGCGCCTTCATCCCCGTACCACGCGATGGCTGCGGTATTATCGGCGCCATAATCGATATGCACCGGCTGGATCATCACCGCACGCGGCGGCGGCAATAGCACGGCGAGCAGAGCGGGCTTGAACGGCAGCAACCCACTGCCATCACTGGTCGTGCCTTCGGGGAAGAGTGCCACCGGCTGATGGCCAAGCAGCGCTGCGCGTAACGCATCCAGCTGCCCCGACAGCGCGCCACGCCGTTCGCGCGCGACGAACAACGTGTTGTTCTGCGCCGCCAGCCAACCGATCACCGGCCAGCGCGACACGCCATCATGAGAGACGAAGGCGGCGCCGGTAGCGCCACCCAAGGCCAATATGTCGATCCAGCTGACATGATTGGCGAGCAGAAACATGTCGCCATCATGGGGCTGCCCGGCGATCCTGACGCGCGCGCCGACCGACCGGGCCGCGAGTGCCAGAAAGCGACGCGGCCAGGGGGAGGGGCGGCGTGCGATACGCCATAGCAGATGGGGAAACAGGCAGAGCAACAGGCTGCCGGCCAGCGCCGCCAACCGCAACAGGCGACGGACGCTGCCCAAGAGGATCAGTTCTTGCGGTCGAGCGCGACGCCGTACAATTCCATACGGTGATCCACCAGGCGGAAGCCCAGCTTCTCGGCGATCAGCTTCTGCAACTGTTCCAGTTCCGGATCGACGAATTCGATGACATTGCCTGTCTCGACGTCGATCAGATGGTCGTGATGCGATTCCGGTGCCGCTTCGTAACGGGCGCGACCGTCACCGAAGTCATGGCGGTCCAATATACCGGCTTCTTCGAAAAGGCGCACGGTGCGGTAAACGGTAGCGATCGAGATGCCAGGATCGATGGTGGCGGAACGCTTGTGCAATTCCTCGACATCGGGATGGTCGGTCGCGTCGCTCAGCACCTGGGCGATGACGCGACGCTGTTCGGTGATGCGCAGCCCCTTTTCATGACACAGGGCTTCGACGTCGATTTTGCGGTTCATGAAGGCTCGCTTGATTGCTTTTGCGAAAGATCGGGATAAGCCTAGCGGCTTTTCCCCAAACAGGAAAGGGGCGCGTCGGCGACGCGCCCCTTTCCGTCAACGCTTGTGATCGGTGTGCCGATTACTTGGCGCGGGGCGTACGGCGGCGCTTGGTACCCAAGCCGATCTTCTTCGCCAGATTGCGGCGCTGTTCGGCATAATTGGGGGCCACCATCGGATAGTCGGCGGGCAGGCTCCACTTGGCGCGATAGTCGTCTGGCGTCATCTGGTAATGCGTCATCAGGTGGCGCTTGAGCATCTTCAGCTTCTTGCCGTCTTCCAGGCAGATGATGTAGTCGGGCTTGATCGACGAACGTACCGAAACGGCGGGTTCCAGCTTCACTTCCGGCGCGGGCGCGGGCTGGCTGAGGCCGGCGAGCGCGGCATGCACATTCTGTATCAGCGAAGACACGTCGGAGACGGCGACGCTGTTGTTGGAGACGTGCGCGGCGACAATGTCCGACGTCAAAGTAATGAGCAACTCGCTCTGGGCCGATTCGGTTTCCATTTTACCGTTTCCTACAAGGCTATATTGTGATGCGACCCGCCCCAGGAACTTGTTTCATGAGCGGTATATGCCCGCTAGACCTTGCAGCATCATTTCGCAAGGGGATATTGTATCAAACCATCATATCGATGCGAAAGCTAAGTGCATCGTGAAGTTGACCATCATTACCGCGATAGTAACCGGGGCGACGATGTACATATTCGAATCCGGTTTTCTCGTATAGTTTTACAGCCTTATTGGTCGAACGCACTTCCAGGTTCATGGAAGTGATCCCGCGGCGGCGCGCGGTGCGCAGACTGTCGCGCAGCAGTGTTTCGCCAACGCCGCGCCCGCGCCACAGCGGATCGACCGCAAGCAGCAGCAATTCGCATTCGTCCAGCACCGATCGTACCAGCGCGAAGCCCAACGGGGCGGCATCGATCCGCGCGACCGTCAACCATGTACCGGGCATCAGCATGACGCCGGATAATTGCGACAGGGTCCAGGCTTCTCCATAAACCGGATCGAAGGCGCGAACCATGACGTCCATGGCGTCGCCCAGCGCATTGCGGTCGCCATCGTCATAGGTGTCGAGCTGCATGGCCGGGATCATGACGCCGCCCGCTCGGCCATGGTCTTGGCATCCGCGCCGCGCCCATAGATCGGGCTGGAGGGGAGGGGGGGGAGGCCCGCGATCAGTCCATAATCGGCCGCGTCGGGGTAGAGGCTGATCGCCATGCCGTCTCCCCGCGCCGTGACCAACGCCTCCGCGCCGGTGCCGTAGATCATGGCCGCATCCAGCGTCGTTGCCAGTTGCGCGATCGGGGTAGAGGCGATGGAACTTGTCGGGCGCAGACCATCGGGGGCGAAACATTGCCAGAACAGCTCGCCATGGCCACCGGTGATGGTCACGGCAATCGGCCCGCCTGCGTGGTCCTGTGCAGCCTTGGCCGCGATCAAAGCCGGCGCGCTATAGCCACGCAACGGTATCGACCAGGCCAGCGCCAGAGCGCGCGCCGCCGCGATGCCGATCCGCACGCCGGTAAAGCTGCCCGGCCCGACATCCACCGCTATGGCGTCCGCCCGGCCGCCATCGGGCAAGGCGGCGATCGCCGGCAGCAACGCTTCGGCATGGCCGCGCCCGACGACTTCATGGAAGCGCCCGATCGGCACCCCATTTTCCAGCAGCGCGACGGACAGGGCCTGGGTGGCGGTGTCGATCACCAGAAGGCGCAAACGAAACTCCCCTTACGCATCCACAGCATGTGGATTCGTCTTGCGGTTAGTCGATCCGTCCGGATTTGCCAAATGCGCCGCGACCCGATGCGCGCGATCAGACTGCGCGCACCTCTGTCACTTCGGGCACATAATGTTTAAGCAACTGCTCGATACCGTTTTTGAGCGTCGCGCTCGACGACGGGCAGCCAGAACAGGCGCCCTGCATCTGGAGATAGACGGTGCCTTTGTCGAAGCCGCGATAGATGATGTCGCCGCCGTCATTGGCCACTGCCGGGCGGACGCGCGTGTCGATCAATTCGCGGATCTGCTCGACGATCTCGGCATCTTCCGGATCGTCGGCGAAGTCGCCATTGTCGGCCGGCACGCTGATACCGGCGGCCGATCCGGGGGCGAACAACGGCATGTTGGCCGAAAAATGCTCAAGCAGGGTGGCCAGAACGTCCGGCTTCACATCGGACCATTCGGCGCCGGGCGCGATCGTGACCGACACGAAATGGCTGCCGAAAAACACGCCGGTGACATCGCCCAGTCCGAACAATGCGTCCGCCAGGGGGGAAGCCTCCGCTTCCTCCGGCGTTGCGAAATCGCGGGTTCCAGACCCCATGACCTCACGGCCGGGCAGGAATTTGATGGTCGCCGGATTGGGCGTCAGTTCGGTCTCGATCAGCATGGCGCCCATGTGGCGATGGTCGGGGCCAAGATCAAGCGTTTCGGAACTTCGTCGCAACCCGGCGATTGAAGGGAAAACAGCAAGGAGTTTGGACGATGACCGACACGACCGATATCAAGGACCGTTTTTGGGCCGAACTGTCCGCCAGTCCTTTCGTCATGATAGGGTTGAGCCACAGCACCGAACACAGCCTTCCGATGACGGCGCAACTCGATCCAAAAGCCAATCACTGCTTCTGGTTCTATACGTCGCGCGACAACAGGCTGGCGCCCGGTGGCCCGGCCATGGCGCAATTCGCGGCGAAGGATCATAATCTCTTTGCCTGTGTCGAAGGGGCCCTCGCGCCCGAAAATGATCCCGCGATCATCGATCGCTACTGGTCGAAGGAAGTGGAAGCCTGGTATCCCGGCGGCCGCGAAGACCCCAATTTGCTGATGCTGCGCTTCGACCTGGGCACGGCGGAAATTTGGCGATCGGACATGTCGCTCAAGGGCGTGTTCAAGATGATGTTCGGTGGCGACGTCCGCGACGAGATGAAGGGCAAGCATGCCGAAGTGGCGCTCTGACGCCATATTCGACCAAATGGGTGGCCGCGGGTAAAATCGCGGCCACTTGCTATTTGCCTGCAACTTCGCCATATGCGTTGCAGCGCAGCAGAAGGACCGCCTCGGTCCCCTAGCGATTGGCAGCGTGATCGTCCGCAATCCCAAGTGACCACAGGGTCAGGCGAGGACCACGGACCGGCCAATGAGAGTCTGCGCCAAGCTTGAGGCTTCCCTTTTCACGCGGGTCGTTTCGTAACCCGCCTCGCGCCCTTCCTGCGTCTGCAGAGCAAGTTGGCGCCATGGCCGATTTGTGAGTTTTCCAAATGCAATTCAACGAACTTGGTCTCGCCGAGCCCATCATGAAGGCGCTCGCCTCCAAAAATTACGTGACGCCGACCCCGATCCAGCAAAAGGCGATCCCCGTCCTGCTGGAAGGGCGTGATCTGTGCGGCATCGCCCAGACCGGCACTGGCAAGACGGCGGCGTTCGCGCTGCCCAGCCTCGATTATTTCGCCCGCAATCCCAAGGCGACCCCGATCAAGGGCTGCCGCATGCTGGTGCTTGCTCCGACCCGCGAACTCGCCGCGCAAATCGCCCAGAGCTTCCGCGACTATGGCCGTTTCCTGAAACTGTCGGTCGAAACCGTGTTCGGCGGCGTGCCGATCGGCAAGCAGATCCGTGCCCTGTCCGCCGGCGTCGACATTGTCGTCGCCACGCCCGGCCGCCTGCTCGATCTGATCGACCAGCGCGCCTTCACCATCAAGGATACGGAAATCTTCGTCCTCGACGAAGCCGACCAGATGATGGACATGGGCTTCATCCATCCGCTCAAGCGCGTTGCCAAGATGCTGCCGCAGGACCGGCAGAACCTGTTCTTTTCGGCCACCATGCCCAAGGAAATCGAGGCGCTCGCCGCCCAGTTCCTGAACGATCCGGTCAAGGTCAGCGTCGCGCCGCAGTCCACCACGGCGGAGCGCGTGCGTCAGCAGGCCACTTTCGTCAATCAAGCCGAAAAGCAGGCGCTGCTGCACATCGTCCTCAAGAATGAGGATATCGACCGCGCTCTCATCTTCACGCGCACCAAGCATGGCGCCGACCGCGTCGTGCGCTTCCTGGAAGGCGCGGGCATTGACGCCTTCGCCATCCATGGCAACAAGAGCCAGGGCCAGCGCACCACCGCGCTTCAGGCCTTCCGCCAGGGCAAGGTGAAGCTGCTGGTCGCGACCGATATCGCTGCGCGCGGCATCGACGTGTCGGGCGTCAGCCATGTCATCAACTTCGAAATCCCCAATGTGCCTGAACAATATGTCCACCGCATCGGCCGCACCGCGCGCGCCGGGGCGGAGGGCGTCGCAATCAGCTTCGTGGCGGATGACGAACGGCCCTTCCTCAAGGCGATCGAGCGCGCGACACGCGTGAAGCTGGAAATCGAACCGCTGCCTGAAAATTTCATGGAAGCGGTCCGCAACCTGCCAAAGCCCGCCGCACCCAAGAAGGGGCCGAGCCAGACCCCGCAGCAACAGGCCCGTCGCGCCGACGGCCAGCGTCGCTATCAGGACGGCCAGAGGCAGCAGCGCGGCGCCCCCGACCGTGCGCATCGCACCGACGCCGAGGGCGGTGAGAAGAAACCCTTCCGTGGTCGTGGCCGTGGTCGTGGCGGCGTCGGTACGCACAAGGGCGCCGTCCAGCGCACCGGCGCACCGCGCTGATATCAAGCAATAGGAAAAAAGGGGGGAGGGGCCTGCACGTGGCCTCTCCCCCCTTTTTGCGTCATGGGAAGAAAACTGGCCCACTCATGACCCGTTCGCGCTCAGCCTGTCGAACGCCTGCTCTTCTTTTCTGCCAGCGCCGCGACGAACCATAAGGCTTCGACAGGCTCGGCCCGACCGGAAGTGGGGTCGTGCGGCGGTACATCACCCCAAATATGACCGCTTTGTCAGTGGTCATTCAGGAAAATGCCGTTAGGCTCTCTTGCCTATGCGCTTTTTCCCTCGCCGTTCGGCCGCTTCGCTCTCTGTCCTTGCTCTACTTCTGTCTGGATCGCCCTTGGCGGCCCGGACCGACAATGCGCCTGCCACCGCAACACAGGCTGTCCCCGCCGGCCAGGCGCAGGTGCGGCCGTGGCTCTATGAAAATAGCGATGTGCCGATCGATCCGGCCTGGCGCTTCGGCACGCTGCCCAACGGCTTGCGGTATGCCGTCCGTCGCAATGGCGTGCCGCCGGGGCAGGTGTCGATGCGCCTCCGCGTCGATGCCGGTTCGCTGATGGAACGGCCCGATGAACTGGGTTACGCCCATTTCATCGAGCATCTTTCCATGCGCGGGTCGCGCCACGTGCCCGACGGCGAATCCAAGCGGATCTGGCAGCGCCTTGGCGTTACGTTCGGCAGCGACAGCAATGCCGCGACCACGCCCACCGGCACCACCTACGCGCTCGACCTGCCACAGGCGACGCCGGCCAGCCTCGCCGAAAGCATGAAGATCATTGCCGGCATGATGACCGACCCCAATATCGTGGACAGCGCCGTGGACGCGGAACGCGCCGTGGTGCTGGCGGAAAAACGGGAAAGCGACGGCCCGCAAATGCGGATGTCCGATGCCAGCCGCCTGCATTTCTTCGCGGGTCAGGCGCTGGCCGATCATGCGCCGATCGGCACGGTGGCCACGCTGACGGCCGCGACAGCCGCCAAGGTGGAGGCTTTCCATCAGCGCTGGTACCGACCGGAAAATACCGTGATCGCGATCTCGGGCGACATCGATCCGGCGCAGGCCGAACAACTGATCAAGGATCATTTCGGCAGCTGGACTGTCGCCGGCAAGGGCGCGCCCTTGCCCGATTTCGGCACGCCCAACGCCAAATTGCCGGCAACCCGCGTGGTGGTGGAACCGGGCGTGCCGCTCGGCCTTACGCTCGCCTGGCTGCGCCCCTGGACGCCCCATGCCGACACGATCCTCTATAATCAGGACAAATTGACCGATGTGCTGGCGCTGCAAATCATCAGCCGCCGGCTGGAGCAGGCGGCGCGGGCTGGCGGGAGTTTCCTCCAGGCTGGGGTCGAGCAGCAGGATGTCAGCCGCTCCGTCGACGGCACCTTCATGACCATCATCCCCACCGGCGAGAATTGGGAGAAGGCGTTGGCCGACGTGCGCGCCGTGGTTGAGGACGCAAAGGCTGCCCCGCCCAGCCAGGCCGAAATCGACCGCGAATATGCGCAGATGAACACTGCGCTTTCGATCCAGGTCGAAAATGCGGATACAGAAGCGGGCGCCAAGCAGGCCAGCGACCTTGTCAGCGCGGTCGATATCCGTGAAACTACGGTCAGCCCGGACGCGGCCGTCGAAATCTTCCGCGCGGGCAAGCCGGCCATGACGCCTGAAAAGATCCTCGATTCCACCCGCAGGCTCTTTTCCGCCGGCGTGTTCCGCGCGTTATTGGTAACGGGCAAGGTCCAGCCCGGCCTCGACGCTAAACTGGCGGCCGCGGTCGCTGCGCCGGTCAAGGCCGCGACCAATGCGCGCCTGGCTGACAAGGCGGTCACGATGGACGACTTGCCCAAGCTCGGCCCGCCCGGTACCGTCGTATCGCGCACCCCGATCGCATTGCAGGGGATGGAAAGCATCACCTTTTCCAACGGCGTCAAACTGACGCTGTTTGCCAATGATGCGGAAACGGAAAAGGTGCGCGTCAACGTCCGCTTCGGTCATGGTCAGCAGGCCTTTTCCCCGACCAAGCCAGTGCCGAGCTGGGCCGCCGACTATGCGCTGGTGGCCAGCGGCATCGGCAAGCTGGGCCAGCGCGAACTGGACGACCTGACCAACGGCCGGCGCATGGGCATGGATTTCAACATGGATGACGATGCCTTCGAAATGCAGGTGGTAACGCGCCCGGCCGACTATCGGGATCAGTTGCGTCTGTTCGCGACCAAGCTGGCGCAGCCCGGCTGGGACCCCGCGCCGATCGCGCGCGTGAAGACCGGGGCGTCCGTCGCCTATGACGCCATGTCGCGCTCGCCGGACTCGGTGCTGGGGCGTGATCTCAACTGGCTTCTGCATGACAAGGATGTGCGTTTCCGTACGCCGTCCCGTGCCGAAATCGACGGACTGACGCCGCAGGCGTTCCGGGCCACATGGGAACCGATCCTCGCCTCTGGCCCGATCGAGGTCCAGATTTTCGGTCAAGTAAAGGCGGATGAGGCGATTCAGGCGGTTGCGGCCACCTTCGGCGCGCTTCCCGCTCGCCCCGATGTTCCGGTTCCTGCTGCGAACAAGGCGATGCGCTTCCCCGCCCATGTCGAAACCCCGGTCGTCTTGCGGCATAAGGGCGACAAGGAGCAGGCGGCAGCGGTCATGGCCTGGCCGACGGCGGGCGGCTTCGATTTGCAAAAGGAAGGGCGCCAGCTGGAAATTCTGACGCAGATCTTCAACGATCGCCTGTTCGACAAATTGCGATCGACCGAGGGTGCGGCCTATTCGCCCAGCGTCCAGAACAACTGGCCCTTTTCCTACGAAAGCGGCGGCTACATCCTCGTCACCAGCCAGGTGCGGCCGGATCGCATCGCCTATTTCTACGGCGTGGTGAAGGATACGGCCGCTGACCTTGCGAAGACGCCGGTCAGCGATGACGAACTGCAACGCGCGGTGGCGCCGATGCGCCAGTTGCTGATGCGGGCCAGCACCGGCAACGCCTTCTGGATGAACCAGATGGAGGGCGCCACCCATGATGCCCGCTATGTCGAGGCGATGAAGAATATGTCGCAGGATATGCTGAGCGTGACGCCGGCCCAGCTACAGGCGCTTGCCGCCAAATATCTGGTGCCGGGCAAGAGCTGGTCTGCCGTTGTCCTGCCGGAGGGAGCGGTGGCACGCTGATAATCGGGAAGCGCCGCCCCCGCGCATCAGACGGGTTGCGGCGCTTCCATCAATTGTTCGTAGAGGCGGACATATTCCAGATGCAGGTCACGGATCGTCGGGTCACTTGATCGTTCGGCCAGTTGGCGGTTCCGTTCCATCCGCGCCTCGAAATAAGTGCGATCGAACGATGTCTCTATCTGCATGAAATACCTTCCGAAAAACCTATTGCGGGTAAGTCCGTCGGGATCGGGTAAGTTGCAGCGATGTAGAGATATCCGCGATGGGAAGAGGCATTGGCGGGACGGGGTGGAAAGGCTTTGTGGCCTTACCGAACTTCGCGTCGCTTTCCCTCACGGGATCGGGGGAGGCTTGTCGAAGGGAAGTTATTGCACCCCGCGCAGCGCGGCGACGATCATCTGCGCGGTCCGCCTTGCAGCGATCGCGGCAGACAAGCGCGGCCGCGATATGCTGCGATGACCCAGGCCAAACAGACAGGCGAGCAGCATTTCCTCGGCCGCGTCCAGAGTCTCGCCCGATAGCCGGTCGTTCGCGGCACAGGCGAAATCGCGGATATAGACGCGAAAGCGCTGGCACATGACCCCGATCGTGTCGGCCACTTCACTATTGCGGAAACTTTCGGCCAAAATGTCGAAGGCCAGCGCCTCGTCCTTTTCGTCGATCGTCTGCAACAGCAATTGTTCGAACGTCTCCTCCACGGTCAACTCGCCGTCATCCAGTCGCGCCTGCAATGTGCCCAATTGCTCGCACCACTGGTCCGCATCGTCATGCACCAGGGCTTCGATGATATCTTCCTTGCTTTTGAACAGGCGATAGATCTGGCCGACCGACACCTGGGCTGCGCTGGCAAGCTCTGCCATGGACGTCTGGTGAAAGCCGTGACTATCGAATAAGGTGCGCGCGGCCGTCAGAATACGAGACTGACCGTTTTTTTCTTGCTGCACTGCAACCATATTCACCCTTTCGGCTTTTTTGCCTCTTGAAATCGCATTGCCATGATCGTACCTGCCGGGCAAGCGGAATGAACGTTCATTCCAAATCTTCGATCCCTAAAAAAACGGAATCCAATCGATGCAAAAGGGGACAATCATCGGGCTGCTGGCATGTGCCTCGGCCTTTGCGCTCAGCGCATGTGGACAGCAGGAACAGCCTGCGCCGCCGCCGCCTGCAGTGGGTGTCGTGACGCTCAAGACCGAGTCGGCACCATTGCTGAACGAACTTCCGGGCCGCATCGTTGCAGTCGAAACGGCAGAGGTTCGGCCCCAGATCAGCGGCGTGATTCGCCGCCGTTTGTTTGAGGAGGGCGGCTATGTCCGCGCCGGGCAGCTTCTCTACGAAATCGACGATGCACCCTATCGGGCTGCGCTGGCGCAGGCGCAGGGTTCGCTTGCCAATGCCCAGGCCGCCATTCGATCGACCGGTTTGCAGGCACAGCGCTATAAGGATCTGGTCGGCATCAATGCCGTGTCGAAGCAGGAATATGACGATGCGGATGCGGCCGCTCAGCAGGCACGTGCCAATGTTGCGGCGCAGCGTGGCGCGCTTCAGGCGGCCCAGGTAAATCAGAATTTCACGCGCATTCGCGCGCCTATTTCCGGCCGGATCAGCCGCTCGCTCTTCACGCCGGGCGCATTGGTGCAGGCGGGGCAGGCCGATGCGCTCACCACCATTCAGCGCACCGACACCGTCTATGTCGACGTCTCGCAATCGGCGGCCCAGATCATCGATCTGAAGCAGGCGATGAAAAAGGGCGGCATCAGCGAAGCGCAGGGGGCCCGCATCCAGTTGATCCTGCCCAACGGCAGCCTCTACCCGATCGAAGGGCGCCTGCAATTCTCCGAAGTCACGGTGGATTCCACATCGGGTGCGGTGACGTTGCGTGCGACCTTCCCCAATCCGGACGGTCTGTTGCTTCCGGGCATGTACGCCCGCGCCAAGCTGATCGAAGGCGAACGGACCCAGGCTATTCTGGCGCCGCAGCAGGGTATCACTCGCGACGCGCGGGGCCGCGCGACCGCCATGGTCGTAGGCAAGGACAACAAGGTCGAAATGCGCCAGGTCACGGTCGATCGCGCCGTCGGCGACAAGTGGATCGTTACCGATGGGCTCAAGGCTGGCGACAAATTGATCGTGGAAGGACTAGTGAACCTGCGTCCCGGCACCGTGGTAAAGCCCGGAGCCCCGCAACAGGTCACTGCCCCTGAAGGCGGTGCGGCAGCCCAGGGCGCGTCGCCGGCCGACAAGCAGGGCGGGGCACACTAAGCCATGGCCCGCTATTTTATCGACAGACCCATCTTCGCATGGGTCATCGCCATCGTCATCATGCTGGCCGGCCTGCTTTCGCTCCGGTCGCTTCCGGTCGCGCAGTTCCCGGAAATCGCGCCGCCTGCGGTGACGATCCAGACCACCTATCCCGGTGCCAACGCCCAGACGTTGGAAAGCACGACCACGCAGATTATCGAGCAACAGCTTAAGGGCATCGATAATCTGCGCTATTTCTCGTCCACCAGCGACGGGTCGGGCACGCTCAACATCACCCTGACCTTCGAACAGGGAACGGACCCTGACATCGCGCAGGTGCAGGTTCAGAACAAGCTGTCGCAAGCAACGCCGCTGCTGCCGCAGGAAGTGCAGCAGCAAGGCCTGCGTGTCGGCAAGTCGACGTCCAGCTTCCTCCTCATCATGGCCGTCTATTCCGATGACGGGATCCACGATCAGGAAGATGCGAGCGATTTCATTGCGTCCAGCCTGCAAGACCCGCTGAGCCGCGTCACCGGCGTCGGCGACACGCAATTGTTCGGTTCGCAATATGCCATGCGCATCTGGCTGGACCCGTATAAGATGGCCAATCTGGGCGTCACCACGGGCGACGTCAAATCGGCGATCACGGCTCAGAACGCCCAGGTGTCGGCTGGCCAGATCGGTGGATCGCCCTCGCCCAAGGGGCAGGCGCTCAATGCGACCGTCACGGCCCAGTCGCGTCTGCGTACGCCCGAAGAATTCCGCAACATCCGCCTGCGCAGCAACAGCGATGGCTCTGTCGTGCTGATGTCGGACGTCGCCAAGGTCGAACTGGGCGCCGAAACCTACGGCTTTGGCGTGAAATTCAACGGCCATCCCGCTTCGGGCTTCGGCGTGAAGCTGGCGCCCGGTGCCAACGCACTCGACACGGTGGAGGCGGTGAAGAGCCGCGTCGATCAACTGTCGAAGAATTTCCCCAACTGGGTGAAGTACGACTTCCCCGTCGACAACTCGACCTTCGTCAAGCTGTCGGTGGAACAGGTCATCCATACCCTGTTCGAAGCCGTGCTGCTGGTCTTCGTCGTCATGTTCCTGTTCCTTCAGAACTGGCGCGCGACGTTGATCCCGACAATCGCCGTTCCGGTGGTGCTGCTGGGATCGCTCGCGATCCTTAGCGTCGCTGGCTTTACCATCAACACGTTGACCCTGTTCGGCATGGTCTTGGCGATCGGCCTGCTGGTCGACGACGCGATCGTCGTCGTGGAAAATGTGGAACGCCTCATCCAGGATGAGGGGCTTGAACCCAAAGAAGCAGCCAAGAAATCGATGGACGAGATCAGCGGCGCGCTGATCGGTATCGGCCTGGTTCTGTCTGCGGTGTTCCTGCCCATGGCCTTCTTCGGCGGGTCCACGGGCGTCATCTTCCGCCAATTTTCGATCACGATCGTCTCCTCGATGGTCCTGTCGGTTTTGGTGGCACTTATTCTTACACCCGCGCTTTGTGCGACCATCCTGAAGCCTGCCTCGCACGGGCATAGCTGGAACGGGCCGATCGGTTCGGTTTTCGGCCGCTTCTTCGACTGGTTCAACCGCACCTTTGACAAGGGCGTGGTTCGCTATGGCCGGGGCGTGGAGAAGGTCGAGCATCGCTGGGGCCGGACCATGCTGGTCTATGTCCTGATTGCAGCGGCCATGGCGTTCGTCTTCCTGCGACTGCCCAGCGGCTTTCTGCCGGATGAAGATCAGGGCATGATCATCAACCAGGTGTCCTTGCCTGCGGGGGCTACGATAGAAGAAACGGAACGCACTCTGGCCAAGATGCGCGATCATTATCTGGTCGATGAAAAGGCCAATGTGTCTGCTGTCTTCACCGTCGCCGGTTTCGGTTTTGTGGGGCAGGGTCAGAATGTCGGCATCGTCTTCGTCCGCATGAAGGATTGGGAGCATCGCAAGGGAGCGGACAATCATGTCCCGGCCATCGCGTTGCGCGCCAACATGGCTTTCCAGAAAATTTCTGCGGGCATGGCCTTCGCCTTCGTGCCGCCGGCGGTGCAGGAATTGGGCAATGCTTCCGGTTTCGACTTCCAGCTGCTCGACCAGGCCAATCTGGGCCATGAAAAGCTGCTGGCGGCACGCAACCAGCTGCTCGGCATGGCCATGGCGGACAAGCGCCTGGCGCAGGTCCGTCCCAACGGTCTGGAAGATACGCCCCAGCTCAAACTGAATGTCGATCAGGCGGCGGCGGGCGCATTGGGCATCGCCCAGGCGGACGTCAACGACACGATCAGCACCAATTTGGGCGGTTCCTACATCAACGACTTCATCGATCGCGATCGCGTGAAGCGCGTCTATGTACAGGCCGAAGCGCCCTTCCGCATGACGCCCGAAGCGATCGGCGCCTATCACGTTCGTGGCAGCTCCGGCACCATGGCCCCCTTGTCCGCCTTCTCCACGACGGACTGGGTGCAGGGGCCTGCGCGACTGGAGCGGTTCAACGGCGTTCCTTCGATGAACATCCAGGGTGCGCCAGCGCCCGGCGTATCGAGCGGCACCGCGATGAAGGCGATGGAGGAACATGCTGCAAAGCTGCCGGCCGGCGTCGGATTCAGCTGGAACGGCATCTCCTACGAAGAACAGACGTCGGGTGGCCAGTCCTCCTATGTCTATGCGCTCTCGATGCTGATCGTCTTCCTCTGCCTCGCCGCGCTGTATGAAAGTTGGTCCGTGCCGATCGCGGTCATGCTGGTGGTGCCGTTGGGCGTGCTGGGTGCGGTCATCGCCGCGACGCTGGCGGGGCTCAACAACGACATCTACCTTCAGGTCGGGCTTATCACGACCATCGGCGTGTCGGCGAAGAACGCGATCCTCATCGTGGAATTCGCCGAAGAGAAGATGCGCGAGGGCTTGTCGCCGGCCAAGGCGGCGCTGGAAGCGGGCAAGCTGCGTTTGCGGCCGATCCTGATGACCAGCTTCGCCTTCATCTTCGGTGTGCTGCCGCTGGCGGTTTCGACCGGTGCGGGTGCAGGCGGTCAGAACGCGATCGGCTGGGCGGTTGTCGGCGGCATGTTGTCGGCGACGGTGCTGGCGATCTTCTTCGTCCCCGTCTTCTTCACCGTCGTGAAGCGGCTGTTCCGCGAACATAAGAACCATGAAGATGCGGCTGGCGACACGGACACCCCGCACGCGCCGCAGGAGGCTTGAAGATGAAGCGCAACATGAAAGCGCTGGGCGCCATCACCCTTTCGCTGGCGCTGGCCGCCTGCGACATGGCGCCCAAATATGTGCGGCCGGAACTGCCCGTTCCGGCCGGCACGCCCCAGGGTGATGCCTATCCCGCCGGCGACGGATCGGCGATCGTCCCGGCGGATACGGCATGGCGCGATTTCTTCACTGATGCGCGGTTGGCGCGTGTGATCGAAACCGCGCTTGCCAACAATCGCGACCTGCGTATCGCACTCGCCAATGTCGAACAGGCACGGGCGCAATATAAGGTGCAGCGGGCCGACCTGCTCCCCACCGTGGCGGGCAGCGGCACGGCGACCTATTCGGAGCAGCCACTCGTCCAGTTCGGCCAGAGCCAGCGGCTCAACACCGACGTTTACCAGGCGCAGCTTGGCATTTCTTCTTGGGAAATCGACCTGTTCGGTCGGGTGCGCAACCTGACCAAAGCGGCGCAGGAGCAATATTTCGCCAGCGTCGAAACGCGAAATGCGGCCCAGACGGCGCTGATCGCGGAAACCGCCAATGCCTGGCTCACCATGGCGGCGGACCAGGAACGGTTGCGCATTGCCCGCGATCTGGAGCAGGCCTTCGGCAAGACGCTGGACCTCAACAAGGCCCGCTTTGCCAGGGGCATCGCATCTGAACTGGAGGTCCGTCAGGCGCAGACCAGCTATGACAGCGCCCGATCGGACATTGCGGCGGCCACGACGCTGGTGGCGCAGGACCAGAATGCGCTCAACCTGCTCGTAGGAACGACCGTGCCTGCGTCGGATCTGCCCAATTCGCTGGAGCAAAAGGACGCTACGCTCGACAACCTGCCGGCGAACATCTCGTCCGACATATTGTTGCGCCGTCCCGATATCGCGTCGGCAGAACATAATCTGCGTGGCGCCAACGCCAATATCGGTGCGGCGCGCGCGGCTTTCTTTCCGACCATTTCGCTGACGGCAGCGCTTGGGACGGTCAGTCTGGGCCTATCCGGCCTGTTCAAGTCCGGCAGCGACACCTGGTCGGTCGCGCCCGGTGCAACCCTGCCGATCTTCGACTTCGGCCGGAACAAGGGTAATCTGCGTTACGCCAGGGCAACTTACGACGCGATGCTCGCCACCTATGAAAAGAGCGTGCAGACCGGTTTCCGCGAAGTCGCCGATGCGCTCGCCCGGCGCGGCACCATGACGCAGCAGGTGGAGGCCCAGACGTCGCAGCGGGATAGCGCACGGGTAGCCTATACCCTGTCGGAGGCTCGCTTCCGTGCCGGGGTGGACAGCTTCCTGACAACGCTGGATTCCCAGCGTTCGCTCTACAGCGCGGAGCAGAGCCTGGTCGCCACCCGCCTGACTCGTGCGACCAACATGGTCGAACTCTATCGTGCGATGGGCGGCGGCCTGAAATAAGCCGCTCACCGACTTTGACAGCAAGCCGGGAGAAGCCCTGGCCCATAATCTCCGCTATCGGTCATAGGCAGGTAGCGGAGATTTACATATGGCCCTCGTCCAAACGCTCTTTCCCTCGCCCGTCGGCGTCCTGACCCTGGTGGCCAGCGACGCAGGGTTGGTGGCAATCCTGTGGGAAGAGGACGATCCTGCCCGCGTCCGTCTGACTATGCGGGAAGACAGCCCTGCTCATCCCATGCTGGCGCAGACGGCGACGGAGTTGACCGCCTATTTTGCCGGCAATTTACAGCGATTTACCGTGCCGCTCGACTTTCGCGGCACCGATTTCCAGAAGAAGGTATGGGCGGCGCTCTGCACCATCCCCTTCGGTGAAACACGCAGCTATGGCGACATCGCCCGCGCTATCGGCCTTCCCACCGCCAGTCGTGCGGTGGGCGCCGCCAATGGCCGCAACCCCATCTCGATCATCGCACCCTGCCACCGCGTTATCGGCAGCAACGGTGCGCTCACCGGCTTCGCCGGCGGCGTCGAGGTAAAGCGCTGGCTGCTCGATTTCGAACGAAGTCAGGCCGGTCTGTTGTGAGAAAATGGTGCACCCAAGTGGATTCGAACCACTGGCCTTTGCCTTCGGAGGGCAACGCTCTATCCAGCTGAGCTATGGGTGCATGACGCTGGTCAGGAGGGGCGGGTAGCAAAGTCCTTGGCCCTGCGCCAGCGTCAAAATCACCTTGGCCGATCTTATTTTGCCGCCTTCTCCATCGGCTGGAACTTGCCCAGGCCGCAACTGGCGCCCGGCTGCAATCCAGGGCCGACATTCCACAACACGGTGATGATATCGACCGAGCAGAGCTGCGACAGGCTGGTGCGATAGGAAAAGCGCTTTTCGAAGCCCAGGCTGGGGCAGCTGCTGGGCAGGCTGTTGCGGTAGATTTTCTTGCCGTTCATGATGAAGTCGATGGTGCGGTCGTCGCGCACATTGGTCGACCGGATCGACCGGATCTGTACGCAATCTATCGCCGCACCCTTGGCCGGCACGTAGGGATCGGGCGCTTCCTTGGCCAAGGCGGGCAGTGCGATGCAGGCCAGTGCGACGGACAGGACAAGGCGATGGTTGGAACGGGCGGACATGGCTTCTCTCCTCATATCACGCCGAATCGACGGCGCCACGTAGCGCGATCCGTCATCTGTACTATGTTTGTCATGAACGGCGCGAAAATGCACGTTGGACCGTGTCAGGCCGCCTTGGCCGCCGAAATCTTGGGCGCGGGCGTCTTGGGCTTGAACCGGCACAGGTCGCTGACGATGCAGCGCCAGCATTCCGGCTTGCGTGCCTTGCACACATAGCGGCCATGCAGGATCAGCCAGTGATGCGCGTCGCGCCGGAACGGGCCGGGCACCCGCTTCTCCAGCTTCTCCTCCACTGCCAGCACCGTCTTGCCCGGCGCCAGGCCGGTCCGGTTGCCGACACGGAAGATATGGGTATCGACCGCAAACGTCTCCTGTCCGAAAGCGGTGTTCACCACGACATTGGCGGTCTTGCGCCCGACGCCGGGCAGGGTGGTCAGCGTATCGCGATCCTCCGGTACTTCGCCGCCATAATCGCGTACCAAAATTTCAGACAGGCCGATCACATTCTTGGCCTTGGTATTGAACAGCCCGATCGTCTTGATGTGCTGCTTCAAGCCGTCTTCGCCCAGATCGACCATCTGCTGCGGCGTCGTCACCTCGCGGAAAAGCGCGCGCGTGGCCTTGTTCACGCCGACATCGGTCGCCTGGGCGGACAGGGTGACCGCGACCAGCAACTGATAGGCGTTGCCATATTCCAGCTCCGTCACCGGGGCCGGATTGGCTTCGGCCAGACGGCTGAAAAAATCGAAGACCTGCGCCTTGTTCATTTACAGGCCCAGCACGCCCTTCATATCGTACCGCCCGGCCGGTTGCCCGACCAGCCAGCGGGCCGCCTTCACCGCGCCGCGGGCGAAGATGGTGCGATTCTCGGCGCGATGGCCGATCTCGATCCGTTCGCCTTCGGTGGCGAAGATCACCTGATGGTCGCCCGCCACCGATCCGCCACGCAGAGCGACGAAGCCGATATCGCCGGGCGTACGCGCGCCGGTAATGCCGTCGCGGCCGCGATCGCTATGCTCGGCCAGCGGGATATGCCGCCCGCGCGCTGCCGCCTCGCCCAGCATCAGCGCGGTGCCGGACGGCGCATCGACCTTGTGCCGGTGGTGCATCTCGACGATCTCGATGTCCCAATCGTCGCCCAGGCCGGCAGCCGCCTTCTCCACCAGCGCCGCCAGCAGGTTGACGCCCAGCGAGGTATTGCCGGTCTGGAGCACAGGAATATGCACGGCCGCTTCGTCGATCAGGGCATGATGCACCGGCTCCAGCCCGGTGGTGCCGATCACGATCGGCTTCTTCGCCGCGATGCAGGCGTCGAGATGCGCGGACAGCGCGCCCGGCACGGAAAAGTCGATCAACACCTCGCTCGCTTCCGCCAGCGCCAGTGTGTCGGCGGTCATGGCGATGCCCGGCGCGATCTCGCCCGCAGGATCGCGATCGGTGCCGCCCGCCAGCCCCAGGCCGGTATCCGCTGCAACCTGCGCAATCGCGCGTCCCATCCGGCCCGCCGCTCCGAAAATGCCGATCGTCGTCATGTCCCGCCTCATTTCCTATCCGTCAGGACGTGGCCGATGCCAGAGCGGCGCGGCTTTGTCATCCCTGCGCCTTGGCGCGGCCGCGCTTGCGCTCTAATGCGTCTATCATGGGCACTGACATCCACACTATCGTCATCCTTACCGGCGCGGGCGTATCGGCGGAATCCGGTCTCGCCACCTTTCGCGGGCCCGATGGCCTGTGGGAGGGCCATCGCGTCGAGGACGTCTGTACCCCGCAAGCGCTGGCGCGGGATGAGGCGCTGGTCCATCGTTTTTATGACGAGCGGCGCGCGAAGCTGGCGGAGGTTCAGCCTAATGCTGCGCATCAGGCGCTGGCCGCGCTCGACGCCGCCTGGCCCGGCGAATTGCTGATCGTGACGCAGAATGTCGACGATCTGCACGAACGGGCCGGGGCCAAGCGGCTGATCCACATGCACGGAGAACTTAAGTCTGCCCTTTGCGCCGCCTGCGGCAAGGCGGCCCCATGGGCCGACGCGCTGCCACCCGGCAGCATCTGCGATGGCTGCGGCAAGCCGCGCCTGCGTCCCGACATCGTGTTCTTCGGCGAAATGCCGTATGAGATGGATCGGATCTACGATGCGGTACGCAACGCGGACCTGTTCGTGTCGATCGGCACATCGGGCGCGGTCTATCCGGCTGCCGGCTTTGTCCAGACTGCCCGTCATGTCGGTGCCCGCACGCTGGAACTCAATCTCGATCCTTCGGCCGGCAGCGTCTATTTCGATGAGACGCGGCTCGGCCCGGCCAGCCAGCTTGTGCCCGAACTGGTGCGCACGTTGCTGGCCTGATCCCGAAAGCCTCTCGCATTACCCGTCGCTTATAGTATAGCGCGGCCTTTCACCTACCCTGCGCGGAGCGACCAGTGATTACTGTCCAGCGGGTGGCCAAGGCCGCCGGCAAGCATCTGACCAAGACGGCGCTCACATTGCGCAAGGCTTTGGGCGCACGCGCCACGCGCAGCTGCCCGGCCTGTGGCAGCGCCGTGGTCGGCTTCTTCCGTTATGGCGACAATGGCGAATGGGGATGCCCGCAATGTGGCGCCTCGCCGCGCGAGCGGCTGATGAACTGGCTGATCCAGCAGGGGACGCTGACCGTGCCGACCGCCGGCGCGATCCTTCACATGGCCCCCAATGAGGGGAGTCTGGTCAGGCGCTTTTCCGCCGCCGCCGACTATGTCCCGGCGGACCTCGATCCCGCACGCTATACGGTGCCGCACATGCACCGCGTCGATTTGATGGAATTGGCGGACAGCGACCGCTACGACCTCTTCTACGCCAGCCATGTGATGGAACATGTGCCCGACGACATGGCCGTGTTGCGCAACATCCATCGCGCGCTCAAGCCCGGCGGCGAAGCCTGGCTGATCGTGCCATTATGGGACAAGCCGACCGAAGATGGCAGCTTCGATATCCCGCCGCGTGAGCGGGAGCGCCGTTTCGGCCAGTGGGACCATGTCCGCCAATATGGCCTCGATTTCGCCGACCGCATCCGCGCCGCCGGTTTCGATCTGGAACAGATTGACGCCGCATCCATCGACGACGACATCCGCCATTTTCACGCCCTCGACGACCGGCTGTTCCGCGCGCGCAAGCCGGGCGGAGAGTCCGCACGGTGAGCCGCCTCGCGCGGCTGGAAGGCTCGGCCCGCTTTCTTGCACTGGTTAAGCTCGCCAATGTCGGGCTGGTGCTGATCTGGGGCTTTGCCGTCACCTTCGTGTTCGTGCGCGTGCTGCCGATCGGCGAGTTTCAAGCCTTCCTGCTGCTGGTTGCGTTCGGCAATTTCACAATCTCGGCGGAATTTGGCCTGACCAGCATCATTTATGCCCGATTGCGGCGGCATTGGCTTGGCGGTGAGGAGGGGCCCCAGGATGGCGGCTTTCGGCTGGAGGAAATGGGCGTCCTGTTCCTGTTTCTCGGCCTGCTGGTCGTCGGCGCCACCGTGATCCTGCTGATTGCGCTGGCGGGCGGCTGGCTATCGACCGCCATGCCCTTGCTTTTCCTCCTCTTCTTCCTGTCCGCCTGTCTCAATCTGCCGGCTCTCCTGGCCAAGCGGGCGCTGGCGGCGGTGGACGGTAATTTCCTGTGGGAAGGACTGGATTGCGCGCGGCGCGTCGTGACGATCGGCCTGCTGCTTGCGATGCTGGCGGGCCTGGACCCGCGCTTGTCGGTCGGGCTGCAACTGGCGGTCAGCATCCTTGTGATCGGCTATGCCATCGGCCATGTCCATCGTCGCCTTGGCATGACGCGCCGCCACTGGATCGCCTTTCGCGTCGGCGGCGGTCATGTCCGCGCCCATTATCTGCGTGATATCGGGGCCTCGGCGGCCTTCACCGTCTCCGACATCATCGCCTATAATGCGCCCTATTTCACGATCGCGCTGGCCACCAGCGACGCCCGACCGATGCTGGTCTTCGATTTCTTCTTCAAAATGTCGCGCGCCTTGTCGATGCTGGTCCGCGCCACGGTGGAGGCTGCCTTGCCCCGCATAACCCGTGCTTTCCATGCCGGCGATGTTGCGCGCCTGCGCCAATTGCTTGGTCGTGCTCTGGCGGCGGCCTTGCTCTTTGCCGCCGGCCTGTCCGCCGTACTGCTGTTGGCTGGCGACCGCTTGTTCGCTCTGCTGTTCGACGGCCGCGCCACGATCGACCGGGCGGATATCCTGCTCATCATCCTGGCTCTGGCGGCACTGACCCTGCTTTGCGTCTCGGTCTATGTGCAGGGCGCGTTGGGGCGCTTTGGCGAATTGCTGGCCCGATCGCTGCCTTTCCTCGCCGGATCGCTGGCGAGCGCGCCGCTTGCCCTCCTGCTCTGGCCAGACCGGTTCGATCTGGCCTTCCTTGCGCTCTACGCCTTGACGCTCGCGGGCGTGGCCATGCTCCATCTCCTCTCCCTGCGTCGGTTGGTGCGAGCATGAAGGTCGCCATGGTCGATCCCTCCCTCTTCACCGGGCGCTATGACGACAGCCTGTGCGCGGCGCTTGCGGGGCAGGGCATGGATGTCACCCTGCTCGGTCGCCCGATGCGCGACACCGACGCGATCGTACCGCGCGGCTACACCTATCGGCCGCGATATTTTCGGCGCAGCGAAGCCTTGCGGACGCGATTGGGGGAAGGGCGCGCCTTCCGCATGGCCAAGGCGGCGGAATATGGCCTGACCTGCGCATTGGGCGACATCGCGCCCCTCACAAAAGCGAATGTCGTCCATGTCCAGTGGCTCCCGCTGGCGCCTGCCGACCGGTTGCTGCTGAACCGGCTGAAGGGGCGCGCGGCGCTGGTCCACACCGTCCATAATGCCGACGCCTATCATGCCGATGCCGGCCTTCAGGGACGCGGCTATCGCGCATTGCTCGATCTGTTCGACGCGCTGGTCGTCCATGGCGAAACCACCCGCGCGGCCTTGATCGGGCAGGGCATCGATCCGGCCCGCATCCAGGTGACCCCGCACCCGCCGATGCGCCTCGCCCCGGCCGCGCCCGCCGATTTCGCCGCCATCCCCGCGGCCACCATCCCGCGCCTGCTCTTCTTCGGCACGATCCGCCCCTATAAGGGCGTCGATATATTGATCGAGGCTTGCCTTCAGCTCTGGCGCGCCGGCCATGCCTTCCAACTGGTCCTTGCCGGCAAGCCCTTCATGGACATGGCGCCGCTGATCGACGCCGTCGCCCAGGCCGGCTTCTCTCACCGCCTCGCCACTGATTTCGGCTTCCTCAACGAAGCCCGGCTCGACGCGCATATGGCCCGGGCCGACATGATCGTCTTCCCGTACCGCCATATCGATTCGAGCGGTGCTTTCCTGTCCGCCCTTCACCATGGCAAGGCGATGGTGACGTCCGATGCAGGCATGTTTGGCCAGTTGCCGGACGGCGTCGCGGTCAGGGCGCGGGCGGGAAATGCGCCTGCACTGGCCCAAGCCCTCTTGCCGCTGATCGAAAGCGCGGCCATCAGGCACAGCCATGGCGCGCAGGCACGCGCCCATGGACAGGCAATGGGAAGTTGGAAGGATATGGCGGTGGCGACCATCGGCATTTATGAAACCGCATTGGCCGCGCGCGCATGAACCGTTATCTGCGCGAACTGGCCGACCGCAAGCTGGCCCTGCGTCTGGCGCTGGCCGGCCGCGTCCACCAATATCCGGAAATTCAGGCGCTCAAGCGCTTCCTGTCGGTCTTCTCGGTCGATTGCCTATTGGATGTCGGCGCCAATCGCGGCCAATATGCCACCATGTTGCGCCAGGATGCGGGCTATAAGGGGCTGATCCTCTCCTTCGAGCCGAACCCGGATGTGTTCGTCGAATTGCAGAAGGCCGCTGCGTCCGACCGGCACTGGCACGTCTTCAACATGGCCCTGTCCGATTTCGATGGCACCGCCAGCTTCAACATCATGGCCGCAGACCAGTTCAGCTCGCTGAAAAACCCATCGGATGAACAGGACCCCATCTTCGCCGACCGCAACAAGGTGACGAAGACGGTGGAGATGCAATGCCGTCGCCTCGACACGCTGCTTCCCGAACTTGTCGCGCAACATGGCTTTGCGCGCCCTTTCCTGAAGATGGACACACAGGGGCACGACCTGTCGGTGTGCGAAGGCGCGGGCGCGGTCCTTACGAACATGCTTGGCGTCCAGACGGAGCTGGGCGTCCGCCCCATCTATGAAGGCGGCACCGGCTATCGCGAGATGATCGATTGGCTGGCCGATCGCGGCTTCGTCCCCTCCGCCTTCTTTGCCAATAATAAGGGCCATTTCCCCCTGTTGGTCGAAATGGATGGCATATTCGTCAACCGGACGGTGGTCGGGGCTTGACCATGGGCGACACAGCCGGGTTCGTCAGCGCGCGACGCCTGTTTCTGGCTGGAGCGATCGGCCTGGCCCTGTGGCTTGGCGCCACCTTCCTTTGGCATGTCACCTATCGCCAGGGCGTCAGCCTGGCCGTCATCCTGCTGCTGGATCAGGATTTCCCCGCGCTTTTGGGATCGCTGTTGTTGCTGGCGCTCGCTGCGCCCTGGGCGGAGGGGAAGGGGTTTGCGTTCCCCCGGCCGACCGCGCGCATCGTTGTGCCGCTCATCGTTCTGCTGGGCATGGCGGCATGGGCCGGCCATTATGCCCTGTTTCAGGATTATGCGATCAGCCGGGATGAAGAAGTCGCCCGCTTCGCCGCTGCCTATATGCGCGAAGGCCTGTTTGCCCGGCCGATCCCCATGGAGTGGGAACCCTATCGCCGCGCGATCATGCCGGAATTTTTCTCGCCCTTCGGCGCGGCGGATTATTGGACGGCAGCCTATCTGCCGGTGAACAGCGCGATCCAGGCGCTCTTCTGGCAATTGGGCGATCCCAACTTGGCCGGCCCGGCGCTGTTGATGGTGGGGCTGTTTGCGCTGTGGCGCGTGGCGCTGCACCTGATGCCCGATCGCCCGGATGCGGTCTGGGTGACGATATTGCTGGGCTTCTCCTCCAGCCAGCTTTGGGTCACGGCGATGACCCCTTATGCCATGACCGGCCATTTTGCGCTCAACATGGTCTGGCTGGCGCTCGTCCTGCGCGGGGGATTGATCGGCCATGTGAGTGCCGGCGTGGTGGCGCTGATCGCCGCTGGCCTGCACCAATGGCATTTTCCGCCGATCTTCATCGCGCCCTTCATCTTGTGGATGCTGCTGGCACGGCGTTGGACGGTCGCGGCCTTCCATGTGCTGACCTTGGTGGCGATCGTCATTATCTGGGCGAAGGTCTGGCCGACATTCTTGATGCACGCGCTCGGCGCCCCGATCGATATCCGTCCCTCCGCCGGTGTCGCCGACAAGGTGGGCAGCCTGTTCGAGCGGCTTGGCGATCGTTGGCAACCGCTGGTCAACATCACCCGTTACGTCGCCTGGAACAATATTTTGATGGTGCCGCTGGCCATGCTCGGCATCGCCGCCATGCGCTGGCGCGCGATGATCCGGGGGCAGGAAATCGCGCTGCCGCTGGCTATGGGCTGCCTTGCCGGCTGCCTGCTGGCATTGGCGCAGGGCTATGGTTGGGGTTTCCGTTATGCCCATGGCTTTATCGGCCCTTTCTGTTTGCTGGCCGGTTTGGGCTGGGCACGCTTCCGTCCACAGGGGGCCATGCGCCCGCTCCTTATCGGCATGGCCATCACCATCCTGGCCAGCACCTATCTGGTCTGGCGCACCCATGCCTTTGTCGCGCCCTATGCCGCCAGCCATCGCCTCATCGATTCGAGCGAGGCGGACGTGGTGCTGATCGATCCGCGCGGCGGGCTGTATGTCACGGACCTTGTGCGCGGTCGCAACGGCGTGCCGGGTAAGCCCATGGTCATGAACCTTGGGATGCTGTCGCTCGATCAGGTGGACGACCTCTGCAAATCCTACGTGGTGGAGTTGTTCGACCGGGCCGAATTTCGTCCCCTCGGCGTGCCGCTTGCGCGCTGGAATCTCGGCCGCATGGATGCCTTGCGCGCCCATATGAAGGAGCAGGGCTGCGATCGTCCGGTGCAGCCGCCGCTACCCGAAAGCTTTGACGATGCGTTGAACGCCGCCGACAACGCGATGTAGCCTACGATCCTATAAAGCTGACCTAATCCGTCATTGCGAGCATAGGAAGAAAGCGCGGTCTAATTGACCGTCAGCGCAGCGGCGACTTCATCGCGATAGAGCAGCATCACCGACCCGTCTTCGCCATGGACGGCACGGATCGGCAGGCTCAATTGCAGCACCGACAGAAATTCCCGGCTACCTTTGGTTGGAAAGCGGCCGCCAATACGCAGAGCCGACACGCGCGAATCGCCGATCAATATGGGTGCGGCGCGATAACGGTTGAATTCGCCTGCCGCCTGCTCGATCGTTTCGCCATCCAGTTCGACCATCTGCGCTCGCCAGGCGGTACGCTGGTCGACCAGCTTGGGGCCAAGGTTGGTGAGCGCAACCGTGCGGGGCTGGATCACCGCGCCGCCACCTGCGGAAACCGGGTGCGGCTTGCCCTTGCTGCAATAGACGATGACCTTGCCCCGCGTCACGGTCAGTTCGACGATCGACGGGCGCATCCGCACGTTGAAGGTGGTGCCTTCGGATCGAATCACCGCCGACCGGGCTTCGACATCGAACGGCCGTTTCTTGTCCTGATTGACGTCGAACGAGGCTTCGCCCTTGAACAGGCGCACTTTGCGGCCATGCGCGGTGAACCGCACTTCGGCTTCGCTGTCGCTGTTGAGGTGCAGGACCGATCCGTCGTCCAGCTTCACATCGCGCAATTCGCCGATCGCGGTCTGATAGCGATCGACGCCGTTGAAGGTGCGGATGGTCACGACCGCGGCGACGATGAAGAAAATGATCGCGATGGCAGCGGCGATCATGATGTTGCGGGACAGGCGGCGCTGCTGTTCCTCGCTGACGATCTCCGCCATGGGGGGCAATGTGACGTCGGCCGCGGCGCTCTTCAATCGCTCGGCGGCCTCCCACGCGGCTTCGGCGCGGGCAAAGGCGATGGCATGGCGCGGGTCGCTTTCGACCCAGTCGCAAATTTCAGCTTCGTCTTGTGGTGTAGGGGCGCTGTTAAGCCGGGCTAGCAGGCGCGCGGCTTGCGCCTCGATCGAGTCCCTGCCTACGTTGATCGACCCTGGTCCCGACGCCTGCACGCTCGAAGTCCGTTTCCTCACGTTCTGCCCAGGCCCGCATAACTATCGCGATGGCTTTGGCCAGATGTTTTTCAACAGTAGAAACGGATAGAGTCATTTCCTCCGCTATTTCCAGCATCGATTTTTCATGGATGCGCCGCAAAATGAAGACGCGGCGACATTGGGTCGGCAACGACTCGACGATGGTTTCCACCTGCCGAAGTGCCTCGCGGGCATGAAGCTGCGCCTCGATATTATTTTCGCCACCCAGCAATTCCAGATCGGCGATGGTTTCGAAGCTGACCACCTTGTTGCGGCGAGCGGTATCGATGACGAGGTTGCGGGCGATCGTGAACAGATAGGCGCGGCCTGTCGTCACATTCTCCCAATTCTCCGTGGCATAGGCGCGGGCCAATACCTCGGCGACCATGTCTTCCAGCTCGTGGGTGGATGGCAATATCCTGCGAAGGCGGCCACGAAGGGCGGCTTCCTG
Organism: Sphingobium sp. GW821-FHT02B05; assembly: GCF_059421905.1. Classification (NCBI taxonomy): domain Bacteria; kingdom Pseudomonadati; phylum Pseudomonadota; class Alphaproteobacteria; order Sphingomonadales; family Sphingobiaceae; genus Sphingobium; species Sphingobium sp. GW821-FHT02B05. The sequence goes on from NZ_JBWKVW010000001.1 coordinate 837,745, forward strand.
TGGCAGGATAACCGTCTTGAACCAGTCTAACTTAGCGCGAACCCTATGCACGTTGACCCCCTTATTTTGTCAGCCGCGCCTCTCCAGCATTTCATTTTCTGTCTTCTCGATGACATATTTCAATCATGGATGCAGGGGCCTGTCCAGCCACGGATCAGTCATTTTCCGGCAAAATACCAAAATGGTTCCCTCGATCGTAAATTAATTGTGGATATGTTGCGGCAAGCGCACACTTGTGTCGCGGCAATCCTTTGCCGTGACGCCTGCCGTAGCGCCGCACCGCTTAATCCGGCGGCGGCGGCAATTCGGCCGGCGCACTGTCGGGCTGGTCGTAATCCGGGCCGACCGGGCTGATTTCGTCCGGCTGGGTCATCGGGGTTTCGTCCGGCGTACGGGGCGCGGGCTGTTCGTCGGGTGATTGCGGCTCTATCCGGTCGGGCGGGGGGAGGCCGTCGGGATTATGGTCTGGGCGGGTGGCCATCTCTGTATCTCCTGTGTAACGCAATGGACCTACGTTCGGGCAGCAGGGCGGTTCCGCAGGGCGTTCCACTATAGCTTGCCTCTTACCGCGCTTTTCTCTATGCCGCGCCGACCGGCGACCGATGCGGGCGTGGCGAAACTGGTAGACGCGCCAGATTTAGGTTCTGGTATCGTATGATGTGGGGGTTCGAGTCCCTTCGCCCGCACCAGACGCCGCCTGCGGCGACGCCACCGAAATTCAGCTGAAGAAAGCGTTTGAGAGAAGAGATGCAGACTGTCGAGACGTTGAACGAGGGCCTTAAGCGCGCCTACACCGTAACCATCACGTCGAAGGACATCGACGCCCGTGTCGACAAGGAAGTGCAGGCCATCGCACCGCAAGTGCGCATGCCCGGTTTCCGTGCCGGCAAGGTGCCTGCCAACCTTGTAAAGAAGATGCACGGTGAATCGCTTCAGCGCGACGCCCTGAACAACAGCATCCAGGAAAGCATCCAGAAGCTGATCGCCGACCAGAAGCTGCGTCCCGCGATGCAGCCTTCGGTCGAACTGGACGAAGGCTTCGAATTCGGCAAGGACGCCGAGATCAAGGTCGCTCTGGAAGTGCTGCCCGAAATCGCCGCGCCCAGCGTCGATGGTCTGAAGCTGGAACGCCTGACCGTCGAAGTTGCCGACGCACAGGTCGATGAAGCCGCTGGCCGCATTGCCAGCCAGCAGGGCGCTCTTGAAGAACATCCCGCTGCCCACAAGGCAAAGGATGGCGACACGCTGAAGATCGATTTCGTCGGCAAGGTGGACGGCGAGGCGTTCGAAGGCGGTTCGGCCGAGGGCGTGAACCTCAAGATCGGTGCCGGCCAGTTCATCCCCGGCTTCGAAGAGCAGCTGACCGGCGTGAAGAAGGGCGAGGAAAAGACGATCACCGTCACCTTCCCGGAAGATTATGGCGCTGAGCATCTCGCCGGCAAGGAAGCGACGTTCGACGTCACCGTGCAGTCGATCCTGAATGCCGACAAGCCCAAGGTCGACGAAGACTTCGCCAAGTCGCTGGGTCTTGAAGGTCTGGACAAGCTCAAGGAGCTTCTGAAGGGCCAGATCGAGCAGGAACATAACGGCCTGACCCGCACCTACATGAAGCGCAAGCTGCTCGATCAGCTGGCCGCTGCCCACGACTTCGACGTACCGCCCAGCATGGTGGAAGCCGAGTTCGATCAAATCTGGCAGCAGCTTCAGCATGAAGCGACCCATGAGGAAGATCCGGCCGCCGCGATCGCCGAAATGGAAGCCGAAAAGGAAGATTATCGCGCCATCGCCGTGCGTCGTGTCCGCCTCGGCCTGCTCCTTTCGGAAATCGGCCAGGCCAATGGCGTCGTCGTGTCCGACCAGGAAATGAACCGCCTTATCATGCAGGCTGCGCAGCAGTATGGCCCGCAGGACCGTGAGCGCTTCGTGCAATATGTCCGCCAGGATCCGATGGCCGCCGCTCAGCTGCGCGCCCCCCTGTATGAAGACAAGGTCGTCGATTTCCTGTTCGAGAAGGCAGAAGTAACCGACCGCGCCGTCAGCCGTGAAGAGCTGGAAGCCGCGATCGAAGCCGAAGACGGCGATCTGAAGCCCCATGTCCACGGCCCCGGCTGCGGTCATGACCATGGCGACGAAAAGCCCAAGGCCAAGAAGGCCGCGGCCAAGAAGAAGGCCGAAGCCGAAGACGCGCCTGCCGAGGAAGCCGCTGCTGAAGAAGCGCCGGTGAAGAAGGCTGCGCCCAAGAAGGCCGCGGCCAAGAAGGACGAAGCTGTCGCCGGGGAAGACGCGGCGGCTGAAGAGAAGCCCAAGAAGAAGGCTGCCCCCAAGAAGGCCGCTGCCAAGGCTGAATAAGCCCGTCCTTGCCGACATGATGAGCGCCCGGCTTCCTCGCGAAGCGCGGGCGCTTTTCATTTCCAACGCGGCATGGCAGACGAAATTTTAATCATGATGCGCCATGTCGAACCCAGTCAGATGGGGGCATGGGAAGGCGATGAAGGAATATCCCGCGGTGAACAGTCAACCGGCCGTTGCGGCCCCGCGCGTCGCGGTGATCCTGCCCTGCTATAATGAAGCCGGTGCGATCGTGCAGACGGTGGCGGATTTCCGCCGCGCGCTGCCCGCCGCCGATATCTACGTGTTCGACAATAACAGCACGGACGGCAGCCGCGAACTCGCTGCCGGGGCAGGGGCGATCGTCCGCCGCGTGGGTCAGCAGGGGAAGGGCCATGTCGTCCGCCGCATGTTTGCAGACGTCGATGCCGACATCTACATCATGGCCGATGGCGATGCGACCTATGAGGCCGCCGCCGCGCCCCGCATGGTTGCCGCCATGCTGGAGGATAATCTGGACATGGTCGTGGGCGCCCGCAGGTCGGAGGTGGAGGAAGCCTATCGTCGCGGCCACCGCTTCGGCAACTGGGCGCTCACCAGCCTGCTGAAGCAGCTGTTCGGCCGCAGCTTTACCGACATCCTGTCTGGCTATCGCGTCTTTTCCCGCCGCTTCGTCAAGAGCTTCCCGGTCCTGTCGGCCGGTTTCGAGATTGAAACGGAAATCAGCGTCCATGCGCTGGAACTCGCCATGCCCGTTTCGGAGGTCATGACCGCCTATGGCGCGCGTCCCGAAGGATCGGTCAGCAAGCTCAGCACCTATCGCGACGGCTTCCGCATCCTGCGAACGATCATCACGCTCTACCGCATCGAGCGGCCGATCCTTTTCTTCGGCATCATCGCGGCTTTCCTGGCGGCCCTGGCTCTTGGCCTTGCGGCGCCGCTGATCGTCACCTATCTCCACACCGGCCTGGTCCCGCGTTTCCCCACCGCGATCCTGGTCACCGGCCTCATGATCCTGGCGACGCTGTGTGCCATGTGCGGCCTTATCCTCGACACGGTCGTACGCGGACGTCGCGAAGTCCGCCGCCTTGCCTATCTCGCCTTCCGCGCGCCATCCGACTACGGCCGTCGCGACTGAACCTCATTCATGCCCTGGAAGACGGCGACGCCTTCCCCCTTGAACCATCCGCCTTTTGTGCCGATGTAGGGACCGGGCAAAAGCACCAGACTGAAAGAGCACAATGACCGATATCATGACCGATCCCATGGCCGCCCTGGTTCCCATCGTCATCGAACAGTCGAACCGCGGCGAACGCAGCTTCGACATTTTCTCGCGGCTGCTGCGGGAACGCATCATTTTCGTCACCGGCCAGGTCGAAGATCATATGGCGTCGCTGATCGTCGCCCAGCTTCTGTTCCTTGAATCGGAAAATCCGAAGAAGGACATCTGGATGTATATCAACTCGCCCGGCGGCGTGGTGACGGCCGGCATGGCGATCCACGATACGATGAAATATATCCGTCCGCAGGTCGGCACCGTCTGCATCGGCCAGGCCGCATCGATGGGCAGCTTCCTGCTGGCCGCCGGTGAACCGGGCAAGCGCATCGCGCTCTCCAATGCGCGCATCATGGTGCATCAGCCGTCCGGCGGTGCACAGGGCATGGCGTCGGATATCGAGATCCAGGCCAAGGAAATCCTGCGTATCCGCCGTCGCCTGAACGACTTGTATGTCCAGTACACCGGGCAGACGCTCGAAGCGGTCGAAAAGGCGATGGACCGCGACACCTTCCTTGAAGCGGACGAAGCCAAGGCGTTCGGTCTGGTCGATGAAGTGTTCGATCGCCGTCCGGTCGCGGTCGATCCTAACGACGCTTAAAGACAATCTTTACCGCGATGCGTCACTTTCTGCCCTTGTGGAATGGACGCGCCGCGGTCTAGAATGGCCTTTGGACCAGAAAATCCCTCACCGAACGCGGTTCTGGTGGCTGTAAACCGGGGGGGAAGAGAGAATGGCGAATGACTAAGCTTACCGGTTCGGATTCGAAAAGCACATTGTACTGCTCCTTCTGCGGGAAGTCGCAGCATGAAGTGCGCAAGCTGATCGCAGGACCGACCGTGTTCATCTGCGACGAATGCGTGGAACTGTGCAACGACATCATCCGCGAGGAGACCAAGGGTGGTCTTGTTGGCAAGAAGGATGGCGGCGTGCCCACCCCGCAGGAAATCTGCGATGTCCTCGACGATTATGTGATCGGCCAGAACCGCGCGAAGCGCGTGTTGTCTGTCGCTGTCCACAATCATTACAAGCGCCTGAACCACGGCTCCAAGCCGGGCGAGGTGGAGCTGGCCAAGTCGAATATCCTGCTCGTCGGCCCGACCGGCTGCGGCAAGACCTTGCTGGCGCAGACGCTGGCCAAGACGTTCGACGTGCCTTTCACCATGGCGGATGCGACCACGCTGACCGAAGCCGGCTATGTCGGTGAGGATGTGGAAAATATCATCCTCAAGCTGCTCCAGGCGTCCGACTATAATGTCGAAAAGGCGCAGCGCGGCATCGTCTATATCGACGAAATCGACAAGATCAGCCGCAAGGCGGAGAATCCCTCCATTACCCGCGACGTATCGGGCGAAGGCGTGCAGCAGGCGCTGCTCAAGCTGATGGAAGGCACCACCGCCTCGGTTCCGCCCCAGGGTGGCCGCAAGCACCCGCAGCAGGAATTTCTTCAGGTCGATACGACCAACATCCTGTTCATCTGCGGCGGCGCCTTTGCGGGCCTTGAAAAGATCATCGGCGACCGTCTGGAGGCCAAGTCGATCGGCTTTGGCGCTCATGTCGCCGCGCCCGAGGAACGCAAGACCGGCGAACTGCTGCGTCAGAGCGAGCCTGAAGATCTGCTCAAGTTCGGCCTGATCCCCGAATTTGTCGGCCGTCTGCCCGTCATCGCGACGCTGGAGGATCTGGATGTAACCGCTCTGGTCAAGATCCTGGTTGAGCCGAAGAACGCGCTGGTTAAGCAATATGGCAAGCTGTTCGACATGGAGAATGTCGAACTCAGCTTCACCGACGATGCCCTCACCGCGATCGCGAAGAAGGCGATCGAGCGCAAGACCGGTGCACGCGGGCTGCGTTCCATTCTCGAAGCGATCCTGCTGGACACCATGTTCGATCTGCCATCCATGCAGGGCGTCGGCGAAGTGGTCGTCGACAAGGATGTCGTGGCCGGGACGAAGGAACCGATTCGGGTATTCAGTGAAAAGGAAAAGCGGGCCGAAGACGCGGCCTGATTCAATCCCTTTCTACCCGTATGAAATATGGGCCGGCGAGCGATCGCCGGCCCTTTTTCATTATGGTTGCGTGCGCTGCACAAAAATTCCTGCCGCGTTGCAAAATTGCACCAGTGTCAAACTAGCCGGTTTGACTGAGAAAATGTCATTAAACTTCAATAAATTACCACCAAAGGCAGTGCGTCCTTAAGCCTGAGCGGGCGGGGCAGGGGAGGAATGTGACAGTCCTGCGGGTGCATTGTAACATAAATGCAATCGACGCATCACAGGGCCGTCGCCAGCAGCCGCCAAGAGCGGCGCCGGCTTGAAAGAGCAGACAGTTTAGGGGCGTGGCTCGCGCCACTCTTGAAAAGGGACAAGGGTCAAATGAAGAAATTTCTGATGGGCAGCGCCGCGATCATCGCCGTCGCCAGCCCCGCCATCGCGTTTGCGCAATCGACCGGTTCGGACGATTTCGACACGATCGTCGTCACCGGCGCGACAGTCAATCAAGGCGTCGGCGGCGTGAAGATCCCCGACTCGCCCAAGGCGAAGGTCGTGTTGGGTCAGGAAATCATCCAGGCGCAACGCCCCGGACAGACCATCAATGAAATCATCAACCTGGTGCCCGGCGTCAGCTTCACCAACAACGATCCTTGGGGTTCGTCGGGCGGCAGCTTCACCATCCGCGGTTTCAGCTCGGACCGCATCTCGCAGACGTTCGACGGTATCCCGCTCAACGATTCAGGCAACTATGCGGTTTACACCAACCAGCAGGTTGACGCTGAACTGATCGAAAACGTCAATGTAAACCTGGGTTCGACTGACGTTGACAGCCCGACCGCTGCTGCGGTTGGCGGCACCGTTAACATCAAGACGCTCGAGCCTAGCGACGAATATGGCGTTCTGGCCAGTGCGAGCTACGGCAACATCGCCGCCAATGGCGCGGGTGATCGACCCTATTTTCGCATGTTCGGCGTCGTCAACACCGGCGACCTGACCGGCCACGGCACCAAGGCATGGGTTTCGGCTTCGCGCATTCGCAATGATGCCGCCTTCGCCAACTATGGCAAAGTGTCCAAGCAGCAGTATAATGCGAAGATCTGGCAGGACATTGGCGACAATGGCGATTTCATCTCGCTTGCCGGTCACTACAATCAGAACCGCAACAATTTCGGCGGCTCTCCGCTGCGCGCCAGCGCCTTCACTGGCAGCAAGGCCGGCCGTTTCTATGACATCGCCGGCGGTTTTCCCTGCACCGTTAATTCGACGGGAAGCGCTACTGTCGCAGACCAGACCAATGCCTGCGGTACGGATTTCGAACGTCGCTACAATCCGTCGAATACCGGCAACATCCGCCTGAACTCGAAGTACACCTTGACCGATCGCCTGACCTTCTCGGTCGATGGCGCCTATCAGTGGGTGAAGGCCAACGGCGGTGGCACGACCAGCGCTTATGAAGGCAATTACTATATCGGGTCGCAGGCCTTCACCGGCAACTATGGCGGCTCCTATTATTTCGGTCGCGATTTCAACGGTGACGGCACCTTGGGCGTCGACAAGAATGGCGACGGGCGTATCCAAGATTATACCGTTACCAACAGCAACGGAACGCGCACGACGATCACTGAATCTGATCGTTATACGCTGCTTCAGCCCAGTCAGACCAACACTCGCCGTTGGGTTGGCATCGCGAACCTCGCCTACGAAATCAGCGACGCTCATCGCGTCCGCCTGTCGTACAGCTATGATCGGGCCCGTCACCGTCAGACCGGCTACGCCGGCTTCCTCTCGCGGAATGGTGAGCCGTTAGACGTATTCCCGATCAACGATCCGGTTCTGGACGGCGCTGGCAATGCCCTGCAAAAGCGTGATCGCAAATCCATCGCCGAGCTGAACCAGATCGCCGGTGAATATCGTGGTCAGTTCTTCGAAAACAGGCTCACTGTGCTGCTGGGTGGGCGTCTGCCGTTCTTCAAGCGCGAACTGGACCAGAACTGCTTCACGACAAGCTCGGGCGGTTTCGTGGACTGCGTGCCGGCAGACCAGGAGGCCGCATACGCTGCGGCTCGTCCCTACAGCTACAATCAGACGACGGGACGGGCCACGGGTTCGGCCGCACCGCAAGAACGCAAGCTGAAGTATGACAAGTTCCTGCCGAACGTCGGCGCGACCTTCAAGATCACGCCGGAAATCAGCATCGCAGGCAGCTATGCCAAGAACCTCTCGGTGCCCAGCACCGATGCGTTGTATAATGCGTTTGTTTTCCCGGCGGACAGCGACGCGGCTTACCGCGTCCCTGAAACCTCGGACAGTTTCGACGCCAGCATCCGCTACAATTCGTCGACGGTGCAGGCTGCGATCACCGGCTGGTACTCCAAGTACAAGAACCGCCTGGTCACTGCCTACGATATCGACGGCAACGGCACCGACACAAACCTGGGTCCGGTCAAGAAGTACGGCATCGACAGCAGCATTTCGTATAGCCCGATCAAGGAAGTGACGGCATATCTGTTCGGTTCCTACATCAAGTCGGAAATCCAGAATGATGCGGTGACGGGCAGCTGCGCGCTCGACAGCGACATTCAGCTGGCGGGCCTCTGCTACACGCAGGATGGCGTCAACTATCTGCGCACCGCCGGCAAGCGCGAACGCAGCGCACCGAAATATCTGTTCGGTGGCCGTCTCCAGGGCAATCTGGGCGACTTCACCTTGGGCGTTCAGGCGAAGAAGACCAGCTCGCGCTACATGAACGACATCAACGGCGAAGTCGGCGTTGCCACCACCAGCACCGGCGCAACGCGCATCATCGCTCCGGGTGCGAAGTTCGGTGCCTACACCATCGTCGATTTGGACCTGCGTTACTCGCTCGCCAGTCTCGGCATGGAAAAGGGCGCGATCCAGCTGAACGTCAGCAACCTGTTCGACAAATTCTATGTCGGCTCGTTCAGTGGCGGTCTGGACACGTTGGCCAGCTCGTCCTCGGCCTTCGTGAACTTCGGTTCGCCGCGCGCGATCAGTGCCTCGCTGATCGTCGGCTTCTAATCACGGTTGACACCTCAAACAGAAAAAGGGCGGGGAGCAATCCCCGCCCTTTTTCTGTGCCTGCCAACGCGCTGTCCTATTCGCGCAAGCCGGCCTATCATCGGGCAGGCCGCTTTCCGATAGGAACGGGCCGGCGCAACATCATGTCAAAATCTGCGGGAAATGTGCGAAGTTAAGCCGGGTCTCAACGCAGGCAGCGATCCAGCCCGTCCCGCTGCACCACCCCGATCCGCGCCGCGATCGTGTTGCCATAACGGCGCGTGAAACCGCTCGGCGCCACCGCCGCGCGCTTCTTGGGCAGCGGCAGGACAGCCGCGATGCGCCCCGCTTCGGCCCGGCTCAGCTTGCCCGCGCCATGATGGAAATATCGGATCGACCCGGCCTGCACGCCATAGGTGCCGATCCCCGTCTCCGCGACGTTCAGATAGACTTCCATGATCCGCTTCTTGCCCCACATCGCCTCGATCAGAACGGTGAACCAGGCCTCCAGCCCCTTGCGCAAGAAACCGCCGCCCTGCCACAGGAAGACATTCTTCGCCGTCTGCTGGCTGATTGTCGATCCACCCCTTATGCGCCCGCCACTGGCATTATGCAGCGCCGCCTTGGTGATGGCGTCCACGTCAAAGCCATGATGGGTGCAGAATTTGCCATCCTCCCCGGCAATTGCCGCCCGCGCCATATCCGGATCGATATCGTCCAGGCTGGTCCAATCCTTGGTGATGCCGTTGGGATCGAACAGCATCGTAAGCGTCACCGGTGGCGGCACGAAGCGATAGATGGCCACCATCAACAGCGACAGGGCGATGAAGGCCAACAGGATCTTGACCGGGATCATGATCCAGCGGAAGCGGCGGCGGGGCGATGCGGAGGATGCTTTCATGCCCCCGGTGGTAGCGCGCCCGCCTTATCCGTTTCAAGCCGCCGCGAGCGTCCCCCGCCGCTGTTCGCGATTGATGAGTAGCACCATTCCCGCACCGATCAGGCAGAGGACACCCGCGCCGATAAAGGCGGGCATGTAGCTCGCCCAGACCGTCCGCGCCAAACCCCCGCCCAGCGCCGCGCTCGCCGCGCCCAGCTGATGCCCGGCGAAGATCCAGCCGAAAACGATGTTCGTCCGCTCCGGCCCGAAACGCTGTGCGGTGAGCTTCACCGTCGGCGGCACCGTCGCGATCCAGTCGAGACCATAGAAGACCGCGAAGAGCGACAGGCTGTAGAGCGAGAAGTCGCTGAACGGCAGATAGAGGAGGGATAGGCCCCGCAGGCCGTAATAGACGAACAACAGCCAGCGATTGTCGAAACGGTCGCTCAGCCATCCCGATCCCAACGTGCCGAAAAAGTCGAAAAAGCCCATCATCGCCAGCATCGACGCCGCGCCCACCGCGGCCAGTCCATAATCGCCGCACATGGCGATGAAATGGGTCTGGATCAGCCCATTGGTACTGGCCCCGCACACGAAGAAGGAAAAGAAGAGGATCCAGAAGGTCGGCACTCGCGCTGCGTCACGCAGCACATGGATCGGCATGACCAGCAATGCGGTGAGGCTTGCGGGCTGGGGCGGGGCGGCCTGAACCGCGCTTTCGCCATAGGGCGCCAGACCCAGATCCGCCGGCCGGTCCCGCATCAGCAGGATCACGGCGACGCCTGCGACCACGATCGCGCCGCACACCAGCAGCAATGCCGCGCGCCAGCCATGCGCCGCCGTCAGTCCCGCCAGCAGCGGCAGGAACGCCAGTTGTCCGGTCGCCGTGCTGGCCGACAGCAATCCCATCACCAGCCCGCGCCGCTGCCCGAACCAGCGCGTCGCCACCGTCGCGCCCAGCACCATCGCGGTCATGCCGGTGCCAAGGCCAATCACCACGCCCCACAGCAGCACCAACTGCCACAACTGCGTCATGCCGAGCGACAGCAGCAGCCCGCCGATCACGATCGACAGCGAAATCAGCATCATCCGACGCACCCCGAAGCGGTTCATGAAAGCTGCGGCAAACGGCCCCATGCCACCGAACAGCAGGAAACGGATGGCCAGCGCGCCGCTGATATCCGCCGCGCTCCAGCCAAATTCCTTCTGCAACGGGATGATGAATACGCCTGGCGCCCCGACTGCGCCCGCCACCACCAACATGGTCAGGAAGGTCGCAGCCACCACCGCCCAGCCATAGTGAATGTCCCGCGCGGACAGGCGGCGTGCAAGGACGGTCGAGAACATCAATTTCCCCCTTCGGGTGACAATCGGACTGGCGTTAAATGATGAACATCATATATAAGGTCAAGAGGCCAATTATGGAGCACCGATCATGAAGGTCAGCCGCGATCAGGCCGCGCGCAATCGCGAGAAGGTGGTGGACGCCGCATCGCGCCTGTTCCGCGCACGCGGCGTGGATGGCGTCGGCATAGGGGAAGTGATGCGCGAATGCGGCCTCACCCATGGTGGTTTCTACAACCAGTTCGGTTCGAAGGGCGCGCTGGTCGCGGAAGCCTGCGCCGCGTCGCTCGCGAATAGTGCCACGCGCTGGCGCACCGTCGCGGCGGAGGCAGGAAAAGGCGAAGCGCCCACCGCCATTGCCGCCAATTATCTTAGCGCCCGCAATCGCGACGCCCCGGAAACCGGTTGCGCCCTGATCGCGCTGGGGCCGGACGCCGCCCGACGCGGTGGCGATCTGGCGACGGCCTTTCGTGAGGGGTTCGAAGAACTGACGAAAATATTGCAGCAGTCCGCGACGGATATGGATCGTCAGGATGCGTTGGCCCGCATGGCACAGATGGTCGGCGCGATGGTATTGGCGCGCGGGGTCGCCGATCCTGCTCTTTCCGAAGAGGTGTTGGCGGCTGCCCGTCACGCGTTGGGCGTGCCGGCATGAGCGACTGGCGCCCCATGAGGGCAGCGGACGTTCCGGCCGTCGCGGCGATCTCCGATGCGGTGCATGGCGATTATACGGAACAGGCGGCCGTCTATGCCGATCGCCTGCGACTTTCCCCCCAGGGCTGCTGGCTGCTGGAGCGGGATGGCAAGCCGATCGGCTATCTGATCAGTCACCCTTGGGCAGGCACTCAACCGCCAGCGTTGAACCATCCGATGCAGGCGCTGCCGGAACCGGCCGATCATTATTATCTGCACGATCTCGCCTTGCTGCCCGATGCGCGGGGTAGCGGCGCAGCACAGAGGGCGATCGGGATCGTGCAGGAAGAGGCGAGACGGACCGGCTTCAAGCGGATCGCGCTCACGGCGGTCAATGGCGCGGACGCCTTCTGGGTCCGGAACGGTTTCACCATCGTGGCCGGAGGCGACACCTATGGAGACGGCAGCCTGGCGATGCAACAGTCGCGCTAGACGTCACCGCGCCGGAACGGTTTCGATTAGCGCCAGCTACGTCCATCCGGTCCGGCGCAGCCATGGGGCGGCATCTGATCGGCAAAGCGCGTCTGCATCTTGTGGCAACCCCAATCGCGGAGCGGCGTAGGCATATAGCCATTCAGCGCAATGCCGACCTCATCATAGGGACTGCTGCCCAGCGCGACATAGGCGTACCAACGCCCGCCGAACATGACGATGATACCGATCAAGAGAACGACTATAAGCCTAAGAAATTTCTGCATTTTCATTCCGGTTGGGAAGGGAGGGGTAAATGCCACTGCCGCCGCGATCGTCATGGATCAACCCCGTTAACCACCCTCATCCCCAAACGGCCCGCAACAAAAAAGCCCCGGATCGCTCCGGGGCTTTTTCTGTCACTTTATCGGACCGATCAGGCGAGCGCGAAGCGGGCCATCTTGCCCAGCCGATCGCCGGCAATGCGCATCATCGCTTTTTGCAGCTTCTCGAAGGCGCGCACCTCGATCTGGCGAACGCGCTCGCGCGATACTCCATAGACCTGGCTCAGCTCTTCCAGCGTCTTGGGCTCTTCGGCCAGGCGACGTTCGGCCAGGATGTGCTTTTCGCGATCGTTCAGATCGGTCATCGCCTCGACCAGCATCTCGTGACGCTGGGTCTTTTCCTGTTCCTCGGCGACGCGCTCGTCCTGCAACGGATCATTGTCCTGCAACCAATCCTGCCACTGGCCTTCGCCATCCTCGCGCATCGGCACGTTGAGCGATGTGTCGCCACCCATCGCCATACGACGGTTCATGGACACGACGTCATCTTCCGACACGCCCAGATCGGTCGCGATCTTGGTCACGTCTTCAGGGCGCAGGTCGCCATCCTCGAACGCTTCGATATTGTTCTTCATCCGGCGAAGGTTGAAGAACAGCTTCTTCTGAGAGGCGGTGGTGCCCATCTTGACCAGCGACCAGCTGCGCAGGATGAATTCCTGGATCGACGCGCGGATCCACCACATGGCATAGGTCGCCAGGCGGAAGCCGCGCTCGGCCTCGAATTTCTTCACGCCCTGCATCAGGCCGATATTCCCTTCGGAAATCAGCTCGCTGACCGGCAGGCCGTAACCGCGATAGCCCATCGCGATTTTGGCCACCAGGCGCAAGTGTGACGTGACCAATTGGGCGGCCGCATCGGGATCCTGATGTTCCTCATATCGCTTGGCGAGCATATATTCCTGCTCGGGCGTCAGCAGAGGAAACTTCCGGATCTCCGAAAGATATCGGTTGAGGCTGGCTTCACCGCCCAGCGCCGGAACTGCGGGGACATTGCTCTTGGCCATGTCGTTACCTTTCCCTTTCATGCACGGCGGAACCCAGAAGAGGCGTCCTGCGCCGTCGCAAACTTGTCAGAACCTATACGTCGAGCTGGCTTAACAGTTCCTGCATATCGCAAGGCAACATACTTTGAAACATAAGCCGTTCGCTCGTTACCGGATGTATGAACCCCAGGCTTTTGGCGTGCAATGCCTGCCTTTTGAAACCCAGCGTTTCCAGTATTGATTTGAAACCTTTTCTTTCTCTACCGTAAACCGGATCACCGATCAAGGGGTGTCCGATATGGTGCATATGCACGCGAACCTGATGTGTACGGCCGGTTTCCAGCCGACATTCGACCAGTGCCGCGCCCTGCAAACGCTTCACCATGCGATAATGGGTCACGGCATGTTTGCCCCGGCCTTCCCGATGAACCGCCATCTTCTTTCGATCGGCGTCGGATCGGCCCACCCACGCATCCACCGTCCCGGAACCGGGGACCGGCACGCCATAGACGATGGCGGCATAGAGGCGATCGATACTATGGTCCTTGAATTGGCGGGCCAGGCCCTCATGCGCCTTGTCGGACTTGGCGACCACCAGCAGCCCGGACGTATCCTTGTCGATCCGATGCACGATGCCCGGTCTGGCGACCCCACCGATGCCGGATAACTGCCCGTGGCAGTGATGCAGCAGCGCATTGACCAGCGTACCGTCCGGATTGCCCGCGGCGGGATGGACGACCAGCCCGGCGGGCTTGTCCACCACGATCAGGTCGGCATCTTCATGGACGATAGTCAGCGGGATATTCTGTGCCACCGTATCCAGTGGTACAGGGGCGGGAAGGGTGACGATATAGGTCTGGCCCACGGCGACCTTCATCGAAGCGTTGATCCTGGGCACTTGCGCGCACGATACCTGCCCCTCGCCGATCAGGCCCTTGATCCGCTCGCGCGACAGGTCGGGCAACAGGTCCGCCAGGGCACGATCGAGCCGCAGCCCATCCTGCGCCTCGCTGATAATTGCGTCTAAGATGGAAACCCCCGGAACCATTTGTTACGGATGTAGGAATGATCGTAGGAATTTCAAGATCGCTGTTGGAACAAATCGTGGCCCTGGCGGCGGCTGACCGGGATGAGGTGTGCGGGCTTTTGCTTGGCACCGCAGACAAGATAAAGGCGATCATCCCTGCCGCCAATGTCGCTCCCGATCCGGCCCGTCATTTCGAGCTTGACCCGGCGGCGTTGGTCGCCGCTCACCGCAATGCGCGGTCTGGCGGCCCCGCGATCATCGGTCACTATCATTCCCACCCATCGGGCGTCGCGGCCCCCTCCGCAACCGATGCGGCCTGTGCAATGCCGGACGGAAGTTTGTGGCTTATCGTTGCAGGCGGAGAGGCGACTTTGTGGCGCGCCGGGCCGGGTACGGCGGTTAATGTCCATTTCACCAAAATCCATCTCGACAGTCGGTGATCGAAAGGCGGCAGGCCGGGCTTGCATCGCCGCGCCGTGCAGCGCATTAGCCAGATAAATGCTTCCCTTCCTCCTAATCCGGCGACCCTGATCCGCATGACCAATCCGACCGACAGTATCGAATTTGCCAGCCTGCTTTGCTCGCGTCTGTGCCATGACTTGCTCAGCCCGGTCGGCGCGCTCAATAATGGGCTGGAGTTGATGGCGGACGAAACCGATCCGGAAATGCGTCAGCGTTGTCTCGACCTGTTGGCCGACAGTGCGAAGACCTCGGCGAACAAGCTCAAATTCTTCCGGCTCGCGTTTGGCTCGGCCGGCGGTTTCGGCGACGCCGTTCCGCCGCATGAGGCGAAGGTCGCGATCGAAGGCATGTTCGCCACGGCCGGTCGGGTGAAGGTTGGCTGGCTGGTCGAAGAACAGATGCTTGACAAGCTGGCGGCCAAAATTCTCCTCAACCTGGCGCTGATCGCAGGCGATGCGCTGGTCCGCGGCGGACAATTGGATATTGGCGCTGAAAAGCGGCCGGGCCTCACCGAAATCGTCGTACGCGGCGAAGGGCCCAAGATCGTGCTCGATCCCGATCTTCGCGGCGCGCTGGCTGGCACCTTGCCGATCGAGGGCCTGGCATCCCGTACCGCCGCCGCCTGGATGATCCGCCAAATGGTGGTCGAGAGTGGCGGCGAAATCGCCCTCTCTCCACCCGGCGAACCTGTGCTGCTGTTTGGCGCGTCTATCCCTGATCGCAGGCCGTAAACACCGCAAAAATACTGTCCAACTCGCTGTCTCGTTTGCGCGGCTGCTAAACCCGCGCATCCTGCATTTCTGCAACCAGCAGTTCCATCAGTTCCGATACGGGCAATGCGCGGGCCATTGGTGCGCCTTGTCCCGCCCATTGCGCGCCATACCCCCCTTCGCCAGCCGCCTTGGCCGCCTGATTGATCGCCTTGCCGGCATCATAGGCGATCGGATAGTCGGGGGAGGGCAGATCGATCTGCATCCCCCACTCGGTAAAGCGATTGGCGAGACAACGGGCCGGACGCCCCGAAATGGCTCGTGTCAGCATGGTGCGATGCGCCGCTACGCTGAACAGCGCCGCGCGATAATCCTCGTCAGCGCTGCTTTCCGGGCAGCCGATGAAGGCGGTGCCCAATTGCGCCGCCACTGCGCCCAGACCGAGCGCCGCCCTGATGCCCCGTCCATCCATGATCCCGCCCGCTGCGATGACGGGCAGACCGGTTTTTTCCACCAGCAACCGGGTCAGCGGCAAGACGCCCAACTGCGCGTCGGGGGCATCGGGATCAAACATGCCGCGATGTCCACCAGCCTCCATGCCCTGCGCCACCACGGCGTCGATCCCGGCTCCCTTGGCCGCCAGCGCCTCGTCCAAATTGGTCGCGGTGGCGATAAGCAGGCAGCCGGCCGCCTTGAGGGCAGCGATCCGATCCCCATCGGGTAGGCCGAAATGGAAACTGACTACCGCCGGTTGGGCCTCGACCAGCATTTGCAGCATCGCGTCATCCTCGGCGAAACTACGATAGATTTCCCGCAGCACCGTTGGCGCTGTCCCGCCGTAACGGGCAAAGACAGGGGCCAGCGCCTCCAGCCAGCGCCTTTCGGTTTCGGGCCGTGGTCGGGCTGGGGCATGGACGAACAGATTGACGTTGAACGGCCGCCCGGTCAGCGCCCGCACGGCATCGATCATTCCCTGCGCACCTGCCGCATCCACGGCGCCCGCGCCGATCGACCCCAATCCCCCGGCTTGGCTTACGGCGGCTGCCATGGCGGGGGTCGATACGCCGGCCATCGGCGCCTGGATGATGGGATGGGCGAGGCCAAGGGAGTCGAGCGTCATGGCCCCCATGTGGGCGCGTCAGGCCCAAAGGAAAAGGCCCGGCCGCATCGCTGCGACCGGGCCTTCCCCGAAAGCAAAGCTGAAAGGATCAGCTGCTGTAATACATGTCGAACTCGACCGGCGAAGGCGCCATTTCCCAACGGTACACTTCGGGCCATTTCAATTCAATATAGGCTTCGATCTGGTCCTTGGTGAACACGTCGCCCTTCAACAGGAACTCGTGATCGGCTTCCAAGCTGGTGAGCGCTTCACGCAGCGAGGCGCAAACGGTCGGCACCTGGCTCAGCTCTTCCGGCGGAAGATCGTACAGGTTCTTGTCCATCGCCGCGCCCGGATGGATCTTGTTCTCGATGCCGTCCAGACCCGCCATCAGCAAGGCCGAATAGCAGAGATAGGGGTTGGCCATCGCATCGGGGAAGCGGAATTCCACGCGCTTCGCCTTGGCGCCCGCGCCATAGGGAATACGGCACGATGCTGAACGGTTACGGGCCGAATAGGCCAGCAGAACCGGTGCCTCGAAGCCGGGCACCAGACGCTTGTAGCTGTTGGTGGTCGGGTTGGTGAAGGCGTTCAGGGCCTTGGCATGCTTGATGACGCCGCCGATGAAGTAGAGGCACATGTCGGACAGACCGGCATAGCCTTCACCCGCGAACAGCGGCTTGCCACCGTCCCAGATCGACATGTGGGTGTGCATGCCCGAACCATTGTCCTGCGCGATCGGCTTGGGCATGAAGGTTGCCGACTTGCCATAGGCCTGGGCAACGTTCCACACGACATATTTGTAAACCTGCATGCGGTCCGCGGTCTGAACCAGCGTGCCGAAGGTCAGGCCCAGCTCATGCTGTGCCGCGGCGACTTCATGGTGATGCTTGTCGCAGGGCAGGCCCATTTCCAGCATGGTCGAAACCATTTCCGCGCGGATGTCGGTGGCCGGATCGACCGGCGCGACGGGGAAGTAACCGCCCTTGGCACGCGGACGATGGCCCAGGTTGCCGCCTTCATATTCCTTGCCGGTGTTGGTCGGCAGTTCGATATCGTCGATTTTGTAATAGCTCTGCGAATAGTCGTTTTCGAAACGCACATCGTCGAACATGAAGAATTCGGCTTCCGGGCCGACATAGACGGTGTCGCCGAAGCCGGCCGACTTCACGAACGCTTCGGCGCGCTTGGCGGTCGAGCGCGGATCGCGGGTGTAGAGTTCGCCGGTGTCGGGTTCCACGATGTCGCAGATCAGGATCAGCATGGGGGTGGCACTGAACGGATCGACATAGACGGCGTCCAGGTCGGGCTTCAGGATCATGTCGGATTCGTTGATCGTCTTCCAGCCCTCGATCGAGGAACCGTCGAACATCAGACCCTGGGTCAGTTCATCTTCGCCCAGCACCGAAGCGACCATGGTCAGGTGCTGCCACTTGCCCTTGGGATCGGTGAAGCGGACATCGACCCATTCGATCTCCTTTTCTTCGATCATCTTCAGGATGTCTTTAGGCGTGTTAGCCATGTGAACTTGCCCTTCTTTTAAAATACCCCCCCGAAGGGGTAGGTTGATATGCGTCCGCCAAGGCTCCGGGAGTTTCCCCTTCAAGCCGGCGAAAACCTGTTGAAAATCAGATGGCGTCGCTGTCCCGCTCGCCCGTGCGGATGCGCACCGCGCCCTCGATCGCCGAGATGAAGATTTTGCCGTCGCCGATCCGGCCCGTCTGCGCAGCCGCGCTGATCGCTTCCACCACCCGTTCCGCCAGCGCGTCGTCGACCACGACTTCAAGTTTCACCTTCGGCAGGAAATCGACGACATATTCAGCGCCGCGATAGAGTTCGGTATGGCCCTTTTGCCGGCCGAAGCCCTTGGCCTCGGTTACCGTGATGCCGGATACGCCTACTTCGTGCAGCGCTTCCTTTACCTCGTCCAGCTTGAACGGCTTGATGATCGCTTCGATCTTTTTCATCACTTGTAATCCCAACCCATGACGCACGTCCGGAATGCGGGCGCGACCCGCATCCGCATTTCCTTTAAGGAACGATCGTCATGCACCCCAAGGCAGGCGCCGTTCCCCTTAACAATCAATTACCGTGCCAAATGGCGAATCGCTAGGACATGCTTTCGGCGATGCAGCAATCTTTGTCCATATTGCCCGCTTTCCGGGCAATATCGTGACGGCTTGCCTGTTTTTTGGGCAGCAATCCGATGGTCAGGGCGAATAGGGCGGGCAGTCGAAACCGGCAGGGCTCTTTGTAAAGATCTCGCACCCGGTATCGGTGATGCCGATGCTGTGTTCGAACTGGGCGGAAAGGGTGCGATCGCGCGTCACGGCCGTCCAGCCATCGTCCAGCATCTTCACGCCGGGCTTGCCGATATTGATCATCGGCTCGATGGTGAAGAACATGCCGGGACGAAGCTCGGGACCAGTACCGGGGCGGCCGATATGCACGACCTCCGGGCTGTCATGGAAGACCTGGCCCAGCCCATGGCCGCAAAAATCCCGCACCACGCCATAACGATGCTTTTCGGCATGGCGCTGGATCACATAGCCGATATCGCCCAGATGATTGCCGGGCTTGGCCTGTTCGATGCCCAGCATCAGGCACTCATAGGTCACCTCGACCAGGCGCCGTGCCTTGATCGCTGCTTCACCGACGATGAACATGCGGCTGGTGTCGCCATGCCAGCCATCGACCAGCGGCGTGACGTCGATATTCAATATATCGCCGTCCTTGAGCTTATAGTCGCCTGGAATGCCGTGACAGATGACATTGTTGAGCGAGATGCAGCAGCTGTGCGTATAGCCGCGATAGCCCAAAGTCGCCGGTACCCCGCCACCATCCAGCGTCATGCGGCGGACGATGTCGTCCAATTCGCCCGTGGTCACGCCCGGCACGACATGCGGCACCAGCGCGTCCAATATCTCGGCGGCCAGGCGACCGGCCTTGCGCATGCCGGCAAAGCCGGATTCGTCGTAGAGCTTGATCGCGGTGGATCGGGTGGTCGGCGTATCGGCCGTCATCGTCATATATTCGGTCATGGCCTATTTATAGGCGCGCGGAGCGGATAATGCGAGAGGGCGGCTAGGCAGGATCGACGGGGCAGGCTATGGGCTTGCCATGGCCGATCCTACCCGCATCTGGACCGCAGCGCTGATCGTCATCGGCGACGAAATCCTTTCTGGCCGCACCCAGGACAAGAATGTCAGCCAGATCGCACTCTGGCTGGGCGTGCAGGGCATCCGCCTGCGTGAAGTGCGCGTCGTGCCCGACGATCAAGATGCCATCGTCGAAGCCGTGAATGCGCTGCGAGCACGCAATGATTATCTTTTTACGACCGGCGGCATCGGCCCGACCCATGACGATATCACCGTCGATGCCATTGCGGCGGCACTGGGCGTGGAGGTGGATGTCCATGAAGGGGCCCGCGCGATCCTGTCCAACTATTATGAGGCGCGCGGGGGCCTGACCGAAGCGCGCCTGCGCATGGCCCGTGTGCCTGCCGGCGCCGACCTGATCGAAAATCGCATGTCGGGCGCGCCGGGCATCCGCCATGGCAATATCTTCATTATGGCCGGCGTGCCTTCCATCACCGCCGGCATGCTGGATAGCCTGACCGGCAAGCTGGAAGGCGGTTTGCCTCTCCAATCCACCACGATCGGCTGTTGGGTGGCGGAAAGCGAGATTGCCGACCTGCTCGCTGCGACGGAGCGTGCGCATATGGGGTGCCAGATCGGCAGCTACCCTTTCTTCCGCGAAGGCCGCACCGGAGCCAACTTCGTGATTCGATCGACGGATGTGGCAACGCTGGATGCTTGTACGGCCGACCTCACCGCCGCGTTGGAGAGCGGCGGCTGGGCCGTGACCGCAGGCGGTATCTGATCGCGCCCTACTTGGTTGCGCTCGCCAGATAGGCGATGAGGTTGGCGCGGTCTGTTGCATTGGGCAGGCCAGCAAAGGCCATGCGATTACCCGGCACCAGGGCGGTCGGCTTGGTCAGGAATGCGTCCAGGCTCTTGGCATCCCATTTGATCTTCGCCTTCTGCATCGCGGGCGAATAGGTAAATCCCGCCATGGTTCCGGACGTCCGGCCAAACAGGCCGGCAAGGGATGGCCCCATCTTTTTGGGCCCAGCCTTCACGTCATGGCAGAGCGCACATCTCGCGAACACGGCCTTGCCCTTGGCCGCATCGGCTGTCTGGGCCATTGCCGGCACGTTTGCAGCACATAGGGTCATCAGGACGAACGTTCTGGAAACCGACATGAATGAATTCATAAACCCTACCCTTGTCCCACTGCAAGGCGAAGGATCTGCCCCTCTGCCTTGGCATCGCCATATGGCGGAATGTCTGAACGGGGGTTTAAGCGTCCGAACATCCATAGGCATACCCCCAATATGGATATGCCATCAATTTATGATGAACCGGATAGGGATGGTGGACACACTTGGGCTCGAACCAAGGACCCGCTGATTAAGAGTCAGCTGCTCTACCAACTGAGCTATGTGTCCATGCTGGGGCAACTAAGCACTCCTGCGTGGCGGGCTGTTAGCAGCCACTTGCGATTCTGCAAACAGTTAATTGCTTTGTGACGGGAATTTTTCACAAAGTCGCTGTTCAGCGCCAGTTTCCTGTACCGGCCCGGCGCTTGCCTGCGCGGTCGATCGCCATGATGACACCCACACACAGCATCACGGTCAGCATCGAAGAGCCGCCATAGGACATGAAGGGCAAGGGGATGCCCACCACCGGCGCCAGGCCCATGACCATCATCAGGTTGATTGCGACATAGAAGAAGATTGTTGTGGTCAGCCCAGCGGCCACCATCCGCGCAAACTTGTCCTGCGTGCGCATGGACACCCGTATGCCCCAACGGAACAAGAGCATGAACGCCAGGATCAGCAATGTGCCGCCCAGCAGCCCCCACTCTTCCGCCATGGTGGCAAAGGCGAAATCGGTATGGCCTTCCGGAAGATAATCCAGGTGGCTCTGCGACCCCTTGAGAAAGCCCTTGCCCCAGATACCGCCCGAACCGATCGCTATCTTCGACTGGCTGATATGATAGCCGGCGCCCAAAGGATCGCTTTCCGGGTCGAGAAAGATCAGCACGCGGTTCTTCTGATAGTCATGCAGGAAACTGAAGGCGATGGGAATGACGGCGGCGACGGCCAAACCCGAACCGACGAACAGGCGCAGCGGCAGGCCCGCCAGAAACATGACGGTAATGCCACCGGCAAGGATCATCGTCGCGGTGCCAAGGTCAGGCTGGATCAACACCAGCGCCCATGGAAGGCCGATCAATATGAGCGCGGGCCAAATCGCATTCCATCGGCGTATCTCGCCGACCGGCAACAGCGCGTAAAATCGCGCGATGGTCAGCACGATGATCGGCTTCATGAACTCGGACGGCTGCAACTGCATGAAGCCAAGGTTGATCCAGCGCTGACTGCCGCCTGCCACGCCGCCGATCAGCTCCACCAGGAAAAGGGCGACGAGCACCGCACCATAGGCTGGAAAGGCGAAACGCGCGAACATCTCGACCGGAATGCGGCTGAGGCCCAGCGCCATGGCTGAAAAGATGCAGAAGCGGACCGCTTGGTTGACGGCCCATGGAAAGATGCTGCCGCCCGCAGCGCTATAGAGCACGACCGTCCCAAAGCCGGCGATCGCCAGTAGAAGCGCTAAAATGCGCCAGGGGAATTCGGTCAGGGGCTTGGGAACGATGCTCATGGCGCGGCCGGGCTGTTGGCTGGAGCCGGGACATCATCTTCTTCTGCCGCCGCTGGAGCCGGCGCAGGCGGGGCGGCAGGCGCAGCGACGTTCCCGCCAGCCGCATTCATCCCGTTGTCCGCCGCCGGCGGCACTTCGCCCTTCTCGATCGCCTTGGCCAGGCGGAACGCGGCCATCTGCCGCGCTTGCCGCTCCGTGGGCGTGCCGCCCCATCCTTTCTCAAGCGTTTCCAGCTTCTCCATCGCCTTGGCCGGATCGAACAGATAGGACAATGTATCGCTGGCGATCATCGGCGCATCCTCGTTGCGGATCATATGGCCGCCATGCTCGATGATGCAGGCGATGGCGTATCTCGGGTTGTCGAACGGCGCAAAGCCCTGAAACAGGGCATGATCGCGCAACTTGAATGCCAGCGAACTGTTGCCCCGCACGCCGCCGGCACGTTCCGCCATGGTGATGCGCCTGACCTGCGCCGTGCCTGTCTTGCCCGCCACCATGACGCCCGGAATGGAACTGCGCGCCGCGCCACCGGTGCCGCCGCCATTCACCACTGCATTCATGGCGTCGCGGATCACCACCAGATGCTCCTCGCTCGCGCCGACCGAGGCCGGGTCAGGCCGGGGCGCGCCGAAGATGAAATTGGGCATCAGTTGCTTGCCGGTCGCAAGTCGGGCCGCCATCACCGCCATCTGTAGCGGATTGATCAGCATATAGCCCTGACCGATGGTGGCGTTCACCGTGTCGTAAACCTGCCATTTCTGATCATATTTCCGCTCCTTCCATGCCGGGTCGGGCACGGTGCCATAGCTCTGGCTGGGGAAGGGCAGGTCGAACCTCTGGCCCATGCCGACGCGGCGGGCCATGCTGGCGATCCGGTCCATGCCGATGCGCTGGGCCATCTGGTAGAAATAGATATCGCAGCTTTGCGCGATGGCGCCGCGCATGTTGAGCGGGCCATGGCCGCGTCTCTTGTGGCAATGGAACAGGGTGTTGCCAACGCGAATGGCGCCGGGACAATTGATCGTTTCCTGCGGCCCGATCCCTGCCTCCAGCAGCGCCAGCGCCACCATGGGCTTGACCGTCGAACCGGGCGGATAAAGCCCTTGCAGCGTCTTGTTGCGCAGCGGGACATGATCGTCCTTCGACAGCATCTCATATTCCAGATGGCTGATGCCGTCGGAAAAACTGTTGGGATCGAAGCTGGGCATGGATGCCAGCGCCAACACGTCGCCATTATGGCAGTCGATCACCACGACCGATCCGCTCTGCGTCGCCAGTCGCCTGCCTGCAAATTCCTGCAAGCCCGCGTCGATCGTCAGCTTGATCGTCCGACCCGGCGTGTCGGTACGGGTCGTCAATTCCTGCACGATCTTGCCACGCGCCGTCACCTCGACCCGCTTGGCGCCGGGCTTGCCGGTCAGATGGCGATCGAACGCCTTTTCCAGTCCATCCTTGCCGACCTTGAAACCCGGCGTGATGAGCAGCGGATCACGCCGCGCCTTATAATCTTCCGCCGTCGCAGGGCCGACATAGCCCAGCAAATGCCCGACAGTGGAACCGGCCGGATAATGGCGTGAAAAACCCTGGCTTGGTGCGACGCCCGGCAGGTCGGGCAGGCGCACGCTGATCGCGGCATATTGATCGTAGGTCAATTTGTCGGCGACCTGTACCGGGCGAAAGCCGGCGGATTTTTCCAGATCTTCGCGGATGCGATCGACATCGTCCGGTTCCAGCCTGAGCAACTGGGCCAGATGCGTGATCGTGGATTCTGCATCGACGATCCGCTGCGGGATCAGATCGACACGGAAATCGGTACGGTTGTTTGCCAGCGGCCGCCCGTTGCGATCGATGATCCAGCCCCGGCGAGGCGGGATCAGCGTCAGGTTGACGCGATTACTCTCCGAAAGGAGGCTGTATTTCTCATTCTGGACGACACTGATCCAGGCCATGCGCCCGATCAGTACCGCACCGATCGCGCCCTGCAATCCACCCACCACCATTGCGCGGCGCGAAAAGGTGAAGGACTGGGTGGCTTCGGTAACGATCTTGCGCTTGGGGAACGGAAACTTCATGCCATCACGCGCCAGCGATCGATCCGCGCGCATTGCCGGACGACGAAAGGAAACAGTAAAATCGTCCAGACCATCTGCGGCGCGACCAGGAAAAGCGTCACATTACCTCCACCCGTGATCCGTGCAAAAAACAGGCCACCGGAAATGCAGAAGATAATCGCGAGGGTCGCAATTAGCCAGTCCTGACGATAGCTGCGCCACACCATGCGATGTTCGATCGCATCGACGCCCATCAACGCTACGGTCCAAAGGAACATGGCCGACCCGATCGGCTGGCCGCTCATCACGTCGTCGAACAGGCCGAGCGGCAGACCAATCCAGGCACGCCACAGGTCCGGCCGCAGCAATCGCCACGCCAGCAGCAGCAGCAGGCCGAAGGGGGGCATGATCGGCGATTGCGCGATGACCGGCAGCGCCGTCAGGAAAGACCCCAGCAAAACGGTAATGACCGGCGTACCCGCCAGCCGGAAGCGGGAAGGATGCCGCCCCAGCCGTGGTACATGATACAGATGCGGATCGATCATGGCTGGGCGACGTTGCCGGCGGTCGTCTCGTCCGCGACGCTCGGGACTGCCGGGCCGGCGCGGGTCACCGCATCCTCGAATGCGCGTTCCACCACCACGGCATCCACGCGGGCTGGGTTGGCCAGCGGCACGGCATAGGCGATTTCACCCTGCGCGCGAACAACGACTGCGACAGGGATATTGGGTTGATAGACGCCGCCGATGCCCGACGTCACCAGCAGGTCGCCGGGTTTGAAAGGGTTGCGCCCCGCCGTGAGCGCGCGGACCTCCACCGACCCGTCGCCAAGGCCCGTCGAAATGGCGGGAATGCTGTCATTGGCGCGGCGGACCGGCACGATGTTGCTCGTGTCGGTCAGCAGCAGCACTTCGGAACTGTTCGGCGTGGCGATATGGATGCGGCCGATCAACCCTTCGGGCGCGCGCACCGGCATGCCGGGCCGAACGCCCTGCCACCGCCCGGCATTGAGCCGGGCGAAGCGGCGGGCGCTGGTGGCCGATGAAGCGATCAGGCGCGCGGTCAGCACTTCGCTGGCATCGGAATCGACCAGCCTGAGCAGCTTTTTCAGCCGCACATTTTCCTGAGCTACGGCCTTGGCCTCGATGATGCGGTTGCGGTCCGTCTCGACCTGCCGGCGCAGCGCGACATTCTGCGATCCGGCGCGCCAATAGGCGGCCAGCACTTCGTCCACCGACCCCACGCCGCTCACCATGCCCTTCAGCGTGTTGGAGACGGGGCGACTGACTTCGGACGTGGCGATGCGAATGGCCGCAAAGCCGGTGGGGTCGAAAATCGCGACTACCACCAGCAGCAGACCTATGGTCGCACCGACCACCGCCACGACATAGCTGGCGAACAGGCTATATTGCGCCTTCCGGTTGATACCGGGGCGCCGGCTGGCTGGCCGCGCCATCTAATCGTCCTTCTCGATCAGGCGGTTTGCAGCACGCCTCGGAAGATCGGGTCTTCCATAGCGCGACCGGTGCCAATGGCCACGCAGGTCAGCGGATCTTCGGCGATGGTGACGGGCAGGCCCGTTTCGTCGCGCAGCTCGTCGTCCAATCCCTTCAGCAGCGCGCCGCCGCCGGTCAGGACGATGCCCTGATCGACGATATCGGCGGCCAGTTCAGGCGCGGTGTTTTCCAGCGCGATCCGTACGCCTTCCACGATGGTGCTGATCGGCTCGGCCAGTGCATCGGCAATCTGGCCCTGGTTGATGCTGATTTCCTTGGGCACGCCGTTTACCAGGTCGCGACCTTTAATGTGGATCGTTTCGCCCACGCCGTCTTCGGGGGGCTGGGCGACGCCAAACTGCTTCTTGATCCGTTCCGCCGTGGCTTCGCCGATCAGCAGATTATGATGACGACGCACGAAGGACACGATCGCTTCGTCCATCTTGTCCCCGCCGACGCGGACCGAGGTGGTGTAGGCGAGGCCTCGCAGCGAGAGCACGGCGACTTCGGTCGTGCCGCCGCCGATGTCGACGACCATCGAACCGATCGGCTCGGTCACGGGCATGTCGGCGCCGATCGCGGCGGCCATCGGCTCTTCGATCAGGAAGACCTGCGATGCGCCCGCATTGCTGGCGGCGTCGCGAATGGCGCGGCGTTCCACGCTGGTCGAACCCGACGGCACGCAGATCACGATTTCAGGCGCGCGCCAGGGGCTGTGCTTGCCGCCATGCACCTTGGTGATGAAATGCTTGATCATCTGTTCGGCGACGTCGATGTCGGCAATCACGCCATCGCGCAACGGGCGGATGGCCTCGATCGAATCCGGGGTCTTGCCCATCATCAGCTTGGCGTCGACGCCCACGGCCTTCACCCGCTTCACGCCGTTCAGAGTCTCGACAGCCACCACGGACGGTTCGTTCAGCACGATGCCGCGCCCACGCACATACACCACCGTATTGGCGGTGCCGAGATCGATGGCCATATCCTGCGAGGAGAATTTGAAGAGACGCGAGAAGATCGACATGCCTTATCCTGTATCGCCCGCCGTCCCCGCGACGCGACTGGGGGACTGGTCGGAAAGCTGTTTCTGCTCCTGCCGTTAACCTTAGCTTCCTTGCGCCTTGCAGTGCAAAAAATTTGAGGTCGCGGCTCGCGGAAAGCGCTCGCTTGGGCTAGTCCCTAATCAATGTCAATACGCCGCCTACCCGAACATCTGGTCAATCGTATCGCTGCCGGTGAAGTGGTCGAAAGACCCGCCAGCGCGCTGAAAGAAATCGTCGAAAACGCTTTGGACGCTGGCGCGACTCGCATTGCGATCCGCCTGTCCAGTGGCGGGCTGGACCGGATCGAGGTCAGCGATGACGGCTGCGGCATGGATTCGGCCGACATGGCGCTGGCGCTGGAGCGCCATGCCACGTCGAAACTGCCCGACGATGCCATTGAAAATGTGGCCACTTTGGGCTTCCGGGGGGAAGCGCTGCCGTCCATTGCCAGCGTCGCGCGCCTGTCGATAGACAGCCGCCCGCGCGGGGCAGACGGGTGGAACCGTACCGTTGATAACGGGCAACTGGTTGCAGAAGGTCCGGCGGCGCTTCCCCCCGGCACCCGCGTCACCGTGGAGCAGCTGTTCGGAAAGGTACCGGCGCGGCGCAAATTCCTGCGCACGGCCAAGGCCGAATATGCTGCCTGTCTCGACATCGTCCGTCGTCTCGCAATGGCACATCCCTCGGTCGCCTTTTCGGTCGAACATGATGGCCGGCGTGTGCTGGGCGTCCAAGGCGGCGAAGCGCGGGAGGAGCGCGTCGCCGCGCTCACCGACCGGGCGCTGGCCGACAATCATGTAATCGTTTCACTGGAGCGGGAGGGCGTGCAACTGTCCGGCGTCGCCTCGCTCCCCACCTACAATCGCGGCGTGGGCGACCATCAATATCTGTTCGTCAATGGCCGCCCGGTCCGGGACCGGTTGCTGATCGGGGCGCTGCGCGGCGCCTATGCCGACATGCTGGCGCGCGATCGCCATCCGGTCGTCGCCCTGTTTCTGGACGTTCCGCCGCTCGAAGTGGACGTCAATGTTCACCCCGCCAAGACGGAGGTGCGCTTCCGCGACCCGGCGCTGATCCGGGGCATGATCGTCTCCGGCCTGCGCCGTGCGTTGGATGCCGAGGGATTCCGCGCGGTCCAGAATGCCGATCCGGCGGCCCTGTCGGCGTGGAAGGCTGAGCCGATTTCGCCAACGCCGATCGGCTCGATGCCGATCTTCGCGGCGGCAGGCGCGTCGCTGCCTCCCAGCTATAATCAGTTCACGCCATCCTCCGCCTTCGCCGATCGCCGGACCTCGTTCATCACGCCCCCGCCGCAGGCCCGCGCCGAGCCCGCCGCTGCGCCAGCCCCCGAAGGTCATAGCTTCCCGCTCGGCGTGGCGCGCGGACAGGTGGCGCGCACCTATATCGTTGCGGAGGCGGAGGATGGCCTCGTCATCGTGGACCAGCATGCCGCGCATGAACGGCTGACGCTGGAGCGGATGCGCCGCGCGATGGAGGGGCAGGGCGTGGCGTCCCAGGCTTTGCTCCTGCCCGAAGTGGTCGAACTGGAGGAAACCGCCTGCGACCGGCTGGAGGCGCGGATCGCCGAACTCAAGGAATTCGGCCTGGATCTGGAGCGGTTCGGCCCCTCGGCCATGCTGGTGCGCTCCGTTCCCGCCATGCTTGGCCAAGCCGATGTGCAGGGCATGGTCACGGATCTGGCAGACGATCTGGCGGCCTATGACAGCGCTTTGTCGTTGAAGGAGCGCCTTGATCTCGTCGCTGCGACCATGGCCTGCCACGGCTCCGTCCGCGCCGGCCGGGTGTTGAGCGTCGCGGAAATGAATGCGCTGCTGCGGGAGATGGAAGTCACGCCCCGGTCGGGCCAATGCAATCATGGGCGCCCGACCTGGGTGAAGTTGGGCCATGGCGATATCGAGAAGCTGTTCGGGCGAAAATAGCCTCATCTTTTGACTGCCATCCGCACGGCCGCTCCCTGAGCCAGATCGGTGGAGATGGGTGAGGCTCTTATCCCAAGGTGGGCCGCGTCCGCCACATGGCGATCGGGATCATGGTCAGCACCGGCTGATCGTTCTGATTGAGGATCGTCACCTTGCTACGGACAATCCCCATTTCCGGGCGGCTTTGCGATGCTTTCCTGTCGATCACTTCGCTCCGCCCCCGCAATGTGTCGCCGGGGCGGACCGGGCGCAGCCAGCGCAGTTCGTCCACGCCCATAGCGCCCAGGCTGGCAGCCTGACGGCCCGGATGTGCCTGCATTTCCGCAACGAACATCTTCATGAACAGGGCCGTCGTATGCCAGCCGCTCGCGGAGATCGTGCCGAAATGGGTAGTCGCGGCGGCCTCGTCCGACAGGTGGAAGGGCTGCGGATCAAATTCGGCGGCGAAGGCGATCGTCTCTTCGCGCGAGACGGCGAGCGGCCCGAAATCGAAGCCGTCGCCGATCGCGATATCCTCGAAATAGACTATATCGTCGGTCATGGCCCGTCTCCTGTTTCAATGAACAGGAGTGTAGAGTTGCCTTCCGTTTACGTCAATGTGAAGTCAGCCGCACGCATATCCTTCGCGCGATGTCACGGCTTCTGCGGGACGGCAAGAAGACCGGACAGGGTGGCGGGATTGCCATCCGAGGCCCGCGGCGTCACGCCGATCAGGTGGGCGAGCAGAGGATAGACATCGACATTGGCAAATCCGTCCGCCGGCGCCTTGGCACCCCTGGCGAAGGCCGGGCCGTTGGCGATGAACAGCGCCTGCATTTCCGGCGCCCGATCGTCCCAGCCATGATTGCCGCCGGTCACCGCGCCCTTTGGCTTGCTCGGCTGAATCTCCCAACCGGTATCGGCCAGGCAGAAATAGGGCGGGATGCGGCGATGCGTGCCATAATGGAAGCGCGCGGGTATCTCGCCTTTGCGCCAGCATTGCATATGCGGCGTCGGCTTGAGCAGCGCAGCCTCCAGCGCCTTTTCATGTCCCGCTATTGCGGTCAGGCTGGCATAGGGGCCGCTTTCGACGATATGATAATCGGCCGGGTCGGCAATCGTGTCGAGCGGAATGATCCGGTCGGCGGAACGCGCCGCCATGCCATGGTCGGCCAGCACGATGAGATTGGCCGGCTGGCCCATAGCCTTCAGCCCCGCGACCAGTTCCCCGATATGCGCGTCCACCTCGGCAATGGCCTGCGTCGTTTCCGGCGCATCCGGCCCCTTTACATGGCCCGCCGTATCGACCGTGTCGAAGTACAGCGTCACGAAGCGCGGACGGATGTCGGCGGGGCGGCGCAATATGTCCAACACCATGTTGACGCGCTGCGTGCCGCCAATCTGCTGGTTGAATTGCGCCCAATCCTGCGGCCGCGTGCCGCCGTGGATGGCCCGCGGCCATTCCTTGTCCTGCGTGCCACCCCATGGCACGTTGGACCCCGGCCAGAACATGGTCGCCGTGCGGACACCGGCTTTTTCTGCCGTTACCCAGATCGGCTCGACGTCATTCCACCAATAGGGATCGTCGCTCGCCATGGTGAATTTCTCGTCCGGACGGGCGGCGTCTTCCATATTGTTGGCGACGATGCCGTTGCGATCGGGCCGGTCGCCGGTGACGATCGCCCAATGATTGGGGAAGGTCTTGGTGGGGAAAGACGGGCGCATCGGCGCCTCGATCCCGCCGCTTGCCAACGCCGTCAGGTTGGGCGTGACTCCGCGCTGGAGATAATCCGCGCGAAACCCGTCGATGGATACTAATATGGTAACCGGCGCACGCTGCTCCGCTTGCGCGGAGGGCGCTGGGCGCTCCGTCGAGGCGACGGTGGTACAGCCGCTCAGGGCAGCAAGAGCGAACAGGGCAGGGGCGAATGTGCGGGATAACATGGCGACTCTTCAGATTTCGTTCGGATCGAAATCGCTTAGCAGCCATGCGATGACGGTAAAGTGACGTTTTGGTAGGCTTTTATGTCAGCGCGTCACGCAGGCCCATCCAGGCCTGCAATTTCGCCGCGCGCGACAGGCTGGCATAGGCACCGCTGGAGGAGGGCAGGTCGATCAAGCGCAGGCCAGGCCGATCCCCCAACTGCCGCCTGCCATGCAGGCTGGCCGTCTTCCCGTTAAAGCCAATGGCCCGCAACGCCGGGAGCCGCTCCACGAACAGTCCAAGGTCGCGCAGTTCCGCGCCTTTGATGCTGCTGTCCAGACTGCCGGGCCGCTCCGCGCTCTCGATCACATCCCATAGTCCGACGCCGAGCGCGCGCAGGCGTTTCAGCCGCATCGCGTAGGGTTGGCCGCGCAAATCCTCATCCAGCACATCGCCCAGCAAGTCCCAGAAGGCATTGCCGCGATGGGCATAATATTCGCCCTGCTTGATCGACGCATCACCGGGCAGGCTGCCCAGGATCAACAGCCGCGTATCGGCATCGACGCTGGGCGGAAAGGCCGCCTTGCGCTGCGCGGGCATTTGGCCAAGACGCAGCGCCATGGTCGATCAGACGTTGAAGCGGAACAGCATGATGTCGCCATCCTGCGTCACATAGTCCTTGCCTTCGGAGCGCCACTTGCCCGCTTCCTTCGCACCGGCTTCGCCATTATACTGGACATAATCGGCATAGGCCATGGTTTCGGCGCGGATGAAGCCCTTTTCGAAATCGGTGTGGATTGCGCCGGCGGCCTGCGGTGCCTTGCTGCCCTTGGCAACGGTCCAGGCACGGGCTTCCTTCGGCCCGACGGTGAAGAAGGTGATAAGGCCCAGCAATTCGTAGCCGGCGCGGATGATGCGGGCGAGGCCGGCTTCGGTCAGGCCCAGTGCTTCGAGATATTCGGCACGTTCCTCGATGGGCATCGTGACCAATTCGGCCTCGATCGCGGCGGACACGATCACCGCCTTGGCATTTTCCGCCGCGGCCTTTTCGAACACGCGCGCCGAATGGGCGTTGCCGCTCGATGCGCTGTCTTCCTCGACATTGCAGACATAGAGGACGGGCTTGGCGGTCAGCAATTGCGCCTGCGCGAAGAGGCGTTCTTCCTCGACGTCGCGTGGCACGGTCAGGCGTGCGGGCTTGCCCTCGCGCAGCAGGTCGAGCGCCTGTCCCAGCACGGCGGCGGCCGCCTTGGCCTCCTTGTCGCCCTGCGCGGCTTTCTTGGCCAGGTTGGGGACGCGCTTTTCCAGGCTTTCCAGATCCGCGAGCATCAGTTCCGTCTCGACCGTCTCCGCGTCGGCGATGGGATCGACCTTGCCTTCGACATGGGTGATGTCGCCATCTTCGAAACAGCGCAGGACGTGGACGATCGCGTCCGTCTCGCGGATGTTCGCCAGGAACTGGTTGCCCAGCCCTTCGCCCTTGGACGCGCCGCGCACCAGGCCGGCGATATCGACGAAGCTCAGTTGCGTTTCGATGATCTTGGCGCTGCCGCCGATCTTCGCGATGGTGTCGAGCCGGTCGTCGGGCACGGCGACGCGGCCTTCATTCGGCTCGATCGTGCAGAAGGGATAATTGGCCGCCTGCGCCGCCTGCGTTTCGGTCAGCGCATTGAACAGGGTGGACTTGCCCACATTGGGGAGGCCGACGATACCGCAACGAAAACCCATTTGACTGCCTTACAAGATCGGAAAGAAGGATTGGCGCGCCGATAGCGCTTTGTGCGTGGAAAGGCCAGCCTTTGGGGAACAGGCAAAACCGGGTGGGACAAAAGGCGCAATTGATAAATGCGGTGCCGATACGCCATGGGGCAGGTGTCAGGAGAGAATATGGAACAGAACAGCGAGACCCACTGGATCGACCAAAATGGTCGCGCGTGGAAGAAGCGCCCGGCGCATGAAACGGGCGTGATCGGCCGCTGCCCACGTTGCGGTGAAGGGCATATCTTTACCGGTTTCCTGACCGTGCGCGATCATTGCGAAGTCTGCGGCCTCGACTATAGTTTCGCCGATCCCGCCGATGGTCCAGCCGTGTTCGTGCAGCTTTTCGCCTGCGTGCCGGGCGTGGTCTTCATCGTGATGCTGGAGATCATGGCACGGCCGGGCCTGTGGGTGCATCTGGCCGTGGGTATTCCCGTGCTGATCCTGACGGCGATCCTGCCGCTCCGCCCGATCAAGGGCTGGCTGATCGCAGCCCAGTTCACCACCCGCGCGCAGGAGGCCGGCACCGCTGCGCTGTGGGCCAAGATGCACGGCAACGAACCGCGCCACTGACTTTCTAGCGATCGACCTTGATCTCGAACAATTTCGGCCAATTCTTGCCGGTTATGAAGACGCGATCCTTCTTAGCGTCATAGGCGATGCCGTTGGCGACGGCTTCGCTGTCGGTGACGCCGGCGGCCTTGCGCAGCGGGCCGACATCGATCCAGTCGATTACCGCGCCGGTCGCAGGGTCTATCCGCGCGATGCGGCTATCGTACCAGATATTCGCCCATATTTCGCCGCGCACATATTCCAGTTCGTTCAGTCGCTCGACGCCGCGGCCGTTCCAGGTCACGGTGATGCGGCGCTGTTCCTTCAGGCTGTCGGGATCGAGAAAGCGCAACTGCGTGCTACCGTCACTCATGATGAGGCTGCGGCCATCCTGTGTCAGGCCCCAGCCTTCGCCTTCATATCTGAAATCGGCAACCGGCGTCAGATCGTTCAGATTCCAGACAAAGCCCTTGCGATGGCGCCAGGTCAGGCTGACCAGCCGATCCTTCCAATTGACGATGCCTTCGCCAAAATAGGGTGGCTCGATAGTCCGGCTTTGCAGGACCGTCCCGGTCTTCAGCGCAACCTTGCGGACGTCCGACTGCCCCTCCAGTCCCGTGCTTTCGTAGAGGTCGCCATCCAGATAGAAGAGCCCCTCGGTAAAGGCCTGCGCATCATGGGGATAGGTTCTGACCAGGGTCCAGCGCGTGTCGGCGGCGGCCGGCGCAGTCAGGGTGAAGGCGCAGAGCAGCGCCATCAGCGCGCGCTTCATTCGGCAGCCTGGCTTTCGATCGCAGTCGCGAGCCATGCGGGCAGGACGGCGGGATCGACCGATTCTATCCGATGCAGTTCGATCGACAGGCCAAGGTCGGGCAGGGCAGCGCGCTGACGCTTTTCGTCGGCGCGTGCCAATGGCACGGCGATCAGTCGCCGGCTCACCTTGTTGCGATAATGCATGCGGGCGGTATTCTCCTGTCCCACATAGCATCCCTTGTCATAATCGACGCCGTTCAATTCCTCGGCATTGGTTTCCAGCCAAAGCGTCTGGTCCTGCCCCAGTTCGCCCGCGCCCTCGAAAACGCCCAGCGACAGGCGATGGGCACGAAAGGCGGCGGAGGCACCGCCGGCATCGGCCGGAGCAAGCCAACGATGGCCCAGCGCGGCAAGGCGCGGGTCGAAAGGTCGATCGATCGCGGCAGGCGACCAATGAACCGCAAGACCCGCTTCGCGGGCGATCGCGACCTTGCGGCGCAATCGATACAGGGTCAGGCGTTTGGCAAGCGTGTCGGCCTGCCCGGCTTCGCAATCGATGAGCACATCATCGCCATCCGCCCAGAGGATGAAATCGAACAGCGCCTTGCCCTGCGGCGTGAGCAGGGCGGTCCAGCGCGGCTCTCCTTCCGCCAGTTTCAGAACATCGCGGGTCAGCAGCCCCTGGAGGAAGGGTTTAGCCTCGTCGCCGGAAATTCTCAGGATCGCGCGGTCGGTCAGGGTCGTGCCAGTCATGCCCCTAAATAGGAGCGCCGCGCGCCTAAGCCAAGCCTTATGCCGTCATCATCCGGTTGCGTCGCGCGGTGGCGATGCCGTCGCTGGCAAAGAGGATCAGGCCGACCCAGATCAGGCCGAAACTGGCGATCTGGCCACCGCTCAGCTTCTCGTCGAACAATAATATGCCGCAGAGAAACTGGAGCGTGGGGGCCAGATATTGCAGCAGGCCCAGCGTCGCCATCGGCAGGCGTTGCGCCGCCATGGCGAACAGCACCAGAGGCACGGTCGTCACTGCCCCTGAAATTATCAGCAGGGAAGTAGTTGGGCTATCCTGACCGAAGCTTGTGCCGCCATGACCCGATTCCCACAGAAGATAGGCGATGGCCAGAGGCGCCAATATTGCGGTTTCGACGCCCAGCCCGGTCATCGGCGCGACGGGCGTCACCTTGCGCAGCAAGCCGTAAAAGGCGAAGCTGAAGGCCAGCGACAGGCTGATCCAGAGCGTGGTCAGCGCCGAGGCGGCCAGGATGGCGACGCCGATCGATGCTACCGCGATGGCCAGCATCTGCGGTCGGCGCAGCCTTTCCTTCAGTACCAGCACGCCCAGCGTCACGACGACCAGCGGATTGAGGAAATAGCCAAGGCTGGCCGCCACGACATGACCTTCATTCACCGCCCACACATAGGTCAACCAGTTGAGGCCGATCATGAGCGCCGATCCGGTCAGCGGCAGGACCAGCCGCCTGTCTCGAAAAGCTGCGGCAAAGGCCGGCAAGCCCTTGCGCGCGACCA
Organism: Sphingobium sp. GW821-FHT02B05; assembly: GCF_059421905.1. Lineage (NCBI taxonomy): Bacteria > Pseudomonadati > Pseudomonadota > Alphaproteobacteria > Sphingomonadales > Sphingobiaceae > Sphingobium > Sphingobium sp. GW821-FHT02B05. The sequence goes on from NZ_JBWKVW010000001.1 coordinate 873,067, forward strand.
GGATGACGAAAATCAGGAGCAGCGACCAGAGAATGCGCTGCGTTACGATCTCCACGGGATCGACCTGGTGCAGCAGGCGGAAGAAGAGCGGCAGCAGGCCCCACATTCCGTAGGCGCCCAGGGCTGCGAGCAGCCCCTTGCGCACTTCCATATGATCCTGTGTCAGAAAATGCCTCCGCCCAGGAACAGGCGCAATGCGCCAAATGCCGCCACGATCAGGCAGAAATTCTGCCCGCCCTTCTTCGACGACATCAGGCCGATGAACGCGCCGAACAGGGCCATCGGTATCAGTATCCAGTTGAGCGCTCCCAAAAACGGAAACACCGCCGGGATCATTAGGACAAGGGTGACAAGGCCGATAAAGCCTGACAGGATATTGAGCATCGATGGATCATGGCGGTTCATCTGTCCCAGAGCAAGACAGTGGGACAATGCCAGTCGATGCCGACTGGCCATTCGTGCCGAAATTCGGCAGATTCACCAATAGTCCTAACGCAATATTAACCTTTGCTCTTCAGGGCTTGTTTACGAAGGAGTGAAGGATGGCGCGTTTCCGGTCTGTTGGCATGATATCTCTGGTTCTGGCGCTCGCCGCCTGTGGCAAGGGTGACAAGGATGCCAGTCTTGCGTCGCTCGACGCGCAACTGACCGACAATGCGACCGATCCGGCGCTTAAGGGGGCGCTCGCCGATCCGATCGTGGTCGATCCGCAACTGGTGGGCCAGTCCAATCGCAACGCGGTGCGCACGGCCGACAAGCCCGCCAATGGGGCGGTACCGGTGCTGGGCAGCGATGCGGGCGCGGCGCAGGCGCAGGCGGTCAAGCTGGCCGGTGGCAAACTGCTCAGCGCACCTGCCGCGACGCAGGGCGAGGCGCTGGCTTCCACCGTTACGCTGGGTGCGGTCGCACGGGAAGGCGCGGGCAAGGGCAATTGCGCCAGGAAACTGGCCTACGGAATGGAATGGGCGCAGCGCCTGCCCGAACCCTTCGCCCTCTATCCCGGCGCGCAACTGACCGAAGCTGCCGGCGCGCAGGTGGACGGCTGCAAATTGCGGGCGGCAAGTTTCGTGACCGCCGTGTCGCGTCAGGGCGTGATGGATTATTATTACACGCTGGCGCGCCGCGCCGGCTATGATGGCGAGCACAGGATTTTGGGCGGCGACCATGTGCTGGGCGGCACGCGCAGCGCCGATGGCAGCGCCTATTTCATCCTGTTTACCGACGCGCCGGGCGGCAAGACCAGCGTGGACATCATCGCCGATAACGGGCGCTGAGCCCGTCTTGCGACAACCAGTTGGACAGTTGTTTCGGATTACGCGATTTTAAGTCGCTGTAATGGCTGTGCTTTTCTGCGTCATGGCGGGATGCTTTCGCGCAATCATAATATTTATTTTTATAATCAATGACTTAGCGCTTATCAATGCCGGAAGAACAGCGTGATCGATGCGACATGGTTGACGCGCGTGTCGCCGGCACGCTGGTTCACCAACTGGTTGAGATAGCCCACTTCCAGCGTGGATGCGCCGGGCAGGCCGATTTCCGCGCCGGCGAAGCTGCGGAGTTGATCGAACCCGCTGCGCGCGCCCCAGTCCGTGTCGTTGAGCGCTACGAACCCCTCCGCATAGACCAGCGCGTTGACGGCATCGCTGCCCGGCTTCAACGGCTTTTCGTAACGCAGCATTTCACGCAGGCGCCATCCCATATCGTCGCCGTTCGAGCGCCAGCGTTGCTCCAGACGGGTGCGGGACGACAGTTCACCGCCCCATGGCTTGCCCAGCGTCCAGCTCAATTGCTGGAAACTGCGTTCCTCATTGATGTCCTTGCCGGCTTCGATTGGCACGACCACATGGGCATAGCCTTGATAGACAGTCATGGTCGGCGAAATTTTCCAGCCGAGCGCGCCCCGAAACAGTGACTGGTCGACACGCGATATGCCATCGCCGATCCGGGGCTGGATTTCCGCGAAATAGACCAGCTCGTCCTTGATAGATCCCATGGCGGTGAGGTTGAGCCAGAATTGCTCGTCCTGACTGGTCGCCGCGCCGGCAGGGCTGGAGAGGAGGGTAAGACAGGCGGACAGGCAGAAGGCAAGGCGGCGCATGATGGTCCTTGGGGAGGAAAAACTCCCCGTCCCCATAATGCGCGCGCATTGCTATCCTGTTTCCCGCCTGTCAGTTTGTGTCCACCGCAAGCCTGCCTTGCGTGCCGTGGCAAAGATCAGGTGATGACGCTGGGCTTGTCCATGCCGGTATAGCCGCTGATGTCGGCCACCGCCTGCGCCGCGGCGATCAGCGGGGCCAGCGCGTCGCCCGTCTCCGATCCCAGATCGCCGTCCGGCCCGACATAGCGTTCGATATAGACGCGCAAGGTCGCCCCTTCCGTGCCGGTGCCCGACAGACGGAACACGACGCGGGATCCATCGTCGAACAATATGCGTACGCCCTGGTTGCGGCTGACCGACTGATCGGTCGGATCGGTATAAGCGAAATCGTCCGCGCTCTTGACCGTGCCACCGCTGTTGGAGGTGCCTGGCAAGTTGTCCAGCTTCCCGCGCAGCGCGGCCATCAGCGCATCGGCCTTGTCCTTGGCGATCGCTTCATAGTCGTGGCGGGCATAGTAATTGCGGCCATAGGTCGCCCAATGATCGGCCATGATGGCGGCTACGCTCTGCTGCCGCACGGCGAGAATGTTGAGCCAGAGCAGCACGGCCCAGATGCCGTCCTTCTCGCGCACATGGTCCGACCCGGTGCCGGCGCTTTCCTCGCCGCAGATGGTCGCCATGCCGGCGTCGAGCAGGTTGCCGAAGAATTTCCAGCCGGTGGGCGTTTCGTAGAGCGGCACGCCCAGTTTCTCCGCGACCCGGTCCGCCGCGCCGCTGGTCGGCATGGAGCGGGCGATGCCCTTGAGGCCAGCCTTATAGCCCGGCGCCAGATGCGCGTTGGCCGCCAGCACCGCGAGGGAATCCGACGGCGTGACATAGCTGTGCCGCCCGATGATCAGGTTGCGGTCGCCATCGCCGTCCGACGCAGCGCCGAAATCGGGCGCGTCGGCGGCCATCATCCGGTCGTATAATTGTTTCGCGTGGACCAGATTGGGGTCGGGATGATGATGACCGAAATCGGGCAGGGGGGTGCCGTTCATCACCGTGCCGGCGGGCGCGCCCAGGCGCCGTTCGAAAATCTCGACCGCATAGGGGCCTGTGACGGCGCTCATGCTGTCGAAGGCTAGGGTGAAGCCGCCGGCGATCTGTGCGCGGATGGCTGCGAAATCGAACAGGCTTTCCATCAGGTCGGCATAGGCGGTGACGGGGTCGACGACTTCGACGGTCATGGCGCCCAACTGGCTGGTGCCGATCGCGTCGATATCCACATCCGCGGCATCCAGTATCTTGTAGCTGTCGATGACCAGCGATCGCGCGGCGATGGCATCGGTCACCTTTTCCGGTGCCGGGCCGCCATTGCCGATATTATATTTGATGCCGAAATCCTCATCCGGTCCGCCGGGATTGTGGCTGGCCGACAGGACGAGGCCGCCAAAGGCGCCAGAAGCACGAATGAGGTGCGAGGCGGCGGGGGTGGAGAGGATGCCGCCCTGACCCACGAGAACGCGGCCAAAGCCGTTGGCGGCCGCCATCTTGATGACGATCTGGATGACTTCGCGGTTCAGGTAGCGACCGTCGCCGCCCACCACCAGCGTCTGGCCTGCAAAGCCGTCCAGGCTGTCGAACACCGACTGGACGAAATTTTCCGCATAATGGGGCTGCTGGAAAACCCGGACCTTCTTGCGCAGGCCGGACGTGCCGGGCTTCTGGTCGTTGAACGGCGTCGTCGAAACGGTCTGAATCACCCAAAATCCCCTGAAGTCGCATTTTCGCCGCGCCTTATGGCCCGGCAATGTTGCAACGCGCAATCGGGTTAAGAATGTTCAGGCGGTTTAATGCCAAGCTATGGATTGTCGTGGCCCAGAACTACGCTTGGAACTGGACCCCGGCCTTCGCCGGGGAACGCCATGTCTGGATGTTTCGGCCGTTCAGGCAGCCAGGCGCAGCGCCACTTCGTTCATGAAGCGGGCGTCGTCATCCTTTGCCAGCCATTCGGCCTCGGCACCGATCGCACCCAGCATGTCGCTCAGTGCGTCCATCTCGCTCTTGGCATAATTGCCCAGCACATAGCCATGGACCTTGTCCTTATGCCCCGGATGGCCGATGCCGATACGAACCCGGCGAAAATCATTGCCGATATGCGCGTCGGTGGAGCGCAGCCCGTTATGCCCGGCATTGCCGCCGCCGCGCTTCACCTTCACCTTCATGGGTACAAGGTCGAGTTCGTCGTGGAAGACGGTGACGTCCTGCGGCGTCAGCTTGTAGAAGCGCATCGCCTCGCCGATCGAACGGCCGCTTTCGTTCATGAATGTGGCGGGTTTCAGCAGGATGACCTTCTCCGTGCCGATCCGGCCTTCCTGCACCCAGCCCTGAAACTGCTTTTTCGAGGGGGAGAAGCGATACATGTCCGCGATGAGGTCTGCGACCATGAAGCCGACATTGTGACGGTGCATCGCATATTGCTGCCCCGGATTGCCCAGGCCCGCCCAGATCTGCATCGAAATCCTCCAGAAAAGCAAAACCCCGCCCGAGCATGGCTCGAACGGGATTTCGCAAATAGCTTGAAGCTGGGAAAGGCTTATTCGCCTTCGGCAGCAGTCTCGGCTTCCGCATCGCCTTCGGCGCTCTTGAGCGCCGAGGGGGCGACGACGGTCGCGATCGAGAAGTCGGTGTCGGCATGCAGCGCCTTGGTGCCCTTGGGCAGGGTCACAGCGCTGATGTGCAGCGAATCGCCGACTTCCAGACCGGTCAGGTCGACAACGACCTCGTCGGGAATGTTGGCGGCGTCGACTTCCAGTTCGATGTCATGCGCCACGATGTTCAGCACGCCGCCCTTCTTCAGGCCCGGCGAGGCGTCTTCATTTTCGAAGCGCACCGGCACATGGACGTGAACGGTGGCATGTTCCGAAACGCGCAGGAAATCGGCGTGCAGCGGACGGTCGGTGACGGGGTGGAAGGCCACGTCCTTGGCGAGCGTGCGGACGGTCTTGCCGCCGACTTCGACCATGATGACCGAATTGAAGAAGTGGCCGGTGCCGAGCTGCTTGTTGAGGAGCTTTTCCTCGACATGGATCGACAGGGGTTCTTCGTTCATTCCATAGATGACGGCGGGTACGCGGCCCTCACGGCGGAGGGCGCGGGAGGCTCCCTTGCCTGCCCGATCGCGTGCCTCGGCCGACAGCGTAAGCTGCTCGCTCATTGCGTGTCTCCAAAAGCAAAATTGATGTACTTTCCCGCCACGCCTCCAGGGATGACCATCGCGGGAAGGCGGCCCTTTAGCAGGAAATGGCGGAAAGGCAAGGGGTGGGGAAGGGCGGGTTCACTGAACCCGCGTGACTGTGTACCCGCGCGCCTTCAGCAACGCGATCAGATTTTCGCGCCCGGTCAGGTGGCCCGCACCCACCGCGATAAAGGGGCGCCCCTTCATCGGTTCGATCGCCTTCACCCAGTCGCGGTTGCGAGCGACCAGGACCGCGTCCTCCACGACCGGGTCGGGTTGCTCGCCATTTTTATCTTCCCTGGCGATCGCGTCCATATCGCCCTTCGACCAGGCGGTCAGGATGCGATCGTACAGCGCCTTCATCCCCTTGGCCTCATGCACGGTTTGCACCAGCAGCGCCGATTGCGCGCTTTGGGGCAGCGTGTCGAATGCCGCGAACTGGCGCTCCACCGTCTCAAGCCCGCCGATCGGCTTGCCCGCTTTCTTGTAGGTGCCGATCAGCACCGGCTCCACGCCGTCGCTCTGGCTGACGCCCAGGCCCTGCTGGCTGGCGGCGGACAGCAGCATCGCGGCGGCCCAGCTTTCATAACCGGACAAGAGCTGGCTGTTGGTGCCGCCATCGGCCATCGCCTTGCTCAGCGCCGCCTTCTCGCCATCCGGTACCCGCTTTTCCAGCGGCGGAAGGTTGGGGCTGCGGCCCATCGTCTCGAACAGGCCCAGCGTCTTCTGCTCGTCCTGCAAATCGGCCGCTTCCAATATCAGCCGGTCCGACGCGCCCATCGCGTCCTTGATCGCCGGCGTCTCCCACGCCACGCCCTTAGGCAGGACATGGATGGTGCCGAACAGCCAGCCGTTCAGTTCGCCGCGCTGCACCTGCCACAGCGCCGGGCCGCTCTCGACCTTGGCCACCGGCTTGCCGTCCTGACCGCAGGCCGCAACCAAGGACAATGCGAAGAGCGCCAGCAGGCGGGTCAGGATAGGCTTCATGGCTCGACCTTCTTCATTCGCTTGGCTTGGACGCCCAGCGCCTTGAGTTGCTCCTGCACGCTGCCCTTGCCGGCCAGATGGCCCGCGCCGACCGCCACGAAGACGGTGCCCGGCTGGTCGAGCCGCGCCTTGATCCACTTGGCCCAATTGGCGTTGCGTCCGGTCAGCAACACCTGCGCCAGTTCCGGCGTCGCCTCCAGCGATTCGTTCATGGACTTGGCCAGCCTGTCCGGCTGCCCCGCCTGCCAGTAGCGCAGCAGGTCGCCAAATTCCTTTTCCATGTCCGGCAGGCCATCCACCGTGGCGTTCAGGAACTGCACCTGCTGTTCCATCGGCAGGCTGGCGAAGAAGCCGACCTGCTGCTCCACCGTCTCCAGCGCATCGACTTTCTTGCCAGCGCCCATGGCGGCGGTGCGCAGGATTTTCTCCGCGCCCAGGTCGTTCTTGTAACCCAGCTTCTCCAGCGGGGCGACCGACAGGGCCATGCCGCTCATCCACGGATTGAACATGTCGAACGTCCGCCAGGGCAGGCCGTTGCCGTCCATCGCTGCCTGATATCTGGTCCGGGCGTCCGGCGTCAGCCGATCCGACAACTTCACCCCGTCCTTGGCCATCGCCAATCCGGCCATGGTCGCTGCGATGGCATTGGGATCGTCCGGCTCGATAATCTCCAGCACCAGCGTATCGGCCCGGTCGAAGGCGCGCTTCACATCGCCATGGAACCAGTCGATATCCGGCTTCATCACATGGACGGTGCCGAACAGATAGATGGTCGTGTCATCATCCTTCACCTGCCACAGGGCAGGGGTCGCGGTTTGGGCCGTGCGGGCCTGTGCGACGCCGCCGATCATCAGCAGCGTGGCACTCAAAGCACGGAACAGGGCAGGGAGCATCTTCATGTCTCCCTCAATGGGGAGCGCGTGGGCGCAGGGCAAGCCGCTTAACCCTGTTTGCCGCCGCTTTCCCTTGACCATGGGCATGCCATGCGCCAAGGCGCGCGACATTCTAGATTGCAATTTTTTGAGGACTATCCGTGGCCGAAGGCAAAGTGCTTTCCTTCCAGGACCTGATCCTGACCCTGCATGCCTATTGGGGGAAACAGGGCTGCGTCATCCTTCAGCCGCTCGACATGGAAGTCGGCGCGGGCACCTTCCACCCGGCGACCACCCTGCGCGCGCTGGGGCCCAACGCCTGGAACGCCGCCTATGTGCAGCCCAGCCGCCGCCCGACCGACGGCCGCTATGGCGAGAACCCCAACCGGCTCCAGCATTATTACCAATATCAGGTCATCATGAAGCCGTCCCCGGCGAACCTTCAGGAACTCTATCTGGGGTCGCTGGTGGAAATCGGCATCGACCCGCTGGTCCATGACATCCGCTTTGTCGAGGACGACTGGGAAAGCCCGACGCTGGGCGCCTGGGGCCTTGGCTGGGAAGTATGGTGCGACGGCATGGAGGTCACGCAGTTCACCTATTTCCAGCAGATGGGCGGCTATGATTGCAAGCCGGTCGCGGGCGAGCTGACCTACGGGCTTGAGCGGCTGGCAATGTATATTCAGGGCGTCGACAGCGTGTATGACCTGAAGTTCAACGACGCCGGCGTCACCTATGGCGACGTATTCCTGGAAAATGAGCGGCAGATGTCCAAATGGAATTTCGAGGTCGCCGACACGGAGAAGCTATTCCGCTGGTTCAAGGATTGCCGCGCGGAATATGACCAGTGCATCGAAAATGGCGTGCCGCTCGCCGCATTCGAGCAGGCGATCAAGGCCAGCCACACCTTCAACCTGCTTCAGGCACGCGGCGTGATCTCCGTGCAGGAACGCGCCAGCTACATGGGCCAGGTGCGCGACATGGCGAAGGGCAGTTGCGAAAAGTGGATGGAAGTGAACGGGTGGGCCGCGTGATGACCGATTTCCTCCTCGAAATCCGTTGCGAAGAAATTCCGGCGCGGATGCAGTTGAAGGCGTCCGACGATCTCGCCCGCCTGTTCGCCGAAGAACTGGCAAAGGCCGGGTTGAAGCCCGCCGCCATCGACAGTTTCGTCACGCCGCGTCGCCTTGCCCTGATCGCGCGCGACCTGCCGCTGGAGACGGCGGCGGTCAGCGAAGAGTTCAAGGGTCCACGCACCAGCGCGCCGGCGCAGGCGCTGGACGGCTTCCTGCGCAAGACCGGCCTGACGCAGGATCAACTTGAGGATCGCGATGGCGTGTGGTTCGCCGTCGTGAACAAGCCCGGCCGCGCGACCGCCGATGTGCTGGCGCAAGCGGTGCCTGCCATCATCCGCGCCTTTCCCTGGCCCAAATCCATGCGCTGGGGCGCGGCGAGCCAGACGACCGAGAGCCTGCGCTGGGTTCGCCCCTTGAAGGGCATCGTCGCGATCCTGGGCGAAGACCTGGTCGATATCGAGATTGAGGGCGTGCGGTCGGGCTATGCCACGCTCGGCCATCGCTTCCATCATCCCGGTGAAATCACCATCGGCGGCGCCGACGACTATGTCGAAAAGCTGCGCGCCTGCCATGTGATCGTCAGCCATCAGGAGCGGCAAGCGATCATCGCAGCCAAGGCTGACGAAGCTGCCGCCGCGCACGGGTACAGCGTGATCGAGGACAAGGGGCTGATCGCGGAAAATGCCGGCCTGACCGAATGGCCGGTGCCTCTGCTGGGCGATTTCGATCCGGCCTTTCTTGAGGTGCCGCCTGAAGTCATCCAGCTAACCCTTCGGATTAACCAGAAATATTTCGTGCTGCGGGATGGCGAAGGCAAGTTGGCCCCGGCCTTCATCTGCACCGCCAATATCGAGGCGAAGGATGGCGGCGCGGCAATCGTCGCCGGCAACCGCAAGGTGCTGGCCGCGCGCCTGAGCGACGCGCGCTTCTTCTGGGAGCAGGACCGCAGGACGCCGCTGGCCGAGCAGGCGAAGAAGCTGGAGCGGATTACGTTCCATGAGAAACTGGGCACCGTCGCCGACAAGGTGGAGCGCGTAGCCAAGCTGGCCGAATGGCTTGCAAGCGAAGGCATTGTGCCGAACTGCGACCCGGCGCTGGCGCGTCAGGCGGCCGAACTGTGCAAGGCCGATCTCGTCACCGAAATGGTCGGCGAATTCCCCGAATTGCAGGGCGTGATGGGCGGCTATTATGCCCGCGCCGAAGGCCTGCCCAATGCCGTGGCCGACGCCATCCGCGACCATTACAAGCCGGTCGGGCAGGGCGATGACGTGCCGACCGCGCCGGTGACGGTGGCTGTGAGTTTGGCGGACAAGCTGGATACAATCTCATTGTTTTTCGAGATCGGTGAAAAGCCTACGGGTTCCAAAGATCCGTTTGCATTACGTCGGGCCGCTCTGGGCATCATAGCGCTTATTCGCGAGAATGGTCTGCGTGTAGATATCGTGCTAGCGGCATTTGTATCGTTGATACCGTCGCTGGTTGCTACGCAGCAAGAACGCGACCGGGAACCATTGCTCAAGGCTTTGCCGGTAATCAATAGTCTCATCGAGAAGTCTAATGCAGAGCATTTTGTAAAAGCGATTGTCGAAATCGTTAAAGCTATGCCTGACCCTCGCAAACCAAACGTAGATACGTTCGGCCGCGGTGTGGTTGTTGCAGCAGACGTTAGGGATTTCCTTCTTGATCGCCTTGAAGTGGCGATGAAGGAAAATGAACGGGCTGACATCATCCGTGCAGCGCAGGCTATCGAAGGGGGCGAAGGCAAAGAGGGAGATCTCGTCCGTCTGCTCGCTCGTGTAAAGGCGCTTCAGTCCTTCGTTGCTACTGACGATGGCGTGAACCTGCTCGCCGGGTACAAGCGCGCCGCCAATATCCTCAAGAAGGAAGCGCCTGATCTTTCCGTCACCCCAGCGAAGGCTGGGGTCGCAGGCGATGGCGCGCTGCCTCATGAGACCCCGGCCTTCACTGGGGTGACGAATAAAGCGCTGTCCTACACGCCCGAACAGGCCGAAGCTGACCTGCTTGCAGCGCTAGACGTGGCGGAACCACAGGCGGCGCAGGCTGTCGCGGCCGAGGATTTTGAGGGCGCCATGGCGGCGCTCGCGACGCTCCGCAAGCCGATCGACGCCTTCTTCGAAAGCGTGACCGTCAACGACGCCGATCCGGCCAAGCGCACGACTCGCCTCGCGCTGCTAGCGCAGGTGCGTGCTGCGGTGCACAACGTCGCGGACTTTTCGAAAATTACGGGGTAAGGACATTAAATTTCGAATTGAACGGGAAATATGCGAAGTTAAGCGCGTTATCTCCTATTCTATTCACTCTTAAATCGCTATTTGCGACATTATTATTGCATCGCACAACACGGCAATCAGTGCAGGGAGAGCCGGATCTATGGTTACGACGGAAGAGGCCATCATGAACAGCACCGCGACCCGCTATGTCTATCGGTTCGGCGGCGGCGTGGACGATGGCGGTCAGGGCGACCGCAATCTGCTGGGCGGCAAGGGCGCCAATCTGGACGGCATGGCGGCGATCGGCCTGCCGGTGCCGCCGGGCTTCACCATCACGACGGAAATGTGCACCCGCTATTATGTGGACGGTGGCAAATATCCCGAAAGCCTGACCGCGGAAGTCGCAAACGGCATCGCGCATATCGAGGGCATCACCGGCAAGACATTCGGCGACGCCGCCGACCCGCTGCTGGTGTCGGTCCGTTCGGGCGCGCGCGCGTCGATGCCGGGCATGATGGACACGGTCCTCAACCTTGGCCTCAACGACGAAACCGTGATCGGCCTCGCCAAAACGTCGGGCGACGAGCGTTTCGCCTGGGACAGCTATCGCCGCTTCATCCAGATGTATTCGGACGTCGTGCTGGAGCTGGACCATGGCGCTTTCGAGGAAGCACTCGAAATCGCCAAGGAGGACAATGGCTATACGCTCGATACAGAGCTGACCGCCGACGACTGGAAGACGCTGGTCGCCGAATATAAGGCGCTGGTGCAGAAGCTGTGGAACAAGCCCTTCCCGCAGGATGTGCATGACCAGCTGTGGGGCGCGATTTCGGCCGTGTTCGGCTCCTGGCAGTCGGAGCGCGCCAAGGTGTATCGCCGCCTCAACAACATCCCCGGCGAATGGGGCACTGCGGTCAACGTGCAGGCGATGGTGTTCGGCAATATGGGCGAAACTTCCGCCACCGGCGTTGCCTTCACCCGCGATCCGTCGACCGGCGAGAATGCCTATTATGGCGAATATCTGATCAATGCGCAGGGTGAGGACGTCGTCGCCGGCATCCGCACCCCGCAATATCTGACGCTGGCCGCGCGCGAGCGGGCAGGGGCCAAGCCACTGTCTATGGAAGAGGCGATGCCGGAAACCTATGCCGAACTGGCAAAGGTGTTCGAAATCCTCGAAACCCATTATCGCGACATGCAGGACATCGAATTCACGGTGCAGCAGGGCAAGCTGTGGATGCTGCAAACCCGTTCGGGCAAGCGCACCGCCAAGGCCGCGCTGAAAATGGCCGTGGACATGGCGTCCGAGGGTCTGATTACCGAAGAGGAAGCCGTCGCCCGCGTCGATCCCGCCGCGCTCGACCAGTTGCTGCACCCCACGCTCGACCCCAGCGCGCCGCGCGACGTGCTGACCAAGGGCCTTCCCGCCTCGCCGGGCGCCGCTTCGGGCCTGATCGTGTTCGACGCCGACACGGCCGAGCGTCGTGCCGAACTGGGTGATGCCGTCATCCTGGTCCGTGTCGAAACCAGCCCGGAAGATATTCACGGCATGCACGCGGCCAAGGGCATCCTGACCGCGCGTGGTGGTATGACCAGCCACGCCGCCGTGGTGGCGCGCGGCATGGGCCGCCCCTGCGTCTCCGGCGCCGGTGGCATTTCGATCGACGGCAAGACCAAGATCCTGCGCGTCGGCAGCCGCGAGTTGAAGGAAGGGGACATCCTGACCATCGACGGTTCGACCGGCGAGGTGATGGCGGGCGAAGTGCCGACGGTTCAGCCCGAACTGGCCGGCGATTTCGGCACGCTGATGGTGTGGGCCGACAAGGTCCGCCGCCTCAAGGTGCGCGCCAACGCCGAAACGCCGCAGGACTGCAAGGTCGCGCGCGAATTCGGTGCGGAAGGCGTGGGCCTGTGCCGCACGGAACATATGTTCTTCGACGCGGCGCGCATCACCGCCGTGCGCGAAATGATCCTGGCCGACAGTGAGAAGGGCCGCCGCGTGGCGCTCGAAAAGCTGCTGCCCGAACAGCGGGACGATTTCGCGCAGATCTTCATGGTGATGGCGGGCCTGCCCGTCACCATCCGCCTGCTCGATCCGCCGCTGCATGAATTCCTGCCGCATGGCGAAGCGGAGTTTGAGGAAGTGGCCAAGGGCGCAGGCGTCAGCGTCGATACGCTCAAGCGTCGCGCCGCCGAACTGCATGAATTCAACCCGATGCTGGGCCATCGCGGGTGCCGTCTGGGCGTGACCTATCCGGAAATCTACGAGATGCAGGCTCGCGCGATCTTCGAAGCGGCGCTGATCGTGAAGGCGCGGGGCGGCGAGGCGCCGATCCCGGAGATCATGATCCCGCTGGTCGCCACGCGCAAGGAGCTGGAGCTGATGAAGGCGATCGTCGATCGCGTTGCGGCCGAAGTGTTCGAGGAGCAGGGCAACAGCGTCGATTATCTGGTCGGCACCATGATCGAACTGCCGCGTGCGGCGCTGAAGGCTGGCGAGATCGCCGAAGTGGGCGAATTCTTTTCCTTCGGCACCAACGACCTGACGCAAACGACGATCGGCATCAGCCGCGACGACGCCGGCCGTTTCCTGACGCAATATGTGGACAAGGGCATCTTCGCCCGCGATCCCTTCGTCAGCATCGATGTCGAGGGCGTGGGCGAACTGATCGAACTGGCCGCCGAACGTGGTCGCAAGACCCGTCCGGGCATCAAGCTGGGCATCTGCGGCGAACATGGTGGCGATCCGGCCTCGATCGCCTTCTGCGAGCGGACCGGCCTCGATTATGTCTCGGCATCGCCCTATCGCGTGCCGATCGCCCGGCTGGCGGCGGCGCAGGCGGCGCTGGCGAATAAGTGATAAAAAAAGGGCGGGGCAACAAACCCCGCCCTTTTCGTTGGGACTGTCCGGATTTAGCCGAACAGGCCGCGTTTGCGGCCATGCGCCAGATCATCGGCCTGTTTGCGCCAATCTTCATGGCTGATGGTGCCAGGCTTCAGGCCCAGCCGGGCCTCCAGCGTGGCTTCCTGCTCGGCATTGAGCGCTGCGATCTGGGCATAGCGATGATAGCCGGCCTCGTTCAGCGCTACCTCCTGCGCCTGGCTGACGCCGTTGATCCGGCTCAGGTCGTCCCGGCCATGGACCGCGCCTGCAACCGCCGTGGCCGTGCCAGCGCCGATCGGCCCGGCCGACTGCCGCTCCAGCTCCGCAATACGGGCATGGGAAGCCTCGATACGGGCATCGCGATCCTTGATCGCCTGGCGATGGGCAATCTGCTCGTCGCGCCACAATCGCCGATATTTGCCGCGACCGCTCATCATCAGGCCCAGCAGCCAGCCGATCACCAATGCAATCAGCAGCAGCGCCGCCTCGTTCAGATTGAAGCTCATCATCGAATCCTCCTGACCGCATCAACGAAAAACCGGGGTTAAAAGTTGCCCGGCGATAAAAGTGCAGGAAAGCCGAAAAAGGGGCTTGCCCAATCTGCCAAGCGCTTCTATCTGCGCCTCTCCAACGCACCCGTAGCTCAGCTGGATAGAGCATCAGACTACGAATCTGAGGGTCGGACGTTCGAATCGTTCCGGGTGCACCATTGGAAACATCGTGACAGGTTTCGGCTTCAAGCCGTCGCCTTTACTTAGAAAAGTGCACCCGTAGCTCAGCTGGATAGAGCATCAGACTACGAATCTGAGGGTCGGACGTTCGAATCGTTCCGGGTGCACCATTCTCCCTTTGTCGAGAAAACAACAGGTGGCGAGAGCCGCCTTTTTTATTTGCGCTCACGCCATCGCCAGTGCGATCATCGCATCGATGTCGACATGCGTTTCGAGCAGCGCGGCAACCTCGTCCAGGGCATCTTCTACCGACTGGTCATAGTCCGCCCCGGCTGATTGGGTGCCCAGGCGCTGCAACAGCGCGTCGCGCAGAGCCGTGCTGCCCAACAAGCCATGGACATAGCTGCCCATCACTTGCCCATCGCGACTGATCGCACCATCCGGCCGCGCGCTATCGATCAGGGCGAAAGGGCGACCGCAATCAGGCCCGGTGGTGACGCCCATGTGCATTTCATAGCCACCAAAATCGGCATCGAGGGCGCGACCATGGACCTGCTCCAGCGTCTTGCCGACCGATAGCGTGGTGTCCACGTCGAGCAGGCCCAGGCCCGGCACAGATCCTGCCGGTCCCTCCAGCCCGTCCGGGTCGGAAATCGTCCGTCCCAGCATCTGATAGCCGCCGCAAAGACCCAGCACGGCCCCGCCGCGCCGATGATGCGCACGAATGTCGATGTCCCAGCCCTGGGCAACGAGCGCGCGCATATCGGCGATCGTCGCTTTCGATCCTGGCAGGATGACCAGTGCCGTATCGCCCGGAACGGGCTGACCGGGCGGGATCATGCGCAGGTCGACGCCCGGCTCCAGCTTGAGCGGATCGAGATCGTCGAAATTGGAAATGCGCGGCAGGATCGGGCAGGCGACGACCAGTGGCGCCGCCGCAGAGAAAGTTCGCCGCTCCAGTACGACCGCATCCTCGCTTGGCAGGCGGGCCACGGCGTCCAGCCATGGCACCACGCCAAAGCCGCGCCAGCCCGCCAGCGCCTCGATCTGGCGATAGCCATCCTCGAACAGGGCCGGATCGCCGCGGAATTTGTTGATGAGGAAGCCGCGGATCATCGCTGCATCGTCCGCATCGATCACTGCGCGAGTGCCGACCACCGCTGCGATGACGCCGCCCCGGTCGATATCGCCGACCAGGATCACCGGCACGTTGGCGGCGCGGGCAAAGCCCATATTGGCGATGTCGCCGCCGCGCAGGTTGATTTCGGCCGGCGATCCGGCACCTTCGACGACGACAATATCGCACTGGCCGCGCAACCGGTCGTAGCTTTCCAAAACTACGCCCAGCAACTGCCCGCGCGCGCTGCGGAAATTGCCGGAGCCCAGCACGCCGCGTACCTGGCCATGGACGATCAGTTGGGACGTCCGGTCGGCCTGCGGCTTCAGCAGGACCGGGTTCATATCCGTATGCGGCGCCACGCGGCAGGCGATCGCCTGCAAGGCCTGCGCCCGACCGATTTCGCCACCGTCGCTGGTGACGGCAGCATTGTTCGACATATTTTGCGGCTTGAACGGACGCACCCGATAACCCCGGCGCACCAGCGCGCGGCACAGCCCCGCCACCAGCACCGATTTGCCGACGTCCGATCCGGTTCCCTGCAACATGATAGCGCCCATGCAACGCTCCTGAAGGCGGAGCGACGCCAAGGCAAGAAAATCAGGCGACGATGGCCGCCATGCCGCAACGGCGCTGATGCACGCGCACTTCCGCCGACCCCACGCGCACGCCCAAGGTCGCGGTGACGCTGTTGACGACGCCGTCCAACAGGGGCGCGGCGGTGCCCAGCACTGTGCCGACCAAGGGGCTGAGCGGACTGTTGCTGATGGTCAGGCCCAACAGCGACACCTGAACCTGCGTCTTTTGCGTCAGGCTGGCGGCAATGCCCTGGGTCAGGTCCTGCGTGCTGACGGTCTTGGCCTTCTGCGCGCTAATCTCTGCGGGAGAGAAATGGACATTTTGCGTGTGGGTGCCACCCAGGCTGATATTGGCATAGCCGGTGACGCGCGTGCCCAATGTCTGCGCCAGCAACGCGGCGCGCGGATTGGCCGGCATCGAAAAATTGGTGAGGGCGCCGACATCGACGTCGCCCAGTGCGGCGGTGCCGACCGACGGCGTTACCGCCAGCGTGACCCCACCATTGTCTCCGCACTGAATGTCGGACAGGCGCGCTTCTGCGGCGGCCAGTTCCACATAAAGCGGAATCCGCACCGATGCGATGCCAGACAGGGCGGTAGCGACCGAGCTTTCCAGATAGATGCGGGTCTGGGCGGTGCGCAGCACGACGTCGCGCTTGGCAGTAATGCTCATCAGCGGGGATCGGCTCTGGCCTTCGCCCGTCACCAGCATCAATCGCGTGCTGCTGAGGCCGGGCACGGTGACGCGCAGGTCCATGGGGATGCTGGTGCCCGATGGCGGGCTTAGAACCATGCGCAACATCGAAAAAGCGTCGAGCAGGATATTGGGCTGTCCGATGGCATTGGCGGCGCCGCGTGCCGGGCCAAGGTCTATCACGTCGCTGAGGCGCACTGACCGACCCGGTATGCGGCCCGCCAACGCCGACAGCGTATGCGCCGCCGCGCTGTTGCCCGCGCTATCGGCCATCGCGCCCAGCAGGTCGGACAAGGGTATTTCCCGATCGAACAGGGTGCCATAGGTATCGCCATCGCGCCCCGTCCGCACGCGCAAGGCATCGGCGACGCCCAATAGGTCCAGGTCGGCACTGACCAGTCCGTTATAGTCCATCACGGACAGATTGAGTTCGGTGCCCGCCAGATTGGACAGCAGCATATTGGGTAATCCTCCACTTATGGAGGCAAGGCCGGTACCGAGCGAAAAGGCGGCGGCATCCGTGCGGGCGGCGGTTGCGCGCGCGCTAAGGTCGATGCCGTCGCGTCCGACCAGCAGCTTGCCGAAGAACAACGGCGTGCGGCGGCGTAGTTCGACCCGCATCGCCCCGCCGGCCGGATCGTTGACACGAAAACGTTGCTCCAAGGGTATCGCTGGGTCGGCCGCATAGCTACCGGTGTCGATCGTGGCGAGGGAGACGCCGCTGACGCCGCTTTGGCCGATCAATTGCTCGGCGGCGGAGCGGCCTCCGTCTGCCGCTGCCAGCGCCGCTGCATCCGCAACGCCCTGCAACTGGCGGCGCGCAAGAAAGACGGAGCCAAGATCGACGGCCACGGTCGCCGCTCCGGCCAGCATGAACAGTGATCCGGCCAGGATCAGCATGACGCCGCCGCGTTGATCTCGCGCCAACGCCCGATGGAGCGGCAAGCGGGTCATTGGCTGGCGATCCGGACCACTGCACTGCGCTCCAGCGTCGCGCCGGGTAACGGGACCGGGATGGCGGCGAGCAGCGGCGCATGGACCAGATCATATCGCAAAGTGACCCTGTAATAGCCGCTGCTTTCACCTGTAGCGACGCCGATCGTCTGCGCGTCGGGGGCCGGGAAAGCGGCGCGAGCGGCGATGATGCTCTGATCGACCAGACTGCGCCGCTCGGCCGTGGTCAGTCCGGCAACGGAGGCGCGGGCCGCATCGTTGGCCGCTTGTTGCAGGCTATGCGCCATCATGAACCAACTGCCATAGCCCAATATGCCCATCAGCAGCAGGATCAGGAGCGGCAACGCAAAGGCCGCCTCGATAAGGCTGCTGCCAGCCTGATGGCGGACAAGCCGGATCAGCAGCCGGCATGGTCGGGCAAGGATGCTATCGCAGGTCATGGAATGCAGCTTAGCCCCCTCCGTTCAACATCGGGTTTGCCGCATCCGCTTTGCGGTTCACGGATTTTACGTAGCGTGGATGCGTTGCCTCCCGTTCGGAAAGGGCCGTAATCATGCAAATCTTGCAAAGGGCCGGCGCGCTGCATCCGATATGGACGTTGTTACCTGCAAATTAAGCCGCAGAACGGGGGGTAACGACGATCACGGCACCTTCCGTGCCGTAGATGCCATGCAGGCGGGCGATGGCGGCATCGACCGGCGCGACCGATCCCTCATTGGTCAGCAATTGGGTGGCAATGCGCATGTCGCCATCACCGCGCAGAACCCGCTCCAATTGTTCGCGGAACAACGGCCGGACAGGCAGTTCGACCAGATCGGCAATCGGGACGTCGGCCAGCCTGTCGGCGCCGAGCCCCACCATCGCGCAAAAACTGTCATTCACGACATCGATGAAGCCGCGCATCGACACGCGGGCATAGCCCACGCCCCCATGCACCCCCATCGCCTTTAGGATCGCGGATTTGACGTCCGCCAGACGATGGCGCTGCATATCGGCGGTGATGTCTCGCATCAGCAGCGCGACGCCCCCGGCAAAGGGAAAAGTCTGTACATGCAGCCACACGTCGTCGCGGAACGGCGAGGGGATATCGGCCGCGCTGGCCTCCCCGGACGACAGGCTGTGACGAATATGGGCTTCGGTCAAGGTGCCGGCCAGTTCGGGGAAAGCGTCCCATAGCGACTGCCCCTCCAGATGCCGGTCCCAACGCTTCGCCATGGCCAGCGCAACGCCGTTTACATAATCGATGCTCATGTCCGGTGCGCACAGGACCAGCCCCTGGTGAATGCGCGCCGCCAGTTCGAAAGTACGGTCGGGGGCGGGCGCCTCCTCGTCGCTCACCGCCATCGTGCGGAACCGGTCCAGCCCCATGAAGACATGGGTTTCGCGGCCATGGTGCGTCACCATCACTGGCTCGCGCGATCCGACTTCGCGCCAATGGGCAAAATTGCGCACCAGTTCGGCAGCGGGCACGCTACGCCTGCGACGATCGTCCAGCATCTGATTGTCCCTCCATGGCCCAATGGAGGGAGGATAATGCAGATCGGGCTGGACCGGTCGTTCAGTTCGATCCGTTATGGAATAAGATGGGGCCTACAGGCTGCGCTGATAATCCAGCGCGTCGAGTATCTTGCCGCCCGCCATGAAGACCGCGCCCGAACAGGCGAGCGCCAGCAGATGGCCACCGGTACCTGGATATTGCTGCATATAGACATGCCCACGCTCGGCCGCGCCCAGCGCCAGCGCATATATGACCAGGAACGCCTCGAACTTGGTCTTGATGGTGAAGAAGCTCTTGATCCGTTCCATGTCATCCCGTCCGGCTTGCCCCGCCGTCAGGGAGATAAGTCGCCCACCAGCTGCAAATGGTCAACAAGAGTTAACCATGATTGTTCGATCCGGGCAATCAGCCGCGTGTCGCCCAAATCCTGGGGTTCGATCGATTCTGGCCAATATTGGGACACGATCCGCGCAATGCCCTCCAACCGCGCTTCGTCCACCAGAAAGCGGGGATCGATATCGGCAGGATCGGCCACCACGCGCAGTCGCAGGCAGGCAGGACCGCCGCCATTGGCCATGGATTGCCGCACGTCGACCGGCACCAGCCGGCGGATCGGGCCATTGCCGGCGATCATCTGCTCCAGCCACCGCCAGACAGCCGGCGTCTCCTGCGCCTCGGTCGGCAGGATCAACGCCATCCCCCCACCATCGGGCAGGGTGACGAGTTGCGCGTTGAACAGATAGGATTTGATCGCATCGCTCAGGCTGACCGCGCTGGCCGGTACCTCGACGATCTCGACGCAGGGCAGGGCGGCGCGCAGGTCGGCGTAAAAGCCATCCTTGTCGGCAAAGGCCTGTTCGTGGGTGAAGAGCACATGCTCGTTGGCCACCGCGACGACATCATTGTGGAAGGCCCCTGCCGCGATCGCCGCTTCGGACTGTTCCACAAACAAGGTGCGGGTGGGATCGAGGCCATGGTTGCGCGCGATCGCCTTGCTCGCCTCGACATGCTGGCGCGCGGGAAAGGCGCCGCCTGACCGGCCGTAAACAAAGACTTCCACGCCGGCCTCGCCATGGCTTTGCGTCAGCCGCATATGGTTCGCCGCGCCCTCATCGCCGAAGGGCGCGGGGATCGGATCATGCACTACAAAGGCGCGATTGTCGGAAAAGGCGATGCGCAGTTGCGCCAGCGTCTGCGGCCACTCATGGCTGCGATGGGGCATGGTGACGAGGTTGGCAACGGTCAGGTGCGTGCGTCCGTCCGCCGTATCGCTGGCCGGCGAAATGGTCGCTGCGTTGGCCGCCCACATGGAGGAAGCGGACATGGCCGCCGCCCGGATATGCGGTTCGGCATTGCCGACGTCGGTGCCCAGCTTCGTCAGCCAGGCGACGTCGGGGCGCCACTGCGGCAGGAAGATGCCTTGCGTCAGGCCGAGGCGGATATTGCCCCGCATCTTTTCCAGCCCCTGAAGCGCCGCCGCGCGCGGTTGCGACACGCCGCCGGCATTGCGCGCGGACGCAAGGTTGCCAAGGCTCAGGCCCGCATAATTATGGCTGGGACCGATGATCCCGTCGAAATTGATCTCCCGGACGCTCATGCCCGCCCCGCCATCGTGAAGGACGCGCCGGTATCCAGCCGCAATCGCGTCACGCTGGCCGCATCCAGCGACACTTCCCCATTATCGTCCTGCTGCACGAAGCCCCAGGTGCAACGATAGTCCGCCAGTCGGCCGGTCGCGATCAACATCTTCTCCCCGCCTTTTTCATGGGTGGCGGACAGGGTGACGTCGCGCGCACCGGCGATCGTGCGCAACTGGTCGATCTGCCCCACCATGGTCGGGCCGCCATCGAAAATATCGACATAACCCGCATTGTCGAAGCCTTCCGTCTCCAGCATCCGCATCGCGGCGCGGCCATTGGGATGGGGCAGGCCGATGACGGCGCGGGCGCTGTCGGTCAGCATGGCGGTATAGATAGGCGTCTTGGGCATCAGATCGGCGATGAACTGGTTGCCGTTGACGGCGTTGAATTCGTCCGCTTCCTGGAAATTCATGCCGAAGAAGCGCCCGGCCAAGCCGTCCCAGAAGGGCGACCCGCCCGCTTCGTCGATCACGCCGCGCAATTCGGCCAGCACCTTGTCGCCAAAGCGGCTGCGGTGCGCGCGGATATAGAGATAGCGGCTGCGGGCCAGCAGCAGGCCCAATCCCTCGGCCCGTTCGCGCGGGTGGAGGAACAGCCCGCCAACCTCCGCCGATCCTTCCAGGTCGGTCGTGAGCGAAAGCATCTGCGCGCGGAACGTGCGACCCAATTCCCGGCTATGCTGGGTCAGCACGCCGAGCCGATAGCTGTAGAAGGGCCAGCTTTGCCCGACGGTGGAGAATATCTGGCACGTGCCGCGCACCTGGCCCGTCTCCACATTTTCCAGCACCATGACGATTAATTCGTCCTCGATGCCGTCGCCTTCGCGCGCCAGCGCCTTTTCGGTGCGCTCCAGCTTGGCGGCCAGTGACGTGCGGTCGGGCGGCAGGTTGGTGAAGCCACCCCCGGTGAGCTTGGCCATTTCATAGAGCGTTTGCAGATCGTCCGCGCGCGCGATGCGCATGATGAAGCTCAAGCGGTCATCCCCTCTGTCTGATTATGTCCTGGTATGAATTGCCCCTTCGCGATGCGCCACAGGGCCAGCGCCGATAGCTGCGCCCGTTCGGGCAGGCTGTCGGTCAGCAGAAATTCGGCATCGCTATGGATGCTGCCGCCACGCACGCCCATCGTGTCGACCACCGGCACGCCACAGGCGGCGATGTTGTTGCCGTCGCACACGCCGCCCGTGTCACGCCATCCGATGTCGAGGCCCAGCTCCACGCCGCATGCACGCACCAACCCGAACAACGCCTGCGCCTTGCCATCCATCGGCTTGGGTGGGCGGCCGAAACCCCCGTGCAGACGCAGGCTGACGTCATGGTCTCGCGCGACATCCGCCATGGCCCGGTCGATCAGCGCGCGGGCGGCCATCTCGTCCGCTGGTGTTCGGGGCCGGAAATTGACTCGAAGCACCGCATGGTCGGGCACGACATTGTTGGGGCCACCACCGTCGATCTTCGCGGGGTTGCAGGAAAAGCCGGCCCCCTTGCTGCCTGCCTTCAATCGCAACGCCAGGTCGGCGGCGGCCAGCAGGGCGTTGCGGCCATCGTCGGGATTGCGGCCGGCATGGGCGCTCAGGCCCGTGACGACGATCGAGAAATTGCCGCTGCCTGCGCGCGCGCCAGCCAGCGTCCCGTCCGGCAGCGCCGACGGCTCATAGGTGAAGGCCGCCAGCTTGCCCGCCGCTGCCGTCCGCAACAGCGATGCGGAGGAAGCACTACCCACTTCCTCATCACTATTGATGATGACGTCATAGCCCAGCGTCACCCCCGCATCCGATCCCTCGATCGCGGTCAGCGCCGCCAGCATGACGGCGATGCCCCCCTTCATATCGGCAACCCCGGGACCATTGAGGATGCCCGGCTCCAGCCAGCGCTGATTCTGAAAAGGATGATCGGGGGGGAAGACCGTGTCCATATGGCCGGTCAGCAACAGGCGGATCGGCGCGTCGGGGCGAACCGACAGGTGAAGGTGCCGACCATGGGCGATCGGTTGGATGCGCCCGTCGGGCGTTACATTATCGACCGGCGCGGGATCGATCAGGCGAAGGTCGCCGGGCAGGATGGAAAAGGCGTCGGCCAGCCCATCCGCCATCCGGGCGAGCCCATCCAGATTGCGCGACCCGCTGTTGATCGCGGCCCAGGCCTGCGTCTGCGCCAGCATCGGCGCCGCCGCCGCGCGGTCGAGCAACATGCGTTCCTGCGATGAAAAATCCCTCATCCGCCTTGATCTATCAGAGCGCCGGGCCGGCCTCCACCCCCGCAACAAAATTGCGTGGTTCAGAAATCATAGGTCAGGGTCAGCCGGCTCAGCGTGTCCAGGTCGCGGGTCGTCAACAATGTCTCCGACTCATACTGGATATTGTAGGAAAAGGCCGCCGACAGCCTTGTGCTGACTTTGGTTTCGACCGACGACAGCGCATTGAGCGTATAGACGTCGCTTTCTGCATAGCCCGACGCTGTCTGTTTGAACGTCACTGTGGGGGTGGCGCGCCACGCCAGCGCCATCGATCCGCGAACGCCCAATTTGGTTTCCCGATCGCCGATCATATATTTGGCATGTCGAACCGACGGACCGATATCGGCCGACAGATCGACCGGTTTGCTGACGATCAGTTTGTAGCCGACACCGACCGAAGCGGTATAGCGCTCGTCATAGCCGATCGACGTGTCGCGCTCGAACTGGGCCAGGCCATAAGCGAAGCCGCGCGGATCGAATTCGTAGCGCGGCTCGTAGCCCGCGAAATAGCGTTCGCGCGACGTAACGCCGTTGGCGCGCCGATAATCGGCGGCCGCGGTCAGCTTGTGCGACCATTGCAGGCCGGCGCGGGTGGCTGTGGCCGACGCGCTGATGCCCAATTCGCTCGTGGACCCGGTGGAGCGGAAACCGCCTGCCTCGACCCGCCCGGTCCATAATTCGTTGAACCGTGCTTCGCGAATCACCGTGTCATGCGTGGCCTTCGTCCGCTCCTTCCAGCTGTTGACCATGCGCTGGATTTCATCGGCCGACGCAGGATTGGTCTGCTTGGCGATCTTGGACACGGTGGCAATGTCTGTTTCATTGCCGTTGGCGATCGCGGCTTCCATCATCTCGCGCACGGCAGGCGGCAGGAGGGCCGGTTCGGCCGCTTGAGCGGTCGATGACAGGGCGAACATCAATGATGGCAGGAGGGTCAGACGGGCATACATAGGCCCGTCATAACCAACCGACCGCAGATTTTAAGCCCCCAAAAGCCAATCCGGTCAGATAAGCGCCCGAAACTCCTGCAATATGTCGCGGTACAGCTTGCGCTTGAACGGCACGATCAGCTCCGGCAACGTGTCGGGTTCTGTCCAGCGCCACTCCCGAAACTCAGGATGCTTGGTCTGGATATCGATGTCGCTATCCTTGCCGACGAAGCGGGCCAGGAACCAGAACTGGCGCTGGCCGCGATATTTGCCGCCCCACAGCTTGCCGACCAGTTCGGGCGGCAGATCGTAGAAATGCTCGTCCTTGGCGGTGGCTATGATCTCGACCAGATCGCTACGGATACCGGTTTCTTCCTCCAGTTCCCGCAACGCGGCCGCCTTTGCTTCCTCGCCCTCATCAATGCCGCCCTGCGGCATCTGCCACGCCTCGACGACATTATCGAGCCGCTGGCCGACAAACACCTTGCCATCCATGTTTACGAGCATGATCCCGACGCATGGCCGGTATCCTATGTCCTGTTCGTTGGGCATCGAAGCCATGATTTCCCCAAAAATATAGAGATGGCGCCCCTCTGTCCCCGAGCGCAGCCATCATCCCGCCGCATCCCGGCGTCCGTCCCAGAATAAGCGGCGGAAGGCTCCGCGTCCATCGGCCGAATCATCGGCTTGCCGATTTGCCCTCATGTTTTGCGACAGGATGTTGCCGCCACATCGATGGCAATATGCCCCAATGGCCGCTTGGAACCGGGCGCGGCGCGGCGCATTGGCTGTCCATGTCCGAACCCGTCCTGCTCTGGCTCCGCCAGGATCTTCGCCTGTCCGATCAGGCCGCGCTGGCCGCCGCCGTTGCCGAAGGGCCGGTCATCCCGGTCTATATATTGGACGATGACGCGCCGCGCCAATGGGCGATGGGCGGCGCGGCGCGATGGTGGCTGCATCACAGTCTAGCTCGGCTGGACGAAAGCCTGCGGGACAAGGGGTCGCGCCTGATCCTGCGCCGCGGGAAGAGCGCGGACATGCTGGCGGCGCTGGCTAAGGAAGTGGGCGCCTCACGGGTCCATGCCCTCCACCATTATGAACCTTGGTGGCGCAACGCGGAAAAGGCCGTCTCGAAGCTGCTGGACCTGTGCCTGCATGACGGCGGCCTGCTGCTGCCGCCCGGTGCGGTGCGGACGGGGGCAGGGGGCATGTATCGCATCTACACGCCCTTTGCCCGCGCCGTGATGGAGCATATGCCGCCCCCGCCGCCACATCCGGCCCCCGGACATATCGAAGCGCCGCAACATTGGCCGGACAGCGAATCGCTGAAGGATTGGGCGTTGCTGCCGGAAAAGCCGGATTGGGCGAAAGGCTTTGCCGCCGACTGGACGCCGGGAGAGCAGGGCGGGCGGGCCAATGTCGCCGCGTTTATCGACGAGGTGGGTGATTATCCGACTGCCCGCAATCTTCCCTCGATCGAGGGGACATCGCGCCTGTCGCCCCATCTCCACTTTGGCGAGATATCGCCGGCTTATGTGTGGCACCGTGTTGACGGTTCAGGTCATGACGCAACGATCTTTCTTAAGGAATTGATCTGGCGGGATTATGCGCATCTCCAGATTTGCGAGCTGCCCACTTATGGATCGTCCAACGCACGCGCGGATTTCGATCGCCTGCCATGGCGCGACCTGCGGGAAGCAAGCGCCGACTTCACCGCCTGGAAGACCGGTCGCACCGGTTATCCGATCGTGGACGCCGGCATGCGGCAGCTTTGGGCGACGGGGTGGATGCATAACCGTGTGCGCATGATTGCCGCCAGTTTCCTGATCAAGCATCTGCTGATCGACTGGCGCCATGGCGCACGATGGTTCTGGGATACGCTGGTCGATGCCGATTATGCCAATAACAGCGTCAACTGGCAGTGGGTGGCGGGCAGCGGCGTCGATGCCAATCTCTTCACGCGCATCATGGCGCCGCTGACCCAGTCGGACAAGTTCGATGCCGCCGACTATATTCGCGAATGGGTGCCGGAACTGGCCAATCTGTCCGACTCGGTCATTCACGATCCCGATGCTCATGGCGCAAAGCCGGCTGGCTATCCTGCCAAGATCATCGGCCATCGCGAAGGGCGGGAGCGTGCGCTGGAGGCCTATCGTCGCAGCAAGGGGTGATTGCAGCGACGCTCGGCTTGCGGCAGGATTGACGTCATGAATGCAACCGATCCCCGGCGCGGCAGGCGCGCGCTGTCCGTGCGACGTCCCCCGCGATCGGGCAAGCCACGCACATTGTCGCGTCTGATGGCGCCAGTTTTCCACCGGTTGCTCGATCGAATCGATTTGGGACTGGAGGAAGGCGCTCTGGAAGCAAGCTTGCCGGATGGAACGCGCCGCTTGTTGGGTGGCCGGGCGCCGGGACCGCAATGCCAGGTCGATCTGCAAAGCTGGCGGGCGCTTGTGCGATTGGCTATCGGTGGGTCCGCCGGCTGGTATCGGGCCTGGGCGGCGGGGGAATGGAGCAGTCCCGATCCTGTTCCGCTCTTCGCCCTTTTCATGCGCAATGCCGTGACGTTGGGACGATCCGCTCGTCCGCGGGGGCCGGGGCGCTGGGCCGGCAGGGTAGCGCATTGGGCACGCCGCAACAGCCGTGTCGGATCGCGGCACAACATCGCCTATCATTATGATCTGGGAAATGATTTCTACAGTCTGTGGCTGGACAGGAATATGCATTATTCCAGTGCGTTGTTCGTCGATCCTGACGACCATGATGAAGATTTCGAGCAGGCCCAGCGGCGGAAGGTCGATGCCGTTCTCGACCGGCTGGATCTGCATGACGGCGCATCGTTGCTGGAAATCGGCTGCGGCTGGGGCGGGCTGGCGGAACAGGCGATGGAACATAGCGCCATCGCCTATAGCGGGCTGACCCTCTCGACCGAGCAGGCCGACTATGCCCGCGACCGGTTGGGATCGGGCGCGCAGATATTATTGACCGACTATCGCGATGCGCAGGGGCAATATGATGCCATCGCCAGCGTGGAGATGGTGGAGGCGGTCGGGCAGCGTTACTGGCCCGATTATGTCGCCGCCATTCATCGCCTGCTCAAACCCGGCGGAAAGGCGGCGATCCAATATATCCTGATCGACGACGCGATTTTCGAATCCTATGCGCGCAGCGCGGATTTCATCCAGACCTATATCTTTCCCGGCGGCATGCTGATGTCGGAAAGCCGCTTTCGCGCGCTGGCGGGGCAGGCCGGACTGAAGTGGCGCGACGTCCATCGTTTCGGCCTCGACTATGCCGAAACGCTGCGCCGCTGGCGCATGCAATTCGACCGGGCGATCGAGGATGGCCAGCTCCCTGCCAGTTTCGACCAGCATTTCGTGGCCTTGTGGCGCTATTATCTGATGTATTGCGAAGGGGGCTTTCGCGGTGGCGGCATCGACGTGGCGCAGGTGACGCTGGTCAGGCCCGCCTGACCGGTCAGCCCTCGACGCGCATGCGATGCCCGGTCGGCGCGTCCGACGTCACCAGATCGAGGATCGCTTGCCCGACCACATCCGGTCCCTTCAGGCTCGCGGGATCTTCGCCGGGGAAGGCACGGGCGCGCATCGCCGTGCGGGTTGCGCCTGGATCGACGATATGGGTGCGAATGGCGGAGATGTTCTTCATCTCCTCACCATAGGCCCCCACCAAGGTTTCCAGCGCCGCCTTCGACGCGCCATAGGCACCCCAATAGGCACGGGGCGCGACGACGGAAGAGGTCAGCGCCACCACTCGTGCGTCGCCGCTGGCCCTCAACATCGTGTCGAAGGCGGCGATCAACGCCTGCGGCGCGGCAATGTTGAGCGTGAGCAGGCGAGAAAATTCCTTGGCGTCGATCGCCGGAACCGCCGCCAGCGACCCAAGGGTCGCGGCATTCAGCACCAATATGTCGAGCGCGCGCCAGCGACCGCCAATGGCCTGCGCCAACCGTCCGATGCTGTCGCCGTCGGCCAGATCGAGCGGCGCGATCGTCGCGCTGCCACCGGCCTGATGGATGCGATCTTCCACTTCCTCCAGCCCACCGCTGGTGCGGGCGGTCAGCACCACATGGGCACCCGCGGCACCCAGCGCCTCTGCCGTGGCCGCGCCGATGCCCCGACTTGCGCCGGTGACGAGAGCCAGTTTCCCGGAAAGCGGAAGGTCGGACATGGTTTTCCTGTCATTCCAGGCTAGGCCGGAATCGCTGAGATGGGAAGGGAAGCGATAAGGGCGGCCCGTGGAAAGGGCCGCCCGGATGCGCTCAGACGACGCGCTCTGCCAGCAATTCCAACTGGTTGGTCACGACGGCATCGTCTTGATCGGTCAGCTTGGTAGGATAGTCGCCGGTGAAGCAGGCGTCGCAATATTGCGGGCGGATGTCCGCGCGCTTGGCTTCGCCCAGCGCCTTGTACAGGCCGTCGATCGAGATGAAGGACAGGCTGTCGGCATGGATGAAATCCTGCATGCCGCCCACGTCCAGCTTGTGCGCCAGCAACTTGGTCCGTTCAGGCGTATCGACGCCGTAGAAGCAGCTATGCTTGGTCGGCGGCGATGCGATGCGCATATGCACTTCGGCTGCGCCCGCTTCGCGCATCATCTGCACGATCTTGAGCGAGGTGGTGCCGCGCACGATCGAATCGTCGATCAACACGATCCGCTTGCCTTCGATCAGCGCACGGTTGGCATTATGCTTCAGCTTCACACCCAGATGGCGGACTTTGTCGCCCGGCTGAATGAAGGTGCGGCCGATATAATGCGACCGGATGATGCCCAGCTCGAACGGAATACCCGATTGCTGGGCATAACCGATCGCGGCCGGAACGCCGCTGTCCGGCACGGGGATGACGTAATCGGCCTCGACCGGGTTTTCGATCGCCAGCTGCGCGCCGATCGCCTTGCGGACCGAATAGACGCTGGAGTTGTCGATGATCGAGTCGGGTCGGCTGAAATAGACATGCTCGAAGATGCATGGACGGGCATGCGTCTCGCCGAAGGGCCGATGCGACCGGATATTGCCATCATTGGTGACGATCACCAGCTCGCCCGGATCGATGGTGCGGACATAGTCGGCACCGACCACGTCCAGCGCCACGGTTTCCGACGCGAAGATGGTCGAATCGCCCAGCTTGCCCATCACCAGCGGGCGGATGCCCAGGGGGTCACGGCAGGCGATCATGCCTTCTGGCGTCATCACGATCAGCGAATAGGCGCCCTCGACCTGCTTCAACGCATCGATGAACTTGTCGAGCAGCGTCCGGTAGCTGGAGGTCGCCACCAGATGAATGATGACTTCGGTGTCGGAGGTGGACTGGAAGATGGAGCCGCGGCGAATCAGCTCGCGGCGCACCTTCATCGCGTTGGAGATATTGCCATTATGGGCAATGGCGAACCCGCCGGAGTTCAACTCCGCATAGAGCGGCTGGACGTTGCGCAGCGACGTTTCGCCGGTGGTGGAATAGCGCACATGGCCGCAGGCGGCATCGCCCGGCAGGCCACGAATCACTTCGTCCCGGTCGAAATTGCCCGCCACATGGCCCATGGCCCGGTGGGTATGGAAATCATGCCCGTCCCAGCTGGTGATGCCTGCGGCTTCCTGCCCGCGATGTTGCAGGGCGTGAAGGCCAAGCGCGACCATGGCAGACGCCGTTTCCGCACCGGAAACGCCGAAAATGCCACATTCCTCGCGCAACTTGTCGTCGTCGAAGGGGTTTGTCGTAAACATGGGTGTGAGCGGTTCCATAGCCGTTCCTGACAACCCCAAGATGCGACCGGGGCTGTCTCTTGTGCGCGCATATAGTCGCTCTCGCTTCGTTTGTCGCCCTCCTGTAACAAAAAAGCGTGGCAGAGCGTGGCAACGCTGCGTTTCTTCAGGTCGGCTATCGGCAAAATGCCCTACTGGCGCTGTCTCGCCGGTCCGGTTACAGACGCAATCCTGATGCATCGTTTCGCCAACCCCGCCCGCTTTTTGAAGATCGCCCGCCCGTTGACGGGATGGCTGTTCTGGCCGGGCCTGCTGCTGCTGCTGATCGGATGTGCCTGTGGCCTGTTCGTTACGCCCGCGGACTATCTTCAGGGTCAGACGGTTCGGATACTCTATATACATGTGCCTGCCGCCTGGCTGGGCATGGGCGGATGGACCGGCATCGCCATCGCGGCGCTGATGCAACTGGTCTGGCGCCATCCGCTGGCCGCCGTCGCCGGGCGCGCGATCGCTGCGCCGGGCGCCTTGTTCACCGCCATATGCCTGATGACTGGCTCCATCTGGGGCCGTCCGACCTGGGGGACGTGGTGGGAATGGGACGGACGCATGACGTCGATGCTTGTCCTCTTCTTCCTCTATCTTGGCTATATCGCGCTCGCCAATGCCAGCGCGCGGCAGGGGCAGCAGGGCGGGGTCAGCAACGTCACCGCGATCTTCGGGCTGGTGGGCGCGGTCAACATCCCGATCATCAACCGATCCGTGCTGTGGTGGAACAGCCTGCACCAGGGGCCGTCCATCACGCTGCGCGGCTCCAGCATCGACGGATCGCTGCTCTGGCCGCTGGGCTTGACATTATTGGGTTTCAGCCTGCTCTTCGGCGCCATCGTGCTTATGCGGATGCGGGCGAAATTGGCAGAAAATAAGGTCGAGGCGCGCATGCAGCGCCTGGCAAGAGGGTAGGACGATGAACCAATGGGCTTTTGTGATTGCCGCCTATGCGGTGACGCTGGCCGGCACGACGCTCGTCAGCCTGGTAAGCTGGCGCGCGATGCGCAATGCGGAGCTTCGGGCCGACCGAATGTCGGAACGCGGATGAAGGCCGGATCATGAAGGCCAAGCATCAACGGCTGATCCTCGCGCTGGCGGCGGTGGCTGCGCTGATCGGCGCCGGCCTGCTGGCCGCATCTGCGCTCAAGGACGAAGCCGCCTATTTTTACGCACCGGGCGATGTGAAGACCAAGGGTGTGGAGCCCGGCAAGGCGATCCGTCTGGGCGGCATGGTGGTAAAAGGCAGCCTGAAACGTGCGGCCGACGGGATCACCATCCATTTCGACGTGACCGACGGCAAGGCAACCGTGCCCGCCACCTTCAGCGGCATCGCGCCCGACCTGTTCAAGGAAGGCAGCGGCGTCGTGGCCGAGGGTGCTTTCGACGCGGGCGGCACGTTCATCGCCACCAATTTGCTCGCCAAGCATGACGAACGCTACATGCCCCGCGAACTGGAGGGCATGACCTACAATGAGACGACGCACGAGATGAAGGCGGACAAGTGAGCCAAGCCCTTAATCCCGTTCGCCCTCAGCTTGTCGAAGGGCAAGGCCGAGCGCAGGGATGTCACTTCGCCATGCTCAATGAAGGGCTTCGACTTCGCTCAGCCCGGACGGTGATCGTTACAAGGGGCGCACGCGCATGATCGCCGAAGCTGGCCTCGCCGCGCTGTGGCTTGCGGCTGCGCTTGCGCTGTTGCAACTAATGCTGGCCTTCGCAGGCCTGAAGGGCGGCAAGCCGGAACTGCTGGGCGCGGTCCGGCCGGCCGCTGTGGCGCAGGGCGTTCTGACGGCCATTGCCTTCGCGGCGCTCATCACCCTGTTCATGCGGTCCGACATGTCGGTGCTGCTGGTCGCGACCAACAGCCATTCGACGAAGCCCTGGCTCTATAAATTCGCCGGCACATGGGGCAATCATGAAGGCTCCATGCTGCTGTGGGTCACGGTCATGGGCGTGGCAGGCGCGGCCGTCGCCCTGTTCGAGCGCGCCCTGAAACGCGACGCCCATATGGCGACGCTGGGCGGGCAAGCGGCCATTTCGCTCGGCTTCTACGCCTTCCTGCTCTTCTCCTCCAATCCCTTCGCCCGTATCGCCGAGCCGCCGGCGGACGGGCAGGGGCTGAACCCGCTGCTTCAAGACCCCGGCTTGGCCTTCCATCCGCCCACCCTCTATCTGGGCTATGTCGGCCTGTCGGTCGCCTTCTCCTTCGCCATCGGCGCGTTGCTCACGCGGCAGGTGGACGCGGCGTTTGCCCGCGCGATGCGGCCATGGGTGCTGGCGGCATGGGTGCTGCTGACGCTCGGCATCACGGCGGGCAGCTATTGGGCCTATTATGAACTGGGCTGGGGCGGCTGGTGGTTCTGGGACCCGGTCGAAAACGCCTCGCTCATGCCCTGGCTGGCGGCGACGGCTTTGCTCCATAGCGTCACCGTGCTGGCGACTCGCGACGCATTGCGGGCCTGGACGATCATGCTGGCGGTGGTGGCGTTTTCCATGTCGATGGTCGGCACCTTCCTGGTCCGGTCGGGCATCCTGACCAGCGTCCACGCCTTTGCCGTGGATCCGCAACGCGGCAGTTTCATCCTGGCGCTGCTCGCTATCTATATCGGTGGCGCGCTGGCGCTGTTCGGTTGGCGGATCGGGTCGGTGCGTGAAGGTGCGCCATTCGAACTGGTCAGCCGCGAAACCATGCTGGTGGTCAACAATCTGCTGCTGACGGTCATATTGGGCCTCGTTCTCATCGGCACACTCTATCCGCTGATGACGGAGGCGTTCGGTCACAAGGTTTCGGTGGGCGCACCCTATTTCGACCGGATCGCCGGGCCGATCGCGCTGGCGCTGATGGTCGCCATGGCGGCGGGGCCGCTGACCCGTTGGCGCAGGGATCAGGCAGGCGTTGTTGTAAAACGTTTGCTGGTGCCGATCGCCGTGGCGTTTGTGGTGTCCATCTCGGTGTCTCTTTTCGCCTGGGGCCGCATCGGCATCCTTCCCTTCCTGGGTCTGGTTATCGCGGTCGCAGTCGGCGTTGCCAGCCTTGCCCCGCTTTGGAAGCGCAAGCTGCTACGCACCCCGCTCTTCACTTATGGCATGGTCGTCGCTCATCTGGGCTGCGCCGTCAGCCTGGCCGGCATGGCCTGCGATTCTGCCTTCACGGTCGAAAAGCTGGTGGCTGCGCGGCCGGGCGACACTATCCAGACCGCCGGCTGGTCGATCCGCTTCCGCCAGATCACGCCGGTCGCCGGCGACAACTGGACCGCGCTACAGGCCGATATGGACGCCGGTCGAGGTGGCAGCTGGGTCGTCATCCGGCCGCAGTCCCGCTTCTTCGCCTCGCCGCCGACCACCACCAGCGAAGCGGCACTGCTGACCCGCTGGGATGGCCAGCTCTACGTCGTATTGGGCGAGGAAGTGGAGGGCGGCCGTTGGCAATTGCGCATCTGGTGGAAGCCGTTCGTCACCTTGATCTGGCTGGGCGGCATCATGATCGCGCTGGGCGGCGCGCTGGCGCTGGTCGGCCGCGAACGGCGCGGATGGCTGATGAAATGGCGGGCCCACAATATGATGACGGAGGGCGCCGAGGCATGAGGACGCTCTTGATCTGGCTACCGCTGGTCCTGTTCCTGGCCTTCGTCGCCCTTTTCGCGAGCGGCCTGTTCAAACCGGACGACCGGGTGATCCATTCGCGGCTGGTCGGCCAGCCATTGCCAGCCTTCACCCTGCCGGCCGCCGCCAGCGACCGGCCGGCGCTTGCCAGCACGCAATTCGCCACGGGCAGGCCGCGCCTGCTCAACATTTTCGCCAGCTGGTGCGTACCGTGCGCCGCCGAAGCGCCGCAGCTGATGGCGCTCAAGCAGGCTGGCGCGGAGATTGACGCGATCGCCATTCGCGATGCCCGGCCGGATGTGGACGGCTTCCTGCAACGCTATGGCAATCCCTATGCGCGGATCGGGCTCGACGCGCGAAGCGCGGTGCAGATGGCGCTCGGCTCTTCGGGCGTGCCGGAAACGTTCGTCATCGATGGGAAGGGGCGAATCGCCTATCAGCATATCGGCGACATCCGCGCCGACGATGTGCCGATGATCCTTGATCGCCTGAAGGACGGGCGATGAAGCTGATCCTTGCCCTTTTATGTGCTTTTCTCGCCGTGCCTGTCGCCGCGCAGACCGCGCTGCCGCCGGCGCCTTGGGCCGACCGCCAGATCCCCGACCCGGCGCAGGAGCGCAAGGCGAAGGCGCTGATGGAAACCATCCGCTGCCTTACCTGCCAAAGCCAGTCGATCGCCGATTCGGGCGCCAGCATGGCGGGCGACATGCGATCGCAGATCCGCGAGCGCATCATGGCCGGCGAGCAGCCGGAAGCGATCCGTAGCTGGCTGATCGCGCGCTATGGCGACTGGGTCAGCTACGAACCCACCGCTGCGCCGATCCTCTGGCCGTTATGGGCCGCGCCGATCCTGTTGCTGGGGCTGGGGCTATTATTGCTGCGCGGACGGATAAAGCGGAGGGCGCGCGCATGATCGGCTGGTTCCTTGCCTTCGGCCTGGCGGCCATCGCCTTCCTCGCGCTGCTGCTGATCGGCCACATTCCGCGATCGACGCGGGAAATCAGCGCGGCGGCGCTCCTGTTGGGCCTTGCCGGTTACGCCTGGCAGGGCCATCCGGGGCTGGCTGGCGCACCGCGTTTGACCAAGGAAGCAGCCGGCGAGAAATTCGACGAAAATCTCGCCGAGCGGCGACGCGGTCTGGCCGAGCGATTCGGCCCGGCGGCGCAGTGGATGATGCTGTCCGATGGGCTGGCGCGGCAGGGCAAGACCAAGGAATCGGCCAATGTTCTCCTGTCCGGCCTGCGCGACACGCCCGACGATGCCAATTTGTGGTTGGGTTTGGGCAACGCGCTGATCGCCCATGCCGACGGCGTGGTGTCGCCCGGCGCCGAATTTGCCTATCGCCGCGCGCTGGCGCTTGATCCGGATGGCCCAGCGCCGCGGTATTTCTATGGGCTCGCGCTTGCGCGCAACGGTCAATTGCAGGGCGCGCGAGATCTGTGGAAACCTTTGGCGGACAGCGCGCCGGCGGGTAGCCAGGTGAAGGCGGAACTGGACGCCAGTATCGCGCGTATCGATGCCATGCTGGCTGCCGGCGCGCCGCCGGCCCAATGATGCAGTGCAGCGTCCGCATTGCGTGCTCCTCGGAGCCGTGATAGGGCGCGGCGGTTTACGGGGGACCCGCAGATTTTCTGCATCCGCCCCCGATTGGGTGTCGATACGAGCATGATCCTTCATGGCTGACCTCCTTCCCAACACCGCTCCGGCTTCCCAGGAGGAAGAGGGCGGTCACGGACATGCGCGGCAAAAGGCGACGGTAAAACTGGTGGTCGGGGCGATCGGCATCGTCTTTGGCGACATCGGTACCAGCCCGCTTTATGCGTTCCGCGAAACTTTCGCCGGACATCATCATCTGGCTCTCGACCCCGACCATATATTGGGCGTCATCAGCCTGATGTTCTGGTCAATGATGCTGGTGGTGACGCTGAAATATGTCAGCATCATCATGCGCGCCGACAATAAGGGCGAAGGCGGCAGCCTGGCGCTGCTGGCGCTGATCAACGGGCAGACCAAGACGCAGCGCTGGTCGCGCGGTATCG
This sequence comes from Sphingobium sp. GW821-FHT02B05, assembly GCF_059421905.1. NCBI lineage: Bacteria > Pseudomonadati > Pseudomonadota > Alphaproteobacteria > Sphingomonadales > Sphingobiaceae > Sphingobium > Sphingobium sp. GW821-FHT02B05. Next base: position 908,163 of record NZ_JBWKVW010000001.1, read on the forward strand.
TATTGCTGGGCGTATTCGCGACCGCGCTATTCTATGGCGACTCGATGATCACCCCGGCCGTGTCGGTTCTGTCGGCGGTCGAGGGCCTGACCGTTTACAATCCCGCACTGGCGCCGGCGATCCTGCCGGTGGCGATCGTCATCCTGCTGGGTCTGTTCTGGATACAGGGTCTGGGCACCAACAGGGTTGCGGCCTTCTTCGGCCCGATCATGCTGACCTATTTCATCACGATCGCGGCGCTGGGCGTGATTTCGATCATCAAGACGCCGGGCATCCTTTATGCCTTCAATCCCTATTGGGCGGTGATGTTCTTCGTCACGGATCCACTGCCGGCCTTCCTGGCGCTGGGATCCGTGGTGCTGGCGGTGACCGGCGCCGAGGCGCTTTATGCCGATATGGGGCATTTTGGTCGCAATCCGATCCGCGTGTCGTGGCTCGCTTTCGTGCTGCCGGCGCTGATGCTCAACTATATGGGACAGGGCGCGCTGCTCTTCCGTGAAGGCGCGGCCGCGCTGCACAGTCCTTTCTATAATCTCGCCCCGCAATGGGGACAGTTGCCGCTGATCGTACTGGCGACGCTGGCCGCGATCATCGCGAGCCAGGCGGTGATATCGGGTGCCTTCTCCGTGACGCAGCAGGCGATCCAGCTGGGCTTCATGCCTCGCCTGCGGATCGAGCATACCAGCGCGTCGACCGCTGGCCAGATCTACATCCCCCTCATCAACTGGGGTTTGATGGTCATGGTCATCCTGCTGGTGCTGGTGTTCCAGACATCGTCCAACCTGACCGCCGCCTATGGCATTGCCGTCACCGGCGCGATGTTCATCGACAATGTGCTGCTGACCGTCGTGCTGTACCGGTTGTGGCAATGGAAATGGTATTATGCCGCGCCGTTGCTGGCGATCTTCTATCTGGTCGATGGTGCCTATCTGGCCGCGAACCTGACGAAGGTGCCCGACGGTGGCTGGTTCCCGCTGCTGATCGGCTTCATCGTCTTCACGCTGCTGACGACCTGGTCGCGTGGTCGCCGGCTGGTGCAGGACCGCCTGCGCGAAGCGGCCATGCCGATCCCGGTCTTCGTAGCTTCGGCCGCCAACAGCGCCGTGCGGGTTCCGGGTACGGCGGTGTTCATGACATCTACGCCCGACGGTGTGCCTCATGCACTGCTGCACAATCTGAAGCATAACAAGGTGCTGCACGAGCGGGTCATCCTGTTGACCGTGAAGATCAGGGATGTGCCGGTGGTCGAGGATGATGGCCGGTGCAAGTTGGAGGATCTGGGCCGGGGCTTCTTCCGCATGGTGCTGCAATATGGCTTCATGCAGGAACCCGACGTGCCGGCTGCGCTCAAAAACGTCACCGGTTGCGGGCAGGCATTCAAGATGATGGACACCAGCTTCTTCCTGGCGCGCCAGACGCTGTTGCCATCGGCAAAGCCGGGCATGCCTTTGTGGCGGGAGAAGATCTTCGCCTGGATGCTGCGCAACGCGGAAAGCGCGATGGAGTTTTTCCGCCTGCCTACCAACCGCGTGGTCGAACTGGGCAGCCAGGTGGAAATCTGATTTCCCTATGTGGAAGGTCACACCGTCCTGAGTGGAAGGATGATGAGCCGCCTTTTCCGGATGGGACAGAGAAGGGCGCGACCGGATGGTCGCGCCCTTCGTTTTTATCGTAGCCGTTTCGTGCCGGAAAGAATCAGGCGGCGTCGCGGTCCTTGTTGATGTCGACCAACTGGCCGCCGTTGACGGCGATCTTCTTGGGCTTCATCGCTTCGGGCACTTCGCGGACCAGTTCGATCGTCAGCAGGCCGTCGGCCAGATCGGCCTTTTCGACGCGCACGAAATCGGCAAGTTCGAAGCGGCGTTCGAAGCTGCGATTGGCGATGCCGACATGAAGGAATTTGGAGCGATCCGAAGAAGATGCGTCATCCTTGCGACCGATCACCTGAAGCAGATTCTGCTGAGCGGTGATGTCGATTTCTTCCGGGCGAAAACCGGCGATGGCCAGCGTCACGCGATAGCGATCTTCCGACAGGCGTTCGATGTTGAAGGGCGGGTAATTGTCGCCTTGCGCCAGGCGGGCATTATTTTCGATCAGGTCGAACAGACGATCGAAGCCCACGGTGGAACGGCGATAGGGGGTGAGGTCAAAACCACGCATAGTCATAATCTCCCAAAGGGCAGATGAACCAAGCCGAACCCGATATTGGCGTTCGGCGATACGAAGTCCGGCCCCGATTGGCGACCGGACAGCGCTGATATGGCCCGGACTTTTCCGGTTTCAAGAGGATGCCCGATGTTGGAAAATGCAGCCGTAACTTCGCACATTTCCCGCTGATTTCGTTATTAAGTTGCGCCGCCCGGATCCTATCGAAAAGGGAGCGCCTTTTTGCATCAGCGCGCGTGATCGGACAGAAAGATGCAAGACAAGAGCGGGATAGGACAGGGTAAATAAAAAGCACCCGGATCATGCTTTCATGATCCGGGTGCTTAATGGACGATTGCTCGTCTCCCCCTTGGCCTGCCTCAACCGCCTCTTAGCCCCCTAAGCTCGAAGCGGGATGCAGTATCCCTGAACCACGGCCTTTTACCTGTGCTTCCGAAGCCTTGCTATGACTGGAGCAGGCCGCTGTCACTTGCAAAATCGGGCTGCTGTGATTTTCGGTCCGTCCCTGTGGCGGCAATGCAACAATCGGGCAATGCTTGCCGTTATGCCGGCTGATCCCTAGACCCGCATTCCTGTCACTATCGAAGGGCCGTTCGCGCCACATGATTCTATCCCGTTACGAACGCATGATCGCCAAACGCTATTTGCTGCCGGGCAAGGGTGAAGGCTTCATCTTCCTCGTCGCCGGCATCAGCCTGGTCGCGGTCATGCTGGGTGTCGCCGCGCTCATCATCGTCATGAGCGTCATGAACGGCTTTCGCGCCGAACTGTTCGACAAGATCGTCGGCCTCAACGGCCATGCCGTGGTGCAGGGCTATGGCGGTCGGCTGCCCGATTGGCAGTCGATCCTCAAGGAGGCGAAGGCGACGCCGGGCGTCACCAGCGCCACGCCGATGATCGATCAGCCGCTGCTGGCAACCTTCGACGGCCGGGTGGAGGCCATATTGGTACGGGGCATGACCGTGCCCGACATTCGCAGCAACAAGACGCTGAAAAGCAAGATACTGGCCGGCAACATGAACAATCTGGTCGCCAATGGCGGCAAGATCGGGATCGGGTCGCGGCTGGCGGAAAATCTTGGGATTCAGTTGGGCGACAGCCTGACCATCATCAATCCTGCGGGCCGTTCCACCCCGTTTGGCACGGTGCCGCGGCAGGTGGCCTATCAGGTCGCGGCCATCTTCGAGGTCGGCGTCTATGATTATGACAAGGCCATGGTCGTCATGCCGATGCAGGACGCGCAGACATTATTGCTGCTGGGCGACAAGGTGGGGATGATCGAGATCGAGACCGTCGATGCCGACAAGGTGGGCCAGATACTGGAACCGCTCGCTGGCAAGGTTGCCGGGCGCGCGGTCGTCACCGATTGGCGGCAGATGAATGCTTCCTTGTTTGAGGCGCTGGCGGTGGAGCGGGTGGCGATGTTCGTCGTTCTGTCTATCATCGTGCTGGTTGCGGTGTTCAACATATTGTCCTCGCTCATCATGCTGGTGCGGGCGAAGACGCGCGACATCGCGATCCTGCGCACGATGGGCGCAAGCCGGGTAGGACTGGTGAAGATCTTCATGACCGTCGGCGTGACCATAGGCACGCTGGGCATGGTAACGGGCATGATCGTGGGTTTCACCTTCCTCTTCTTCCGGCAGAGCGTGGTGAATTTCGTCCAGTTCGTGACCGGCCAGAATTTGTGGGATCCCTCGATCCGTTTCCTGACGGAACTTCCGTCGCAGCCCGATCCTGTCGAAATCGCCACCATCTGCGTCATGGCGTTGGTGTTCAGCTTCCTCGCCACGCTTTATCCGGCTTTCAAGGCCGCCAACACCGATCCTGTGCAGGTGCTGCGCTATGAATGATATCCTCAAGGTCACCGGCCTTACCCGCAGTTTCACGCAGGGCGGCGTCACCATCGATGTGTTGCGCGGCGTCAACCTCAACGTCGGGCCGGGCGAGATTGTCGCGCTGCTGGGGCCGTCGGGTTCCGGCAAGTCCACCCTGTTGCAGGCGGTCGGCCTGCTGGAGGGCGGGTTCGACGGGTCCATCCGCATCGCCGGCGAAGAGGCGGCCAAGCTGGACAATGACGGGCGCACCCGATTGCGCCGGGACGCGCTGGGCTTCGTCTATCAATTCCACCATCTGCTGCCCGATTTCAACGCGACTGAAAATGTCATCTTGCCCCAGGTGATCCGGGATGCGGAGATGCCGGCGGCCAAGGCGCGCGCGGAATTGTTGCTGACGTCGCTGGGGCTGGGCCATCGGCTGGACCATCGGCCGAGCCAATTGTCGGGTGGCGAGCAGCAGCGCGTCGCCGTGGCGCGAGCGCTGGCCAATCGCCCCGCACTGGTGCTGGCGGACGAACCGACCGGCAACCTGGACGAACAGACGGCCGACGTCGTGCTGGGCGAATTTTTGCGGCTGGTGCGTGAGGAAGGATCAGCAGCGCTGGTCGCCACGCATAATGAAAGGCTGGCGCAAAAGATGGACCGGGTGGTTCGGCTGCATGCCGGCGTGCTGGAGGGGGCCTAGGCCCCTATCAAGCCGCAGCCGTCGCGCCATCCCGGACGGTGGCCACCAGCACGCGGTCGCGGCCTTCCGCCTTGGCCCGGAGCAGGGCAGCGTCGGCGGTCTGAAGCAACCGGTCGGCGCGGCCATGATCGGGGAAGGTGGCCAGGCCGAAGCTGGCGGTGATAGCGCCCAGTTCCCGGCCGCGATGTTCGATCCGCAACTCCTGAAGTCGGCGCTGGATCTGGATGGTGCGGCCAAGCGCCTGATCCAGGCTGAAGCCGGGCATCAGCACCACGAATTCCTCACCGCCCAGACGGAAGGCATGGCCGTTCTCCCGCAGGGCGTCGGACAATATGGTGCCAACCGCGCGCAGCACGGCGTCGCCGGCGTCATGACCGAAACTGTCGTTGAACCGCTTGAAATGGTCGATATCGACCATCAGGCAGGTGAGCGGCGAATGGTTGCGCTCCGCCTCGCTGACCAGAGCTTGCAACATGATGTCGAACTGGCGTCTGTTGGGCAGGCCAGTCAGCGCGTCGGCCATCGCCATGTCGCGCAACACATCGCGCAGGCGCAGGTTGGCGAGGGCAAGGCCGATATTTTCGGCCAGCATTTCCAGATATTTACCGCTACGTTCCAGATGGTTGGCGTTCGCGTGGACCGGCTCCTCATAATAGAGCATGCCGATACTCTCGCCTTGGGCCGCGAGCGGGATGCAGATGGTGCTGATCGCGCCGATGGCATCCAGATGGTCGCACGGAATATCGACCATGTCGCCGATCGGACGATGGGTCTGGCCACGGCGTAGCGCCCAGCAGGCCGAGGGTGGAAATTCGGTGCGGGAGTAAGCGGGGGAAAGCCAGTCGCAAGCCTGCGTCATGGCGTTCCGGCGAATATCGTGGATGTAGAGGCGGCCGGGGAAGTCGGGCGCGATTTCCGGGGCGAAGCGGCGAACCACCTCCACCAGATCGGAAACGCTGTCGCACCCCTGCAAGCGCTGGGTCAGGCGGGACAGGAGGTCGCGCATGGTGCGGTCGGCATCACGTTCCTGCTCCAGACGTTGCCGTTCCAGGCCGTTTTCGCGGAAGATGCGGATTGCATGCGCCATGTCGCCAATCTCGTCGACATGGGCGCTATCTGGCGGAATGGCGTCCCAATCCTGCGCGGCAAGGCGCGTGACGACGTCGCTCAGGCTGACGACGGGGCGCAGGATGCGCTGTTTCAGCACGAAATACAGGACGCACAGGAACAGGAGGGCGGTGATGCCCAGCATTATTTCGGACATGGTGCGCCATTGGCGAGCGGTATCGGTCGCGCGCGTCACCGCATGGTCGGTGCGCTGGTCCAGCATATATTGGAATTTGCCGACTTGCGCGGCCACGCGGTCCAGTTCGCGACCATATTCGTCACCGAACAGGATCGTGCGGCCGGTCTTGTCGTCGCCGGCCTGCGCGGCGCGGATGGCGGCATCCTGCTCGTCCGTCAGCGCGTCGGACCAGTGCAGCGCCTGACCCAGGGTGGCCAGTTCGGCTTCATTGGCGCCGGCGTCATGCAGATGGGCGATGCGCTGCTCGACCGACTTCAGTGCGTCTTTCTCACGGCGATAGGCGATCAGGTGGCTGGGATCGCCGCTGATGATGAAGCCACGCGCCTGTTCGGTCAGGCGATAGACATCCTCCTCAAGCGTGGCGGTGGCCTGATCGAAGGCCGCCCGTTGCGCCACGGCAGCGCGCTCGCGCTCTTCGGCGCCCGAAGCCATCAACATGGTGGTGCCCGAAGCGAGTGTCAGGGCGACGGTGGCCCCATAGGCCCAGTTGGTGATGGTGGACAGACGCATGATGCGGACCAGCCTAACGCAGACAGGTTGGTATTGGGTTAAGGATGTTCACGGCCATATGGTTCGGCCGGCCGCTTTACCCACAGATTTCGTGGCGAAGGGGGTGGGCCGAATCGCGCGGCATCCCTAGATTGGTGCAATGCCTCATGCCCCGTTCGTTCCGCTGCGCGTTTTTTCCTCCTTCACCATGCTGGAAGGGGCGATCGACCCCAAGAAGATCGCCAAACAGGCGAAGGCTTTGGGCTTCCCGGCGGCCGCGATCACGGACCGGAACGGTCTTTATGGGTCGATGGCCTTTTCCGACGGGTGCAAGGATGAAGGCGTGCAGCCGATCATCGGCGCTATGCTGGGGATATTGCGGCCCGGTCGGCCAGCCAATGCGCCACCGGTACATGACTGGATCGCGCTCTACGCGCAGGACGCTGGCGGGTACGACAATATCTGTGCGCTCGTATCGATGGCGCATCTGGACCGTCCGGTCGAGGAAGTGCCGCATGTCACCATCGATGCGCTGGAGGGACGGACCGACGGCGTCATCGCACTGACGGCCGGCGGCGAGGGCGCGCTGGCGCGGTTGTTCGCCGAAGATCAGCCCGATGCGGCGGTCGCCTATGTCGAGCGGCTGGAGGCACTGTTTCCCGACCGGCTCTATATCGAGATATGCCGGCGGCTGGATCCCGTAGAGGGTAAGGCAGAACCGCAACTGCTTGAACTGGCCTATGATCGCGGCCTGCCTTTGGTCGCGACCAATCCGACCTGCTTTGCCGAGCCGCATTTCCATGCGGCGCATGACGTGATGCTGTGCATCGCCGACAGCGCCTATGTCGAAACGCCCGATCGCCGCACCAGTTCGCCCGACGCCTGGATGAAACCGGTGGGCGAGATGAAGCGGTTGTTCGAGGACTTGCCCGAAGCGCTGGCGAACACACTGGTCGTGGCGCAACGCTGCGCCATTGCCGCGCCCAAGCGCAAGCCGATCCTGCCCAGCCTGGCGGGCGATATCGAGGGCGAAAGCATCATGCTGCGCGATCAGGCGACGGCGGGGCTGGAGGCGCGGCTGGCCAAGGCCGGGATCATCGGAGAGGACGCGCGCAAGCCCTATTTCGACCGGCTGAAGTTCGAGACGGATATCATCATCCAGATGGGATTTCCGGGCTATTTCCTGATAGTGGCCGATTTCATCAAATGGGCGAAGGATCACGATATTCCGGTCGGGCCGGGCCGTGGATCGGGCGCTGGGTCGCTGGTCGCATGGTCGCTGACCATCACGGACCTCGATCCGTTGCAACTGGGCCTGCTGTTCGAACGCTTCCTGAACCCGGAACGTGTGTCGATGCCCGATTTCGATATCGACTTTTGCGAAACGCGGCGCGGCGAGGTGATCCGTTACGTCCAGCAGAAATATGGCGCGGATCATGTGGCGCAGATCATCACCTTCGGTAAGCTGAAGGCGCGCGCGGTGCTGAAGGATACCGGCCGCGTGTTGCAGATGAGCTATGGGCAGGTCGATCGGCTCGCCAAGCTGGTGCCAAACCATCCGACCGATCCCTGGACGCTGGAACGATCGATGAACGGCGTGTCCGAATTCCGCGCGGAATATGACAATGACAATCAGGTCAAGCGCCTGATCGATTATGCGATGAAGCTGGAGGGCTTTCCGCGCCACAGTTCCACCCATGCGGCGGGCGTGGTGATCGGCGACCGGCCGTTGCAGCAACTGGTGCCGCTCTATCGCGATCCGCGATCGGACATGCCGGTGACGCAGTTCGACATGAAATATGTCGAGGGCGCGGGGTTGGTGAAATTCGACTTTCTGGGCCTGAAGACGCTGTCCGTGTTGCAGAAGGCGGTGCAGTTGCTGGCGGCGCGCGGCGTGCATGTCGATCTCGACACGCTGGCCTGGGATGACGAGGCGGTTTACGAACTGCTCCAGCGCGGTGACACGGTCGGTGTGTTCCAGCTGGAATCGGAAGGTATGCGCAAGACGCTGGCGGCCGTGCGCCCGACCAATTTCGGGGACATCATCGCGCTGGTGTCGCTGTATCGTCCAGGCCCGATGGACAATATCCCGATGTTCGGTCGCCGCAAGAACGGCCAGGAAGACATTGAATATCCGCACATTTTGCTGAAACCGATCCTTGAAGAAACCTACGGTATCTTCGTTTACCAGGAACAGGTGATGCAGGCCGCGCAGATCCTGGCCGGCTATAGCCTGGGTGACGCCGACCTTCTGCGCCGCGCCATGGGCAAGAAGGTGAAAGCGGAGATGGACGCGCAGCGCTCCCGCTTCGTGGAAGGGTGTGCGCGCAGCGACATCAAGCCGGCCAAAGCGAACGAGCTGTTCGACTTGATCGACAAGTTTGCCGGCTATGGTTTCAATAAGTCGCACGCGGCGGCCTATGCGCTGCTCGCTTATCAGACAGCGTGGTTGAAGGCGCATTATCCGGCGGAATTCTACGCCGGATCGATGGCCTTCGACATCCATCTGACCGAAAAGCTGACCGTGTTCGTCGATGATATGCGGCGCATGGGACTGACCTGTCTGGCGCCTGACCTCAACAGGAGCGAGGCGGATTTTACCGTCGAGGCGGTGCCTTGCGAGGGTGAGGACAAGAGGCTCGGCTTTGCCGTGCGCTATGCGCTGGGCGGGCTGAAAGGCGTGGGCGAAAAGGCGATGGAGCAGCTGGTCGCCGAGCGTGCGGCGAGGGGGCCGTTCAAGTCGCTCGATGATTTCGCCGATCGGATCGAACCGCGTCTGCTCAACCGGCGGCAGTTGGAAAGCCTGGCAGCGGCAGGGGCGTTCGACGCCATCCATGCCGATCGCGCCGGGGTACATGCGGCAGCGGAGACGATCCTTTCGGTGGCCTCCAGCAATGCGCAGGCGCGCGAGAGCGGGCAGGGGGGGCTGTTCGGCGATGTCGAGACGCCCCATGCCGACGTGCGAATCCCGCCGCATCAGGCCTGGACGGTCGCGGATCGCATGGCGCAGGAAAAGGAAGCGTTCGGCTTCTATTTCTCGGCGCATCCGGTGGATCGCTACAAGCATCTGGCCGACGCGCGCGGGGCAAAAAGCTATGGCCTGATCTGCCAGTCGCCCATGCCTGCGCCCAATGCCGAAGGGCGGTCGATGACGATCATGGCGGCGATGGTCGAGGATGTGCGCTGGCGTGAGACGAAGCGCGGGGCGCGCTATGCCAATGCGACCTTCTCCGACCAGAGCGGGCAGTTCCAGGCGAGCTGCTTCGACGAGGAAGCGTGCAAGGCGATCGAGGAACTGTCGAAGGACGGCGATTGCGCGCTGCTGATCGTGGAACTCGATCGACTGCCGGGCGAGGAGACCCCGCGCGTCACGGTGCGCGGGGCCGAGCCATTCCGGGCGATTGCCAGTGCTTCGCGGATGGAGTTGACGGTGGACATCGACACTGTGCAGGCGGTCGAGGCGCTGGCGGCGTTGCTGGCGGGTGCCGGAGGCGGGCGCAGCGAAGTATTTTTGCGCGCGCCGGTGGGCAATGGACAGGCGGCGAAGCTGTTTCTAGGCGATCGGTACAGCCTGGGCGCGGATCAGATCGACGCGATCGCGACGATCCGGGGGCTGACGGTCCACAAGTTCGAGCGGATGGACGTAAAGGCGGACGGTTATCGTACCAAGATGCGGCGGCAGGCGATGCGGCTGGCGGGATGAGGCATTTGCCACGCAACGACAGGGTCAAAGGCTTGCGGTCGCACAGCGGCAAAGATATCGGGTCACCGTTGGTTGAGCCTGCCTTCCGTTCCGACAACGACCTGCACCAGTGGCGTTACGAAATGGGCATGATGGCCGCCATTACGGGGAGCCTGCTCAGCGCAGCGGGTTATTTCGACATGGCTCCTCGGTTCTGGCCACTCATTCTTTTTCCCGCCTTAGCCTTTTTTGCCTTTTCACGCTGGCAGGGGTGGCGCAGCAAAAGCCGTGGCAAGCGCTTCAGCCATTATGAAGACGTCCTGCTACGCCGTTGATCTAAAACAAACGCATCTGCGCGCCTTCGGGTGGGTGGAAGAGGTCGGTGCGCAGGGTCAGGCGTTCGGCACCGAGGCCAGCGCGTTTGCGCGCCTTTAAGAAGCGGGTGCGGATGAGGTCGGCCCAGACGCCCTGACCACGCATCCGCGTGCCGAAATCCGGATCATTGTCCCGCCCGCCGCGCAGGTCGCGGATGATGGCCATCACCTTGCCGGCGCGGTCGGGATAATGGGCATCCAGCCAGGCGCGGAAGAGCGGGGCGACCTCATGTGGGAGGCGGACGGGGATGTAGGTGACTTCGCGCGCGCCGGCCCCTGCGACGCGGGCGACGAGCGCTTCGATCTCATGGTCGGTGATGGCCGGGATGATGGGGGATATGCTGGCGGTGACGGGGATGCCGGCCTCCGCCAGTCGGCGGATCGCCTCCACCCGGCGGAGCGGATGAGGTGCGCGCGGCTCCAGCGTGCGCGCGACGGCGGGGTCGAGACTGGTGACGGAGAGGACCACGGCGACCAGCCCGTCGCGCGCAAGATCGGCGAGCAGGTCGATGTCGCGCAATATGCGGTCGGACTTGGTGGTGATATAGGTCGGGTGTCGGGTTTCGACCATGATCTCCAATATCGAACGGGTGATGCCCCAGTCCTTTTCGATCGGCTGATAGGGATCGGTGTTGGTCCCCATGGCGATCGGCGCCACGACGTAATTTTTCCTCGACAATTCGGCGCGGAGCAGTTTTGCGGCGTCGGGTTTGGCGAACAGCTTGGTTTCGAAATCCAGCCCCGGCGAAAGGTCATGATAGGCATGGGAGGGCCGGGCAAAGCAATAGATGCAGCCATGCTCGCAGCCCCGATAGGCGTTGATCGATTGGCTGAAGCCGATGTCGGGGGATTGGTTGCGGGTCAGGATCGTGCGGGGATGCTCGATCGTGACCTGTGTTCGGGTGCGGGTGGCGGGGCCGTCAATGTCGCCGATCGCGTCCAGCCAGTCGCCGTCCGCTTCGCGCTGCGGCAGGTTGAAGCGGCGGCTGTCGCCGTTTGATGTTGCGCCCCTGCCTTTCTCGATCGCCATGAGTGATGAGAACATATAAGGAACGAAATGTCAACTGAGACAGCGAGTGAGACAGTTAAATGATATTCGTTCGAGCGATATTTCGGACGATTAGTTAGCTAACTAATCGATAAAAAACTTTTCATCGCTCGGTCAGGCGGGGCATCAGTTCCACGAAATTGCAGGGGCGGAAACGGCTGTCCAGCTGGGTGACCAAAATGCCGTCCCATGCGTCCTTCACCGCGCCAGTCGAGCCCGGCAGCGCGAAGATATAGGTGCCGCGCGCGACGCAGGCGGTGGCACGCGATTGGATGGTGGAGGTGCCGATGCTCTGGAAACTCAGCCAGCGAAACAGTTCGCCAAAACCGGGAATTTCCTTGTCCTGCACCTGGGCCAGCGCTTCGGGCGTGACGTCGCGGCCGGTGACGCCGGTGCCGCCGGTGGTGAGGATGACGTCGATGTCGGGATCGTCGATCCAGGCATGGAGGCGCGCGACGATGGTGGATTTATCGTCGCGCTCGATATAACGGGCAGCAAGGATATGACCTGCGCTCTCCAACCGCTCGACCAAAGTGTCGCCGGAGCGATCCTCGGCAAGGCTGCGCGTGTCCGATATGGTCAGCACGGCGATGCGAACCGGGATGAAGGTCCGGCCCTCGTCGATCGGCATCAGTCGGCGCCACCGCCCGCAGAGGCATTTGGGGCCCCGCGACCGTCGGCCTTGCTCAGGCGGACGAGCTTCACGCCCTTCGCATTGGGGAAGGTCGGCCACAGGCCCTGCGCCATGCCGGTCAGGCAGTCGGCGCTGCCCTTCGCCTGGATCTGGTACATCCAATAGTTGCGCATGACGATGTTCACATAAGCGCGGGTTTCATAATAGGGCAGCGATTCCATGAAGAGCAGCGGATCGCCCTTGTCATGAACCTGCGTGTTCCAGCGATCGACGGGCAGCGGACCGGCATTATAGGCGGCCATCACCTTGGGCAGCAGGCCGCCGGTGGCGCTCATGTCGCGCAGCGATTCCAGATAGCGCTGTCCATATTCCATGTTGGTCGAGGGCACGAACAGTTGCGCCGCGTTGCTGAGGCCCACATCGCCGGCCGTGCCGGGACGCACCTGCATCAGGCCGCGCGCGCCGGCGCTGCTCACAACATCGGAGCGGAAGCCGGATTCCTGAAGGGTATGGGCATAGATTAGCGAGGGATCGACACGCCAGCCGCCATCGGGGCGCCAGTCGGGCGCGGGGAAGCGGGCGAAGCTGTCGGGCTGCTTGCCGGCCGGGCCGTTATGGGCAAGCCAGAGCTGGGTGGCGGGCAGGTTCAATGCGCTGGCAAGACGGAGCAGCGCGTCATATTGATCGCCGCCGCCGATCTTCGCCTGATAGCGGATGAGTTCGTCGGCCCGCCCATTGTCGCCGATCGCCGACAAGGCGATGGCGGCGCGGGCATTGGGGCTGTTCTTGAGCTTTTGCCATTCCAGCGCGCCGAAACGGCTGCCGACGGGGGCGCCACCCAGCGGCAGGCCCAGCGATTCACGGGCCAGCAGGCCGTAGAAGGTTTCGTCGGAACGTGCGGCCTGCTTCAGATAGTTGGCGACCTTTTCCGCTTCGCCGCAGACCATATAGGCGCGCGAGGCCCAATAGGCGCCGGCCGATCGCATGTCGGCGTCCCCCGCAAGGGCAGCGACGTTGGCGAAGGCGGGGGCGGCGGCGCGGCAATCATTCTGGCGCCATGCTGCCAATCCGGCGGTCCAGTGCGCCTGCACGGTCCAGTCGCCGCCGGTACGGGTTTCCAGCGCGCGCGCGGCCATGCGGCGGGCGTTGGTGTCGTCATTCTCGATATAATAGGCCCAGGCGACCCGTTGGCGTACTTCGGTCAGGCCTTCATTGGTCAGGCCCGCTTCGCCGGTACCCAGCAGCCCTTCGGCGCCGATCGGGTCGTCATTCTTGACATAGGTCTGGATCTGGCCTGCGAGCGCCTGCGCCAGCATATCCGTCTTGGTCGCGGCGACATATTGGCGGCGGGGGGCGGCGCCCAGCCACACCATCTTCTGGATCTGCGGCAGGGTGGGCAGGATGGTTGCGCCGCGCCGTTGCGCGAGGCGGGAAAGCTGGTCCGCCTTGGGCAGCCAGGCGGCCTTGTTGATGAGGTCAAGCAGGTCGAACAGTTCGACCTTGGGCGACCCCTTAGCCAGATAGAGTTCCGACAAGGCGAGCGGGCGGACGGCGTCCTGGCTGTCGAGCGTGGCGATCATCGCCCTGGCATCCGTCCATTGCTGGGCCTGGAGCGCGGTGAAGATGGCACGGTAGCGGGCCTTGTCACCGTCGCTCAGTTGCAGTGGGGAAGTTTCAGCGGAAAGGGATGTCGGCAGGACCGGGGTCGTTTCGGCCTTTGCGGGCAGTGTGACGGCAAGGCCCATCGCGATCAGGGCAAGGCGGGATATTTGGGTCGCGGCGCGAATCACGGACGGGCTTCCTCGATCAGGCTTTGCAAGGTGCGCCAACATTCCGCCTTGGCCGCGGGCTGGGTCAGCAGCAGGCGGGGGTGGAATGTGGCAATGGCGGGCACAATGCCGCCATCATGGTTAAAGTCGTGTAAACCGCTGGCGGCCGCGCCGTCGCTGGTCGGAAGCAGCGCACGGATCGTCCGATCGCCGAGCAGCAGCAGGCGGCGCGGCCGGGCCAGCGCAACATGGGTGCGCATCCGGTTGGCGGCGGCGGTAAGGTCCGACGCTTCCACCATGCCGCCGGGGGGGCGCGTGGTGAAGAGCGACGCGAGATGGATGGCGTCGCGGTCGAGGCCGATGGCGCGCAGCATGCCTTCGAACAAAAGCCCGGCACGATCGGCCAGCAGACGCCCTTCGCCCAGGTCCGCCGGGTCGGGCAGGTCGGTGACGACCATAAGCCCGGCCTGCTCCTTGCCGACCGGCGCGATCTGCGTGCCGGACCAGCGCCGTTCGGGCTGCGCGGGATCATTGGCAAGCCAGTCGAGGAACGATTCGAGCGTCTGGGGCTTATGTATGGCAGGAGCCACGGAAATGGCGTTGTTCGCGGTCGCAGGAAGGGCAGAAATGGGACGCAGCCAGTTGAACGGCGCTTCCGTTACGGCACCATCCACCCCGGCCAGTTGCCACCATGCCAGATAGGCATCGGCGCACACTGCCGCATCATCCTGCAATAAACCCCGCATCACAATCAGCTAGGGCCAGAGGTTGACGATCGGGTCAAGGTGCTTCATCGCCTTGGGTGGTAAACTGTTGGACTAATGCGGCGATCGGAAAAGACGGGGTGCAGCCCGCCGGTGCCGAATGGAGGGATGAATGAGCGAACGGGAATCGATGCCCTATGACATCGTCATTGTCGGCGGGGGACCGGCAGGGCTGTCTGCGGCGATCAGGTTGAAGCAACTGGCCGATGCAGCCGGCCAGGAACTGGCGGTATGCGTGCTGGAAAAGGGGTCGGAAATCGGCGCCCATATCCTGTCCGGGGCAGTGATCGATCCCAAGGCGCTCGACGAATTGCTGCCTGAATGGCGGACGCAGGGCTGTTCGCTGGCGGATGTGCCGGTGACCGACAATCAGCATTGGTTCCTGACCAAGACCGGCAAGATCGCCATGCCGCACATCATGACGCCGGGCTCGATGCACAATAAGGGCACCTATACCGGGTCGCTGGGCAATCTGTGCCGCTGGCTGGCGGAGCAGGCCGAGGGGCTGGGCGTCGAAATCTTCCCCGGCTTCGCGGCGGCGGAAATCCTCTACAATGAAGATGGCAGCGTGAAGGGCGTGGCCACCGGTGACATGGGCATCGATCGGGAAGGCAATCGCAAGGGCGATTATCAACCCGGCCTTGAGCTGCATGCCAAATATACCTTCTTCGCCGAAGGTGCGCGCGGCCACCTGACCAAGATATTGAAACGCCAGTTTGCGCTGGACGCGGACAGCGAGCCGCAGGTCTATGGCCTGGGCATGAAGGAATTGTGGGATATCGACCCCGCGCTGCATCAGCCAGGACTGGTGATCCATTCGCAGGGCTGGCCGCTGACCGACGCCTATGGGGGTGGCTTCCTCTATCATCAGGCCAATGGGCAGGTGGCATTGGGCTTCGTGGTGGGCCTTGGCTATCGCAACCCGCATCTCTATCCGTTCGAGGAATTCCAGCGCTGGAAACAGCATCCGGAAATCCGCAAGTTCCTGGAGGGCGGGCGCCGCGTGTCCTATGGCGCGCGGGCGATCAACGAGGGTGGCTGGCAGTCCATTCCCAAGCTGGTGTTCCCCGGCGGCGCGCTGATCGGCTGTTCGGCCGGCTTCGTCAACGTACCCCGGATCAAGGGCACGCATACGGCGATGAAGTCGGGCATGCTGGCGGCCGAGGCGGCGTTCGAGGCGATCCAGAATGAGCGCGCCCGCGACGTGCTGGACGATTATGAACTGCGCCTGCGCTCCAGCTGGATCGCGACCGAATTGCAGCTGGTCAAGAATGCCGAGCCGCTGCTCAGCAAATTTGGCGGAACTATCGGCACGCTGCTCGCGGGCATCGATATGTGGATGCGCACGCTGAAGATCGGCCTGCCCTTCACGATGAAGCACAAGGCCGACAATGAGAAGATCTGGCCCAAGGACGCCTGCACGAAGATCGACTATCCCAAGCCCGATGGCGTGGTCAGCTTCGATCGCTTGTCGTCGGTCTTCCTGTCGAACACCAACCATGAGGAGGACCAGCCGGTCCATTTGCAGCTGAAGGATCCCACGATCCCGATCAGCTACAATCTGCCCCTTTATGACGAACCGGCGCAGCGTTACTGCCCCGCCGGCGTCTATGAAGTGGTCGGTCAGGAAGAAGGGCTTGCCCGTTTCCAGATCAACGCGCAGAATTGCGTCCATTGCAAGACGTGCGACATCAAGGACCCGACCCAGAATATCAATTGGGTCGTCCCCGAAGGTGGCGGAGGACCGAACTATCCCAATATGTAAGCGCCTGATTTCTTTGTTGATGCTGGCGACCCCGGCTGTCGCCGGGGCGTCGGTGGAACCTGACGGCGCGCTTCACGCCTATGCGCGGGCACGGATGGCGGATGGCGATGGCGCACTGACGCTGGCGGTAGCCAGCTATCGCGAAGCGTTGAAGCAGGATCCGGCGCGGATCGAAATTGCACGTCGCTCCTATGCGCAGGCGATGGAGAGCGGCGATCGGTCGTTGGCGCGGCAGTCGGCGGCGCTGCTGGATGCGGCTGGCGCCCTGCCGCGCGACGGAACGCTGATGATGATCGGCGAGGCGCTGACGGCGAAAGACTGGGCCGGTGCGCAGGCGATGACCGACCGGATGGTGGAGGAAGGCAATTTCGCCTTTCTCGCGCCGATCATCCGCAGTTGGATATCGCTGGGCGAAGGCCGATATGCGCCGGCGGCGATCGACGGCAAGGATCGGTTCGCGGCGCTGGGGCTGCGCTATGCCGACGAACATATGGCGTTCCAGGCGCTGGCGCAGCGCGATCTGGCGACGGCTGTTCCGGCGATCCGCAAGGCATTGGCCATCAGGATCGGTGACGGCGCGACATTAAGACTGGCCTTCGCAGGGCAGTTGGCAGCGCGCGGGGCCAAGGCGGAAGCTTTGATGCTGCTGCCCGTGGGCAGCGCCAATTTCGCGCGGGCGCGGGCGGACATAGAACAGGGCAAGCTGCCCAAATCATTGCGCGCCGGGGCGACACCGGCCCAGGGGTTTGCCCGGCTGCTGTCGCGGCTGGCGGTGGATGTGTCGGCCGACGCAGGCGCATCGACATTGGGGCTGCGTCTGGCGCGGATCGCGACCTTTGCCGATCCCGACGGCGCGGACATCCATATCGTGGCGGCGCGGCTGCTGACCGCGCAGGATCATGCGGCAGGTGGCGCAGCCGAAGCGGGCAAGGTGCCGGCCAAGGATTGGTATGCCCCGTTGGCGCAGGCAGAGCTGATCGATGCACTGGCGGCGGCCGGCGATATCGATGGCGCCTTGACGCTGGCGCGCCTTCAGGCGGCGGAACCGGGCGCGGAGGCAGAGCGGCAGGTGCGGCTGGGCCGGTTGCTGTCGCAGAAGCAGGATTTCGATGGCGCGGCGGCGGCCTTCCACGCGGCGCAGGCCGGCTTCGCCCCGGACCAGATGCCGTGGACGTTGTTGCTGTTCGAGGGCAGCGCGCTGGAGCAGGGCAAAAGATGGGACGAGGCACGCGCCGTGCTGGAGCGGGCTGCGACGATGGCGCCGAACGAGCCGGTGATCCTCAATTATCTGGGCTATGCGCAGATCGAGCGGCGGCAGAATGTCGAGGCGGCGCTTGCGTTATTGAAGAAGGCGAGCGCGCTCAAGCCCCAGGATGCCTCCATTACCGATTCGCTGGGCTGGGCGCAGTTCGTGACTGGCAATGTTCAGGATGCGGTGCCGGTGCTGGAGCGGGCGGCGGCGGCCGCTCCTACAGACAGCACGATCAACGAGCATCTGGGCGATGCGCTATGGGTGGCCGGACGCCGTTACGAGGCACGCTATGCCTGGGCCGCCGCCTCGGTCTTTGCCGAGGGCGATGTCGCAGAGCGGCTGGCAGCAAAGCGCAAGGAGGGGATGAGGCCCGAATATGCCGCACCCTGATATGGCGCTGGATGCGGACGCGGGGTCGCGGCCAGTGAAGGAAGTCGCCTATGCCAAGGTCAATGTCGCTCTGCATGTGCGGACGCGGCGTGACGATGGCTATCATGCCCTGGAAAGCCTGTTCGTCTTTGCCGACCATGGCGATGTGTTACGGGCCTGGACGAGCGAGGATGGCGCGATCGACCTGACCATCGACGGGCCGTTCGGCGCGGCGCTGGATGCCGGCGCGGACAATCTGGTGGTGCGGGCAGCGCGCGCGTTGCAGGCCTATCTGGGGACAGAGCGCGGCGCGGCGATCCGGCTGACGAAAAATTTGCCGGTGGCATCGGGGATCGGTGGCGGGTCGGCGGATGCCGCCGCGACGTTGCGCTTGCTGGCGCGGCTGTGGGATGTGCGGATCGATCCGGCGGAGCTGGCCGGATTGGCTTTGGATCTGGGTTCTGACGTCCCGGCCTGCGTCGCGAGCGTGACGCAGATGGTCAAGGGGCGTGGCGAACGGCTGGCCCGCCATGCGATCGACGGGTTGGAAGGACTGCCGATGCTGTTGGTCAATCCGGGCGTCGGCGTGTCGACCGCGCAGGTCTTTGCCGGATGGGACCGGGTGGATCGCGGGGCGTTGGATGCGGACAGTCTGGACGCCTTGTGCGCAGACGGACGCAATGACCTGGAGGCGCCGGCGCTGGCCGTGGCACCGGTGATCGGGGATGTGCTGGCGATGCTGGCGGCGCAAGAGGATGTGCTGCTGGCGCGCATGTCGGGATCTGGCGCCACCTGCTTCGCGCTGTTTCGCAGTGAGGCGGCGATGGCCGTCGCGGCACGGGCGGTGGCGCAGGCCCATAGCGATTGGTGGACGATGGAAACGCGGATCAGAAGCGCATGACGCAAGCCTATGAACAGATCGACGGCGGCGGGCTGGACCTGCTGATCGTCGCGGACCATGCGTCCGCCCATGTGCCGGCGGATATTGACCTCGGCATCGACCCGGCATTGCTGAACGAGCATATCGCGGTCGATATCGGCGTGGCCGCGGTCAGCCGGTTGCTGGCCGCACAACTGGGTGCGACGGCGATATTGGGCGGCGTGTCGCGGCTGGTGATCGACCTCAATCGTGAAGAGGATGCGCCCGGCCTGTTGCCGGTGATGAGCGATGGCCATGCCATCGCCGGCAATCGCGGCGCGAACCTGAATGATCGGATGATGCGGTTTCATCATCCCTATCATCATCGTGTCGCGCAGTTGCTGGATAGGATGACGGCGCCGTTCATCCTTTCGGTGCATAGTTTCACGCCGAAGCTGGCGAACGACCCGGATCAGCCGCGGCCTTGGGATATCGGCGTGCTGTATAATCAGGATGATCGTGCGGCGCGGATCGCCATTCCGATACTGGAAGCGGCGGGGCTGAATGTCGGCGACCAGTTGCCCTATGCCGGGACATTGCTGAATGCGACCATGAACCGCCATGCCGAGGCCAATGGCATCCCCTATCTGGGCGTAGAGATGCGGCAGGATCTGGTCGGCGATGCCGAGGGTCAGGCGCGTTTTGCGGCGATATTGGGACCGGTGGCGCTGGCTTGCAGGTGCGCGCTGGCATGAGGCGGATCGGTTGTGCAATGATTGCGCTGGCGACATTGGCCGGCTGCAATGAACAGGCGCCGTCATCCTCGCCGGGGCAGACTGGCACGGCGGCAGAGGCCGAGCCGGTCGATGATGGCAAGGCGGATTGCGCGCTGGGCGGGTCGCAGGACTGGACCCGTGACTGTGTGGTCGAACGGGCGGGCAAGATGCTGACGCTGCGCCACCCGGATGGCGGATTCCGGCGCTTTCGCGTGCTGGACGACGGGCGCGGGCTGGAGGCGGCTGATGGCGCGGAAGCGGCGAAGCTGACGATATTGGACGACAGGCGGATCGAGGTGGTTGCCGGGGGCGATCGCTATCGGCTGCCGGCGCATATCGGCACGGTTGACGGAAAATGAGTGGCGGGCCGATCCTGACGGCGGCGCAGATGCGCGCGGCCGAGCGGGTGGCCTTCGACGCGGGCGTCGATGATTTTGGATTGATGGAGACGGCCGGCGCGGTTGCGGCGGAGATCATCTGGCGCGCCGGGCATCAGCGCGATGCGTTGATATTGTGCGGTCCGGGCAATAATGGTGGCGACGGTTTCGTGATTGGGCGGTTGCTGCGCGAGCGAGGCGTGGCGGTGCGGGTCGCCGCGTTGGGCGAGAGCCGTACCGCGTCGAGCCAGCGTGCGCGGGCGGCGTGGGACGGGCCAGTCGAGAATATCATGACTGCCGCGCCGGCGGGGCAATTGGTCGATGCGCTGTTCGGCACCGGGCTGACCCGCGGCCTGGACGATGCTGTGGCGGAGCGCCTGTGCCAACTGGCCGGGGCGGCGACGATCAGCCATGCGATCGACCTGCCGAGCGGCGTGGATACCGATAGCGGCGCCTTATTGTCCGTCGTGCCGCGCTTCGAAACGTGCATTGCGCTGGGGGCGTATAAGCCCGCCCATTTGTTGCAGCCGGCCGCCGCATATAGGGGGCGGCTGGTGCTGGCGGACATCGGGATCGCCGTTCCGAGTGCGGTACATCGACTGGATGCGCCTGCTTTGATTGCGCCGGGGGCACAGGCGTACAAATATACGCGCGGACTGGTGGCGGTGGTGGCGGGCGAAATGGTGGGCGCCGCCTGCCTGTCCGCCGAAGCGGCTGCGCGGTCGGGTGCGGGTTATGTTCGATTGATCGTCGATGGACATGTACCAGCGTTGAGCCATGCCATCGTGAAGAGCGCATCTCCCGATTCCAACCGCGCCAAGGCGGTTCTGGTCGGGCCTGGGCTGGGGCGCGATGATGCAGCCTGGGACAGGCTTGCCGCCCTGGCCGACACCGATGTGCCGTTGGTCGCCGATGCCGATGCGCTTTGGCTCTTGGCGGATAAGGGTTTTGCCGATTTGCCCCGGCCAGCCATCATCACGCCGCATGAGGGCGAATTTCAGCGGCTTTTCGGCGATCTGCCGGGCAGCAAGATCGATCGGGCGCTGGCGGCGGCGCGATCGTCCGGCGCTGTGGTGGTCTATAAGGGAGCGGACAGCGTAGTCGCTGCGCCCGATGGCCGGGCGGCGGTGGATTGCGGGGCGTCTTCCTGGTTATCGACGGCGGGAACCGGCGATGTGCTGGCGGGACTGGCGGCCGGACGGCTGGCGGCGACGGGCGATCCGTTCCGCGCGGCGTGCGAGGCGCTATGGTTGCACAAGGAGGCGGCGCGGCGGGCCGGCCCGGCTTTCGTCGCGGATGATTTGCTTGCCGTGCTGCCAGCGGCTATCGCCGCGCGATTGTGACAGACAGCGACTTAGACACCATCATCCGCATCGCCGCCAAGGGCGACGGCATCACGGCCGACGGCCGCCATTTCCCGCTGACCGCGCCGGGCGACCGGATCGGGCCGGACGGCAGCGTCATTTTCGGCGTGCATCATGTCGAGCCGCCCTGCCGCCATTTCCCGGCCTGCGGCGGATGCCAGATCCAGCAACTGGATGACGAAAGCTACGCCGATTTCGTGACCGGGCGGGTCGTGGGCGCGCTGGCGGGTCAGGGGTTGACGTCGGCTATCGTGCGCCCGCCGCATATCTCGCCGCCGATGACGCGGCGGCGCGCGTCGCTGCGGGCTGCGCGGGCAGGCCATCGCATCGCGATCGGTTTTGCCGAGGAAGGCAGCCATAAGCTGATCGATCTGGACATGTGTTCGGTGCTGGACCCGAAGCTGTTCGAATTGCTCGCACCTTTGCGGGGGCTGCTGGCGACGATCCTGCCGGACAAGCGGGCGGCGCATGTGCGCATGTCGATCATCGACCAGGGCATCGACCTCTTGCTGGAGGGCGTGAAGGTGCAGGGGCTTGCTGCCGACGAGGGGCTGGGCGATTTTGCGCGCCGCCATGCCCTGGCGCGGCTGACCATCGACGAGGGCGACGGGCCGCAAACGCGCTGGGAGCCCGAAGCAGTGACGGTCAGTTTCGGTGGCGTGCCGGTCGGTTTCCCGCCCTTCGCCTTCCTGCAAGCCACGCCCGATGGCGAGGCGGCGCTGGTCGGTGCGGTGCGGGATGCGCTACCGGACAGGGGCGCGATCGCCGATCTGTTTGCGGGGCTTGGGACGTTCGCGCTTGCGCTGGGCCAGGATCGACCGGTCTATGCCGGGGAAGGCGCACGCGATGCGATATTGGCGCTCAAACAGGCCGGCGCACAGGCGCAGCGGCGGATGGTGGCGGATCATCGCGACCTGTTCCGTCGCCCGCTGACCCCGCAGGAGTTGAATCGCTTTGCTGCCGTGATACTGGATCCGCCACGCGCGGGGGCGAGGGAGCAGGTTTTGCAACTGGCCGCGTCCACCGTGCCGACGATCGCCTATGTGTCGTGCAATCCAGCCAGCTTCGCGCGCGATGCCGTGCATCTGACGACGGCGGGCTATAGACTAGAGAGCGTGAAGCCCGTGGGGCAGTTCCGCTGGACCACCCATGTCGAGCTGGTGGGCATCTTTCGCAGATAAGAAAAATCCCCCGCCGCTTGGGGAAGCGGCGAGGGATTTAATTCTCTCTCGCGCGGCGCCTAGCCCAGCTTGATGACGTTTGCGCGACGGCGGACCGGGACCACCTCGGTATAGAGGCTGGCCATCGGCTCATCCTCCACCTCGATCGTGGCTTCCGACGTGAAGCCGTTGAAGCCGGTGCGCATCGCGGCACCATAGGCGCCGAGCATGCCGATTTCGATATAGTCGCCAACCTTCACGTCCGACGGGAGCATGAAGGGGCCGACCATATGGTCCATGTCGTCGCAGGTCGGGCCGTAGAAGGAGAAACCGGTGACGTCCTCCTCGCTCTCATCCTCACGCAGCAGGGCCACGGGGAAGCGCCAGCCGATATGCGCGGCGTCGAACAAGGCGCCATAGGCACCGTCGGTGATGTAGAGTTCGCTGCCGCGGCGGCGTTCGACCCGGACGATGATGGAGCTATATTCGGCCGACAACGCGCGACCGGGTTCGCACCACAGTTCCGACGAATAGCTGACCGGCAGGCTTTCAAAGCCACGGTGGATCGCTTCGAAATAATTTTCGAGCGCGACCGGCTCCATGCCGGGGTAGATGGACGGAAAGCCGCCGCCGACGTCGATGATGTCGACCGTGACGGCCGCATCCACGATCGCGGCGCGCACGCGCTCGATAGCATCGCTATAGGCCTGCGGGCTCATCGCCTGGCTGCCGACATGGAAGCAGATGCCGAGCGCATCGGCCGCCTGACGGGTGGCCATCAGCAATTCGCGGGTTTCGCCCAATTCCGCGCCGAATTTCGACGCGAGGCTGAGTTCCGAATGTTCGGACGAGACGCGCAGACGAACGCACAGCTCCAGATCGGTCGCATCGCCCGTGGCGCGCATGATCTTTTCCAGCTCGTCGATCGTGTCGAGCGAGAAGGTACGCACGCCATAGTCATGATAGGCTTGTGCGATTGCTTCCTCGGCCTTGACCGGGTGCATGAAGCACAGCTTGACGCCTTCCTCACCAGCAAGCGTCTCGGCGACCAGGCGCACTTCGGCAATCGAGGCCACGTCGAAATGCGTGATGCCCGATGCGAACAGCGTGCGGATCAGATCAGGAGACGGATTCGCCTTGACCGCATAGAGCGACCGGCCCGGAAACTTCTCCGTAAAGAAGCGGGCGGCCCGACCGGCGGCTTCGGGGCGAATCAGCGTTACCGGTGCTGCCGGTTTGAGGGCGGTTGCTACCCCCAGCGCGCTAGGATGCTTGTGCAATTCAAGGGACCTCCAGTGTAGTTCAGGGCGAAAGCTGCCTTGCGGTGGAAGTCCCATGGGGCAGCGGACGGTCCGTATATGCGGCAGTGTCCCCCCTGTAAAGCGCATGTGAAAATTTTGTTGCGCGCTCCGCTACGAAACGTGCGTCAGGAGAGACGGGCCTTGAAATCCGCGTAGGAAAAGGCGCGGATTTGCTTGAGTTCGTCGGTGTTCGAATTCCAGAGCCAGATGGCCGGCAGGGGTACGCCGTTGAAAGTGTTGGTCTTCACCATCGAATAATGAGCCTGGTCGAGGAAGGCGATGCGCGCGCCCGGCTCCGCGCCGCCGGGGACCCGATAGTCGCCGATGATGTCACCGGCGAGGCAGGAGGGGCCACCGAGTCGAGTTACCGCCCCGTCCTCCGGTTCATGCAGCATGGCGGGGCGATAGGGGGCCTCGATCACGTCGGGCATGTGACAGGTGGCGCTGATGTCGGTGATGGCGACGGGCATGCCGTTGTCGATCACGTCCAGGATTTCGCCGATGAGGATGCCGGCGTCCAGCGCCATCGCCTCGCCCGGCTCTATATGGAGTTCAAGGCCGGTCTGCGCCTTGATCCGTTGAAGGAAGGCGACGAGGTCGTCGATTTGATAGTCGGCACGGGTGACATGGTGACCGCCACCGAAGTTCAGCCATTTCAGGCCCGCGACATGGGGCATGACATGGGGTTCGATCGCCGCCCAGGTGCGTTCGAGCGGGCCAAGATCCTGTTCGCACAGATTGTGGACGTGCAGCCCGTCCACGCCCACGAGATGCTCCGCGCGAAGCTGGTCGATCGGAAAGCCGAGGCGGCTATGCGGTTGCGACGGGTCATATTTTGGCACTTCCCCCTCCGGATTGAGGGGGTTGAGGCGCAGGCCGATGTCGAAGACGCGGCCATCCGCGCGAGCCGCGTCGATCACGGGCTTGAGGCGCGCGATCTGGCCGGGGCTGTTGAATATGACATGGTCGGAAATCTTGAGGATGTCTGCCAGGTCGTCGGGCTTGTAGGCCGCGCAATAGGTAGCGACTTCGCCCTTATATTCCTCGCGGCCGAGGCGCGCTTCGTAGATGCCCGACGCGCAGACGCCGTCGAGATATTCGCCGACCACGCCGCCCAGCGACCACATGGAAAAGGCCTTGAGCGCGCCCAGCACCTTGATGCCCGCGCGCTCGCCTATGTCGCGCAGGACAGCGAGATTGCGGCGCACCGCAGCCTCATCCACCACGAAGGCGGGCGAGGGGACGCGGTACAGGTCGAAATGAGCGAAAGCGGCGGGATCGCCGGCGCGGGTTTCCATAACGATATACTCCGTCACCGCAGCGGAAGCTGGGGTCTCAGGCGATAGGGCACGGCAACGCCGCATGAGATCCCAGCCTTCGCTGGGATGACGATCCCTTCCGGGACCGTCAGAACGCCAGCGGCGCGTCCAGTTCCTTCACCTGCCAGGGCAGGCCATGCTTGTTCAGCATATCCATGAAGGGATCGGGATCGAACTGTTCGATGTTGAACACGCCGCCTTCCGGCTGCTTCCACGCACCGGTCAGCATCAGCGCGGCGCCGATCATCGCGGGGACGCCGGTGGTGTAGCTGACTGCCTGATTGCCGGTTTCGGCATAGGCGTCTTCATGGTCGCACACCTGATAGATATAGACGGTCTTTTCCTGACCATCCTTCTGCCCGGTGGCGATGTCGCCGATATTGGTCTTGCCCTTGGTGGTGGACCCCAGGCTCGACGGTTCGGGCAGAACGGCCTTCAGGAACTGGAGCGGGATGATTTCCTGCCCATTGTAGATGACCGGATCGATGCGGGTCATGCCGACATTCTGGAGCACTTCCAGATGCTTGAGGTAAGCGTCGCCGAAGGTCATCCAGAAGCGGATGCGCTGAATTTCGGGATAGTGGGTGGCGAGGCTTTCCAGTTCCTCATGATACATGAGGTACATGTTCTTCGGCCCGACCTGATCGAAGTCGAATTCCTGCTTATGGCTCAGGGCCGGCCCTTCGACCCATGCGCCATTGGCCCAGTGACGCGACGGGGCGGTCACTTCGCGGATGTTGATTTCCGGGTTGAAATTGGTCGCGAAATGCTGGCCATGGTCGCCGCCATTGCAATCGAGAATGTCGAGCGTGTCGATCCGGTCGAGCAGATGCTTCTTGATGTAGCTTGCAAACACGCTGGTAACGCCGGGGTCGAAGCCAGACCCCAGCAGGGCCGTGATGCCCGCTTCCTTGAAACGGTCCTGATAGGCCCACTGCCAGCTATATTCGAACTTGGCGGTGTCGCGCGGCTCGTAATTGGCGGTGTCGAGATAGTCGGTCCCGGTCGCAAGGCAGGCGTCCATGATCGCCAGATCCTGATAGGGAAGCGCCAGGTTCACGACCAGTTTGGGCTGCACCTTTTCGATGAGCGCGATCGTCTCTTCGACATTGTCGGCGTCCACCTGCGCCACGTCGATGGTTACGCCGGTGCGTGCCTTCACCGATTCGGCGACCTTTCCGCAGCTGACAAGGCGGCGGCTGGCCAGCGTGATATGGCTGAAAATATCGGGATTCATCGCCATCTTGTGGACCGCGACGGAACCGACGCCGCCTGCGCCGATGACCAGAACCTTGCTCAATTGCTTCTCCATATCCGTGTCGCGCCGGACGCGCGAAAGCGCCCATATAGGGACGTCGCGTGACAGAGCAAAGTCAGAGTGTCGACAGGCAGGCTAAACGATGAGCTTCCTAAGGCCGTCCACCCTGTCTGCTTCATGCGCCGGCTTGTCCTTGCGGATGCGGGCGATGCGGGGGAAACGCATGGCAAGGCCGGACTTGTGGCGCTTGCTGTCGTGGATGGAATCGAACGCGACTTCCAGCACCAGCGTCTTTTCCACTTCCCGCACCGGGCCGAAGCGGTTGACGGTATTCTGGCGGACGAACCGGTCCAGCCATTTCAGTTCCTCGTCGGTGAAGCCGCTATAGGCCTTCCCCACCGGCAGCAACTCGCCATCGGGCGTCCAGCAGCCGAACGTATAGTCCGAATAGAATGAAGAGCGTTTCCCATGGCCGCGCTGGGCATACATCATCACGCAATCGGCGGTCAGCGGGTCGCGCTTCCATTTATACCAGAGCGCCGCCTTGCGCCCCGCGACATAGGGGCTGTCGCGGCGCTTGAGCATCACGCCTTCGATCGCGGCGTCGCGGGCGCCGGCGCGGATGTCGGCAAGCGCATCGAAATCGGACGCATCGATGACGGCGGAGATATCGAACCGGTCGGGCGACAGCTGCGGCATATAGGCTTCAAGTCGGGCGCGGCGCCGTTCCCATGGCAGGGCGCGCAGGTCTTCATCGCCTTCGATCAAGAGGTCGTAGAGGCGGACGAAAGCGGGATAGTCGGCCATCATCCTGGCAGTGACGGATTTGCGCCCCAGGCGTTGCTGGAGCGCGTTGAAGCTGGCGGCTTCCCCGCCCTGAAACTCACCGCGCACCAGTAATTCGCCGTCGAGCACAGCATGGCCGGTGAAGGCCTGCGCGACTTCGGGGAAGCTGCCGCTGATGTCATCGCCGGCGCGGCTGTACAGGCGGGTTTCACGGCCGGTGCCGACGATCTGGATACGGATGCCGTCCCATTTCCATTCTGCGGCATAATCGGCCAGATCGACGCTGTCGGCCTCCAGCGGATGGGCCAGCATGAAGGGACGAAAATAGGGCGTGCCTTCAGGATCGGGGCGGGTGGTGCGGCCTTCTGCCCAGTCGAACAGCGCAGTATAGGGCGGGGCAAGGGCGTGCCAGACCTGTTCGACATCGTCCACATCCAGGCCGAAGGCCTGCGCGAAACCGGTCTTGGCGAGGCGGGCCGAGATGCCGACGCGCAGGCCGCCGGTGGCGAGTTTGAGCAGGGCGAAACGCCCGGACGAATCCAGATGATCCATCATCTGCGCCAGCATATCCGGCGCGGCGGCGCGGCTGACGCCATGGAGGCGGTCGATCACGGCGGACAGGCTGAGCGAGCCATCATCCAGTTCGGCCGGTTGGTCTCCACGCTTGGGCCAGAGCAGCGCGACGGTTTCGGCAAGATCGCCGACGTAATCGCGGCTCATTTCGTAGAGGACCGGATCCGTGCGGGCGCGGATCATGTCGCCGATGGCAGAGGATTTGACGGTTTTCAGGTCCAGGCTGCCAGTCAGGGCGGCCAGCGCCCAGCCCCGGTCCGGATCGGGCGCGGCACGCATATAGGCGGCGATCAGGTCCAGCTTGGCATTGCGCGATCGCGTATAGACAAGCGCGTCGAGGAGTTGGGAGAATGGCCTCATGTGCGATCTCCCGTCCGGTTCGAGCCTGTCGAAAGCCGGTGCGCGAGGGTTTTCGCCAGGATCGAACCGAACGGATGGGATGGTTTGTCAGACATCACCCCTCATCCTCCTCTTCGCGGCCGACAAGTGCGAGGGCGCGCGCCCTGATCTGGTGGGTCATGCACCAGTGGAGCAGCGCGTCCTCGCGGCCGTGGGTGATCCAGGTTTCGGTCGGCGCGACCTCGCGGATGGTATCGGTCAATTCGTCCCAGTCTGCATGGTCGGATATGACCAGCGGCAACTCCACATTCTTTTGCCGCGCGCGCTGGCGTACCCGCATCCAGCCGGACGCCATGGCGGTGATGGGATCGGGCAGGCGGCGGCTCCAGCGATCGTTGAGGGCCGACGGCGGCGAGATGATGATGTGTCCGCGCATGTCCCTGGCGGCAACGCCGGTGGCCGGCCGCAATTCGCCCATGTCGATGCCGAAATCTTCGTACAGCGCGCACATTCGTTCCATCGCGCCGTGGATATAGATGGGGTCGCGGTGACCGCGCGCGCGCAGTTCGCAAATGACCCGCTGCGCCTTGCCCAGCGCGTAGGCGCCGACCAGCACGCTACGCTCCGGATTGGCATGGAGCGCGCCGAGCAAACGGTCCATCTCTCCGCCGGCGTCGGGATGGCGGAAGACGGGAAGGCCAAAGGTCGCCTCCGTCACGAAAATATCGCAAGGCACGGGTTCGAAGGCTTTGCAGGTCGGGTCCGGACGGCGCTTGTAATCGCCGGTGACGACCACGCGCTCGCCAGCATGCTCCAGCACGATCTGCGCCGATCCCAGGACATGCCCCGCAGGCACATAGCGGATCGTGACGCCGCCCATCCGTACTTCCTCCCCATAGTCGACCGCCGTGCCGCTGGCCGTGCCATAGCGCAGGGCCATGATCGCCAATGTTTCGCGCGTAGCCCAGACATGTCCGTGGCCGCCGCGGGCATGGTCGGCATGGCCGTGAGTCACCAGGGCGCGTTCCTGCGGTTGGGATGGGTCGATCCACGCATCGGCGGGGCGAACATAGATGCCGGTAGGGTGCGGTTCGATCCAATGGGCCATAGGTGCAAAAGATGGGATGGGGCGTCCCGGTTCCGCAAGGGGCGTCATCGTCGCGTCATCGCGCGGTCATGCAGGCGACACGCCATTGCCCTATCGGCGCGGGAACCACCCGGCATCGAGGAGTGCGCCATGGCTATGACCGCCCATACCAAAATCACCAATGCGGTGCACCGCCATCGCCATCTGTCGAAGCAGGGATTGCTGGAGCGGGCCTTCACCTTCGCCTTTCGGGGCCTTGTCTATGCGCAGATATGGGAAGACCCGGCGGTGGATATGGAAGCGCTGGCCATCGCGCCCGACAGCCATGTGGTGACGATCGCGTCGGGCGGCTGCAACGTCCTGTCCTACCTGACCGCCGATCCGGCGAAGATTACGGCCGTGGACCTCAACACCGCGCATATCGCGCTCAACAAGCTGAAGCTCGCGGCGGCGCGGACCCTGCCAGACCATGCCGCCTTCCACCGCTTCTTCGCACAGGCCGACAATAAGGCGAATGTCGCCGCCTATAAGGATGTGGTTGCACCGCATCTGGATGAAGCCACGCGCCGCTATTGGGAGGGGCGCGACCTGATCGGTCGCCGTCGTATCGGCGGTTTTGCCCGCGGCATCTACAAGCATGGGTTGCTGGGCCGCTTCATCGGTGCCGCGCATCTGCTGGCGCGGGTGCATGGCATCAATCCCAAGCGGATGCTGGACGCCCGCAACCGCGAGGAGCAGCGCGAAATTTTCGAACGGGAGCTTGCGCCGATCTTCGACAAGGGGTTCGTGCGGTGGCTGACCAGCCAGCCCGCTTCGCTCTTTGGCCTGGGCATCCCGCCCGCGCAGTTCGAGGCGCTGGCGGGTGACGACCGGATGGATACGGTATTGAAGGCGCGGCTGAAGAAGCTGGCCTGCGATTTCGACATGAAGGACAATTATTTTGCCGTGCAGGCGTTTGGCCGTGGCTATGCCGGAGGCGAGGGGCCGTTGCCGCCCTATTTGCAGGCGACGAACCACAATGCCGTGCGGGCGCGGGCCGATCGGGTCGAGGTGCGCCATATCAACTTCACCGACTTCCTTGCCAGCCAGCCGGATGCGACCTGCGACCGCTATATCCTGCTCGATGCGCAGGACTGGATGAACGACGACCAGTTGAACGCACTATGGGCGCAGATCACCAGGACGGCCAGGCCAGGCGGGCGCGTGCTGTTCCGGACCGCCGGGGAACCGAGCATATTGCCGGGCCGTGTGGTCGACGACGTGCTGAACCGCTGGGACTATCGGGCGGAAGCATCGCTCGATTATACGGCGCGCGACCGGTCGGCCATTTATGGCGGCGTGCATCTCTATGTGCTGAAGGGCCTATGATGAGTGGCCATAGCCAGTTGATGGACGGGGTCTATCGCTACCAGCGGCATATTTACGACCTTACCCGCAAATATTATCTGCTGGGTCGCGACGGGCTGATCGCAGACCTCGATCCGCCGGCGGGCGGCGCCGTGATGGAGATTGGCTGCGGCACCGGCCGCAACCTGATCGCGGTAGGCAAGGCCTGGCCGCAAGCGAAGCTCTATGGCATCGATATCAGCGAGGCGATGCTGGAAACGGCGCGGGCGTCGGTGGCCAAGGCGGGCATGGGCGAACGGGTCGTGCTGGCGCAGGGCGATGCCTGCGGGTTCGATGCGAGGGCGCTCTTTGGTCGCGGGACGTTCGAGCGGGTGTTCATCAGCTACGCGCTGTCCATGATCCCGGAATGGGAAATGGCGCTGGCGCAGGCGGCGCGCTGCGTGGCGCCGGGTGGCAAGCTGGAAATTGTCGATTTCGGCCAGCAGGAGGCACTGCCGGCGCTGTGGAAGCGAGCGTTGTTCGGGTGGTTGGGGAAATTTCATGTGTCACCACGCCGGGAACTGGCGCCTGCGATCGAGCGGCTGGCACAGGAGATGGGCGGCTTTCCGCACAACCGGACATTGTATCGCGGTTATGCGATGCGGGGTGGATTGATCCGGATTTGAGGATTATCTGATCCCTACACCCGTCCGTCCTGAGCAACGGTGGCAGGGAAGTGCAAGGGAGAGACGACATCTCTCCCCATCCCCATCAAGCCGCCTGTCGCGCCGTCTTTTCCAGGTCCAGACGGTCCCAGATTTCCGCCAGTGCCGACACCAGGTCGCGCATCATCTCTTCGGTATGGGCGGGGCCGGGGGTGAAGCGCAGGCGCTCCGTGCCGCGGGGGACGGTGGGGTAGTTGATCGGCTGCACATAGGCGCCATATTCGGCCAGCAATATGTCGCTGATCCGCTTGGCCTTGACCGGGTCGCCGACCATCAGCGGCACGATATGCGTGACCGAGTCCATGACCGGCAGGCCGGCGTCGCGCATGAACTGCTTGAGCTTGGCAGCGGATGCCTGCTGGCCCTCACGCTCTTCGCTCGATGCCTTGAGGTGGCGCACGCTTGCCAGCACGCCGGCGACCAGCACCGGGGACAAGGAGGTGGTGAAGATGAAGCCGGGCGCGTAGCTGCGGATCACGTCGATGATCATCTGGTCGGCGGCGATATAACCGCCCATCACGCCGAACGCCTTGCCCAGCGTGCCTTCGATGATGGTCAGGCGGTCGGCAACATCATCGCGTTCCGAAATGCCGCCACCGCGCGCACCGTACATGCCGACGGCATGGACTTCGTCCAGATAGGTGAGCGCATTATACTCGTCAGCAAGATCGCAGATTGCCGCGATCGGCGCGACGTCGCCATCCATCGAATAGACGCTCTCAAAGGCGATCAGCTTGGGCGCTTCGGGGTCTTCGGCCGCCAGCAATTCACGCAGATGATCGACGTCATTGTGGCGGAACACGCGCTTTTCGCAGCCCGAATTGCGGATGCCCGCAATCATCGAGGCGTGGTTCAGTTCGTCGGAGAAGATGATGCAGCCCGGCAGCAGCTTGGCGAGGGTGGAGAGCGTCGCTTCGTTCGAAACATAGCCCGACGTAAAGAGCAGGGCGCCTTCCTTGCCATGCAGGTCGGCCAGTTCGCCTTCCAGGTCGATATGATAATGGGTGTTGCCGCCGATATTGCGGGTGCCACCGGAACCGGCACCGACATCGTGCAGCGCTTCTTCCATCGCGGCGACGACCTTGGGATGCTGGCCCATGGCGAGATAATCGTTGGAACACCAGACGGTGATGGGCTTGGGACCGTTATGGCCGTGGAAGCAGCGAGCGTTGGGATAGGCCCCGCGATTGCGGAGGATATCGATGAACACGCGATAGCGACCTTCTTCATGGAGCCGGTCGATCGCCTGCGAAAAGATGTGCTTGTAGTTCACTACGCTTCTTCCCGTTTCATTCGCGCGCTGTTGTTTTTCGCTGCGCCATCCTCTTGCCCGATGCCGCATTTACCCGCGCAGACCCGGCATTACCAGCGATAACCGCTCGCAACTTTAGGGAGAAATACCTATCAGACTGATCGTCCCCATTGACCATTGGACAAAAGGCCCATGGCTTTTCAAAGCGTGTCCATGCGATCCAGTCCATAGCTGGCCAGCGCAGGACGCAGGGCTTCCTGCCTTTCATCGACACGGGTGAACACCGCTGTGCCGGGCGCTGGCGTGTCGGGCCACAGCTGTCCCTGCGTCAGATATTGGATGCGCCGGGCGATGCCTTCGCCGCCATGGACGAAGCCCATCGGGTGCGGCGCGGCGGCGGCCAGTTCCTGCTCGACCAGCGGGAAATGGGTGCAGGCCAGCACCACCATGTCCATCCGGTCACCGCCCGGCTGGTCGATGAGGCCATTGAGCGCGTCTTGGGCGACTTGCGGATCGAGCGGATCGCCGCGCAGCTTCGCTTCGGCCAGTTGCACCAGCGCAGCCGAGCCATGGCGCAGCACCGTGCAGTCCGCGCCATGTTCGGCCGCCAGGCGATCGACATAGGGCTGCCGCACCGTAGCGTCGGTGCCAAGCACGCCGAAGACGCGGTTTTTTGACAGCAGGGCGGCCGGTTTGATCGCCGGAACGGTGCCGACTACCGGGATGTCGAGAGCAGCGCGGACATGCTGGAGCGCGATGGTCGATGCCGTGTTGCAGGCGATGACGGCAAGGCGCGGGCGATAGCGTTCCACCAAGCGGCCGAGGAGCGCGGGCACACGCGCGGCGATTTCCGCTTCGCTCTTCGTGCCATAGGGGAAACCCGCACTGTCGGCGGCATAGACGATCCGGGCGGTGGGCAATGCCGCGCGGGCGGGGGCCAGGATGGAAAGCCCCCCCACGCCGGAATCGAAGAAGAGGATGGGAGCGTCTGGTGCGACCGTCATGGCTGGCTGTGTCGCTTCATGGGCGTGGAGTGTCAACGCCCTGCGCTTGAAACCGCCCCCTGCCGCTGCCACTTCGCCTGCGAAAATCAGGGAGATGATGGTGCCGGAACGCAGCATGAAGCAGAAGATGATCGCGGGCGAACCCTATCATGCCAACGATGCGGAGATCGTGGCAGACCAGCTCGCGGCGGCTGAATGGATGCGGCGGTTCAACGCCACCCTCCCGCCCGAACGAGAGTCGCTGCTGCGGGAGCGGCTGGGCGGAATAGGCGCGGGATCGACCATCAGGCCGCCTTTCCATTGCGACTATGGCTTCAACATCTTTCTGGGCGATGGCGTGTTCCTGAACTTCAACTGCGTCATATTGGACGTGGTGGACGTAACGATCGGTGACGGCACGCAAATCGGCACGGGCGTCCAGATATTGACTGCCGACCATCCGCGCGATCCGGCCGAGCGCGCGACCGGCATCGAATGGGGCCGGCCGATCCGCATCGGGCGCAATGCGTGGATCGGCGGCGGGGCGATCATCCTGCCGGGCGTGACCATCGGGGACGATGCGCTGATCGGCGCGGGCAGCGTGGTGACGCGCGATGTGCCGGCGGGCGCCACCGTCGTGGGCAATCCGGCGCGGGTACGTTAAGCGCGTCATAACCCCATTGCCGCGCGCGCCTGTCACGCTATGGTCGCGCGCAAATCATACTGGCGATCTTCATGACACCTCCCTGGCTTCTTCCCGCTTTCGTGCTTGTGCTGGGCTATCTGCTCGGCTCCATCCCCTTTGGCCTGATCCTGACCCGCATCACGGGCGCCGGCGACCTGCGACAGATCGGGTCGGGCAATATCGGCGCGACCAACGTGTTGCGCACCGGCCGCAAGGGGCTGGCGGCAGCGACATTGCTGCTCGACCTGCTGAAGGGTGCGGCGGCGGTGCTGATCGGCGCGTGGCTGGTCGATGGTGGCGGGCCGATGGCCGGCGCCATGGCCTTTATCGGTCATTGCTATCCTGTGTGGCTGCGCTTTGCCGGTGGCAAGGGCGTGGCGACGATGATGGGCGTGGTGACGGCGATGTTCTGGC
This sequence comes from Sphingobium sp. GW821-FHT02B05, assembly GCF_059421905.1. NCBI lineage: Bacteria > Pseudomonadati > Pseudomonadota > Alphaproteobacteria > Sphingomonadales > Sphingobiaceae > Sphingobium > Sphingobium sp. GW821-FHT02B05. Next base: position 942,888 of record NZ_JBWKVW010000001.1, read on the forward strand.
CGGCCGGCTGCATTTTTGCGGCGGTGTGGCTGGCGGCGCTGTTCGGGACCAGATGGTCGTCGGTCGGCGGCATGGCGGCGGCGATCAGTGCCCCGATCGCCATGGGGGCGTTCGGGCGGATCGACCTGGTGCCGGTCAGCCTCGCGCTCGCCCTGATCGTGCTGTGGCGCCATCGCGCCAATATCGCCCGGCTGATGAAGGGGGAAGAACCCAGGATCGGCCGATCAAAGAGCGGGACCGCCACCGAATGAGCGAGCGGGAGCGGTTCGATCGGCTGCGGCTCATCCGCTCCCCCCGGATCGGTCCGGTCAGCTATCGCCAGTTGATGGCCCGCTTCGGTACGGCGGCCGAGGCATTGCGCGCCATTCCCGATCTGGCGGCGCGCGGTGGCGGCCGGGCGAGCGTGGCCGATGCCGGCGCGGTAGATAAGGAAATCGCGCAGAGCCGGGCGCTGGGCGCTCGCTATCTGCTGATGGGCGATGCTGATTATCCCGCACTGCTGGAGGCTTTCGACGGGGCGCCACCCGCGCTGATCCTGCGCGGCGATGCGGCGCTGGCGGGCGGCCAGTGCATCGCCATGGTCGGCGCGCGCAATGCGTCCGCCGCCGCCTGCCGCTTCGCCCGTATATTGGCACAAGATTTGGGCCAGCGGGGCGCCATGGTCGTGTCGGGACTGGCGCGCGGCATCGATACGGAGGCGCATCGCGGATCGATCGAGAGCGGGACGATCGCCGTGATCGCCAGCGGGATCGATATCGCCTTCCCACCGGAAAATGCCGCGTTGCAGGAGCAGATTGCCGGCGAAGGGCTGATCGTCACCGAGCATCCGCCGGGCACCCAGCCACTCGCCCGTCATTTCCCGGCGCGCAACCGCATCATTGCGGGTCTGGCGCTGGGCACGGTGGTGGTGGAGGCCGCGCCGAAATCCGGATCGCTCATCACCGCCCGGCTGGCGGCGGAAGCCGGGCGCGAGGTGATGGCCGTGCCGGGATCGCCGCTCGATCCGCGCGCGCAGGGCTGCAACCAGTTGATTCGCGACGGCGCGACCCTGATCCAGAATGCCGCCGACATAATGGAAGCGGTGGGCAGCATCGACCCGCGCATGGTGCGGCAGGGCAGTTTCCCGTTCATCGGCGAACCGGTGTCGAGCGATGTGGCGGAACGGGATCGGGCGGCGGTGATCGGCCTGCTGGGACCGTCGGCCGTGCCGGTGGATGAGGTGATCCGCCTGTCCGGCCTGCCGCCCGCCATAGTGCAGACGGTGCTGCTGGAACTGGAACTGGCGGATCGGCTGGATCGCCTTGCCGGCGGGCGCGTAAGCACGCGATGAGCAAATCACTGGCGCCGGCGCCGCCTCTTGCCTACATCCGCCACAGCTTGACGCGACCGATTACGACCATCCACACTCGCGCGTGTACGTGAGAGAATTTTAAGACCGGGGCCTGAATGCAACTTGTCATCGTCGAATCGCCCGCCAAGGCGAAGACCATCGAGAAATATCTGGGCGGCGATTTCCACGTCCTCGCCAGCTACGGCCATATCCGTGACCTGCCGGCCAAGGATGGATCGGTGGACCCGGACGACGGCTTTGCCATGTCGTGGGAAAATTATGGCGACAAGGGCAAGCAGCTGAAAGCCATCGCCGATGAGGCGAAGAAGGCGACCCGATTGATCCTGGCGACTGACCCTGATCGCGAAGGGGAAGCGATCAGCTGGCATGTGCAGGAAGTGTTGCGTGCCAAGAAGGCGCTGCCGTCAGTCGTGGAGCGGGTGACGTTCAATGCGATCACCAAGGCGGCGGTGCTGGACGCGATGGCCAAGCCGCGCGCGCTGGACGAGGATCTGATCGACGCATATCGGGCGCGCCGGGCGCTGGACTATCTGGTGGGCTTCACTTTGTCGCCGGTGCTGTGGCGCAAGCTGCCCGGCGCGAAATCGGCGGGGCGCGTCCAGTCGGTCGCTTTGCGGCTGGTGGTGGAGCGCGAGCGCGAGATCGAAAGCTTTACGCCGCAGGAATATTGGTCGGTCGCCGCCGAAATGGAGCAGGGCGGGCAGGGCTTCACCGCGCGCCTCGTCCGCTGGAAGGGCGAGAAGATCGAGCGCCTGACCATCGGCAAGGAAGGCGACGCCATGGCCGCCAAGGCCGATGTGGAGGCCGGTCGCTTCACCGTCGACAAGGTCGAGACGAAGCCAGTCAGCCGCAATCCTCCCGCACCCTTCACCACATCGACGTTGCAGCAGGAAGCGGCACGCAAGCTGGGCTTTTCCGCCAGCCACACGATGCGGATCGCGCAGCAGCTCTACGAAGATGGCGCGATCACTTACATGCGTACCGACGGCGTACAGATGGACGGCAGCGCCATTTCCGCCGCGCGCAAGGCCATCGCGGAACGCTATGACGGCGGTTATCTGCCCGAAAAGCCGCGCCAATATCAGACCAAGGCCAAGAATGCGCAAGAAGCGCATGAGGCCATCCGTCCGACCGAATTCCATCGCGACAAGGTGGGCAGCGGCGATCATGCGCGCCTGTACGACCTCATCTTCAAGCGCGCGCTGGCGAGCCAGATGGCGTCCGCGCGGCTGGAACGCACGACGATCGATCTGGTCGAGCAGACCGGCCAGCATGCGCTGCGCGCCACCGGGCAGGTGGTGATCTTCCCCGGCTTCCTCGCCCTCTATGAAGAGGGTCGGGATGATTCGGATGACGATGATTCGAAGCTGCTGCCGCGCATGAGCGAGGGCGACGCGCCGGCCAAGAAGAAGGTCACGGCCGATCAGCATTTCACCCAGCCCCCGCCGCGCTATTCCGAAGCGTCGCTGGTCAAGCGGCTGGAGGAACTGGGGATCGGGCGGCCTTCCACCTATGCGTCGACGCTTCAGGTGCTCAAAGACCGCGACTATGTGCGGATCGAGAAGAACCGCTTCTTTGCCGAGGAGAGCGGGCGGCTGGTGACGGCCTTCCTGGAGCGTTTCTTCGAACGCTATGTGTCCTATGACTTTACCGCAGGGCTGGAAGACGAGCTGGACGACATCAGCGGCGGCCGTGCCCAGTGGCAGGCAGTGCTGGAGGCCTTCTGGCGTGATTTCAAGCCCAAGACGGCCGAAATCATGGAGCAGAAGCCGTCCGACATCACGGCCGAGCTGGACAAGTTTCTGGAGCCGATGTTGTTCCCGCCCAAGGCGGACGGGAGCAATCCGCGCGCCTGCCCGCTGTGCGCCGATGGGCAATTGTCGCTGCGCGGCGGCCGCTTCGGCGCATTCATCGCCTGCTCCAACTATCCGGAGTGCAAATATACCCGCAAGTTCGGGCAGCCGGGTGGCAGCGAGGGGGCCGACACGGGCCCGGAAGTGCTGGGCCAGCATCCCGAAACCGGGCAGGATATCGTCAGGAAATCGGGACGTTTTGGTCCCTATATCGAAATGGGTGAGGGCAAGGAGGCCAAGCGCGGCTCCATCCCCAAGGATCTGCCCGATGGCGAGATGACGCTCGACTGGGCGGTCAAGCTGCTGAGCTTGCCGCGCGAAGTCGGCCTGCATCCGGAGACCGGCAAGCCGATCGTGGCGAATATCGGGCGCTTTGGCCCCTATCTGCTGCATGATGGCAAATATGGGCGGCTGGCCAATACGGCCGAGATTTTCGAGGTCGGCATGAACAGCGCCGTCGTGAAGCTGGCCGAAGCCGCCAACCGGGGCGGCCGGTCGAGCGGCGGTCGCGAACCATTGAAGGTGCTGGGCGCGCATCCGCGTACCGAGGCCGAAATCAAGCTGATGGAGGGCCGTTACGGCGCCTATGTCACCGATGGCACGACCAATGCCACGCTGCCCAAGACGGTGGACAAGGACCAGTTGACGCTGGAGGAGGCCGCGCAACTGATCGACGCGCGCGCCGCCGCTGCGCCGGCGAAGAAGGGCAAGAAGGCTCCCGCCAAGAAGAAGGCGGCGCCCAAGAAGGATGCGGCTGAAAAGAAGCCCGCGGCCAAGAAGCCCGCCGCCAAGAAGGCGCCGGCGAAGACAAAGGCGGCAGCAGCCGAGTAAGCGAACCGGTCAGGCGGCGCGGCGTACCTGGTTGCGCCCGCCCGTCTTGGCGGCATACATGGCAAGGTCGGCCAGATGCAGGCTGGCCTCGATCGGGTGATCCGGATCGGACGCGCTGAGGCCGATGCTGGCGGTGACGCGGACCGCGCCGCCCGTAGGGGCGCGCACCCGCAGCGACTGGATCGATATGCGGACGAGTTCGGCGCGCCTTTCGGCCTGATCTTCGTCACAATCGATCAGGCAGGCGGCAAATTCCTCGCCGCCCAGCCGCCCGCACAGGTCTGTCGGGCGCAGCGCCTCGGCTATGGCGCGGGCAACATCGTGCAGCACGGCATCGCCGGTCTGGTGGCCATGATCGTCGTTGAAGCGTTTGAAATGATCGATATCGATCAGCAGATACCAGTTGTCCGGCCGGCGATGGATCTGCCCCGCCCGGCGCAAGAATGCGTTGCGGCTGAGCAAGCCGGTCAGCCCGTCAATATCGGCGAGCCGCGCCAGTTCGGCCACGCGCAATTCCAGTTCCTCGCGCAGACGACGATTTTCCTCACCTTGACGGACAAGTAGCACGCAGACCGGTGTCGATATGCTGCCCGAACAAAAAATGCCGACCCCGAAATAGCGCAGCGGGATGAACATGCCGGGTATCGCCGACACGATGGCCATGATGGCGATCGTCCCCAGAACGGAGACGCCGACGGAAAAGGCAATTTTCTGGCTCGGTCCCATGACCGGGGCCGTAACGACATAATGTAAAGGATGGATTTACTTTGACTTGCTGGGTTATTCGACCCAGTCCAGCCCGATGTCGCGATAGATGCTGCGATCATCCTCCCACCCTTCCTTCACCTTGACGTGAAGATAGAGGTGGACCTTGACGCCCAGCAGGTTGGCCAGTTCGGCGCGGGCCTTCGACCCGATTTCCTTCAGGCGCTGCCCGCCCTTGCCCAGTACGATCGCGCGCTGGGTCGGGCGGCCGACCAGGATCTGCTGGTGAATTTCGACCGAACCGTCGTCACGCTCCTTATACTGTTCCGTATCCACCGCGGCGGCATAGGGAAGTTCGGCGTGCAACTGGTGATAAAGCTGTTCGCGGGTGATTTCGGCGGCCAGCATGCGGTCGGTGGCGTCCGAAACCTGATCCTCCGGGAAGTGCCACGGTCCTTCGGGCATCGCCTTGGCAAAGGCGGCCTTGAGTTCGGGCAAGCCGTCGCCGGTGCCGGCGGACACGAAATAGATTTCGTCGAAGCCAATCTGATCGTTCAGCTTTTGCGTGTGGACCAGCAACCGCTCCTTGGTGGCGATATCCACTTTGTTGATGATCAGCCATTTGCGTTCGGTGCGATGCTTGAGCGCTTCGATGATCGGTTCCAGCTTGGGGCCAAGGCCAGCCTTCCCGTCGATGACCATGGCGATCAGGTCGGCGCCTTGCGCGCCGCCCCAGGCCGCCTGTACCATGGCACGGTCCAATCGGCGCTTGGGGGCGAAGACGCCAGGCGTGTCGACCAGTACCAGTTGCGCATCGCCCTCGATCGCCACGCCCATCACGCGGGTTCGGGTGGTCTGCGCCTTGGGGCTGGTGATCGCCACCTTTTGCCCCACAAGCGCGTTTACCAGCGTGGACTTGCCCGCATTGGGCGCGCCGACGATGGCGATGACGCCGCAGCGCTGGTTATCGTTATCAACCGTCACATTCATTCCATTCATTCGCACGCATTGCCGGCCTGCAAAAGCAGACCCGCCTCATAGCATAAAATCGGATTCAACCCGCCAGTTTCTCCAGCAGCGCCTTGGCCGCTGCCGTTTCGGCTTCCTGCTTCGATCCGCCGGTCGCCACCGCTTCGCCGGCGCCCTTGATCGAGACGGTCACGGTGAAGCGCAGCGCGTGGTGCGGGCCGGATCGGTCGGTCAGCACATATTCGGGCGGCTTGCGCTTGTTGGCGGCGGCCCATTCCTGAAGATAGGATTTTGGGTGCCGCGGCGCGCTGGTCTGGGTATCGACCCGGTCGCCCCAGAGGCGACGGACCAGGGCGCGGGCTTCCTCCAGCCCGCCTTCCAGATAAAGCGCACCGATCAGCGCCTCCATCACGTCGCCCAGCACATTGTCGCTGTCGGCGGCGCCATCGTCGCGCGCCTGCTTGCCCAGCACCATATGGATGGGGACGCCGGCGTTGCGCGCGACTTCGGCGCAGGTTTCGCCCGATACCAGCGCATTGAACCGGCGTGACAGCTTGCCTTCGGGTTCGTCGCTGAACCGGTCGAAAAGCCATTCGCCGATCAGCAGGCCCAATATGCGGTCGCCCAGAAATTCCAGGCGCTCATAATTGACCGCCTTTGCGCTGCCATGGGTCAGCGCCTGTTCGAACCGCGCGGGATGGGTCGGCGCGCGGCCGATCAGCGCCTTCAACCAGGATGCTGTGTCAGGCTTGCTCAAAAGCCTTCCCCGATCCGGCTCCACCGTGCGGCCGTGAACCAGGTCCAGGGCAGCAGCCAGTTTGCGCTGCCATCGGTCGAGAAGACGGAAATCATCGCCTTGCCCACCAGATTTTCTTCGGGGACGAGGCCGATGCCGCCGCCTTCGACCGCCGGGAAGCGGCTGTCGGCGCTGCGATCGCGATTGTCGCCCATCATGAAGAGATGCCCCTGCGGCACCAGCACGGTGTCGCGATCGTCCGCCGCGCCGTCGGGCAGCAGGTCGAGCACATTGTAGCTTTTCCCGCCCGGCAGCGTCTCGCGGAACTGCGGATAGCGGCACTGCTTGCCGCCGTCGGGCGCGGCTTCCTCGAAATCGGGGCGATAGCAGGGCGAGGGCGCGCCCTCCTTCGTCGCGGCATCGACCATGTTGGGCGTAACCGGAATGACGAGGTCGGCGACCTTCTGCTTGGGAATGGCCTGACCGTTCAGATAGACGGTTCCGCCGCGCACCGCGATCATGTCGCCGGGCAGCCCGATCACGCGCTTGATATAGTCGTTCTTTTGCGTCGGCGGGGCCTTGAACACGACCACGTCGCCGCGCTCCGGCGTGGACGCCAGGATGCGGCCGGGGATCAGCGGAATGCTGAACGGCAGCGAATAGCGCGAATAGCCATAGGGCCATTTGGCCACCAGCAGATAGTCGCCGATCAACAGGCGCGGCTGCATCGATTCCGACGGAATGTTGAAGGGCGAGATGATGAAGCTGCGCAGGATGAAGACGAACAGCCCGAGCTTGGCGAGAAACCAGAGAAAGTCCCGCGTTTCCGATTTGGCAGTCATGGAGTGTCGTCTGATCCCTTGCATGAGCCGATAAAGCGGCCGTGGCGGCTTGTGGAGCCTGTGTCGGAGCGCGTCAAGCAGTCCTTGGATTTGTAAAGCATTGGGCAAAGCGCGCCGCTTTGGGCTAAGCATAGGGGGAATCGACCGGTGCAGCGTCGATATCGACCAACGTCATAGAGGAAATTGCATGACCAGCCCTGCACAGCCGAGTTCTTTGGCGGCCATCGCCGCGCTCCCGCAAGCTGACCTCAAATCCATTTTTACCACCGATCCCGATCGTTTGTCCAAACTGGTGCTGAGCCAGGGACCGATCCGGTTCGACTGGTCCAAGACCCATCTGACCGACGATCTGCTGGCCGGTTTCCTTGACCTGGCCCAGGAACAGGATTTTGCCGGTTGGCGCGACGCGCTGTTCGCGGGCCAGGCGGTCAACAACAGCGAAGGCCGCGCCGCCGAACATCCCGCCGAACGCGGCGAGGGCAATGCCGACAGCGTCGCCCATGCCAAGATGCTGCACCAGCGGATGCGCGGCCTGGTCGATGCGATCGAGGCGGGCGCGCTGGGCGAAGTCCGTCATATCCTGCATATCGGCATCGGCGGGTCCGCGCTTGGCCCCAAGCTGATCGTCGATGCGCTGGACGGCGACGGCGTGCGTTATGATGTGGCGATCGTGTCCAATGTGGACGGCACCGCGCTGGAGCGGGCGCTGGAAGGGTTCGATCCGCATACGACGCTGATCGCGATCGCGTCGAAGACCTTCACCACCAGCGAAACCATGCTGAACGCGGCGAGCGCGATCAACTGGATGGTCGAGGCGGGCGTGGAAGACCCCTATGGCAAGGTGATTGCACTGACCGCCGCGCCGGAAAAGGCGATGGAATGGGGCGTGGACGAAACCCGCATCCTGCCCTTTGCCGAGAGCGTGGGCGGACGCTATTCGCTCTGGTCCTCGATCGGCTTCCCGGCTGCCATGGCGCTGGGCTGGGATGCGTTCGAAAGCCTGCTGGAAGGCGCGGCGGCGATGGACCGGCATTTCCGCCTGTCCCCGCTCGCGGAAAATGCGCCGTTGATCGCGGCGTTCGTCGATCAATATTATGCGCGGGTGCAGGGACTTCAGACGCGCGCGCTGTTTGCCTATGACGAACGGCTGGCGCTGTTGCCCTCCTATCTCCAGCAACTGGAGATGGAGAGCAACGGCAAGAGCGTGACCCGCGACAATCAGCCGGTCGTTGGACCGACCGCGCCGATCACCTGGGGCGGAGTGGGTACCGACGCGCAGCATGCGGTGTTCCAGTTGCTGCATCAGGGCACGGTCATTTCGCCGGTCGAATTCATCGCCTCGATCGAGCCGGGCCATGTGCTGGACCCGGCACATCATCGCGCGCTGCTGGTCAACTGCTTCGCGCAGGGTGCGGCGCTGCTGCGCGGCAAGGAGAATGCGGGCGATCCGGCGCGCGCCTATCCCGGCAACCGGCCGTCCACGACCATCCTGCTGGACGATGTGACGCCGGAGGCCTTGGGCGCCCTGATCGCTTTCTACGAGCATCGCACCTTCGCCAATGCCGTTTTGATGGGCATCAACCCCTTCGACCAGTTTGGCGTGGAACTGGGCAAGGAAATCGCCAAATCGATCGAGGCCGATGGGGCGACAGGGTTCGACCCGTCGACCATGGCGCTGATCGACCTGGCGCTGGGCGGGGAATAGTCCCGACGGCTGTTCGTTTCGAGCGAAGTCGAGAAATGCTTTTGCGTGCTTCTGCTTCTCGACACGCTCGAGCCGAACGGAGGTGGTCTGGGTACCAGCAACAATATTCCCATTTGTAACTGGCGTCATCACCCGCCATATCCCGCCTCAATAATCGGAGGCCAAGCATGAGCGGATATGATTTCGACCTTTTCGTCATCGGTGCAGGATCGGGCGGCGTGCGCGCCTCCCGCGTCGCGGCGGCCCATGGCGCGAAGGTCGCGGTGGCCGAGGAATTTCGGGTTGGCGGCACTTGCGTCATTCGTGGCTGCGTGCCCAAGAAGCTGCTCATCTACGGCGCGCATTTCGCCGAGGATTTGAAGGACGCGCGCCGGTTCGGCTGGGACGTGCCGGAATGCGGCTTTGAATGGACCACGCTGCGCGACAATGTGCTGGCCGATGTCGATCGGCTGGAAGGGCTCTATGGCAATACGCTGAGCAGCCATAAGGTCGAGGTGATCCGCGAGCGCGCGACCGTCACCGGGCCGCACGGCATCAAGCTGGCCAGCGGTCGCGAGGTGACGGCCAAGGTGATACTGGTCGCCACCGGCGCCTGGCCGATCGTCCCCGATCTGGACGGCGCCGAACATGGCATCACCAGTAACGAGGTGTTCCATCTGGACGAATGTCCCAAGCGGATCGTGATCGTGGGCGGCGGTTATATCGCCAACGAGTTCGCCGGCATCTTCCATCAGTTCGGCAGCCATGTGACGATGGTCAATCGCGGCAGCGACCTGCTGCGCGGCTATGACGAGCAGATCCGCGACCGCCTCCTGCAAATCTCCATGACGAAGGGGATCAATTTCCGCTTCAATGCGAAGATGGAGCGGATCGAGAAGAAGGACGATGGGACGCTGTGCGTCCATATCGAAGGCGGCGATCCGGTGACCGCCGACGTCGTGCTATTTGCGACGGGGCGCAAGCCGCATGTCGACGGGCTGGGGCTGGAGACAGCCGGGGTCGCATTGACCGACAAAGGCGCGATCAAGGTCGACGATTACAGCCAGACCAGCTGCGATAGCATCTATGCCGTGGGCGACGTCACCGACCGGCTGCAACTGACGCCGGTGGCGATCCGGGAAGGCCATGCCTTTGCCGACACCGTTTTTGGCGACAACAAACGCAAGGTGGATTATAGCTGCGTGCCGTCCGCCGTGTTCAGCCATCCGCCGCTGGCCGGCGTGGGCCTGACGGAGGCGCAGGCCAAGAACCAATATGGCACGGTGAAGGTCTATACGTCCGATTTCAGGCCGATGAAGAATGTGCTGGCGGGGCGTCAGGAACGGGCGCTCTACAAGATGGTCGTGGATGCGACGACCAACAAGGTAGTCGGGCTGCACATGATCGGGCCGGATGCGCCGGAGATATTGCAGGCCGCCGCTATCGCGGTGAAGGCGGGCCTGACGAAACAGGATTTCGACGATACCGTTGCGCTGCATCCCAGCATGGCGGAGGAATTGGTGCTGTTGAAGTAAGACTGGCGCGCGGTGATGAAAGCCCGTGTCCGTCTGGACCCCGGCCTGCGCCGGGGAACGCCTCATACTGGTCATGTTATGCGTCGGTATAAACACCCCTTCGACGTCGCGCAGGGCGAACGGCGGTAGGCGATCACCGTTCAGCGACGAACGTCACGACCAGCGCATCGCGCCAGGCTGGCAAGGCCGGATCGACCGGATGGATTTCCGTTACGCCGTGCAGGATGCGGTGATCGTCGATCAGCATCGTGTCGGCCGGGTTCGTCAGCGTGAATTCGCCGAGCGCCCTGCCGTCAGGCGCCCCGATGCGGGTCACGCCTTCGCGGACATTGCGCCGCTCGACCAGCATGACCAGCACATGGTCCACCCCGTCGCGGTGCATCCCTTCGGGCGTGGGGCGGCCCTGTTCGTCCGGTTTCGCCTCGATCCGGAACTGGTGCATTTCGACATGCCAGTGGCCCATGGCGGCAGCATCGAAATGGTCGGCGCAAAAGGCAAAGATCGCAGCGAGGACGGGATTGTCGATCGTGTCGTCCGCGACCGGATCGAACCAGCGCTGCACGTCGCCGTTGAGCGCATTATAGTCGCGGCTCTGATAATGGGGTTGATGCGGCTTGCGGGTAAGGCGCCCCTGTTCCAGCGCGAAGGCCGCATGGCGGCGCCGGCGATAGCGGCCGCCATCGGCCATGTAGAGATCGGGGCCAAGGTCGTTCCAGCTTAGCGCGAAAGCCGCCCAATCGGGTTCGGCAACGTCCAGCATATCGAACATCGTCGCGCCGGGCAGGCGGGCATAGCCGTCCGTTCGAAGGGCATGTTCGATATGGGAAAGGCTGTCCGTGTCGCTCATCATCATCCCTCTAATAGAGGCGAGAGACGAGCGACAGGGCCAGTTTCCGCAAGGCGGATTTTACGCGATCGTGGGCACCATGCCGCCTTCGACCCGGATGGCCGCGCCATTGGTGGCGGCAGCCAGCGGACTGGCTAGATAGGCGACCATCGCGCCGACCTCGTCCGCCTCGATCAGCCGCTTGATAAGCGAAAGAGGGCGCAGTTTCGTGAAGAATTCCGCTTCGCGATCGGCTTCCGGAGCGTCCTTATTGTCCACCACGGAACGGATGAAATCGACGATCCCTTCCGAGCGGGTGGGGCCGGGCATGACGGAGTTGACCGTGACGCCGGTGCCGCGCGTATGTTCGGCAAGCCCGCGCGAGATGGACAGTTGGGCCGACTTGGTCATGCCATAATGGATCATCTCGGCCGGCGGCAGCAGGCCGCTTTCGCTGGCGATGAACAGCACACGGCCCCAGTTTTTCTCCAGCATCCTGGGGAAATAATGGCGGGAGAGGCGGGCTCCGCTCACGACATTGACCTCGAACAGATGATGCCAGTCTTCGTCTGTGATGTCGGCGAAATCCTTGGCTTCGTAAATGCCCAGATTGTTGACGAGGATGTCGGTGGCGGGGACGGCGGCGATCAGCGCGGCGGCGCCCTCCGCCGTGGCCGGATCGGCCAGGACGGCGTTGACCGGCAGGGCGATGTCTGCGGCGGCGGCGTCCAGCTTGGCCTGGCTACGGCCAGTGATGGTGACGGCGACGCCCTCCTGCGCAAGCCGCCTGGCGATAGCGAGACCGATGCCGGCGGTCGATCCGGTGACGATGGCGCTTTTACCGGTAAGTTTCAGGTCCATGGGCTTTTCCCTTTCGAATGAGACAGCGAGTTGGACAGGTAGATAGATATTCCCTTATTGATGATTAGATGGAATGACATCACTTCAGAAGTGAATTGAAATCATGGATAATCGGTTCGGCGACGTTGAGACTTTCCTGATGGTGGCGGGTGAAGGCAGCTTTGCAGCGGCCGCAAAGGCTTTGCGCCTGACCCCGTCGGCGGTCAGCCGGTCAATCGCAAGACTGGAACAAAGGCTGGGCGTAGCGCTGGTCCGACGCACGACCCGCTCGCTGGCATTGACCCGTGAAGGCCAGGTCTATCGCGACCGGATGACCGCGATATTCGGCGATATCCATGATGCCGAAAGCAGCCTGCACATGGAGGGAGAGGGACCGCGTGGGCTGCTACGGATCAACGCTTCGCCTTCGTTCGGCATGGAATGTCTGATCCCTATCCTGCCGAAATTTGGCGCGCTCTATCCGGCGGTGAATGTAGACCTGACGCTGACCGACGATATCGTCGATCTGGTCGAGGAGCGGGCGGATATCGCCATTCGCATCGGGCCGCTGCGCGACACCCGCCTGCGTGCGAAGAAGCTGGGGCATAGCCGCATGGTGCTTGTCGCCAGTCCCGATTATCTGGCGCGGTTAGGAACGCCGGAGACACCGGACGATCTGGACGCGCACGACTGCCTGCGCTTCACCTTTCGCCGGTCGGTGGACAGTTGGCCATTCCGGGTGAAGGGAAAATTGGTGCAGCGGCCGGCGGAGGGGCGCTTCTTCGGCAATTCGGGCGAAGTCGTGCGGCACATGGCGGTCGCAGGTGCCGGCATCGCCCGGCATGGCCGTTTCCACGTAGCGCGTGACCTGCGCGAGGGACGGCTGGTCGAGGTGCTGGCCGACTATAATGCCGGCGATGGCGAGGATATCCACGCCCTCTATGCAGCCGAAGATCGGGCGGCGGCGCGCGTTCGCGTCTTTCTGGACTTCCTTGAGGGAGAGATGGTGATCGATGGATAGGGTTTTTGGATCCGGTCAGATGCGGCCACGCCCAATGGGAGCTAGCCGATCCAATAAGGCACGATCTGGCGATTGTCCGGGTCGACATGGATGGGACGGTCGGCGGGGGGAAAGGCGCGCTGGTCGCAACTTTGCCGAGGACAGAGGCGACAGGTGATGCCGATCGGCGTCGCCGCGCCTTCCTCGGCCAGATGGAGCCCATCGGCATAGACGAAGTTGGCGGCATGGGCGACTTCGCAACCCAGCACCACGGCGTAACGGCGTGGGGTGCGCTTGTAACTGCCCGATGGCTTCACCAGCCCCTTGGCCATCGAGACATAGCGCACGCCGTCCGGCGTCTCGCCGAGCTGCACGTTGATGCGGTCGGGGACGGCGACCGCCTCATGCACGTTCCAGAGCGGGCAGGCGCCGCCAAAACGGGCAAATTGCAGGCGGGTGGCGCTGTGGCGCTTGGTGATGTTGCCTGCCATGTCGACACGGCAGAAAAAGAAGGGGATGCCGCGCAGGCCGGGACGTTGCAGCGTGGAAAGGCGATGGCAGGCCTGCTCGAAACTGACGCCGAATGTGCGGGCGATCCGGTCGATATCGTGGCGCATGGTGCGGGCGGCTTCGCGGAAAGCGGCATAGGGCAATAGCAGCGCGCCGGCAGCATAATTGCCAAGGCCGATCGCCAGCAACCGGTCGGCGCCGGGGACGGGCAGGGCGGCTTTCTTGACCACATCGGCGATCACCGCCTGCCCTTCCAGCATCATCAATTGATGGGCGAGCATGAACTTGCGGCTCTCGGTCGGCAGGGCCGCGTTGATGAACAGCTTGCGTTCCGTGGCGCGATAGGCCCGCAGCGCGCTGTCAGGCGTGTCGGCAATCAACGTCTCGATGCCATGGCGGCGGGCCAGCGCCTCCACCAGCATGCCTTCGTCCAGCACCTGGCCCTGGGTGAAGCTTTCCGCCATCTCCTCGGCCAGGCAGTCGAGCGCATGGACATAATTGCCCGATTCATGGAACCAGTCGCGCGCCGCTTCCCATGGCAGGCGGGCCTGCACTTCATGATCGTTGGCGATCGCCTCCTCGATCATGTTGATGCGTTCGTTGGCGCGCATATGCGCATTATAGAGATCGACATAGCGCGCCGCGAATTCGGGAAATTGCAGATGCAGCTTCTCGATCCGCTCCGGCTCCATCTGTGTGCCCGGCAGTTCGGGATGGCCCAGCGCATAGGTGAAGGCGCCCAGAAGCTGCTCCTCCTCCCGACTGTCGAAACTGGCCCAGTCGGTCGGAAAGGCGCTGGCGAGCGCGGCCTTGACCTTGGCGGTCAGGGGACGATCGTCATTTTCCATCTGCGAAAGATAGGATACGGATATGCCCAGTGCCTGTGCCATCGTCGCCTGGTCCATTCGATGGTCCAGACGAAGCTGGCGCAGGCGAGGACCTGCGAAGATGCGGTTGCCGCGTGCCATATTGTCTTCCCTGCCTGCGGTTCGATTGCCGCACCCCGGCCTTCGCCGGGGTGCGGATCTGCGCCAAACTCCGTTCCTAATTTGCGAAGTCGCGATTTGCAAATTAGCAAATTTACATTTGCGAACTGGGTGGCGGGCTGGGTAGGGGAAGGGCAAGGCGGCCGCTGCCGCACATGGGAGAGATGTAGGAATGTCGAAGCTCGCCATCATCGAACAGCTGGAAGCCAAGCGGGAGGCTGCGCGCCTTGGTGGCGGACAGCGGCGGATCGACGCCCAGCATGGCAAGGGCAAGCTGACGGCGCGGGAGCGGCTGGACGTGCTGCTGGACGAGGACAGCTTTGAAGAGCTGGACATGTATGTCGAGCATAATTGCGTCGATTTCGGGATGGACGACCAACATATTCCCGGCGATGGGGTGGTGACCGGATCGGGCACCATCAACGGCCGGCTGGTGTTCGTGTTCAGCCAGGATTTCACCGTCTATGGCGGCGCGGTGTCGGAACGGCACGCGATGAAGATCTGCAAGATCATGGACATGGCGCTGAAGGTCGGCGCCCCGGTGATCGGCCTCAATGACAGCGGCGGCGCACGCATTCAGGAGGGCGTGGCGTCGCTTGCGGGCTATGCGGAGATTTTCCAGCGCAATGTGCTGGCGTCGGGCGTGGTGCCGCAGATCAGCGTCATCATGGGGCCGTGCGCGGGCGGCGCGGTCTATTCGCCCGCCATGACCGACTTCATCTTCATGGTGAAGGACAGCAGCTTCATGTTCGTGACCGGGCCGGATGTGGTCAAGACGGTGACGAACGAAGTCGTCACGCAGGAGGAACTGGGCGGCGCGGTGACGCACACGACCAAGTCGGGCGTGGCCGACGTGGCGTTCGAGAATGATATAGAGGCATTGCTGGCGACCCGCGATTTCGTGGACTTCCTGCCTGCATCCAACAAGGAGCCGGTGCCCGAACGGCCGAGCGCGGACCCGTGGGACCGGATCGAGCCGAGTCTGGACACGCTGATCCCGGCCAATGCCAACCAGCCCTATGACATGCACGAACTGATCCGCAAGGTGGTGGACGAGGGCGATTTCTTTGAGGTCCAGCCCGCGCACGCCGGCAACATCCTGTGCGGGTTCGGCCGGGTCGAGGGCAAGACGGTGGGCATCATCGCCAACCAGCCGATGGTGCTGGCGGGCGTGCTGGACATCAATTCGTCCAAGAAGGCAGGTCGTTTCGTGCGCTTTTGCGATGCGTTCGAGATACCGATCGTGACCTTCGTGGACGTGCCGGGCTTCCTGCCGGGGACGGCACAGGAACATAGCGGCATCATCAAGCATGGCGCCAAGCTGCTCTTCGCCTATGCCGAGGCGACCGTGCCGAAAATCACCGTCATCACGCGCAAGGCCTATGGCGGGGCCTATGACGTCATGTCGTCAAAGCATCTGCGCGGCGATCTGAACTATGCCTGGCCGACGGCGGAAATCGCGGTGATGGGCGCGAAGGGCGCGGTGGAGATCATCTTTCGTGGGCGCACGGCGGACGAGATCGCCGAAAAGACCAAGGAATATGAGGACCGCTTCGCCAATCCGTTCGTCGCGGCGAGCAAGGGCTTCATCGACGAGGTGATCCAGCCGCACTCCACGCGGCGCCGGATCGCGCTGGGGCTGCGCAAGCTCAAGAACAAGGCGTTGGAAAACCCGTGGAAGAAACATGACAATATTCCGCTCTAAATAACGTCATCCCCGCGAAAGCGGGGACCCATCTCCTGACGTTGTATCTTGGGGATGGGGTGAGAGATGGGTTCCCGCTTACGCGGGAATGACGAAGATGGGATTGATGTGATGAAACTCGGGCGTCTCAACCATATCGGCATCGCGACGCCTTCGATGGAGGCGAGCCTGGCCTATTATCGCGACGTCATGGGCGCGACGATCGCGCACGAACCGTTCGACCTGCCGGCGCAGGGCGTGAGGGTGTGTTTTGTCGACACGCCGGGTGAGGGAGGCACGGCGGGGACGCAGATCGAACTGATCGAGCCCCTGGGCGAGAACAGCCCGATCCACGGCTTCATCGCCAGGAACCCGGCCGGCGGGCAGCACCATATGTGCTACGAAGTGGCCGATATTCACGCAGCCAAGGCGTGGTTCGAGGGGTTGGGCAAAAAGGTGCTGGGTGAGCCGCGCATCGGTGCGCACGGCACCCCGATCTTCTTCGTGCACCCTAAGTATATGAACGGGGTGCTGACCGAGATCATGGAAACGCCGAAGGGCGCGCATTGATTTGATATAAACCCGTTCGGTTCGAGCTTGTCGAGAACCAGGCTTGGCACGTTGTTCTCGACAAGTTCGAACCGAACGGATGTTGGTATAGGAACTGGGATTAGCATGACCGAGAAGCCAACGCTGGACCAGTGGGCCGCCGCTGCCGCCAAGGAAGTGAAGGGCAAGGATTTGAACTGGAATACCCCCGAAGGTATTCAGGTAAAGCCGCTCTATACCGCCGAGGATGTGACGGTCGATCCGGGCCTCCCCGGTTTCGCGCCGTTCACGCGCGGGGTGCGTGCGTCCATGTATGCCGGGCGCCCCTGGACCGTGCGCCAATATGCGGGCTTCTCGACAGCCGAGGAATCCAACGCCTTTTATCGCCGCAATCTGGCCGCCGGGCAGAAGGGCCTGAGCGTCGCCTTCGACCTTGCCACCCATCGCGGTTATGACAGCGACCATCCGCGCGTCACCGGCGACGTCGGCAAGGCCGGGGTGGCGATCGACACGATCGAGGATATGAAGATCCTGTTCGACGGTATCCCGCTCGACAAGATGTCGGTCAGCATGACGATGAACGGGGCGATCATTCCCGTGCTGGCCTTCTTCATCGTCGCGGGCGAGGAACAGGGGGTCGATCGCAAGCTGCTCGACGGAACGGTCCAGAACGACATCCTCAAGGAGTTCATGGTCCGCAACACCTATATCTATCCGCCCGAACCCAGCATGCGGATCATCAGCGACATTTTCGGCTATACATCGCGCGAGATGCCCAAGTTCAACAGCATCTCCATTTCCGGCTATCATATGCAGGAAGCCGGCGCGACGCAGGTGCAGGAGCTGGCCTTCACCATCGCCGACGGCATAGAATATGCGCGCTATGGCATGGCGAGCGGGCTGGATATCGACAATTTCGCCGGACGGTTGAGCTTCTTCTTCGCGATCGGCATGAATTTCTTCATGGAGATCGCCAAGCTACGTGCCGCCCGGGTGCTATGGCACCGCGCCATGACCAAGCTGGGCGCACAAAGCGAGCGCAGCAAGATGCTGCGCACCCATTGCCAGACCAGCGGCGTGTCGCTGACCGAGCAAGACCCCTATAACAATGTCATGCGCACGACGATCGAGGCGATGGCGGCGATGCTGGGCGGCACCCAGTCGCTGCACACCAATGCGCTGGACGAGGCGATCGCGCTGCCGACGGACTTTTCCGCTCGCATCGCGCGCAATACCCAGATCGTGATCCAGGAAGAGACGGGCATGTGCAACGTCGTCGATCCGCTGGGTGGCAGCTATTATGTCGAGGCGCTGACCCAACAACTGGTCGACGCCGCGCAGGAGATTATCGACCGGGTGGAAAGCGAAGGCGGCATGGCGAAGGCCGTGGCGGCCGGCTGGCCCAAGGCGATGATCGAAACGGCGGCGGCGGCGCGGCAGGCGCGCGTCGATCGCGCCGAGGACGTGATCGTGGGCGTGAACAAATATCGGCTCGCCACCGAGGACCTGCTCGAAACGCTCGAAGTCGATAATGCGAAAGTGCGCGAAGGTCAGATCGCGCGCATCGCGAAGGTGAAGGCGGAGCGCGACGAGGATGCCTGCCAGGCTGCTTTGCAGGCTCTGCGCGACGCGGCCGCCGCGCCGCAGTCGATCGAGACGAACCTTCTGGCCCATGCGGTTGAAGCGGCCCGCGCCCGCGCGACGCTGGGTGAAATCTCCTCTGCCATGGAGGATAGTTTCCAACGCTATGGCACGCAGCCGACGCCGGTGAAGGGCGTCTATGCGGCCCCCTATGCCGGCGACAGCCGCTGGCAACAGGTTCTCGACGGCGTGCAGGCCGTCGAACGGCGCCTCGGTCGCAAACCCAAATTGCTCGTTGCAAAAATGGGACAGGATGGACACGACCGGGGCGCCAACGTCATCGCATCGGCCTTTGGCGATCTGGGCTTCGACGTCGTGTCCGGCCCGTTGTTCCAGACGCCGGAGGAAACGGTGGTGCTGGCGCTGGATAGCGGCGTGGATGTGATCGGCGCATCCAGCCTGGCGGCGGGGCACAAGACGCTGATCCCCGAACTCATCAACCGGCTGCGGGAGCAGGGGCGCACCGACATCAAGGTGATCGCTGGCGGCGTCATCCCGCCGCAGGACTATGACTATCTTCGTGACGCCGGAGTTCAGGGCATTTATGGGCCGGGTTCCAACGTCGTGGAGTGCGCGGCCGACGTGCTGCGCCTCCTCGGTCACAACATGCCCCCCGCGGGGCTAGAGGAAGCTGCGTAAATGACGACCCCATCCACCCTGACCGCCCGCAACGACTGGACGCGCGAGGACATCGCAGCGTTGTTCGACCTGCCGTTCGGCGATCTCATGTTCGAGGCGCAGTCGATCCACCGTGCGAACTTCCCGCGCAACCAGGTGCAGCTGTCCACCCTGTTGTCGATCAAGACCGGCGGCTGCCCGGAAGATTGCGGCTATTGCAACCAGTCGGCCTCGGCGGAGAGCGGCCTCAAGGCCGAAAAGCTGATGAGCGTGCAGGCGGTGATGCAGGCGGCGGCGCAGGCGAAGGATGCCGGCTCCTCGCGCTTCTGCATGGGCGCGGCCTGGCGCAATCCCAAGGAGCGCGACATGCCCGCCATCGTCCAGATGGTGAAGGGCGTGCGCCAGATGGGCATGGAAACCTGCATGACGCTGGGCATGCTGGACGAGAAGCAGGCCAAGACCCTGGCCGATGCGGGCCTTGATTATTACAACCATAATATCGACACCTCGCCCGAACATTATGAGAAGGTCATCACCACCCGGACCTTCGACGATCGCCTGGAAACGCTGGAAAATGTCCGCAATTCGGGCATCAACGTGTGCAGCGGCGGGATCGTGGGCATGGGAGAGACGCGCGCCGATCGCGTCGGCTTCCTGCACGCGCTGGCCGTGCTGCCGCAGCATCCGCAAAGTGTGCCGATCAACGCGCTGGTGCCGGTCAAGGGCACGGTGCTGGGCGATATGCTGGCCGACACGCCGCTCGCCAAGATCGACGAGATCGAGTTCGTGCGGACCGTCGCGGTCGCGCGGATCGTGATGCCCGAAAGCATGGTGCGCCTGAGCGCGGGGCGCGAGAGCATGTCGGACAGCTGCCAGGCGCTCTGCTTCATGGCGGGCGCGAACAGCATCTTCACCGGCGACAAGCTGCTGACCACGGCGAATGCGGGCGACAATGCGGACGCGGCGCTGTTCGCCAAACTGGGCGTCGTGCCGATGCAGGCGGAAGTAAAGGTCGAGATGGAAGCGGCGGAGTGAGCAAATCGGCTTCGCTTATTTTGGTGATCACCGGATGTATGGCGGCGACGGCCTACGGCTATTATAGGCTGTCGTTGCCAAATTGTTCTAATGCACCCGCCGCTTGCGAAGCTGCCCGCGCGAACACCATGAGCCTTTTCTACGTCATGACGCCGATCCTATGGATTATTGCATTATCGACATGGCGGAAAAATTCAAAAGGCAAGTAGCTCGCGCTCATTAGCCCCGTTTCAACGACCCGTTTGCGTCGTCGAAATATCGAACGGCTAATCTTCTCGTTGAGGGGGAAGGACGCGGCTTCGACAGGCTCAGCCCGAACGGCTGATAGGATAGGACTGGAACAGGGAATAATATGGCAATCACCAAGATCCTGATCGCGAACCGTGGCGAAATTGCGTGTCGTGTCATGCGCACGGCCAAGAAGATGGGCATAAAGACCGTCGCGGTCTATTCCGATGCCGACGCCCGCGCGCCGCATGTCATGATGGCCGACGAGGCCGTGCATATCGGCCCGTCGCCCGCCGCCCAATCCTATCTGATCGCCGACAAGATCATCGAAGCCTGCAAGCAGACCGGCGCCGACGCGGTGCATCCCGGCTATGGCTTCCTCTCCGAGCGCGAGAGCTTCCGCAAGGCGCTGGACGCGGAGGGCATCATCTTCGTCGGGCCTCCGGCCAACGCGATCGCGGCGATGGGGGACAAGATCGAGTCCAAGAAACTGGCGCTGGAAGCCGGCGTCAATGTCGTCCCCGGCTTCGTTGGCGTCATTGACGACACCGAACATGCCGTCCGTATCTCGAACGAGATCGGCTATCCGGTGATGATGAAGGCGTCGGCGGGCGGCGGCGGCAAGGGGATGCGGCTGGCCTATAGCGAGCAGGATGTCCGCGAAGGCTTCGAAGCCACCAAACGCGAGGGGCTGAACAGCTTCGGCGACGACCGCGTCTTCATCGAGAAGTTCATCGAAAGCCCGCGCCATATCGAAATTCAGGTGCTGGGCGACCAGCATGGCAATATCGTTTATCTGAACGAGCGCGAATGTTCGATCCAGCGCCGCCACCAGAAGGTGGTCGAGGAAGCCCCGTCGCCCTTCGTGTCGCCGGAAATGCGCAAGAAGATGGGCGAGCAATGCGTCGCGCTCGCCCGCGCGGTCGGCTATTTCAGCGCCGGCACGGTCGAACTGATCGTCAGCGGCGAGGACAAGACCGGGGACGGCTTCTACTTCCTGGAAATGAACACCCGCTTGCAGGTCGAACATCCCGTCACCGAGGAAATCACCGGCGTCGATCTGGTGGAACAGATGATCCGCGTGGCCAATGGCGAAACGCTGAGCTTTGGTCAGGCGGATGTGAAGATCAACGGCTGGGCCATCGAGAACCGCGTCTATGCCGAAGACCCGTATCGCGGTTTCCTGCCGTCCACCGGCCGCCTGATCCGCTATAATCCGCCCGAAACGGGTACGGATGAAAGCGGCGCGCTGATCCGGGTGGATGACGGCGTGGAAGAGGGCGGCGAAGTCTCCATGTTCTACGACCCGATGATCGCCAAACTCATCACCTGGGCGCCGACCCGACTGGAGGCGATCGACAAGCAAATCGAAGCGCTCGACCAGTTCGAGATCGAGGGGCCGGGGCATAATATCGATTTCGTCTCGGCGCTGATGCAGCATGAGCGCTTCCGTTCGGGCAATATCACCACCGGCTTTATCGCCGAGGAATATCCGGACGGGTTCCACGGGGCCCCGGCCTCGCCCGACCTGCTGGTGCGACTGTCTGCGATCGGCGCCTTCGCCGCCATGGCGCAAGCCGACCGGGCTCGCCGGATCGACGGACAATTGGGCAAGCGCCTCGCGCCGCCGACCGGCTGGCAGGTCAGGATCGGTGATGCCGTCCATGATGTGGAGATTGACGGCGACGAAGTCACGGTGGATGGCGAAGCGATCGACATGGCACTGGAATATACGCCCGGCGACCGGCTGATCGAGGCGGAGTTTGGCGAGGAATATCTGGCGGTACGGATCGCGCCGGTGCGGTCGGGCTTCGTGCTGACCGCGCGAGGGGCGAGCCACCGGCTGCGCGTCCTGCCCGCCCATGCCGCGCCGCACGCGCAGCATATGATCGAAAAGATCCCGCCGGACCTGTCGCGCTACCTTATCTGCCCGATGCCGGGGCTGCTGGTGGCGCTGCATGTGGCGGAAGGCGACAAGGTCGAGGCTGGCCAGCCGTTGGCGGTGATCGAAGCGATGAAGATGGAAAATATCCTGCGCGCGCAAAAAGCGGGCGTGGTGAAGAGCGTGTCGGCGGCGCAGGGCGAAAGCCTGCCGGTGGACGCCATCATCCTGGAAATGGAATAATCGCCTTATTGCGAAATTCTCGCGATGATCTTGCTTCTCCCTATTCCGCCGGCCTGGTGGGATAGGGAAAGTGAGGTGGGTTGGTGCAAAGCATGGCTGCGCCATCGGCCGCCATCATCGCCGCCGCCTGCACCAGCGCCACAGGCGGCGGCACACGCCGGTAAATGCGCTCGAATTGGCCGATCCGGCGGTCTGCCCCGCGATCCTCGAACGCCTGACCCCGCCATGCCGCGCGCGATTGCAGGATGGCCATGTGGACTTTCGGACGGCAGCCTGGATATGGTCGGCACGCCATCCATATTGAAGGGCGCCCGATGCACCTGACCCATGATCCCGCAGCGCCGGCAAGCGACATGATCGGCTTCGACGATTTCCTGAAGGTCGATATCAGGATCGGCACGATCCTGTCGGCCGAACCTTTTCCGGAGGCGCGCAAGCCGGCCTATAAGCTGCTCATAGATTTCGGCCCGGCAATCGGCCAGAAGCGATCGAGCGCGCAGATTACCGAAAATCATGCCCTGGAAGAATTGCGGGGGCGTCAGGTCGCCGCCGTCGTCAATTTCCCCCCGCGCCAGATCGGCAAGTTCATGTCGCAGGTTTTGACGTTGGGCTTTGCCGACGAAGCCGGCGCGGTCATGTTGTTCGCCCCGGACAGGCCAGTGCCCAACGGATCGCGGCTCTTCTGACGCGCCGGTCTGTCCTATTGCGCTGCATCCTGCGATGATGGCGCCATGGGACGACCGGCATGATGGAAATAAGATTTCCTACTTCCGCATGATAATGTCACGATTGGCGGGAAATGTGCGAAGTTAAGGGGGCGGGATGAGCTATGGGCCAATCGACGCTTTTCTTTCGGAATATTTTCCGGCACGGATACGCTATCGTTCGCTGTCCATGCCCTATCATGTCGGCACTGGCAATTTCGGCGGTCTCCTGCCGCTGGTCAGCCAATATGTCGTGGCGCGGACGGCAATCCCTATGCGGGCCTGTGGTACATGCTGGCGATCGTGGCGCTGGCGCTGGTGACATGCCTTATCGCTCTAACGGAAACCAGGGATCGGTCGCTGCACGCCTGACAGACATGAAAAAGCCGCCAATCTTTCGACCGGCGGCTCATGTCCATTCTCAGCTGGCGATCAGCGTTCGATGCACATGGCGACGCCCATGCCGCCCCCGATGCAAAGCGTGGCGAGGCCCTTCTTGGCGTCGCGCTTGGCCATTTCGTAGAGCAGGGTCGTCAGCACGCGCGCGCCCGACGCGCCGATCGGGTGGCCGATGGCGATCGCGCCGCCATTGACGTTCAGCTTTTCGGGATCGAAGCCCAGTTCCTTGCCCACGGCCAGCGCCTGCGCGGCAAAGGCTTCATTGGCTTCGATCAGGTCGAGATCGGCGATCGACCAGCCGGCCTTTGCCAGCGCCTTGCGGCTGGCCGGCGCGGGGCCGATGCCCATGATCGAGGGATCGACGCCGCAGGTCGCAAAGCCGGCGATGCGGCCAAGGATGGTGGCGCCGCGCTTGGCAGCGGCATCGGCGGTCATCAGTACCAGCGCAGCTGCGCCGTCGTTGAGGCCGCTGGCGTTGGCGGCGGTGACAGTGCCGTCCTTCTTGAAGGCGGGCTTGAGCTTTTCCATCGCTTCGATCGTGGCGCCGACACGGATATATTCGTCCTGATCGATGATCGTGTCGCCCTTGCGCCCCGTGATCGTCACCGGCACGATTTCGTCGGCGAAGCGTCCCGATGCGCGCGCGGCTTCGGCCTTGTTCTGGCTGGCGACGGCGAAAATGTCCTGGGCTTCGCGGCTGATCTGATACTTTTCCGCCAGATTTTCTGCGGTGATGCCCATGTGGTAATTGTTGAAGGCGTCGGTCAGGCCGTCATGGATCATCGTATCGATCAGCGTGACCGGCCCCATCTTGGCACCGGCGCGCAGATATTGCGCGTGCGGGGCGAGCGACATGCTTTCCTGGCCGCCCGCAACCATGATGCCGGCATCACCGGCGCGGATCGCCTGCGCCGCAAGCGCCACGGCGCGCAGGCCGGAACCGCAAAGCTGGTTGAGGCCGATCGCCGTCCGCTCCACCGGAATGCCGGCATTGACCGCTGCCTGACGCGCGGGGTTTTGACCCTGCCCGGCGGCAAGCACCTGACCCAGAATCACCTCGTCCACCTCCTCCGGTGCGACGCCGCCCTGCGCGAGCGCGGCGATGATCGCCTGACGGCCCAGTTCATGCGCAGGGGTCGAACCGAAAGCGCCCATGAAGCTACCGACAGGCGTACGCTTGGCGGCGGTAATGACGATGTCTGACAAAGCCTGATCCTCAATTCCAGTGGTTGTTTTCGCAGGCGCACATAGCATCAACCACCATGGCTGGAAAGCCAAAGGGACAGCGGTTCCCACAGCATTTGGCGCGCGTGGCCACCCACCACCATGCCGACATGG
Organism: Sphingobium sp. GW821-FHT02B05; assembly: GCF_059421905.1. NCBI lineage: Bacteria > Pseudomonadati > Pseudomonadota > Alphaproteobacteria > Sphingomonadales > Sphingobiaceae > Sphingobium > Sphingobium sp. GW821-FHT02B05. The sequence continues at coordinate 967,877 of NZ_JBWKVW010000001.1, forward strand.
CCCAATGAGAAATGTTGTTCTTCGCGAAAGCGAGGGCCGGCGGCGGCCGGCACGATCCGGTCGGTCGTGGAGACGATCGACAGGGTCGGGCAGGGGAGCGCGGCGGGATCGACGATCTGCCCGCGGACGCGCCAGCGCCCTGTACCACTCACATTATCGGCATAGAAAGTTTCGAACAGGTCGCGCCCGGCCGCGACGGTCAGGGGCGCGCCGCCATTGGCCCAATCCTCGACCGCAAGGAAGGCGCGTTCTGCGTCCGATCCCGGCTCTGCATCGGCAAAGGCGGCATATTTGCGGATGGTGCGCACAGGGTCCATCGCCCAGAAACCCGATTGCAACACCTCCATCGGCACATAACCGATCCGCTCGCACATTGGCTTTGCGCCGCACCACAGGCCTGCGATCAGATCGAGGTCGGCAGGCAGGAAGGCATCGAAATGCCAGGGCGCTGCAATCGTCGCGACGGCCTGCAACGGGCGCAATGCGGCGGCACCGATCGCCAATGTGCCGCCCAGGCAATAGCCAACCAGAACAGGCGGGCGGTCCAGGGCCGCAAGCAGGGGAAGAAGCCGTTCCGTCACATGACCGTCCAGACCGAGCGTCGCATCCTGCGCAGATGGCATGCCCCAGTCCACAAGATAGGCATCATGCCCTGCTGCACTCATATGCCGCAGCAAGGATCGACTTTCCGACAGATCGAGCACCTGCGGCGAATTGATGAGCGAGGGTATGAAAACCACAGGATTACGGTCGTTTACCGCGCCATATTGCAATAGACGGGCCGACCCGGCGGTTGCCACGCAGCGGGCGGGCGTCCGGGCAGGTGGACGCACTGCATCCTGATATTTGCGCAAGCCCTGGAAGGCTCGACGCCGAAGGTCCGGATCATTCTCCGTTTCGCGCCATAAAATATTGAGAAAAAGGGGTAAAGGCCGAGGCCCATGTTGCGGTGCGGCATCGGTCCGTGCTAATGCGAGATGGTCAGGTGTGGGAGAGGAATCCATGGCCAAGTCCAAGACCGTCAATGAATCAGAACCGGTCGTCATCAAGAAGTACGCCAACAGGCGGCTCTATAATACCGAAACTTCGAGTTATATTACGCTGGACCTTCTATCGCAGATGACGCGCGAGGGACGCGAATTCGTGGTCGTGGACGCCAAGACCGGCGAGGACATCACCCACAACGTCCTGACCCAGATCATCATGGAAGAGGAACAGCGTGGCAAGAACATGCTGCCCGTCAATTTCCTGCGCCAGTTGATCGCCATGTATGGCGATTCCATGCAATCGATGGTGCCGCAATATCTGGAAGCGTCGATGGACGCCTTCCGCAAGAACCAGCAGCAGTTTCAGGAAGCCATGAAGGGCGCATTCGGCGGCGGTCCTCTGGCCGACATCGCCAAGCGCAACCTGCAAATGTTCGAGGCGGCGGCCAGCGCTTTCGGCAACGGCGTACCGGGCATTCCGGGCATGACGCCCCCAGCGGGGCCGACGCAGTCCGCCACGGAAGGCAGCAAGGATGAGGAGATCAGCGACCTCAAGGCCCAGTTGGCGGCGCTCAATGCCAAGATCGACAAGCTGACCTGAAACGATGGCCAAGGCGGATCGACTGGAGCGGCTCGACGTCCGCCGGACTGAAGTGGAATCGGAGTATCGCGATGCGCTGATCGCGGCACTGCGCGTCACGGCGGCGGGGCGCTGGGGGCTGTTCGACCATCAAAAGGACAAGGCGGCCCGCGCCCGGACTGCGCCGGTGATCGCGGCGCTGGAGGAACTGGCCGACGAGATCGGCGCCATGCGCGACACGCTGGGGCTGGAGCCTTTTTCGTTGCATCAGGATTTCATGGCGGTGCGCGGTCCGGCCGCTGCCGATGCCGTTGGCGAACCCAAGCAGGCGAAGGCCTGGCTGGAGCGGCTGGGCGCGGACGCCTGAACCCATCATCATTGCGCCCCTGCGGGGGTCGACAGACATGGCGCGTCTGGCCTATGGCGCGCCATTCTTCTTTCCGTTTCTAGCCAAGGTTCGCACGCCGTGAAGCACGCCCTCAATGTCACCCGCGAAAAGGATTTCGCCGCCTGGTATCAGGCGGTCATCACTGAGGCCGACATGGCCGAGGAAAGCGGCGTGCGCGGCTGCATGGTCATCCGTCCGTGGGGCTATGGCATCTGGGAGCGCATCCAGACCCTGCTCGACGCGCGGATCAAGCAGACGGGGCATGAAAACTGCTATTTCCCACTGTTCATCCCCTTGAGCTATTTCGAGAAGGAAGCCGAGCATGTCGATGGCTTCGCCAAGGAAATGGCGGTCGTTACCCACCATCGCCTGATCCAGAAGGACGGCAAGATGGTGCCGGACCCCGAAGCGAAGCTGGAAGAGCCGCTGGTCGTGCGGCCGACATCGGAAACCGTGATCGGCGCAGCGTTCAGCCGCTGGGTGCAGAGCTGGCGCGATCTGCCGGTTCTGATCAACCAGTGGGCCAACGTGGTGCGTTGGGAAATGCGCACGCGCATGTTCCTGCGTACCAGCGAGTTCCTCTGGCAGGAAGGCCATACCGCGCACGCCACCGTCGATGAGGCGATGGAAGAGACGATGAAGATGCTCGAAGTCTATCGCAGCTTCGCCGAGGAATGTGTCGGCCTGCCGGTTGTCGCAGGCGAGAAGCCGGAGAATGAGCGCTTCCCCGGCGCGGTCGCGACTTATTCGATCGAGGCGATGATGCAGGACGGCAAGGCATTGCAGGCCGGCACCTCGCATTTCCTCGGCACCACCTTCAGCCAGGCGCAGAACATCAAGTTCCAGAATGCCGAAGGGCAGCAGGAGTTGGCCCAGACCACCAGCTGGGGCATGTCGACCCGGATGATCGGCGGCCTGATCATGGTCCATGGCGACGATGACGGGTTGCGTGTGCCGCCGCGCGTCGCGCCCTATCAGATCGTGGTCGTGCCGATGCTGCGCGACAATGACGAAGACGCCGCGATCGTCGATTATTGCACCGATCTGGTCAACCAGCTGAACGGGCTGGATGTGTTTCGCGAACCGGTGCGCGCGCTGCTCGACAAGCGCCCGTCCAAGGCGGCCACCAAGCGCTGGGGCTGGGTCAAGAAGGGTGCGCCGATCGTCATCGAGGTTGGCGGCCGTGACGTCGCCGGCGGCAATGTCTCTGTCATCCGCCGCGACCGGCTTTATCGCGAAGACGGCAAGCTCGACAGCCAGATCGTTGCCAAGGGCGATTTCGTGGCGCAGGCGACCGCGATGCTGGACGATATCCAGTCGTCTTTGTTCACGGATGCCAAGGCGCGGCTGGACGGCAGCATCGACAAGTCGATAAGCGACCTCGATGCGCTCAAGGCTTATTTCAAGGCCAGCAAGACCCCCGGCTGGGCACTGGTCCAGTGGGCCAAGCCGACCGGCGAGGCACTGGACAAGGTGGTGCAATGGCTGAAGGGCGAGAAGCTGACTTTGCGCAACGTGCCGACCGACGCGGAAGCGGCGGATGGCCTGTGCATCTTCACCGGCGACAAAGCCGTTGAGCGGGTGCTGGTCGGTCGCTCCTATTAAACCGGTCTGTTCCCCGGCACAGGCCGGGGGCCAGTCGAAACGGCAGAACTGGACCCCGGCCAGCGCCGGGGAAAAGTCAGTTACAGCACATATTTGCTCAAGTCGGTGTCATGGGCCACCGCCGACAATTGCTTGTCGACATAGGCCCGGTCGATCACCAGCGTTTCACCGCGGCGATCCTCCGCCTCGAAGCTGACATCCTCCAGCAGCTTTTCCATCACCGTCTGGAGGCGGCGAGCGCCGATATTCTCGATCTCGCTGTTCACGTCGGCGGCGATCTTTGCCACGGCGCGGATGCCTTCGGGCGTCAGGTCGATCGTCACCTCCTCCGTCGCCAGCAGGGCGCGATATTGCGCAACAAGGCTGGCCTTCGTGTCGGAGAGGATCGCGACGAAATCTTCCTCCGTCAGCGCCTTCAGCTCGACCCGGATCGGCAGGCGGCCCTGTAGTTCGGGCAACAGGTCGCTGGGCTTGGCCACATGGAAGGCGCCGGACGCGATGAACAGGATATGGTCGGTCTTGAGCGGGCCATATTTGGTCGACACGGTCGTACCCTCGATCAGCGGCAGCAGGTCGCGCTGCACGCCTTCGCGGCTGACGGAACCGCCACGCACGTCGCTGACCGCGATCTTGTCGATCTCGTCCAGGAAGACGATGCCATTCTGCTCCGCGCTGGTGATCGCGACGCGGGCGACGTCATCCTGATCGAGCCGCTTGTCCTGCTCCTCTTCGACCAGCTTGTCCCAGGCTTCGGCGACGCGCATCTTGCGACGCTTCTTCTGTTGCTGGCCGAACGCCTTCGACATCATGTCGCTGATGTTGATCATGCCGACCTGACCACCCATGCCGGGTATTTCCATCGGCATGGAGGGGGCATCGGCGACTTCCACCTCGACCTCCACATCGTTCATCTGGTCATTCTCGATCTTCTGGCGGAAGGACAGGCGCGTGGCCTCGCTCGCTTCCTTGCCAGTCAGCGCGTCCAGCAGGCGGGCCATGGCGGCTTCCGAGGCAGCTTCACGCACGGCTTCGCGGCGGCGATCCTTTTCCAGGCGCACGGCCTCTTCCACCAGATCGCGCACGATCTGTTCGACGTCGCGGCCGACATAGCCGACCTCAGTGAATTTGGTCGCCTCGACCTTCACGAAGGGGGCGTCCGCCAACTTGGCGAGGCGCCGGCTGATCTCCGTCTTGCCGCAGCCGGTGGGCCCGATCATCAGGATATTCTTGGGCGTCACCTCGTCGCGCAGATCGGCGGGCAAATGCTGGCGGCGCCAGCGGTTGCGCAAGGCGACAGCGACGGCGCGCTTGGCGTCATGCTGGCCGATGATATGAGCGTCCAGCGCGGCGACGATGGCTTTAGGGGTCAGATTGTCGTTCATAAAAACTCCCCCCTCCCTTTCGTGGGAGGGGCTTTTCAGGTCAGTTTGCGCTGTTCAGCGTTTCGATCGTCAGCTGGTCATTGGTGTAAACGCAGATGTCGGCGGCCACGCCCATCGCCTTGCGGGCGAGGGTTTCGGCGTCTTCTTCATATTCCACCAGTGCGCGGGCGGCGGCGAGGGCGAAATTGCCGCCGGAACCGATCGCAGCGACCCCACCCAGCGGCTCCAGAACGTCACCGTTGCCGGTCAGGATCAACGTCACATCCTTGTCCGCGACGATCATCATCGCTTCCAGATTGCGCAGATATTTGTCGGTACGCCAGTCCTTCGCCAGTTCCACCGCAGCACGCATCAACTGCCCATTGTGGCGTTCCAGCTTGGCTTCGAGCCGTTCGAACAAGGTGAAAGCGTCAGCCGTTGCGCCGGCAAAGCCGCCAATCACGCTGCCATCATGCAGGCGGCGCACCTTGCGGGCGTTGGGTTTCATCACGGTTTGCCCCATGGAAACCTGGCCGTCGCCGGCAACGACGACTTTCCCATTCTTGCGGACGGACATGATTGTTGTGCCATGCCAGACGGGCATGGAAGAGCTGCGTTGGTCGTTCATGGCCGGCATATGGGACGCTGAACCGCTGCGTGCAAGTCGCACGAAACGCTGCGCCAAAACGTGTCATTTCGACGACGATATTCTTACGAATGCGTTAGGAACAAATTTCGATCAATTGACATTGTGCACTGCACAACCAATGATCGGCAACCTAAACTACAAGTGAGAACTCGCAATGTCTCTCAAGGCCAGAGCACAGGAAAAGGTCGAACGGGCGGGTATCTCCAACTATTCGTTCGACCAGGACATTTTGGTCATGTGTGGCGTGCGCTACACGATCGAAGCCTGCGAGTGTGGCGAGCCGGATTGCGACGGGGTGCAGCTTAGCAAGAATGCGACCGTGATAGGGCGCGTGCTTCAATAAGCGCGCAGCGAAAAAAATGTGGAGGAGCGCCAGGCGCTTCTCAGTGCATCGCATCCTTGCCGGCCCGGCCCACTGATTCGATATCCCGACCGACGCCTTGAACCGTATTGCAGGCTGCAAGTGCGGCGAGCAGCAGGCTGGAGATCAGCAAGGCAAGGATTTGGCGCATGGAGAGGTCTTCACTTTCAAAAATTGGTGCCTGATTATAAGCGGGCATCGGGCAGTCGGGAAAGCATTTTGCATCAAATCGCTGGCAGCATGTTGACAGGCTGCGCCGCCGATGCCAAAGGCCGCCTCCTCCTTACAGGGGGCGCGTAGCTCAGCGGTAGAGCACACCCTTCACACGGGTGGGGTCACAGGTTCAATCCCTGTCGCGCCCACCATCCTCAACGAGGATGGCAGGACAGTTTATTTCCCGGCATTGATCTTTTCTGACCCGTCGCGCTAAGCCGTCGGCATCATGCGGTGCGTTGTCGCGCCGACCGGAAAGGATCATCATGCCCCCCTATCTGAAATGCGGCGCTGCGCTCGGCGTGCTGCTGCTTTCTCCGACAATCGCAGTCCAGGCGCAGGAAAGGTTGACGCTGGAGCGCGTCTTCGCAAGCCCAGATCTGGCGGGACCGCAGCCGCGCGCGCTGAAGCTTTCACCCGACGGATCGCTGGTCACGCTGCTAAAGCCGCGCGCGGACGAGAAGGAACGGCTCGACCTTTGGGCGATCGACAGCAAGACCGGCGCGGAACGCATGCTGGTCGATTCGAAGAAGACCGGCAGCGGCGCCGCCCTGAGCGAAGCGGAAAAGATGCAGCGCGAACGCGATCGCAGTGTCGCGGGCAGCACGGGCATCACCAGTTATGACTGGTCGCCCGACGGCAAGAGCATATTGGTGCCGGTCGATGGCGATCTCTATCTGGCTGGCCTGGATGGCAAGGTTACGCGCCTGACGGACACACCCGATGGCGAATTGAATGGCGTGGTCAGCCCCAAGGGTGGCTTTGTCTCCTTCGTGCGCGGCGGCAATCTGTTCACCCAGCCGATCGGCGGGCGGGAACGGCAATTGACGCAGGGTGCCAGTGGGACGTTGAGCTGGGGCGTTGCCGAATTCGTCGCGCAGGAGGAAATGGATCGGCGCACCGGTTACTGGTGGTCGCCCGACGACAGCCGCATCGCGGTCGCCCGCGTCGATGAAAGTCCGGTCGGCATCGTCACCCGGACGGCGATCGGCGGCGAGGGCACAAAGGTCTATCAGCAGCGCTATCCCGCCGCCGGCACGCCCAATGCCATCGTCGACCTGTTCGTCATGAAGCCGGACGGATCGGGGCAGGTACAGGTCGATCTGGGTAGGGAGAAAGATATCTATCTCGCCCGCGTCGATTGGTCGAAGGACGGCAAGACGCTCTATGTCCAGCGCGAGAGCCGGGACCAGAAGCGCCTGGACCTGCTGGCGGTCGATCCGACCACGGGCAAGGCGAAGCTCGCGCTGAGCGAAAGTGCGAAAAGCTGGATCAATCTTTCAAACAATTTCCACGCGCTGCGCGACGGCAGTTTCCTGTGGTGGTCGGAGCGAAGCGGTCATGGTCATCTCTATCGCGTGCGTGGTACCAAATGGACGGCGCTGACCAAGGGCAACTGGGAAGTGCGCGATGTCGTGGGTGTAGATGAAGCCAAAGAGCTGATCTATTTCACCGGCAACCGTGAGACGCCGCTGGAGCAACAGCTTTACGTGACGTCACTCGACAAGGCGGGGCAAGCACGGCCGCTGACCGCCAATGGCTGGTGGAATGAGGCCGTGATGGACGGCGCAGCCAGCAAGCTGGTGGTGACGCGCCAGAATAGCGATCAGCCCAAGCAGGTCTATCTGGCAGATAGCAGCGGCAAGCAATTGCAATGGTTGTCGGAAAATGCGCTGAACGGCACGCATCCCTACGCGCCCTATGTCGCGGATCATGTGAAGACGACCTTCGGCACCGTGAAGGCGGCCGATGGATCGACCCTCTATACCAAGATCATGACGCCCAAGATGGAGCCGGGGAAACGCTATCCCGTCTTCATGATCCATTATGGCGGTCCGAACGGTGGACGGCAGGTGACCAACACATGGTCGGGCGCGCTGAACCAATATCTGGTGGATCGCGGCTGGATCGTCTTCGCCATCGACAATCGCGGCACGCCCGATCGCGGCAAGGCGTTCGAGGATCAGCTATATCGCGCCATGGGCACGGTGGAGGTGGACGACCAGTTGAAGGGGGTCGAGTGGCTGAAGGCGCAGCCCTTCGTCGATCCCAAGCGGATCACCACTTATGGCTGGTCCTATGGCGGCTACATGTCGCTCAAATTGCTGGAGAAGGCGCCCGGCGTCTTCGCGGCGGCGGTGGCGGGTGCGCCGGTGACGAAGTGGGAACTGTACGACACCCATTATACCGAACGCTATCTGGGCCAGCCGCAGGACCGCCCAAGCGCCTATCCGGCATCAGGCGCGGTGGACGAGGCAGTGGAGATCAAGGATCCGCTGCTGCTGATCCACGGCATGTCTGACGACAATGTCGTGTTCGATAACGCAACCGCGCTGATGGCGAAGATGCAGGGCGAAGCGGTGCCGTTCCAGATGATGGCCTATCCGGGCCAGACCCATCGCGTGGGCGGGCCGGGCATCAGCGTCCATCTGTGGAAGACGATCGAGAAGTTCCTGGCCCAGGAAGCGGGTGGACCGCCGTTAAAGTGATGATGCTTCGAAATTAAATTGCGCTGTGGAAGGGCTTTGCAGCAGCAAAGCCCTTCTTTCTGGACAAATGCGGCCACATCGCTATGGCGCGCACTCCGCAATGATACGTTGAAATGGAGACTTTAGTCATGGGTTACAGGGTCGTCGTCGTAGGTGCCACCGGTAATGTGGGCCGCGAGATGCTGACCATTCTCGCCGAACGCGAGTTCCCTATTGACGAGATTGCGGCGGTTGCATCGTCGCGGTCCACCGGCACCGATGTCGATTTCGGTGAGACGGGCAAGGTTCTCAAATGCAAAAATATCGAACATTTCGACTTTACCGGATGGGATATCGCTCTGTTCGCGGCGGGCAGCGGCCCGACTGAAATCTACGCGCCCAAGGCGGCGGCGGCCGGCTGCGTCGTGATCGACAACAGCTCGCTCTATCGCATGGACCCGGACGTGCCGCTGATTGTGCCGGAAGTGAACCCGGACGCGATCGATGGCTACAAGAAGAAGAATATCATCGCCAACCCCAACTGCTCGACCGCTCAGATGGTCGTCGCGTTGAAGCCGCTGCATGACGCGGCGAAGATCAAGCGCGTCGTCGTATCGACCTATCAGTCGGTGTCGGGCGCGGGCAAGGCGGGCATGGACGAACTGTTCGAGCAGAGCCGCAACATCTTCGTCGGCGATCCGGCCGAGCCCAAGAAGTTCACCAAGCAGATCGCGTTCAACGTGATCCCGCATATCGACGTTTTCCTGGACGATGGTTCGACCAAGGAAGAATGGAAGATGGTCGCGGAAACCAAGAAGATCCTCGATCCCAAGGTGAAGGTCACGGCGACCTGCGTGCGCGTACCAGTGTTCGTGGGCCATTCGGAATCGATCAACATCGAGTTCGAGAACGAGATTTCGGCCAAGGAAGCGCAGGACATCCTGCGCGAAGCACCGGGCATCATGCTGGTCGATAAGCGGGAGGACGGCGGATATATCACGCCGATCGAATGTGTCGGCGATTTCGCCACCTTCATCAGCCGCGTGCGTGAGGATTCCACGATCGAGAATGGCATCAACCTGTGGTGCGTCAGCGACAACCTGCGCAAGGGCGCAGCGTTGAACGCCGTGCAGATCGCCGAACTGCTGGGTCGTCGTCACCTTAAAAAGGGCTAAGGCCCGGTTGCGTTGATACGTTTCAAGACTTCAATCATGCTGTTCCCCGGCAAAGGCCGGGGTCCAGTTGATAGTGCGGAACTGGACCCCGGCCTTCGCCGGGGAACAGGACAAAATCAGTCCTTATCGATGCTTCGATTCATAGGAAACCTATGATTTCCAGCCCTGTCACGATGTGGAAGACGATTCCGATCGTACAGCGCCGGATGATACTGATGCTGCTGGCGGCGATTGGCCTCGCCAATATTGCGCAGCCTTATCCCGACCTCGCGCCGCTCCAGCATGGGCCGACGGTCGCGCTGATCCTGACCGCGCCATGGCTGCTGCGACGCTGGCCGTTTTCCACATCCGCTGTCGCCTGCATCTGGCTGTTTCTGCTGCTGCACACTTTGGGCGCGCGCTGGATATACAGCTATGTGCCTTATGACGATTGGGCACGGGTTGTGAGCGGCCATGATATCTCCAGCCTCTTCGGCACGACGCGCAACGCCTATGATCGGCTGGTGCATTTTTCATTCGGAGCGCTGCTGACACTGCCGGTAGCGGAATTTGCACTGCGCCATGGCGGCCTGTCATGGCGATGGAGCCTGACCTTCGCCTTTGCCGCCATCGGCCTTGGCAGCGCGCTGTACGAGATATTCGAATGGCTGCTCACCATCATGGCCGCTGGGGAAACGGCCGACTATTATAACGGGCAGCAGGGCGACGTCTGGGACGCGCAAAAAGATATGGCTGTCGCGCAGATCGGCGCTACGCTGGCGGTGATCGCACTCTTGCGCCGCCGGGGCTGACGCCATATCGGCGGGGCATTGCTGCCCGATAAGGATTTGCCCCGATGACCGACCTGCCGATCGAACGCCATGACATCAAGGGGCGGGACGGGCTGCCGATCGCGGTGCATGTGGTCGGGCAAGGGCGCGATCTGGTCCTGATCCACGGCTATTTCTCCAACGCCTTCACCAACTGGATCCGATACGGCCATGCCGCAAAGCTGGTGGATGCTGGGTTCCGCCTGATCCTGCCGGACCTGCGCGGTCATGGTGAAAGCGCAAAGCCGCACGACGCAGCCGCCTATCCGGCCGACGCCCTGACCGACGACAATCTGGCACTGGTCGAACAAATGGGCCTGACCGATTATGACCTGGGCGGCTATTCGCTGGGCGCGCGGACGACGGTGCGGATGCTGGCGCGGGGTGCGACGCCGCGCCGCGTGATCTTGGCCGGCATGGGCCTGCGGGGCCTGGTCAAGACGCTCGACAAGGGCGGCTATTACAAGAATGTGCTGACCAACCTCGGTACGTTCGAGCGTGGCACGTCGGAATGGATGACCGAGGCATTTTTGAAGACCACCAAGGGCGATCCGGTCGCGATGCTGCACATCCTCAACACCTTCGTCGATACCGAAGAAGCGACGATCGCGGGATTTGAGCAGCCGACGGAGGTCATTTGCGGTGCCGACGATCAGGATAACGGCATCGCGCAGGAACTGGTCGATGTGCTGCCTAATGGCCGCTATGTCGAAATACCGGGCAACCATATGAACGCCGTCACCCGCAAGGAGCTGGGACAGGCGATGGTCGATTTCCTGACCGCTTGACTGTATCGGCGGACCAAGCCACCTTCCCGGTCATAACCGATAAGGGGAACTCCGTGAAAATCGCTATTTCCATGGCCGCGCTTGCGGCCGCCCTCGTTGTTTCGCCGGTGATGGCGCAGCAGGCACCGGCTGCGGCCTCACCCACCGCCGCCGATGCCGACGCCTTTCTCGCCAGGGCGGAAAAGGCGCTGTTCGACCAATCGATCGTGAGCGGTCGGGCGGCGTGGATCAACGCGACCTACATCACCGATGATACCGATGCGATCGCGTCCTATTTTGGCGCGATCGATACGAAACAGCGCGTCGATTACGCGCTGGAGGCCGCGAAATATGCAACGACGCCGGGCCTTTCGGAAGAAACCAAGCGCCGGCTGACGCTGCTGCGTACCGCCTTGACACTTCCCGCGCCGACGGCGCCGGGGGCGGCCGAGGAACTGAACGACCTCGCGACCAAGCTCCAGTCCACCTATGGCAAGGGCAAGGGGACGCTCAAGGGGCAGCCGATCAACGGCAGCGATATCGAAGAGCAGATGGGGGAAAACCGCAATCCGGAAGAGTTGAAGGAAATGTGGGTCAGCTGGCATGACAATGTCGGCGCGCCGATGCGGCAGGATTATGCCAAGCTGGTGGGCATCGCCAACGCCGGCGCAAAGGAACTGGGCTTTGCCGACACTGGCGCGATGTGGCGGTCCAAATATGACATGCCGGCCGACGATTTCGCCAAGCTGACCGACAAGATCTGGGCGGAGGTCAAGCCGCTCTACGACGATCTCCATTGCTATACCCGCACCAAGTTGAACGAAAAATATGGCGACGCGGTACAGCCCAAGACCGGTCCGATCCGCGCCGACCTGCTGGGCAACATGTGGGCGCAGGAATGGGGCAATATCTATGATGTCGTGGCGCCGGCAGGGGCGGGCGACCTGGGTTACGACACGACCGACCTGCTGAAGGCGAAGGGTTATGACCCGGTCAAGATGGTCAAGGCGGGCGAGGGCTTCTACAGCTCGCTAGGGTTCGAGCCGCTGCCGCAGACATTCTGGGACCGTTCGCAGATCACCAAGCCGCGCGATCGCGAAGTCATCTGCCACGCCTCGGCCTGGGATCTGGACAACAAGAACGACATCCGCATCAAGATGTGCACCAAGGTGAATGGCGACGATTTCGTCACCATTCACCATGAACTGGGCCATAATTACTATCAGCGGGCTTATCAGATCCAGAAGCCGCTGTATCTGGATGGCGCCAATGACGGTTTCCATGAAGCGATCGGCGATTTCGTGGCGCTATCTATAACGCCCGACTATCTGGTCAAAATCGGTCTGCTCGACCAAGCCAAGGTGCCCGGCGCGGACAAGGATCTGGGACTTCTTCTGCGGCAGGCGATGGACAAGGTTGCCTTCCTGCCCTTCGGCCTGTTGATCGACAAATGGCGCTGGGGCGTGTTCGACGGATCGATTCCGCAGAGCCAGTATGAAAAGGGCTGGGACGACCTGCGGCGGCAATATCAGGGCATCGTTCCGCCAACGTCCCGCGATGAGACGAAGTTCGATGCGGGTGCCAAGTTCCATATCCCCGGCAACACACCCTATACCCGTTACTTTCTGGCGCGGGTGCTACAGTTCCAATTCTATGAGGCGGCGTGCAAGCAATCCGGGTGGAAGGGGCCGCTGCATCGCTGTTCCTTCTATGGAAACAAGGCTGTGGGCGCCAAACTTGATGCGATGCTGAAAATGGGCGCGTCAAAGCCCTGGCCTGACGCACTTCAGGCTTTCACCGGCAGCCGGCAAATGTCAGGCAAGGCGTTGGTCAATTATTTTGCCCCTCTACAGAAGTGGTTGATTACGCAAAATAAAGGCAAGTCTTGTGGCTGGTAAGCCTGAGTAAATCTTGGTAAATGGCTGCCGCATGAACGCGGCAGCCATACTCCTATCCCTCCTATTCGGCACCGCTGCCGTAATGACCGTCGCCCTGACCGTGGCGTGGTTTCATTTCGGGCGGCAAAAACATGTCCTGACCTGGATGGCATCCTATGCAGTCGGGATGCTGCAATGGATGGCCAATGCGGGCGGATTCTTCCTGAAAAGCCCGACCTGGTTCATCATCACTGGCGTTGGATTGATCGTGAGTGGCTCCTTGTTGGCCATTGGCGTGCGCCAGCGGTCAGGCAAGCCGCTGCGCCTGGCCGGGTTCGCCATCCCGGCTGCGATCGTCATATTGGCCATGGCGTTCGCCATCGGCCCGGTAGGCAGCCAGATCATGCAGGGGCTTATCATTCCCAGCTATGTCGGCGTGCTGCTGGCCGTGAGCGCCGTGTCACTATGGCCCAGGGATCGGCGCTTCACTCCGCCGGAAATGGCTTTCTTTGTGGCCCTGCTGATCTTCGTCATCGTCCAGTTCGCTCTGGCTGGTGCTGCAATGATGATTCGCGGTCCGGAAATCGGCAAGGATCTCTACCGGCTGATCTTCAGCATCTTCACCCCCACCACCTATGTCGCCACGGCGGTCACTGCGGTGCTGGTGGTAGCGGGCGACCTGGCGGAGCAGTTAAGGATGCAGATGCGCCATGACCCTCTGACGCAGGTGTTCAACCGTCGCGGACTGGATGAAGCGGCTGCGCAGGCGATCGCGCAGGCGCGCCGGCACAAGCGTCCTTTGGCGCTGGTGGTGTGCGATCTGGATGGCTTCAAGGCGTTGAATGACGGCTATGGGCATATAGCCGGCGATCAGGCGCTGCGTGGTTTCGCGCGCCTGCTGACCAGCGCGGTCCGGCGCGGGGACGTGGTCGGCCGCATGGGGGGCGACGAATTTGGTTTGTTGTTGCTGGACACAGACGCCACCGCCGCCGCAGACGTGATGGAGCGGGTGCGAGTGGAGGTAGCGCATCTGGCCCTGCCGGGCGTCCCCGTCACCGGGCTGCGCGCCAGTTTCGGCGTGGCGGAACTGGTCGCGATCGACCAGCAGTTGGAGGATATGGTCGCGCGCGCCGATGCGGCCCTATATACCGCCAAGAGAAGCGGCAAGGACCGCATCGCCATCTGGCGCGCCGCCGCTTAGCGGAAGGGCGGCTCATTGAAGGCACGCAGCTTGCGACTGTGCAGCTTCGCGCCTTCCTCGCGCAGCAATTCGCAGGTCATCAGACCGACGCGCAAATGGCTGGCGATCGCCTCTTCATAAAAGCGGTTGGCCTGACCCGGCAGCTTCAATTCGCCATGGATCGGTTTGTCCGAAACGCAGAGCAAGGTGCCGTAGGGGACGCGGAAGCGATAGCCCTGCGCCGCGATAGTCGCCGATTCCATGTCGATGCCGACCGCGCGCGACAGGCTGAACCGCAGGGCCGAGCTGGAATAGCGCAATTCCCAGTTGCGATCGTCCGTGGTGACGACGGTGCCGGTGCGCAGGCGGCGCTTGAAATCCTCCGGGTCGCCCCTGCCCAGCACCGCTTCGGCAGCCTGCGCCATGGCAACCTGCACTTCGGCGATGGCGGGGACCGGGATTTCCGGGGGCAGCATTTCGTCCAGCACATGGTCGTCGCGCAGATAGGCGTGGGCCAGCACATAGTCGCCGATCCGCTGGCTGGGGCGCAGGCCGCCACAGTGGCCGATCATCAGCCAGGCTTCGGGGCGTACGACCGCCAGATGGTCGCAGATCGTCTTGGCGTTGGACGGACCGACGCCGATATTCACCAGCGTGATGCCGCTCCGGTCGGGCGCGATCAGATGATAGGCGGGCATCTGGTGCCGGCGCCATGCGCTGTCGGCGATCATCCGGGCCGGGTCGGCGGTTTCGGGCGTGACATAGACGCCGCCTGCGCCGGACAGGGCGGTATAGCGGCTGCCTTCGCGCTGTAGCTCATCGCAGGCCCAGGCGACGAATTCGTCGACATAGCGGTGATAGTTGGTGAAGAGGATGTAGCGCTGCACATGTTCGGCAGGGGTGCCGGTATAATGTTTCAGCCGTGCGAGCGAGAAATCGGTGCGCAGTCCATCGAACAGGGCCAGCGGCCGGTCACCATCGACGTCCGGCATGAACAGGCCGTCGGCGATCTCGTCGCCGATCTCCGCCAGTTCGGTAGCGGGGAAATAGCGGGCCAGTTCGGTCGGCGGGGTGCCATCCAGCGCGCTCATGTCCAGGCCGTCCAGCACATAGGGGAAGGGGATTTGCTGGTCGCTCAGCCCGGTCTCGACGTCCACGCCATAGTCGCGGACCAGCAGATCAATCTGTTCGGCCAGATAGTCGGCGAACATCGTGGGGCGGGTGACGGTGGTGACGTAGCGGCCCGGTTTCGACAACCGCGCGAAGGAGCGACCCGGTGGCGGCGCATCGGTCTCGCCATGGTAGATGATCCGCAATTCGGGATAGCAATACCGCCGATCGATCTTGGCCTCCGGCGGCGGGATGCTGCCGTCTCGGGCGTAGGCCCGCATCGCTTCCCGCAGAGTTTCGATGGACGTCTGATAGATATGGTCGAGCTGCGCGACCGCCTTGCTGCCGATGCTTTGTGTCATCGCCTCCTGTTACCGTCTTTGCGTGACGGAAGGAAGACGCAGCGTGCGGATCGGGCAACGGATTTTCAATTCGCCGCCCGATCCATGCCGGTCAAAGCTGTTCGAGCAGATAATCGGCCGAGGATATCTTGAAGTCGCCCGGCGCTTCGACGTTCAGTTCCTCGACGACGCCGTCCTTGACGATCATCGAGAAACGCTGGCCGCGGGTGCCCAGGCCGAACTTGCTGCCGTCCATGGTCAGGCCCACCGCCTGTGCGAAATCGGCGTTACCGTCGGCCAGCATCGTAACTTTTCCATCGGCGCCCGCCGACTTGCCCCAGGCGCCCATGACGAAGGCGTCGTTGACGGCGGTGCAGGCGATTTCGTCCACGCCCTTAGCCTTCAAGGCTTCGCTCTTGTCGATGAAACCGGGCAGATGCTTGGCCGAGCATGTCGGGGTGAAGGCACCGGGTACGGAAAAGATCGCGACGGTCTTGCCCGCGAAATATTCTTCGGACGGCACTGCTTCTGGGCCGTTTTCGGTCATCCTGGTAAAAGTGGTGCTGGGAAGGCGATCGCCCTTGGAAATGGTCATGGTCTGGTCTCCTGGCCTTGTAACGGGCGGGAGGTCGGCGCTGGGGGCGTTTCTGTCAAGGGACGGGCCCATGAATATGTCGTGTCGCCCCAATGCTGCGACGCGCGTCCTTGGCAAGTTCCTGCGGCCCTCTATATTCGAAGCATGACTGAAACTCGCTTCTATGGCGGGCATTTCCTGCTCGCCTTGCCCGGCATGGCCGACACACGCTTCGACCATTCGGTGGTGGCGCTATGCGTGCATGACGAAAATGGCGCGCTGGGTATCGCCGTGGGTGAGGAGATGGAGGGCGTGTCCTTCCGCGAACTGCTGGAGAGCTTCGATATAGATGGCGGCCAAGTGCCCGACATGCCGGTGCTGCGCGGCGGCCCGGTCGAGCCGCGCCGGGGTTTCGTCCTCCATTCGCTCGATTGGGGCGGGCAGGATATGGTGCAGGTCGGCGGCCGTTGGGGCCTGTCCGGCTCCCTCGACATATTGAAAGCCATCGCGGAGGGGCGGGGGCCGAGCCGCTATCTGGTGGCGCTGGGCTATGCCGGCTGGGGCGCAGGGCAGCTGGAGCAGGAAATGACAGGGGAGAGCTGGTTCCTGGCTGATGGCGATCCCGACCTGCTGTTCGACATTCCCACCGGTCGCAAATGGGCCGCCGCTTACGCCGCCGCCGGGGTGGATGCCTCCCACCTTGTATCGGGCGCCGGTTCCGCATAAGGCACATAAAGAAATCTTTATATAAGTTGCCATGCGCGCCGGCCATTGGTAAGGCGCTTTCCATCGCCTCGCCCGGCATGACGCTGGCAAGGCCTAATCTTTAGCTGACGGAGATACGATCGTGGCCACCGCACCCGCCACCCAGGCGCAGGATTATGTGATCGCCGACATCGCCCTTGCCGCCTTTGGCCGCAAGGAAATCGAGATCGCGGAAACCGAAATGCCCGGCCTGATGGCCCTGCGCGCCGAATTCGGTGCGTCGCAGCCGCTCAAGGGCGCCCGCATCACCGGTTCGCTGCACATGACGATCCAGACCGCCGTGCTGATCGAAACGCTGACCGCGCTGGGCGCGCAGGTCCGCTGGGCGACCTGCAACATCTATTCTACGCAGGATCATGCCGCCGCCGCGATCGCCGCGTCGGGCGTGCCGGTCTTTGCGATCAAGGGCGAAACGCTCCAGGAATATTGGGACTATGTCGAACGCATCTTCGACTGGCACAATGACGATAGTGGCGTGTGCAACCTGATCCTGGACGATGGCGGCGACGCCACCATGTTCGCCCTGTGGGGCGCGCGTGTCGAGGCCGGCGAAGAGCTGTTCACGCCGTCGAACGAGGAAGAGGAAATCTTCGTTTCGGTGCTGAAGCGCGTGCTGAAGGAGCGCCCCGGCTTCCTAACCAAGACCGTCCAGTCGATCAAGGGCGTGTCGGAAGAAACCACCACCGGCGTGCATCGCCTGTATGAGCTGTCGAAGAAGGGCAAGCTGCCTTTCCCCGCGATAAACGTGAACGACAGCGTCACCAAGTCGAAGTTCGACAACCTCTATGGCTGCAAGGAGTCGCTGGTCGACGCCATCCGTCGCGGCACCGACGTGATGCTGGCGGGCAAGGTTGCCTGCGTCGCCGGCTTTGGTGACGTCGGCAAGGGGTCGGCCGCGTCGCTCCGCAATGGCGGCGCCCGCGTGCTGGTGACCGAAGTCGATCCGATCTGCGCGCTTCAGGCCGCGATGGAAGGCTATGAAGTCGTGACGATGGAAGACGCCGCGCCGCGCGCCGACATCTTCGTCACCGCGACCGGCAATGAAGGCGTGCTGACCGTCGATCACATGCGCGCCATGAAGAATATGGCGATCGTATCGAACATCGGCCATTTCGACAGCGAAATCGAAATTGCTGGCCTGTCGAACATGAAATGGACCGAGATCAAGCCGCAGGTCGATGAAGTCGAATTCCCCGACGGCAAGAAGATCATCGTCCTGTCGAAGGGCCGCCTGGTCAACCTGGGCAACGCGACGGGCCACCCCAGCTTCGTGATGTCGGCCAGCTTCACCAACCAGACGCTGGCGCAGATCGAACTGTGGACCAAGAGCGAAACGTACGGCAACGACGTCTATGTCCTGCCCAAGCATCTGGACGAAAAGGTCGCCGCGCTGCACCTGGAAAAGCTGGGCGTGAAGCTGACGACGCTCAGCCAGCGCCAGGCCGACTATATCGGCGTGCCGGTGGAAGGCCCGTTCAAGCCCGACCATTATCGCTACTAAGCGAACGCCATCAGGCAAAGGAAAACGGGGAGGCGGCAACGTCTCCCTTTTTTCTTGCGTTCGGCTTGGCCATGACGCTGTTCTGGTTTAGGCCCGGTCGGCTTATGAACAGGGACAGGCAGGCTAGGACGCGCGAGGGGCGGATGTCATGACGACATTGTCGCCCTATGCCGCGATCATCTTCGGCGTGGTGCTGGCCGCGTGGCTGGGCGCTGCGGTCTGGGCGTTGCTCAGCGGCCAGCGTATGCGGCGCGAAGGGACGCAGGCACACGGGAAGCTCGATCGGTTGTCGAGCCTGCTGGCGTCGGCGCCGGCCGCGCCGATCATCATCCATCCCGACGGGCGGCTGGAAGCGGCCGACCGCCTTGCCAAATGGCTCGGCAAACCGCGTGTCCCGACCTTCGCCTCCGAACTCACCGCCCCCGATGGCGGGCTGGAGCCGGAAGATGCGGCCGTGCTGGCGCAGGAAATCGCATCGGCCCAGCGGGCGGGGAAAAGCTTCTCCCTGCCGGTGCGCGGTCATGGTTCGTCGCGTCTGTTGCTGGTGCGCGGCGCGCCTGCCGGGCCGGGCATCGCGGAAAGCGGCGGCGTCATCCTGTGGATTTTCGACGCGACCGACAGCCAGGCCGAAATCCAGTCTTTGCGTGGTCATGTCGAGCAGTTGCGCGACGCGCTGGAGGCGTTGGCGGGTCTGGTCGAGGCTGCTCCCTTTCCCATGTGGCATCGTACGCCCGACCTGCGCCTTAGCCTGGTCAACAGCGCTTATGTACGCGCGGTCGACGCATCCGGCGCGGCCGATGTCATCGCCCATGGCACCGAACTGGTCGAAACGGTGGCGGGCCTTACCCCCGAAGCCGCCGCGGCCGATGCGATCGCCCGCGACGAACCGATCGAACGCATGGTGCCCGCCACGATCGACGGCGAACGCCGCACGATGCGAGTCGTGGATGTGCCGTTGGGACCGGCCGGCGTTGCGGGCTACGCGGTCGATCAGCATGAACTGGAACAGGCGCGGACCGAGCATCGACGACTGGAAACGGCGCAGCGCGACCTGCTCGATCGGCTGTCGGCGGGCGTAGCGCGCTTCGGCCCGGATCGGGCGCTGCGCTTCTGGAACCAGCCTTTCATCAGCCTGTTCGGCTTGCGTCAGGACGCTCTGACCGACGCGCCTTTGTTCGAGCGCGTTCTGGACCAGATGCGCGATGCGCGCCGTATTCCCGAACATCGCGATTTCCCGGCGTGGCGGACCGAAAGGCGGCAATGGTTTCTGTCGCCCAACCCGCTGGAGGAAAACTGGCTGTTGCAGGATGGCACGCATTTGCGCGTCTATGCCCAGCCTTTGCCCGATGGCGGGCTGCTGCTGATTTTCGAGGATCGCACCGAGCAGGTGCAGTTGTCGAGCGCGCGCGACACGCTGCTCCGGGTGCGCACCGCGACGTTCGACAACCTGTTCGAATCGATCGGCGTCTTTTCCTCGGACGGCAAGCTCCAGATGTGGAACAGCCGGTTCCGCACCATATGGGGCGCGAGCGAGGATTTGCTCGCCTGTCATCCGCGCATCGATGACCTGATGCGCGCGGTGCAGGCGCAACTTGCCAAGCCGCAACAGGCCAATCTGGTGCGTGAACTGGTGCGCGCCGCGACGGTCGAGCGCAAGCAGCGCATCGGCCATGTCGGTTTTGCCGATGGGCGCATCTTCGAATTTGCGGCCATCCCGCTGCCGGACGGCAATGCGCTTTTCACCATGCTGGACGTGACCGACAGCCGCCGCGTCGAACAGGTGCTGCGTGACCGGAACGAGGCGCTGGAGCAGGCGGACAAGGTCAAGACCGCCTTCGTCACCAATATGAGTTACGAATTGCGGACCCCGCTGACCACCATTTCCGGTTTCGCCGAGATGATGAGCGCAGGTTATGCCGGCGAACTCAGCACATCGGCGCAGGGCTATGTCGATGGCATCCTGCAAAGCACGGCGCGCCTTTCGATGCTGATCGACAATGTTCTGGACCTGACCCAGGGGGAGGTCGGCACGCTGCCGATCGAACATGCCCGCGTCGACCTGGCCAAGGTGGTGCAGGACAGCGCCAGCCGGATGACCATGGACGCTACCGCAAAGGGCATAGAGATTGAGATCGCATTGAGAGACAGTCTGGGCGCCGTGCAGGGCGATGCGCGGCGGATCGGTCAGGCGATCGACCATCTGCTGGAAAATGCGATCCGCTATTGTGGCAAGGGCGCGCGCATCCTGCTGCATGGCGACGGTACGCAGGACAAGGCGCGGATCGTCGTGTCGGACAATGGTCCCGGTATCGCCCCGTCGCAGCAGGTCGCCATCTTCGACCCCGCTGCCCGCGCGGGTCAGGCGCGCAACGGGGGCCGGGCCGGCATCGGCCTGCCGCTGGCGCGGCAGTTGGCGGAGGCGCATGGCGGTACGTTGCAACTGGTATCGGAAGCTGGTCAGGGGACAATGGCCGTGATCGAATTGCCCCGTGGCTGAAACGATCATGGATCTGAGCGGGGAAGCGGCGATGCTGGACCTGGGTCGGCGGATAGCGGTCCATGCCCGCATCGGCGACGTGATCGCCCTTGATGGCGGCCTTGGCGCCGGCAAGACGACGCTGGCGCGTGGCATATTGGAAGCCCTGGGGCTGGAGGGCGAGGCACCCAGTCCCAGCTTCGCCATCGTCCAGCCCTATGATGTGCCGGATGTTCGCCTGCCGGTCGCCCATGTCGATCTCTATCGTCTGGACCTGCCTGAAGAGGCCGAGGAACTGGCGCTGGGCGACTATCTGATGGATAGCCTGCTCATCATCGAATGGCCCGACCGATTGGGTGACGCTCTATGGCCGCATGCGCTGCGTCTTGGCATCGACTTCGCCAGAGATGGGGCAGGCAATGACGCGCGACGCTTGACAGCGGACGTGCCGGACGCTTGGACGGATCGATGGTCACAGATATGATCCCCCCCGCCACCGCGCCCGCCTTTCTCGCCGAGGCGGGATGGGACGGCGCCGCCATCGTCCCGCTGGCCGGCGACGCTTCCTTCCGCCGCTATTTCCGCGTTCTCGACGGCGGACGCCGCGCCGTACTGATGGATGCGCCGCCGCCGCATGAAGATCCGCGCCCGTTCATCGCTATTGCCGAACATCTGCTGGCCGACGGTTTCGCCGCGCCGCGCATATTGGCGCGCGACCTGACGCACGGACTGGTGCTGATCGAGGATTTTGGCGACCTGCGCGTCAAGGAGCATCTGGATACCGAGCCAGATACCGAACTGGCGGTCTATTCCCGCGCGATCGACCTGTTGGCCGAACTGCACAAGCTGCCTGCCGCCGACGTGCCGCCCTATGACCGTGCGGTCTATCAGCGCGAGGTCGGCCTGCTCACCGAATGGTATTGTCCGGCAGTCGAACTGGATGCCGATGCCGATGCCTATATTCGTGCATGGGACGCGGTGCTGCCGATCGTGGAACTGTCGGCCAGTCAGACGGTGACGGTATTGCGCGACTATCATGCCGAAAATATCATGCTGATCGACGGGGCGGCCTCCCATGGTCTGGGCCTGCTCGACTTTCAGGATGCACTGGCTGGCCACCCGGCCTATGATCTGGTGTCCCTGTTGCAGGATGCCCGGCGCGACGTGCCAATGGAGGTCGAAGCCGCTATGCTGGCCCATTATAAGGCGCTCGCCAATCCGCCCGCCGATTTCGACGCGGCCTACGCGGTGCTGGGCGCGCAGCGCAATGCCAAGATCATCGGCATTTTTACGCGCCTGTGGAAACGCGACGGCAAGCCGCGTTATTTGTCATATCTTCCGCGTATGTGGGACCTGCTGGAGCGCGATCTCCAGCATCCGGTGCTGGCCCCCGTCGCCGAATGGTTCGCCGCCAACATCCCCGCAGACAAGCGCCATAAGGCGCTCGAAGAGCATGATCCCGCATGATCGATACCGCGATGCTGATGGCCGCCGGGCTGGGCAAGCGCATGCGGCCGCTCACCGCGACGCGGCCCAAGCCGCTGGTCAAGGTGGCGGGCAAGCCGCTGATGGACCATGCGCTCGACCGGCTTGAAGCGGGCGGCATCAAAAAGGTGGTCGTCAAT
This sequence comes from Sphingobium sp. GW821-FHT02B05, assembly GCF_059421905.1. Taxonomy (NCBI): domain Bacteria; kingdom Pseudomonadati; phylum Pseudomonadota; class Alphaproteobacteria; order Sphingomonadales; family Sphingobiaceae; genus Sphingobium; species Sphingobium sp. GW821-FHT02B05. Next base: position 990,688 of record NZ_JBWKVW010000001.1, read on the forward strand.
GTCCATTATCTGGCGGACACGGTTGAAGCTCATCTGAAGGCGCGCAAATGCGGGCTGGATTTCGCCGTGTCGGACGAGCGCGCCAAGCTGCTGGAAACCGGCGGCGGCCTGATAAAGGCAAAACCCCTGCTGGGTGATGGCCCCGTCTTTTGCGTCAACAGCGACAATTATTGGGTCGATGGCCCCAGCGAGACATTTGCGATGATGCGGCGGATCTGGGATCCGGCAAAGATGGACTCGCTGCTGCTGCTGGTGCCGCAGGCGCGCGCCATGTGCCACTCCGGGCAAGGCGATTTCCATATGGATGCCAATGGCCGCCTGACCCGCCGCAAGCAGGGCCATGTCGCGCCGTTCGTCTATATCGGTATCCAGATCATCTCGCCCGATCTGCTGGTCGATCCGCCGGCCGACGTTTTCTCGACCAATATCTTCTGGAACCGCGCGATCGAAAAGGGGCGCCTCTACGGCGTATCGCATCAGGGGCTGTGGTTCGATGTCGGCACGCCGAAGGCCATTCCGGTGGTGGAGTCCATGATCGCCCATGGGTGATCGGACCCGCCCCGCGCTGTTCACCATTCCCGCGCACCGCGCCTTCGCCGATGCGCTGGTAGCGGGCCTGCTGGCCCAGCACCGCGGCGATCCGATGGCGCTGGCGCAGGGCATGATATTGCTGCCCAACAACCGTGCGATCCGAGCCGTCAGCGATGCCTTCGTGCGCCAGTCAGGCGGCGGCTTGCTGCTGCCGCGCCTGGTCGCGATCGGCGATCCGGACCTTGGCGAGCAGGTCGGCGGCGCGCTGGATCCCTTGGGTGAGACGGACGCCGTACCCCCCGCGATCGCACCGATGCGCCGCCAGATGATCCTGGCGCGAATGGTACAGGCGGCCAAGTCCGACATCGATGCAGGCCAGGCCTTGCTGCTGGGCCAGGCACTGGGCGCCGTGCTGGACCAGATGCAGGTGGAACGGGTGCCGCTGAGCGCGCTGCACCAGCTGCAACTGTCCGATGAACTGTCGAAACATTGGCAGACGTCTTTGACAATGTTCGAAATTTTGATCGCCCAATGGCCGGTGGAACTGGCACGGACCGGGTGCATCGACATGGCCGATCGGCGCAATCGCCTGTTCGATCGGCTGACGGCGCGCTGGCGCGCGCATCCACCGGCCGGCTTCGTGGCGGCGGCGGGCATCGCCTCCACCGCGCCCGCCGTTGCCGCATTGCTCCGGCGGATCGGCACGATGGCGAACGGCATGGTCGTCTTCGCCGGCCTCGACCAGCATATGGATGAGGAGGCGTGGGACGCGATCGGTCCGTTCGATCCCGATCCCGTCACCGGTCGCGCGCCTGCCGGCCATGAAAGCCATCCGCAATTTGCGCTGAAACGCCTGCTAGACGCCATGAGCGCAACTCGCGAGGATGTCGCCAACTGGCGCTGGGGCAGCGAGCATGATGCGCGCGCGGTGCGCAGTCGCAATATTTCCAACGCGATGCTGCCGCCACGGCTCACCAGTCGCTGGCGCGACCTGAAGACCGTCGATCGATCGCTGAGCGGTGTGGAAGCGCTGGAAGTCGCGACGCCGGGCGAGGAGGCGCAGGCGATCGCCATTGCGCTGCGCGAGGCGCTGGAAACGCCCGAGCGCACCGCTGCGCTCGTGACGCCCGACCGACAACTGGCGACCCGCGTATCGGCCCATCTGCGCCGTTGGGGCATAGCGGCCGACGATTCCGCCGGTCAGCCTTTGTCGCGCCTGCTCCCCGGTACGCTGCTGGTCGCCATGGCAGAGGCGGTCGCGGAACGCTTCGCGCCGGTGCCATTGCTCACGCTGCTGAAACATCCGCTGGTCATGCGCGGCGAGGCACGGCTTGGCTGGCTTGAAGGCGTGCGTGCGCTCGACCTGCTGCTACGCGGGCCGCGGCCGCAAGCGGGGTTGCACGGCATCGACCTGCTACTGCTTCCACGCCCGGATGACCGCCAGCGGGTGCTGCGCGAGGCGGTGCGGGAGTGGTGGCCACAGGCACGCGCGCTGCTGGAGCCGTTGGAAAGCGGCTTCGACCGGGCTATCGACCTTGGGGAGCAACTGGCGGCATTGCGCGAACAGGCCGGGGCATTGTCTGGCGATGCCGTCTGGTCCGGCCATCAGGGTCATGCCGCCGCTGACTTGTTCGCCGAAATGGAGGCTGCCGCGCCTGACGGCCCGCGCCAAGCCGATCCCCGCGCGCTGCCGGCATTGCTGGACCATATGCTGGGCGGCGTGTCGGTGCGCCCGCCGCAGGGAGGCCATCCGCGCATCAGCATATTGGGCCTGATCGAAGCGCAGTTGATGCAGGCCGATCTCATGATCCTGGGCGGATTGAACGAAGGCACATGGCCGGGCCTGCCATCACCCGACCCCTGGCTGGCGCCCCGCATCCGTCGCGAACTGGGGTTGCCGGGGCTGGAAATGCGGATCGGCCTGGCCGCGCATGATTTCGCCAGCGCACTCGGCGCGCCGCACGTCCTCATCACCCGCGCGCGGCGCGGCAGCGGTGGTCCGGCGGTCGCCTCACGCTTCTGGTTGCGATTGAAGGCCATGGCCGGGCCGCAATGGAAATCGGCGCAACGCTATGTGATGCTGGCGCAGGGGATGGATGCGCCCGCCGCCCATCGCCCGGCCGAACGCCCTGCTCCCACGCCACCCGCTTCCATACGACCGAAACTCATCCCCGTAACCGATGTCGACCGGCTGAAGGCTGATCCCTTCGCCTTCTATGCCAAGCGCGTGTTGCGCCTGGCGCGGCTCGACCCGGTCGATGCCGATGCCGGCCCGGCGTGGCGCGGCACGGCGGTCCACGACATTCTCCAGCGCTGGGCGGAAGCCGGGACGCTGGACCCCGCCGATCTGGAAGAGCGCGCCCGCGCCATGTTCGACCAGCCGGAGGTCCATCCGCTGCTCAAGGCCCTGTGGCAGCCCCGATTGGTCGAGGCGATCCGCTGGATCGCGGCCGAAGTGGTGAAGGACAAGGCGGAAGGACGCACCATATTGGCCGTCGAGCAGGAAGGGCGGGCCGACATCGCCGGCGTTACGCTGATGGGCAAGGCCGACCGGATCGATCGGCTGGCCGACGGCCGCATCGGCATCATCGACTACAAGACCGGCAAGCCGCCCAGCGCGCGACAGGTGAAGGCCGGATTTTCCCTGCAATTGGGGTTGCTGGGCATCATCGCGGAACTGGACGGGTTTGACGGGCTGGGATCGCAACCGAAAGCGGGCGATTTCGAATATTGGTCGCTGGCCAAGAAGGGCGACCAGTTCGGCTATCGCGAGCGTCCCGTCGATCCGCTGGGCAAGCGCGACAAGATCGTCACCGACCAGTTCACCGCCCATGCCCATGAGCATTTCGAGGAACTGGCCAACGCCTTCCTGCTGGGCAGCGCGCCTTTCCGGGCAGAGATTAACCCCGAAGTCGCCAATTATGGCGATTATGACCAGCTGATGCGGCTGGAGGAATGGTATGGCCGCGACGATGGCTAAGACGCGCGCGCTTCAGAAATTACTCGGCGATCAGGCCCGCGCCGCCGCACCCGACGCGCATGTGTGGCTGTCGGCATCGGCCGGCACCGGCAAGACCCATGTGCTGACTGCCCGCGTCTTCCGCTTGCTGCTGCAAGGCGTGAGGCCAGAGAATATCCTGTGCCTGACCTTCACCAAGGCAGGCGCGGCGGAGATGGCCGACCGCATCCACGACCGACTGGCGGCATGGGTGCAGATGGATGGTCCTGCGCTGGCGACCGATCTGATGGCGCTAGGCGAGGATCATGGGCCTCAGCAGCAGGATCAGGCCCGGCGTCTTTTCGCCGAAGTGCTGGAATCCACCGGCGGCGGCCTGCGCATCCAGACCATCCATGGCTTTTGCCAGCAATTGCTGACCGCCTTTCCACTGGAAGCCGAACTGACGCCGGGCTTCCGTCCGCTCGACCAGCGCGAGCAATCCAGCCTGGCCCGCCAGACGCTCGCCGACATGGTCGTGCAGGCGCATGATCTGGGCGACGAGGCGCTGATCGGCGCGTTGCAGGATATCAGCTTGCGGCTGGGCGAGGGCGGGGCAGAACAGTTTCTGATGCGCTGCGCGGCAAAGGGCGATGCGCTGGACGATCTGCCCGCCACGATCGGATCGTGGCTGGCGACCGAATTGGAACTGCCGGACGGCGATATCGATCAATGGCTTGCCGAACAATGTTCCGACACGATGTTCGATATGCGGACGCTGGACGGGATCGTGCGCGCCAATGTGGATTGGGGCAAGGGGCGCGGGCTGGAGCGGTGCGATCGCATCGCGGCCTGGCGGGCGCTCGACCCGGCAGGCCGGGCAGCGACGCTCATCGACCTGCACCGCGCCTGGGCCAAGGCGGACGGCGACCTGATCGACGCCAAGGGCTGGGTGCCGCCGGTCGACGGCTATATCGAGATGGCAGGGCGGCTGCATGACCGCTGTGGGGCGCTGATCGCGATGAAACTGCGCGCCGACTATGCCGCCTTGCTGGCGCAGGCATTGCATGCCGGGCGCGCCTACGCCCGCGCCTATACGCAGGGCAAGCGACTGGCAGGTGCGGTCGATTTCGACGATTTGATCGCGCGCACCGCATCTTTGCTGGAACAGCCGGGCATCGCGGAGTGGATACGCTACAAGCTGGACCAGCGGATCGACCATATATTGGTGGATGAAGCGCAGGACACCAATGCCGCGCAATGGCGGATCGTCCGTACGCTGGCCGAGGAGTTTTTCGCGACCGAATGGGATCCGGCGCAGAAGGTCCGCACCATCTTCACCGTGGGCGATTTCAAACAGGCGATCTTCGGCTTTCAGGGCACGAGCCCGGCCAATTTCGAAGCCGCCCGCCTGTTGTTCAATCGAGATGCCGACCAGTCCGGGCATGAATTTTTCAACCTCTCGCTGGATCAGAGCTTCCGGTCGACACCCGCTGTGCTGGACGTGGTGGATCGCACCATCGCCACGCTGACTGCACAAAAGCTGGGCATGGCGCCAAGCGAGGTCCGCCACATCAGCGCCAACCGCCATCCCGGCGAAGTGCAACTTTGGAAACCCGTCGTCGCCGGCCTTTCGGAGGATGCAGAGGGGGAGGAAGATTGGGCCGCCGACCAGGAACGGACGCTGGCGACGAAGATCGCCCGCCAGATCCGGCAATGGATCGACGACGGCCTGATGCTGGAAAGCCGGGGCCGACCGGTCCGTGCAGGCGACGTCATGATCCTGGTGCGACGGCGTAGCGAACTGGCACGGCTGATCGTCGCGCGGCTTTATGAGGAGAAGGTGGCAGTCGCGGGCATCGACCGGTTGCGGCTGAACAGCCCTCTGGCGGTGCGCGACCTGCTGGCGGCATTGCGCTTTGCGGTGCAGCCGGAGGACGAGCTGAACCTCGCCTCGCTGCTGGTGTCGCCACTGATCGGCTGGACCCAGGACGAGTTGATGACGCGCCTGATCGGCCGCAAGGGCGGGCTGTGGCGGCATTTGCGGGAGACGCGGGACGGGGCCATACTGCAACCACTGCGCGACTTGCTGGCGATGGCCGATTTCTCGACCCCCTATCGCTATCTGGAGGCGATCCTGTCCGGGCCGATGGAGGGGCGCCGTCGCCTGATCGAGCGCCTGGGCACCGAAGCCGCCGATCCGATCGAGGAATTGCTGAACGCCGCGCTCGCTTTCGAAAGCGACGACCATCCCTCGCTCCAGCGCTTCATCGACTGGTTCGATCGGGGCGAGGTGGACATCGTGCGCGATGCCGCAGCGCAGGGGGACAATCTTCGCCTGTTGACCGTCCATGGCGCCAAGGGTTTGCAGGCGCCGATCGTCATTCTGGCGGACGCCTGCCTGGACCCCGATGCCGGCAACCGCGCCGACTCGCTAGTGTGGAACGGCCTGCCGATCCTGGCCCCGCGCAAGCCGGAACGACAGGGACCGATCGGCGAAGTGGCGGAGGCCGCCGCGCAGGTGGAGCGGGAGGAGCATTGGCGCCTGCTCTACGTCGCGCTGACCCGCGCGGAAGAGAAGTTGATCGTTGCGGGATCGCTTGGTCCGCGCGCGAAGGGAGAGGTCAAACCGGAAAGCTGGTATGCGGCGGTCGAGGGCGCGATGATCTCGCTCGGCGCGCAATGGGATGCCGATCCGCTCTGGGGCGCGACCCGGCGCTGGCATGGCACGGAGGTGCTGCCGCCCAAGGCTGCGGAGCCACAAAGCGCGATCGAAGCGATGGCGCTGGATCAGCCGCTATGGCTGCGCCAGCCCGCGCCGGCCGAAATGCGGCCGCCCCGGCCCCTCGCGCCGTCGGCGCCGGTGGAGGATGACGTACCCTATCCGCCGCCGACACTTGCGATGCGCGCGGCGGCGGAACGGGGCCGTTGGCTCCATGCTTTGTTCGAACGACTGCCTGACCTTGCCCCTGATCGTCGGCGCGACGCAGCGGATCGCTGGCTGGCGCAGCAGGGCGTCACCGATGCGGCGCAGCGAAATGATGTCATCGACCAGGCGCTCCGCGTGATCGAAGCGCCGGACTTTGCCGCGCTGTTCGGGCCGGATGCGCTTGCCGAAGCACCGATCGCTGCGGTCGTGGGCGAAGCCGTCATCGCCGGCACGGTCGACCGGCTGTGCATCGGACCCGATCGCATCCAGATCGCCGATTTCAAGACAGGGCGGGTCGTCCCGCTGACGTTGGCGGACGTGCCGATCCCGCATATCCGGCAAATGGCCGCCTATGTCGCGGCGTTGGAAGTGATCTTTCCCGATCGCGCGATCGAGGCCGGGCTGCTCTATACCAGTGCGCCCCGGCTTATCATCGTGCCCCCCGCAGCGCTGGCGGCGCACAAGCCGGGCCCCGCGCCGCTGGTGGCGCAAAAGCCCGACTATGCGCCCGCGCAGGAGAATTTGCCGCTCTGACCCGTTGAGCCGGATGCGCGCTCACCCTAGATAGGCTTCAAGTAAAGGAGACACCCATGGCCACCAAGGCAGTTACCGACCTCAGCTTCAAGGACGACGTCATCAATGCGGACAAGCCCGTGCTTGTCGATTTCTGGGCCGAATGGTGCGGCCCGTGCAAGATGATCGGTCCGGCCCTGGAGGAAATCTCCGAGGAACTGGCCGACAAGGTCATCATCGCGAAGATCAATATCGACGAAAATCCCGATGCACCGGGCCAATATGGCGTGCGCGGCATTCCGACGATGATCCTGTTCAAAAATGGCGAAGCGGCAGCGACCAAGGTCGGCGCCGCGCCCAAGAGCGCGCTCAAGGGCTGGATCGAAAGCGTCCTGTAAGCGGTTCAGCGGGGGGCCTATGTCAGCGGGATCATCACCGACTTGACATAGGCCGACCGCCCGCGCAGCCGGTCGTACCAGGCGCGCACATGCGGCACATCGGGCCGCTCCATGTCGAGCGTGAAAAACGTGTGGGCATAGACGCCCATCGGCACGTCTGCGACACCGAAAGAGACACCTGAAAGCCAGGGTTGCACCGCCAGCGTGCGGTCCAATATCCGCATCGCCGCGCCGGATGCCGCCGCCGACGCCGCCAGTAGCTGTCCATCTCGCTGTTCGGGCCCGCGTCGCACCAGTTGCAGGAAGGCGTCGCGCTGCGCATCGGCGAAGGCGAATTGCCAATCCATCCACTTGTCGCCTTGCGCGCGCTCCGCAGGATTGGCCGGCCACAGGGCAGGGGCGTAACGCGCGGCCAGATAGCGCAGGATCGCGTTGGACTCCCACAAGGTAACGTCGCCATCCTCGATCGTGGGGATCAGCGCATTGGGGTTCTTCGCCAGATAGTCCGCATTCATGCCAAAGGCGCCGCCCACATCATGGCGGACATAGGGCACGCCTATTTCGTCGGCGAACCAAGCGACCTTCTTCACATTATGCGAATTCAACCGGCCCCAGATCGTCAGCATGGAATATCCTTTTACCCGAACAGCGTCGCGGCCGCCTGATCCCACAGGCGCGGCGAAGATGCCCCCATCAACCCACGCCGGAGGTCGCCCACCAGATAAGGCGTTCCGTCGGTGCGCTGGCAGCAACCGCCCGCCTCATTGACGAACAGCGTGCCCGCCGCATGATCCCAGGGCAAGGTGCGCGCAAAGACGGACACGTCATTCTGCCCCAGAACCAATCGTGGATATTGTTCGGCGGCGCAGCGGGGAATATCCACCAGCGTGAAACTGCCTTGCGACCGGCGCTGAATATCGGCGCGCTCTTCCTCCGGCATGAAATAGACGGCCAGCGCCGCGATCGGCAGGTCGCCGCCGCTCTCGCGCGCCTGCACCCGTTCACCATCGATATGGCTGCCGCCGCCCAGCATGGCGTGGCAGATCCGCCCGGTCAGCGGGTCGAGTATCCAGCCAGCCAGGGTCGTGCCGCCATCGACTAACGCCACCATGATCCCGAAAGGTGCCTTGCCCGCCGCGAAATTGCCGGTCCCGTCGATCGGGTCGATGATCCAGTTCAAGCCCTGACCGGCCCGGTCCAATATGGCGGGGTCGGCGGCGCAGGCTTCCTCACCGATGATGCCAGCTTCGGGCAGGATCGCGGCCAGCCCTTCGGCCAGACGCCATTCGCTTTCCTTGTCGGCGATGGTGACGAAATCGTTCGCCGCCTTTTCGCTGACTTCATCGCCGGACAGATTCTGGTAACGCGGCATGACGATATCGCGCCCAACCTGCCGCATCAGCGCGACGACGGGTTCATGCAGTTCCAGCATCAGCTACGATAATCCGCATTGATAGAGATGTAACCATGGGTCAGGTCGCAGGTCCAAACCTGCGCGCGCCCTTCACCCAGGCCAATGTCGACGCCGATGACGATGTCCTGCCCCTTCAGGTGCGCGGCGACGGGTGCCTCGTCATAACCCTCGACCGCCAGGCCACCGGTCGCCACCTGCGTCGCGCCGAAGCGGATCGACAGCTTGTCCCGGTCGGCCGGTTCGCCGGCCTTGCCCACGGCCATGACCACGCGGCCCCAATTGGCGTCCTCGCCAGCGATCGCGGTCTTGACCAGCGGGGAGTTGGCGATCGACAAAGCGATGCGATGGGCGCTTTCGTCGCTTTCCGCGCCTTCGACGCTGATGTCGATGAACTTGGTCGCGCCTTCGCCATCACGCACCACCAGATGCGCAAGCTGGCGGCACAAATCGTTCAGCGCCGCGTGGAATGCGTCTGCGCCGGCATCGTCCATGGAGGCGAGCGGGACATTGCCCGCCTTACCCGTGGCGAAGGCCAGCACCGTGTCGCTGGTGGATGTGTCGCTGTCGACCGTAATGCAGGAAAAACTCTTGCGATTGGCGGCAGAGAGCATCTGTTGCAGCAGGGCAGGGTCGATCGCGGCGTCGGTGAAGATATAGCCCAGCATCGTCGCCATGTCGGGCGCGATCATGCCGGAACCCTTGATGATGCCAACCAGTTCGACCCGCTGCTCGCCGATCATGGCGGACACATGCGCGCCCTTGGCGAAGGTGTCGGTCGTGCCGATCGTGGTTGCGGCCTCTTCCCAGCCGCACGGTGCAGCGGCGAAGGCGGCTTCCAGCCCGGCCTCGGCCTTGTCGATCGGCAGCGGTACTCCGATCACGCCGGTCGATGACACGAAAATATCCGACGGAAGGCAGCCAAGGCGATTGGCGACCTTCGCCGCGATCGCTTCCACCGCGGCGCGGCCGCGATGACCGGTAAAGGCATTGGCGTTGCCGGCATTGACCACCAGCGCGCGGGCCGAGCCTAGCGGAATCGCGTCACGGCACCATTCGACCTCCGGGGACGGGCATTTGCTCTGCGTCGTTACCCCCGCGACGGCCGTGCCGGCTTCCAATTCCACATAGGTCAGGTCGCATCGCGTCCATGCCTTATATCCGGCGCGCGCGGTACGCAGCATCACACCGTCAACGGCTGGCAGGATCGGGAAGGCGGCGGGAGCGAGGGGGGAACGATCGGTCATGGCGGCGAAATGCGGCAAAATTGGCCGGGGGTCAATCATTGCGCGACCCGGAAAGACGGGCCGGTTCGAAGATAGAGCCGGCCCACGCCATCGGGCATCGCCAGCATCCGATAGCCATGGCGACGGGCATAGGCGATCAGGCCGTCATCGGGACGCATCGGCAATTTGCGGGTGCCGTCTTCATAGCCGGTCAGGATGGCGGCTGGCGGGTTGCGGTCCATGTCGCCCAGCGTCGCCGGGATCATCGCATGGACCTGCCGCGCCAAAACAGGTCCCATCGTCCAGCCGGTGCGGTAGGCGAAGGGACCGGCGGCAAAGCGCGGGTCGAGGTCGAGTCCGCTGCCCAGGATCATGTGCGCAGAGAGCGTTGCAATATCGCCGCCGCCGCTGGCACGCACGGTCGCCCCGGCCCAGCGCGCGTCGGCCTCCGCCTCCAGAACGGGCGAGCCTGCGCGCAGCATCGCCACGACATGGCGGGTCGGCGCCAGCATGCCGGGAATGGCAGCCAGGCACAGCAATCCGAGCAAGGCCTGACGCCGAACGAAAGTCCAGCGGCGCGCGTCGTCGAGCAGATAACCCAGCGCCAGCGCCAGCGGCGGGAGCAGCGGCATGACATATTGGACCTGCGACGGGGTAGGCAGCGCCGCACCGATCAGCGCGCCGCCCGTCATCCAGATCGCCAGCCGCCGTCCGGGGGATCGGATGCGGCCCCGCGTCGCGATCCAATTGGCGCAGAGCAGAATGAGCGCGACAAGCGCCGGCCCTTTCCACAGATATTTGATGAGGTCGGTCAGCTTTTCCAGCGTGTCGAGTTCGTCGAAGGCACCGTTAGCGGCATACCAGGCATGGGGCGCGGTCGCGCCATAGGTCAGCACGCCATAGAAGAAGGCATCCGGCGCCACCGTCCAGGCGACCAGCATCGGTGCCATACCCATGCAAGCGCCCAGCGCCAGGCAACACGCCGCCTTGAACCCACAGCGTCCGCCCGTCACCAGCACGAACAGCCCGGTCATCAGGCCCAATGGCGCGAAATTCAGTTTGGTGGCGATGGCAAGGCCGAACAGCGCGCCAGCGGCCAGCCAATATCGGCGCATGCAATGGCGCAGCGCGAGCAAGCTGGCCATCAGTCCCATGGCGGACAGCAAGGTCGGAAGCATGTCATTGCGCACCACGGCGCCGGTGAACTGAAAAGCAGCGGTGGTCGCCACAAGCAATGTCGCGATGGTCGCGCTATCCCGCGACACGCCGGCAATACGCTGTGCCGTCCAAAGCGCCGCCAGCGTGGAAATTGCCGTCGCGGCTGTCGCCAGCCGCATCGCCAGCACCATATGATCGGGAATGAACGAGGCCAGCGGCGCAAAGATCCAACTGTGCAGCGGCGGCTGAAGATGGAGAAAATCACGGAAAATCAGCAGCCGGCTGCTGAAATAGGCACCGGCAACATATTGGCTTTCGTCATGGTCGAATGGAGTCGCGATTGCAGTCAGGCCGAACCACAGGACCAACGCCACCGCCACCAGTATGGCGACCGGCAGGGTACGGCTGCTGCGCGCCGGCGCCAGGACGAACGAACGATACAATTTTACGCCCCTTATTCTTGCTACGTCGTTGTGGCGCGGCTTGCGCGATGCAAAGCCTCGCGCGCCCTGATGACGCCGCCACCGGACGAAAGCCGCCTGCCGCGCAATCATGACATCGTCACGACAGGGTGGGTTCAACCGCACTCTGATTGACTAACGGATGTGCCGTGCCTAAATCGCGGCGCATATCTGCGTGCGTCTCTCGCAAGGAGGCGAAACGTCCCCCTATTGTCAGGAATTTGCATGTTCGGCGCACTCGCCAAGTCCATCTTCGGATCGTCCAATGAACGTTATGTGAAGTCGCTGGGCAAGATCGTTGACCAGATCGCCTCTTTCGAAGGCGCGGTGCAGGCGATGAATGATGAGGAACTGGTCGCCCAGACCAGCCGGTTCCGCGAACGGCTGGCCAATGGCGAAACGCTGGACGACCTGCTCCCCGAAGCCTTCGCCACGGTTCGTGAAGCGGCCGTCCGCGTGCTGGGCATGCGTCATTTCGATGTGCAGATGGTGGGCGGCATCGTTCTGCATCGCGGTGAAATCGCCGAAATGCGGACGGGTGAAGGCAAGACGCTGGTCGCGACACTCGCCACCTATCTCAATGCGCTGGAGGGGAAGGGCGTTCACGTCGTCACCGTGAACGACTATCTCGCCAGCCGCGACTGCGAATGGATGGGGCAGGTCTATCGCTTCCTGGGCCTCACCACGGGCGTCATCGTGCCGAACATCAGCGAAGATCAACGGCGCGAAGCCTATGCCGCCGACATCACTTATGCGACGAACAACGAACTCGGCTTCGATTATCTGCGCGACAATATGAAATATGACCGCGCATCGATGGTCCAGCGCCCGTTCAACTATGCGATCGTCGATGAGGTGGACTCGATCCTGATCGACGAAGCGCGCACGCCGCTGATCATCTCCGGACCGACCGACGACAAGTCGGAGCTGTACGTCGCTGTCGACGCGATCGTGAAGCAGATTGTCGAGGCCGATTATGAGAAGGACGAGAAGCAGCGCACCGTCACGCTGACCGAGGATGGCACCGAGAAGATCGAGCGACTGCTGGAGGATGCCGGCCTGTTGCAGGGCGCGAACCTCTATGACTTCGAAAATACCGCTGTCGTCCATCATGTGAACCAGGCGCTGCGCGCGGTCGTGATGTTCCGCCGCGACATCGACTATATCGTCAAGGATGGGAAGGTCGTCATCATCGACGAATTTACCGGTCGCATGATGGATGGCCGTCGCTGGTCGGACGGCCTGCATCAGGCGGTGGAGGCCAAGGAAGGCGTCCAGATCGAGCCGGAGAACCAGACGCTGGCGTCGATCACCTTCCAGAATTATTTCCGAATGTATCCCAAGCTGGGCGGCATGACCGGTACGGCCGCGACCGAAGCGGCAGAATTCTTCGAAATCTACAAGATGAACGTCGTCACCATCCCGACCAACCGGGCGGTGCAGCGCATCGACGAAGAAGACAGCTTCTACAAGAATCTGGACGACAAGTTCCGCGGCATCGCCAAGACCATCAAGGTCCATGCGGAGCAGGGCCAGCCGGTTCTGGTCGGCACCGTGTCGATCGAAAAGTCGGAAATGCTGTCGGAATTCCTGAAGCAGGAAGGCGTGCCACACGCTGTCCTCAACGCCCGTTTCCATGACAGCGAAGCGCATATCGTCGCGCAGGCGGGCCGCAAGGGCGCCGTGACGATCGCCACCAACATGGCCGGTCGCGGCACTGACATCAAGTTGGGCGGTAATCTGGAAATGCGGGTCGAGGACGAACTGCGCGATGTCCCGGAAGGGCCGGAGCGCGACGCCGCAATCGCCCGGATCGAAGCCGAGATCGAAGTCGAAAAACAGGAAGTGCTGGCCGCCGGCGGCCTGTTCGTGCTGGCCACGGAGCGGCATGAGAGCCGCCGCATCGACAACCAGCTGCGTGGCCGTTCGGGCCGTCAGGGCGACCCCGGCCTGTCGCGCTTCTACCTCAGCCTCGACGATGATCTGATGCGCATCTTCGGCCCGGACACGATGTTCGCCAAGATGATCCGGTCGAACCTGGAAGATGGCGAAGCGCTGCCGCCGTCCAAATGGCTGAGCAAGGCGATCGAGACGGCGCAGCGCAAGGTCGAAGCCCGCAACTACGACATCCGCAAGCAGGTCGTCGAATATGACGACGTCATGAACGACCAGCGCAAGGTCATCTACGAACAGCGCAGCGACATCATGGACAGCGACACGGTCGATGACGTCGTGGTCGACATGCGCCATGAGACAGTGAACGACCTGGTCGGCGCATCCTGCCCGCCAGGCACCTATCCCGAACAGTGGGACATGGACCGCCTGAAAGCGCGTACCGCCGAAATATTGGGGCTTGAACCTGATTTCGACGCCTGGCTGGCCGAGGATTCAGTCGATCCTGAAATGATCGAGGAACGTCTGTCGGCACTGGCGGACGAAGCCGTCGCCGAAAAGACCAAGGAGGTCGAGGCGTCAGACTGGCACATGATCGAAAAGTCGATCCTGCTCCAAAGCCTGGACCATCATTGGAAAGAGCATCTTTCGACGCTCGACGCTCTGCGGCAGGTGGTGCATCTGCGCGCCTATGCGCAAAAGACGCCGATCAACGAATATAAGCAGGAAGCCTTCGCCCTGTTCGAACGGATGCTGGAAAATATCCGGGAGGATGTGACCGGCTCCATCGCGCGGGTGCAGTTCCGCATGGAACAGCCCCCGTTGGAAGATTATGGCCTGCCGGTCCTGCCGGACTTCATCACCACCCATATCGACCCCTTTTCGGGCGAAGATAATAGCGCGGACATCGACGCCGGCAGCTTCGGGAGCGTCACCACCACCATTCCCCGCGCGCCTGTGGGCAACGCAGCGGCCGGCGAATATGCCAATCTGGACATCAGCCGCAACGCGCCTTGCCCGTGCGGTTCGGGCCAGAAATACAAGCATTGCCACGGCGCTCTGGCTTAACCTGACAAGGAAGGGCCAGGCGTAACGTCCGGCCCGTTTCCACCCAACCGGACGTTAACCAAGCCGTTTCATTCTTCCGTAATCTTCTGGATCGACTTTGGTCTAATCCCGGGGGGCAGCCGGGAGAGAGGCTATGGACAGCATGATCTATCGCGCGCGTGCGGAACGCCGCCGCGAGAGCCGCTACGACGCAGAGGTCGAGGCGACATTGAACTGGGACGGTATCAGCCAGACCGTCACCATTCGTAATATTTCCATCTATGGCGCGCTACTGACAGGGAATTGGCTGCCGCCGATCGGCGAATGGGTGACGCTTATCACCGAAGGGCTGGAAGTGTGCGGCACCGTGATCTGGGACGGGCCGGATCGCTGCGGCCTGCTGCTCAGTCATCCGGTCGATCCGCTGGCGATCATCGCGGAGGCCAGCATCCACAAGATGGAACTGCCACCCGTCATCCTCCATGGCACTGGCCCCAGCAGTTACGCCTGAAGCGTGATGTGGAATGAAAATGGCGGAAGCGGTGGGATTCGAACCCACGGTGAGCGTAAACCCACGGCGGTTTTCAAGACCGCTGCCTTAAACCACTCGGCCACACTTCCGTTAGGGGGCTTCCTAGCGTGCCGTGCGCCATTGCCAAGTCCAAAATCGCGATGGGCACGGTTCGTCGCCTTAACCGACCGGCCGTCGCAATAAAGGATTCACCTGCCGCCCTGCCTGTGCAACAACAAGGGGATGAGGGATTCTTTGCGTTCGTCCGTCCTGTCCGTGTTGCTCGGCCTGACTGCCATTACCGGCGGCAGTGTCGCGATAGTCCCTGCGCAGGCGCAGGATAGTGCCGATTTTCGTGCTTATCTGGAAGGCCTGAGGCCCAAGGCGCGGGCCATGGGCATCAGGGATGCAACGCTGGACAGCGTGTTTCCCACGCTGACGATCAATCCGCGCGTCGTGCAACTGGACCAGAGCCAGCCGGGCGGCGGCGCCTATTCACCCATCCCCAATTTCGAACCCTATCGCCGCCAGCATGTCGATGCTGCCCGCATCAGCCGGGGGCGTGTCGCCTATCAGGCAAACCGGTCGCGGCTTGCCCGGATCGAGGCGGAAACCGGCGTGCCGGAAGAGATCATGGTCGCCATCTACGGCCATGAAACCAATTATGGCAGCTATACCGGCGATTTCGACCTGATCCGATCGCTGGCCACTCTGGCGCATGAAGGCCGCCGTCGTGCCCTTTTCGAGCCTGAATTGCTGGCGACGCTCAAGATGCTGGACAATGGCGTACCGCGCAGCCGGCTGGTGGGGAGTTGGGCGGGCGCGACCGGCTATCCCCAATTCCTGCCGTCCGTGTATCTGCGCATCGCCAAGGATGGCGATGGCGACGGGAAAGCCGATATCTGGACCAGCGAAGCCGACGCGCTGGCCTCCATCGCCAATTATTTCGTGCAGTCGGGATGGCGCAAAGGCCAGCCATGGGGCGTGGCGGTCAGTGTGCCGGCCAGCTTCAATCGCGCGTCGGTGGCTGCCAAGACGGAGCCGGCCCGCTGCCCGCGCGTGTTCAACCGGCATAGCCGTTGGCTGACCATGGCGGAGTGGCGCAAGCTGGGGCTATTCCCCAATAGCGGTATATGGCCGGCCGATGGCGTCATGGCGACACTGCTGGAACCCGATGGACCGGGCAAGACCGCCTATCTGCTGACGAGCAATTATCGGGCGATCCTGGATTATAATTGTTCCAATTTCTATGCCTTGTCGGTGGGATTGCTGGCGGATGCTGTCAAACAATAAGGGGCTGTTCGTCACGGCCATGATTGTGGCGCTGGGCGGTGGCGGCGCCGGTGCGGCACAACCACAGCGGGCTGGTGCGCCAGCAGCCATTGCCAGCGACACGCCGGCACCTCTGGGTGCGCCCTATGCAGTGGGCGGCGTCACCTACACACCGGCCGATCCCGTTTCCTACGATGAGGTCGGCTATGCCGGCGAAAGCAGCGATGGCAGTCGGGGTGGCATGACCGCCAACGGCGAAGCCTTCGCTCCCTCCGCCATTACTGCGGCACATAAGACATTGCCATTGCCCAGCTATGTCGAAGTGACCGCACTGGATAGCGGGCGCACGATCCTGGTGCGGGTGAATGATCGCGGGCCGATGCGCAGCGACCAGTTGATCGCTCTGTCGCCCGGCGCGGCATCGCAACTGGGCGTGAGCGGTCAGGCCATGGTTCCCGTGCGCGTGCGCCGGGTCAACCCGCCAGAGCAGGAACGCGCCGTGCTGCGCGGGCAGGGGCAGGCCGCCGAACGGCTGGAAACGCCGGCGGCGCTTTTGCGTGTGTTGCGAACCAAGCTGCCCGCCGTTTCGCATGCTGCGGCCACGCCGGCCCGAGCAGCAGCGCCGACGAAGCCCAAGCCTGACCCAGTCGCCGCCCGGCACGTTGCGTCGGCCAGGCCTGGCGCCGATTTCGATCAGGCGCCGCCGCCAGCACGCATCGCCACCCAGACGGCAAAACCCCCTCCCAAGCCGGTTCAGGCTTCCGCGCCCGTGGCGCCGCCGCGCACTGGTGGCTATATCGTTCAGGTCGGGGCCTTCTCGTCTCAAGCGCGCGCCCAAACCGTAGCGAAAAGCATCGGCGCCCGTGCCGAAGCGGGCGCAGGGATATGGCGCGTGCGTCTTGGCCCCTATCCCACGCAACAGGCTGCGCAGGCCGCCGTGCGGTCCGCCGCAGCCAAAGGCTTTGAGAATGCCCGCATCATGGCTAATGACGCACGATAGAGATCGCATATGTCTGAGCGATTCCATCTTATTCGAAGGCAGTTTCCGATGAAGAAAAGCGTTGCAGTCCTCCTCGCCGCCGGGCTGCTGGCCCAGCCGCTGATCGCGGCCGCGCCGCCCTATACCAGCGAAGCGCCCATCGCTTATATGAAGGATCTGTCGTCAGGCGCCGTGCTGTACGACAAGGGCGGCGAAACCCGCATGCCGCCGGCGTCGCTGGCAAAGATGATGACGGCGCATGTCGCCTTCCGCCTGATCCAGAAGGGCGAATTGAAACTGGACACCAAGTTCACGGTGCGCCCGGAAACCTGGAAGCAGTGGCATGGACCGCAGGCCGGATCGACCATGTTCCTGTCGGTCGGCGAGCAGGTGTCGGTGGAAAATCTGCTGCATGGCATCGTCACCCTGTCAGGCAACGACGCCTGCGTCGTTCTGGCGGAAGGGATTGCCGGTACGGAGCAGGCCTTCGTCGCGGCGATGAATGAGGAGGCCAAGCGGCTTGGCCTGAAGAACAGCCATTTCGGCACCAGCAATGGCTGGCCGGACGAAGGCGTGACCTATGTGACCGCCGAGGATCTGGCCAAGCTGGCCGAGGCGACGATCGTCGAGACGCCCGATCTCTACAAGCGTTTCTACGCCACCCGCTCCTTCACATGGGGCAAGACGATGGGCGGATCGGACATCGCACAGGCGAACCGCAACCCCATTTTGGGCAAGATCGCCGGCGCCGATGGCCTCAAGACCGGCCATACCGAGGAGGCCGGTTTCGGCTTTACCGGCTCGGCCGAACAGGATGGCCGCCGCCTGATCATCGTCACCGCCGGCTCCACCAGCTTCAACGGCCGCGCCACCGAAGCCGTGCGCTTCATGGACTGGGGCTTCAAGGCGTGGAAGGCGCAGCCTTTGTTCAAGAAAGGGCAGACGGTCGAAACGGCCGCAGTCCAAATGGGCAGCGCGACGAGCGTGGCGCTGGTCGCGCCGCAGAACATGGCCGTCACCCTGCCGCGCACGGCATCTGCCAACGTGCAGGTAAAGGTCGTCTATACCGGCCCGATCAAGGCACCGATCGCCAAGGGCCAGCAGATCGCCCAGCTGATCGTCCAGACGCCCGACACGCCGCCGCAGATCATGCCACTGGTCGCGGGTGAGGATGTGGCCGAAGCGGGCATTTTCGGCCGGCTTTGGAATGGCCTGAAGTCGTTGTTCGCTTGACGCCCAGATCATCAGCTAGCGGGCGTTTCCTATCGCTGGAAGGTGGCGAAGGCGCGGGCAAGTCGACTCAGTTGCGGGCACTTGCCGCTGCTTTGCGCGTCCGCGGCCTGGAGGTGATCGAGACGCGCGAGCCGGGCGGGAGCGAGGGGGCGGAGGCGATCCGCGCCCTGCTGCTGACCGGCGGCGCAGATCGATGGAGTCCGCGTGCCGAAGCTTTGCTGTTTGCGGCAGCGCGGGCGGACCATATCGAAAAGACGATCCGGCCGGCGCTGGCGCGGGGTGCCTGGGTGCTGTCGGATCGGTTCCTTGATTCCAGCCGCGCCTATCAGGGGCAGGGCGAATTGAGCGACGCCGACATATTGGCGCTGCATCGGATCGGCAGCGCAGGCTTCCTGCCCGATCGCACATTGTTGCTGACGCTGCCCGAAGCAGAAGCCAGCGGCCGGGCGCGGGCGCGCGATGGCGATGCGACCGACCGTATTGGCGGGCGGGCGAGCGATTTCCATCGTGCCGTCGCCGATGCCTTCGCCCGCTTCGCGCAGGAGGAAAGCGACCGAGTCCACGGCATCGACGCCTCCGGTCCGGCCGAAGTGGTGACGGTGCGGCTGCTGGACGCGATCGAAGACCTGCTGCCATGACGGCACTGCTGGGACACGATGACCAGACGCGCACGCTGACCATGGCGGCACGTAGCGGACGCATGCACCATGGCTGGATTCTTGCCGGCCCCAAAGGCATCGGCAAGGCCAGCTTCGCGCGCGCCTTGGCGATGCGATTGCTGGCAGACGCCGCCGGTCCGTCGATCGAGGAAGAGGGGCTGTTCGTGCCCCAAAGCCATCCGATCCGCCGACTTATCGAGGCGACCGCCCATCCCGACTATGCCGAACTGGCGCCGCTGGAGAAGGAAACCGGCACCGCCCGCAATATCAGTGTGGACCAGATACGCGGACTGGCGCGGCTGACCCAGTCGGCCCCGTCGCTGTCGGAGCGTCGTGTGGTCGTGGTGGATAGTGCTGACGATCTGGAGCGGGGCGCGGCCAATGCGCTGCTCAAGACGCTGGAAGAGCCGCCGGCGGATATGATCTTCCTGCTGGTCAGCCATGCGCCGGGACGGTTGTTGCCGACCATCCGGTCGCGCTGCCGCACGCTGCGCTTCGATCCGCTGGACCATGCTACGATGCGCGCGGTCCTCAAGGCCACGGACGAGACGCTTTCGCCGCAGGAAGTGGACGCTTTGGTGCGCGCAGGTGACGGATCGCCGGGGCAGGCGCTGCGCTATGCAGGCCTCAACCTTTCGGAGATCGAACAGGCGCTCAGCAGTCTGGCGATGCAGGGCGATCCCGGCAATCGTCAGCGGCTGGCGCTGGCCAGGGCGCTGGCGCTCAAGGCCGCCAAGCCGCGTTATGAGGCGTTTCTGGAGCGCGCGCCCGCCTTCATCGCGCAGGCGGCACGAACCAAACAGGGGCCGGCGCTGGGTCAGGCGCTCGATCATTGGGAAAAGGCGCGCCATCTGGCCGGTGGCGCGGTGATCCTGTCGCTCGATCCGGCGGCGGTCGTGTTCGAACTGGCGGGCCATGTCGCGGCGCTGGCCCCATCGCACGCATAAAGCGACTTTGCGCCGCCCATAACAGCCGCTAGGGATGGCGCCATGTCCAAGCCCTTCACCATCACCACCGCCATTTCCTATCCCAACGGCCGCCCGCATATCGGCCATGCCTATGAGGTGATCGCCACCGACGCGGTCGCGCGGTTCCAGCGGATGATGGGCCGCGACGTTTTCTTCCAGACCGGCACCGACGAACATGGACTGAAAATGGCGCAGACCGCGCGCAACCGGGGGATCGAGCCGCGCGAGCTGGCCGATGAAATGGCCGGCTATTTCAAGCAGATGAATGAGAGGCTGAATATCAGCCATGATCGCTTCATCCGCACCAGCGAACCGGATCATCACGCCGCCAGCCAGGCGATCTGGCAGGCGATGGAGGCCAATGGCGACCTGTATCTCGGCCGCTACGAAGGTTGGTATTCGGTCCGCGACGAAGCCTTTTACGACGAGAAGGAAATCGTCGAGGGGGAAGGGGGCGCGAAGCTATCTCCCCAAGGTACGCCCGTCGAATGGACGGTCGAGGAAAGCTGGTTCTTTCGCCTGTCGGCCTATCAGGAACGGCTGCTGGCACTTTATGAAAGCCAGCCCGACTTCATTCAGCCCGACAGCCGCCGCAACGAGATTATGCGGTTCGTCGAAGGCGGCCTGTCCGACCTCAGCGTATCGCGCACCAGTTTCGACTGGGGGGTGAAGGTGCCGGGCAACGAAGGCCATGTCATGTATGTGTGGGTCGACGCGCTCACCAATTATCTGACTGGCTGCGGCTATCCCGACGATGCGGCGCGGATGGCGCGCTATTGGGCCGAGGGCGGCGATATCACGCATGTTATCGGCAAGGATATCGTGCGTTTTCATACGGTTTACTGGCCGGCCTTCCTGATGAGCGCGAAGCTGCCTTTGCCAAAACAGGTCTTCGGTCACGGCTTCCTGCTGAACCGGGGTGAGAAGATGTCGAAGTCGGTCGGCAATGTCGCCGATCCGATGGAACTGGCCGATCGCTTCGGCGTGGATCAGTTGCGCTATTTCCTGCTGTCCGAAGTCACGTTCGGCAATGACGGCAGCTATAGCGCTGAGGCGATCGTCGCGCGGTCGAACAGCGATCTGGCCAACAGCTTCGGCAATCTGGCGCAGCGGACGCTCAGCTTCATCGCTAAGAATCTGGAAGGGCGGTTGCCCGAAGCGGCGCCGCTGGATGTCGATAGCGAATTGCTGAATATCATCGCGGACGCCGCGCAAACCTTCCAGAGCGCCATGGCCGATCTGGCCCCGTCGGTCGCGATCGAGGCATGGATGCGCGCCGTATTCGCCTGCAACGCCTATATCGACGCGCAGGCGCCATGGGCATTGCGCAAGACCCACCCGGCACGGATGGAGGCGGTGCTGGCCACGCTCTATGAAGCGATCGCCAGCCTGGCCATCATGATCCAGCCGGTCATTCCGGCCAGCGCCACTGCGCTGCTGGACCAGATGGGAATCGATGCGAAGAAGCGTAGCTATGACGTCATCGGCAGCGACTTCTACGCTGATCTGCGCGCTTCGGGCTTCATTCTTGGCGCGCCCAAGCCGCTTTTCCCGCGACTGGAACTGACCGAGGCGGAAGGCTGAACGCCATGCTGATCGACAGCCATTGCCACCTGAACTACAAGGGCTTGATCGAGGATCAGGCCAATGTGCTGGCACGGTCGCGCGCCGCGGGCGTCGATCTGATGCTCAACATCGCCACCCGTGAAAGCGAGTGGGACGCGGTGCTGGATACCGCCGTGCGCGAGGCCGATGTCTGGGCGACGGTCGGCATCCATCCGCATGAAGCTGACGAGCATCCCCATGTCGATACCGCCAAGCTGGTCGAGCGCGCCGCGCATCCGCGTGTCGTGGGCATCGGCGAAACCGGCCTCGACTATTATTACGACCATAGCGATCGCGAACGGCAGCAGAAGAGCTTCCGGTCCCACATCGCCGCCTGCCGCGAAACCGGGCTGCCGATGATCGTCCATACCCGCGACGCTGAGAAGGACACGCTGCGCATCATGCGGGAAGAGATGGAGCAGGGGCCTTATGGCGGCGTCATCCATTGCTTCACCGCCAGCGGGGCCTTTGCCGATGCTGCGATGGAACTGGGCTTCTACATCAGCATTTCGGGCATCGTCACGTTCAAGAGCGCCAAGGATTTGCAGGAAACGGCCGCACGGTTGCCGCTTGATCGGCTGCTGGTGGAAACGGACTCGCCGTTCCTGGCGCCGGTGCCGCATCGCGGCAAGTCTTGCGAACCGGCCTATGTCGCGGACACTGCCAAATTCCTGGCCAATCTGCGCGGCGAGAGTATCGAGGAGCTGGCGGCGGCGACGTCGGCCAATTTCCGCGCCCTCTTCTCGAAGGTCGCATGAGCCTGAAGCTGACGATCCTGGGCAGCGGCACCTCTTCGGGCGTGCCCCGGATCGGCAATGACTGGGGCGCCTGCGATCCTTCAGAGCCGAAGAACCGGCGGACCCGCGTGTCCATATTGGTCGAAAGCCCGACGACCCGCATCCTGGTCGATACGTCGCCGGACATGCGCGCGCAGTTGCTGGCGGCAAATGTAATCCAGATCGACGCAATCCTGTGGACGCACGACCATGCCGACCACAGCCATGGCATCGATGATGTCCGCCAGCTTTTCCACCACCGCCGCACGCCCGTGCCAGGCTATGCGCGGGCGCAGACGATGACGTTGCTGAGCCAGCGTTTTGCCTATGCGTTCGAGGGGCGCAATGGCTATCATCCCACGATCAACGCCCATATCCTGCCCGATAGCCTGCGCATCGGCGACATCGACATCGCCTGCGTCGATCAGCCGCATGGCGAGATTTACTCCACCGGTTTCCGCTTCGCTTATGGCGGCCGGTCGATCGGCTATGCCACGGATTTCCATGCGCTCACGCCCGATATGCTCGCGCTCTATGATGGGCTGGACATTTGGGTAGTCGATGCGTTGCGGGAAAAGCCGCACCCGACCCATCCGCATCTGGCGCTGACGCTGGACGGCATCGCCACGACCCGCCCCGAACGCGCTATCCTGACCCATATGGACCAGAGCATGGATTATGCCACGCTGCTTGGCACCCTGCCCAAAGGCGTGGAGCCGGGCTATGATGGTTTGGTGATCGAATTGGACGCGAAAGAGCAGGGGGCCTGAATGGACGGCACAGATCAGGCGGCATCGACCATCTGGTATGTGCTGGCACTCATATTGGTCGGGTCTGCGCTGATCGGACGGCAGATGGCCTGGGGCAGCCTGCTACGCATGGCGTTATTGTGGGTCGCCATCTTTGCTGGTCTGCTCGGACTCTTCAAATTCGGCCAAAGCCAAGGTTTTTTGACCGGCCGCTGGGCGGAGGAGGGGACTATGGTCACCCCCGATGAAGCGCCCGCCGCTTTGCCGCGTGCGCAGGCCGAGGGGCAGGCGTTGCGCATCCCCGTGGCGCCGGATGGCCATTATTGGGTGGAGGCAACGATCAACGGCACGCCCGCCCGCTTCCTGATCGACAGCGGTGCGACCGTTACCGCGCTGTCCGAAAATACAGCGCGTGCGGCAGGCCTCAACGATGATGTCGGCGAACCCAATGTCATCATGACAACCGCCAATGGCAAGGTAGAGGCAAAACGATCCAGCATCGCCACCTTGGCGATCGGTCCCATTTCGGCGAGCGACCTGCCCGTCGTCGTCTCACCCGCTTTCGGAGAGGTCAACGTCATCGGTATGAACATGCTTTCGCGGCTGAAAAGCTGGGGCGTCCAGGATGGCGCCATGGTGCTGAAACCATGAGCGCGGCGACGGAGCAGGGGACGCCGACCCAGGCGCAGCGGCTGAAGGCCATTATCGGCGGGTCCACCGGCAATCTGGTGGAATGGTATGACTGGTATGCCTATGCCGCCTTCACCCTCTATTTCGCGCCGCATTTCTTTCCAAGCGAAGATCGTACCGCGCAATTGCTGAGTGCGGCGGGCATCTTCGCCGTTGGGTTCCTGATGCGGCCGATCGGGGCCTGGCTGATGGGCGTCTATGCCGATCGCCATGGGCGCAAGAGCGGCCTCACGCTGTCCGTGGCGCTGATGTGCGCGGGATCGCTGCTGATCGCGGTGACGCCGGGCTATGAGACGATCGGGGTGGCCGCGCCACTAGTGCTGGTTCTGGCGAGGCTGATGCAGGGGCTGTCGATCGGCGGCGAATATGGCGCCAGCGCGACCTATCTGTCGGAAATGGCGGGTAAGAACCGGCGTGGTTTCTTCTCCAGCTTTCAATATGTGACATTGATCGCCGGGCAATTGGTCGCGATCTGCGTCCTGCTGCTGTTGCAGGCGACATTGAGCGAGGCGCAACTGGACGCCTGGGGATGGCGCATACCCTTCTTCATCGGCGGGTTGCTGGCGGTCATCGTCTTCTGGCTGCGGCGGGGCCTGGCCGAAACGCAGAGCTTTGCGGTCGCCAAGGCGCAGGGTGCGCCCAAATCCGGCTTCGTCGAACTCATCACCAACCACCCGCGCGAAACGCTGACGGTGATGCTGCTGACGGCGGGCGGCACGATCGCTTTCTATGCGTACAGTATCTACATGCAGAAATTCCTTGTGAATACCAGTGGGTTGAGCCGCGAGGTCGCATCGCAGATCAATGCCGTGACGCTGTTTCTGTTCATGTTGTTGCAGCCGGTCGCCGGTGCATTGTCGGACCGGATCGGGCGCAAGCCGTTGATGATCGGCTTTGGCGTGATGGGCATGCTCTGCACCTATCCGATCTTCACCACCCTGGCCGTGACCAAAGACCCGATCGTCGCGGGACTGCTGGTGATGGCAGGGCTGGTGATCGTAACCGGCTATACGTCGATCAACGCCGTGGTGAAGGCCGAGCTGTTTCCGGCGCATATCCGGGCGCTAGGCGTGGCGCTGCCTTATGCGCTGGCCAATACCTTGTTCGGCGGGACGGCAGAGTTCGTAGCCTTGTGGTTCAAGCAGGCCGGCATGGAACAGGCGTTCTACATCTATGTGACGGTGATGATCGCGATATCGCTGACCGTCTATGTCCGGATGCGCGATACCGCAAAACATAGCCAGATCCGGGAGGATTGAGGTGGCAGTGAGACAGCGAGTTGGACAGCCCTACGCGGTAGCGGAATGATGGCTGGTTTAACATAATCCTTATTATCGAACTTAATGAGTGTAAGCGCCATTTAGAAATGACACACCTCCGCTAGATAGAGATGACACAGTTTGGATCATCAGCGGAGCGCTGCTGTCATGTTCATCCTTCGCGTTGGAGGATGTGCGATAATGGCGGTGCTGGTGATGAGCGATGGCGAGCTTTCGCGTTTCGATACCTTGATGCGCGTGGACCGTGGCGAACTGCGGCCGACGGATGCGGCGCGGCTTTTAGGCATTCAGCGGCGGCAGATTTATCGGCTGTTGGATCGGTTACGAGCCGAAGGTGCTGCCGGCTTGGTGTCAGCCAAGCGCGGCCGGCCGAGCAACCGGCGCTATGCCGATGATTTTCGCGAGCGCGTGGTCGCGATCGTGCGTGAGCATTATTATGATTTCGGTCCCACGCTGGCCCGTGAGTATCTGGCCGAACGGCACGATATTCATCTGTCCTGCGAGACGTTGCGTCAGTTCATGATCAAGGCCGGGTTGTGGAAGGATCGCGAAACCCGGCGCCCTCGCCCATATCAGCCACGCTACCGGCGCGACTGCCGGGGCGAGCTGATCCAGATCGACGGGTCGAAGCACTGGTGGTTCGAGGATCGCGGGCCGCAATGCACCCTGCTCGTCTATATTGACGACGCGACCAGCGAACTGATGCACCTCAAAATGGCCGAAAGCGAGAGCACCTTCGCCTATATGGATGCGACGCGGGAGTATATCGAGCGGCACGGCAAACCGGTGGCCTTCTATTCCGACAAGCACAGCGTGTTTCGGAACGCCAAAGCCAGCGCAGCACGCGGCGATGGCATGACGCATTTCGGACGTGCGCTGGATGCACTGAACATCGAGATTATCTGCGCCAACTCGCCGCAGGCCAAGGGCCGGGTCGAACGGGCCAATGCCACGTTGCAGGATCGCCTGGTCAAAGCGATGCGTCTGGAAGGCATATCGTCGATCGAGGACGCCAACGTCTTTCTCGACAGCTATATGGCCCGGCATAATGCGCGGTTCGCTCGCCCCGCCTTTGATGTGCGCGACCTGCACCGTCCCCTCGCTACGCATGACGATCTGCGCTCGATCATGGTCTGGCGGGAGCAGCGGACAGTAACGGCGGCGCTGACGCTGCATTACAACAAGGTGATGTTCATTCTGGAGCCGACAGCGATCAGCAAAGCATTGGCGCGCAAGCGGGTGACAGTGTGCGAATATCCTGACGGTCGGCTGGAGATCGAACATGAGGGCCATGTCCTGCCCTATCGTCCGTTCGACAAGATGCGGAAGGTCAACCAGCCTTCCATTGTCGAGAACAAGCATCTGGACGCGGCGCTGATGTTGGCCAAACAGATGCAGGCCATCATGCCGCATCACCGCAAGCGCAATAACGACGCCCCTGCCCGCCGCGACCAGCCCCTGCATCTCTTCCCCGAACCAGAACCGCCGCCAAAGATCGACCGCCGCAAACTGGGTGGTTCAAAGCTCAAACGCGGTCCCAGGCTCAGTGACGAGGCGTTGCGCGAACGCGGCACGCTCAGCTTCGTGCAAAGGGCATGACCGGGCCCACTGCAGAGCAGCGGGTCCATGGTCTACTACCCCAAGGTCAGCGCATCAGCAGGGGCAGCGCTGCGCTGTATGGATGGCTACGCGCAGCCCCTGCTGTCCTCCATCCTGTGACATTTCTATATGGCGGAGAATGTGACTTCTCTAAGTAGCAGGAACAATGAGATTTTGGGCCGGGCGGTCTGGCCAGAAGGATGTGCAGACCCTATCGCCGGCCTTTTACCTCCAGCAGAGATCCCTTTCTTATGTCCAAAGCCAGTCCCGCCGATATCATGCCGCTTGCCGACGTCATGGCGCGATTGCGCGATCCCGACACCGGTTGCCCCTGGGATATCGAGCAGGATTTCGCGTCGATCGTCCCCTATACGATCGAGGAAGCCTATGAAGTGGCCGACGCGGTCGAGCGCAACGATATGGCGGCGTTGCGCGACGAATTGGGCGACCTGTTGCTTCAGGTCGCCTTTCACAGCCGCATGGCGGAACAGGCCGGCCATTTTGCATTGCAGGATGTAATCGACGCCATCACGCAGAAAATGATCCGGCGCCATCCCCATGTCTTTGGCGAAGGCGCGCGCCGTGAAGACGGCCATGCACAATGGGAAGTCATCAAAGCGGCCGAACGGGCGGAGAAAGACCCCGATCCCAGCGCCCTGGCCGGCGTGGCGATCGCCCTGCCCGCACTGCTGCGCGCTGAAAAATTGCAGAAGCGGGCCGCGCGCACCGGTTTCGATTGGCCCGAGACGGCCCGCGTGATCGACAAGGTCGTCGAAGAACTGGAAGAGGTGCAGGATGCAAACACGCAGGACGAACGCGAAGAAGAGGTCGGCGACCTGCTATTTGCCGTGGTCAACCTTGCGCGCCATTTGAAGGTCGATCCGGAAACCGCTCTGCGCAAGGCCAATGGCAAGTTCGATCGACGCTTCCGGTCTATGGAGGAGCAGGCTGGTGATGCCTTTGCCGGCCTGTCGCTCGATGAGCAGGAATTACTTTGGCAGGAGGCGAAGCGGCTGGAGAAAGGCGCCTGACGCCCGCAAGCCCGCTATCATTACAGAAATGATCCAGACAAGGTTCGGACTTGAAACCTAAATTTGACATCCGCTTGCAAAGACCATAGCTTTTCGATCTTTGATATGGAGGAATATGCAATGCGTCTGACGGTCCTTCTTCCCTTCATCTGCGCAATGGCAGTACCGGCTCACGCTCAGCAAGCAGGCGGCGTGTCGGGGATCCATTTCAACATAGCAGCGCCGTTGCTTGCACCCAGGTTCGATACTAGTCTCTATACGGCCGAACTTGGACCGCGCCGGGTCAATGTGGTGCAGGCGCAAAAGCTGATCGCGGCCGGCCATTATGTCGAGGCGGATTCGATGCTGTCGAAAATGATCGGCGAAACCAGCAGCAAACAAGTGCCCTTCCTGAAGGGCGTCGCAAAGCTCGGTATGGGTGATGCGGCCGCGGCGCGCCGCTATTTCGAGAAGAGCCTATATTATGGAAAATATGGCGCACCGGGCGCCATGTCTGGGTTGGCCTTGGCAGAAATCCGCCTCGGCAATCGCGATGCCGCTCTGACCATATTGAACAAGCTGCGCTATCAGCAGGAAAAATGCGGTAGCGATTGCGATCGCGCCAAGGCGCTCGACCAGGCCGTCGGCGTCGTCGAAAAGGCACTGATCTGATTGATTAAGGCGGCGGTGGTCGCCCTAATCTGCTGCTTCAGGTTTTTGCGCCCGTTTCGAATAGCGGGCGAAGGCGGCGTCGGACAGGCGCACATCGACGCGAGTTTCCTCGCCATCGACGCTGCTGGACAGCACTTCGCCATGTTCATGCAGCCAGGCGACGGTCGCGCCATCCGATACGGGAATGCGCAGGCCATAGACTTTCGCGCCGCGTGTCATGCGGTCGCTGATCGCGCGCTGGAGGTCGTCCACGCCCTCCCCGGTCAAGGCGGAGAGAATGACGACATCGTCGCGGCGGGAAGCGGTCTCGCGCGCCAGGGCGGCACCCTCTTCGCCGAGCAGGTCCAGCTTGTTCCACGCCTCCAGGATCGGCGGCGGTTCAGGCTCCCCTTCCCCACGATCCAGCGCCGCTTCGCCGGCAACGCCGAGCTCGCCGAGCACATCCAGCACGTCGTCCCGCTGCGCCTCGCTATCGGGATGGGCGATGTCGCGGACATGGACGATGAGGTCGGCCGACAGCACTTCCTCCAGCGTCGCGCGGAAAGCGGCGATAAGTTGGGTGGGAAGATCGGACACAAAACCGACCGTGTCGGACAGGATCGCCTTGTCCAGACCCGGCAGCGCGATCTGGCGCATCGTGGGGTCCAGCGTGGCGAAGAGCAAATCTTCCGCCATGACGGTGGCGCCGGTCATCCTGTTGAAAAGCGTGGATTTTCCGGCATTGGTATAGCCGACCAGCGCGATCACCGGCCAAGGCGCGCGCTGGCGCCGGGCGCGGTGGAGGCCACGGGTGCGCGTGACCTGATCCAGTTCGCGGCGGATCTTTGCCATGCGATCGCGGATCATACGACGGTCCGCTTCGATCTGGGTCTCTCCGGGACCGCCGAGGAAGCCAAAGCCGCCACGCTGTCGCTCAAGATGGGTCCAACTGCGCACCAGACGCCCCGCCTGATAATCCAGATGGGCAAGTTCGACCTGAAGTCGCCCTTCATTGGTGGCCGCGCGCTCGCCGAAGATTTCCAGGATCAGGCCGGTGCGGTCGATGACCTTGGCCTCGCACGCCTTTTCCAGATTGCTTTGCTGCACCGGTGAGAGGCTGTTGTCGACGATGATGAGTTCGGCCTCTTCCTGCCGGGCGAGCATGGCGATCTGGTCCACCTGCCCGCTGCCGAACAGAGTCGCCGGCTTACGGTCGCGCACGCGGAAGGCCTGGCTAGCGCGCACGTCGATGCCAATGGCCAGAGCCAGGCCACGCGCTTCCTCCAGCCGGGCATCGCTATCCCGGCGATCTGCATTATGGGTTTCGGCATGAACGACGACGGCGCGCGCGCCGCGCGCCACTTCGTCATCGGAGTCGCGGTTGAATATGGCCATGCATGTTTAGAGCATCTTGCAGCGGCCCGGTCCACCACTGGGCAGACCGGACGCTGGATAGACGATCAGTCGTCCTGTTCGTTTTCGCCGGTCAGGTCGAGCGCATGGAGCGGCTGGACCGTGGAAATGGCGTGTTTGTAAACCAACTGCACCATGCCGTCGCGTTCGAGCAGCATGCAGAAGAGATCGAAGGCAGCGATTTCGCCCTGAAGCATCACGCCGTTCACCAGGAACATCGTCACCGGGCTGCCCGACTTGCGGACGGCCGACAGGAAGATTTCCTGAAGCAGCTTCGACCTGCCATTGCCATCGCTGGCCTTGCGCAGATCGGTCAGGTCCATCGACGCCGCCGGCATGACCGTGGAAATGGCATGTTTATAGACCAGCTGCGACTGGCCATCGCGGCGCAGCAGCACGGAGAAATTGTCGAACCAGGTGATGATGCCTTGCAACTTCACGCCCTTGACCAGGAACATGGTCACCGGGGTCTTGCTCTTGCGCAGGCTGTTGAGGAAAATATCCTGAAGATTGTTCACTTTGTCGGCCATGGTCTTCGCCAGTCCTTTTCTTGGCGGGACGTTACCCGCTCTCGCATCCTAAGCAGGATGTCTTGCTCGCCCCCGCCTGTCGGGAGCGCGTGCGATCCTATCGCAATTGCGAAGGGGCGTCCATGGTCGAGATGCGCTTCGGCAAAAGTTCGGCAATCGATTGGATACCCCTCCCCGAATCCGCTCAATCCTTGCCTTCGGTAATGCCGAGCAGCTTGAGTTTGCGGTGCAGTGCGGAGCGTTCCATGCCGATGAAGGTCGCGGTCCGTGAGATATTGCCTGAAAACCGGCGGATCTGGATGCGCAGATATTCGCGCTCGAAACTTTCGCGTGCTTCACGCAGGGGCGCGCCCATGATGGCGGACTGGCCCATCCCCTCCCCGCCGCCGCCGCTGGTAAGTTCGGCGGGCAGCATGTCCAGTTCGATCCGGCCGATCCGGTCACCCGGCGCCAGGATCATCGTGCGTTCGATGACGTTGCGCAACTGGCGCACATTGCCCGGCCACTCATTGGCCTGCAACGCGGCCATGGCATCGCTCGCGATTTCGGGCGGCGGGACGCGCCGCTCCGCAGCGAAGCGGGCGAGATAATGTTCGACCAGCGGCGGAATATCGTCGCGGCGTTCGGACAGGGGCGGAATGGCCAGTGGCACGACGTTGAGGCGATAGAAAAGATCCTCGCGGAAACGCCGCTCTTCAATCTCGCTCGCCAGATTGAGCGCGGTCGAGGAAATGACGCGGACGTCCACCTTCACCTGCCGCTGGCCGCCGACGCGGGTGAAGCTCTGGTCCGTCAGGACGCGCAATATCTTGCCCTGCGTCGTGATCGGCATGTCGGCGATTTCATCGAGATAGAGCGTGCCGCCATGCGATTGCTCCAGAAAACCGGGGCGGACGAGGCCGCTGGGGTCTTCCACGCCGAACAATTCCTCTTCGACCCGGTCCGGGTCCATGCGCGCGGCGGCAACGATGATGAAGGGCGAATCGGCCCGGCCGCTCCAGCTGTGGAGCATGCGGGCGGCCACTTCCTTGCCGACGCCGGCGGGGCCGGAAATCAGGACGCGGCTGCCGGTGCCGGCGACCTTCTTGATCGTGGCACGCACGCCGTTGATCGACGCCGACGTGCCGGTCAGTTCGTCATCCTGGCCGAAGCGGGCGCGCAGCACCTGGTTCTCGCGCCGCAACCGTTCCGTCTCCGTCGCGCGGGCGACGAGGTGGAGCAGCCGGTCGGCCTCGAAAGGCTTTTCGATGAAGTCGGCCGCGCCCTTGCGGATCGCTGCGACGGCGGTGTCGATATTGCCGTGGCCCGAGATCATGAGCACCGGCACGGTCGGATCGCGGCGCTTGATTTCGTCGAGCAGCTCGAGGCCATCCATGCGGGAGCCCTGCAACCAGACGTCGAGCAGGACCAGCGAGGGGCGCCGGTTGTCGAGCGCCTCGATCGCGCTGTCGCTATTGGCTGCGGTCCGCGTCGTGAACCCTTCATCTTCCAGCACGCCCGCGACCAGATCGCGAATGTCCTCTTCATCGTCGACAATCAGAATATCAAGCGCCATTGGCCGTCACTTTTCCTTTCGGCAGGGCTATGATTTGCCCTTCTTCCATTTTTTCGAGCGCCCCTGCGGCGAAGCGCAATGTCACGCATGCGCCCCCCCCCTGTGCATCGTCGAAGCGGATCTCACCCAGATGCTCTTCGACAATCTTCTTGACGATGGCGAGGCCAAGGCCCGTCCCCTTGGTCCGCGTCGTCATATAAGGTTCCAGTATCCGGTCGCGTTCGGGCGGCAACCCGATGCCGTCGTCCCGCACCGTGATAATGATATCGCCACCAGACTGACCGAGCGCCATGCGCACATGGCCATGCGGGCCGCCATTTTCGGAAACTGGTTTTTGTTCAATGGATTCGACGGCGTTCTTGACGATGTTCGTCAATGCCTGACCCAGCTGGCGGCGATCGCAGACCAGATCCAGATCGGGCAGGTCCGCATGATATTCGAAGCGGATATCGGGATGCGCGACCTCATGCAGGAAAAGGGCATGGCGCGCGATGTCGCCAACCGCCTCCCGCCGGAAGACCGGCTTGGGCATACGCGCGAAGGAGGAGAATTCGTCCACGATGCGGCGCAGATCGCCGACCTGCCGGACAATGGTGCCGGTCAGCCGGGTGAAGGTCGCCTTGTCGCTCGTAACTTCCTCGGCATAGCGACGTTGCAGACGCTCCGCCGCCAGCTGGATGGGGGTCAGCGGGTTCTTGATCTCATGCGCGATACGGCGGGCGACGTCCGACCAGGCGGCACGGCGCTGATCGGACAGCTGCTGCGTAATGTCGTCGAAGGTCAGGATATGGCGCGAGGCATCCTGCGAGCGTTTGACCGCCAATGTGCGCAGATCGCCATGGGAGCGGACCTGAACGATGCCGGCGCTGTCTTCCGACGCGATGAATTCGGCCAGTTCGGCCGACACCTTGATGAGCGGGCGGCCGACCGGATCGTCACCCTCCTCCACCAGAATGGCGGCGGCAGAGCTGTTAAGCAGTTGCACCACGCCTTCGAAATCGACCGACAGCACACCGGCGCTGACGCCCGACAGGATCGCCTCGATAAAGGCGCGACGTTCGTCCAGCTGGCTGTTGGCCGCGACCAGCGCACCGGTTTGCGCCTCCAGCCTTTGCGTCATGCGGTTGAAGGCGGCGGCCAGCGTGCCGATCTCGTCGCGCGATTTATGACCGGTGACGCGGGCCGACAGGTCGCCTGCCGTGATCCGCCGCGCGGCGGTCACCAGTTCATTGACCGGTCGCACCATCCAGTCCGCCACGGCGAGCGCGATATAGACCGCGATGCCGACCAGCAGCAGCGATCCCACGAACAAGGCGATGTTGAAGCGCAACTGGAGCGCGCGGGATTGCGCGGCGAACAGGTCATAATCCGACAAGACCTTCTGCGCGCGCGCGACGTTGGAGAAGGAGGAGCTGTCCGCATTGCGGGATGCGTAGAGATAGACTTTGGAACCGGGGTAGAGCAGCGTGACCGCATCGATCTGGTTATTGCGGGTCTGGACGACGATCGTCTCCCCCTGCCCCAGACGCTTGACCACTTCGGGCGTCAGCTTGTCCGCGGCAGGCCGGTTTTCCGGATCGACCGTGGCCGCGGTGCGCGCGATACCGTCCTTGCCCAGTTCGATGATCGCCGCGCGGCTCAGCTTGCGACCGACCACCTGATAGAGGAGATATTCGGCAAAGCGCGGGCTGTTCACCTGCGAATCCGTCAATTCCTTGCGCAGGTCGCTCGACATGGTGA
Organism: Sphingobium sp. GW821-FHT02B05; assembly: GCF_059421905.1. Classification (NCBI taxonomy): domain Bacteria; kingdom Pseudomonadati; phylum Pseudomonadota; class Alphaproteobacteria; order Sphingomonadales; family Sphingobiaceae; genus Sphingobium; species Sphingobium sp. GW821-FHT02B05. The sequence continues at coordinate 1,024,410 of NZ_JBWKVW010000001.1, forward strand.
CCGTCTCGTCGCCCACTTCGCGCAAATTCTGTTCATAATAGCCGCGTGCCAGATCGCTGGCATTTTGCAGCATGCTCCGCGCGCTGTCCGAAAACCAGAATTGCACGCCATATTGGAACAGCAAGGACGCGAAGATCACCACCAGCAGCATCGGCACGCTGGCCACGATCGAGAAGATGGCGACCAGACGAACGTGCAACTGACCGTCGCTGCCGATGGCGGATTGCGCCGCGCGTCGCTTGGCCACGCGCCGTCCCAGCAGCATCAGCAGCGCGATCGCCGGGACCAGATTGGCCACCAGCAGCAAGGCGACGATGGGCGGGGTCAGCAGCGTATAGGATTGGCCGTTGCCCGACAGGATATAATAGGTCAGGCCCGCCATGCCCAGGAACAGGGCCAGGGTGAAGCCTTCCACCAGCGAGGCCAGACGCCCGTGGCGCAGGAAGGCCGGCAACTGCCTCCGCCATGCCGATGCCCGCTTGGGCAATGTCGTCGCGCCACTCATCGTGGCTTTGTTACAACAAGGACCGTGCCCGTTCAAACACAGTATTTGATTAAAACCCTGTCGCTGGTCGAGGAAGACCGTCGGTTCGTCCCGGCACAGGATTGAGGGCGAGCTGTGATCCGATCAATCGCTGAGGCGCAGTTGCATCGGGTCCAACCCATAGTCGGTCAGCTTCTTGCGCAACGTATTGCGATTGATGCCCAGCAGGCCCGCCGCGCGAATCTGGTTGCCATCGACGCTCGCCAGCGCCTCTTGCAGCAGGATCGGTTCGACCACGGCGAGCAGGTCGTCATGCAAGGCGCGGTTGGGCTGGGCAAGGCCGATGCCCAACTGGCGCCTGGCCCATTCCCGCACCGCATGAGCCAGTTGATCCGCGGGCGCGGCATAGTCCGCCGGCACCGCGTCGAGCGGCAGCATATGACGCAAAATCTCTGCGGTGATGACGTTTTCACGGCTCAGTACCGACAGGCGCTGCATCAGATTTTGCAGTTCGCGCACATTGCCGGGCCAGTGATAGACCATCAGCAATTGGGCGGCGTCGTCAGCCAGCGTCTTGCGCGGCAAGCCCTCCAGCGCAGCCCGTTCCATGAAATGACGCGCGAGCAGAATGACGTCCTCACGCCGTTCGCGCAGTGCCGGTAGCGCGATGGGCACGACATTGAGGCGATAATAGAGATCCTGGCGGAAGCGCCCATCCTCGATCAACAGGGGCAGATCCTTGTTGGTCGCGGCAATGATGCGGACATTGACCCGCACCGGCTTCGACCCGCCGACGGTCGTCACTTCACCCGATTGCAGCACGCGCAGCAGCCGCGTCTGCGCCTCCATAGGCATGTCGCCGATTTCGTCGAGAAACAGCGTCCCGCCCTGCGCCTGCTCGAACTTGCCGGCCGTGCGGGCATGGGCGCCGGTGAAGGCGCCCTTTTCATAACCGAACAGTTCCGCCTCGATCAGTTCGCGCGGGATAGCGGCCATGTTAATCGCGATGAAGGGCTTGGTGCGGCGCTGGCCCAGGCTGTGGATCGCTTCGGCCACCAGTTCCTTGCCAGTGCCCGATTCGCCCAGCACCAGAATGGACAGGTCGTTGGAAAGAACGCGGGCGATGGTGCGATAGACTTCCTGCATCGCCGGCGATCGACCGACCAGAGGCAGGCCATCGTGCGGCAGGCCGGGTTCGTCGATCTGACCGTCCGCGCTTTCCCGCGTGCCCAGCGCGTCGGATACGGCACGGGTCAGTTCGTTGAGGTCGAAGGGCTTGGGCAGATATTCGAATGCGCCTTTTTCGGTGGCGCGGATCGCGGTGTTGAGCGTGTTCTGCGCCGACAGGATGATGACGTTCAGGTCGGGACGATCGGCAAGGATGTCGGCCACGCCGTCCAGCCCGTCGCCATCGGGCAGCATCACGTCGGTGATGAGGATATCGGGCACGAAACTGTCCATCAGGGCGCTGCGCTCGCGGATCGAGGCGGCGGTCTTCACCTTATGCCCCTGCCGCCGCAGCGCTTCGCCCACGACCACGCAGATGGCGGGATCGTCATCCACGACCAATATGGTGCCGGTCGCCGCCATCAGCCCATGCTCATCGGCAGGAGGATACGGAAAGTGGATTCGGCCGTTTCGGTGTCGCGCGAATATTGGACGAACCCGCTCATGTCGCGGACCAGCTTGTCCACCAGCGCCAGGCCCAGCCCCTGCCCGTCCCGCTTGCCGGTGATGAAGGGGTTGAAGAGATGGTCCAGAATATGTTCGGGCACGCCAGGTCCATTGTCGATGACGAGGATTTCGATCGGCAGCACGGCGCTGCCCTTGCCGCCGCCAACCACGACAGACACGCCATGGCGAAAGGCGGTTTCCACCCTGATGCTGGGTTTGTCCGTATATTCAAGTGCCTCTGCCGCGTTTTTCAGCAGGTTGATCATCACCTGCACCAACGCATCGTCATTGATGTTGGCAAATGGCAAGGATGGATCATAATGTTTTATGATCTTTATGTTTTTTGCAAATCCGGCGGCTGCGATCCCGGCCGCTCGGTCGATCAGCGGATAGATGTTGCCAGGGTGGCATTCCAGCGTCCGGTCGGTGGTAAAATCCTGCATCCGGTCGATCAGGGCGGCGATCCGGTCCACCTCGTTGCAGATCAGCTGGGTCAGCGCCGCGTCCCGCCCGCCATGGCTGGATTCCAGAAGTTGCGCGGCGCCACGAATGCCCGACAACGGGTTCTTGATCTCATGCGCCAAAATCGCTGCCGCGCCCATGGCGGAACGGGCACCGCCCGCCGACCCGCGATGACCGATCTTGCGGGCCTGGCTCTGTGCATGGAGCGACACGACCCGCCAACCATCATGATCGACGATCGGGGAGATCATGAGATCGACCTCCATTTCCGCAGTACGGCCGGCATGGACCTTTATGTCATAGGCGGCGATCGGCTTGTTGCTGTGCCAGATGTCGAAGCGCGCGCCCGCCTCCGCAATGCGGATGGTGCGGGCCACGTCGCTGCCGACGATGGCCGATCGTGCCATGTTCAACAAGGTTTCGGCCCGTACATTGGCTTCGGCGATGTGATTGTCCGGCCGGACGAGCAATGTCGCGACCGGCAAGGCCGTCATCTGCTCGGTCAGCGAAGGCCCGTCCTGCACCATCCGAAGCGGCGGAACGGACGTTAGCAAATTCGTCATGCAGCCTTGCGCAAAGCCGCCGCGCGCAGCGCTTCGGCATCCAGGCCGCTGGCGATCAGCGGCTCGTAGAAGCGCGCCAGCATGTCCAGCACCACATCGGCGTCGGGCTGCTGGTTCACGGCATTGCGGAATTCGGCCGAACCGGTCAGCCCCTTGGTGTACCAGCCGATGTGCTTGCGCGCCATATTGACGCCGGTATGCCTGTCATAATGTACCAGCATCGCGTGATAATGTTCTACGATCACACGATATTGTTCATCGAGCGACGGGTCCGGCAAGCGCGTGCCATCGGTCAGCCAGGCCATGACCTGACCGATCAGCCAGGGTCGGCCATAGGCACCGCGGCCGATCATCACGCCATCCGCGCCGCTCTGTTCCAGAGCCGTGTCAGCGTCCTCGATCGAGCAGATGTCGCCATTGACGATGACGGGCAGCTTCACAGCCTCCTTGACCGAGCGAACGAACGCCCAATCCGCAGACCCCTTATACATCTGGTTGCGGGTACGGCCGTGGACGGTGATGAGCCTGGCGCCCAGATCCTCGGCGATATGAGCAAGCTCCGGCGCATTGAGGCTGGCATGATCCCAACCCATGCGCATCTTCACGGTAACGGGCACATCGACCGCCTCCACCGTCGCCTTGATCAGCGAGGCGGCGAGCGGCAGGTCGCGCATCAGCGCGCTGCCCGCATCGCCATTGACGACCTTCTTCACCGGGCAACCCATATTGATGTCGATGATCGCCGCGCCGCGATCCGCGTTCAGCTTCGCAGCCTCGGCCATTTCGGTGGGCGAGCAGCCGGCCAGTTGCATCGACACCGGCTCTTCCAGCGGGTGCCAGGCGGCCTTTTGCAAGGATTGGCGCGTTTCGCGGATCATCGCCGCGGACGCGATCATTTCCGTCACATTGAGGCCGCAGCCATAGCGCCGAACCAGCGTCCGGAAGGGCATGTCGGTGACGCCGGTCATCGGCGCCAGCACGACGGGCATGTCGATGGACACAGGGCCGATGGAAATGGGAGCAAGTTTGCGCATGATCTTGTTTCGAAATACTGCCTAAAAAACAGGCAGCCCTTAGCGGAAAATGGGTCGGGCGGCAAGCTACTCCCCCTTTCGGCCTGTGCCGCGACCCGCTATGCGCCATGGCATGACATCCCAAAGCAAGATCGTCGCGCTGATCGTCGCGGCCGGCCAGGGCAGCCGGGCCGGCGGCGACATTCCCAAACAGTTCCGCATGGTGGCCGGCAAGGCCGTACTGGCGCATGCCTATGATGCGCTGGTGGCCCATGGCGGGATCGACGCAATCCATATCGTGCTGGGCGATGGGCATGCCGATGAGGCCCGCGAATTGCTGGGCGACCGGGCTGCGACCTTCGCCACCGGGGCGGACAGCCGGCGCGGGTCGGTGCGCGCGGGGCTGGAGGCCATCGCGGCGGCCGGTAGCGCGGATATCGTCCTGATCCATGATGCCGCCCGCCCCTTCCTGCCTGGTGCGGTCATAGACCGGCTGCTTGCCGCGCTGGACGATGCCACCGGCGCCATCCCCGCTTTACCCGTCGCCGACACGCTGGTGCGCGGCGACGGCGCAATCATGGGCGCAGGCGTGGACCGGGCGGCCCTGCACCGCGTACAGACGCCGCAGGCCTTCCGCTTCGACGCCATATTGGCAGCGCATAGCGCTTGGGATGAGGCGCGCGAGGCAACCGATGATGCGCAGATATTGAGAGCCTGGGGTCATGACGTCATGTTGGTGCCAGGCGATGAAAGGCTGGAGAAATTGACATATCCGCAGGATTTCGCCCGCGTCGAGGCGGCCCACGCAACGCTGCGCAGCACCCGCGTCGGCATGGGCTATGACGTCCACCGACTCGCCCCGAACGAAGAATTGTGGCTGGGGGGCATTTTGGTTCCGCATGATCGGGGCCTCGCCGGACATAGCGATGCCGACGTCGCGCTCCATGCCATCGTCGACGCGATACTGGGCGCGCTGGCGGAAGGCGATATCGGCAGCCATTTCCCGCCGTCGGACCCGCAATGGCGTGGAGCGGCGTCCGACCGTTTCCTCGCCTACGCGCGCGATCGGATCGCTGCGCGCGACGGCGTCCTTGACCATATCGACCTGACCATCATCTGCGAAGCGCCCAAGATCGGGCCGCATCGCGAAGCCATGCGCGCGCGGATCGCCCAGATACTGGCCGTGCCGATCGACCGGGTCAGCGTGAAGGCGACCACGACCGAGCGCCTCGGCTTCGCCGGCAGGCGCGAGGGCATCGCCGCCCAGGCGGTTGCCACCTTGTCCCTTCCCGCGCTATCCTGACCCCATGCCAGATACGATCCTGCCGGCCCAGTTGGTCGAACTCGCCGAAAAGGTCATCATCGCCAACCGTCGCGCCGGGCGCACGATTGCGGTAGCGGAGAGCTGCACGGGCGGCCTGGTGTCCGCCGCGCTCACTGAGATCGCGGGATCATCCGACGTGTTCGACGCCGGTTTCATCACTTATTCCAATGATATGAAGGCGGAACTTCTGAAAGTTTCGCATGATGTGCTGGACACATTCGGTGCGGTGTCCATCGCAACCGCCTGGGCCATGGCGCAGGGTGCGCTGAAGAAAAGCCACGCCCATGTCGCAGTCGCCATTACCGGTATCGCCGGGCCGGGCGGCGGCACCGAACAGAAGCCGGTCGGCACCGTCGTCTTCGCCCGCGCCGAACGCGGTGCCAGCCCCGACAAGGTCGTAGCCGACATGCGCCATTTCGAAAATAACGGCCGGGGCGGCGTCCGCCTTCAGGCGGCGCTATGCGCGCTGGAACTGCTGCTGCCCGACCCGCCTGCGTAGAGCTGGGCGGCGCGGGTTTCGAACGCGCCGATCATCTTGCGCAGCGCTTTGTCGAAAAACTGGCCGGCCAGCATTTCGAACAGCCGGTTTTTGAATTCGAACTCGACCTCAAAATCGACCAGCACCCCGCCCTGCCCGTCGTCGCGGAAACCCCATTCATTGTGGAGATGCTTGAGCGGGCCGTCGAGATAATCGACCCGAACATGATCCGGGCTATGCTTGTGGACGCGGGAGGTGAAGCTTTCCTTCACACCCTTGAACCCGACGATCATGTCGGCGACCATCTCCGTCTCGCTGTCGGACCGCACACGGATGGCGCTGATCCAGGGGAGAAATTCCGGATAGGCCGCAACATTCGACACCAGGTCGAACATTTGCGTCGGGGTATAGGGCAGATGCCGCGTTTCGTTATGCTTGGGCATGGTGCGATCAGCCCTTGGCCAGCGCCGCCTTGGCGAGCTTTGCCTCGCGCGCGGCCTTCATTTCGGCGAAATCCTTGCCGGCATGGTAGCTGGAGCGCGTGAGCGGGCTGGACGCCACCTGAAGGAAGCCCTTCGCCCGCGCGATCGCGGCATAGGCGTTGAACGCCGCCGGCGTGACGAATTCCATGACCTTGGCATGTTTGGGCGTGGGCTGAAGATACTGCCCCATGGTCAGGAAATCGATGTCGGCCGAACGCATGTCGTCCATCACCTGATGCACTTCCAGACGCTCTTCGCCCAGGCCCAGCATGATGCCCGACTTGGTGAAGATGGACGGATCCAGCCGCTTGACCGACTCCAGCAGGCGCAGCGACGCATAATAGCGCGCGCCGGGGCGGATGGTCGGGTAGAGGCGCGGGACCGTCTCCAGATTGTGATTATAGACGTCCGGACGCGCGGTGACGATCATTTCGACCGCCCGCTCATGCTTGTTGCGGAAGTCGGGGGTCAGAATTTCGATCGTCGTATTCGGCGTCGTGCGGCGCAGCGCTTCGATCACCTTGACGAACTGCGATGCGCCACCATCGGGCAGGTCGTCGCGATCGACCGAGGTGATGACGATATGCTCCAGACCCATTTCAGCGCAGGCATCGGCCAGATTCTGCGGTTCGTTGGGATCGACCTTACGCGGCATGCCGGTCTTCACATTGCAGAAGGCGCAGGCGCGGGTGCAGACATCGCCCAGGATCATCACCGTGGCGTGCTTCTTCGTCCAGCATTCGCCGATGTTGGGACAGGCCGCTTCCTCGCACACCGTCGCGAGCTTCTTGTCGCGCATCAACTGGCGGGTTTCGTTATAGCCCTTGCTGGTTGGCGCCTTGACGCGAATCCAGTCGGGCTTGCGAACGCGCTCAGGTCCATTGGCAGGTCCATTGGCAGACTGAGCGGGCACGGGGATCGGGCTGATGTCGTTCATGCGCCCCAGATAGCGATGCCGGGCCGCTCTTGCCAGTCCTGTCTTTGTGCGGCACATCTGCGCCCCATGACCGATTTTAATGACATGATCGCCGGCTATCGCCGTTTTCGCACCACCGGCTGGAGCCAGCAGCGCGAACGATGGGACGAACTGAACGAAGGGCAAAGCCCCAAGGTGATGGTGATCGCCTGTTCGGACAGCCGAGTCGATCCGGCGCAGATTTTCGATACCAGCCCCGGCGAGATTTTCGTTGTGCGCAACGTGGCCGCTCTGGTGCCGCCGTTCGAGACCAATCCCGGCTGGCATGGCGTGTCGGCGGCGCTGGAATTTGCCGTGCAGGTGCTGAAAGTCGGCGAAATCGTCGTGATGGGCCATGGCAAATGCGGTGGTTGCAAGGCGGCACTTAGTCAGGATCTGAAGGATGCGCCTCCTGGCGAAGGCGGTTTCATCCATAACTGGATCGAATTGCTGGACGACGCCCGCGACGTGGTGGTCGAACGCTATGGCGACCAGCGCGACCGCGATGCCGAACGCGCGATGGAGCAGGAAGGCGTAAAGATCAGCCTTAAAAATCTCCGCAGCTTCCCTTGCGTCCGCGCCAAGGAGAAGAGCGGCGAATTGAAGCTGGTCGGCAGCTTCTTCGCCATATCCGACGGCCAGCTGCATATATTGAACGAAGAGAGCGGCGCCTTCGCGCCAGCCTGAAAGGAAATCACGACATGGCCACAGGGCAGGAAGGCCGCGGCAATATTGCCCTGCTGATCGACGCGGACAATGCGTCTGCGGCGCATTTCGATTCGGTCATGACCGTGCTGGCGGAACTGGGCACGGTGAATATCCGCCGCGCCTATGGCAATTGGAGCAAGACGACGCTCAAGACATGGGCCGCCCTGTCGGTGGCCCATGCGATCGAACCGCAGCAGCAGTTCGACCTGACCAAGGGCAAGAATGCCACCGACATGAAGATGACGATCGACGCGATGGACCTGATGGCGTCGGGTCGGGTCGATGGCTTTGGGCTGATGTCGAGCGACAGCGATTTCACGCCCCTTGCGACCCGCATTCGCCAGCAGGGCATCCCTGTCTATGGCTTCGGATCGGCCAACACGCCCGAAGGTTTCCGTCGTGCCTGCACCCGTTTCCTTAACGTGGCGGCGCTCAAGCCCGCTGAAATACCGGCGACGGCCAAGGCGCCGGTCAGGAAAGCCGCGCCGGCCAGCGTTACGCCGCCCAAGGCAGCGCCCGCACAGACGGCCGCACCGATAGCGCCATCCCCGCCTGCATCGGCCCCGGCCAAGACGGTCGATGCAGAGGTCATCCGCCTGCTGATCGACGCCTATGACGAAGCGAAGCGGGACGAACGCGGCTTCGTGGCACTGGGGCCGGTGGGGCAGCGGGTGGGCAACCGCTCCAGTTTCGACGTGCGCAATTACGGGTTCAAGCGCCTGTCCGATCTGGTCGGCGCCATTCCCAATTTCATCACCGAGGTGCGCGAAGGCGGTCAGACCTGGATCAAGCGGGTCAAATGACGCCATGATCGCCCGGCATCTTTTGATCCATGGCCGGGTGCAGGGTGTCTGGTACCGCGCCTGGACCGTGGCAACGGCGCGCGCACTCGGCCTTGCCGGCTGGGTCCGCAACCGGACGGATGGCAGCGTCGAAGCCGTGGTCGAGGGGGAAGAGACCGTGATCGCGCAGTTCATGGCGCTGGCTGAGGACGGGCCGCCCGACGCGAAAGTGACCCGGATCGAAGCGACCGATGTGCCGGTCGCGCATTTCGCTACGTTCGAAAAGCGGGAAACGGCCGGAAACTAGCCATTGTGGCAAGCCCTGCGCTTAGCCCCCTAGCTCCGACGCTTTACGCCGCCCTGCGGATCGTGCAGCCTCCTGCGTCTTGCATGGGGTGAAGGGGACAGGCCTTGCGGGCAGGGATAGCGGCGATCGTCGGCGGAACATGGTTGCTGGCGACCGGGGTAGTGGCCGGTCAGCCGGCATGGCGCTGGCCGTATTTTCCCGCCGGCATCGCTGCGCCGACCACCCCGGCCGACAACGGCATGAGCGCGGCCAAGGTCGCGCTGGGCCGTCGTCTTTTCTACGACAGGGCACTGTCACGCGATGGCAGCATGGCATGCGCCGATTGCCATCAGCAATCGCGCGGCTTCAGCGATGGCCAGCCCAGCCATATCGGCGTGACCGGGGACATGGGCGTGCGCAACGTGCCGGGGCTGGCCAACATCGCCTGGCGCAGCGGGTTTACCTGGACAGAAGCAGGCATCACATCGTTGGAAGCGCAGGCGTTGGTGCCCATGACCGGCATCAAACCGGTGGAAATGGGCATGGCTGGGCAGGAAACGGAACTGACCCAGCGATTGCATAAAGATCCCTGTTATCGCCGGCTATTCCTGCTGGCCTTCCCCAAGGCATCCGACGGCGCGAATTATGCCAGGATCACGCAAGCGCTGGGCGCGTTTCAACGGACCATGATCTCGTTCGGCAGCCCGCACGACCGGGGCATGCTGACGCCACTTGCGCGCATGGGCGCTGCCCAATTCAAGGCGGCCGGGTGCGCCACCTGCCATAGCGGTCCGGACCTGACCGACGGACAGGTTCATTATGTCGGCACGGCGGCATTGGGTGAAGCGGACGGCAGCCTCTATGGCGGCAAGCCGCTGCCGCCCGGTTTCGAGCCGCCGCCCGAACAGTTTCGCACGCCGTCGCTCCGCAATGTCGCCGTCACCGGACCCTGGCTGCATGATGGCCAAAGCCCCAGCATGGATTCCGCGATCCGCCGTCATGCCGCCGCGCAACTGGCGGGTGTCGACATGAACGCCATGCTGGCCTTTCTCGATTCGTTGACCGATCGCGGCTTCCTGACCAACCGGGACCTTGGTCCGCCCCCGGCCGGCTGCCCGATCCCGATCGGATAAAAAAAGGGCCGATCCGTGAGGACCAGCCCTGAAAGTTTTTAGGAGAGGATGCCTGAAAGGCAGGATCTAACTGCCGTGACAACGCTATCAAGGCAAATGCAAATGTTTGCAGCGCGATTGTGTTTCTTGCAATCGCACCACGATCGATGGTCAGGCTGTGCCCCAGATCGCTTCTGCGGTCCGCACAACCAGTTCCAGCTTTGCCTTCTGCTCGTCGGCGGTGATGGCATTGCCCTCTTCCGTCGAAGCAAAGCCGCATTGCGGCGCGATGCCCAGCTGGTCGATATCGGCGAACCGGGCCGCTTCCTCGATCTGGCGCTTGAGCTGATCGACCGGCTCCAGATCCGGTGTTTTGGTCGTGATGAAACCGGGATAGACGCGCTGGCTGCCCTTGGCGAGGAAACGCAGCGGTTCCAAGCCGCCGGCGCGTTCGCTGTCATATTCCATGAAGAACAGATCGACGCCGGTCTGGTTGAAGATGGCATCGGCCGCCAGATCATAGGCGCCCTCTGCCGCCCAGGTGGAGCGGAAATTGCCGCGGCACATGTGCATCCCGATCAGCATGTCGTCCGGACGGCCCTTGATCGCTTCCTGCATCATGCGGGCATAGGCGGTAATCAGCCAGTCGGGATCGACGCCTTCGGCCGCCTTTTGCGCGCGATGCTTGGGATCGCACAGATAGGCGAAGAAGATGTCGTCCATCTGAAGATAACGACAGCCCGCATCGTAGAAGGCTGCGACCGCCTTGGCATAGGTGGCGGACAGATCAGCGAACAGCACGTGGAGATCGGCATAGTCCGGCACGCGGATGTCCGCCTTGGCCGTACGGAAATGGCAGCAGCTAGGCCCCGGAATCGAGATTTTCGGCGTGACGCTGGTGTTTGCGGCCAGGAAGCGGAAATGGTCCAGCATCGGATGGTCCGCCGGAAAATCCAGCTTTCCGTTGATGACCGGGAAGGTCGGTCGCAGCTTCACGCCATGGAATTGCGCACCCTCTTCAGGGTCGCGCTGCTCCAGGTCGAAACCGGTCAGCCCGCCCATGAAATCATAATGCCAGAAAGACCGGCGGATTTCCCCGTCGGTGACGACCTTCAGCCCCACCGATTCCTGCATCTTCACCGCGTCGATGATCGCGGCATCCTCTACAGCGGTCAGTTCCGCGCGCGTGATGGCGCCGTCTTCGAAAAAAGCCTTGCGCGCGGCCGTGACCGTGGCGGGCCGTAACAGCGACCCGACATGGTCCGCCCGCGCGGGCGGTGCGATATTCGTCATCATCAAAATTCCCGAGTGAAAATCAGCGCGTCAGCTTCTTGTAGGCCAGTGCGGTCGGCCGATCGGCCGCATCGCCCAGACGACGGCGCTTATCTTCTTCATAAGCTTCGAAATTGCCTTCGAACCATTCGACATGGCTGTTGCCTTCGAATGCGAGGATATGCGTGGCCAGGCGATCGAGGAAGAAGCGGTCATGGCTGATGACCACGGCGCAGCCCGCGAAGTTTTCGATGGCTTCTTCCAGCGCGCCCAGCGTTTCGACGTCCAGATCGTTGGTCGGTTCGTCGAGCAGCAACACGTTGCCACCCTTTTTCAGCATCTTGGCGATGTGGACGCGGTTGCGCTCACCACCCGACAGCTTGCCGACATTCTTCTGCTGGTCCTGGCCCTTGAAGTTGAAGGCGCCGACATAGGCACGGGTCGACATGTCATGGCCGTTGACCTTCACATAATCCAGGCCATCCGACACCTCTTCCCAGACATTCTTGCTGTCATCCAGATGATCGCGGCTCTGGTCGACGAAACCAAGGCGCACGGTCGTACCGATGTCGATCTCACCCGAATCGGGCGTTTCCTGCCCGGTGATGAGCTTGAAAAGGGTCGATTTACCCGCGCCGTTCGGACCGATGACGCCCACGATGCCGCCCGGCGGCAACAGGAAGGAGAGATCCTCGAACAGCAGCTTGTCGCCGAACGCCTTGGAAATACCCTTGAATTCGATCACCTTGCCGCCCAGGCGCTCTGGCACCTGGATGACGATCTGCGCCTTGCCGGGCGAACGGTTGTTCTGGCCCGCGACCAGTTCCTCGAACTTCTTGATACGTGCCTTGGACTTGGTCTGGCGGCCCTTGGTGCCGGCCCGAATCCATTCCAACTCGTCGTTGATCGCCTTCTGGCGCCCGGTCGCTTCGCGATCTTCCTGCTCCAGGCGCTTGGCCTTCTTCTCCAGATAGGTGGAGTAGTTGCCTTCATAGGGGAAATATTTTCCGCGATCGAGTTCCAGGATCCACCCTACCACATTGTCGAGGAAGTAGCGGTCGTGGGTGATCATCAGCACCGAGCCGGCATATTCCTTCAGATGGTTTTCCAGCCAGGTGACGCTTTCGGCATCCAGATGGTTGGTCGGTTCGTCGAGCAGCAGGATGTCGGGCTTCTGGATCAGCAGGCGGGTGAGCGCGATGCGGCGCTTTTCACCGCCCGACAGGCTTTCCACCGACCAGTCTGACGGCGGGCAACGCAGCGCCTCCATCGCGATTTCCAGCTGGTTGTCGAGCGTCCAGCCATCGACCGCGTCGATCTGCTCCTGCAATGTACCCATTTCTTCCATCAGCGCGTCGAAATCGACGTCTTCCGGCGGATCGGCCATGATCATGCTGATCTCGTTGAAACGGTCCATCTTGTCCGCGATCTCGCGGGCGCCGTCCTTGACGTTTTCCAGCACCGACTTGTTGGGATCGAGCTGCGGTTCCTGTGGCAGATAGCCCACGGTGATATTTTCGCCCGGCCAGGCTTCACCGCTAAAATCGGTATCGATGCCGGCCATGATCTTGATCAGGGTCGATTTACCCGCACCGTTCGGACCGACGATGCCGATCTTGGAACCCCGGTAGAATTGCAGGTTGATATTGCTCAACACCGGCTTGGCTGCGCCGGGGAAGGTCTTCGTCATGCTCTTCATGACATAGGCATATTGCGAGGATGCGGACATAGGTGCGCGCTGCTCCGAAATCAGGACGGGAAAGTCGGTTTGAAAATCTGCGCCGAGTTAGCGGACGCGGAACATATTGGCAAATGAGGGATGCCCCGTTACGCCTTCACCCATGCAGAAAATCCGATCGGGCCCGCTCGCCGCCCTTCTCCTTGGCAGCATCCTCACCCCCGCCCTCGCCCATGCGGCCCCCGCAGACAGCAGCGCGATTCGCCAAGCGGCGCTTAGAGACGATGTCGCATGGGACATTACCGAGGGACTGACCACGGAAGTCGGACCCCGCCCGGCCGGGACCGCGCGCGAAGCGCTCGCCCGCGACTGGTCGGTGGCGAAGCTGAAAGCGTTGGGCTTTTCCAATGTCCGCGCAGAAGCCTACAGCATGCCCGTATGGCAGCGCGTGCGCGACGAAGCGCATGTCGTCAGCCCCTTCCCGCAAAATCTGGTCGTGGCGGCGCTGGGCAATAGCGGCTCCACCCCCGAAGCAGGCATCGAAGGCGAAATCGTCTATTTCCCGACCATCGCCGATCTCCTGGCCGCGCCCGACGGCAGCCTGAAGGGCAAGATCGCCTTTGTCAGTCATGAGATGAAGGCGGCGCAGGACGGTTCGGGCTATGGCTATTACGGCGCAGCCCGCCGCCAGGGACCGAGCGTTGCAGCCAGGAAGGGCGCGATCGCCATTCTCGTCAAATCGATCGGCACCGACCACCATCGCATCGCCCATACCGGCGTGCAGATGTGGGCCGATGGCGTGACGCCGATCCCCGCCGTGGCGCTGAGCGTGCCCGACGCCGAGCAACTCGCCCGCATCGCCGCGCGCGGCAAGCCGGTCCGCATCCACCTGACCGCCGTGTCGAAGCGATTGAAGGACCAGCCTTCGGGCAATGTCATCGCTGAAATTCCGGGCAGCGATCCCAAGGCCGGGCTGGTCGTCGCCGCCTGCCACCTCGACAGTTGGGATCAGGGCACCGGCGCGATCGACGACGCATCGGGTTGCGGCATCATCGCTGCGGCCGCATTGCAGGTGGCAAAGGCCGGCCAGCCGCGCCGGACGATCCGCGTCCTCTTCGCTGGTGCGGAAGAAGTCGGTGGCGACGGGGGCCGGGCCTATTTCGCCGCGCATGGCAAGGAACCCCATGCACTGGTGGCGGAATCGGATTTTGGCGCTGACAAGGTTTGGAAGGTCGATTTCACCCTGCCGACCGGACATGACGCCCTTTCGGCTCGCATCGCGCAGGGCCTGGCCCCGCTCGGCGTCGTGCCCAGCCGGGACAAGGCGCACGGCGGATCGGACATCGAACCGCTCGTGAATGCCGGCGTGCCGGTGATCGACTTGCAACAGGATGGCACCCGCTATTTCGACATTCACCACACGCCCGACGACACGCTGGACAAGGTCGATCCGGCACAGTTGCGCCAGAATGTCGCGGCATGGGCCGTCACGCTCCATACCGTCGCCAACGCGCCAGAATCCATGGGCGTTAACTGAACTTTTATAGTAGAGAACGCCCTGCCGCGTGATTCCATCGTCTCACCGGCGCAGAAAAGCATTGATTTGTGCAACGCACACGTTAATGCGGGTCGCTCGCGTAGGGTCACATTTGTAACGTGCCAGACGCGGCATAATGCTATGGGAGCCGTACACAATGAAGAAGATCGCTGTTGTTTTCGCTTCGGCCAGCCTGATGGCCCTCGCTGCTTGCGGTGAGAAGCCGGCCAACGAAACCGCGAACGCTTCGAACGCCGTTGTCGAAAACGTTGTCGAAAACGCCGCTAACGCTGCCGACAACGCTGCGAACGCCGCCAATGTTGCTGCGAACGCCGCCAACGTTGCCGAGAACGCTGCGAACGCTGCGCACTAATCTTCGCTTTAGCGAGATTTCCGAAGGGCGGGCCTTAACGGCTCGCCCTTTTTATTTGTGCGATACGGACGGATGGCCATATCCGCTCCGGCGGAACATCCCTGTCCGGCCAGGGGTTTGATCCTTGTAGAACAAGGAGAGACTGACATGGGCAAGGGCATTTTATTGTGGCTGCTGGGCGTGCCCATCCCGATCATTTTGCTTTTATGGCTTTTCTTTCACTGATCGGTGCGATGAGCGATTGACGGAACGCGCGATCCCCCGCTAAGGCCGCCTTCCGTCGGGGAGTAGCGCAGTCTGGTAGCGCGCCTGCTTTGGGAGCAGGATGTCGCAGGTTCGAATCCTGTCTCCCCGACCATTTTTCACGTCGAAACACCTTATATGCGCCCATGAGGTCCAGGGTGAAAGTACGCTGTGTCCAGCGGCTTGGATGTGAACCCACGGAACACCATCAATATCTGAGATGGAATGGGTCAACACCGCTTTTTTAGCAGAAATGTCGCTGGTCTCGCCGCGTGAAACGCACATATCCAGGGCTATGCTTCCGGACAGCGTGCTGACCTTGCTAACGGCGCACGACAAAGCGATTGAGCATCCGATGACGGCGGCCTCCGCGCGCGCGCCGGCAAGGCGTCAGGCCGGTCGCGCCTGCCGCACTGCATCGGCCTGTTTCTCCGGCCGGATATAGATGGATGTCAGTTCCGGCACCTGCGCCTTCATCTCCTGCTCGATATCTTCGATCAGGCTTTCCGCCTCCCCCATAGACAGGCCGTCCAGGAAATCGGCGCTGATCGCGACGAACACCGCGTCGGGCGCCGTGTGGATCGTGCGCACATGATTGACGGCGCTGACCTGCGGCCTGCGGTCAAGGATCGCCCAAACCGCCGAAATGATCGCCGGGTCTGCACTTTCACCGATCAGAAGGCCTTTCGCCTCCCGTGCCAGCAGCACGGCGACCCCGGCCAGCACAAGGCCGATCGCGATCGATGCCACGCCGTCAATGCGCGGGTCTGCGAAATAATGGCTGGCCCACACGCCAACGCCCGCCATTGCGAGACCGATGAGCGCCGCACTATCCTCAAATAGAACGATAAAGCCGGCTGGGTCCTTCGAC
Organism: Sphingobium sp. GW821-FHT02B05; assembly: GCF_059421905.1. Taxonomy (NCBI): domain Bacteria; kingdom Pseudomonadati; phylum Pseudomonadota; class Alphaproteobacteria; order Sphingomonadales; family Sphingobiaceae; genus Sphingobium; species Sphingobium sp. GW821-FHT02B05. The sequence continues at coordinate 1,040,707 of NZ_JBWKVW010000001.1, forward strand.
CGACGGACGGATTGCCACCAGCTGCTGGCGCCTCGCTTCCCATTGAACGCGCGCACCGCAATGACCCAGCTCGTGCCTTCCAGCAGCACGGCTATCGCAAGGACCACATAGTTGACGGTCGGATCGCGCAACGGTTCCGGCTCGGCAATATGTAGCCATCCTTCATATATAGATACGCCGGCGCCTACCGCGAAAATCAGAATGGCAACCACAAAGGCCCAGAAATAAAGCTCACGCCCATAGCCGAAGGGATGCGTCGCATCGGGCGGCCGCTTGGCCTTAGCCTGACCATGAAGCAGCAGCAGCTGATTGCCGCTGTCGACCAGCGAATGCACCCCCTCGGTCAGCATGGAAGACGATCCGCTGATGCCGGCCGCCACGAATTTGGCGATGGCGATCCCGACATTAGCCAGCAGGGCGCCGTAAAGGACGATATTCTCGCGAAATCTTCTTGCCAGATCACCCATCGCCATCAGCCGGGATAAGGGCTGGCGTGGAGCAGCCCGGCCAGATGGGCGGCATTGCCCGCAACCATGGCTGCGGTTCTGCTCACCATGTCCGGGATTTCCTTCAAATCCTTGAAATCGGTCGATCCCATCGCCTCGCCGACCCAATAGCAGGCGGCTACCGCCGGGATCGTCCAACCTACATCGTTCAACGCCTGAAACAGTTGGGCGGAGGAAAAATGCGCGCCATCCTCATTGCCCACGATCGCCGCGACCGCGACCTTGCCATAGCTCGGCATGCGTCCCTGACCGTCGGTTTCGGACAGGAAGGCGTCCATCCGTTCCAGCACCCGCTTGGCGACGCTGCTGATCTGGCCCATCCAGATGGGGCCTCCGAAAATCAATATGTCATGGTCCAGTATCTTGGATCGAAGGGCGGGCCAGTCATCGCCCTCGCCCTCATCGGAAGTGACGCCCGGCTTGATGTCCAACGATGCGACCCGCACCGTTTCGCCGACGGTTACCCCTCTGTCGCCAAATTTCTTGGCCAGCACCGCAATCATGGCATCGGTCGAGCTCTCCTCGGACGCATCCGCCTTGAGCGTGCAGTTAATTGCGAGGGCCTTGAGCGCCATCGATCATCTCCTTCAAGATTGGGGGCGCCACCAAAGCGCGACCACCTGTTCGCTGGCCAGACAACGCCTGGCACGACGATGGGTTCGTGCGGCGGGCAGCCGATGCGGGATGGGGAATGCCGGATTTGGCCACCCTGCCGATCAGCCAAGCGCGTCCTTGCGCACCCACAGGCTTACCGACCCAGGTGTCACCCGCACAGTGAGTTGCCCCGCCCCGTCAGCGGCGCGCTCCTCATCGCAATGCCCAAGATAATCCACGAACACCATGTCGGCATGACCGCTTCCCAGTTCCACCGTCTTTTCCATGCCATCCCGGTTCGTGAGGATGAGGACGGCGCCGGGCTGGGCGTCCGTGCCGTGCCGCACGACCATAAGGCAGTGCGGGTCGTCGAAAATATCTGTCTGCGCGCCATGGGCGAAGCTCTTCCGGGCTTCGACAAGGCGGGGCAGGCAATCGACGGGGGCAATCACTATGTCATGCACCTCTTCGTCGCCACCTGTGTCACTGTAGCGCGCGCCGTAAAGGTCGGGATGGAAGAGGCAGGGCGTACCCTGCTCACGCATCAGGATCAGCGCGTAGGCGTGCGGCTTGAACCAGTCCTCAACCGGCGCTTCGAGCGCTTGCAGGGGTTGGGTGTCGTGATTGCCAACGATGGTCACTGCATGGTCTGGCATGGCTGCGACGAGCGTACCGTCGAACAGGGTCCGTAGGTCGAAGTCGCCGCCAGCGCGCGACGCATCGTGAAAGCGGTGGTGCAATGCCACGTCGAACAGCATCAATTGCCGATCGACCTGCTCAAGATACTGGCCCAGCGCCGCCATGTCGGGATGCCAATATTCAGCTACCACGAACAGTTCGGGATCAACGCTCTCACGCATATGGCCAACCCAATCGCGGAAGAACCAGGCGGGGATATGTTTGGCGGCATCCAGCCGGAAGCCGTTGCACGGCACCTGCTCGGCAAGCCACCGCCCCCAATATTTCAGCTCCTCGTAAACGGCGTGATTGCGAAATTCTACGTCTGCGCCCATCAGATAATCATAATTGCCGTGCTCGCCATCGACTTCATCATGCCATTCTCCATCCCCATAGTCGTTGACGAGGCGGAAAACGCCATTTTCGTCGGGCTGCTCGACATGATCGACGCCGGTGAAGCATCGACTGTCCCAGATGAACTTGGAATATTGGCCCTGCCTCGCCGGGAAGGTGAAGCGCGTCCAGGCATGGGCTTCAAAGGCCTCTTCCTCGATCTGGGTACGATCATCAGGGTTGGTGCGGCGCACGCGCACAGGCTCGATCTCGTCTGCGCCGATCTTGTGGTTGAAGACGACGTCGTGGATCACGCCAATTCCCGCATCGCGCAGGGCCTGCGTCGCACCTTCGAACCCGGACCGGTCCCCATAGCGGGTCGCGACCGACCCCTTTTGATCAAACTCGCCAAGATCGAACAGATCATAGCTATCATAGCCCACCGATTGCTGACCCGAAGCGCCCTTATATGCCGGTGGCAACCAGACATCGGTCACGCCCATGGCAGCAAGCTCGGCAGAAGCGCTCGCCACCTCGTTCCAGAGCGAACCGTCTGCGGGATAATACCAGTGAAAGAATTGAATCAGCGTTCGCGGGGCCATCGCAAATCCTTGGAAAGAGGCCGCCGCTTAACGAGCAGAAGCCGCGCCGGTTGCAGCGCAGCAAAAAAACGCACTGATCTGCATTAAATGCCGCATCCATTGGGCTTCCTGAGCATTTATCGTTCGCCGCGCATCGCGGCGTGGGATGGAGGGCTTCATGCAGGACAGTCTTGAGGATCGCATTCGTGAAAGGGCACATGCCATTTGGGCGGCCCAGGGCCGTCCAGAAGGGCTTGCCGAGGAACATTGGCGTCAGGCCGCCGAAGAAATGGCGCAGGTGGACAAGCTCGCCGAACTGCCCCCTCCCCTCGCGACCGGAGCAGCGGCACAAGCTCTTACCAAGACAAGATCGCGGAAATCCAAAGTCTGAACCCGCTGGTTCTTACCCGTCCCCTCCATGACAGGACCAAGCCCTATTGAGCCTGCATCCAGACCGCCTAGAGGGCGGATCACCCTATCCCCTTGGCGCGAGCTTTGACGGGCTCGGCGTAAATTTCGCGATTTTCTCCGCCAATGCCGATCGGATCGAACTCTGCCTGTTCGATCCCAGGGGCCGAAGGGAAGTCGCCCGGCTGGCCCTGCCGGAATGTACCGACGAGGTCTGGCACGGATATCTGCCCGATGCGCGGCCCGGACTTCTCTATGGTTACAGGGTCCATGGTCCCTACGCCCCTGAACAGGGCCATCGCTTCAACCCCAACAAGCTGCTGCTTGATCCCTATGCGCGGCGGCTATCAGGCAGCATCCGATGGAATGATGTGCTGCACGGCTATCCTGTTCGCGGCCGGCGCAAGGATTTGGGCTTTGACCGGCGCGACAGTGCCAACGCCATGCCCAAGGCCGTCGTCACCCATGATAGTTTCGACTGGTCGCGCGACGTGCGGCCCAACGTCCCCTGGTCGGAGACAGTGATCTACGAGGCCCATGCCAAGGGCCTGACGAAACTGTTGGAGGCAGCGCCCGCGCAGGAACGCGGCACGTTCGCCGCGCTCGCCCACCCCAAGGTCATCGACCATATGAAGCGCCTGGGCATCACCACGCTCGAACTGATGCCGATCCACGCCTTTACACAGGACAGGTTCCTGTTGGAAAAGGGCCTGCGAAACTATTGGGGCTATAACAGCCTCAGCTTTTTTGCGCCCGAACCAAGCTATTTTTCCGGCGATAGCCACGACGAACTCCGCGTTGCAGTGCGGCGGCTGCACGCGGCCGGCATCGAGGTAATCCTCGATGTCGTCTATAATCATAGCTGCGAGGGTAGCGAGCTTGGTCCGACACTGTCCTGGCGCGGCATCGACAATGCAACCTATTACCGGCTGCTGCCCGACGATCCGCGCTATTGCCTCAACGACACGGGTACCGGCAACACCTTCAAGTTGACCCATGCCCGTGTGATCCAGATGGTGGCGGATTCACTGCGCTATTGGGCCACAAGTTACGGGATCGACGGTTTCCGCTTCGACCTTGGGCTGACGCTCGGCCGCACCGATCATGGTTTCGACCCCAACGCCGGGCTGTTCGACGTATTGCGCCAGGATCCGATACTCGGCCGCCTCAAACTGATTGCCGAGCCGTGGGACGTTGGCATGGGAGGGTACCAGCTCGGCAATTTCCCGCCCGGCTTTGCCGAATGGAACGACAAATATCGAGATACCGCCCGCGGCTATTGGCGAGGAGATGCGGGGCAGCGGGCCGATCTGGCGGCGCGACTTTCAGGCTCGGGCGACCTGTTCGATCGTCGCGCCCGCCGCCCCTGGGCGAGTGTCAATTTCCTTACCAGCCATGACGGCTACACACTTGCCGACCTCGTTTCCTATGAAGAGCGGCACAATGAGGCCAATGGCGAAGATAATCGCGACGGCCATGACAATAATCTCTCGCGCAACTGGGGCGCCGAAGGGGCAACCGACGATCCCGCCGTCATAGACAAAAGGTTCCGGGTCCGCCGCGCCATGCTTACCACCTTGCTCGCCTCGCTCGGCACGCCAATGCTCGTGGCCGGCGACGAGTTCGGCCGTACCCAAAGCGGCAACAACAATGCTTATTGCCAGGATAATGGCATCAGCTGGCTCGACTGGTCGATGATGGAGGGCGAGGAAGGCAAGGCCCTGTTCGACTTCACCGCGCGGCTGATCGCGCTGCGCAAGGCGCATCCCGTCCTGCGCGCCCCAACCTTCCTTTATGGCCAGGATTCGCCGGGGTTCGGGATCAACGACATCGAATGGTGGGATGAGCGCGGCAAGCAGCTGACGGCAGATGACTGGAACAATCCGGAAGGGCGCGCCCTGGTGATGCGGCGGGCGGTACTGCGCGATGACGGACGGGTAGAGGCGCTGACGCTGCTTCTCAACGCGAGTGAGGACGCAATCGAATTCATCCTTCCCGCTCCGTCCGCGCCGCGCGAAGTGCTGATCGACAGCGCGCGGCACGACCTTTCTCCCTTTGCGATCGGCGACCAATATCGCGTCGAGGGACATAGCGCCGTGTTGATCTCCTGGCTTGGCGAGAGGCCGGCGTCGTGACGCACTGGGGGCCGACCGATCTGGGTGACGGGCGATGGCGCTTTGCCCTTTGGGCGCCGGACAGAGCGAGCGTTTCCCTGGAAATCGCGGGCGAGGCCGCGCTTCCCATGGTGCGCGAGGAGGATGGCTGGTTCGGCATCGACGCACGGGCGGATGCGGGGACCCGCTACCGCTTTCGCCTGGACCCGGACCTTACCGTTCCCGATCCGGCATCCCGCAGGCAGTCGGGCGGTGTCCATGGCTGGAGCGTGGTATCGCCCCGATCGCCGCGCACGTCCGGCTGGACAGGCCGGCCATGGGAAGAAACCGTCATCTACGAGCTGCATGTCGGCCTGTTCGGCGGCTTTGCAGCGGTGGCGGACCGGCTCCCCGCCTTGCAGGCGATCGGGATAACCGCGATCCAATTGATGCCGGTGAACGCCTTTAGTGGCACGCGCAACTGGGGCTATGACGGCGTGCTGCCCTTTGCACCGGCGGAGGCCTATGGCAATCCGGACGAGCTGTGCGTGCTCGTCGACGCCGCCCACAGCCTTGATCTCATGATTTTCCTCGACGTCGTCTATAATCATTTCGGGCCCGACGGCAATTATCTGGGTACCTATGCGAGTGCCTTCTTCCATGCAGAACGGCACACGCCCTGGGGCGGCTCGGTCGCGGTAGATCGACCGCAGATCGCAAGCTACTTTCGCGAGAATGCGCTGATGTGGCTCAACGACTATGGTTTTGACGGGCTGCGCTTCGACGCGGTTCATGCAATCGATAATGACGACTTCCTCGACGCCCTCGCATGCGAAATCCGCGCGGCGACGCCGGGTCGCCATATCCACCTCATGCTGGAAAATGAGCGCAACGATGCCGCGCGCCTGGGACCGGGGCGCTATGATGCACAGTGGAACGATGATTTCCACAATGTCATGCACGTCCTCCTTACCGGCGAGACGGACGCCTATTATGAGGATTTTGCGCAGAGCCCGGCGCAAAAGCTCGTCCGCTGCCTGTCAGAAGGGTTCATCTATCAGGGTGAGCCTTCGCCCCACCAGAAGGGCAAGCCGCGCGGCACCCCGAGCGCCCATCTGCCCCCCACCGCATTCATCGCCTTCCTGCAAAACCATGACCAGACCGGAAACCGCGCGCTTGGCGAACGGCTGATCGCGCTCACCTCGACCGAACGGCTGAAGGCGGCAACAGCGCTTCTGCTGCTGATGCCGCAAATCCCCTTGCTGTTCATGGGAGAGGAGGTCGGCGCCAGAAGCCCGTTCCTCTTCTTCACCGACTTCCATGACGATCTGGCCGACGCCGTGCGCGAAGGAAGGCGGCGCGAGTTCAAGGGCTTCGCCGCCTTCGCCAGCGAGGAGGCGTGCGCGCATATTCCCGATCCCAATGCGCTGGACACGTTCGAGATGGCAAGCGTGGTCGAAGGGAGCGACGCCGGCGAATGGCGCGCCTTCTACCAGTCGCTGCTGACGCTTCGCCGCGAGCGGATCGGTCCCGGCATCGCAGGCGCCCGCGCGATCGGGGCATGCGCATTGTCCATGGCAGCCGTGCAGGCTTCATGGACGCTCGGAGACGGCCGCATTCTCACCATCCTTGTCAATCTGGGCGACACGGCCGTCGCCGCGCCCCTTCAGGCGGCGCCCTTCTTCGCGACCGGGCAAGCGGGAGCAGCGGCCTCCTGCACCGGCTGGATCGAGGAGCCGTGATCCCGTTGCTCCACCGGTTGGCGCAGGAAGCCGGTATCGCACGCCTCTGGACCGATGCGGAAGGCCGGGAACAGGTCGTGAGCGACGAGAGCTTGCGCGCGATCCTCGCGGCACTTGGATCTCCGGCCAGTGACGACGCGACGATCACCGTAGCACGCGCGGCATTGCACGAACGGCATTCGGGCCGCCCCTCCTTCGTCTCGGTCGATTGCGGCGAGCCGCTGCCCTTGCCCGAAGGCGCGCTTGCCCTCCGTTGCGAGACGGGAGAGCCTATCGAATTCGACATCGATAAGGGCCTGTCCCGGCCCGGCTACTATCAGGCCGACTATGATGATGGCACAATCCTGCTCGCAGTCGCGCCTGCGCGCTGTAGCGCCATCGATGAGCGCATCTGGGGCGTCACCATTCAGATACCCTCCCTGCGCGGGGAAAACACCGACTTTGGCGATTTTGGTTTGCTCGCCGATGCCGTTGCAAGGCTTGGAGCCTGCGGCGCCGACGCCATCGCGCTCAGCCCGGTGCACGCCCAGTCGCTGACCGAACCCGAACGCTTCGCGCCCTATTCGCCGTCCAGCCGCGTCGCGCTTAATCCCCTGCTGGCACCGGCCGACCGTCCCGGCGTCGCAGCGCCCTGCGACTTGATCGACTGGGAGGTCGCCGGCCCTGCCAAACTTGCCGCCCTACGCGCGGAATTCGATCTCAGCGCCGATGACAAGAACGACGCGCCCGCGTTCGAGCGCTTCCTCCAGGAGAAGGCTCGCGCTGGGCTGGAAAGCGTGCAATGCGCCGCGCGGCAAGCCGGCATGGCTATTGGCCTCATTGCCGACCTTGCGGTGGGCGTCGATCCGCTCGGAGCGGAAGCCTGCGACGATCCGGGCGCTTTTCTTCAAGGATTGAGCATCGGAGCACCGCCCGACCCGCTCGGGCCGCAGGGCCAGGACTGGGGCCTTACCAGCTACAGTCCCCAAGGCCTTGCCGAACGAGGATTTGCGCCTTTCATCGCCATGCTGCGCGCCAACCTGCCGCAAGGTGGGGGCATCCGGATCGATCACGCATTCGGCCTCCAAAGGCTCTGGGTGATACCCAAGGGGCGCCCGGCATCCGAGGGCGCCTATCTCGCCTATCCCTTCGCCAACATGCTTCGCCTGCTCAAGATCGAAGCCTGGCGCGCCGGCGCCATCGTCATCGCGGAGGATCTGGGCACCCGGCCGCCCGGCTTTAGCGAGGCGCTCGAAGCTGCTTGTATCTACGGCATGACGGTGCTGCCTTTCGCCCGCGATGAGAGTGCGTTCCTGGCCGGCTCCAGCTACCCTGACACCTCCATCGCCATGAGCGGCACCCATGATGTAGCGACGATAGCGGGCTGGTGGACCGGACGCGATCTGGAATGGAACAGCATGCTCGATCGTGGCGGAGAAACGCCAGGCGAGCGAGCGGAGGCGCGCCGTGCCTTGTGGGCGGCGATAGGGGCGGGCAAGCCGCAACCCGCCGACGATGATCCGGCGCCCGTCATCGACCAGGCCCTGGCCTTTCTGGCCATGTCCCGCGCGCCACTGCTGCTGGTGCCCATGGAGGACCTGGTCGGCCTTGCCGATCAGCCCAATCTTCCGGGCACCACGGTCGAGCATCCGAACTGGCGTCGTCGCCTCCCCGCCCCCGTCGATGCGCTCCTGGCCCGACCCGACGTGAAGCGGCGCATCGCATCCCTGGTAAAAGCTCGCCCGAATGCGGGCGCGAGACAAAAGGATTCCGCATGACGCCTCGCGCAACCTACAGGGTACAACTGACCGGCGATTTTCCGTTCGCGGCGGCCGAGGCGATCGTCCCCTATTTGGCGGAGCTTGGCATCAGCCATCTCTACGCCTCCCCCATCACGACCGCCCGACGCGGATCGACCCATGGCTATGACGTTGTCGATCCCACCTGCATAAATCCGGAACTGGGCGGCGAAGACGGCTTTCGCAGTCTCGTCGCTGCCCTGCGCGCCCATGACATGGGCATCATCGTCGACATCGTTCCCAATCACATGGGCGTCGCAGGTGGTGAGAACCCATGGTGGAACGATGTGCTGCGCCATGGCCGCGCCAGTCCGTTCGCCCGTTATTTCGATCTCGACTGGAACGGGCCGCTTGTCCTTCCCATTCTGGGAGAACCCTTGGCAGACGTCTTTGCGCATGGCGATCTGATTTTGGGATCGCATGGCGAGCCGCATCTCCTTCTCTATGGCGAACAGAAGCTGCCGTTGCGCCCCGACGGGCCACAGGACGGGGACGTCGCTACGATCGCACGGGCGCAGCATTATTTGCTCCTGCACTGGCGCGCGGCCAATGATCGGCTGAACTGGCGTCGCTTCTTCTCGATCAACGAGCTTGCTGGCGTGAGGGTCGAGGATCCATCTGTGTTCGAAGCGACCCACGCGCTCTATTTTCGCCTCTATGACGAAGGGCTGATCGACGGTCTGCGGATCGATCATGTCGATGGACTGACCGACCCGGCCGGCTATTGCCGCCAGCTGCGTAGCCGAATGGATGCCATCCGCCCCGGCGCCCCGATCCTCGTTGAAAAGATACTGGGTGCCAACGAGACTCTGGCGACCGATTGGGGCGTCGATGGCAGCACTGGCTATGACTTCATGCGCGATGTCATGGCGCTGCTCCACGAACCAGCGGGCGAAGCGCCGCTTGCCGAATTGTGGGCCTCTCTCGACCCGGACCAATCCGACACGCAGACGGTCCTTCGCAATGCCAGGCGCGATATGCTCCAATGGCAGTTCGAGGCGCAGCTTGGTGCCTGCGTCCTTGCATTCGAGACGCTCGCGCAAAGCACCGACGAACCAGCAGTGGAGGGGCTCACGGCCGCCATGCTGCGCCGCGCGATTACCTGCCTGCTTCAGGTCTTTCCTGTCTATCGCACCTATGGCGACGGACGTTCCGCGCCGTCAGGCGATGAGCCAGCACGAACCGAGGCGTGGGAGGCCGTCCAGTCTCTGCTCCCCCCCGGCGAGGAACCTGTCGCGCGGCAGATCCTGGCATGGCTTGCCGGCGATGGCCCGGGCGATCCTGACCTGGCCGCCGAAGCCGTGCGCCGGTTCCAGCAGCTGTCCGCACCCATCGCGGCGAAGGGCGTGGAAGATACCGCCTTCTATCGCCGCGCCCCTCTGCTGTCGGCCAATGAGGTCGGCTCGGTGCCCGAACAGTTTGCAATCCCGCCGGTCGAATTTCACCATAGGGCGATGGAGCGCGCACGGGATTTTCCTGCAGCTTTGCTCGCGACCGCGACGCACGACCACAAGCGTGGCGAGGACAGCCGTGCAAGGATCGCGGTCCTGAGCAGCATACCCGATCTGTGGCGGCAATGCGTCGAGCGCTGGAGCCATATGGCCGAAGGTCATGGTGCCTGCGTCCATCCGGCCGACCGGTATCAGCTTTTCCAGACCATGCTGGGCGCCTGGCCTGAGCAAATGGACGAAGCAGGCTTTCTCAGCCGCATCCAGGCGTGGCAACTGAAATCGCTGAGGGAAGCGCGCCTGCGCTCAAGCTGGGAGGCGCCCAAACTGGATTATGAACGGGACGCGGCGGGCCTTGTCGATAGTTTGCTGGGCGATCCGGGCTTCACGGACGATTTTGAGCGCTTTGTCAGGCAGATAGCGCCAGCCGCCAGAACCGATAGTCTGGCGCAGACTGTGCTAAAATTCTGCTTGCCAGGTGTCCCGGACATTTATCAGGGATGCGAATTGCCTGACCTCAGCCTCGTCGATCCGGACAATCGGCGGAGCGTCGATTATCAGCACCGACAGGTGCTGCTCGGTCAGAACGACAGGCCCGGCGATCCCAAGTTCAACCTCGTTCGTCGGCTGCTGACGATGCGCCGCGACAATGCCTCGCTGTTTGCAGCTGGCAGCTATGAGCCCGTGCCCGTCGAAGGGCCGCGTGCCGGCAATATTCTGGCCTTCACCCGGATGCATGAAAAAAGCCGGCTCACATGCGCCGTCGTCATTCGCGCCGCGGCGCCCGTGATCGCGCATGGCGACCTTCCTCCCGCTTCCTTCTGGCAGGACACCTGTCTGCGGCTTGAAGAACCTCTCCTGGCGCGCGAGATATTCGCGTCCGATCCCTTTCTGATTAACCTCGATAAAGTTACGGAATAAATGCGGAACAACCGCTTGAATCATGCGTCTTCGTGGGGGCCCCTTCCCCGGCCGTAATTGGAGATGCTCGTGGTATTTGAGTCCCGAACACTGGAATGGTTCGCTGCCCGCGTCGATACAATCGAGCTGCACTGCAACGCCCATCGCGATATGCGCACGACTGTCGCGCGGCACTTGCTCGATCGCGAACGCATGGGCGAAAAAATCCTGTTTGAGAGCGACAAGGCGCGCGAGCAATGTGTCGGCAGCGACATGCTGTGGGAGCTCAGTCTTCGTCATACCGACGGGCAGCAAACACATGTGGCAGCAGCGACGTTCGAGGATTGTGTCTTCCTCCTCCAGAAGGTCGATGGCCATTCCATCGCACAAACCGCCGCGGCCTGAGTAGCTGGCGAGAGCAAGCAGGAACGCCATTGGGCGGCAGCACGGGGCGATTTGACGAAAATAGCTAGGCTACAGCGGTCTGAGAATATTCGGGCCGCTCCAGCTTTGAAACCGAAACATAGCTTCAACAGCTGATCGGCCACAGATAGGCGGATGAAATTGGTAGCCCGCTGCGTGATAGGCATTTATGCCGATGCGTGAGTTTTGGCGAAGCCCAGGAAATATGCACGTAAAGTCGGATCGGCAATCGGCGCTACGATGGCTTCTACCTGTTCTTCCAATGATCCCGCTACTGAGGCTATGCCGCCCTGTTCAAACCCCATCGCCCATGACGCGAACGACCTGTTGGCGACCTCTTTGTCGTGTAGCTTGACCAGTGCGAAATGACGCGGATCGCGCGTGATCCGCTCGTAGGTTGCCAGTACAGCTTCCTCGGGACCTTCGAGGACCTGCAAAAAACGACGCCCGCCTACCACGAGTAACCCGGTCACATCCGCAGCGACATTTGCCTTTCGTGATTTTTCCAGGAGCTCATGGAGTTCGGTCTGGCTCAGGGAAGAGCGTGCCGTGCTGATATAAAGAAGGCGCTTCATGGTGGATCTCCGGGAACGAACAAAAGCTGTAAATCAGAAGATCAAACACAAAGTTAACGATCCGTTTAACCTATGTTGCATTCTCCGTAGCTACCGGGCAGCCATATTATCGGGATCAAATTTCAATGGTCGAAATGATTGCGCGGCGGGCCTGCAATGCCCAATTTCCAGCGCTATCGTCTTTCCCGCGTAAACGCGGTTCGTAAGATTCCCTGGGCGGCGGAGATACGGAGGTTGGCAAATTCGGCCTGCTCGCCGATGCCGTTGCAATTGATCGGGCGCTGCTTCTCGCCTCGTTGATCCAGTTGCCTTCTGTTGGCAGAGATCTTCAGTCGATAATATCAAGGGGCGCCGGCTTGCTGGCATCGGCGTGATCGGTAAGATCCGGAAATCAAATCCGGCTTTCATCCAGGCTTTGTCGCTTTTCTGCACCGAACGGCTCCTGCGTCCCGATGCCATTCTCTATCTGCACCTCGTCAGGCCTGAGCCAACCTGTCGGCTCGACCCTGGACGCCGCTATTTCAGCATGCGTCGGCAACCGAAGCAGTTCCAGCCTGTCCCCACACCAAGCCACCAATCCGATGCGGGCAAATGCTTCGAGCCAGCCCTCCATCGGCCATCGCTCCCAACGTGCTCGGAACCGTATCGCATTACGCACAATGTCAGCGACATGCTGTACGGGCGGTTCATAGCTATCATGATATTGGTGACAGGCGATCGCCTGACCGACGAACAACAGCTTAAAGCCACTTTCAGCAGCCCTGAACCCGAAATCGGTGTCTTCGGCCCCATAGCCGGTGAATCCCGCGTCAAACCCGCCCAACGCTTCGAAAGTCGATCGGCGAAGCGCGAAGGCGAGTGACCAGAACAGCCCCGGATTTGCCTCCTCCCTAACTCCATGGTCAGGAAAAGAACGCACCGGATGCGCGAGGCCGTTAGCCATTAAATCCGCTTCATCCCAGCATCCGCGCGCGGAATGTGGTCCCAAATAGCGAACATCGGCACATAGGATGGCATCATGGTTGGACAGCGTGTCAGACAAGAGACCAACGCAATCGCGCATCGGAATGCAATCGACGTCAAGGAACATCAGCATGTCCTGGCTCGCGAGTGATGCTGCACGATTGCGGGCAGCTGCGAGCGGCAGCCCGTCTGTTTCGAAGCGATCGATGCGGACCGGAAAGCTGGCTGGTCCCATCCCAACCGGCTCATCACTCATATCAACGACGATGAGTTCATCAGGCTTGCGTTCGCTGCGCCGAAGCCCTTCTACAAGCTGCGCCAAATGCGCGCTGCGATTGCGGACAATGGTGAGGACGGAAACTCCCATCAGCATCGTTTCCACAGATCGAGCCGATATGTTTCCCGGCGTTCTGCCTGCTCAACCTCGAAACTCGACTGCAATTCCGACCACAGGGCCTCGACCGCATCATCGCCGCTATGGGGATAATCGGTCTGTCCTGTATAATGGACGAGAATGATGCGGCCGCCGGGCCCCACACCGTCTCGCAGCCACTCGTTTGCACGGTCGAGATCAACCAGATCCCAATAATAGGCCACCTCGGAAAGGACTACGAGGTCAAAAAGTCCATCATCCGGTGCCTCTTTTGGAAACGCCATCCGGGCGAGCGTTATGCCGGGACGGTCGCCAACCCGGTCCCGGGCCTTGGCCAAGGCCTTGGTGCTGATATCTATCGCCAGCAGGCTGTCGCAAAGAGGGGCAACATGGCTGGTAAGAACGCCATGGGCGCATCCAACCTCCAGTGCATGGGCATATCGACGATCAGCGAGCACATGATGGGTGTGCGCGAACTTGGCGGCCTCATATTCGCTTGCCGCCAGATTCCATGGATCATCGTCTGACGAAAATATGTCGTCGAAATACCTGGCTTTCAGGCTGGCACCGGTCATCGTCATCCCCTCCTCAATGTCAGTATATCTCGTGCGGCCATGCGGAATTTTTCGCGGGGAAGCCTAAAGCCATCACCCAGGGTCGGCGACATCTGGCTGCGGTGTGCTCGCAGTGCGTGCAGGCGTCGCGCTGGAGCCATGGTCGGGGTAGCGATATGCCGACCGCCATGCGGCACTTCGCTCCACACATGATAGGCGAACAAGGCGACAGGCCGCTTGGCTTTTCGCAGAGCGGTTTCAGCCAGGTGATAGGCCGCAACATGGTCGCAATGCGCTTCGCTACGGTCGGATACGGCAATGGCGTCGATCCGGCGCCAGCGGATCAGGGTTGCGAGCTGATCGGCGCCTCGCGCAAACGCCTTGCTGTCGACAGGATGGGGATGGGCATCGCGCCAACCCATCCAGGTCGTCGGGATAGTCGCAGCGCCCATCCTGCCGATCGCATGGCGAGCCTCCCTGCGTCGGGTCATGGCGACGCGCGGCGTCCCGTCAGGATGTGATCCGGTTCCATCCGTCAGAAATACGATCCCACCAAGTCGATCATGGGCCGCGCTATAGGCTATCAGCGCCCCGGCACCCAAAGTCTCGTCATCGGGATGGGGCGCGAGGATGAGCCACCGCGCCTGCGACCAGCGGCTGCTTTCCAAGGGCTCACTCCTCACCATAGCCTGTCGCTCTCGGTCCAGATATCGTGATCGAGAAGCGTCTTGGCGGCTTCGTCGCGCGCATGATCCGGACCTCCCTGTCGCAGAAACAGGGAGAGGTCGCGGATGATCTTGTCGGCGCGTTGCCCATCAAAGGCACTTTGCGTCCCAAGGATGCGCGCAGCAGCTTCCATGACCACGAACCCGGCATTTTCAACGACGCCTCGTGTCAGTCGCGCCATCGCTACAGAATCTTCATGACCTGATGCAAAGCTCTGCGCGGCCTCAGCCACCCAGAAGCCCGCGGTCCGCACGGCGACTATTGCATCAGCAAAGCGCGCCCGTTGAACCGGGTCATCGCGTACGCCGTCGCGCATGCACCGGCGGATCTCCGCGACAAGCGCCTCGATCCCACCGAGCTGCGCCGCGCAGAAGCGCCATGCGCCGGCGGTGAAACGAGGTTCGCGATCATAGTCGCCCGGCTCACCCAGGAGCATCGAGGGTTCTACCGCTATGCCTTCCAGAAGGTAGCGTCCGCTGACGCTCGCCCGCATGCCGCGCACCCGCCATCCGGAAAGGTCGGCGCGTGCCTTTTCATTGGCGCGCACGATGACCAACCGGCGAGCATGGCCCTCGCCGGCGGCCGTGACGAGCGCGTAGTCGAGGCCGCCCGCGCCGCTCGCGAACATCTTCTCGCCAAGAAGCGAGAATTTCGGCCCTTGCGTCAGTCGGACACCCGGAGCGGCTTCTGTCGCCCAAACCCCAAACCAGGCGCCGCGATCAAGCGCCTGCGTTAGCCATATGTGCTGCTCGGTCGTGCCGTACCAGGCGAACAACGACATTGCGTTGACATGTCCCTCGTAGAGGCGGCCAATGCTGAGATCTCCACGTCCAACCTGCCGCAAGGCCCCTGCCATCGCGCGGTTGCGTCCTGCTTCATTGTCGAATGCTTCCCCACCACATTCTTTTGGAGCGAACCGCCGATGATGTCCGCTCTCGATCAGAGCTGCCATGCTTTCAACGGGGAAATTGGGGGCGGCATCATAACGGGAGCCGAGCGTAGCAAGCCGATCGACGATATCGGTGGTAACGGTGACTGGCTGTTCTATGTCCGGGATCACGCAATATCGCTCCTACCTGTGGGAATCGCAGCGGGAAGACTATCCAGCCAGCAAGCGACCCTCTCCGCCCCACCCCTGTCGGTCAAACAGGCCGGCCACCGATCGGCCTGCTCGATCGCCTGAACGATCAAGCCTGGCCACTCGTCTTTCTGCGGCCAATCATAACGCACGATCGCGCCGCCTGTTGCCGCAAGTCTCCTCGCCTTCGACAACTGCTCTTCGAACGGCCGAGGTTCGGGCAAGCATATGAACGGGCGACGAGCTGCCAGAACGGCGCTGACCACACCATCCCCGGCACCGCCGATAATGACATCGGCTGCGCCAATATGCGTGCCGACATCATCTACCCAACCGCGCAGCTCAAGATTGCATGGAATGTCCGAAGGTACTGTGCAGGGGCCAAGGATCCGCCACTGCCGGTCCGGCGTCGATCGAGCGGCATCCGCCCATCGATCGCCGTCGGAGATTCCGCCCCCCCGGCCCAGAATGACCAGGATGATGCGATCGTCGCCCCCTATGCTTCGGGAGAGCGATCGAACAATTGCCGGCGCATAAAATGTCTTTTCCCTGACCCAGGCAGGAATGTCGTCATCGTCCAGCGCTTCGTGAAAAGGCGCCAGGAGCGCGGTCGCACCACGAAAGGCGTCCAGATGCGCGGCGTCCAGCCGGCTGCCGTTCAAGCGGACATAGACGGTGGGCACCGAAGCGAGTCTGGCCAGCATCGCCACTTCCGCAGATACATCGACCACCATCAGACGCGGCCGGGCCTGTGCTATCCAGCCCGCGATGATTGCCGTACGCTGCCTTATGCCTTCATGATCCAGCGGGGCGTAGTGCAGGGACGATGGGCGCTCGGCATGGTCGATTCCGGTAAAATCCGCGCCGAGGCGGTCATCGGGAAGATCGACAAAAGATAGCTGGTCCACCTTGTCGGCAATGCCGGTTCCAATGAGCGTAACATCCTCCAACATCGCGCCAATCGCTATAGCGCGCTGACGGTGGCCGTCGCCATGATGATGCACATAATATCCGATCGCTCGGCTCACGATGCTGCTGCCGCTTCCGGGAGCGGCATGTCGCAGGGCATGGCGGGAAGCGAGCGTTCGGCCTCGCAGAGCGCTGCCATTCCCAAGGCTTTCCTTGCCTGACGGCGCCATCGCGCGCGCGCCTCCCAATGTGCAAGGTCGGGTACGGCCGGAACATGTCCGCTGGCCGCACAATCGATCCACCGCTGCATGTCGGCGGCCATGCCGGCGTCGGCCCGTCCTGCTGTCCTGGAGGAGGCTCTGGTCCATACGGCATTTGGGTGGACAAGCCGTCCTCCTGCTCGCATGGCTGCCTCGACCAACGCGCGATCTTCGCCGGAGGCGATAAGCGGGACACCGCCAGCGCGGCGATACAGGTCGATGGACAGTGCAAGGCTAGCGCCGGTGTGGTCGCCATGCCTGGGCGGCATGTCCCATTCGACCGGATCTATCGCGTCCTCGATCGCGCGGACGGCCTCCCAATAGGCGTCGAAGCGACCGCGCAGTGAAAAAATCTCCGACGCGCCCTCGGCCTCCATTTCGTCCAGTTCGATGCGTCCACCCACGATATGATCCGCTGCGCAATGCTGGAGATTGGCTTCCACCCAATCTGGCGGTGGGCGGCAATCCGCATCGGTGGATATCAAAATGCCGTCGGGGGGGATCATCTGCATGCCCATATCCATGGCAGCGCGGCGCGCGGATCCGGCATGGGCAAGGTCCGGCTCGAACTGCCGCTCGATAATCTCCAGGCGGAAGCGCGCGCCGAACTCCAGCATCGCCCTTTTCGCCATTGCGCAGGTAGCGTCGCTACTGTTGTTGACGCAGATTGCGACAGCGAAACGCCGGACGGTCTGTTGGGCCAGTGCTTGGATCAAGCGGCCGATGTGCGCCGCCTCGTTACGGGCCGGTACACACACGCAGGCTGGAAAGCTCATGCAACGCTCGCAATGAGCGGATGTGCAACCGCTGCTTGGCTCTCTCCGTCAACATCGACAGTGGCGAGTTCGCGGTAAACGGCTTCATATTGATCGACCATGCGCTGTGCGTCGCAGTATCGCTCCGCATGGGCCCTGCACGCGCCGCGGCTCAGTACCGAAGCCGCAAGCGCTGCCGACGCCAGTGAAGCGAGATCGTCCGGCTCAGCCAGGACACCACAATCGTCGCTCAGAAGAGCAGGCACGCCGCCGCGGCGAAAGGCAGCGACCGGCGTGCCACATGCCAAGGCTTCAGCCACGACAAGGCCATAGGGCTCTTCCCAACGGGGCGTGCAGAGCGTGGCCATCGCCCCACCGACAAGACGGGCGAGATCGCGATGGGGCAGATGTCCTACATATTCGACATCCCCCCCCAAACGTGGCCTGATCGATTCCTCATAATAGGCTTGGTTCGAGACCGGCCCGGCGATGCGCAGCGGCAACCCTGCGAGACGCGCGGCATCGATTGCAAAATCCAATCCCTTTTCCGGCACGATCCTTCCGTACCAGACCAGATAGGGTGTTTCGCTAGCAATCGGCTGGAAGGGAAAATGCGTCAAGTCGATACCGTTTGAAATCACATGATCCGTTCTGGCTACATGGCTCCACATGGCAGCGGTCGCCTGCGACACGGCCACGTAGGTCATAGGACCTCGGTTCAATCGAACTCCACTTTCCAGCCAGCAGAATGGAGGGGTATGCAGCGTGGTCACAACCGGCGTCGTGAGCGTGTCAGCCATGCTCACCGGAAGATAATGCAGAGAATTATTGTGTATCACGTCAAATGATCGTGATCGCAGCTCGGTCATCAAGCCGAGATAGGCATGATGTTCACGGAAGAATGCGACATCGTTGGCTTCCGCTATCCCTGTTTCAAGCAGCGAAGTTTCGGGACAGATGGCTTCGACACCCAGTGAGGGGTCCGAACGTGTCGAAGCGAAGAGCGTGACGTCATGACCGCGCTCACGAAGCGAGCGTGCAAGCATGTGCGTATGCATCTCAAGGCCGCCGGCGAACGGCTCAGCTATGGGATATTTCAGATGAGCAATGATCGCGATGCGCATTTCGCCTCCCTGACACGATGCGCAAAGAGTGCCATCCGTCTATTTCTAAACGTTGCCGAGGTATAAACTTTCCAATGCGAACCAGTGCGTCAGCCGGAAATCAGATTGATAAAAATCATATCTTGGACCTCTTCGCCTGGTGACGGGATTTTTCCTGGATATTTCCGAAACATATTTGCCATGATCAGATCAAATTGTAAGGCACGCCGGCCGAAAACTCACAGCTGGCTAAGCTGTCCTTGCACGAACTGATCGCTCGCGTTGCAGAAGATGGTTGCCAGCCTACGAATTTCCTTTAGCGCCTTTGACTCTCTCCAGAGCCGCTTCGCCTGCTTCGACCAGACTGCGTCCGGTCGCCACCGCTGCTTCCGGTGTCAAAGTGATGGCAATGCCATCCGGGCCGTCGAGAACGACATGGCCATCTTCCACGGCCGCAACGCCGGCGTCGGTAAACGGCTCAACGGATTGGTTATCCTTCATTTCGGCTCTCCATCATCGTCGTTGGCAAGTGGGTTTCCACCAAGATAAAGATAGTTGGGATTGAAATCGCCGCGCTGCATCAAGGCGGAGAGGTCTTCAATTTCGACCAAAGAGGCGCGCATGTTGCAAAGCCCAGCTTCGCGTAGCTGGCGAAAAGCCCTGTTGGTGTGTACGGTGGTCAAACCGCAAATCTCGGCAATGTCACTTTGGGTGAGAGCCAGCACGAAGCGACGTCCATCGGAGAGGGCAACAGCTTCGAGCCGCGCATTGATCTCACACAGGAAGTGCGCAACCCGGCCTACGGCATCGAGCCGTCCCACACGAAACAGCCAGGCGCGGTGCATCGCAGCATCGATCAGGGTAGAGAACCATAGCTTTCGCGCAAGCTCAGGTCGCGGATCAAGAATATCCTTGAGGGCGTTGTGCGGAACGATGGCAACGGTCGCTGCGGTCAGCGTACCGATTGAATGATCCAGTTCGCGCATCGGATAGGCGTGCAGATCGACGAACTCGCCGGGCACATGCACCGCCACCAGCTGTCGAAGACCTTTCTTATCGTCGATATATCGCGACAAGATGCCTTCCAGCAGATAGGTGCTGACAGACACCGGTTCGCAAGCCTCGATGATGGTGCGACGCGGTTCCACCGAGCGGATTTCGCTGATCGCGCTTTCAAGCAACGATCTCTCCTCCATGGTGAGATCGACGCCACGACGGTTAGCAAGAAAACGGTCCAGGAACATGGGTGAACAGCAGACCCTTTCTATGAATGATCCGAAGGTGCTAAACCGAAAAGTGGCTAATGCGATCCCGGGCCTCCAACCTTAGTATATGATGTTTGTTAATCCGTGACGGTGGCGAGTAAGCCTCGCAGACCGGCTATCGCCATTTCGCGGTGCACTGGTTTTCGAACTGCGCGGCTTCCAACAGTGTTGCGACAGAGGTAAATTCCGCACCGATGGGCGTCGCCTTGAAGAGATACAGACATCGCGAAGTCCCTGATCGAGGCCAGAGCAGATCCGAACCATACCGACCGCACGGGTCAGACCGCTTTCATGTTCTCGGCATTGTTCGGCCGCGATGCTGCAATTGATATCCGTCTTGAGGTTAGGGCCAATCCCCGCCTCCGAAATCATAATGGCGATGATGCGGCGGGCTTGGCGCCTGCATTTGACGCCTGCACAAGGACGGGCAGAAATTGTCGCCCGCCTCGCGGCGAAATCGACATATCCGGGAATTCGTTACTCGATATGAATATAATCATGATGCAGATCAATCTCGTTGAAAAACAATAAAGAAATGGAACGTGATGTTCATGTGGGCGTTCAATAAATATTCTGTAGAAAAGGAAACGGTCATGAGCATTGAAGGCAAAGCAAAAGAAGCAGCTGGTTTCGTGAAAGAAGAACTGAACGAGCATGGCGAAACGCCTGAAGCCAAGAAGAAGGCGCAGGAAGGTCGCGACCTTCGCAATGAAGGTCGCGTCGAAGACGGCAAGGCACCCAAGACCACGGAGCCTGGAACCGGCGCCAAGGAATAAGCCCCTACCAGAGCCTACCACGCCGTCCGGCATCGTGCGGCGTTTTTTTTTGAATTTTTAAATCTTCATCATGTCTGGGCCTGCCTGTTCTGGCAGATCCCACGCAGCACAAAAAAGATTTGCTACTCTGCAAATTTCGCCTTCATGTAAAAACTTCAGCGCAAATCTGCTCTGATGGTATCGAGATTGCGCACATTCACGCGCAAGGCATTTGCCAAGACGGGGAAGTACGCGCACGCGCCCTGCCAATGCAGCGAACGATGAAGGCGCGCCACAGCGTTTCGCGCAGGTCGTGCCGCTCAGAAAAGATCAGAAAGCCCTCATCGGTACAACCGAGCGCGACATGATAGCGGCCCGCCTGGCCCTTGGCCGATGCGCGCCCGGCGGCAGCCTCACACATCTCGGACAGCATGGACAGCGAAGATGCGCGCCACAAATGCCGCATTGTGGCGGATTGCGACCGAGTGGGGCGATCAGCCGCGCTGACATCGCCGCATCGATCGGGCGAAATCCCATCGTGCCCTGCGCCAAGGATAGCGTCCAGAAAATCCGCCGCACCAGCGCCAGCCCCTCGCCCACCGCTCCAGCGCAGCGATCGTGGTGGAAGGTCGTCGGCGCCGGCAGGCAATCCTTGCCACCCGCCTGCGCGAAGGGCGGCGCGCCGAGCGAGCCTGTCCGGGATTGCAGCAGCGGGCCGGCGATCGGATCAGTCAAGGGCGGAAACCTCATCGGTATGCACCTGGAACCGCACCAGATTTGCCGGGCCGAAGGCTGTCGTCAGGGCGACATCGGTGGCGTCGCGGCCCCGCGCCATCAGGATGCGGCCGATCCGGGGACGGTTGTGGCGGGCGTCATGCGTGTACCAGTCGCCGTCGATATAGACGTCGAACCAGGCGCTGAAATCCATCGGCGCATCCACCGGCGGCACGCCGATATCGCCCAGATAGCCGGTGCAATAGCGCGCCGGGATGTTCATGCAGCGGCATAGGGTGATGGCGAGATGGGCAAAATCGCGGCATACGCCCCGCCGTTCCTGATAGCCGTTCCACGCCGTCTTGTCCGACCGGGCATGATGATAGCCGAATTCGATATGATTGTGGACGAAGTCGACGATGGCATCGACCCGGTCACGCGCTGCGGTTAAATGACCGAAATTGGACCAGGCGACGTCCATCAGCCGATCGGTCTCGCAATAGCGGCTGCCCAGCAGGAAGGGCATGACGGCATCGGGCAATTCCTCGACGGGCATTTGCGGACCATCGGGCGCGCGCCGGTCCGGCTCGCCGCTATCCTCGATTACGAAGTCGCAGGACAGGGTGACATTGCCGGGCGGGAGGGTCAGGCGTGTTGCGACATTCCCGAACCCATCCTCGAAATGATAGAGCGGGATGTCGGGACTGGCGATCAGCCGCTGGGGCGTGCGCAGATCCTGATGGCGCGAAGGGTGCAGGCTCAGCATCGCCATCATCGCGACCTGTTTGTCGGTGGAAAATTCGATATCATAACCGCAGCGGATCAGCATGTCGGGGTCTTTCCTGGAGCGCCGGCGATGCGGCTGTTGATGGCGCCATGGCCTGTGGTGGGGAAGAGCGCGGGATCGGCGCGATGGACATCGACCGATATGTCCATGCCCAAGAAGCTGGCGGGCAAGCCGAACCAGGTGCCCGACAGTGGCAGCGCCTGATAGGGATCGCGGGCGATCGCCACGCGAATGAGGCCGCGATTGCCGATGATGCCATTGGTCGGATCGAACTCGACCCAGCCCGATCCGGGCAGGAAGATGCGCACCCAGGCATGGGTATTGCCCCCGCCGACCACGCCCTCGTGCCGGGAAGGGTTATAGACATAGCCGGACACGAAGCGCGCAGCGAAGCCCAGCGCGCGCACCGCCTCGATCATCAACACCGCGAAGTCGCGGCAAGTGCCCTGCCGCTTGCGCAGCGTCTCGATCGGCGACTGGGTGCCTTTCTCATGCCGGGGGACATAGGTGAAGTCGCGCTGGATGCCGGTGGCGATCCGGGTGAGCAGATCGACCGTGCCGGTATTGCCGTCATTGCGGACGAAGCTGCGCGCCCAATTATCGACCATCCGTTCCGGGTCCAGATGCTGCCGCTCGATCGACCGCAGTAAGTCGGGCATGTCCTCCGACGAGTAGGTGAACGGAAACAGGCGGGCATAGGGTTCGACATCCACCTGTTGCTGCGCCAGCGGCGCATGTTCCAGCGTCACTTCGCTGGTGACGACGAGATGCGAGGCGCGTTTTTTGAACAAGGCGATGGCTACGGAGTTTCCAAAGACATCATGCAGCCAGCGCAGTTCGCTGGGCTGGGGATCGATGTCGAGCCGGGCGGACAGCAATCGCTGATCGAAGGCTTCGCGCGGCCGCATCATGATGCGATGCTCGCCCAGCGACACCGGCTGCGCATAACGATAGGTGGTGACGTGATGGATCGTCAGCAACGGCATGAAAGGAAGGTTCCGATGGCCCGAGAGGCGGCGACATTATTGAGTCCGGACGATCCGGCGCCGTTCGCTGTCGATAACGCGGGAGGCCGCTCGCCGTTCCTGTTGACCGGAGATCATGCGGGTGCAGCTATCCCGGAGCCGCTGGGTGACTTGGGCCTGACCGCCAAGGACCGGGCACGGCATATCGCTATCGACATCGGCGTGCGGGGTCTGGGCAGGGAATTGGCACGCCTGCTCGACGCACCATTCATCCATCAAACCTATTCTCGCCTCGTGATCGACTGCAATCGTGATCCTGCGCATCCGGACGCCATTGCGGTCCAGTCCGATGGCACATCCGTCACCGGCAATGGCGCTCTGGACGATGCGGCCAGGAAGTCCCGGATAGCGTTGATCCACACGCCCTACCATGCAGCCATATCGGCCTTGCTCGACGCCAGACGATCGGCCGGTGTCGATACCATCCTGCTTTCCTTGCACAGCTTCACACCCATGTTGAACGGCCTTGGCCGCCCGTGGGATATCGGCGTTCTCCACTGGCGTGGGCAGACGGGTTTCGCCAGAGCGATGCTTGCGCGGTTGCAGGGCGACCAAACCATATGCGTGGGCGACAACGAGCCCTATCGCATGGATGCAACAGACTATACGATAGCGTTCCACGCCTTTCCGCGCGATCTGCCCTATGTAGAAATTGAGGTCCGACAGGATCTTATCGACGATCATGGTGGACAGGTCCACTGGGCTGAACGGATCCGGGCGGCGGCGACATCCGCATGGCTATCAGAGCCATGAGCCGAGGCAACTCGATCAAGCGCAATACGGCCGCGCAGGCCCGGCCTATCTGCGCACGACAAAGCGAAGTGCCGCATAGCCGGTCAGGCCTGCCATCGCCGAAGCGGCGATGATCGAAAGCGATGCGATCTCCTGAAGCCTGCCTTCACTGAATGCCAGACCCGATATGAAGAGCGAGATTGTAAAGCCGATACCCGCTACCGTCCCGATCGCGGCAATCATTGACCAGCGCACATCATCGGGCAGCCGTGCAAGTCGCAGCCGGGTCGCGATCCAGCTAAAACCGAAAAAGCCCAGCGGCTTGCCAAGGCACAGCCCTACAAGGATCGCGGGCGCAAGTGTTGAATGAAAGCTGTCTTCAATGAGATCTGGACTGATATGCACCCGCACGTTCGAAAGGGCGAACAGCGGCAACACGACATAGCTGATCCAGGGAGAAAGAAGCGTTATCACCCGCTCTCCTGTCGCATGAGTGGCGCTGGTCATTTCATGAAGATAACCCAAACGCTCCTGCGCCTTCCTTTCCGAGCGGCCGACCTGGTCGCCTTGCCCTTCCCCAAGAGCATGGCGGTGCGCCTGCTGAAATTCATCGATCTCGTCCTGAACATTGTCCGCAAAATCCTTGCGGCCCAGCCGGGGATATACCGGCACGAGGAAGCCAAGCAGCACCCCGGCGATCGTCGTATGAATGCCCGATCGCAGAATGCCGACCCACAGCAAGAGAGCAAGCAGAACATAGGGTATGCTCGCGCCCCAGCGCAGATGGCGCAGAAGGTAGATGGCGGCAAAGCCAGTGGCCGCAATCAGAAGGCCATCAAGATAAATCATGTCGCTGTAGGCGAAGGCGATCACGAGCAGACCCCCGATGTCATCGATCGCTGCAAATGCAAGAAACAGGGCACGTACGCCATCTGGAAGGCGTGAGGCGAACAGACCAATCAGCGCCAGGCCAAACGCGGTGTCCATGGCGATCACCGTGCCCCAGCCTGTCATCGCATCACTGCCCCGCGCGATCAGCCAGAAAAGGAAGACGGGAACCAGCATGCCGCCGATGGCGCCAGCGATCGGAAATAGCGCTGTGCGCACCTGAGACAAGGCGCCGCGCACAAGCTCGCGTTTCACATCTGCGCCTATGATGATGAAGAACAACGGCAGTAGGGCATCGTCGATCCATTCCGCCACGCTATGGCTAACCGACAGGCGACCAAACCCGAAGTATAGCGCGCTGTCCCAGAACCGCTCATAATTTTCACGAAGGGGAGTGTTGGTGAAGATAAGCGCGGCGATCGTCGCGAGCAGCAGCGGTCCGCCGATGACGTCCTTGCCCGCAAAGAATGGCTCGATCCGATCAAGGAATTTGGCGCGAGCGGGCGCATGTTGCCGTTTCGCATTTGTCGCGCCCTTCTGGCGTGGAGTGATGGCCATCCCACGCAAGCGCCTGCCGAGAGATAGAGTTCCACCCTGTACGGAATACCGAGCAACTGCCGGCTTGGAGTAGAAGAAAAGGCGGAACCTCCAGCAATGTCGCGCGCTGCCACTATCTCAACAAGGGGATATGCCATGATTACCGATATCGTAGGTGCCATCATAGGGTCCAAGCTGGACCAGCGGGACGGCGACAGCGGTGCGAAGGGGGCGTTGATCGGCTACTTCACGCCTCGCATTGTCGGTGCTGTGGTAAAGGTCGGTTTGCTGGCCGTCGTCGGATACGGCGTCGTGCAAGCGGTACAAAGCCTTACGTCAAAGGAAAATGATTCGAGGTACTGAGGCCTCGATCAACAGCGCCGTGCTGAGCCAATCGTAGAAATTACGCACTGTCGATGCGGCGGGTGCGAATTTTTGAGTGATAATCATGGAAAAGGATTATGCCCATGGCCGTCGGGACGGCCTCCGGCTGGCACTGTCGATCCTGGAAGCAGAAGAAATGAAATGGGCCGCGCTGCTGGGTGAGAGCCGATCGTGGCGCACCAATGCAATGCGTGAGGTCCGCCATAAGACATTGCAGGTTGCGCAGCAGCGTTTGCGTACCGCGCTGAACCGTCTGACGCCCAGATCCGACCAGGCCATCGATCCTGATCTCGCCTCTGCGCTCGAACAGATTGGCCTTTGACCCTGTCATGACCCATCACAAGCTGAAGCTTCCTTCGAAAATCTGCATGGGGTGCGGTCGGCCATTTGCATGGCGCAAGAAATGGGAGAGGGATTGGGAGCAGGTAAAATTTTGTTCGGAGCGCTGCCGCAGACAAGGCAGGTCGAGCAAGCCTGAAGATGAACACCCCAAACCCGGCATCCGACCCGATCTGAGCTCATGAGCCCTGATAGCAATCTTGGGTCGATAACGGATGCGTGCAGCGCCGTTTTACAGCTGCTCGACCAACGCAATGACAAGGCGACAATCTGTCCAAGCGAGGTCGCAAGGGCGATTGCCGGTGAAGCGACCGCTGATCCAGGCGCGTCTTCGTGGCGTTCGGCGATGCCGCTCGTCCACGCTGCGATCGATCGGTTGGTGGACGATGGGTCGGTCGAGCTGAGTTGGAAGGGAAAGCGCATGGCGTCCCGCTCTGGTCCCTATCGGATCAGGCGAGCGGAACCTACGGGCTGAATCTCTATCGCCGCATCAGGCCGGCAGCACGAAGTGCATCATGAATGATTTGTTCGACCCCCGCCTTTCCCGATGCGACTTGGCGTGAAGGTCCGGAAGACATCGCTTCCAACCGACCTATTTTTGGTACGGGCAGATTTGGCTGCTCCTCTTCGACATGTTCAGTTACTTGGGCGACAGCACGTCTCTTCTCGGTCCCCAGCAGCTCCCATGATGCTGCGATCCGGCGTGTCGATGAAATACCCGCTTCGATCATATGCGGCATTACAGCGCCGCAAGCATCCTGCCCGGTCGTGGACAGCGGCGTACCATGGCCCATATTGGCGATGCGATAATCCTCGATAAGCGGGCGCCCGGCTGCATCGTTCCAGGCGCGCCGGCGATGGCCGGCTATCTGTTCCGAAGCATCCGGCGCCGGCTCTAGACCATGCACCGAAAGCCATTGTGCCAGTATAGCGTCCGCATTGGCGCTGCTGACCGTACTGTCAGCGCTTCCATGCCATATCGAAATACGTGGCCAGGGGCCGCTATGGCCGGACGCATGGCGCACCCGATCGCCCAGATCCCTTCCGTTCAGGACTCCCGGGGACCGCATCGCTTCCAGTGCCTGCGGGATGGTGGATGCCGCGCCGTGCGGCAAGCCCGCAATGATCGCACCGCCTGCGAACACTTCCGGGTAGCTGGCGAGCATAACGGAGGTCATTGCGCCACCTGCGGAAAGACCGGTCACGAATATGCGGGATGGGTCGGCGTCATGGGCCTTCATCATCGCCATGATCATCTGGTGGATGGACTGCGCCTCGCCCAGATCACGGCCATTGTCCATCGGAGAGAACCAGTTGAAACACAGATTCGGGTTATTCGCGCGCCGTTGTTCTGGAAAAAGGAGCAAGAAACCATGCTCATCAGCCAATCGTGACCAGCCCGAGCCGTGGTCATAGCCGCCGGCGTTCTGCGTGCAGCCATGCAGTATGACGACCAGCGCCGGTTTCTCGGCAACATGTTCGGGAACATAGATTTTGGCACTCAAGGCGCCGGGGTTGGTCCCAAAGCCGTCAAGGCTTGCCAGGCGGCCTTGACCAACCGCGACAGCCTGGGTTGGGTGGCCGGTTCGCATTGCTGCCAGTCGGGCGATAGTAGCGGATAATTTGGCCACGCGAAAATCTCCTATTGAGCAACTTCAGCCGTCAGCCCTGCGGCAATCCATTTATGCTGCACTGCACAATATGGAGCGAAGCGACACGCTTGCAAGGTCGCAAGTGCGATTATCGCGAGTGAGTGGATTACGGACCTCCATGCAGCGGGCGACCCAGGCAGCATGGCATCGTCTCCCGGACACCCGCGCCCAATGCTGAGGACAGACCGGCAAATGCGCCACCCAAGGGATCACGCGATAGCGGCAAGCCGCATGGAATTTCAAAATTGTCGCGTTGCCATATTCGCGGCGACGGACAGCTTGAAAAATCAAGGGTAGTGGGCCGGTGCTGAAGCACTGTCACAATTGGTGACGAGACTGTCAGCCGATGAGCAATCGTTCCCCTTGCTGGCGAACAATGGCTTTGATCGGACCCGACATGAGGCTGAGCATCGCAGGCAACTCCACTGTCACCCGAAGACGAACGTCCCCAGCTTCCACGGTGCATGGCACTTCAACGCCCATGGTTGCGACGGTCAAAGACATTTGATCCGGGCTTGGCCAGCCATGGGTGACGGTAGCTGCGCCGCCTGGAATGTGCGAGGCCAGTTTCCCTACCCCGCTGGTCATGCGCCGCTTGGCCTCTTCACGGCCAAGGCTGTGGGGAATGTCGATTATGATCGGTGTCGCCATGACATCAGGACTCATCCGAGACTGTATCGTTCCGTCATCCACTGCTGCAAATCATGACGCAGAAGTGGCATGTGGGCGGTCTCGTGCATCGACGGGCAACCGGAAACGTCAATTATTTCGGGAACTTTTGGGCTGCCTGCATGTCTTACATTGGGGACGACAGGACTATATGATGCTCAATGCTCTCGCCCACTCTTCCGAACGTCGTCATGCTACGCGCCAGTCCGCGAACATTCCATGTACGGTCAACTGGTCTGGACTTTACGAGTTCGCCAATATCAAAAACATGTCGATCTATGGCGCCCAGCTGGAAGGATTTGAATTTCCGCCAGCCGGTACGCCCGTGACGATCATCGTCGAACATGTCGAATTTTGCGCCTCGGTCATCTGGGCGGATGGAGACAAGTGCGGCGTGCTCCTGGAGCATGGCGTCGATCCTGAAAGCTTCATTCGTGCGCATTCCATTCGACCGCTGGGCAGCACGGCGCCGGCGGTCGGCACGATCACTCAGATCCATCTCCCCTGAGACGGTTGAGCGCGAGCTAGCCACGGCTCCGGACCTGCGGTTGAAAACCGCACTCGTCATCAACGATGTCGATCCGAACCGAAATTGTCATCCATCCCGGGCTGGCGAGGGGCGGACGAAGCTCCCTTCGAGGCAACAGTCCTTCTTAGCTAAAAGCCATGCACGCTTCATGCGCTCCGACGCCATTTCTGCGCCACCACCGTGTCACAAGCCTCTCCTCCAAAGGAACCGGAAAAGGACGCAATGGAAGACGGCAAGGAACCGACCGCTTACCGGCCTACCACGCATGCCTCAGTCCATCGTTCCCGCCGAATTCACGTTGCATTTATGCAACTGTTTCAGTTTAATGACTTTTCCGTGAAACTTGCGAGGGCCTGGCCGGTTCAGCGATCCACCTACCGAAACATAAAGGGGTTCGTATGAAGAAGTTTCTCGCCGCCGCTGCCATCCTGGCAGCTTTTCCTGCCATTGCCTCCGCGCAGGAGACCGCACCTGATGGCACCGATGCGTTCGGTGTTGAGCCTTATGTCGGTGTGCTTGGCGGCTATCACACTTTTGATCGGGGTTCCGAATTCGGTGCCATCCCCGGCGAAACCATCATGAACGGCGCCTTGATCAGCGGTATCGCAGGCGTGAACGTTCCGCTGGGTCCGGTTTTTGTTGGCGTTGAAGGCAACGCGACCAAGGGCTTCAGCGACATTGACTGGGAATATGGGGTCAAGGGCCGCTTTGGTGCCCGCGCTGGCGAAAGCGGCCTGATCTTCGCATCGGCCGGCTATCAGTGGGTCAACGGCAAGGGCGGCTGGCCTGACCGCAAGGACTGGATGTACGGCGCCGGCGTGGAAGTCGGACCCAAGGACGTTGGCCTGGGCGGCATTACCGGCAATAGCGGCGTGCGCCTGCGCGTGCAGGTCGATACCTATGACCTCGACAGCTTCCGTCCCATGGCCGGCGTGATCTTCCACTTCTAAGGTTACAATCTAAACAGAATGGACCCCGTCAGCGATCATATGCTGGCGGGGTCCACTCTATTTGGTCATGCTTCACGACGGTCGGCGCCGGACCATGAAGGCACTTCTGCCCGGCGCGACGATCCATGTCCCCCGCTTGGGACCTGGCCCGGGCCGGAACGTCGAACGATCAGATCGGATGGTTCAGTGCAAAATCCGCTGCAACGTCGGTATCAACCTTGCGGCCAACGCCGGTTTGGAGATCAGGGGCGCGGACGGGTGCGCCTGAACGGCCGGATGATCGAAGGCGCCGGAGCAAAATAGATAGGGGATATCATACAGATCGAGATCGTCGGCCAACAACCCGACATCCCCCCGTCCCAAACGAATGTCCAAAATCGCGCCGGCCGGCATGTGGCGGGACAGGGCCTCGATCCCGTCGGACAAGGTGGCATAGGGTCCGTCCACCACATAGTCCGCCTGCTCCAGCATGTCGGCAATCACCGCGGCGACGGCGGGGTCATCCTCCACCAACAAGATCGGGCGTCCCATTGCCTTACTCCAATCCGAAATGGGCGCGATAGCGATCGAAGCAGCGCGCGCCGCATTGAAGCCGGATCAAAGCCCCTTCCGCCATGGCCGTCGCCCGTCGGGGATCTTCGGCAACGAGCGGGCGGATCGCCTCGTCATTCCAGTCGCGGCTATGCTTGAGATCCAGGACCGCGTGCAGATCGAAATAGCGGCGTTCGGATCCGGACAGGCCAATCCGTCGCAGCCCCTTGGCCGTGTGCGCCGACCTGTCGGGCGCGGTAAGCTCGATGACTCCCAGCGCGCCGACACTATGCCAGGCATAATGGCGTGAAGATGCCATCGCCGTCATCGCATTCGCCAACGCCAGGCTTTCCCAGACGGTATGGTCGATCCGCGTATCCAGTTGAAGGATGTCGACCAACTGACCCAGCATGGGGCCATGCATGCCCTTGGCATTGCCACGCCCCATCTCGTCCCAATAGTTGCGCGCCAATTCCAGCTTCGCGCGCGGCGGCAGCTTCACCTGGGTCATCGCCACAAGATCGTCGAAACCCGCCTCGCCAGCCGTTTCCTGCGACAGGAACCAGCGCAGCTCGTCCCGCCCGGCCTGATCCGCCAACCATGGAAAAAGCCGGTCATGCTGTCCTGGCCCGCTGGCTTTCAAATCCTCAAACCATGCGATGAACCCATCAGGGTCCGCTGGCGCCTTTGCGGCTTCCTCCGACACGTCGGCGCGAAGCTCTTCGATGAACGCTTGTTCCAGTCGCAGCATGGTCCGATCGCGGTCGAACTGCGACGCGGTTGCCTCCGCTGGAAAGGCTGGCGCCAATCGCCGCCGGTTCCATCGGCTCAACGCCTCCTGAAAATCCTGCCGAAGAAATTGCGATCCGTCATAGTCTAGCCGAGTAGCCACTAAAGAGCCTTCCGATTTTGGGTATGACGAACAAATGCGGGAGACCGCTCCCCGTTCCGGAAAATCACGTTAAACAGGATCAAGTCGGTGGACGGGAGCGATCAATAAGCCATTGCGATTCAGTTTGCTCTTGAGCGGCTCAAGGCCGAAACAGGGTCCGCCAATGCCTCTAACCTTGGATATCAGGATGGTTTTTGCAGATTTGCTCCGCAACCGCAGGCGCGGTCGGTTGACCGCCGACGACCTCGCCGCGTTGGAGGCATCCGTGTCCGACCTGCGTTCCTTGCCCGCACGCAAGACGATGATATCCCGCGACGATCCGGTCAGGATGAGCACCTATCTGATCGAAGGGTTCATGTGCCGCTATATGGACGACCGACAAGGCGCCCGGCAATTGGTGGCTGTCCACGTCGCCGGGGATTTTGTCGATCTTCACGGCTTTCCCCTGGGCCATCTCGATCATGATCTGGCGACATTGACCGCGTGCAAGGTCGCGCTCGTACCCCATGCCGCACTGGATGAATTGATGGTCACGCGCCCGAACCTGACCAAATTGCTGTGGTTCAGCACCCTGCTGGATGCCGCGATGCATCGGGAGTGGATCTTCCGCCTCGGCCGACTGGATGCCATCGCCCGCGTCAGCCATTTCTTCTGCGAAGTCGAAGCCAAACTGCGCGCCGTCGGCCGAAGCGACGGGGTGTCCTTTCACTTGCCCATGACGCAGGCCGACCTGGGTGAAGCCTGCGGCATCACGCCCGTCCATATGAACCGGATGTTGCGCGAACTGAAGGATCGCGGTCTCATGACGATCCGCCGCAATCAGGTTCATATCGCGGACGCCCAAGGTCTGGCACAGTTGGGAGAGTTTGATCCGTCCTACCTGTTCCTGGACAACCGGAACTGACGGAACCGAGCCTTATCACGATTCGTTCCTTCCTGCTCCAAGCCTCCGACAGGAAAGATGGCCTATGCCGACCCCAGGAATATATGAAGATACAGGGACGGCCACGGCCGAAGCTGGACTGGTCATGCTCGACGGCCCCGACGGCATCGCTATCACCCTGACCCCCGAAGCCGCAGAGGGCACCGGGCAGGCATTGATCCGTGCGGCACAGGAAGCGCGTGCGCAATTCTCCGACGTCAACGCAAGCGACGCTCAGTCCCAGCAGGCGGAACAAGATTCGGATCGATAATAGATCATCACGATATTTTCGTTGACGACTACCAATCTCTATTTCGATGGCACTTCACTAAGGCAAATTTGCATCAGCGGCTTGCGCGCTGGAGGGGGATCATTGAGGCCTGTCTGTGTGGAGAAAGAATTTGGCTGGGACAATATGCACGGCCAACATCGCAGGCGGATATTTGCACTTTGCGCGCCTGAATTTTGATCAGTTCCCATCCTCTCGCGCAGATCCGCTGTTGGCCGCAACATTAATATTGGCGCCCGAATTTGCGACGGAAGCTGCCAGCGCCTCTATCCGGTCAGCCTGGATGCGCCGGGCGATCATCGCCATGGTTTCAGGAGACTGGCGCGCATCGACAATGGCGGGGCTATGCTGCCAGCCCTTCAGGCGCGCCGCGACGTAGGATGCTTTCTGGCCGGCCAGCACCGGTCCCTCCTTGCCGGACGCATGGCAATTTCGGCACGCCGGGATCGGCAAGCCCGCCTTGTCCTTGAGTGACGGGAGTTGCGACAACATGGCCTTTGCCTCCAGTCCCGGCATGGCGGCGAAATGGCTGGCGAGCTTCTCCATTTCGGCCTCACTCAAGGTGGCGGCCGCCGCCTGCATGACGGCGCTTGATCGTTCGCCCGACGCATAGCGGCGCAGGCTCGTCAGCAGATAGGCGGGATCCTGCCCGCCCAGCACCGGAATATCGGGCTGGCCGCGCCCTCGCCCATCCGTGCCATGGCACCCGGTGCAGGCCGCCAGCGTAGCAGGCGCGATGCCGGCTATGCGCTTTTCAT
This sequence comes from Sphingobium sp. GW821-FHT02B05, assembly GCF_059421905.1. Lineage (NCBI taxonomy): Bacteria > Pseudomonadati > Pseudomonadota > Alphaproteobacteria > Sphingomonadales > Sphingobiaceae > Sphingobium > Sphingobium sp. GW821-FHT02B05. The sequence continues at coordinate 1,074,105 of NZ_JBWKVW010000001.1, forward strand.
CCGCTTCTTGCGTAAGCGCGCGATATTGCTGCGCCGTCATGCCCGGCAGGCGACGCACAAAAGCGGTCATTCGGCGCACCTCGTCCGGACGGTCGGGTGCAGCCCAAGCGGGCATCCCGGTGAATTTCACACCATGACGGATGATCCAGAACAATTCGCGATCCCGCCATTCTCCCGCTGTTTTCGAAAGGTCGGGGGCCGGTGGCGTGGCCTTCTGCATGACGGGCGACGGACGGACGCCCGGCGCGCCATGGCAGACCTGGCAGGCTTGCCGAAAATGCCCTGCTGCGCTGACCAGCCCGCTTTCGTCCAGTGCATCCTCGGGCGCCTGAAAGGTCGAATAGGTCCGCACCGAATTGCGCATAACCCAGTGGAGAAACCAGTCGGTAATGTGCCAATGTCCGGACGACGCGGAAATCTGCATCACGCCCGACCAGGCGAACAGCATGGCGGAAAGTCCCAAGCCAATCAGCGCGACGACGGCGCGCATCCAGGTAATGCGGATGGTCATATCATGCTCCGCTGACGAAGGAGGCTGGCGAGCAGCACCAGACCGCCGATGAAATAGCTGGCAGCGCCCAGCAGCAGCATGACGACCCCGCCCAGTTGCTGGTCGATCAGCGGGTGCATCCCTGCGGGACCGTGATGGCCCAATTGATAAAGCGGCCGGGGGGCAAGGCCGATCAGGACGCCCAGCAACGTCATGTGCATTGATGTCAGCAACAGCGCGCCTATGCCTGCCATGCGCTGCGGTGCATGACATACGGAGGACCAGAGTAGCAGCCCGGCAGCCAGAAAGCTCAACTGTTCAGCGACCAATATCGGGACGAACTGTGCCGCCCCGCGCATCGCGGGCAAGTGCCACAGCCACACGACCAGCAGTTCGACCAGCATCATCGCCATCGGCGTCACGATGCGGGGCCAGCGGCGGGCGGGATCGGCGGCAGTTCCTGTCAAACCCAGCGCGATCAGCGGCGCGGCGACCGCCACGGCGATCATATGCCCCGCCATATGGCCGATCATACCCAGCGGCAATGCCGCGAGCAGCCATCCAATAGGCAAAAGGCCGACCCCGGCGATGAGTATGGCGCGCGTCACAGGCAATCCCGCAGGAAAAGGACCGGAATGGCCGTGAAGAGGACGCCGATGAAACTCAGTCCAGCGAGCAGCAATGTCGACTTGGCCAGAAAACGCAGCCGGTCGATATCGGTCGAATCTTCATGCGGCACGCTGCCGCCGGGCATGCGCCCCTGCATCCAGGCGATCCAGCCCGACAGGCCGATCAGGGTCAGCGCGACCAGCGTGCCGATGACGAACAATGTCGGGAAGGTCGCGAATGCGCCCGCCTTCGCACAGGAAATCGCGGCCCACAGATAGGCCATCAGGAAATGCCCGGCCCAGATGGTTGGCGGAACGATCAACGTCCAGAGCGTGACCTTCAGCCGCTCGTGCCATTTGCCGCGCTTGGTCATGCCACCTCCGGGAAAAGGCCGATGGTGGCGTAGGTGACGACGGCGGTTAGGGCGTAGAAATGCATATAGACGCTGATGTTGCGCAGGTCGGCGTCATGCTGCGGATCCATCCTGCCTGCCAGACTGCGCGCCAACGCATAGCCCTGCATGATCGCCGCTATGCCCGCATGAGCGCTTGTCCAGATCGCCAGCGTCCACACAATCGCGGGATAGCTGTGCGCCTGCGGGTCCAGGTCGCTGGTCCACGGTCCCGCCAGCCCGGCGCCCACCCCGGCGATGCTCAGCATGATGCCAAGACACAGCAACGCACGTGCAATCGCCACCGCGCCCCGCGCATGCAATTCCCGCGCAGCGATCGTCGCCAGCCATCCGGCCACCCCGACCATCAGCGCGATCATCGGCCACATCATGCCCGGCCCATCCGCCATTCCCGCAGGCGGGAAATCGGCGTGGCGCGTCCAGAAGAAGAAATAGCCAAAGACGAGGCCGGAAAAGGCGGTCGCATCGGCCATCATGGTAATGAACATCGCCCACCAGCCGGGCGCCGAAGGGCCGGAAAGATAAAGCGGCAATTCGATGCCATGGCCGATGGGCTTGCACGACTTTTCGGGTTTCTCCGCCGTTCCGGTCCACAGCCACCAGAGCGTGCAGGCCAAAGTCGCCACCCCGCAGACCAGCGCCGCCCAATAGAGATGATAGGTGGTCAGGATGAACACGCCACCCAGCGCGATCGCCGTCAACATCGGCTTGACGCTGGGCGTGCCGAGCCGGATCACGGCCAGCGGCCGGGCGTCCAGCACCGTCGTCACGATGGTTTCCCGCCGCCCTTCCTCCGCATCGGGCAGGAAGAAACGCCCTTCGTCCACTTTCTTCACGAAATCACTCTGGTCCCATATGGGATAGCGGCTTTCGATCAGCGGCACCGACCGGATGCCCCAATCCTCGTCATCGGGATGGGCCAACCATTCGAGCGTGCCTGCGTTCCACGGGTTGCGGACGGCCTTGGCCCGGCGCGGCGACAGGCACAGATCGACGCAGATGATCGCGACACCGGCCGCGAACAGATACGCCCCGGCAGTCGAGATCATGTTGAGGCTGCCGAGGCCCAGTTCAGCCGGATAGGTGAAGACGCGGCGCGGCATGCCCATCAGACCCGACAGGTGCATGGGAAAGAAGGTGACGTTCGCGCCGACGAACAGCATCCAGAAGGCGATCCGGCCGAGCCGATCGGACAGCTTCTTCCCTGTTATCAGCGGCCAATAATAATAAAGGCCCGCGAACAGTGGCATCAGCGTCCCGCCGATCAGCACATAATGGAGGTGAGCGACGATGAAATAGCTGTCATGCGCCTGCCAGTCGAAAGGGGCGACGGCTACCATCACGCCCGTAAGGCCGCCGATCACGAAGATGGCGAGGCTCCCGGTGGCATAGAGCAAGGGTGTCGACCATGTGACACGCCCGGCCCAAAGCGTGGCGATGAACACGAAAATCTGGACCCCGGTTGGGATCGCCACCGCTTCCGAAGCGGCGGAGAAGAAGGCAAGGCTGATCTTGGGCAGGCCTGTCGTAAACATATGGTGTACCCACAGACCGAACGACAGGAAGGCTGTTCCCACGGCCGCCAGGACGATCCAGGGGTAGCCCAGCAGGTGCCGGTTGGCGAAGGTCGGCACCAGCATCGCAAACAGCGCGATCGACGGCAGGAAGATGATGTAAACTTCGGGATGCCCGAATATCCAGAAGAGATGCTGCCACAGCAACGGATCTCCGCCCCGGTTCGCGTCAAAGAAAGGCCAGCCAAGTAGCCTCTCCATCTCGAACAATATGTCGCCCGCGATCAATGGCGGAAAGGCGAACAGGATCATCACCGCAACGACCAGGATATACCAGGCATAGAGCGGCATGAGATTGAGTCGCATTCCCGGCGGCCGGCACTTGAGCACGCCGACGATCAGTTCGACCGCCGCGGCGACGGACGATACCTCGATAAAGGACAGGCCCAGCATCCATATATCCGCGCCAAGTCCCGACAGGTCGGTGCGGGTGGTCAGCGGCGGATACATGAACCAGCCGCCGTCCGGCGCGGCGTTGAAGAATATGGAGCCGCCGACGAACAGGCCTCCGATGAGGAAGGACCAGTAGCCGAAGGCGGACAGACGCGGGAACGGCAGGTCGCGCGCGCCCAGCAACTGCGGCAGCAGTATGATGGATACCGCTTCGAACATCGGCACGGCGAACAGAAACATCATCATCGAACCGTGCAGCGTGAACAACTGGTTGAAGCTGTTGGCGCTCACCAGGTCATTGTCCGGCACTGCAAGCTGGGTGCGCATGATGAGCGCGAGCACGCCAGCGAACAGCATGAAGCCGAAGGCGGTCAGCACATACCAGACGCCTACGCGATTATTGTTGCAGTCGGTCCAGCGGAGGAACAGCCCCTTGGGCGGCGCCCATACGGCGCGCAGCCTTTCTTCCTGCGCGGCGCGCAGTGCGGGATCATCCTGGTCGTGCAGGCTCATTTTAGCCCCTTGAGATAATGCGCGATCGCCTCGGCGTCGGCTGCGCTGATTTGCGGATAGGCGGGCATGCGCGCGCCCGGTTTGGCGCTTTGCGGCGACCGGATGAAGGCGGCGATATTGACTGGCGTTGGCGGGAGTATGCCCGCGCCCAACGTCCGCCTCTCGCCAAATCGGCTGAGGTCAGGTCCGATCCCTGCCGCCTGCGTCGTCCCGCGAATGGTGTGGCAGGCACCACACCCATGCGCATCAAACAGCACGGCTCCCCGAGACGCTGCTACGCCTCGGCTCGCGCCTCTGCTCCGGTCCAGCCAGGCATCGAAATCCGGGCCATCCATCGCGATCACGTCGAAGGCCATCAGCGCATGGGACAGGCCGCAAAATTCCGCGCACACGCCACGATAGCGGCCAGCCTTTTCCGCCTGCACCACCAGCCGATTGGTACGCCCCGGTATCATGTCCATCTTGCCAGCCAGGCCGGGGATCCAGAAACTGTGGATCACATCCTGCGCAGTCAGTTCGAATGCGACTGTTCGGCCAACAGGAATACGAATTTCATTGGCAGACAAGAGTGCGCCGCCCCCGTTCTGGGGTCGATAGGTGACCCGCCACCAGAATTGCTCGCCATCCACCCGCACGACCAGATCGTCTGGACCGCTGGGGCGGGGGCGCATGGCGGGCAGCGCATAGATGAGCAATGCCGCCAGGATCAGGGTCGGGCCGATAGCGCCCAGCCACAGAACCATCCGCATCCCGTCATGATGGCTGATCCTGCCTTCGGGCGCCCGCACGGCGCGCAGATAAAGTGCGACCATGATCGTCACGATCACCACAGCGCCGATGGTGAGGATCAGCGCCATCTGCCGAACTTCCCGCGCTTCGGCACCGAAGACGTGCAGGGTCGACTGCTCCGCATTGCAGGCGGTGAGGCCAGACAGCATCATCGTCCAGAGCCATGGATTGCGCATCGTGCTCGCTTTACCCCCTACACGCCGCATCGGAACGGCCGCGTCACTGGGTCGAACACGCCAACGGCCGTCCGGTTCAATGATTTCTGTTTCGTAACAAGTACCCCGATTTGACTTTGCGAGGAAACTAAAGGCCGCGCCGCGAATTGCCTTCCTGTCATCCATTCGATCAGGAGGCCCTCTTGCCCAGCGCTCCGCCGCGCGTCCGGCCCTTGCTTCACCCGCTGCACGGCTGGCTGCTTGCGTGGCCCCTCGCCCTGTTTCCGGCTGCACTGCTGTCCGACATCACCTATCTGAACAGCGCCGAAGTCCAGTGGACCAATTTTTCGGCCTGGCTGATTACCGGCGGTTTGCTGGGCGGCGGCATCGTGCTGATCTGGGCCATCATCGGAGTGGTCCGCACGAGAGGCGCTGCGAGATCGCGTTCTGCACTATATCTGCTGCTGCTCGGCCTCATGTGGGTTTGCGGCCTTGTGAATGCTTTCCAGCATAGTCGCGACGGCTGGAGTTCGGTCGGCACGACCGGCCTGATCCTGTCCATCCTGAGCAGCGCCCTTGCCCTTGCCGCCGGCTGGATCGCGCATGCAGGCTATCGGGAGGATCGGCCATGATGATGCGCAAGTTTCTTCTCTGCACCGGCCTGCTTGCGCTTGTCGCATGTGGCCGCAGCCAACCGGGCATTGACCAGACCGGCGATCGCCCCGACCTCCCCGATCAGCGGCAGACATTGCTGCCGCCGATGAAGATCGCGACGCCGGTCGGATGGGGGAGCGAAAAGCCAACCGCTCCGGCGGGTTTCACCGTGACGGCGCTCGCCACCGGCCTGGCCATCCCGCGCCAGACCCTGGTGCTGCCCAATGGCGACATATTGGTCGCGGAAGGGGCTGGCGGCGGCGCTCCTGCACTCCGCCCGAAGGATGTCATCGCCAATTATATCAAGGCCATGGGAAAATCGCCGGTCAAGGGCGGCAATCGTGTCACCTTGCTGCGCGACGCCGACAATGACGGCCATGCTGAACTGCGCACCAGCTTCATCACCGGCCTAAATGCGCCTTACGGCTTGGCCTATGTCGACGGGCAAATATATGTGGCGGCGCAGGACGCATTGCTGCGCTTTGCCTATCGCGACGGCATGACCCGCATCACCATGCCAGGCGTGGAGGTGACCAAGCTGCCCTCCTACATCAACCATCACTGGACCAAGGCGCTTACCGCCGGACCGGACGGATCGAAACTCTATGTCGGCATCGGCTCCAACAGCAACGTGGGCGAACGCGGCATGGGCATAGAGGGTGATCGCGCGGTCATCTGGGAAATCGACCGGCAAAGCGGGATGCACCGCACCTATGCGTCCGGCATCCGCAATCCTACGGCGCTCGCCGTCGAACCCCGGACCCGGCGACTATGGGCCGTGGTGAACGAACGGGATGAACTCGGCCCGCAACTGGTGCCTGACTATATGACGGCGGTTCGTCCGGGGGCCTTCTACGGCTGGCCGTATAGCTATTGGGGCCAAAATGTGGACCCGCGCGTCCGTCCGCAAAAACTCGATATGGTCCGCCGTGCGATCCGCCCAGACTATGCGCTGGGATCGCATGTCGCAGCGCTAGGCATCAGTTTCCCGATCGACGGCGGTTTGGGCCGCAGCTTTGCGCAAGGCGCCTTTATCGGCGAACATGGCAGCTGGAACCGGCAGGATTTGTCCGGCTACAAGGTCGTCTGGGTTCCCTTCGCCAACGGTCGCCCCTCTGGCAAGCCGCAGGACTTCCTGACTGGCTTCATCAAGGACGATCATGCACGTGGGCGTCCGGTCGGCGTCACCTACGACCCTGTCCACGGCGCCCTGATCGTCGCGGACGACCTGTCCAACACGATCTGGCGGGTGGCCCCCAGCCGCCGATAGCCATCAATCAAATAGGGAGGGGGCAACCGACTGGAGGGTGTTGACCGTCCCGGCGCTACGTGCCTGCTTCATGACGGCATCGACATTGGGCAGGCAATCCGACCGTACATCGAGCCCGGCAGAGCCTGTTTGCAACAAAGCTCCGGCCGGGCCGATCTACATGGCTGGGGTCAGGCCAGGATGCGCACCGACTGCTCACGATCATAGAAGCGCAGCGCCGCTGCTTCCACGAATGCGCTATCAAGTCCGGTAACGCCGGCGTCGGCTACCACACCTGCCTTGTCGAGCAGCGGCTGCGCCGTCGCATTTGCGCCGATCGCTTTGAGGTGACCAAAAGCGTTCATGACAAATTCGACTGCCGCCGCTTCTTTCAGCAGCATGGCGCAACCTTCCTGCGACAACAGGATCGCCACCGCGTCGAAAATCTGGCTTGGCGAACCAGCAAGCTGACCATCAGCCTTCTGCTGCTTTCCATCGGAAAGTTTCGCGCCGCCAACCTTGGGCGCGACGATGACTGCCTTGCCCTTGGCCTTTTCCACCGATGCGACGATCGATGCCAGTTCGTCCGCATCGCTGCCATCCGCGATCAGGATACCCACCTTGCGGCCTTCGAGCGTCGCCTTCATGTTCTTGTGGATCGAAAGCGCGTCGGACGGCGGCATATCGATAGGCTCCTTGGCCGCCTCCGCCTTCTTCGGCAGCGCGATCCCAAGACCGTTGGCAACCCGCTCGGCAAGATTTTCGTCCACATTGCGCAGATTGGCGACCATTCGGACGGGTACCTGATCCAATTGCTCGACCTTCGAGAGTTCGAATACGAAGGAGGAGGCGATATGGGCCTGCTCACTTTCCGTCTGCGAACGGTAGAACAACCGCGCCTGGCTGAAATGATCCGCGAAAGCCTCGGCCCGTACACGCAGCTTGTCGCCGGTCTCGTCGGGGCCAGTCGCCAGGTTCGCGGTCACGAACCCTGTATCGGGACTTTCGCGCGGACCGCCTTCCTCACCATGCGCGGCAAGGCTGTTGGGTTCATAGTTGGCGCGGCCCTTCGGCACCATCGTCTGCATTTTCCCGTCGCGCTGGAAATTACCGAACGGACAGCGCGGCGCGTTGACCGGTATCTGATGGAAATTGGTGGTGCCGAGCCGCGAATTCTGCGTGTCGAGGTAGGAGAACAGCCGACCCTGGAGAAGCGGGTCGTTGGAAAAATCGATACCCGGCGGGACGTTGGAGGGCAGAAACGCCACCTGCTCGGTCTCCGCAAAGAAGTTATCGACATTGCGATTAAGCGTCAGCGTGCCGATAAGGCGCACGGGCACGTCTTCTTCCGGGATCAGCTTCGTCGCGTCGAGCACGTCATAGGGCTGCGCCTCGGCAAAGGCCTGATCGAACAGCTGTATGCCCAGGTCCCATTGGGGAAAGTCGCCTGCTTCGATCGCCTCGAACAGGTCGCGGCGTTGATAGTCATTGTCGGCCGCCTGTAGCTTGAGCGCCTCATCCCAGATGGTCGATTGAAGCCCGAGCCGCGGCTTCCAGTGGAATTTGACGAAATGCGCTTCGCCCTTGACATTAACCAGTTTGAACGTATGGACGCCGAACCCTTCCATCGTGCGGAAGGAGCGCGGCAAAGTGCGGTCCGACATCGCCCACATCAGCATATGGGTGGTTTCAGGCATCAGCGATGCCCAATCCCAGAAGGTGTCGTGCGCGCTCCCGGCCTGCGGATAGCCACGGTCGGCCTCCATCTTGACCGCATGGACAAGGTCCGGAAATTTGATGGCGTCCTGGATGAAGAAAACCGGGATGTTGTTGCCCACCAGATCCCAATTGCCTTCGCGCGTATAGAATTTGACGGCAAAGCCGCGCACATCGCGGGGCGTGTCGACCGACCCTGCGCCGCCCGCCACGGTGGAGAAGCGAACGAAGACCTCGGTCTTCTCTCCCTTGGAAAAGACCGCCGCTTTGGACAGGTCGGATATGTCGTCGGTCGCCTCGAAAACGCCATGGGCACCCGATCCACGCGCATGGACGATACGCTCCGGGATCCGCTCATGATCGAAGTGGAAGATTTTCTCGCGAAGGACGAAATCCTCCAACAGGGTGGGACCACGCGATCCGCTCTTGAGCGAATTCTGATTGTCCGAGATCGGCACGCCATGATTGGTCGTCAGGACAGCGGCATCGATGCTTTCGGCCGTCTGGTGCGTTTCGCCGCCGGTCGTGTTCCCGCTGGATTTTGGTGCCTTGGCCATTTGAACGTCGCCTTTCTGAATGTCGATCGATTGCAGCGCGGCGAACCCTATTCTGTCGTTACGATACGCACGTTGCGCGCATCCAAGGTCCGTCACTACTGTTAGAGGCATTGGCCGACAGGATCGGTCCACCCCCTCACAACGCGCCAAAGGCGCTTTGTTCACCGCTCGATGTTCCTACCTGACGATTTTCCCCTGGCGACTTAACCTGGGTTTATTCCGGTCGTCACGTTCCCCGACAATTCACGTCAGAATATGCGCAGGACGATGATCCATGCGGGCAGCGCAGCCAGCGCCAGGAAGCTGCCCAGTGGTACGCGGGCGCTGCTTTTTACCGCCCGCCCGGTGACCAGCATCACCATCAGGCCCGATACGGACGCGATCAGCAGAATGAAGGGCAAGGCCTGCCAGCCGAACCAGGCGCCCAGCGCAGCGAGCAGTTTCGCGTCGCCCAGACCCAAGCCTTCGCGGCCGCGCAACATCTTGTAGCCAAGCGCGACCGCCAGCAACGCGCCATAGCCCGTCGCCGCGCCGATCACCCGGTCGGGCAAACTGACATCCGTCGCCCACATCCCTATGGTAAGGCCCATGAAGGCGAGCGGCAGGGTCAGCGCGTCGGGCAGCCAGAAATGGCGCCAATCCAATATCGCCAGCGTCAGCAGCACCCAGCCAAGCAAGGCCCAGGCGACACCGCCCAGTTCGGGCAACCCGCCTATGGCGAGCGCGCCGATGATCGCGCAGGCCGCCTCCATCCGGCCATGCAAAGGGTCGATCCGCGCGCCACAGGCGCGACACCGGCCCCGCTGGATCAACGCACTGAGCAATGGCACGAGATCGCGGGCACCTAAATTGCGGCCGCACCCATCGCAGGCAGAACGGCCGCGCAGGATGCCGCGCCCCTGGGGCCAGCGCAGAACGATGGTGCTGAGGAAACTACCGGCGATCGCACCGGCCAACGCCCCGATGAGGGCTGCGCCGGTCAGGGCCGCAACGGGCTGGATCACAATGTACCTTCGACCTTCAGCACCTGTCCGCCACCAACCGATGCGAACCCGGCCTGCCCCAGCGTCGCGGACAGAGCAGGATCGGCGGTTTCAATCCGCATTTCTGCGGTATAGCGCCCCGACCGCCAGATGCGCAGGCTGATCTTTTCCATGCCGGACTGGCTCACCAGCGGCAGCAACAGCGCATCGCCATCACAAGCAACCACGCCCGACAGTCCCTGGCTGAGGTTCAGGCCCGGAATCTGCCCGGCCATCCGCGCACGCACCCGCCCTTCGGCATGGCCGCAGCGATCGCCGCTATAATAAGCGCTGACATCCTCCAGCATCAGACTGCCTACCGGCAGCGGCGCGAAGGTTCTCCCCAGCGGCACCGCGCCGCGCACATCGTCCACGCCGATCCGACCGAAACCGACCGTCAGCGCACCGCTGATATCGTCGGCCAGCCCCTTGGTCCGGTCAATATCGAAGCGGGCACGGCCCATGAGCAGCGATATCGGGGACAGGCCGGCCCGGACGCTGCCCAGCGGCATATTGCCCAGCATCAGCTGGTCGATCCGGCCTCTCCACACGCTGCCACGCACCTCGCGGGCGGCGACGCCCAGCCGCTCCAGCCCGGCCACGCCCAGCGCCACGCGCATCGGCAGGAACAGCAACAGGCCAAAGAACAGCGCCAGCAGCAGGACGATCCGCATCCGCCGCGACAGCACAAGGCCCATCATCGCCCCGCCCCCCGCACCAAAACGGCCTGGACCGATGTGCTGCCAGCCGTTGCGGACGGGCGCGCGCTCATCGTTTCGACCCGGACCCCCTGCGCCTCCAGCGTCGCCAGCCAGGACAGGAGCGCGACTGGCCGGACCGTGGCGATGGCGATGTCCATCCGGTCCCCGCCCTGCGCCTGCGCCCGTTCCAGCGTCAGCCCGGCTTCACCCGCACTCTGTCCGACAAATTGATCGATCGGTATAGCCGGACCGGTAGCGGCGGCATCGCGAGGAAGCATTTTCAACTGCTTCACCGCCATGCGCACGGCGGCGTTGCGATCGGTCGCCGCCAGCAATGTTTCGCGCGCGGATCGCTGCGCCCGGTCGAGCGGCATCGCCACGCCGAACCACAGGATCACGATGCCGAGCAGCGCGAACATCACGCCCAGCATCCATTGTTCGCGGGTCGACCGCTCCGACCAATATGTCGCCATCCGTTCCATCATGACCGCACCGTGATATCTGCCAGCGTCCGTCCGCCCGGCTCCTGAGAGGGCGTCGCCGTGATCGTGAAGCCGGCCGCCTGCAATGCCAGCAGCACGATATTGATGTCCTCCGCCTTGGCCGCCGCCAGCGTGGCGCGCACCATGCCGTCCGGGTCGCGCGACAGGGTGGTCAGCGCCACGCCCGGCGCATCCTGCATCGCACTCAGCAAGGCGGCGGTCGGCGCGGTAAAGGCGCGTCCGCCTGCCCCCCGCGCCGCCAGCTTGCCCTCCATCTCGGCCAAGGCCTGCGCCGCGTCGGTTGCGCCCGGCAACACCTGTTGCGCCTGCGCCAGACTGTCCTTGTCCAACCGACCCGCCTCCATATGCCGTTTGGCGACGCCGATCAGCGCGATCATCAGGCTGACGAGCAGGATCAGCCCACTCCACACCGCAATCCGGCCGATCGTCCTGCCATCCATGTCGCGCCGGACCCGCTTGGCGAAGTCGCCCTGCCGCATGTCGAGCGGCGGCGTATCGAGCGCTGCGATCGCGCTTTCTTCGATCAGCCCCGTCGCCACATCGACGACGGGCGCATCCGCGATCAGTTCAGGGAGCGCCATGTCGGCAGTCATCGCCAGGTCGATACCGCGCAATACCGTCTCACCACCGATCGAGCCGCGCGTGAAGCCTTGCTCCGGCTCTGGCAACAACAGGGGCGCGGGCACGATGATGTCCGGGTCCAACCCATGATGCTGCGCCCACAGCAGCCAATGCTGCATGTCGGCGCGGCTCGCCACGGCGACGATATGCGGCCGGGCCGGATCTTCATTGGCGTTCGCGACGGCAAATAGCTGGTCGGCCGGAATCAATCCACCGGCCAGCGCCGCCAGCCGTGCGGCCGCCCGCCCCTGCCGCACCGGCAGGTCGGGATGCGTCATCCAGTGCAGCGTCACCAGCGCGGCGGGCGGCACCAACAGTATGCGCGCCTGTTCCGGCAATGCAGCAAGGCCGCAGGTCGCCAGCCAGTTGGCGCCGTCGCCCGACTGGGTCGGCGCGCCATCCACGACCCGCATCCAGCGTGGCGCAGCCTCCGCCGCCTCCGGCAGAAAGACGATCAGCGCATCGCGACTGCTCATGCTCCTGCGCCCCAGCTTCGCCGCACCAGCCGCGCGGGACTTTCCCGCGCGTCGATCAGCGCCCGCTCCACCACCTGCGTTCCCCCGACATCCACCGAAACGTCCACTCCGAAAAATCCAGTCGTCAATTTCACCTGAGCGCCTACCTCCGCATCCGGCGACAGGCCGGCAAGCGAAGGCATCGCCCAGAATTGCACCGTGTTGCCGTAGCCGTCCGCTGGCCGCTGCGCCAGCAGTTGCCGCGCCTGACCGACGCTCAATTGCCCCGGCAGCAGCATGGCAAACAGGGGCGCCTGCTGCGGCAACAGCGTATTGATGTTGATCGGCGACAAGGTCGTGACCGGCAGCGCGCAAATCCACGGCTTCGCCAGATCATAGATGGCCGGGCTGATGCCGCTGACCGCCCGCAATTCGCTGGCGTCCACCATCATGCGGTTGGGCGCGCGATAGGGCCGCTCCATCGCCGCATATGTCTCGTCTTCCGCACCGCCGGGCTGCGGCACGCTGTCCGTGTCGATCCAGTCGGCCAGGCTCGCGGCGGCGACCTGCGCTTGCCGCGCGTCCACGCCCAAAGCCTCCAGCAGGCCCTGAAACTGCAAGACGCCGATGGGGCGGACCTTCAGGCTCGCCTCATTTTCGCCGCTGACGACGCTATTGAGATTGAAGCAGTTGCCGCCATCGGTCACCCGCGCGATCGCCGCGCCACCGGGGACCGGAATGGATTGGGGCGTGCCCATCCAACCGCCCGCCAGCGTGATCTTCGCCGGATTGGATGCGGTAAGGTCGGCGATGCGCAGCCTTGCCATCTCCATGCCGGCGTCGGCATAGGCCCGCCCCTGATCGACCGCGCCGCCATTGCCGGTCATGCGGGTCGCCAGCGCCAGCCGCTCCAGCGCGGTCGCCGCCACCACCGCCATCACCGCAACCAGCAGCAGGACCGTCAGCAGCGCTGCGCCTTTTTCGCTATCCCTGCCCGGATCAGGCACCGCTCGCCCCCTCCAGCTTTTCCGCCGGACCGGGTGCCACCAGGAAGCGCAGCATGACCGGCGGCTCGCCGGTGCGCGTCACGATCATCTCGACCGCAAGGGGCATCAGGTCCGGCTGGCTAGGCGTCCACGCCTCCTGCCATCGACCCTGCGCATCGCGAAAGCGCAGCACGACTGTCTCGACATTGTCGAGCAAGGCCGCCGGCTCATCGCCCGCCGCACCGTCCAGTTGCGCATAGGTGCGCCGCTCCAGCCGCCCCTGCCGTACCCAATATTCGACCTTCTGGAGCGAAGGCCGGGGCAGATCGCCCAGATTGTCCCATCCGCCGCGCACGAACTGCATCACCGGCTGCGCTTCGCCATCATCATGCGCCCAGAAGGCCGGCGCATTGGTGCCCGCTTGGGTCCGGGTGATGCGCGGCACCGCCTGCCCCAGATCGGCCGCCAGCGCGCCCCCTGCCCGCTGCACCGCCGCCATATCGTCCAGCCGCGCCTTGACCTGCGCCTGCGCCGACACACTATTGCCCAGCAACAGCACCCCGGCGCTGGCCAGCATCGCGAAGATCATGAGGGCCACGAGCAATTCGATCAGTGTGAAGCCCTGTTGGGCCGAACGCTCAAAGGCAGTAAAGCCATGTTCGACGGCGCGCTCATGGGGCGTAAAACCATGTTTACGCGCATCGTCGTTCGGTTCGATCCTGCCGAGAACGGATGAGGGCGCAAAGTTTCCCGACAAACTCGCACCGAACGGATGTTGGGAACGCGCCATCATTCGACCACCCGCACGAAGCTTAGCACGACCGGAGATGTGCCGGGCTGACCATCCACGGTCAGATCGACCTGCAACAGTCGCTGGTCGTTGGTTGGCTTGACGGTGCGGCTCCAGTGCCAACGGCGTCCGCCATTATCGACATCGCCACCTTCTTCGCCGATGGAAGGCGGCACAGGATCGCTCTGCACCTCCACCATCAGGTTGCGCGCCACGATCTGGCCCAGCGCCTTGCTGTCGAGGTCGGCGGCGGTGCGCAGCGTCACGCCCTGCAACCGCACCAGCGCCAGTGCCGCAAGGCTGAACACAGCCAGCGCGACCAGCATTTCAAGCAGGGTGAAGCCGAGTTCGGATCGTTTCAGCATGATGTCCGTCGGGCGAGATGTACCTGTCTTACCCACCGACCATGACCTTCCCTGCCATATCGACGGTTACGGAAACACGCTCGCCTTCACGGGCGAGGGTCACGGTCAAGGGATCGGTCGGAAGGCCCGTGCCGTCGAAGGCGATTTGCTGGCGCCCATCCTTGCCCACCAGCGCGCGGGTGCCGCCTTTCCAATTTGCGGTGACGAAGGGCTTGTCCTCCAGCGGCGTCCACTGGCCACCTTCGCGGCGCTGAAAGCCATAGCCGGACGCCGATACCCACAGGCCCATCGGCCGCGCAGTGACGACCGCTTCGTCGCGCGCGGCGGCAACGCGCGCGGCAAAGCGGTCGGCATCCTCGATCACGCGCCCGCGCGGATCGGGGATGGCGAGCACGACGGCCGCCGAAATGAAGCCGATGATCGCCAGCACGACCATCAGTTCGACCAGCGTGAAGCCGCGCTCGTCGGCACGCGAGCGCGCCCCGGCGCAGGCCGGCGCCCAGCGGGTGAATCGCCGCGCAAGCCGCTCTGGACCTCGGCCTCCGCCGCGGAACGCAGAATTACAGTTCGCTGGAATAGATATCCGCATTTTCGCTCTCGCCGCCCGGCTGGCCGTCCGCGCCCAGCGAGCTGATGTCGAACGCGCCCTTGCGGCCCGGCACGGTGTAGAGATAGGCGCGGCCCCAGGGATCGTCGGGCAGCTTCTTGATATAGCCGCCCCGGCGATAACGCTGCGGCTGGGCCAGCGAAGCCGGCGGGTTGAGCAATGCCTGCAACCCGTCCGACCCGGCCGGATAGGTCAGGTTATCGAGCCGATATTGCTCCAAAGCCTGCTCGATCGTCGCGATATCGGCCTTGGCCTTCTCGATCCGGGCCGTGTCCGTCGCAGGTATGACGTTGATCGCCACGATAGTCGCCAGCAGGCCGATGATGACGATCACGACCATCAGTTCGACAAGCGTGAAGCCGTTTTCGGCGGAACGCCTCAAGGGCGTGAAGCCACGCTCATCAGTTGATGAGCGCGCCCCGGCGCAGGCCGTGGCCCAAGGGCCTTGACGCTGCTCTGCGTCATCTGGACCCCGGCCTTCGCCGGGGAACGGGGTGCGGATAGAAAATTGCTTCATATTCGACTCCTTCAAGCCCCGGTGAGGCTTTGCAGCTGCAAGATCGGCAGCAGGATGGACAGGATGATGACGGCGACGATGCCGCCCATCAATATGATGATGACAGGCTCCAGCATCGCCAGCGCGGCAGAGGTGAAGCTGTCGAACTCACGCTCCAGATAGTCGGCAGCGCGCTCCAGCATCGTGTCGAGCCGCCCGGCGCTCTCGCCGCTGGCAGCCAGATAGACGAGCAAGGGCGGAAACACGCCGGCCCGGCGCAGCGCGGCGGACAGGCTCCCACCCCCCCGGATCGCTTCCACAATCTCGTCGGACGCCTTGCGCAGCACCCGGTTGTGGACGGTGTTGGCGGTCAGCGACAGACCCTCCATCAGGGGCAGCCGGCTGGCGATCATGGTCGACAGGGTGCGCGCCATGCGTGCCGCATGCAGATCGCGGATCAGGCGCCCCAGCAAGGGCAGGCCGAGCAGCATGGCATCGAAGCGGTAGCGAAAGCGATCCATCTTCATCGCACGCCAGAAACCCACGCCACCTGCCGCCATCAGGATCAGCAGCAACCACCAATAAGCGGCCAGGAAGGCGGACACGCCCATCACCATGCGGGTCAGCAGGGGCAATTCCTGTCCCACCGTATCGAACTGCTCCACCACCTTGGGCACGACGAAGATCATCAACGCCGCGACCACGAATATGGCAAAGGTCGCCAGCACGGATGGATAGGCGATCGCCGTCAGCACCTTGGACCGCATCACCGCCTGCCGTTCCATCAGGTCCGACAGACGCTCCATGATCGTCGGCAGGCTGCCGGAGCTTTCGCCGGCGGAAATCATCGCGCGAAAGAGCGGCGGGAAACTCTTGGGTTCTGCGCCCAGCGCATCGGCCAGCCGCCGCCCTTCCAGCACGCCACCATGCACCTTGCCCACGATCGCCCGGACATGATCCTGCTCGCTCTGCTTGCAGATGGTCCGCAGCGATTCTTCCAGCGGGCTGACCTGGATCAGCGTCGACAGCTGGCGGGTGAAGAGCGTCAATTCCTTGGCCGACAGGCGCGGCGTGCGCAGCGACAGCCCTGCCCGCTTGCGCGCCGTTTCGACCGCGCCCGGCTCGATCCGTACGATGAACAGCTTGCGCGCATCCAGCTTCGCGCGCGCATCCTCGATCGTGGCGGCCTTCATGCTCCCGCTGCGTTCCCGCCCTGCCGGGTCGATGACGCTATAGTCGAAATCAGCCATCGGCGATGGTTTCCGCATCGACGGAATCGCGACGCGACACGCGGATCGCCTCCTCCGCCGTGGTCTGCCCGTCACGCACCAGCGCCCGTGCCGCAGACCCCAGATTGGGCGCGTTCAGGAAGGCATGGCGCGCGATCAGCGATTCGTCGCCACCGTCGTTGATGAGCCGACGGATGGTATCGTCCACCCGGATCGCTTCGAACACGCCGATCCGGCCCTTATAGCCGGTACCGTTACAAGCGTCGCAACCGCGCGCCCGATAGATGATCGTGCCCGGATCGAAGCCCAGCAACGCGCTGGCCGACTTGTCCGCCTGCACCGGCTCGCGACAGCTCTGGCAGAGGCGGCGCACCAGACGCTGGGCGATGACTGCGCGCAGCGTCGAGGCGAGCAGAAAGGGTTCGACCCGCATGTCGCGCATCCGGGTGATGGCGCCGACCGCATCATTGGTATGGACGGTCGACAGGACGAGGTGCCCCGTCAGCGACGCCTGCACCGCAATCTCCGCGGTTTCGCGATCGCGGATTTCGCCGACCATGACGACGTCGGGATCCTGCCGAAGGATGGCGCGCAGGCCAGCGGCAAAGGTCAGGCCGACCTTGGCATTGACCTGCGTCTGGCCCACACCTTCCATCGCATATTCGACCGGGTCTTCGACCGTCAGGATGTTGCGCGACCCGTCGTTCAACTGGCGCAGACCGGCGTAGAGCGTCGTCGTCTTGCCCGACCCGGTCGGCCCGGTGACCAGGATGATGCCGTTGGGTTCGTTCAGCCCTTCGCGGAAAATCCTGTCCGGCGTGCCCGTCATGCCCAGCAGGTCGAGCGTGATGCCGGCATTCTCCTTGTCCAGGATGCGCAGCACCACCCGCTCGCCGGCCCGGCTCGGCAGGGTGGAAACACGCACGTCGAGCAGCTTGCCGCCCAGCGTCAGGCCGATGCGCCCGTCCTGCGGCACGCGCCGCTCGGCAATGTCCAGGCGCGCCATCACCTTGATGCGGCTGACCACCACGGGCGCCACATGGGGCGGCATGCGCAGCGTTTCGCGCAACACGCCATCCACGCGCATGCGCACGATCAGACCGGTTTCATAGGGTTCGATGTGGATGTCGGACACGCCCTGCCGCGCGGCTTCGGCGATGATGCCGTTGATCAGGCGGATCGCCGGCGCATCGTCGGCGCTGTCGAGCAGGTCGTCGGCCGTGGGGATATCGGCGGCGAGAATATCCAGCTCGTCCGCGCCGACCTCCAGCGATCCCGCCATGGCGGCTGCGCTGCCCTCCATCGCATAATGATTCGACAGGTGCCGATCGAACTCGCCCGGCGCGACGAAGATGACGTCGAAACTGCGCGCCAGATGGCGGCGGACTTCCAACAGGACGCGCGGATCGCTGCCCTCACGCACGGCAATCGTCAGACGATCGCCCTCCACCGGCAGCATGACCACGCCATGTTTGCGGGCGAAGACATAGGGGATGTCGATCGGCCGCGATGGCGCCGAAGGAAATTCAACGGCTTGCGACTGATCGCTCACTTCTGCTCTCCGCTTGCCGGTAATTCGACCGGTCGCACGACGCCGCTCGACTGGCGGACGCTGGGCTCGATGACCTGTGATGGCGTCGCGCCCGCATCGGGCTGCACCACCGCATCGCCCGGTTGCGCCGCGACGGGCGGGGTCGCGCCCATATAGTCTCGCACCAGTTCGTCGATGGTCGGCTCCATGTCGGGATTGCGCTGCAACTGCATGCCCCGGACATAGCCGTAGCGCTGCTGCGTCAGCCGCTGGGCGTCTTCCTTCGACCGCAGGATGGTCGGGCGGATGAAGACCATCAAATTGGTCTTGGACCGGCTGCGGCTGCGCGATTTGAACAGCTCGCCCAGCCCCGGAATGTCGGACAGCAGCGGAATGCGTTCGATCGTCTTGCGCTCATTATCGTCCAGCAGACCGCCGAGCGCGAGGATCTCGCCATCGTCCACGGTGACGGTCGTCTCGATCTCACGCTTGTTGATGATGAGGTCGCTGCTGGAGTTGCTGACCGGCCCGGCCACGCTCGACACTTCCTGCTTCAGGAACAGCTTGATCGCGCCGCCGGTGTTGATCTGGGGCTTTACCTCCAGCTTGATGCCGACATCCTGCCGCTGCACGGTGCGGAACTGGTTGTCGAAATTCTGGCTGAGCGCCTCTCCCGTCGTCACCGGCACCTGCTGCCCGACCAGGATCGACGCCTTCTGATTGTCCAGCGTCATCACCGACGGCGTGGAGAGCAGATTGCTTTCCGTGTCGGACTTCACCGCATTGATGATCGCGCCGAAGATACCGTTCTTGCCGATGCTGCCGCCCAGGCCCGCAATCGCGCCGGTCGCGCTGGTCAGGCTACTGATCGCGGCCTCCTGCAAGCTGCTGGCGAGGTCGCCGCTATTCTGCACCTCGGTCGTCGTCCGCGTGCCATCGGCCGCCACCACGGTCGTCGTCGTCGTGCCCAGCTGGGTCGCCCCATAGGCACCGGCCAGGGTCAGCAAATTGGGCGACGCATTGCTGTAATTGGTCGCGGCAAAGCCGGTCGATGTGCTGCCGAGCAGGAACTGCACGCCCAGCTTCTTGGCCGCCGCATCGCTGATTTCCACGATGATCGCTTCGACCAGCACCTGTTCGCGGCGGGTATCGACCTGACGGATCGTCTCACCCAGCATCCGTTGCACGTCGCTATTGGCCGCGACGATGATGGCGTTCGCGCCTTCATAGCGGGTGACGATCGCCGGACCGCGCGTGGAAATGCCACCGCCGCTGGACGAAGATGAAGAGGATGCGGCCGCCACCGGCGCCGCCGCCTGCGATGCGGGGGCTGCGCCACCGGCGGCCGGGGTGGATGCCGTCACCGGCTGGCTGGTCGATTGACCCACCAATTGCTGCAACACCGGCAGCAGCTTTTCGGCATCGGCATGTTCCAGCCAATAGACCCGGATTTCCGTACCGCTCGCCGCCTGCTGGTCCAGTTGCCGGGCCATCGCCACCAGCCGGGCCACGGTATTGGCATCGCCCCGGATCGCCACCGCGTTGCTGCTGTCGATCGGCACGACGGTCGCGGCCGACGGCGCGGCATTTTCGCCGCCCCCGCTCGCCACCAGCGCCTGCAACGACGTCGCAATTTCCCGCGCGCCGGCATTTTTCAGCATCACCATCTGCGTTGCCGCCGTGTCGCGATCGATACGGGCGATCACCTGCCGGATGCGTGCGATATTGTCGGCATAATCGGCCACGACCACGCTGTTGCCCGCGCGGTTGGCAGTGACGGAGCCTTCCTTGCTCACCAGCGGGCGCAGCGTTTCCAGCGCGCTCGCCGCGTCGATCGAACGCAGGCGGAAGACTTCGGTCACGAAGCTGTTGCGATTGGCCGCCCGGCCCACGCTGCTCGGCTGGCCCGCTGCGCCATCGGCCGGCTGGATGCGATAGGCGCCGCCCGGCGCCGGCACCGCGACCAGCCCATTGGCGCGCAGGGTCGACAGCACGATCTCGAAATACTCGGATCGGCTCAGCGGCCGGTCGGTCACGACCGACACCTTCCCCTGCACCTTATTGTCGATGATGAAGGTGCGACCCGTCACCCGCGCCGCATCCTGAATGAAGGCGCGGATGTCGGCATCTCGCACGTTCAGCGTCTGTTGCGCCATGAGCGGCGCGGCGATCGGCGTGGCCAGGGCCAGAATGCAGACAATCGGGGCCGTGGCGGCGGAGAGAAGGAGTTTGCGGGTCATTGGCCTTGCACTATGATGTTGACCGATGCGACGGCGGCGCCGCGCTCGACGGTCAGGGAGAGGCGCGCGCCGGGCGCGATCTGGTTCTGAAGGGTCTGAAGATCGCCGGCCGATCCGATAGGCTGGCCATTGACCTGGCTCACTATATCGCCGGGCTTGAAACCCACGTCGGCAAAGCCCGGTCCCTTGGACAGGACGGCAAGCCCCGTGACGCGGCCATTCTGCAAACGCGGGGCAAAGCCGATGTCTCGCTTCAGGCTATCGACGGTAGGACCGGCGCCGGATGCCGCGGGCGGTGGCGGCGCGGCGCTCTGCCAGCCTGCACCGCTCGCCGGAGCCGGTTCGGCTTCGGGCGCCGGCGTCGATTGGTCGAGGAAAATCTGTTCCTCCGCCCCACCCCGGTCGATCGTGACATGATCGAAGGCGACGGCTTTCAGCACCACGCCCGGCATGACCTCATCACCCACGGCGAAACTGTTCTGTACCCCGTCGGGCGACGCGATGATTGCGGAACCCAGCCCCGACCCTTCGTTCAGCCGCACACCGTATAGGGTAAGCGCCAGCGATGTGACGACACCGCTGCCGGCTTGCTGCGGTGCGCCGCTGCGGAAGAAGGGGTCGAAACTGGCGAAGAGCGCCTGCCGCGCGGCGGGCGACAGCGTATGCGCCTGCCGCCCTTCCCATGGGCCAAAACTGCCGACCGGCGCCATCACGGCCCAGACAAGCCGCACCAGTTGCAATGCCAGCACCACCAGCAGCAGCTTTTCGAGCAGCGCCAGCCAGTCGATCGCCGGAAGCGATGCCGGCCGTTCGCGCCTGAAACCGCGCATCCTATCGCCAAATGGCACACGCATGATGGTGAAGCAGGCCCCCGTCTATTCCCTGGAGGTCAGCTAGGCGGGTGATCTTACTCCCGAATGACAATTATATGACTGATATATGACAGGGCGTAATTGCTGCGTCCCACGACTTGCATTTTCACGGGCGGAAGATAGGCGTGGCGTCGTCTTTCCATCATCTTCGCCCTTTTCGGATCGCCCATGACGAACCAGATCGACGCCCCGGCGCATAGCGATGCCGACCCTGCCTGGATCGCATCGCATCCCCGCATCCAACGGGTGCCCAGCAAGGAATTGACGCTGTTCATCCAGCGCGATTTCCTGAACGCGCAGGAATGCGCCCAACTGGTCGAGCGCATCGACGATAAGCGCCGACCCTCGACCATCGCGGACGCCAATGGCGACGGCTATTTCCGCACCAGCGAAACCTGCGATCTCGACCATGGCGACCCCTTCGTCGCCGCCATCAATGCGCGGCTGGACGCCTTTGCCGGCATCGCCACGCCCCATGGCGAACCGATCCAGGGGCAACGCTATGATGTGGGGCAGGAATTCAAGGCGCATACCGACTATTTCGACCCCAAGGGCGCGGATTATGCGCGCTATTGCTCGGTCGCGGGCAACCGCACCTGGACACTGATGGTCTATCTGAACGAACCGGCCGCCGGCGGCGCCACCCGCTTCACGAAGATCGGCAAGACGGTGCAGCCGGAGACGGGCAAATTGTTGATATGGAATAATCGCCTGGCTTCGGGCGAACCCAATCCGGCCAGCATCCATCATGGCATGAAGGTGCGGACGGGCGTCAAGCACGTCATCACCAAATGGTATCGCGAACGCCCCTGGGGGTAATCAATCCCAGAAAGGCCGAGCCTCCGCCAGCTTGCCATGCGCCTTTGCCGCGGCGGAAAGCAGTTTCGGCTTGTCCGTTAAATCCGCCTTCCCCTCCAACCCGATGCGCGCCAGCGTCGCCGGTGCGCTCACCAGATCGTTAAGCTTTCCGAGCCTGTCCTGCATCGCTTCCAGCTTGCCGATAAAGCGCTTGTACCGCTGCGCTGTCTTGGCCTGGAAAAGACCGCCAAAATATTCAGCGGCATAGCGCAGCTTCTTCGCATCCTTTCGCACGGCATGGCGCGCTTCGTCGCTCAGCCGCTTCATATGTTTGCCGCCCTTGGCGACATGTTTGCGGCGCTTGCGCAATCGCTCCGTTGCAAAGGGGAAGGCCGGCCGTGTCGCGTCGTTGCCAAGACCCGCTCCGCCCGCCAGCCATTGCGTGAGGTCCAGCATCAGCATCCGTACCCGCGCAGATGCCAGCCATTGCAGCACGCGCGCATGTGCCTCCACCCTCGCCGCTTCCAGCACCGCTTGCCCGGCCGCATCCTCGACCGACAGCACATCCAGGTCGCGCGCCTCGCCCAACATATGTGCCAGCCAGCGCAACTCGCCCTGAAAGCCCGCCACTTCCTCCGCGCGCAACACCGGCCGAAACAGGCCGATCGCCGTGCGCAGGCGGCGGACGGCAACCCGCGCCTGATGCAACGCGGTGGGTGCGTAGCCCTCCAGCAGCACCGCTTCGTTCAGCCGATAATGGCGCAGGCACAGCGCTACGATCCGCCCGAAGGCATCGCCGATCGTGATGTCGGGATCGAGCCGCACCGGTTCCGCCTTATGGGCGGGCGGCAAGACCTCGGCCAGCCGATAGCCCCGCTCCGCCTTGCTCAGCACCCCGATTCGCACCGCCACATCCGCATCGATCCGCCTCGCCAGCGCAAATAGTGCGGTCGAACTGCCGCTCTTCAATTCCAGTTCGACTTCGCAGATCGGCTCTTCCCGCGCCGCTGCCCGCACCACGCCACGGTCCAGCACCAGTTCGATCAGCGCCCCATCCTGCGGCACCAGCCAGGTCCGGCGTTCCACGACCACATCGAACATCGGCGCGACATCCATGATCCCCTCGCCCAGCAATGCCGCCACCGGATTGCCGTCATCCAGCACCGGTGTGTTGCCACGCACGGGCCGCTCCCACTCGTCCCGCGCGTACAGCCCGGCCCCGCCGCGTCCATTGGCCTTGACCGTCTGGATGCGCCGCCGCCCGGAACGCCGAATGCGCAGGCTGACGCCCTGCTGCGCCAATTGCCGGTCGGACGTATCGAAATAGGTGGCGTGCAGCTTCGCTGCCTCGCTATCCAGCCCTTGCAATGGCGGCCATTGCGCAAAGATTTCCGCTGCGTGCGCAGACAGTTGCAGCTTGAGTTCGATTTCCGGTTGCAAGTCCTGCTCCCTGTCGACGCCCCCGCGGTCATGAAGCCCTTAGCATGGCGCAGCCTTTCATGGAAACGCCACGAGAGTCCTTAAACTGTCACACGATAGTCTCTCCAACGTCACAGAACCAGCATCACCATGTCATCTGCCAGGCCTAACTGCCCGATCCGAGGGCGACAGGGGGCGTTGTCCGAATCGAAATTCCCCTGCGCTCCGCATTTCAACCATCCCGGCAAGACCGGAGCGGAGACGACATGGCCAAGATTAACCGTATCCAAACGATCCTGATGGCGGGCTGCGCCTGCGTGGGCCTGAGCGCCTGCGGCGCCGACGACATCGCTTCGCCCGGCGAAGGCACGATCGTCCTCCCGACGCCGACGCCGACCCCTACGCCCACGCCCACCCCCACGCCGACCCCAACCCCCACGCCGACGGCTGTGACGCCTGCCGCCGCCTGCCCCAGCATTGCTGGCTCCGTGCAGCTGACCGATGCCGGCACCATCACGGACGGCACAAACACCTGGCGTAACTGCGCCTTCCCGGCGCGCTTCACCAGCTCGACCGCCATTTCGAAGCAGACCGGCGTGATCTACTCGATGCCAGGCCGCGTCGATGTCGGCACCGATCAGGGCGCTACCAGCACCGGCAACAACGTCACGCTCACCATCGATCCGGGCGTCACCATCTTCGCGGGCACCGGCAACAGCTTCCTGGCCGTCAACCGCGGCAACCGCATCAACGCGGTCGGCACCGCCACCCAGCCGATCGTCTTCACCAGCCGTGAAAACGTCCTGGGCACCAACACCGACCAGTCGTCGGGCCAGTGGGGCGGCGTCGTGCTGCTCGGCCGTGCCAAGATCACCGACTGCTTGGCCCCGGCCGCCGCACCCGGCACCACCGCCTGCGAACGCGACACCGAAGGTGCCAGCGGCGCGCTCTACGGCGGCGCTGACGACGCCGACAATTCGGGTCGCATGTCCTATGTCCAGATCCGCTATTCGGGCTTCGTCCTGTCGGGTTCGAGCGAATTGCAGGGCCTGACCCCATCGGGCGTCGGCACCGGCACCGTGCTTGACCATATTCAGGTCCACAACAGCTCGGACGACGGCATCGAAATCTTCGGTGGTTCGGTTCACCCCCGCTATCTGGTCCTGACCGGCAACGAAGACGATAACCTGGATACCGACATCGGCTATCGCGGCACCGTCCAGTTCCTGCTGAGCATCCAGCGCGCCAACAATGACATCGGCGACGGCTTCCTCGAAACCGACTCGAACGGTGGCACCAACAGCAACGCCAGCGAAGACGCCCTGCCGCGCCAGTATCTCAAGGTCGCCAACTTCACCGCCATCAACCGCGCGACCACCGGTTCGAACGGTGCGGCCATGCTGCTGCGCGGCGGCGCCGACCTGGCGCTGGTCAACGGCATCATCGTCAGCCCGACCCAGAGCTGCCTGCGCATCGACAGCACGCCGACCGTCCGCGACGCCGACACGGCGCTTCAGGACGCCGGCAAGCCGCGCTACATCTCGGTCGTGATGCAGTGCAACAGCACGCCGTACAAGGGCAGCCGCAACGTCGATGCCGCCACCGTGCAATCGATCTTCGAAGCCGGCGCGAACAGCACCATCAGCTACACGCCGTCGCTGACCAGCCTGTTCATCAATGGCGCGACGGAAACCGCCCGTACCGCCATCGACCCCAAGACCATCGACACCAACTTCGCCACCACCAACTATATCGGTGCGGTGAAGGACAGCGCCGACACCTGGTATGCCGGCTGGACCTGCAACTCGGTGACCGCCAGCTTCGGCAGCACCAGCGGCAACTGCACCGCCATCCCGCGCTGATCGGCACCTGACCTCAACAGGGGCGGGGGAGCGTAAAATCACGCTTCCCCGCCTTCTTTTGCCCAGTTTCTTTTGCTCCGAATTTTCCCAAGGGGGACAAATAGCATGTCGAAGCCGCTCAGCCTGGCGCGCCTGCTCCTGATTTCCACCGCGCTGGTCACGCCGATGGCGATGGCGCAGACCAATCCGACCCAAGCTGGCGACGCTGGCATGACGACCACGCCCAGCGCCGCCGATGAGGCCGATGCGCAATCGGGCAATGTCGACGTGTCGATCCCTGGCGCCGATATCGTCGTCACTGGCCGCCGCACGGCGAATATCTCGCAGGCCGCGCCGCAGGTGGTCAACGTCCTGTCCGCCGCCGACATCAAGCGCACGGGCGAAGGCGACATCGCCGGCTCGCTCCAGCGCGTGACCGGCCTGTCGGTCGTGTCGGGCGGCTATGTCTATGTCCGCGGCCTTGGCGACCGTTATTCGCTTGCCCTTCTGAATGGCTCCCCCCTGCCCAGCCCGGAACCGTTGAAGCGCGTCGTTCCGCTGGACATCTTCCCGACCAGCGTGATCGCATCGACCCTGGTCCAGAAAAGCTTTTCGGCCAACTTCCCCGGTGAGTTTGGCGGCGGCGTCATCAACCTGACGACCAAGGCGATCCCGACGGAATCCTATCTGGAATTGGGTTTTGGCAGCTCGGCCAACACGGAAACGTCGGGCCAGATGGGCTATACCCATTATGGCGCCAAGTCCGACTGGACCGGCTTCGACGACAGCTCGCGCGACGTGCCGCCGCTGCTGGACGAAGCGATCAAGAGCGGCACCCCCTTCCCGAACATGCCGCGCGCCGACCTGCGCGCCATCGCGATGCAGTTCCTGAATGCGGACACGACCCTGCTTCAGCGCACCAACAGCCTGCCGTTCAACTTCTCCGGCTCGATCAACGCCGGTACGGCGGTTGATGTCGGCAGTGACGGTCGCCTGGGCATCATCGCGACCGGTTCCTACAGCAACAAGTGGCGCACCCGCGACACGCTGCAACAGGCATCGCTCAATCCGGCCGAAGGCGCGGGCAAGAATACGCAGCAGATCAGCACCGACAATGAAATCACGGTCAATGCCCTGCTGGGCATCGGGTTGGAACTGGGCGAGCAGAAGCTGCGCTGGACCAACCTCTACATCCGCGACACCTTGAAGCGCAGCGCGTTGTCGGTCGGCCAGAATGACGGCCAGATCCAGGGCGCCGACTATATGACGCAAAATACCGCCTGGTATGAGCGCCAGTTGATCGACACCCATCTGGTGGGTGAGTTCAAGTTGAGCGATGCGCTCAGCCTGGACGTGCGCGGAGGCTTCTCCAATTCGCAGCGCGAAGCACCCTATGAACGCGAATTCGTCTATGTGCGCACCAATCGCGCCCTGACCGAGGACCCGGTCGGCGATCGCTTCATCAACGCTCTCAACCGCCAGCGCGGCGACGCATCGGTCACGTTCAGCGATCTCAATGAAGATCTCTGGTCGGCCGGCGCGGACCTCAGCTATAAATTCTCGCCCGATTTCACCATCACGGCGGGCTATGCCTTCACCGACACGAAGCGTACGTCGTCGCGCTACGAACTACATTATGACGCCACCAACCTGCCGCTGGCCGTGCAGCAGCTGCGCCCCGACTATCTGACGTCGGACGCCACGATCCAGCTGTACGACATCAGCCTGCTGGAATTTTCGGGCAATTATCCGGTCTATGACGCCGCCATGCGCGTCCATGCCGGCTATGCACAGGTGCAGGCGCAGGTCGTTCCGGGCGTCAGCTTCAACGCGGGCGTCCGGTATGAAAAGGGCGACCAGTCGGTGACCGGCGTGGACGTTTACAATACCGGCCTCACCCCCTTCAACCAGATCAAGAAGGACTATTGGCTCCCCGCCCTGACCGTGACGCTCGAAGCCGCCAAGGGCCTCCAGTTCCGCGCCAGCGCGTCCAAGACGATCGCTCGCCCGCAATTCCGCGAACTGATCGCCCAGCCCTATCTCGACACCGAATCCAACCGTTTCTTCCGGGGCAACCCTTTCCTCAAGGACAGCCAGCTGTGGAACGCGGACATTCGCGCTGAATGGTATATGGGCCGTGACGAGCGGCTGATCGCGGCGGCCTTCTACAAGAAGATCGACAATCCGATCGAAACCTTCACCACGATCAACGATACCTATGCGGTGACGACCAGCTTCGCCAACGCACCGGAAGCCTCGCTCTATGGTTTCGAACTGGAAGCGCAGAAATATGTGCCGCTGGGCAACCTGTCGAACGGCGATTTCTTCGCCAATCGTCGCATCGCGCTGATCGGCAACTATACCTATACCCAGTCCAAGTTGAAGGTGAAGGAAGGGGACACGACAATCCCCTACACCTACACCAACGGCGAGCTGCCGGCCGCGTCGGACTATTTCCTGAACGGCGTACCGCTGACCGGTCAGTCTGACCATCTGGTCAACCTGCAACTGGGTCTGGAAGATACGGAAAAGCTGTCGCAGCAGACGCTGCTGCTGACCTATGCCAGCCCCCGCGTCACCAGCCGCGGTCCGAACCTTCAGCCCGACATCAAGGAAAAGCCGGGCATCCAGCTGGACTTCGTCGCACGCCAGGGCGTGACGCTGCCCGGCGGCATCAACAGCGAATTCAAGCTGGAGGCCCGCAATATCCTGGGTCGCAAGTTCCAGGAATATCAGCAGGCCGGCGACAACAAGGTCTATTACAACCGGTACAAGATCGGCACCACCATCGCCGCGTCGATGACCGTGGCCTTCTGAAGCATCGCGCGGAAAAGTGGGAAACGGTTTTCCGCTTGAAATGATGCGACAACAAAAAACGCGGAGCGCGCGACCAGCTTCAATCCAACGAAGCGCGCTCCGATCGTCACCCATCGCAGACAAGCCAACGGCCGGGGAAACCCGGCCGTTTTGCCGTGCATCAAAAGCAAAGAGGCGCCATCCTTGGCGAACGACGCCCCCGCTCCCTGCACCTTTAGGGGTCAGCCGATCAGTTCATCGCATAGCTGGGATTGAGGCGACCCAATGCCCGGACTGCAACGGACCGCGACGATTCTTCCGTGCCGTTGGCCAGCACCAGCGTCACCTCCGGCGCGAAGCGGGCGGAGCGATAGGCTTCGCGCGCCTGCGCCATCTTGCCCTGGCCCGCATAGGCATTGCCCAGGTTGATGAGGCGGGCGGGATCATTCTCGCCATAGACCGGCATCGACGCCAGCTTGCGCTGCGCGTCCCCGAAGCGACCGGACTGGAGCGCGCTCGCCGCCAGCGTGCCATCCGGCGCGCCGACCACAACCATCTCCTCGGGCGCCGCCTGGACCATGCCGGGCATCATTGCTGCCAGCACCAGACCCATCGTGATTGCGGCCTTTTTCATCTCCCGATCTCCTCGAAAAAACTTTCTAACATAGCCAGAAGTATTTCATTTCGATGACATCCGGGCAAGATAGCATGACCTGCCAGAAAACAAGTTTCTTTTGTTTAATATCAATATGTTATGAATTTTACGCCATATTGTCATAAAAGCGTAATTGAAAAAACAGGCCGAACTGCCGCGATTCGAATCGCACCTGCCACCGAGACGATCGACCGCATCGCCCGTTTGACGACCTGATGGGATGACGATGACGGGAGAAGGTCCAGGGACTTCTGTTGCCCGGCGCCCTGGAAACCGCTGAATTCCCTTCTGTTGCCCGGTGGGTTCAACCGCGCTATTTTAGAGTAATGTCAGGCCGTGAGGCCCTCAATTACGCTGCAATGGCGAGTGCTTCGTTATCGTTGGCACTTGTGAGTTTTGCACAGTTTAACGGCTTACACGGGCCGGGTAAAAATATCGCCTTTGAACACACGTCGATCCTAGTTCGGCCCCATCAGGCACCCCGTTCCGGCTGGGCCGTCACGGGACATGTGGTGGAACCGCCGGGTACTGCCCCCGGGTCCGCTGCGTCTATTATACGACACACTTTATCACCATAGCCGGGCGAACCCGGCCCGACCCATATGGGCGCAAGCGAAGGCTTTTTCAAGCCATGGACTTGGCGAGCGGGACAAAGCTTGTGCTGCCTATGGCAGTGGGCAAAGAAAATAATCTCCCAACCGCTCTGCATCGCTCCCCACTTCCCCCCGCGCCCATCCCGCGCTAAGGCTCTGGGCCATGATCCTCGTCATCGACAATTATGACAGCTTCACCTGGAACCTGGTCCATTATCTGATGGAGCTCGGCGCTGAGGTGGAGGTCGTCCGTAACGACGCCATTTCGGCGGGCCAGGCTTTGTCCAGCGGCGCAAAGGCGTTCCTGCTGTCGCCCGGCCCCTGCACCCCCAATGAAGCCGGCGTCAGCCTTGACCTCGTGGCCGCCTGCGCGGACGCGGGCGCGCCGTTGCTCGGCGTGTGCCTGGGCCATCAGTCGATCGGCCAGCATTTCGGGGGCAAGGTGGTGCGCGGTGGCCTGATGCACGGCAAGACCTCGCCCGTCACCCACGACGGCACCGGCCTGTTTGCGGGTCTGCCCTCACCCTTCACCGCCACCCGTTATCACTCACTGATCGTGGAGGATGTTCCGGCCGAACTGGTGGTCAATGCGACCAGCGCGGACGGCTCCGTCATGGGGTTCCGCCACGCGACCCTGCCGATTCATTCGGTACAATTCCACCCGGAAAGCATCGCCACCGAACATGGCCACGACATGCTCGCCAATTTCATGGGCATAGCCGGCCTACCTGTACGGGAACGCGAAGCCGCCTGAGCCTGTCCTATTCGGCGTGACCGGGCCATAATGGCCCGGCTGCTTTCCGAATATGTCCGGAAGAGGAAATCTAATTACGATATCAGCGGGAAAAGTGCGAAGTTAGCGCATAACGCCCTCTCGACTCATCGGCCCCGCGCCGACTAAGGCCGATGGCGATGACCAGCCTGCCTAATCCCTCCACGCCCCTGTCCGCCCATGCCGCTGCCATGGCCTTCGACCTCTTGTTCGATGCTGACCTGAGCAACGAAGCCATTGCCGATTTCCTTGTCACCATGGCCCGTCGTGGCGAGACGGCGACCGAGATAGCCGCCGCCGCCCGCGCGATGCGCGCTCGCATGATCCCGGTCAGCGCACCCCCCGGCGCGATCGACGTATGCGGCACCGGGGGCGACGGGCATCATACGCTCAACGTCTCCACGGCTGTCTCACTCGTTGTCGCAGCCGCCGGCGTGCCGGTCGCCAAACATGGCAACCGCGCCGCCTCTTCCAAAGCCGGCGCAGCCGATACGCTCGAAGCGCTCGGCCTCAACCTCGACAAGGCGGCCGTGACCGCAGAAGCGACCCTCGCCGATCTCGGCATTTGCTTCCTCTTCGCGCAAAATTATCACCCGGCGCTCAAACGCCTGGCCCCGATCCGCAAGGCGATCGGTGAACGCACCATCTTCAACCTGATGGGACCGCTTGCCAATCCGGCCAATGTCCGCCGCCAACTGGTCGGCATCGCCCGCCCCGCCTATGTCCCCATCTATGCCGAAGCGCTGGCGGAACTGGGCGCGGACCGGGCGATGATCGTATCGGGCGACGAAGGGCTGGACGAACTGTCGCTGGCCGGCGGCAACGACATCGCTGAAGTCAGCGGCAACGGACTGGTCGCGATGCGCCGCCTGACCGCCGCGGAGCTGGGCCTGTCCACCCACCCGGTCGATGCGATCCGCGGCGGCGACGCGGCCCATAATGCGGCCGCCCTGCGCGCCCTGCTGCAAGGCGAAGAAGGGCCGTATCGCGACGCCGTGCTGCTCAATGCCGCCGCCGCCCTTGTCGTCGCCGACGCCGCATCCGATCTGCGCGAGGGTGTGGAAGAAGCGGCCGAAACCATCGATCGTGGCCTTGCCAACGCCCTGCTCAATTGCTGGATTGCCTATCAATGACCAATAAGCTGATCGAAATCTGCGATTTCAAGCGCGAGGATGTCGTCCGCCGCCGGGCCGCGACCAGCATCGCCTCACTCCACGCCCGCGCCAGCGAGCAGACCCCGCCGCGCGGTTTCCGCAAGGCGCTGGACGATGCCGCCCGCGCCGGCTTCGGCCTGATCGCGGAAATCAAGAAGGCCAGCCCGTCCAAGGGCCTGATCCGCGCGGACTTCGATCCGCCTGCCCACGCGCAAGCCTATGCAGCCGGCGGCGCGGCCTGCCTGTCGGTACTGACCGACGAACCTTATTTTCAGGGCCATGACGATTATCTGATGGCGGCCCGCTCGGCCTGCGCCATCCCGGTATTGCGCAAGGATTTTCTCGTCGACCCCTGGCAGGTGCTGGAAAGCCGGTCGCTGGGCGCCGATGCCATCCTCATCATCGTCGCCGCGCTGGACGACGGCCAGATGCAGGAGATTGAGGACGCCGCCCTCGGCCTGGGCATGGACGCGCTGATCGAGGTGCATGACGAAGCGGAACTGGAGCGGGCACTAAAGCTGCGTTCGCGCCTGATCGGCGTCAATAATCGCGACCTGCGCGACTTTTCGGTCGATTTCGCGCGCACGTATGAACTGGTGGGCAAGGCGCCGGCGGGCTGCACCTTCATTGCCGAAAGCGGCCTTGGCAGCCATGCCGACCTTCTCGCCATGTCCGAACATGGCGTGCGCTGCTTCCTGGTCGGCGAAACGCTGATGCGGCAGGCGGATGTGGAGGCTGCGACCCATAATCTGTTGACCGGGGCATGACCGCCCTTACCCATCTGGACGAGGATGGCGCGGCCCGCATGGTCGATGTCGGGGCCAAGGCGGTGACGGCGCGTGAAGCGGTCGCGTCCGGCCGGATCGAGATGCACGCGAACGCCGCCAAAGCCATCGCCGACGGGCTGGTTAAGAAGGGCGACGTCCTCGCCGTGGCGCGAGTCGCCGGCATCATGGCGGCCAAGAAGACCGCCGACCTCATCCCACTCTGCCACCCGATCGCGCTCAGCGCCGTGACGGTCGATTTCGACCTGGACGATGGCGGCGTCACCGTGACCGCCACCGCGCGCACCGCCGGCCAGACCGGGGTGGAGATGGAGGCGCTGACCGCTGCCTCGGTGGCGTTGCTCACCATCTACGACATGGCCAAGGCGCTGG
The DNA here is from genome assembly GCF_059421905.1 of Sphingobium sp. GW821-FHT02B05. Classification (NCBI taxonomy): domain Bacteria; kingdom Pseudomonadati; phylum Pseudomonadota; class Alphaproteobacteria; order Sphingomonadales; family Sphingobiaceae; genus Sphingobium; species Sphingobium sp. GW821-FHT02B05. Next base: position 1,106,819 of record NZ_JBWKVW010000001.1, read on the forward strand.
ACAAGGCGATGGTCATCGGTGCGGTCCGGCTTGAAGCCAAGACCGGCGGCAAATCCGGCGACTGGCACCGGCAATCATGAGCCTGCTGCCGGTTGCAGAAGCACAGGCTCGCCTGTTCGCGCTGGCCGACCGGCTGCCGTCGGAAACAGTGGCGATCGGCGCAGCGACCGGCCGTTGGCTGGCGCAGGATATTGCCGCCCTGCGCGACCAGCCCTGGGCGGACCTCTCCGCCATGGATGGTTATGCTATTCGCGCGAGCGAAATGCCCGGTCCCTGGCGCGTCACCGCGAAAAGCGCGGCCGGCATGGGGTTGCAGGCGCCGCTCGCGCCGGGTGAGGCCAGCCGCATCTTCACCGGCGCCCCGCTGCCGCCCGGCACCGACGCCATATTGATCCAGGAAAATGCGACCCGCGACGGCGATCGGCTGACCGCCAGCGACGATCCGGTCTCGCCGGGCCGGCATGTTCGGCCCTCCGCTTCCGACTTCGCCAGGGACGCGATCCTGCTGGAGGCCGGCAGCTGTCTTGGCCCGGCCCAGGTCGCGCTCGCCGTGCTGGGCGGCCATGGCGCCGTGCCGGTCGCTCGCCGCCCGCGCGTTGCCATCCTGTCCACCGGCAATGAACTGGTGCCGCCCGGCGCGCCGACGCCGGCCGGCCTGCTGCCCTCCTCCAACGCGCCGATGCTGGCGGCCCTGCTCGCCGCCCTGCCCTGCGACGTCATCGACCTCGGCATCGTGCCGGATGATCTGGACGCCATGGTCGCCGCGCTGGATCGCGCCAAAAGCGCCGACATCATCGTTTCGACCGGCGGCGCTTCGGTGGGCGATCACGACCTTGTTCGCCCCGCCTTCGTCCAGGCCGGCGGCACGCTCGATTTCTGGAAGATACGGATGCGCCCCGGCAAGCCGCTGATGGCCGGGCGCCTTGGCGACGCGCTGTTCCTTGGCTTGCCGGGCAATCCCGTTTCCGCCTTCGTCACCGCGACGCTCTTCCTGTTGCCGCTCGTCCGTCATGTCAGCGGCGCGCGCGATCCTTTGCCGCGCACGACCGACGCCTCACTGGCGTCTGCCCTCCCCGCAACGGGCGATCGCGACGATTATCTGCGCGCCTTTCGCAGCACCGCCGGCATCGTCTCCGTCACCGCGCAGGACAGCGCCGCCACCGCCGCCATGGCCATGGCCGACTGCCTGATCCTGCGCCCTGCCGGATCGCCGCCAGCCGAGCCTGGAACGCGCGTGACGATCCTGCCGCTGTGATGCGCGGAACGCTTGACTAACCTTCATCTGTTTCCTATGCGTTCCTCATACGTTCCACGGAGGACCGCGATGTTGACGCCCAAGCAGCAGGAATTGCTGAGCTTCATTCAGACCCGATTGGACGAAGGCGGCGTATCGCCTTCGTTCGAGGAAATGAAGGACGCACTGGACCTGCGGTCCAAGTCCGGCATTCACCGCCTGATCAATGCGTTGGAAGAGCGCGGCTTCATTCGCCGCCTGCCCAACCGCGCCCGCGCTTTGGAAGTGCTCAAGCTCCCCGATGCCATGCACCGTGCGCCTGCACCGATAGTGCCGGCCAAGCCCAAGCTGGTGACGCCGCCGCCGCTCCTGCCGATCGCGGCCAATGACGTAATCGAAATCCCGATGCACGGGCGGATCGCGGCGGGTGTCCCGATCGAGGCGATGGAAGGCCAGGCGATGCTATCCGTCCCCGCCGCCCTGCTGGGCGCAGGCGATCATTATGCGCTGGAAGTCTCCGGCGACTCGATGATGGAGGCCGGCATTCTCGACGGCGACTTCGCCCTGATCCAGCGCACCGACGTCGCCCGCGAAGGCCAGATCGTCGTCGCCCTGATCGACGAGGCGGAAGCGACGCTCAAATATTTCCGGCGCGATGGCGGCCGCGTTCGCCTCGACCCGGCGAACAGCGCCTATGAACCGCAAATCTACGACTCGCGGCAGGTCCGCATCCAGGGCAAGCTCGCGGGGCTGCTGCGCCGCTATAATTAGGGCGTAGTCGCCCTCGGCCGGGGCCTTGGGCGACTGATCCAGGGATGGGCGTCGCCGGGCCGATGGACGGTGTGAACTTCGCCTTTTTCCAGGCCGATCGACAGACCGCCGGTGCGCGCCAGCAGCCGGCGGTCGATTTTCAGCCAGCGTGGGCGGCACCAACCTGGCAGCCCGCGATCGCTCACGACGATATCTGACGCAGCGCAATCCCGCACAAAATCCTGCCGGGCAATCAGCACGTCGCTGCGCGTAAACAGCACTCGCCAACTGCGCCCCGCGCCGTCCTTCAGGCGGACAGCGCAAAGATCGACGGAGCAACGCGCTGTCGGCAGGTCGGCAATCGCCGCCAGTTCGCCATCATAGCCCGCGCTTTCGGACAGGACGTCACGCACATAATCCCCTGCCCGATCCCGCAATATCGCCATCCCCCTGTCCGTCCGCACCGCCACATGGCGGCCATCGCCAGTCACCAGGATATCCGGTGGCGATGCGGCAAAGGTCACGGCCACAGCGATCAGGACAGGCGGCAACCCCAGCCAACGCCAGCGCGTGCGCCACAGCAGGCACCAGAGCAGGCCGATCATGGCGATGCCGAACAAACCCATTCCCATGGTCGGCGCCAACAGGCTCGCCATCGGGCTGGCCGCAACGCCATGGGCCAACGCCAGCAACAGGTTCAGCGCCTGCTCGGTCAACCACCAGGCCGGCGCGCCCAGCCCGGCGACATCCAGTAGCAGGGCCAGCGCCTCCAGCGGCATGACGACGAACGTCGTCAGCGGGATGGCGATCAGATTGGCGAAGGCCCCCAGCAGTCCGGCCTTGTGAAAGTGGAACAGAGCGATCGGCATCAACACCAGTTCAACGGCTATCCCCGTCGCCAGCATCACGGCCAGATTGCGCCCCAGCTTGCCCAGCAACCCTTCCTCTCGCGCCGCAGCAAAGGCCCGAAAACGCTGATGTTCCGCCAACGCGACCAATGCCGTCACGGCCGCAAAACTCATCTGGAAGCTCGGCCCCGCCAGCGCTTCGGGCCACAGGACCAGCACCACCAGCGCGCCCGTCGCCACCAGCCGCAGCGTCACGGCATCCCGCCCCATCGCTAGCCCGCCCAGCACCAGCAACGCCGCGACGCAGGACCGCACCGTCGGCACCTCCGCCCCGGTCAGCAACGTATAGCCGATCCCCGCCAGCGCCCCACCGGCCGCCGCGATCAGCATCAACGGCCATCCCAAAGCCACCCGCTGGCTGATCACCATCACCCGCATCAGCAGGAAAATCACCGCGCCGATCAACGCCGTCACATGCAGCCCGCTGATCGATAATAGATGCGCCAGCCCGCTGCGCCGCATCGCCTCTGCATCCGCTTCGGGAATGGCGCCCTGATCGCCCGTGGCAAGCGCCGCCGCGATTCCCTCTGCCGGCCCATCGACCCGCGACAATATATGGCCGAACAATCGTGTCCGCAGCGGTTGCCCCGCCGTCGATGGCGTCAGCACTTCGATCGGCTTCAATGCCTTGCCGGTCGCCCCGATGCCCTGAAAATAGGCGCGTGCTGCAAAATCATAGCCGCCCGGCACGCTGGGCGGTGCAGGCGGCATCAACCGCACGCGGAAGCGAATCCGCGCGCCTTCCCCCAGGCCGACCGGCATATCCGCATCGGCGATATTGATCCGCACCACCTGCGGCAGGTCCGGCGCGTCCACCGGCCGCAGCATGACCCGCACCATCGCCTGCGCCGGCACCGGCCGTACCACTGTCACATCGCCTGTCATCTCGACAAATCGTGCCCGCGCCAGCGGGGGGTGCCCCAGCAGGACTGCCTTGCCCCACACCAATAGGCACCCCAGGCAAGCCAATAGTGCGCCTGCGACAAGCATGCGCCGCAATCGCCCACCATCCGGCAGCATCACGCCCATGCAGGCCAGCGCCAACATGCCGCAACAATAGGCAAGCCACGCCATCGCATCGGGCAGGATGAACCACGCTGCGATGCCGCAGCCCAGCGCGATCGGCACCCAAAGGCCGATCTGTTCGCGCTCCCATTCCAGCCAGCTTTCAACCGCGTCCAGCCCAGTTCGGGACAACACTGCCCCCCTCCGACCAAGGGAGGTTTGTCGTGGCTCAAAAGCCATGCTAGGGGGCGTCGCATCCATGGGTCAGCAAGGCGAATGTCGAAGAATATGACGGTAAGTGCAACGGGAATGAACAAGCAGGTGGTGACCCGTTTCGCCCCGTCCCCAACAGGGTTCCTCCACATTGGCGGCGCCCGTACCGCACTCTTCAACTGGCTGTTCGCGCGCCACCATGGGGGCAAGTTCCTGCTCCGCGTGGAAGACACGGATCGCGCCCGCTCTACAGAAGAAGCCGTGGCCGCCATTTTCGACGGTCTGGAATGGCTGGGCCTGGGCGGTGACGAACCCGCCATGTTCCAGTTCGAGCGCACCCCACGGCATGCCGAGGTCGTCGACCAGCTCCTCGAAGCGGGCCATGCCTATCGCTGTTACGCCACGCCCGAAGAACTGGCGGAATTGCGCGAGCAGCAGCGCGCCGCCAAGCAGCCGATGCGCTACGATGGCCGCTGGCGTGACCGCTCGCCCGAAGACGCGCCGGCAGGCGCCCCCTTCGTCGTCCGCATCAAGGCGCCCCGGACCGGCGAAACGGTGATCGAAGACGCGGTGCAAGGCCGTGTCGTGGTGCAGAATGCCGAACTGGACGACATGATCCTGCTACGTTCGGACGGCACGCCCACCTATATGCTGGCCGTCGTGGTCGACGATCATGACATGGGCGTCACACACGTCATTCGCGGCGACGACCACCTCAACAACGCCTTCCGTCAACTCAGCATCATCAAGGCGATGAACTGGGAAGAGCCGATCTACGCCCACATCCCGCTGATCCACGGTTCGGACGGCGCGAAATTGTCGAAGCGTCACGGCGCGCTCGGCGTTGATGCCTATCGCGACGAAATGGGGATGCTCCCCGAAGCGGTGCTGAATTATCTCCTGCGCCTGGGCTGGGGCCATGGCGACGAAGAAATCATCGCGATCGATCGCGCCATCGAACTGTTCGATATCGACGGAGTCGGTCGTTCGCCCTCGCGGTTCGACATCAAGAAGCTGGAAAATCTCAACGGCCATTATATTCGCGAAGCCGATGATGCCCGCCTGGCAAAACTGGTCGCGCCGCGGGTCGAACAGCGTCTTGAAATCGCTATATCGGATACCAATGTAGCGCTCCTGACCCAGGCTATGGCATCGCTGAAGCCCAGGGCCAAGAACCTTAACGAAATTGCCGAGGGAGCAGAATTTCTGTTCAAAAGTTGCCCGCTCGATTTTGACGAAAAGGCCACTGCTCTGCTAGACGACTCCGCGCGCGCGCTGCTCGACAAGACAGCCGACGCTCTCCAGCCTGTCCAGTCCTGGACGGTCGAAGCGATCGAAGACGTGATACGCCGCGTGGCAGAGGATGCCGGCCTGGGACTGGGCAAGGTGGCGCAGCCGCTTCGTGCGGCGCTCACCGGCCGCACGACCTCGCCAGGCATTTTTGATGTCCTCTTCCTTCTGGGGAAAGAGGCGAGCTTGGAACGACTGGCCGCCGCAGGGCACGCAGTGGCCGGTTGATGACGTACAAGGAGAAAAATATGTCGGATAACACAGCCAACCTGACCGTTGGGGGAGACGCCAAGGACTACGCCATCATGGATGGTACCGTTGGTCCGCAGGTCATCGACGTTCGCAAGCTCTACGCCAATACCGGCATGTTCACCTACGATCCGGGTTTCACCTCGACCGCCAGCTGTGAATCCGGCCTCACCTACATCGACGGCGACCAGGGCATCCTGCTCCACCGCGGTTATCCGATCGGCCAGCTGGCCGAAGAATCCAGCTTCATGGAAGTCTGCTACCTGCTGCTGAACGGCGAATTGCCGTCGAAGGCAGAGCTGGAGGACTTCACCAACACGATCACGCGCCACACCATGGTGCATGAGCAGTTGAGCGCGTTTTTCCGCGGTTTCCGCCGCGATGCACATCCGATGGCGATCATGGTCGGTGTCGTCGGCGCCCTGTCGGCCTTCTACCACGACTCGACCGAGATCAACGATCCCGAACAGCGCCGCATCGCCAGCCACCGCCTGATCGCCAAGATGCCGACGATCGCCGCGATGGCATATAAATATTCGGTGGGTCAGCCCTTCGTCTATCCGCGCAATGACCTGTCCTATACCGCCAATTTCCTGCGCATGACCTTCTCGGTCCCGGCGGAAGAATATGAGCCCGATCCCGTCATCGTCGACGCGATGGACAAGATTTTCATCCTGCACGCCGACCACGAACAGAATGCTTCGACCTCGACCGTACGTCTGGCCGGTTCGTCGGGCGCGAACCCGTTCGCCTGCATCGCGGCTGGCATCGCCTGCCTGTGGGGTCCGGCACATGGCGGCGCGAACGAAGCCGCGCTCAACATGCTGCGCGAAATCGGCACCGTCGACCGTATTCCTGAATATATCGCCCGCGCCAAGAACAAGGACGATCCGTTCCGCCTGATGGGCTTTGGCCATCGCGTGTATAAAAATTACGATCCGCGCGCGACCGTGATGCAGAAGACCGCGAAGGACGTTCTGGAAAAGCTGGGCGTCAACGATCCCGTCTTCGACGTCGCCAAGGAGCTGGAGCAGATCGCGCTCAACGACCCCTATTTCGTCGAGAAGAAGCTGTACCCGAACGTCGATTTCTATTCGGGCGTCATCCTGTCGGCCATCGGCTTCCCGACCGAAATGTTCACCGTGCTCTTCGCCCTTGCCCGTACGGTCGGCTGGGTCGCGCAGTGGAACGAGATGATTTCGGATCCAGCCCAGAAGATCGGCCGCCCGCGTCAGCTCTACACCGGCCCGACGCAGCGCGACTATGTCTCGGTCGACAAGCGCTAAGCACGACACAGCACGGCATTTTTAAAGGAACGGCGCCCCGATCGGGCGCCGTTTTTTTGTTGAAGATGTTTAGTTTCCGACCGGTAGGGAGAGGATGAAACGGGCGCCCTCGCCCGGCGCGCCACCAATGCGAATATCGCCATTCATCGCGCGGGCGAGGCGTCGGGAAATATAGAGGCCAAGGCCGCTCCCGCTGGCGTCGTCCCGGCCCAACCGTTCGAACTTCTCGAAAATCCGTTCCCGGTCCGCCTGCGCCACGCCCGCGCCCTGATCGATCACGGCGATGCGCGCCTGGCCGCTTTCCCATTCGGTCGCCACGCGCACTTCGGTGCCTTCGGGCGAATAGCGGACGGCGTTGCCGATCAAATTGACCAATATTTGCAGGATACGCCGAAATTCGCCGATTGCGGGCAGGCTTGCCTCCGGCGCCGGCGCGATGATGGTGATGCGCCGATCCAGCGCCTTGACCGCCAGCAGGCCCGCCGCGCGGCGGCCCAGATCGGCCAAATCCACCTCTTCGGCAATCACGCTGAAATCGGGCCGGTCGATCGCCTGCAAATCGGCCAGATCATCGACCAGCGCCATCAGATGCCGCCCCGCCGCCGCGATGTCATTGGCATAGCCGGCATAATCGGGGCGCAACGGTCCTTCCAACTGCGCGCTGATCGTATCGGCATTGGCGATGATCCGCCCCAGCGGCTGGCGCAACGATCGATCGAGGCGGCGGCCGAACTCGGCCGGGTAGATAGCCATCGGCGCTTCGTCCGCCATCGGCGCGACCACCGCCTTTTCCAATGGGAAGGCCGTGCCGCGATAGCCCGTCAACTGACCGGCGTGATCGAACATGGGGAAAGCCGAGAGGCGGAAACGACTTTTGCCTTCGCTCGCCAATACCGCCTGCTGATCGCGGAAGGCGCGCCGTTGGGCGAAACCCCGCAGCATCGCCATATCGCCATCTTCATCCGCTTCCAGCTGAAAATAGCTGGAGAAACGCGCGCCCGGCACAGGCGGATGGGTTGGCAGCACACCGCTGTCTCCGCCGCCCGCCAGCACCATCTGAAACCGCAATTGCGTGTCGATCTGCCAGGTCCAACCGTCCGCCAACGCCGCGATATCCGCGTCGCGTCGGCCATCATCGGGCAATGTCGGCGCGGATGGCCGCTCGCGCCAGTCCACGATCGACAGGCTCACACCCTGGTCGTCCGGCTTGGCCCGCACCCACATGTCGATATCGCCGCGCTGCGCCGCCGCGACCACAGGCCGCGACACCATAACGCCAAGGCGCGCCGCCAACCGGGCGATCGCCACCAGTTGCGGCACCGCAAAGGCTTCGCCCAGATCCGCCCCCGCCTCCTGCTGAAGCGTCAGCAACAGTGTGTCCGCGCTCAGCAGGCGGCCATCGGCGGACAGGGTGGCGCGGACGATGGCCGGCGATGGCGCCGTCATGTACCGGCCACCGCGCGCAAATGGTCGAGCTTCGCGCGCAGCACAGGCGACGTACGCAAGGCGCCGATCGCGCTGTCGGCCTGATCCTCGCTCACGCTTTGATAACGCTCCGCCTCCGCGACGATCGCCGCGTCCGAGAGGAAAGGCCGCACCGGGCGCAACGCGAGCAGCAAGATGCGATAGTCGGCCGCCGACCCACCCAGCGCACGGCACAGATATGCCAGTTCCGCTACCGGCCCCATCACCAGCATGGTGATCATGTGGCGGCTGTCCATCCGCAGCCGCCGCGCCGCCACTGCCGCAAACAGCAAGAAACGACGTTGTTCCAGCAAGGCGCCGAGCAATTCTGGTACGTCAGCCCGCTCGCCCATCCTGCGTACCAGTTTGTCCGCCTGCGCGATCGGGCACGCGGCCTCGTCATGATCGCGCAGCAGCGCCCAGCCCGACCGATCGAAGGCCGCCAAAGACCGATCGCCCCCGTCCACCATGGTTCGCCCCGAAACGACATGAAGGCAGGCGGCCACCGTCCAGAGCAGATCGGCAAAATATTCGGCCGGCAGGTCCGGTTTCATCGGCGCATCTTCACCGGCCAGAGCGAGCCAGCGCCCTTCGGCCAGCGCCAGCGCCGATAGCCCGTCGCCAAATTCCGGGTCGTCGATGGTCGGGATCAGGTCGCCCCGTCCTTCGTCCAGTTGTTCGACATCAGCCTGTCCAAATTGGCGCAGCATCAGCGTCACGCCGGCACGCATCTGCATATGTGCAAGAAGATCGGGACCGATCAGGCTGGGTTGCGCCCGCACCATCGACCAGGCGAGCGGCGCCGGCCAGCGATCCAGTGCGGCTGCAACATCGGGCGCATGCTCCAGCGACAGGCGCAGGGCCATTTCGATCGCGGCGATGCAGCCACCCAGATGACGACGGGTCTCCACGATCACGGCGTCAGGCCGCGCCTGCGTCTCATCAGGGAAAAAGAACGCCAGATCGATGGCATGACCGACCGGAACGGCGGACAGTCCCGCCATGGCGCGCGCCATCGGCCGGTCGTTCATCATGCCGGTAGGGGACGAATGGACGTTCATGCCGGACAGCATAATCGCACGTCGTTAAAATGCACTAAACCCTGCAGGTAAAATCATCATCCCGGCTTGCGCAAGAGCATGGCGCCAAGCGATGCAATTGCCAACAAGATCGCGGTACGAAAGCCCTGTGCCATCATGCCGACGAACCCGGTCAGGATCAGCAGCAGCAAGGCCGTGCCGGGGGTGAAGATCATCCATGGCCGCGCCGCGCCGGTACGGCCCCAACGATCGGCTACCATCACGATGCCCAGCAACAATGCCAGATCAGCCGCCATGGTGGTGCCGCCGGCAAAGACCATGCCCGCCAGCACGGCCAGCGGCGCGCAAAAGGCCAGCCAGTTCGTCAACGGCGCGCGCAACGCCAGATCGCCCAGCCGGTCGCTGATTTCAGACAGGAGCAGCGCACCGCATAGCAGGAAAAAGCCGGTCAGCGGCCATCCCAATTCGATCGGCACAAGCGCGACGGTGCCCAGCGCGACCGCGGCGATCCGCACCTGAATTGCCGGCACCTGCATCCGCATCAATGGCGGACTGACGATCCGCGCGACCGGCGCCAGCAGATAATGTTCGATGCCTCCCCGCGCCTGCGCCTGCGCCGCGCCGACGGCGGTTACCGCCTGCGCCACCAGATCTGCCTGCGCCTGCGTTTCGACCAGTGCGACACGCCCTTCCAGCAGGTCGTCCTGTGGCACGGTGATCCGCCGCGCCCCCTTCTGTACGGCGGTGCGCACCAGCGTGAGCGCCAGATCCCAGTCGCCGATCATGTCGAGCGTGCCGAACAGCAGGTCCGGACTGATCCTTGCCAGCCCGGCCCAACGCTGGCCCGCGTCGATCCGCTCAAAAGGGGTGCTCGCCCGGCTATCGTCGACTACCAGCATGACATTGCCGTCCGCCGCGCCCATTGCATCGAAATGCGCCTGCGACACGATTGCGCCATCGGCGACAAGCAAGACGTCGCTGTCGCGCGGCGCATCCCGCACCATCGACACCATGTCCCGCACCAGCGCGACGGCGATGCCGTCCGCGCTCAGCCGATCGACGGCCTGAGAAAGGGCCGGTGTGATGACGCTCACCAATATCATGATACGGTCGGCGCCGGCCTGCGCCGCTTGCCGCGCCTGATATTCCACCAGGGTCTGGCCGGCGAAATAGAGGCTTGCACGCAGGCCCGGAGGCGAATCGCCCGATGCGCGGCTGGCGCTGAGAATAGCGGCGAAGCTCATATTGTTACGCTTGTGACCCGATTGTTGTGCGGCGACCTTTTCGCAAGCGCGCGCGTTTCGCGCAAGCGGCCCATTTGCTCAGACCACGGGCAGAACCGATCAGGCTTGATCGAGCACCTGCAATGCCGCCCGCAACTTGCGCAGCACGCGCGGATCGCCGGGTGCCGCGGCCGCTGCCTCGTCGGCCAGCGCGATCAGGGCGGTCAGACCAAAGCTGGCCGCAAGCCCCTTCAATCGCCAGGCCGCCAATTCCCAATTGGCGTCGCAACGCGCCCGCCCCAACAGATCGACTTGCCGGGTGGCGCTTTCCAGAAAGGCAACGCGCAGATCGGCGATCAACGCACTATCGTCGCCGACTGCGGCCGCCAAAGCGGCATGAAGGGCGCCAGGATCATAGGACATGGGACAAACGCTATCGGGCTTGCGTTAAGTTTTGGTAACAGGGCATTTCCGAAGCGGGAAAAGATGCTAGGATGCGGACATGACAGGGGGCAGCACCATCGTCGAGTTCTGGCGAGACGAACAAACCGCGACCGGCAACGAGTCGCAGATGGACGATATTTTGCTTTTGAAACAAGCCGTTCTCGACATAGATGAGAATGAGGCGGCCGACGGCGTTGGCGAAAGCTCGGTAAGGAAGATGCGCTGGGCCCTGGCCGTGCTGGCGATCGGCTGGGTCGGCTTTGCCGGCTGGGCCATTGCTACTTCTGGCAATCTGGCCGCCGGTCCCTTCGCCTGGGCCAATGGGTTCGTCACCCTCGCTATTCCCCTGATATTGCTGGCCGTCGTCTATATGCTGCTGGTCCGCAACAGCCGGACCGAATCACGCCGCTATCTCGACACCGCACGCGCGCTGCGAACCGAAGCGGATCTGCTGGAACTGCGGCTAGGTCGGATCAGCACCCAATTGGAATCCGCGCGCCAGGCGATGCAGGATCAGGCCGAATTGCTCGACAGCTATGGCGCCGCGGCCAGCAGCAATATGGAAGCCTCCGCCGAACTGATAGCAGGGCGCGCCCAGACCACCGCCGACAAGGCCGAAACCGCCGAGCGTGCGGCCATGGCCCTGGTATCACGGATGGATCAGCTGATCGGGTCGATCCCCGAACTGGAAGATCGTACCGGTCGCATGACCGCGCAGATGATGGACAATGGCCATGCCCTGTCCGAACGGATCGACACGCTGGAAGCGCGGTTGCATGCGCTGGGCGAACTGTCCGACGATGCGCGCGCCCGCACGCTGGCCGCAACCAAGAGCCTGGCGAGCCAGCTGACCCAATTGCAGGAATCGACCCGGTCGGCCGCCGAAGAGGTTACAGGCATGTCCGACATCGCGTCGGGCCGGATCGACGCGACCGCGCAGGGCGCGCGGCAGGCGATGGACCGCAGCCGTGAAGATATCGAAGCACATGCCGCCGCGCTGACGGCGTTGATCGACGCGGCGCAGACCGGGGTTGCGACCACGAGCGCGCAGGTGCGCCAGGCGCTGACGCAGGATCTGGATGCCGCCGAAGCTGCCTTACGCACCCGGCTGGACAATGCGCAGCGTACGATACAGGCCGGCATGGCCACCACCGACGACGCGCTGACCCGTCGGGCCCAGGCGCTCGAAGCCTTGGTATCCGCCGCCGAAAAGGGCATCGGTCAGGCCAGCCAGGACGCCATGGCGGTGCTGGAGCGCGACATGGAGGCGATGGAAACGGATCTGCGTCGTCGCCTCGACGCGGCGTTGCAACGCGCGCAGGAGACCCTGGCCATCACCGATGGCGGCCTCAGCAGCCAGACAGCATCGCTCGACGCGCTAATCAATCGCTCGCGTGAAAGCCTGACGGCGATCGGCGACGAGACTGTCGCCGGCCTTAGCGATACGATCGGCGATGTCGAAAGCCGACTGCACCAGATCAACGACCTGATCGAAGGGCAGCGCAGCCTGATGTCCGGCCTGCACAGCGGACTGCACGACACGATCGCCAGCACCGAAGTGCGTTTTGCCGCGCTGGAGGACAGCGCTCTGGCGCGCGGCGAACGGTTGACCGGCGCGCTGATGCGCATGACGGAGGAAACGCAGCGCATCGACCAGGCGCTGGCGGCGGGCGGCGTGACCGCCGAAAAGCTGATCGGTTGCGCCGAAACGCTGCTCGTCGCACTCGATTCGAGCGTTCGGGAACTGGACGAAACCTATCCGGCCGCGCTGGAGCGGTTCGACGCCCGCCTGCAACAGAGCCGCACCCTTTTGGGCAGTACCACGCCCGAAATGGAACGACTGGAGGCGATTTCGGAGGCGCTGGTCGGGCGGACCGAGGAAGCCGAGGAAATGCTGCGCGGTCAGGGCAGCCGCCTGACCGAATGGCTGGAAAGTACGCAGGGCGGACTGGAGGCCAATCGCGCCTTGGTGGAGCGGTTGCGCACAACGCTGGACGGGGCGCATCAGGATGCAACCCGCATTACAGAAGGCGCCGGGCCGCTGCTGGTGACCGCATTGTTGCGGGTCAAGGACACGGCCGATCAGGCCGCCGAGCGTGCGCGGCAGGCATTGGGTCGCGCGATCCCCGACGCTGCGCAACATTTGGCCCAGGCCAGCGACGAAGCGTTACAGGCCGTGATTGGCGAGAAGGTCACAGCGCAGATCGAGCAGGTCGCGCGGGTAGCAGAAGAGGCAGTCAAGGCCGCGCATCAGGCATCGGAACGCCTGACCCGTCAATTGCTGACGATCGCCGACACCAGCGCCAGTGTGGAGCAGCGGATCGAAGAAGCAGAGCGTGCGTCGGAAACCCGCGACCGTGACCATTTTGCGCGGCGTTCGGCGCTGCTGATCGAATCGCTCAACAGTACGGCGATCGACGTGGCGAAGCTGCTGTCCAACGATGTGACCGATTCGGCCTGGTCCGCCTATCTGAAGGGCGACCGGGGCGTGTTTACACGCCGCGCGGTGAAGCTGCTGGATGCCGGCGAATCGCGCGAAATCGCGATCCATTATGATAATGACGCGGAATTCCGCGATCATGTGAACCGCTACATCCACGATTTCGAATCCATGTTGCGGATCATCCTGTCGGCCCGCGATGGCAACGCATTGGGCGTCGCGGTCCTCTCGTCCGACATGGGCAAGCTCTATGTCGCCCTCGCCCAAGCCATCGAGCGACTGCGGCAGTAAGGCGGCGGCTCAGCCGATCAGTTTGCGAAAATAGACCACCCGCTCGGTTTCAGCGAAACCGGCGGCCTGGTGAAAGGCATGGCTGGACAGATTGGCGATATCGGCGTCCGACGCCATTTCGGTGCAGTCCATGGATCGTCCCCATGCCGCCACCGCTTCGATCAACGCGCGCGCCAACCCGGCCCGTCGTGCATCAGGCGCGACATACAGCCCCTCCACGAACAGAACCGGGCTGGTATCGCACCCATTGACATAATCGTGGCGCAGCGCCGCCTCGACAAAGGCGACGGCATCGCCCTGCTCGTCCAGTGCGACAAAGGCAGCCGCGCCGTTGGCGCCTGCCGCCAGACTGTCGGCAATATCATCCCGATGATCGGATAGGCTGGCATCCGGCCAGAGCGCGGCGCGCATCCGCGCCCAGGATTCCGCATGAACGGCAGCGGCGCGAACGATCCGCTCCGCCGCCTCCCTCATCGCGCGACGCGATAGCCGGGCAGCATGTCCAGCGTCACCCAGCCCTGAACATAATTGGCATAATAGAGGCCGAACAGGATCGTCGCCAATATGGTCGCGCGCATCATCACGACGGTGGGGCGGAAATTGCTCGGTGCGCTGTCCGCCTGCCCCTTCAGCAGCACTTCACCCGTTTCATTGGGGGTACGGATGCCGAAGGGGAGCATGATGAAGGCACTGATGACCCACATCAGGAAATAGATGGCGAAGATGGCGTACCAGTTCATCGTGCCTTTTTAGGCGCGAACGATCAGAACGTCCACTATCGGCTTCTTGCCGGTCCAGCGCGTCGCGGTGCGGCGCACGGCCAGACGGAGACGTTCCCGCAAGGCCTCTTCCTCCAGCGATCCCTTGGGAATGGCAGCGGCGGCTTCCTCGGCCGCTTCCGCCAGGAAAGCCGCCTTGTCTTCCTCCACCGGCACACCCTGCGTCCGCAGCATGGGATCGCCGATCAGCTTGCCCTTGCGGTCGATCGCCACGGCCACGCTGATCTGACCATGCAGGCCGAGCTTGCGCCGCTCGTTCATGGTCGATCCGTCGGCGGGCAGGATGACGTCGCCGTCCAGCACCAGTCGCCCGGTTTCCTGCTGGCCGATAATTTCCGGCGCACCTGGCGCCAGACGCAGCAGGTCGCCGTTGGACTGAACCACCGCATGGCGGATGCCCGTGGCAATGCCAAGCCGCGCCTGCTCCGCCATATGGCGGCGCTCGCCATGGACCGGCAGCAATATCTCAGGCCGAATCCAGCGATACATGGCTTCCAGTTCCGGTCGGCCGGGATGACCCGACACATGCACCTCGGCCTGGCGATCGGTGATCATCAGGATATTCTTCTGCGCCAGTGCATTCTGGATGCGGCCGATGGCGATTTCATTGCCGGGGATTTGCTTGGACGAGAAGACGACCGTGTCCCCTTCCGCCAGCTTGATCGGATGGCTGTCGAACGCGATGCGCGACAGCGCGGCCCGCGCCTCACCCTGTCCGCCCGTGGCGATGATCATCACCTCATCGCGCGGCAGGCCCATGACGTCGTCCCAATCGACGGTCGGCGGAAAATCCTTGAGATAGCCTGCCGCCTTGGCAGTGCCGATGATGCGGTCGAGCGAGCGGCCAGCGACGCACACCTTGCGTCCCGTCGCCGCCGCAACTTCCCCCAAAGTCTGCACCCGCGCGGCATTGGACGCAAAGGTTGTGACCAGTACCCGCCCCTTGGCGCCGGCGACGGCCTGCATCAGCCCATCGCGCACATCGCCTTCGGAACCGCTGGCCTTGTCGTTGAACACATTGGTGCTGTCGCACACCAGCGCCAGCACACCGTCGTCGCCGATCGCGGTCAACTCCGCCGGGGTCGAGGGCTGGCCGAGCAGCGGTTGCTCGTCCAGCTTCCAGTCGCCGGTGTGGAAGATGCGGCCATAAGGCGTGTCGATCAGCACCGCATTGCCCTCCGGAATGGAGTGGGCGAGCGGGACATAGCGGAAACCGAACGGACCCAGACTGAAGCTGCCTTCATTCTGGATCACATGCAGCTTCACGTCCTTGCTGAGGCCCTCCTCTTCCAGCTTCATCCGGATCAGGCCCGCGGTGAAGGGCGTGGCGTAAAGCGGCACGCCAAGGTCGGCGGCCAGATAGGGGATCGCGCCGATGTGATCTTCATGCCCATGGGTCAGGACGATGCCCAACAGGTCGTCGCGCCGGTCCTCGATGAAGCTCAGGTCCGGCAGGATCAATTCCACGCCGGGATAATTGGGATCGGCAAAAGTCAGGCCCAGATCGACCATGACCCATTTGCCCTGGCAGCCATATAGATTGACGTTCATGCCGATTTCGCCCGAACCGCCAAGGGCCAGGAAAATCAGTTCATCCTTGGGTATCATTATGTTTTCAAACTCCGCTCGTGCAACAGCGCCAGCCCCAAGATGGTCAGGTCCGGTGCGATCGCATCGAAAATATTGCTATTGTCATTGAAGAGGACGGCTAGTCCTCCGGTCGAAATTACCTTGGCCGGACGGCCGATCTCGGCGCGGATACGCGCGACCAGCCCTTCCATCATCGCCACATAACCCCAAAAAACGCCGATCTGCATCGCATCTACCGTGGTGCGCCCGATCACCGACCGGCTTTCCGGTGGCTCGATCGCGATTTTGGGCAGTTTGGCTGCGGCGGCGACCAGCGCATCCAGCGACAGGTTGATACCCGGCGCGATCACGCCGCCCTTGTAGGCACCGCTATAATCGACCACGTCGAAGGTCGTCGCCGTCCCGAAATCGATGACGATCAGATCATCCTGATAAAGATGGTGGGCGGCGATCGCATTTACAACCCGGTCCGCACCAACGGACCCAGGCTCGGCCACGTCCAGCTTGATGCCCCAATCGACCGGTCCCTGGCCGGCGACCAGCGCCGTGGTCTTGAAATATTTCTCGGCCAGCACCTGCAAATTATGGAGCGCGCGCGGCACGACGGTGGCGATGATGACGGCTTCGACATCGGCGATGGCATAGCCTTCCAGCTGCAAAAGCTGGTTCAGCCAGACGACATATTCGTCAGCCGTGCGCCGGGGATCGGTGGCGATGCGCCAGCGTGTCTTGATCTCGCGCCCGTCTAGCAGCGCGAAAACGACATTGGTGTTACCCGCGTCGATCGCGAGAAGCATGGCCGGTCCCTCAGTTGAGAATGATGTCGCCGGCGTGAATGGCACGACTGTCCCCATTCGCCAAGCGCAGGATCAGCATGCCCTGTCGATCAAGCGTGTCGAATGCCCCCTCGACCTGCCCGCCATCTGGCTGAATCACGCGCATCGGCGTGCCGGTAGGATGGGCATTGAGCAGCCAGTGGGTGCGGATGGGGTCCAGCCCCTGCGCCCGCCAGATGGATAGCCAATGACCGAAAAGCTGGGCGAGCCGATCATAAAGCGCTTCGGCCGAGGCGTCTCCGCTCCCCTGCGTCATCAGGCTGGTGACCGGGCGATCCAGCCCGACCGGGTGGCCGGTCACGTTGATGCCGATGCCCACGACGATCGCGTCGCCCGCCCGCTCAAGCAATATGCCGGCGATCTTGGCGCCATCGACTAATATGTCATTGGGCCATTTGATCCGCGCTTGGCCCACACACAGCGGCGCGACAAGTGCATGGACCGCATTGGCGGCAACCAGCGCCAGCGTGTGGGGCAAAGGATCGGTCGACTGCAACCGGACCAGCGTAGAGCAGTAAAGATTGCCATCGGGGCTTTCCCAGGTGCGCCCCATGCGCCCCTTGCCTCCGGTCTGGCGCGCGGCGCGCAACCAGCTACCGTCAGCGCCCCCCTGCTCCGCCAACGCCAGCATATCGGCGTTGGTGGAACCGGTTTCCTCGACGAAACGAAGCAGCGTCAGAAGAGCGACGCTGCCGCGGCAGCGCTCGCCTGATCCAGCATGGGGTTGAGCAGGTAACCCAGGACGATCACCACGGCGCAGGCCGTCAGGATGATGTTCTCGACCGGGCCGCCCTTCGCCTCATAGGTGGCGACCGGCTCGTCGAAATACATCGTCTTGATGATCTTGAGATAATAGAAGGCACCGATCACCGACATGGCGATACCGAAGGCGGCCAGCGCCGTCAGGCCGGACGCGACCGCCGCATCGAACACCAGGAATTTCGCCCAGAAGCCGAAGAGCGGCGGGATACCGGCCATCGAGAACATGAAGATGGCGAGCGCGGCCGCCAGCCC
The DNA here is from genome assembly GCF_059421905.1 of Sphingobium sp. GW821-FHT02B05. NCBI lineage: Bacteria > Pseudomonadati > Pseudomonadota > Alphaproteobacteria > Sphingomonadales > Sphingobiaceae > Sphingobium > Sphingobium sp. GW821-FHT02B05. Next base: position 1,124,875 of record NZ_JBWKVW010000001.1, read on the forward strand.
CTTGCGCGACTGCGACAGGCCGGCCAGCTTGGCGATCTCCTCGACCGGCTTGCCGTCGGCATCGCGCAATTGCAGGATGCAGGCGAAACCGCCGATGGTCATGATGACGTAGATCGCCATGTAGCTCATCGTCGCGGCCGCACCGGCGGGCGTACCGGCCGCCAGACCGATCAGTGCGAAGCCGACATTGTTGATCGACGAATAGGCCATCAGGCGCTTGATGTTCGTCTGGCCGATGGCGGCCACGGCGCCGAACAGGATGGAGGCGAGCGCGACGAAGATCACGATCTGCTGCCAGTCCAGACCCGCCGGACCCAGCGCCTCGATCGCGACGCGCACGGTCAGGCCGATGGCCGCAACCTTGGGCGCGCTGGCGAAGAAGGTCGTGACCGGGGTCGGCGCGCCTTCATAGACGTCGGGCGTCCACATGTGGAACGGCACGGCGCTGATCTTGAACGCCAGCCCTGCCAGCACGAAGACCAGACCGAACAGTTCGCCCTTCGACACGCCATCACCCAGCGCCACGGCAATGCCGTCGAACGCGGTGCTGCCGGTGAAACCGTAAAGCAGCGAGATGCCGTAGAGCAGGATGCCACTCGCCAGCGAGCCAAGCACAAAATATTTCAGGCCGGCTTCGGAAGAGCGTACGTCCTGGCGCATGAAGCTCGCCAGCACATAGGAGGCCAGGCTGTTCATTTCCAGGCCGACATAAAGCGTCAGCATGTCGCCCGCCGAGACCATCATGCCCATGCCGATGGCAGCGAACAGGATCAGCACCGGATATTCGGGGCGCGGATTGCCGCCTACCGAGAAGAAGCGCGGAGCCAGCAGGATAGCCGCCGCCGCTGCACCATAGATCAGCGCCTTGGCAAAGGCCGAAAAGGCGTCTGCGCGGTAGAGGCCATCAAAGGCGTCCGGACCATGGGCCAGCGAGCAGGACAGAGAAACGCCTGCGATGGCGAGCACGATCACCGACAGCCAGTTGACGATCCGGGCCGAGCCGTCGCCGCCAAAGGCCGCGACCAGCATCAATGCCAGCCCACCCGCCGTCAGGATGAGTTCCGGCACGACCGCCAGAAGGGAAGCGGAGTCAATCATCAGTGCGCCTCCCCGTGCGCGGATGCTTCTTCATGGTGGCCCTCGCTTTTAGGCTTGGGCGCACCCATCTTGATCTTGGAATCTCCTGCGGGAGCCGCAGGGGCGAGGCGCGCTTCGAGCGCGCGGATGTCGGACCGCATCGGGGCCAGGAAGCTTTCCGGATAGACGCCCATCCACAGCACCACGGCTGCGATCGGCGCCATCAACCAGAATTCCCGGATCGACAGGTCGGGCATGGCCGCAGCATCGGCATTCACCTGATCGCCGTAGCAGATGCGGCGATAAAGATAGAGCATATAGGCTGCGCCCAGAATGATGCCCGTGGTGCACACCAGGGCGACCCAGCTCGATGCCTGATAAACGCCCATCAGCGACAGGAATTCACCGACGAAGTTGGACGTACCCGGCAGACCGACCGATGCCATGGTGAAGAACAGGAACAGCACGGCGTAGCGCGGCATGTTGATGCTGAGGCCACCGTAGCGATTGATCTCGCGGGTATGAAGGCGGTCATAGACGACGCCCACGCACAGGAACAATGCGCCAGCGACCAGACCGTGGCCCAGCATGACCATCATCGCGCCCTCGATGCCCGCCTGGTTGAAGGCGAACAGGCCGATGGTGACGATCGCCATATGCGCGACCGACGAATAGGCGATCAGCTTCTTCATGTCCGACTGAACGAGCGCGACGAGGCTGGTATAGACCACCGCGACCATCGACAGGCCCCAGACCAGCGGCGCCAACTGCGCCGAGGCTTCGGGGAACATCGGCAGCGAGAAGCGGATGAAGCCATAGCCACCCATCTTCAGCAGCACGCCTGCCAGAATGACCGACCCTGCCGTCGGCGCCTGAACGTGCGCATCGGGCAGCCAGGTGTGGACCGGCCACATCGGCATCTTCACCGCGAAGCTGGCGAAGAAGGCCAGGAACAGCCAGGTTTGGACATGCGGATCGAAGTTATAGGCCATCAGGACCGGAATTTCGGTCGAACCGGCTTCATGTACCATCCACATCATCGCGATCAGCATCAGGACCGAACCGAACAGCGTATAGAGGAAGAATTTGTACGAAGCGTAGATGCGGTCCGCGCCACCCCAGATGCCGATGATCAGGTACATCGGGATCAGGCCGGCTTCGAACATGATGTAGAAGAGGTAGAGATCCTGCGCCGTGAAGACGCCGATCATCAGCACCTCCATGAACAGGAACGCCGCCATATATTCGCCGACGCGCTTGTTGATCGCGCTCCAGCTGGCGCCGATGCAGATCGGCATCAGGAACACGGTCAGCGCGATCAGCATCAGGGCGATACCGTCGATACCCAGCGCCCAGGCGAAGCGACCGAAGATCGGCGCATATTCCTGGAACTGCCATTGCAGCCCGCCCTGGTCGAAATTCATCCACAGGACGATGCCGAGGACGAAATCGACCAGAGTCGCGATCAACGCGATCCAGCGCGCAGTGTTGGCGCCCGCGAACAGGCAGGCGATGGCCCCGGCCATCGGCACTGCCATCATCAGGGAAAGGATGGGGAAGCCGTCCATTATCGTGTCATCGCCCAGGTTGCTGCCGCGGCGAGCCCGATGAGCATCACCAGCGCGTAGGTGTAGAGGTAGCCGGACTGAAGCCGACGGGTGATCTTGTTGCCCTGCACGACCAGAGCGGCCAGCCCGTTGGGGCCGAAGCGGTCGATGAAGCCCACGTCACCGAACTTCCAGAAGAAGCGGCCGATGGCGAAGGCAGGCTTGACGAACAGGAAGTTGTACAGTTCGTCGAAGTACCACTTGTTGAGCAGGAACTGGTAGAGGCCGCCGAAGGTCGCGACGAAGCGGCGCGGCCAGTCGATGTTCTTGATGTAGGCGAGCCAGGCGATGACCAGACCGGTCAGCATCACCGTGAACGGCGAGAACTTCACCCAGGTCGGCACCAGATGCGCTTCGTGCATCAGATGGCTGTCGAACGCGAGCGCGCCCTTCCAGAATTCGATGCCGCCTTCTGGCCCTATAAACTGGTCGTGGAAGACGAAGCCGGCAAAGACTGCGCCCAGGCTCAGCACCAGCAGCGGGATCAGCATGACCAGCGGGCTTTCATGCGGGTGATAGCCGCCGGTACCGTCGCCGGCATCATGCGCATGATGATCGTCATGGCCATGGGCGTCATGGGCATGCGCCGCATGCGCGTCGTGACCATGCGCGTCGTGACCGTGGTCGTCATGGCCATGGCCATGGGCGTCATGCAACGCATGCTGGATATGCTCGGACTGGGTCCAGCGCGGCTTGCCGAAGAAGGTGAGGAACACCAGGCGCCAGCTATAGAAGCTGGTCAACAGTGCAGCGAACACGCCGACGATGAACGCACCGGTACCCGCACCGCCAGCCGCATAGGCCGCTTCGAGGATACCGTCCTTCGAATAGAAGCCGGCAAAGCCCACGCCGACGATCGGCAGGCCGACGCCGGTGATGGCCAGCGTTCCCAACGTCATCGTCCAGAAGGTGATCGGGATGCTCTTACGCAGGCCGCCATAGTAGCGCATGTCCTGTTCATGGTGCATCGCATGAATGACCGAACCAGCGCCCAGGAACAGCAGCGCCTTGAAGAAGGCGTGCGTGAACAAGTGGAACATCGCCGCGCCATAGGCGCCGACGCCCGCGGCGAAGAACATATAGCCCAGCTGCGAACAGGTCGAATAGGCGATGACGCGCTTGATATCTGTCTGCACGGTACCGACCGTCGCGGCGAACAGGCAGGTCGCGGCACCGACATAGGTGACGACGGTCAGCGCCGTTTCCGACGTTTCGAACATAGGCGACAGGCGGCAGACCATGAAGACGCCGGCAGTCACCATGGTCGCCGCGTGGATCAGCGCCGACACAGGCGTCGGGCCTTCCATCGCATCCGGCAACCAGGTGTGCAGGCCAAGCTGCGCCGACTTGCCCATCGCGCCGACGAACAGCAGCAGGCAGAGCACGGTCATTGTGTCGAAGCGGTAGCCAAGGAAGCCGATGGTCGAGCCGGCCATGGAGGGCGCGGCCTCCAGGATTTCCGGGATCGATATGGTGTTGAACACCAGATAGGTGCCGAAAATGCCCATCATGAAGCCAAGGTCGCCGACGCGGTTGACGACGAACGCCTTGATCGCGGCCGCGTTGGCGCTGGGCTTACGGAACCAGAAGCCGATGAGCAGGTAGGAGGCCAGGCCAACGCCTTCCCAGCCGAAGAACATCTGGAGCAGATTGTTCGCGGTCACGAGCATCAGCATCGCGAAGGTGAAGAGCGAGAGATAGGCGAAGAAGCGCGGCTGATCCGGCTCTTCGTCCATATAGCCCCAGCTGTAGAGGTGGACGAGGCTCGACACGCTGGTGATGACCACCAGCATGACCGCCGTCATCGTGTCGACGCGCAGCGCCCACTGGGCATCGAAGCTGCCGCTTTCGATCCAGGTGAACAGCGGCGTGACCGATGCTTGCGCGTCGCCGAGCAGGAAGGGAATGAAGGTCGCCCAGCTCAGCGCGCAAGCGATGAACAGCGCGCCGGTGGTGATGATCTTGGCCGGCAGCTTGCCAAGGGCCTTGTTGCCAAGGCCGGCGATGGCAGCCGCCAGCAGCGGAAGAAGGACGATATACTGAATCATGTCAGGAGGCTCAGCCCTTCATCCGGTTGACGTCGTCGACGGCGATGGTGCCGCGACCGCGGAAGTAGATGACGAGGATGGCAAGGCCGATGGCCGCCTCACCCGCCGCGACGGTCAGCACGAACATCGAGAAGACCTGACCCACCAGATCGCCCAGGAAGGCGCTGAAGGCTACGAGGTTGATGTTCACGCTCAAAAGGATCAGCTCGATCGCCATCAGGATGATGATGACATTCTTGCGGTTGATGAAGATGCCCAGCACCCCCATCACGAAGAGGATGGCGCTGACCACCATATAATGTTGAAGGCCGATCACAGCTCCACCCCCTGCCCCACGGGCTGATTGATGTTTCGCGTCGCATCCTGCGGACGGCGACGGTTCTGCTTGGCGACATTCTGGCCCTTCACGCCGCCACGAGCGCGGTGGGTCAAGACGATGGCACCGATCATGGCAACCAGCAGGACGATGCCCGCCGCTTCGAACAGGAAGATGTAGCGGGTATAAAGCAGCCCGCCGATCGCCTGAATGTTCGACAGTTCCGGGTTGGCCGGCGCCGCGCGCTGCGCAAGTTCGATCGGACCTGCACTCCACAGGCCGATGCCCAGAATGATTTCCGCCAGCAGCACCAGCGCGATAAGCAGGCCGAAGGGCAGATAATCGACGAAGCCAGCCCGCAGTTCGGCGAAGTCGATGTCGAGCATCATGACGACGAACAGGAACAGCACCGCCACCGCGCCGACATAGACGATGACGAGCAGCATCGCGATGAATTCGGCGCCGAGCAGGATCATCAGACCGGCAGCGTTGAAGAAGGACAGGATCAGCCAGAGGACCGAATGGACCGGGTTGCGCGACAATATCGTGAGCGCGCCGCTGCTCACCACCAAAATGGCGAACAGGTAGAAGGCGAGGACGTGGATCACAGGTTCATATTCCCTTTGACGCCGGCGGCTTAACGATAGGGGGCATCGGCGGCAAGGTTCGCGGCAATCGCCCGTTCCCACTTGTCGCCGTTTTCCAGGAGCTTGTTCTTGTCGTAGATCAGCTCCTCGCGGGTTTCGGTTGCGAATTCGAAATTCGGTCCCTCGACAATCGCATCGACCGGGCAGGCTTCCTGGCAGAAGCCGCAATAGATGCACTTGGTCATGTCGATGTCGTAGCGCGTGGTGCGGCGGCTGCCATCGTCGCGCGGCTGCGCTTCGATGGTGATCGCCTGCGCGGGACAGATGGCCTCGCACAGCTTGCATGCGATGCAGCGTTCTTCCCCATTGGGGTAGCGGCGCAGCGCATGTTCACCACGGAAGCGCGGCGAGATCGGGTTCTTCTCGTACGGATAGTTGATCGTCGCCTTGGGCTTGAAGAAATACTTCAAGGTCAGCCAGTGCGCCTTCACAAACTCCCAGAGGGTAAAGCTCTTGACGTAATAACCGAGGCTCATTGTGCGCCTCCATAGCGCGTCAGCATGAGGAAGCCCGAAACCAGGAAGACGAAGAAGAGCGAGGTCGGCAGGAAGATTTTCCAGCCCAGCCGCATCAACTGGTCATAACGGTAGCGGGGCACCGTCGCCTTCACCCAGGAGAAGACGAAGAAGAAGAAGAGCATTTTGGCGAACAGCCAGAGAATGCCCGGCACGGCATAGAGCGGCGCCCAGTCGAGCGGTGGCAGATAGCCACCCCAGAACAGGATCGCGTTCAGCGCGCACATCAGGATGACGTTGGCATATTCGCCAAGCCAGTAGAGCGCGAAGGCCATGGACGAATATTCGGTCTGGTACCCCGCGACCAGCTCGCTTTCCGCTTCGGTCAGGTCGAATGGGGCGCGGGCCGTTTCGGCAAGCGCCGAAATCAGGAACATGATCGCCATGGGGAACAGCAGCGGGTTGATGAAGTTGCCGTTCACCAGACCATAATAGCCCTTCTGGCTTTCGACGATCGCGGTCAGGTTGAAACTGCCTGCCCACAGCACCACCGTGATGATGATGAAGCCGATCGAAACTTCATAGCTGATCATCTGCGCGCTGGCGCGGATCGCGGAATAGAAGGGATATTTGGAGTTGGACGCCCAACCGGCCAGCACCACGCCATAGACGCCCAGCGAACTGATCGCCAGAATGTAGAGCAGGCCGACATTGATGTTGGAGACGACCACGCCCACCTGGAACGGGATCACCGCCCAGGCCATGAGTGCCACGGTAAAGGTGATGATCGGCGCGATCAGAAACAGCGTCTTGTTCGCCGCCGACGGAATGATGGTTTCCTGAAGGAAGACCTTCAGACCATCTGCAAACGACTGGAGCAAGCCGAAGGGACCAACGACGTTGGGACCACGGCGCAGCGCCATCGCCGCCCAGATCTTCCGATCGGCATAAATGATCATCGCCACCGCCAGCATGACGGGAAGGCAGATCACCAAAATGCCGATGACGGTGGAAAGCAGCCAGGCGCCTTCGAAAGGCAGGCCGAGGCCTTGGAAGAAAGCGGTCACTCTGCGGCCTCCGCATACTCGGCACCATGGATCAGCTCGGCAGAGCATTGCTGCATCGTCGGGCTGGCACGGCAGATGGCGTTGGTGAGATAGAAATCCTTGATCGGCGAACCGAACTCGCCGGTCGCACCGGTGGGCAGCGACGGGATGGACCAACCATAATTGGCCAGACCTTCCACGCCCAGCGCCGGAACCGCCTTCACCATTTCGGCCCGCAGCTGCTCGAAGCTGTCGAACGGCAGCTTGGCGCCCAGCGCTTCGGACAGCGCGCGCAGGATCGACCAGTCTTCGCGGGCGTCGCCCGGCGCGAACACGGCCTTTTCACCAAACTGCACGCGGCCCTCCAGATTGACATAGGTGCCCGCCTTCTCGGCATAGCTGGCGCCCGGCAGGATCACGTCCGCCGCGTGCGCGCCCTTGTCGCCATGATGGCCGACATACAGCTTGAAGCTGCCTTCGAACGCCGCATAATCGACTTCGTCGGCGCCCAGCGAGATCAGCAGCTTCGGCGCGGCCTGCGCCACCGCCTTGATGCCACCCTGCGTCGCATAGCCCAGCATCAGGCCGCCCATGCGGGCCGCCGCGAAGTGCAGGACGTTATAGCCGTTCCAGCCCTCTTTAACGAGGCCCAGCGTCTCGACCAGCGCCAGCGTGTCGCCATGGGCGCCGTCCTTGGCCAGCACGCCGCCGCCGACGATCATCGCCGGGCGGGCCGCACCCTTGAACGCTTCCAGCACTGCTTCGGGCAGCTTGGCGAGCAGCGAAGCGTCGTTACCCAGCCATTCGACCTTGTAGGTCAGGTCGACTTCCGGCCCGACCGCGAAAATCTTCGCGCCCTTCTTGATCGCCTTGCGGATGCGGGTGTTCACCAGCGGCGCTTCCCAGCGCAGGTTGGTGCCGACCAGCAGGATGACGTCAGCGGTTTCGAGGTCTGCGAGCGGCGTGTTGAACACCACCGACGACAGGCTCGATACGTCGTAGGACAAGCCGGTCTGACGGCCTTCCAGCATCGTGCCGCCGAGCTTTTCGACCAGTGCCTTGCCGGCGAACATGGTTTCGCAATCGAGCAGGTCGCCCGCGATCGCCGCGACGCTGCCGCCATGCTGGACAGCGGCGACGGCGGCAAAGGCTTCTGCCCAGGTTGCCGGAACCAGCTTGCCATTCTTGCGGACATAGGGCTTGTCGAGGCGTTTGCGGACCAGACCATCGACATTGTGCCGGGTCTTGTCTGACGCCCACTCCTCGTTCACGTCATCGTTGATGCGCGGCACGGCGCGCAACACCTGACGGCCGCGGCTGTCGAGGCGGATGTTGGTGCCCAACGCATCCATCACGTCGATCGCATGGGTTTTCTTCAATTCCCACGGACGCGCTTCGAAAGCGTAGGGCTTCGACGTGAGCGCCCCGACCGGGCAGAGGTCCACCACATTGCCCGACAGCTCGCTCTTGGCGGCGTGTTCGAGATAGGTGGTGATCTGCATATTTTCGCCGCGATAGATGGCACCGATTTCCGGCACGCCCGCGACTTCCTCTGCAAAGCGCACGCAACGGGTGCACTGGATGCAGCGGGTCATGACCGTCTTGACGATCGGTCCCATATTCTTCTCGGTCACGGCGCGCTTGTTTTCGTCATAGCGCGACGAACCACGGCCATAGGCGACCGACTGGTCCTGAAGATCGCACTCGCCGCCCTGATCGCAGATCGGGCAGTCGAGCGGGTGATTGATGAGCAGGAACTCCATCACCCCTTCGCGGGCCTTCTTGACCATTTCGCTGTCGGTACGGATTTCCTGGCCTTCGGTGGCCGGCAACGCGCACGAAGCCTGGGGCTTGGGCGGTCCGGGCTTCACCTCGACCAGGCACATGCGGCAATTGCCCGCAATGGAAAGGCGCTCATGATAACAGAAACGGGGGATTTCCTTCCCCGCCTGCTCGCAAGCCTGAAGAACCGTCGCCCCGGCCGGGACTTCCAATTCTACGCCGTCTACTTTGACCTTCGGCATGGTTACTCCGCTGCCTCCATGACGGGGGCACTACCCTTGTTCTCATTGATCCGGCGCTCGATTTCCGGGCGGAAATGCTTGATGAGGCCCTGGATCGGCCAGGCAGCCGCGTCGCCAAGCGCGCAGATGGTGTGGCCTTCGACCTGCTTGGTCACCTGGAACAGCATGTCGATTTCGCTCTGGTCCGCGTCGCCGGTGCGCAGACGCTCCATCACGCGCCACATCCAGCCGGTGCCTTCGCGGCACGGCGTACACTGGCCGCAACTCTCATGCTTGTAGAAGTAGGAGAGGCGCGAAATGGCGCGGACGATGTCGGTCGACTTGTCCATGACGATGACGGCGGCGGTGCCAAGGCCTGAGCCGAGCGCACGCAGACCGTCGAAATCCATCGGCGCGTCCATGATTTCCTTTGCAGGAACCAGAGGCACCGACGATCCGCCGGGGATGACAGCCAGCAGATTGTCCCAACCGCCCCGAATGCCGCCGCAATGACGGTCGATCAGTTCGCGGAACGGGATCGACATCGATTCCTCGACCACGCACGGCTTGTTCACATGACCGCTGATCTGGAACAGCTTGGTGCCACGATTATTTTCGCGGCCGAAGCCGTTGAACCAGGCCGCGCCACGGCGCAGGATCGTCGGGCTGACCGCGATCGATTCCACATTGTTCACGGTGGTCGGGCAACCGTAAAGACCCGCACCCGCCGGGAAAGGCGGCTTCAGGCGGGGCTGGCCCTTCTTGCCCTCGATGCTTTCGATCTGTGCGGTTTCCTCGCCGCAGATGTATGCACCCGCGCCACGGTGGACGAAGACGTCGAAATCATAGCCGGAACCGCAGGCATTCTTGCCGATAAAGCCCTTTTCATAGGCCTGTTCGACGGCGGCGAAGAGAACCTTCGCCTCATAAATGAACTCGCCACGGATATAGATGTAGGCGGCGCGCGCCCGCATCGCGAAACCGGCGATCAGCGCGCCCTCGATCAGCTTGTGCGGATCGTGGCGGATGATTTCGCGGTCCTTGCAAGACCCCGGCTCGGATTCGTCTGCGTTGATGACGAGGAAGCTGGGACGGCCATCCTTGCTTTCCTTGGGCATGAAGCTCCACTTCATGCCCGTCGGGAAGCCGGCGCCGCCACGACCGCGCAGGTTCGACGCCTTGATGATGTCGATGATGGCGTCCTGCCCCAACTCCATCAGCTTCTTGGTATTGTCCCAATCGCCGCGCTTCATGGCGGCGTCGACGCCCCAATCCTGGAAGCCATGGACGTTGGTGAAGATACGGTCCTTGTCGGACAGCGGCCCGACGAAGGGCGCCGGTGCGGGTGCATCGGTCATGCCGTCGCTCCTTCGTTCCATTGACCGCGATAGTCGTGATTCTCGCCGACCATCTCCTTGAGGGTGGTCGGGCCGCCTTCGGGCGCGCTCGTCTGGCGGTCGATCTGCGGGCCGATCTTGGGCTGGCCGCCAGAGGCCAGCGTCTCCAGGATCGCGCTCATGCTGTCATAGGTCAGATCTTCGAAATTATCGTCGTTGATCTGCACCATCGGCGCGTTGGCGCAGGCGCCAAGACATTCGACTTCGGTCAGCGTGAAGAGGCCGTCGGGGGTCGTGCCACCCTTGACCAGCCCCTTGTTCTTGCATGCCGAAAAAACATCGTCCGAACCGCGCAGCATGCACGGCGTCGTGCCGCACACCTGCACATGATAGCGGCCGACCGGCGCAAGATTGTACATGGTATAGAAGGTCGCGACTTCATAGACGCGCATATAGGGCATATCGAGCTGACGCCCGATATATTCCATCACAGGGACGGGCAGCCAGCCATTGGTCTGCGTTTCCGCCGCCACCTGGCGCTGGGCCAGGTCGAGCAGCGGCATCACAGCCGACTGCTGGCGACCGGCGGGGTAGCGCGCGATGACCTTCTTGGCCTGTTCGGCATTTTCGGCCGTCCACTCGAACGCGCCCCAGCGCGCGCGGGTCTCGGCCTCATCCGGGATATGAACTGCGTCAGCCATTAGCGGTCACACTCTCCAAACACGATGTCCATGGCGCCGAGGACAGCGGTGGTGTCGGCCAGCATGTGGCCCTTCATCATGAAATCCATCGCCTGCAAATGCGAGAAGGCGGTCGGGCGGATCTTGCAGCGATAGGGCTTGTTGCTGCCGTCGCTGACCAGATAGACGCCGAATTCGCCCTTGGGGCTTTCGGTCGCGACATAGACTTCGCCCGCCGGCACATGAAAGCCTTCGGTATAGAGCTTGAAGTGGTGGATCAGCGCTTCCATCGACCGCTTCATTTCACCGCGCTTGGGCGGCGACACCTTGCGGTCGAAGCTGGCGATCGGCCCTTCGGGCATTTCATTGAGGCACTGCTTCATGATGCGTGCCGACTGGCGCACTTCTTCGACGCGGACCATGAACCGGTCATAGCAGTCATAGGCCGTGCCGACCGGAATATCGAAGTCCATGCGGTCATAGACGTCGTAAGGCTGCGCCTTGCGGATGTCCCAGGCGATGCCGGAGCCGCGCAACATCGGGCCGGAGAAGCCCCATTTCAGCGCGTCTTCCTTGCTCACGATGGCGATATCGACATTGCGCTGCTTGAAGATGCGGTTGTCGACCACCAGGCTCATCGCATCCTCGAACAGGCGCGGCAGACGGGTGTCGAGCCAGTCGGCAATGTCGGTCAGCAGCTTGAGCGGAACATCCTGATGCACGCCGCCCGGCCGGAAATAGGCGCTGTGCATACGCGCACCAGAAGCCCGCTCGAAGAAGTTGAGGCAATCCTCGCGGATTTCGAACAGCCACAGGTTCGGCGTCATCGCGCCGACGTCCATCACATGCGATCCCAGGTTCAGCATGTGATTGCAGATGCGGGTCAGTTCCGCGAAGAACACGCGCAGATATTGCGCGCGTAGCGGCACTTCCAGGTTCAGCAGCTTTTCGACGGCCAGAACATAGCTATGCTCCATGCCGAGCGGCGAACAATAGTCCAGCCGGTCGAAATAGGGCAGCGCCTGCATATAGGTCTTATATTCGATCAGCTTTTCGGTGCCGCGATGCAGCAGGCCGACATGCGGGTCGCAGCGCTCGACGATTTCGCCTTCCAGTTCCATGACCAGACGCAAAACGCCGTGCGCCGCCGGATGCTGCGGGCCGAAGTTGATCGTATAATTCTGGATTTCCGTGTCGCCATAGGCCGGGTCGGCCGCATCGGTCACATGGTCCAGCTTTTCCAGATAATCGGACATTATGCCTTGTCCTCCGGCTTGGCAGCACCCTTGCCTTCATCGATGGCGGCAGCAGGCTTGGCCGGGGCGTCGCCCGACTTTTCCTCTGCCTTCTTGTTGGCGGCGTCGCCAGCACCGGTGTCGGCCTTGCTCTCGGTCGCCTTGGGCGTCGGGGCGGCGGCGGGTGCAGCCGGGGCGGCGGGCGCAGCGGCCTTTTCGTCGCCGGGCAGCACATATTGCGCGCCTTCCCACGGGCTCATGAAGTCGAAGCTGCGGAAATCCTGCGCCAGCTTCACCGGTTCATAGACGACGCGCTTATCCTCTTCGGAATAGCGCAGTTCGACATAGCCGGTCAGCGGAAAGTCCTTGCGCTGCGGATGCCCCTTGAACCCGTAATCGGTCAGGATGCGGCGCAGGTCGGTATTGCCGTCGAACACGACGCCATACATGTCGAACACTTCGCGCTCCAGCCAGCCGGCGACCGGCCAGAGATGCGTGACGGTCGGCACGGGCATATCTTCGTCGGTCGATACCTTCACGCGGATGCGGTGGTTCCGCGTGACGCTCAGCAGATGATAGGCGACCTCGAACCGTTCGGCACGATCCGGATAGTCGACGCCGGCGATTTCCATCAGCTGCTGATAATGACCCATGTCACGCAGCGCGACCATGGCGTTGGCCAGGTCCTCTCGCACGACGGTGAAGGTCAATTCGTCGGCATGATCGACGGTTTCGATCAGCATGGACCCCAGCAACGCGCCGATTTCCTCGGCAATGCCTTGGGGGTTCACGATCTTGGGTGCGGAATGGGCCATATTAACGCTCGATCGTCCCGATGCGGCGGATCTTCCGCTGCAACTGCATCACGCCATAAAGCAGGGCTTCGGCGGTCGGCGGGCAACCCGGCACGTAGATATCGACCGGCACGATGCGGTCGCAACCACGGACGACGGAATAGCTATAATGATAATAGCCGCCGCCATTGGCGCAGCTGCCCATCGAAATCACATATTTCGGGTTGGACATCTGGTCATAGACCTTGCGCAGGGCAGGCGCCATTTTGTTGCACAGCGTACCGGCCACGATCATCACGTCCGACTGGCGCGGGGACGCGCGCGGCGCGGCGCCGAAACGCTCCATGTCGTACCGCGGCATGTTGACGTGGATCATTTCCACCGCGCAGCAGGCGAGACCGAAGGTCATCCACCAGAGCGAGCCGGTGCGCGCCCACTGGAACAGTTCCTCGGTCGACGTGACCAGGAAACCCTTGTCGTTCACTTCGCCGTTCAGAGCGTTGAAGAAGTCCTGGTCGGGCTGCGTGCCCTGCGGGGGCAAGGTGCCGGGCGCAGGGTTATAGAGTTCTACTCCCAATCGAGTGCTCCCTTCTTCCACGCATAGACGAGGCCGAGCACCAGCTCCGCTATGAAGATCATCATCGTTGCCCAGCCGGCCCAGCCGATCTGGTCAAGGCTTACAGCCCACGGGAACAGGAACGCCGCCTCCAGATCGAAAATGATGAAGAGAATGGCGACCAGATAGAAACGCACGTCGAACTGGCTGCGCGGCTCTTCAAACGCGGGAAAACCGCATTCATATTCGGAGAGCTTGGCAGGGTCGGGCTTATGCGCACCGGTCAGGCGGCCCACCAGCATCGGCAAAAAGACGAACGTGCCGGAAAGCAGCAAGGCGATCCCCAGAAAAATCAGGATCGGCAGATATTGGGCGAGGTCGACCAATGTTATCCCCTGGGACAAATTGTCATTGTTGGGGGCGCTTTAGGCCCGCTGCACATGCGAAGCAAGGGGCCAAGGGACTGAGAATGATTCGCAAAAAATCCGTATGTTAGCGGTAGCGGCGGAACACCAGGAACACTCGTTCAAACAGGCCGGAAACCGGCGCGGCAAAGGCCTGGACCGCCGATATCGTCCAGCGGCCTCTTAAGGGGTTATGCGTATCGCGCAGTCGTCTTGCACGTGGCACGCACAACATGACGTACCGGTTCATCTCGGCTGACCGCCATTCCAAGGCCGCCCCGACTCCATCTGCAACAGCGCACACGCAGCGCGACGACGGCGCCAACTGTCCATGACGAAGAAAGCCGGCGGCCGTCCGCCCCTCCCCAATCGGGCGGGCGGCCGGTCGCCGGTTTTTCTTCAAACGACTCGCCTGCCGACCTCGATGGTCAGCGGATGGCGGCGGAATGACGGCAGATCAGCGCAACGCGCCGGCCACCAACTTATGCAGCTTGCTGTGGATCGCGTCATTGCCGGCGATCACTTCCTTGCGTTCGATCGCCTGATCGCCGCCGCGGAAATCGCTGGCGAAACCGCCCGCTTCACGGACCAGCAACAGGCCGGCGGCAACGTCCCAGGGCTGCAAACCGCTTTCCCAATAGCCATCATAGCGGCCGGACGCGACATGGGCGAGGTCGAGCGACGCGGCGCCGAAACGGCGGATGCCGGCAACCGAGGGAGCGACTGCCCCGAAAATGCGGGTCCATTCGGCCATGTTACCATGGCCCATGAACGGGATGCCGGTGGCGATCACGCAATCGGCCAGGTCGCGTCGGGCCGACACGCGCAGGCGCTGGTCGTGACGCCAGGCGCCCCGGCTCTTTTCCGCCCAATAGCTTTCGTCGGTGACGGGCTGATAGATGAGGCCGGTGGTGACCTCCCGCTTGCCGCCGTACAGCGGCTCTTCGACGGCGATCGAAATCGCGAAGTGCGGGATGCCGTGCAGGAAGTTGGTGGTGCCGTCCAGCGGATCGATGATCCAGCGCGGCTTGCTCGGATCGCCTTCGATCACGCCCCCTTCTTCCAGCAGGAAGCCCCAGTCGGGACGCGCCTTCTGCAATTCTTCCACCAGCGTCTTTTCCGCCTGCTGGTCGGCCTTGGACACGAAGTCCGCCGGCCCCTTGCGGCTGACCTGAAGATGTTCGACTTCGCCGAAGTCGCGGCGGAGCTTGCTGCCCGCCTTGCGCGCGGCGCGCTCCATGACGGTAAGAAGACCGGAATGCGATGCCATGTTTTTTTCTCCGCCGCTCCCAACGTGAACGGCCTGCTTGGTTATTTCTTCGGGGCGGGCTTGGCGGCCGGCTTGCCAGCGGCGGCGGCGGGGCGATAGCCGCAGGTGCCCGCAACCACCGCCAGCATCTGCGACGCATCCTTGCGATCGACCTTGCCCGCGTTGGCGGCGATCACCTTGTCACTTGCGGCGCTGATCTCACCGATCGAATTGGAATAGAGGCAATCGAACAGCGCATTCTTGACCGGCTGCTCGACCTCTTTCGACTGTAGCGCGGTCATGATGATGCGCAGCGTGAACGCCGCGCTGTCCAGCTGCGCCTTGGTCGGTGCGGCCCGCGCCGTCGTCTGCGCGTTTGCCGAAACGGGAAGCGCAACCGGTACGACGCCGATCGCCAGGCCCATCGCCAAACGCGCGGCCAGTGCCATGTTGCGCCCGCGCCGCATCAGTCGGCCCGCTTCACATATTCGCGGGCATAGACGTCCACGACGATGCGCGTGCCGCTGACGATATGGGGCGGCACCATGACGCGCACGCCATTGTCCAGGATCGCCGGCTTGTAGCTGGCCGAGGCGGTCTGCCCCTTCACCACGGCGTCGGCTTCCACCACGGTCGCTTCGATCGTGTCGGGCAACTGGACCGAGATCGGCCGTTCCTCATACATTTCCAGCGTCACTTCCATACCGTCCTGAAGGAAGTCGGCGGCTTCACCCAGCAGTTCGGACGGCAGGTTGATCTGTTCGTAGCTTTCCTGATCCATGAAGACGAGCATGTCGCCTTCGGCGTAGAGATACTGGAAATCCTTGGTGTCGAGGCGGATGCGCTCGACGCTTTCGGCGGAGCGGAAACGGACGTTGTTCTTGCGACCGTCGATCAGGTTCTTGAGTTCGACCTGCATATAGGCGCCGCCCTTGCCGGGCTGGGTGTGCTGGATCTTGACGGCGCGCCACAGGCCGCCCTCATATTCGATATTGTTGCCGGGACGAATGTCCACGCCGCTGATCTTCGCCATGGGAAGAGCCTGCCTATATGTCTGAAGGTGGAAAAGAGCCGGCCTCTTTGAGGCTGGGCGCGCCTTTACAGCGGGCGGGCGCGAAGGGCAAGAGGGAGCCGGGTCGGACCTTAACTTCGCACTTTTCCCGCAAATGCTGAAATTACATGTCCTGCATAGGATATTTTCGGAAAGTCGACCCTCCTTGGCGAATGTAGCATGGACATGGCGCTGTAGGACAGATCAACGCTGCACCAGCAGCGGATAGGGGTTGATCGGCCGCCCCCCATGCCAGGGCTCGCCCGGCCGCATGACGTTCACCGCGAAATGAAGGTGCGGCGCGGCCGGATCGGCATTGCCCGTACTGCCCACCGTGGCGATGCGCTGTCCGCGTCGGAGCAGCTGCCCTTCGCGCAGGCCCGTCGCATAGGCATCCAGATGCGCATAATAATAGATCAATCGTCCGTCGGTCGATCTTTGATAGAGGGTACGTCCGCCATCCCCGCTCCAGAACAGCTTTTCGATGCGACCGTCGGCAGCGGCCAGCACCGCCCTGCCCCGCGCCGCCATGATGTCGATCGCGTCATGCGGCCGGGCGCCGCCGGCCCGCGCCTGCGTGAAGGTGTCTGTCAGCGCGGAAGCGGGCACGCCTTCCACCGGGATCAAAAGCGATCCATTGTCCGGCGTGCCATCGACCTGTGGCGGTGGCGCCCATGAGGATGGCACATCCGCGGGCACTATCCGCACGCAAAAATGGGCGAAGGCCGCGCAGAGAAGCAGCGCCGCCGCTCCCCCTGCCCACGCCCGCCTGCTCATGCCTGAAACTTCGCCTTGACCCCGCTCTTCACCATCTGGGCAAGGCGGGCGGCATCCCAATTGGTCAGGCGGATGCAGCCATGGCTTTCGGTGCGGCCGATCGTCTGCGGCTCCGGCGTGCCATGGATGCCATAATGATCCTTCGACAGGTCGATCCACACGACGCCCACCGGACCATTGGGACCGGGCTTCAGCACAGCCTTCTGATCCTTGCTGGAAGCGTCCCAGAAGAGGTTGGGATTATAATGGAAATCGGGATTGCGGCTGACTCCCTTGATCGTCCATTCGCCCAGCGGCAGCGGATCATGCTGCGACCCGGTCGTCACTGGAAACTGCGCGATCATGCGGTTCTGGGCATTATAGACCTTGAGCAGCCCTTCGGACTTGTCGACCACGATATGGTCCGCCTGCGGCTGATCCTTGGCCACGCCCAGGCTGGCCAGCGTCTCGCCCCAGCCGCGCTCGTCGCCTTCGATCTGCGCCACTGGCTGATTGTCGATCGCGGGCACCCGGATCGTCGCACCAGCGGCTACCTTCGTGTTCGGCGGATTGAGCGCGACGAGCGCCTCTGGCGTGGTGTGGAACCGTTCCGCCAGTTTCTCCAGCAGGTTGCGGTAGGTAAGGGCGGGCAGGCTCGCCTGCTCGTTCAGACCCTTGGGCATGTTAAAAAAAGGACCGCGCGCGAAATCGTCGGGAATTTTCACGAGATAGGTGCTCGGTCGCGCGTCCCCTTCCAGCAGGGCGGCGCCGGTTTTCTGGTCGAATTCCCCCGTCACGGGGAGGTCGTGGGCTGCCTGGAAACCGCGCAACGCCGCCTTATAGCTCATGCCGTCCTTCCCATCGAGAACGCCCGGCGAGAAACCCCAGCGATCGAGCGCCACCTGCGCCATCAGGATGCGATTGGGCTGCGGCGGGTTCTGCTCCTGCACGACCGGGAAATCATAGGCCGCCTTTTTCACGGCCAACTGAGCAGCGGCGCTATTGTCCGGCTGCGCGGCGTTGGGCGCAGGCTGGCTTTCATTGGCATCCGTGACGTTCACATTGCAGGCGCTGCACAGCAGGGCGGCAAGCAACAGGTGATTTTTCAAGGCGCTACTCTCCGTAGTTGTGAGGAGAGAACGCGCGAAAAGGCGTAAGGGTGCGACGCCATCATTCCCCGCTTACATGCGAGAGGGAAAATATAGTGGCATCAGCGCGGCGGCGGGGCCTTGCTGGCCAAGACATCCCTGAAAGCGGCCACGCCGGCGGCAGGACCGTCCGGATGGTTCCATACCGCACCGCTCACCGCCAGGAAATCGGCGCCGGCCGCGACCAGCGGGCCGGCATTGTCCGCCGTCACGCCGCCGATCGCGACGCAGGGCAGTTCGAACAGCGTCGTCCACCATCCCAGGATCGAAGGCTCCGCATGATGCGTCACGTCTTTCGTCGTGGTGGGAAAGAAAGCGCCGAACGCGACATAATCGGCCCCGGCCTCGCCCGCTTCCATCGCCAGATGGCGGCTGTCATGGCAGGTGACGCCGATCTGCACCTTCGGCCCCAGCAGCTTGCGCGCCTCCTTCGGGTCGCCATCGCCCTGCCCCAGATGAACGCCGTCCGCGCCAAGCCGCTGGGCCAATGCCACGCTGTCGTTGATGATGAAGGCGACCTCCCGCTGCGCGCACAGCCTTTGCAACGGCGCGGCAGCAGCGGCGATGGCGTCCTCATCCAGCCCCTTCAATCGCAACTGGAAAGCGGCGACCTCACCCCCGTCAAAAGCCTGCGCCAACCGATCGACAAAATCCTCGCCGATGGTCGGCGGGGAAATCAGGTATAGCTGGCAGGCGGGGCGAAAGCCTGCTTCGAACTGGTCGGCAAAATGTGGATCGAGCGCCAGCTCTTCGTCGGTGAAGTCGGTCATGGGCGCCTTATAGCCATTCAGGCGCGGACGCCAAGAGCGTGGCGGTGCGCCTTCGCCGCTGATAGAGAAAACCCTTCATAAAATTGGGGAAAGCATCATGCGCCACGCCATCGCCATCCTGTTGCTGCTGTCGGGCGCACCCGTTGTGGCGAAGGACACCCAACGGCCGCGTGCGCGCGAAGTCGGCGTGCGCGTGGGCATCCTGTCCCCCGGACCGCGCAATGCCATCACCGATGTCGCCGGCGTGATGGTGGGTCAGGTGACGCTGCCGCGCAGCCATGACGTCAACACCGGCGTCACCGCCATCCTGCCCCATGGCGGCAACCTGTTCCAGGACAAGGTGCCGGCCGGCTTCGTCGCCTACAATGCCTTCGGCAAGTTCATGGGATCGACCCAATTGGCCGAACTGGGCGAGATCGAAACGCCGATCCTGCTGACCAATACGCTCAACGTAGCGGAGGCGGCGGCGGCCTCGGTCGAATGGACGCTGGCCCAACCGGGCAATGAGGAAGTGCGGTCGGTCAACGCGGTGGTGGGCGAAACCAATGACGGGATGCTCAACGATATTCGCGCTCGCCATGTGACGATCGCTGACGCGCGTCGGGCAATTGAGACGGCCAAGGACGGCGTGGTCGAAGAAGGCGCGGTCGGCGCGGGCACGGGCACCATCGCCTTTGGATATAAGGCTGGGATCGGCACATCGTCGCGCAAGCTGCCCGCTTCGCTTGGCGGCTGGACCATCGGCGTGCTGGTGCAGGCCAATTATGGCGGCATACTGACCATCGCGGGCGTGCCGGTGGGCGTGAAACTCGGCCAATATGATTATCGCAAACAGGTCGAGGAAAAGAAGGCGGACGGATCGGTCGTGATCGTGATCGCAACCGATGCGCCGCTCTCCGATCGCAATCTGCGCCGGGTTGCCGAGCGCGCCTTTGGCGGAATCGCGCGGACCGGGTCCAGCTTTTCCAACGGGTCGGGCGACTATGCGGTGGCGTTTTCCACGAATGTGGCGGTACGGCGGACGGCGGCGAAGCGCAACGCCGTGGCGGGGATGGAGGATCTGCCCAATGACAAGATGTCACCGCTGTTTCAGGCGACGATCGAAGCGACCGAGGAAGCCGTACTGAACGCCCTGTTCAAGGCGCAGACGGTGGTGGGCCATCGCGGCACGGCGCAGGCGCTGCCGCTGGACAAGGTGTTGCCGGTGGTGAAGCGTCAAAACGCCCAATAGCCGTTCGCGGCGATCGCAGTCGAGAAACGACCAAAACCGCACTTCCCATATCTAGACTATGCGCGAAACGAACGCATCATTCTCTCATGAAAAGGCCGGGCAGCTCTATCGCCGCCCGGCCCCAAATCCCATCAGGCCGCGACCGGCTGCTTGGCGACCGAAGCGCCGTGGATTTCGTCGATCGCTTCGCCCAGCGATGCGTTGAATTCCTCGTCGGTCATCTGGTAGCGCAGGTCGTTCAGCAGCGCGCGGCTGAAGCTGGCGATGATGCCGCGATTCTTCGACAGCTCGATACAGGCTTCCGGACGCGCAAAACCACCCGACAGGGCGACGACGCGCAGCACGGCGGGATGGTCGACCAGCGGATCGAACAGGCCGGCCTTGGCGGGCAGCGACAGCTTGAGCATCACCTGAACGCCTTCGTCCAGGGCATTGAGATGCTTGAGGATTTCTTCCAGCAATATCTGGTCAGCTTCGGCGCGTTCGGGCGACTTGATGTTCACTTCCGGCTCGATGATCGGCATCAGGCCGCCGGCCAGCACCTGCCTGCCCACTTCGAACTGCTGCGCGACGACGGCAGCAATGCCTTCGCGGTTGGCCAGGTTGATGACCGAACGTTCCTTGGTGCCGAACACGCCCAGGCCCTTGGCGCGGGCGAGCAGCGTGTCGAGGCCGGGATTGGGCTTCATCAGCTGCACGCCGTTCGCCTCATCCTCCAGACCCTTGTCGATCTTGATGAAGGGCACGACGCCCCGCTCGATCAGCGCAGTGGGGGTCGGCTTGCCATCGACGGTGCCGTCCATCGTACGTTCGAACAGGATCGCGCCCAGCACCTTGTCGCCGGTGAAGGGCGGCGCGGTGATGACGCGGCTGCGCATCGCATGGATCAGGCCGAACATTTCCTCTTCGCTCGACCAGGCGCTTTCCTCGACGCCATAGCCCTTGAGCGCCTTGGGCGTGGAACCGCCGCTCTGGTCGAGCGCAGCGATAAAGCCTTCGCCCGTCGCGATCTTCTGCTTCATGTCCTGATCCAGCATCTGCACATACCTTCCCTTGGGCGCCGCGACATCGCGGCACGAAATTAGACTGTCGGTGGACGCTCCACCATCCACCTGCCGGGTGCGACTTTGTAATGATGATCGCCGGTAAAGGGGCTGGTAGCCAGTCCCATGTCGCACCGCAAGGCGGACTAGCCCAAATTCTGCGCCCGGTACGCTGCATCGCACCATGAATCACATTGATACGGGTTGAAAGGTTGCGACTTGGGACCCATAGGGCAGGGCATGACCAGCATAGCCGCCGCCAAGCCCGCCGACCTGTCCCCCGCCGCCATCCTGCTGATGGCGGTCGGCTGCGGCGTGATGGTCGCCAATCTTTATTATGCGCAAACGCTTATTGACGTGATCGGGCCGGAAATCGGCATGTCGGCCAGCGTCGCGGGCCTCATCACCACGCTGACGCAACTGGGCTATGGCGTCGGACTGTTCCTGGTCGTGCCGCTGGCCGACCTGTTCGAAAACCGGCGGATCGTGCTGACCTCGATCGTAGCCACGATCATCGGCTGCCTCGCCATCGCCTTTTCCAACGGCCCGACCAGCTTCCTTGTCGCCTCGATCCTGACCGGCGTGGGCGCGACCGGCGCGCAGGTGCTCGTCCCTCTCGCCTCCCACCTCGCCAGCCCGGAAAAACAGGGGCGCGTGGTGGGTACGGTGATGAGCGGCCTGCTGTTCGGCATCATGCTGTCGCGCCCCGTCGCCAATTTCCTGGCCGGATCGGTCGGCTGGCGCGCGACCTTCATCGTCTCGGCGATCGTGATGGCGATGGTCGGCATCGCGCTGCTCGCCGCCTGCCCCAGGCGCCAGCCCAAGGGCGGCATGCATTATGGGCAGGTGCTGGCATCGACCTTCTCGCAATTGGTCGTGCATAGGGTCGTGCGAATGCGCGCATTCTATCAGGCGGCGATGTTCGCGGCCTTCAACCTGTTCTGGACCGCCGCGCCGCTGGCGCTGATCCACGAATTTCGCCTGGGCCATGCCGGTGTCGGCGCCTTTGCACTGGCGGGGGCCGGCGGCGCGCTGGTGGCACCGATTGCGGGCTGGATGGCGGATCGCAAATTGACCCGGCCCGCGTCCCTTATCGGGCTGGCGGGGCTGACGGCCGGTTTCCTGCTGGCCGACTGGACCGTGGCGGCGGGCAGCCTGATCGGCTTCACCATCATGGCGGTGCTGATCGACGGCGCAGTGCAGATGAGCCAGATCACCGGGCAGAAGCTGATCTTCTCGCTCGATCCCCATGCGCGCGGACGGATCAACGCGGCCTATGTGACGGTGATGTTCCTGGTCGGCGCGCTGGGATCAGTGATCGGCTCCGTCACCTATGAAGCGGGCGGCTGGAGCGCCAGCGCGCTGGCCGGCGCGGCAATCGGCGGCGTCGCCACCCTCGCCTTCCTGCTGTTCGATCGGGGCGCGAGCATCGCGCGGTAAGATATTGTAAAAGCTTCCGTTCGTGCCGAGCGAAGTCGAGACATGCTCCTCGACTTCGCTCGAAGCGAACGGATGATTGCACGATCAGACGAACAGCGCCTTCACGCCCGGCAGTTCCTTGCCTTCCATCCATTCCAGGAAGGCGCCGCCAGCGGTCGAGATGAAGCTGAAGTCGCTTCCCACGCCCGCATGGTTGAGCGCCGCGACCGTATCGCCACCGCCGGCCACCGAGGTCAGCTGACCTTCCTTGGTCAGCGCAGCCGCCGTCTTCGCCAGCGCAACGGTCGCCGCGTCGAACGGCGCGATCTCGAAGGCGCCAAGCGGGCCGTTCCACACCAGGGTCCGGCAATTTTTGAGCGCATCGCCCAGCGCCTCGACAGCGGCCGGGCCGACGTCCAGAATCATCTCGTCTTCCGCGACTTCATGCACGTTGCAGGTGCGCAACGACGCCGGGTTGGCGGCAAATTCCTTGGCCACGACAACGTCATAGGGCAGATGGATGATGCAGCCGGCCGCTTCCGCCTTGTCGAAGATGGCTTCGGCGGTGTCGGCCAGATCCTTCTCGCACAGCGACTTGCCGATATCGACGCCGCGGGCATAGAGGAAGGTGTTGGCCATGCCGCCGCCGATGATGAGGTGATCGACCTGCGTGACGAGGTTGTTGAGCACATCCAGCTTGGTCGACACCTTGGCCCCGCCCACGACGGCCGCGACCGGCTTGACCGGTTCGCCGAGCGCGGCTTGAAGCGCGTCCAGTTCCTTTTCCATCGAACGACCCGCAAAGGATGGCAGCTTGTGCGCAAGCCCCTCGGTCGAGGCATGGGCGCGATGCGCGGCGGAAAAAGCATCGTTGACATACAGGTCGCCGATCGCCGCGATCGCATCGACCAGTGCCGGATCGTTCTTTTCCTCGCCGGGATGGAAGCGGGTATTTTCAAGGATCGCGATGTCGCCGGGGCGCATGACCGCGATGCCATCTGTGGCGGCTTCACCCTGGCAGTCTGGGATGAACTGCACGTCGCGACCCAGCACCTGCGTCAGCGGACGGGTAATCTTCGACAGCGAATATTCGGGGTTCTTCTGGCCCTTGGGCCGGCCGAAATGGGCGAGGATCAGCACCTTGGCACCGCGATCGGCCAGTTCCAGCACGGTCGGCATCGCCGCGTGCAGGCGGGTGTCGTCGCTGACCGAACCGTCCTGCATGGGCACATTCAAATCTTCGCGCACCAGCACGATCTTGCCGGTGATATCGCCCATATCGTCGAGCGTCTTGAAGGGCTTGGTCATATATCTTCCCCTAATCTGAATAGACGTCATCCCAGCGAAGGCTGGGATCGCCCTCGCCTTCCTGCGCCGAGGAAGAAAGCGAGATCCGAGCTTTCGCTGGGATGACGAGAAAGGGCAGACTTTCGCCTGCCCTTCAACCTTCGTCTTACAGGAACTTCGCGACGACGCCGGTGGTGTCGATCATGCGGTTCGAGAAGCCCCATTCATTGTCGTACCAGCTCAGAACGCGGACCAGCTTGCCATCGACCACGGCCGTTTCCAGGCTGTCCACGGTCGAGCTGCGCGGATCGCCATTATAGTCGATCGACACCAGCGGCTCGTCCGAATAGCCCAGCACGCCCTTGAGCGGGCCGGATTCCGACGCGGCCTTGAGCAGGCTGTTGACCTCGTCCTTCGTGGTCGGGCGCTTGGGGATGAACTTGAGGTCCACGACCGAGACGTTCGGGGTCGGCACGCGGATCGACGATCCGTCCAGCTTGCCCTTCAATTCGGGCAGAACCTCACCGACCGCGCGGGCAGCGCCCGTGGAGGTCGGAATCTGCGACAGGGCGGCGGCGCGGGCGCGGCGCATGTCGCTGTGCAACTGATCCAGGGTGTTCTGGTCGTTGGTATAGCTGTGGATCGTCGTCATGAAGCCGCTTTCGATGCCGATCGCATCGTTCAGGACCTTGGCGAGCGGGGCCAGGCAGTTGGTGGTGCAGCTGGCGTTCGAAATGACGATATCATCGGCGGTCAGCGCGTCATGGTTGACGCCGAACACGACGGTGCGATCGACATTGGTGCCGGGCGCGGAAATGATGACGCGCTTGGCGCCGGCGGTCAGGTGGGCGCTGGCCTTGTCCTTCGTGGTGAAGATGCCGGTGCATTCCAGCGCGATTTCGACGCCCAGCGCGGCGTGCGGCAGGTTGGCGGGGTCGCGCTCTGCCGTCACCTTGATCTTCTTGCCGTCCACGACGAGGAAATCACCGTCCACGCTGACGTCGCCGGCCCAGTTGCCATGTACGCTGTCACGCTTGAACAGCAGGGCGTTGGACTTGACGTCGCCCAGATCATTGATGCTGACCAGTTCCAGATCATGGTCGGTGCGCGAAAGAATGGCGCGCGCCACCAGGCGGCCGATACGTCCAAAACCGTTAATTGCTACCTTCGTTGCCACTGCACTAGCCTCCTGGGGTGTTGTTGTTCGGTTGGATAAAGGTTTGAGCGAGCCGTCATCATGCTGGCGGCCCGCCCGGATATGTCAGAGCGCAGCCGCGATCTGCGGCGCGATCTTTGCGGCGGTCAGGCCGAAATGATCGTAAAGATCTTCCGCCGGGGCCGACGCGCCGAAGCTGTCGATGCCAAAGCGCAGGCCGTCAAGGCCGGTATAGCGTTCCCAGCCGAAGGTCGTGCCGGCCTCGATCGAGACGCGCAGCACATTGGCAGGCAGGATGTCGGCCTTGTACGCCGCGTCCTGCGCATCGAAATGCGCGAAGCTGGGCACGGATACGACGTCGGCGCCGATGCCCTGTGCTTCCAGCGCCTTGGCGGTGTCGACGGCGATTTCGACTTCCGAACCGGTGGCAAGGATGACGACCTTGCGCGCGGCGGTGGCGGCGACCAGGCGATAGGCGCCCTTGGCCGAGAGGTTTTCAGCCTTTTCCGTGCGCAGCTGCGGCAGGTTCTGGCGGGTCAGCGCCAGCACCGACGGGCCGGTTGCGTCCTTGAGCGCCAGTTCCCAGCATTCCGCCGTTTCCACGATGTCGGCCGGGCGATAGACGTCCAGGTTCGGGATCATGCGCATCGACATGACATGCTCGATCGGCTGATGGGTCGGGCCGTCTTCGCCCAGACCGATCGAGTCATGGGTCAGGACATGGATGACGCGCTGCTGCTGGAGCGCCGCCAGACGGATGCCGCCGCGCATATAGTCGGAGAAGACGAGAAAGGTGCCGCCATAGGGGATGACGCCGCCATGCAGCGCCATGCCGTTCATCGCGCAGGCCATGCCGAATTCGCGGATGCCATAATAGACGTAACGGCCGCTATAGTCGTCCTTGGTCAGCGGACCGGTCGACTTGGTCTTGGTGTTGTTGGAACCGGTGAGGTCGGCCGAGCCGCCCAGCGTTTCGGGCAGCAGATCATTGATCGCACCCAGCGCCAGTTCGCTCGCCTTGCGGGTGGCGACCTTCTGCGGGTTGGCGATCAGCGTGTCGATATAGGCTTCCAGCGAGAAGTCGGCAGGCAGTTCGCCAGCCATGCGACGGGTAAATTCCGGAGATTTACCGCTGTTTGCAAGGCGACCTTCCCACGCGGCGCGAACGTCGCGACCCTTGGCACCAATCGCCTTCCAGGCGTCGGCAATGTCGGCGGGGATGACGAAGGGTGCGTCGGTCCAGCCCAGGAATTCGCGAGCGGCGGCGACTTCGTCGGTGCCAAGCGCGGAACCATGGACCCCCGAAGTGCCGGCCTTGTTCGGCGCGCCATAGCCGATCTTGGTCGCGCAGGCGACGATCGAGGGGCGGCTGTCGGCGACCGCTTCGGCCAGCGCGCGGCGCACGTCGGCAACGTCATGGCCGTCGCACGACACGACATGCCAGCCGGTCGCGGCATAGCGGGCCAGCACATCTTCGCTACTCGACAGGTCGACGGCACCGTCGATGGTGATCTTGTTATCGTCCCACAGCACGATCAGGCGGCCCAGGTTCAGGTGCCCGGCCAGGCCGATCGCTTCATGGTTGATGCCTTCCATCAGGCAGCCGTCGCCCGCGATCACCCAGGTGCGGTGATCGACCAGATCGTCGCCGAACTGCGCGTTCAGGTGACGCTCGGCGATCGCCATGCCGACGGCGGTGGCCAGGCCCGAACCCAGCGGTCCGGTCGTGGCTTCCACGCCTGCCAGCTCGAAATTTTCGGGATGGCCGGCGCACGGGCTGTGCAACTGGCGGAAATTGGCGATGTCCTCGATGGTCGGACGGGCATAGCCGGTCAGGTGCAGCAGCGAATAGATCAGCATCGACCCATGGCCCGCCGACAGGACGAAACGGTCGCGATCGGCCCATTTCGGCTGGGTGGGATCGAATTTCAGATAATCGCCGAACAACACGGTCGCCACATCCGCCATGCCCATCGGCATGCCCGGATGGCCGCTGTTGGCGGCCTGCACGGCGTCCATGGACAGCGCCCGGATGGCGTTGGCGAGCGACTTTTCGGAAACGGTCATCTGGGCTGGCGTCTTTCCTGAACATGGCAAGCGACGGCGCCCGCGCGCATGCAGGCGAGTCGAGATCGCGCCCCCTTTGTCGCGTCAAGCCCCATGCGTCAACCGCACGGGTGCCAGGAGCGCGGCCAGCTGCCCGAAAGAGCGCTTTTGCAGGGCCTTTTCTTTCGCTATGGATGCAGGATGGCAAGCGACCGCATGATGCAGGCGATCGGCACGCTGGAGCGTGCTGTAAGCCGGCTTGAACAGGATGTGGCGGGTCTGACGGCCCCGGCCGATCCCCTCCCCGCTATGGACCAGAAAGCCGCGCGCGCCGCGCTTCGCTCGCTGGACGATCTTATCGACACGCTGAAAGGGCATGCCCATGGCTGAAACGAACCTGGTGATCGCCAGCCGCCATTATCAGATCCGCTGCCGCGATGGCGAGGAAGCCCATCTGGCGCACCTGGCCAGCCTGATCGAGGAAAAGGCGCGCGTGGCGCAGCAAAGCACGCCGGGGCTGACGGAAGTCCGCACATTATTGTTCGCCGCGCTGTTCCTGGCCGACGAACTCAACGAATTGAAGCGGGACAATGCCGGCCGGCAGGCGCGCCTGCAACTGGACGGCGACGACGAGCCAAGCGTTCGGGCGATCGAGGCTTTGGCAGGGCGCATAGAAAAGCTGCGCGAACGACTTGCCGGTCGGGCCGACAACGCCTAGATTGGTCGGCGACGGGCACTGCGCGGTACGAGCTTTAGCGAACATCCCTGAGGCGATAATCACATCCAAGGGGGCTGTCCCTGGGCGGGCTCCGGCCCGTTCTACATGGTCCCCACCTGACGTTGAGGCGTCAGAGGATATTCCAGCACACGGCCGAGGCGGTCCCGTCACCCTGCCCCAGCCCCTCTTCCGGTCCGATAAGGTCATCATGAGCGACGATACACCCGCCGCCGACAAGAACAGCCTGCGTGCCATCGCACGGCAACGGCGCAGCGGCTTCGTCGCCACGCTGGACCCGCTGGCCCACCGGCTGGCGTTCAAGGCCATCCCCTCCCCACTGGCCCGCCGGGTCGCCGACGCGCGGATCGTGGCGCTCTATATGGGGTTGGATGACGAGGCACCCGCGCAGCGGATGGCCCCGCAGTTGCAGGCGATGGGCATAGTCGTCGCCTTGCCGCGCGTCCTCGACCGGCTGGGCAGCATGGATTTCCTGCCTTGGGAGCCTGAGGATCATCTGGTCCCCGGCCTGTTCCGCACCAGCCATCCAGAGCCGAAGGACGGCCCTGTCGCACCCGATGTCATCATCGCGCCGCTGGTCGGGTTCGACCGCGCGATGAACCGGCTGGGTCAGGGCGGCGGCTATTATGACCGGGCCTTCGCCCGCTTCCCCGATGCGCTGCGCGTCGGCATCGCCTGGTCCGCGCAGGAGCTGGACACCGTGCCCGCCGATCCATGGGATCTGCCGCTGGACATCATCATGACCGAAGTCGAACTGATCGAAGGACCGGAGCTATGAGCATAGACCCGCGTCATTATCACCAGCCAAGCTGGCGCAAGCCTGTCGGCATGCTGGCGATCGTGGCACTGATCGCGCTGTGGGCCATCATGGTGGGCAGCCTGTCCGGCCTGATCGGCGCGCTGCCCATGTGGGCGCAGGTGCCGGTCTATGTCGTGCTGGGGATCGTGTGGATCTGGGTCTTGCCGCTGCGGCGGCTGCTGGCCTGGATGGAAACCGGGCGCTGGCGCTGATATCCCTATTCCCACCGCCTTATCGAAGCGGTGGCGCGAGTGACGGGGCTCGAACCCGCGACCTCCGGCGTGACAGGCCGGCACTCTAACCAACTGAGCTACACCCGCGTAGGCGCTGCATCCTTATCGACCCACGGGGCCGCCAGATGATGCAATATCCGGGAAAATCACCCTCCGGTCAAGGAAGGTGGCGCGAGTGACGGGGCTCGAACCCGCGACCTCCGGCGTGACAGGCCGGCACTCTAACCAACTGAGCTACACCCGCGCAGGGCGACATCTTTTGCGGTTTTTCAACCGCCAGACGATGCAGTCTGGAACACCATATCCACCCTCCGGTCAA
Source organism: Sphingobium sp. GW821-FHT02B05 (assembly GCF_059421905.1). Classification (NCBI taxonomy): domain Bacteria; kingdom Pseudomonadati; phylum Pseudomonadota; class Alphaproteobacteria; order Sphingomonadales; family Sphingobiaceae; genus Sphingobium; species Sphingobium sp. GW821-FHT02B05. Next base: position 1,154,323 of record NZ_JBWKVW010000001.1, read on the forward strand.
GGAAAGTGGCGCGAGTGACGGGGCTCGAACCCGCGACCTCCGGCGTGACAGGCCGGCACTCTAACCAACTGAGCTACACCCGCGTTTGGTGTGGAAGCGCCGTCTATGAGCGTCCTGCGATGCTGTCAACCGTCCGCAACATCAGTTTCCTCTTTCTCGTCATTTTCTTTGCGCGGCGACACGGTCAACGTGCCCTGCTCGAACAGGAAACCGGCAATATCCGGGGTACCGGCGGCCGACACGACCGTCTGGATGATGATCAGCAGCGGCACCGCCAGCAACGCGCCGGGCGTGCCCCACACCCATCCCCAAAAGGTCAGCGACAGGAGAATCAACAACGGGTTCATCGTCAGCCGCCGCCCCAGCAAGAGCGGGGTGATGACATTGGCCTCCACCAGATGGAAGCCGACCTGCAACCCGGCCGGCAACAGTGCGACATAGACGTCGTCGAACACCATCAGGCCGCCCAGGGCCAGCAGCACGGCGGCCAGCATCGGCCCGAAATAGGGCACGAAATTGAGCAGCGCCACGATCCCGCCCCACATCAGGGGCGAAGGCATGCCGATCAGCCATAGGGCAACCGCCACGGCCAGCCCCAGCGACAGGTTGATGATGGCGATGGTGATGACATAGGCCGATGTCGCATCGACCACATTCTGGATCACCCGCGCGACCGCCATGGCGCCATCGAAACTGCCCCGGCTATTGATCGTGCGCCGCCGCAGCCGGGTCCAGCCGGCGAGGAAGAAATAGATGATGAGCAGCGCGAACACCATCTGGATGATCGCAGAGGGCGCCGATGTGGCGGCAAATTGCAGCAGGGACCGTGGCGCCTCCACCGCGGCCGTTTGCGCCGCGGCCACCGGGCCGGTCGCCAGCATCTGCACGGTTTCGTCCACGAAGCGCTGAAGATTGGCATAAAAATCGATCAGCGGCGCCAGGTTCGCCTGAATCTGCGGCAGGCGCTGCGGCAGTATCACGAACCATTCGGTCGCCGGCACGACGATCAGGACCAGCGCCGTGTTGGCGACAACCAGGAAGCCCACGACCGCGATCAGCGCCGCAAGTCCCGACGGCAAGCCGCGCCGCTCCATCCATTCCAGCAGCGGCACCAGGGCGATGGCGACGACCAGCGCGGCCGTCAGCGGCAGGAAAAACTCCGCCCCCGCCCGCAGCGCAAAGGGCAGCGCCAGCAAAAGGCCGATACCCGATGTCAGCGCGATCGACGCCAGCAGCCGGTCGCGACGCCGGTTGACCTCTTGCAACTCCGTCAATGGCACGCCCGATTCCCCTTTCGTTCACCCCCGATGTGCGCTGCCGACGGCCAAGCGTCAATTTACAAAGGGCGTCGGCATGGCTCCACGCAAGGAAAAGAAAGGCTTAACCAAATATTTGCGCTCGGTTGCTATAGGCTGGCGCCAAGGGGACGAAAGAACGGGGAAGAGTATGACGCGCAGGCTTCTGGCCTGGCTTGCCGGGGCGGCGGGCATGGCGACCGGCATTACGGGCGGAATGACGGGCGTGGCGATCGCTCAGCCTGCGATGCGCCTCGACACGCAGATGTTCGTGGAACGGGTGTCGACCGACATTAACGGCCGCGCGCGCCGCATATTGGCGAGTGCCGACCGGGTCAGTCCGGGCGATACGCTGATCGTCATCGTCCACTGGCGCAATGACGGCAGCCACGCGCTGCGCGATTCCGCCATTATCCGGCCGGTGCCACGCGGCATCCGCCCGGACCTGAGCGACCCGGCCATGATGGTGTCCGTCGACGGCGGCAACCATTGGGGACGGCTGGACCAGATATGGCTCCCCACGCCGCTGGGCGGCGTGCGCCGTGCCGTAGCCGAAGATGTGACCCATATACGCTGGCAATTGCCCGATATGGTACAGCCCGGCCGCGCCGGCCGCCTGAGTTATCGCGCGGTCATGCGCTGAACGGGCAAGCGGGCGCCATCGCGCCGCCCGCCTGCCCTTCCAATCAATCCACGAACAGGAGGGCCGGCGCCTCCAGCAGCTTGCGCACGGCCTGCACGAAGCTGGCCGCGTCCCATCCATCGACGACGCGATGGTCGCAACTGATAGACAGGTTCATCAACTTCGCCGCGACGACCTCCTTGCCCCCCATCTTGTTGGTAACGAAAACAGGGCGTTCGATCACGCGGTTCGGACCGATGATCGCGACTTCAGGCCGGTTGATGACCGGCGTCGTCGCAATGCCGCCCAGCGGCCCCAGCGACGTCAGCGTCAGGGTGGAGCCGGACAGTTCTTCCGACCTGGCCTTGCCGCTGCGCGCGGCGTCGGCAAGACGACGGATTTCGCTTGCCAGCTGCCACACATTGCGATCCTGCGCGTCGCGGATCACCGGCACCATCAGGCCGGCGTCGGTCTGCGTCGCCAACCCCAGATGTACTGCCCCATGGCGCGTCACCACGCCCGCTTCGTCGTCATAGCGCGCGTTGAGCATCGGGAAGTCCGGCAGCGCCTTGCACAGCGCCACGATCAGCAGCGGCAACATGGTGAGCTTCGGACGGTCGCCCCGATGGGCGTTCAGTTGCTCGCGCAACGCTTCCAGCGCCGTCACGTCGATTTCCTCGACATAGGTGAAGTGCGGAATGGCGCGCTTGGACGCCGCCATATTCTCTGCGATGCGGCGGCGCATGCCAATGACCTTGACCGCCTCGTCCGCGCGCCTGGCCGACCGTCCGGCCGGGCGATAGCCCTGGCCCTGCCCATAGAGAAGATAGGCGTCGAGGTCCGCGTGGCGGATATGATCGCCGGCAGGCTTCACCTGCGACAGATCGACGCCCAGATCCTTGGCACGGGCGCGCACGGCGGGCGAGGCGAGGATGGGTTCTGCGTGGGCAGCCGGCGTCCTCTCCCCCCCGTCCGGGCTGAGCGAAGTCGAAGCCCGCTGCTGAACCGAAGGCGAAGCAATCTCATTTTCGGGTCGGCCCGGCCCTTCGACAGGCTCAGGGCGAACGGATGATGACGCCACATCTTCAACCACCGCCTCGCCCGGCACTTCCGCCTCGATCGTTTCGACCGATGGCGGCGGCGCAGCAGGGGCCTCGCCTTCCACCTCGATCTCCACCAGCATCGCGCCGATGGACACCTGGTCGCCCGGTTCGCCGGCGAGGCGCACGATCGTGCCCGCGACGGGGCTTTCCATTTCGACCGTCGCCTTGTCGGTCATCATGTCGGCGATCGGCTGGTCTTCCTCGACCCGGTCGCCTGCCTTGACGTGCCAGCCGACGATTTCGGCCTGTGCGATGCCTTCGCCGATATCCGGCAGCTTGAACGTGAAAAGAGCCATGGCGCTCAGTCCTTCATGATCTTGTTGATAGCTTCGCGGATGCGCACGGGCCCTGGGAAATAGGCCCATTCCAGACTGTGCGGATAGGGCGTGTCGAAGCCGGTGACGCGCTCGATCGGCGCTTCGAGATGATAGAAGCAACGCTCCTGCACCTGGGCGAGCAATTCGGCTCCAAAGCCGGAAGTGCGGGTCGCCTCGTGCACGATCAGGCAGCGACCGGTCTTGCGCACCGATTCCTCGATCGTATCGATGTCGAGTGGCACCAGGCTGCGCAGGTCGATGATCTCGGCATCGACGCCATGCGCCGCCACCGTATTTTCCACCACATGGACCATCGTACCGTAGCACAGGATGGTCAGCGCCTGCCCTTCCCGCGCGATCCGCGCCTTGCCCAGCGGGATGCGATAATAGCCGGCCGGCACCTGCGCATCCGCATGCCCCGCCCAACTTTTCGCCGGCGTATCATAATGGCCGTCGAACGGGCCGTTATAGATGCGCTTGGGTTCGAAGAAGATGGTCGGATCATTATCCTCGATCGCGGCGATCAGCAGCCCCTTGGCGTCATAGGGGGTGGACGGGATCACCGTCTTGATCCCCGAACAATGGGTGAAGATGCCTTCGGGCGACTGGCTGTGCGTCTGCCCGCCGAAGATGCCCCCGCCAAAGGGCGACCGCACCGTCATCGGCGCGATGAACTCGCCGGCCGACCGGTAGCGCAACCGCCCCGCTTCCGACACGAGTTGATCCAGCGCGGGGTAGATATAGTCGGCAAACTGGATTTCCGGCACCGGCCGCAACCCATAGGCGCCCATGCCCACCGCCACGCCGATGATCCCGCATTCGGTGATCGGCGTGTCGAACACGCGGTTCTTGCCATATTTCGCCTGAAGACCGGCGGTGGCGCGGAACACGCCGCCGAAAAAGCCGACATCCTCGCCCATCACGACCACCGTGGGATCGCGATCCATCATGACGTCCATGGCGCTGTTGATCGCCTGGATCATGTTCATCTGCTGCACGTCGCTGCGCGCTTCCTGCATGGTCATATCGCTCGCAGCCTCTGATCCGGTCGCTTCGCTCGCAGCCCTTGATTCGATCGCTTCGCTCACAGGCCTGCCGCCTTCCATTCGTCCAGCATCTGCTGCTGCTGTTCCTTGAGGTGCCGGGGCATCTCTTCGAACACATCCTCGAACATCGATTCCATCGGGTGATGCAGGCCATGACCCAGGATGCCGTTCTTCTCCGCCTCGCGTGCGGCGTCGCGGACCAGTTCGGCCAGTTCCCTGTCCATCGCGGCGTGGCGATCCTCGTCCCAGATGCCCAGCGCGATGCAATGCGCCTTCAACCGCGCGATCGGGTCGCCCAGCGGCCAGAGGCTGCTTTCCTCGGCGGAGCGATAGGCCGTCGGATCATCCGACGTGCTATGCCCTTCGACGCGATAGGTGAAATGCTCGATCAGCGTCGGCCCGCCATTGGCGCGTGCCCGGTCGGCGGCCCAGCGCGTCGCGGCATAGACGGCCAGGATGTCATTGCCATCGACCCGCAGGCCGGCAATGCCATAGCCCACGGCGCGCGCGGCGAAGGTCGTGGCCTCCGCTCCTGCGAAACCTGAAAAACTGCTGATAGCCCACTGATTATTCACGACATTCATGATGACCGGCGCACGATAGACGCTGGCAAAGGTGCAGGCCGAATGGAAATCGCCCTCCGCCGTCGATCCTTCCCCGCACCAGGTCGCCGCGATGCGCGTGTCGCCCCGCGCCGCGCTTGCCATCGCCCAGCCCACCGCCTGCGGATATTGAGTGGTCAGGTTGCCGGAAATCGAGAAGAAGCCCGCCTCCCGCGCCGAATACATGATCGGCAACTGGCGGCCCTTCAGCCGGTCGCCGGTGTTGGAATAAATCTGGTTCATCATGTCGACGAGCGGCCAGTCGCGGGCGAGCAGGATGCCCTGCTGGCGATAGCTGGGGAAACACATGTCATCGCGCGCCAGCGCCAGCGCGGCGCCTATCGACACCGCTTCCTCCCCGGTGGACTTCATGTAGAAGCTGGTCTTGCCCTGCCGCTGGGCGCGGAACATGCGTGCGTCGAACGCACGGGTCAGCGCCATGTAGCGCAGCATCCGCAACAGCGTGTCAGGCGGCAGCTTGGGGTTCCAGGCTCCGACGGCCGCGCCATCTTCATCCAGCACGCGGACCAGCCCATAGGCCAGGTCGCGCATTTCGCCGGGCTGCGACGCTTCGTCGGGACGCGGCGCCGCATCGGCGGCGGGAATGTCGAAATGGGTGAAGTCTGCGCTTTCGCCGGGCCGTGCGGGCGGCTCTGGCACATGCAGGCGCAACGGCGGAAGATTCCGCCCGGCCTGCCCTTGCGTGACGCCTGATCCGATCGGATCGCTCATCCTGCCTCCTATGGTGCATTGCAATAATATTGCTTGCGGTAATTATTAAATTACAACACCACGAAAGGCAAGCCCTCCTTACCCATTGTTCCTCGTCGCCATGCGTTGCACCTGTCCAACTCGCTGTCTCATCGACAGCCTTCAGACAGCGACCGGCGCGGAAATATGGGCCTGCGGCGCGTAATCGCTCACTTCGAAATCTTCGATGCGATAATCGAAAATAGTCGAAGGCCGCCGATTGATCCGCAATTTCGGTGTGCCGAACGGAATCCGCGACATCTGCTCCTCCACCAGATCGGCGTGGTTGAGGTAGAGATGGACGTCGCCGCCCTGCCAGACCACTTCGCCCGGCTCCAGATCGCATTGCTGCGCCAGCATCCGGGTCATCATCGACAGGCCGAAGATGTTGAAGGCAAAGCCAAGGCCTAGGTCGCAACTGCGCTGGAACAACAGGCCGTTGAGGCGCCCGTTGGCGACCTGAAACTGATAGGTCATGTGGCAGGGCGGCAGCGCCATCTGCGCGACTTCGGCCACATTCCAGCCGGTGAAGAGCAGCCGGCGCGACCCCGGCGTGGTGCGAATTGCATCCACCAGCCCGGCAATCTGGTTATGCCCCTGCGCCGCGCGGCGAAACAAGCCGTCGCCCGCCGGTTCGTAACGCGGCCAGTTCACCCATTGCGCGCCATAGACCGGACCCAGATCGCCCCATTGACGAGCGAAATCATCGTCCGCAATGATTCGCGCCTCGAAGGCGTCGCGATCGATGTCCTCACCGGTCGCCTTGCGATAGGCGTCGAGCGGCCAGTCGGTCCAGATATGCACATTCTGCTTCACCAGTTCGCGAATATTGGTGTCGCCGGTCAGGAACCACAGCATTTCCCGCGCCGCGACCTTCCAATAGACGCGCTTGGTCGTCAGCAGGGGGATCGCATCGTCCGCCAGCGAGAATCGCATCGTCGCCCCCAGGATCGACCGCGTGCCCACGCCGGTACGATCGACCCGTTCATCGCCATGGCGCCAGATATGCCGCATCAGGTCCAGATATTGCTGCTCATAATGGGGGGCGGACGAAGTAGGCATATCGGTCAAGGCAGGTTCCTGAGCATGCGAGTCTGGATAGGCCGGCTGTAGCCCAGCGCCGGCGCTGCGCCAATCTTGCGCGACCATCCGATGCCCACTCCACCATAATGGACCAGCTTGTGCTGGCATGTCCCCTGCCCGTTCCGTCATGCTGCCGCCATGACGGATCGCAGCACCTTCCTGCTGGCGTTGCTCGATGCGGACTGGCGACCGAACGGCGTCATTCCGCTGCAACCCGACTGGCGCGGCACATTCAGCCGGCTGCTGGCGACGGACGGCCGCTGGCTGGCGCTGATCCAGCAACGGGCCGCTCACATATCCTGCCTGCCCCGCCCGGACGACATCATGCTGACCCGTCTCCTCGCTCGTCGCCTCCGCCCGCTCGACATGCAGCTTGCCGACCATGTCATTCAGGCCGGCGACGCCCGTTTCAGCTTCCGCGCGGAAGGGCTGCTCTGATGATTTTGCGATCATTGCAAAAAAACGTCATTGCCCGCTTGCCAGCCCACAAACCCCTCTCTATAGGCGCACTCCTGCCTTACGGGGCCGCCCACAAAGCGGTTTCGGCATCGGTCGGGGAATAGCTCAGCCTGGTAGAGCACTGTCTTCGGGAGGCAGGGGCCGGAGGTTCGAATCCTCTTTCCCCGACCAACTTTTCTAAGCATTTCGTCCTCCATGGATGATCTTAAGTCCGGTGTGGTTCCGGTGAAAGGCCCCAGGAGCCTTCACCTCGATCTCGTCGATAATCTGCTCGGTGACTGCGAGCGCATTGGTCAGATAACCCGCCTCGAACGCCGCATAGATGTCGGACGTTTTCGAGTGCACGCGGTGGCCCAGCATCATCTGACCTTCCACCCACAAAGCCTCGCCTAGACGGCTGCGCGCCAGCTTAGCGATGGACCGGCGAATCAGTTTCTGCCCGGTCTCGCCATCACGCGGCAGGCGCAGCTCGTCCTGCATCGCCTCGAATGCAGTGCGAATAGACTTGGGCCCGACATAGAAGCCGACCGGCGCCGCCTTCAGGTGCTCCACCAGCTGGATCGCTACAGGTACGACCGGCCGGTATTTCTTCGTCTGCGGTCGGCCGCGCTGGTTGAGGGCCAGCGCCCGGATGTCCGGGTACCACTGACGGCGCTCGGGATCGGTCGAGACGTCATAGGCAGCGTCGGGCCTGCACCAGGTCGCCACGCTCACCCGGAGGAAGCGCAGGAGCGCCTCCCGGAACGCCAGCTGACGATCATAGGCTTTGTCGCTCGTTCCGGCTGGTCGCGGCGGCCGGAGGCAGTAATTGAACATCTCGGCCAGCTTGCCGATGTCGGCGCGGTACGCCGGCGTCTCGCTCACCTCGTCCGGCTTCTTTGCCTGAAACGCGGCTGCATAGGGCGTATCGCCCCGGCCGTTGGCATGATTGATCGCGGCGCTGAGCGCGCGGACAGATCCTTCCACCGTCCCTGCGCTGCGATCGCCGAGCACCTTGCCCGCCGTCGACACGACCGGCACCTCGAAAGCCCAGTCGCGGAAATCGTCGATCCATTCCTCGTTGACCTGGTCGCACGTCACATCGAGCCTATCTGTCTCGATCAGATAGTTCGAAACATGGGCCAGCCGCGCCTTGATGGAGGTGAGCGACGGCTTCTTGCGGACCGAGATCAGATAGTTGGACATGGCGTCAACGAGGGCGTGCGGTGGTGCGCCGACAATCAGCTGTCCGCATTCGTCGCAGATGCGCTGTCCCCGCTCGCGTTCGAGGAAGAGGGCGTCGAGCCGCTCCTCTGCCTTCCCGACATCCTGAGTGCGCGTCGAGCGCGACCGGAGGCGTCCTTTGTCACCGTCGTACCAGAAGATGTAGAGATTGGGGGAGCGGAGCGAGCCGTCGGAGCGACGGTCACGGGCGAGCCAGTATTTTGGGCCTCCGAGACGGGTTGTCCCCCTGGAATAGAGCGGCTCTTCATCGTGCGGGTTACGCATTGTTCTCTCAGCATTTTAGCATTTTCGGTCTGGACGAGGTCGTTGACGCCGATCGCGACGAGCAGATCGAGGTCGTTTGCTTCGAGGCGGATGCCCCGTCCATTGAGGATGGCGCGCTGCATCCTCTCGGCAATTTCGGGGAGGGCGGCGCTCATGTCGCTTCATCCACGGCTGGACCGGCCGAGACGGGCATCCAGTGGGTGAACGGATCATGCTCGCCGCCGACGAACTCGCCGAACGTCGAGCAAATCCAGCCCGGCTCTTTGATGCTGTGCCAATCGCTGTCGCAATACTGGCCCATTTCCCCGCACTCGTGTGGCGGGAAGCCCCAATAGACGGTTTCGCGACTGCCATCGCGCCACACATCGATCGTCGTCCCGTTCGTCGGCGCAGTCTCGATCGGCCGCCAGCCATCCCAGTGCGCATTAAGCACCTCGGCCACGCGTTTTGCGATCTTCTCCGGCTCGCCCGCATAGAACGATACGACCAGCGCCGGAAACATCATGCTCAGCGTCGTGCTGCCGTCGTCGTTCTTACGCGGCGGATTCTGATAGTGGACGGCATAGGTCGCCTCCTTCAGATCTTCCCGCGTGAGGTTGCGCAGGTGCGAGGTTGTGCTGACTGTCCAGCAAACATGCGGTTCGTCGGTCATGCCGCCTCCTGCATCGATACGAGGGAAATCAGATCGCCGATCGTCCGCGCCGCCAGCACGTCGGCATCCGCGATCGGCGTGCCGTGCAGGATCTCCAGATGAAAGGCGATCCACAGGCGGCGGAAGTCGGTCGTGCGCAGCACAGCGCCATCGTCGGCCAGCTTGACCGGGATGTAGAGGTGCGCGGCGATGATGACGCGCGCGGCGTGCAGCTCGTCCACGCCAGCGTCCCACGCCTTGCTTATGAACGCCATCGGCTGGCGCTCGCCATCACGGTTGCACTCGCGACAGAAGCCTGCCTCCGCGCACTTGCCAGTCATCCACTTGCCATCGTTCTGGAGATACTCGTGGCGAACGTCGATCCAGTCGCGGCGGACACGGACATGCTCAGACATCGGCTGGCTCCTCGAACGTCATCGCGATCTGCGCGGCGTCGGTGAAATGGCCCGCCATCGCTTCGAGGATGCGGACGGCCTTCTTCATCGACGCGGCACGGCGGTGCTTGTCCTGCTTGCGCATCCGGGCGGAGTCGCGCAGCACCTTGCGGCCGACCAGATGCATCGTGTTGCGCTCGCCCCAGGCAGGCGCGTCGATGATGGCGGCGATGGTCTGGGCGAGGTCGCTCACTGGACTGCACTCCCCTGCGATCCCGCCGACATGGCCTGATACCAAGCGAAGGTTGCGGCGCCGATGAAGCGCTCAAACATGTCCTCCGTCATCGCCTCCGGGCCACCGCCAGACGAGATGAACAGCCCAGCGAAGCCGACGAAGCCGCCGGTAATAACATCAGCCACCGGGTTTTCGCGGTCTCGCCGCTTCACGCCCTTTTCAATACGGCGAAGGAAATAGTGGCATATCGCTCGACGCTCGGCGTCGCACTGCTCATCGTGCTCACTGGAGCCAAACACGCCCCAATCTTCGGGCTTGCCGATGAATTTGAACGGGTCGATCTTGAGGTCAGACATGCCGCGCCTCCCCAATCGAAGCCCGGAACGCCCTGCCCGCGTCCGTCACATGGATGAAGCAATCGCGCTTGTCGGTGCCCTTCTTGCGCTCCAGCAGCCCGTCCCGCTCCATGCGGTCCAGCGCGCGTGTGATAACGGGCTTCTCCACCTTGATCGCGGCGGCCATCTCCTTCACCCGGAGCGGCTCCACGGCGTCGGCCGCCACGCCGATGATGGCGAGCTGGCGGATCGTGAGGTCCATGTAGGCGGGCGACGTGACGAAGGTCATCGCCTGGTCGATGAGGTTAGACATGGGCTGGCTCCTCGGGTTGAAAGACCACGATGCCGGGGACCGCGACAAGCGCCGGGGCCGGATGAGGCGAGAGGCTATTCCACAGCGCGCGCAATGCAGCATCGACCTCGGCCTGCGTAGACCGGATCGGCATCATGACAGTGCCCAGATAGAATGGTTTGCGGTTTGGATACTGGCAGTGAGCCGACCATGCGCGGTTGATCTGGTCAGCCATGGGCAATCAGCTCCAACTCGAGCATGTGGGGCAGACAGGTGGCCGGACGCCGGCGGACGCATCGCGCCATCTTCTCGACGTCCAGCGGCTGGCCACGATAGGTCTGCACCCATGCGGCGATGGCGCGGGCGGCTCCCTCAGGATCGTGGATCAGGTTTTCGAACGGCATGCTGAGATACCTCCCGTCGCCGATCTTCATCATGGCAAGCCTTGCACTGTCGGTGTCGTCACGGACGGACGCTTCCATGGCTTTGCGAGCCTTCCGGTTGTTCGTCATTCCCAGCAGCTTGAGCATGCTCTTCGCCTGCTCTCGCGGATTGCGGGTTAGGAAGATGCAACGATAGTCGAGACCGAACGGCGGCCGGTTCAGATGAGGATCGAGCAGTTTGACCGCCCTGCCCTTGCACGTGTTGTAGAACTTGCGCTGCGCTTCGGTGTCCTTGGGATCGAGCAGCACCGAGACGGCATCCTCGAAATCAGGATAGGTGCCGACGCACGGCGCGCCGGCGGCGGCGAGCATCTGCATGACAAGCGAGGATCCGCACCGGCCGAGGCCTGCGACGATGATGGTGGGGCTAGCCATCAGAACGGGATCTGATCGCAGCGCGAGCACATGCAATCAGCCGAATGGGCACGAGCATAATCCTCACGCTCAACACGCTTCGCTCGAACCCGCGAGGCGGGAGCCATCACGAAGACATCGCTCTCGGGATGGAGGCGAGCGACCCGCTCAGCCTCCCGCTCGGCATAGTCACGCTCGAAATGCTTCTGAACAGGCGCGTCGCCGGTGGGCCGCCAGACCATGAAGAAAGGCGGCTCCTCCTCAACCTCCGGCGTCACCGTGACGACAGGATCTGTCATGAGCCGGCGCATGCGGAGGAAGCGCGTCAGAGCGATATCGGCAAAGTTGATCATCGGCTGGCCTTCCAGAACTGCCACCAGCGCGGGCGGCGGGGTTGCTCCATCGGCAGGATGGGACCGCGCGTGCGCTGCGCCTGCCATTGCGTCTGCGGCGCGGTCGTGAGCGGATCGCGGCCGTGATTGGTGAAGCGAGCGGTCACGACGGCGCGCCGCTGCGGCTGGCCTCAAAGGCGGCCATCGCCTCAAGCGCCTGCTCCCGCGCACCAGCCGCGCCGATCGAGAGCGCGAGGCCGTCCGCCAGATCCGCGTCGACGGTGGCGGTCAGCAGGCGGTCGAGCGCGCGGGCCAGCAGGGTCGGGACATCGCCGACGATCGGGCCGGGCGACACGGGCGCAGCGGTACCGAGCACACGCTGGACGGGGAAGGCGATCACATCCACGGCTGGATGTCCTTCGCGATCGCGTAGAACAGCAGGCCAATGGCGGCGGCGCCGGAGAAGATCATCACCGCCTCGTGCCAGAGATTGGCGTTCCACAGCATGGAGATATGCCGCGCGCGATATTCAGGGGTGCCGACGGTCAGGGCGGCGGGCGCAGGTACCGCGTGGCCATGCTGGCGCAGCAAGTCCTCGCACCAGGCGATCACGCCGTCGGGCTGATATTCCGGCATGCCCAGTGCGATGGCCAGCCGTTCAAGGCGCAGCCATGCGTCGTCGAAGCTGGCGCCGACAGACAGGTCGGACAGGTCGGTGAACGACTGGACGTCAGCGAGGAAGTTGGCGAGCCAGTCCAGCTCAAGCGCGGTGACGTCGTCTTCGATGTCGAGCACGGGCGCGAGCGGCGGTGCGGCCGGAACGCGGAGCGTGTTATCGGTGATGAGAGCGAGCATGTGGCCTCCCGTTGATTACGGGAGAAGAATTAGTTGGATGTTTCCTACCTGTCAACGCGAAGTTGGATTTAACCTACTTATAATTCCTACGACGTTGTTTTGTCTCGGATCTATCCTTCGCTGCGCACATTGTCCCTAAGCACTGCTGCCTCGTGGTCTGCATCTTCATGGGTCATGAACCCGTTTTCGGCCAAGGCCTTCAACGCCGCCAAAGCGATGCCGCGATAACTCACCCCCATCATGCCCAGTGTCCCGCGATAAATGTGGTGGCGACCAGACGATGCTTCCTCCGCGCCTAAGCGCATAGCCGCGTAGAGCACAGAGTTTGTCGCATCGATGTCTTTAGGACCGAGAACGACATGGCGATACGCGGGACGGTAGATTTGCGCGCGCAAATCACGTCTTAAGAGATCCCAAGCGATCTGGTCTGCAAAGATTTCATCAACTGAACCAAGCGCCCGGATCAGCCTTTTCTGCGGCTGGCTAGGGAAGATGCGGTTGAATAAAGACATGCGGACTAGGCGTAATCGTCTGCTGTCAACACGCGGTCTATCCGCAAGACGTCCGACATCGGAATGCGAAACACCTTCGCAGGGGTGTATTGCTCCAACTCGACATGCTGGGCAGTGCGTTTCACCAGCCGCTTCACTAGGACGCAGCGCGCAGTGCTGCCATCGTCCGACTCATCCACGGGGCGGAGGTATACGACCACGTCATCGCCGACGCGCAACGGCGCTTCATACTGGGCAAAGAGGAAGGCCCCGTCGCGATGCGCGGGATACATGGACGAGCCTTGAACATACAAACCATAGACGCGCTCAACCCCATTTGTGATGGGTGGCCGCTTCCGATACTCAATCACATCCCCCGAATTCAGCATCGTTTGTTCGATTGCCTCCCCATCAATCACTCGTTCTGCGCCAAGCGCTGTTCCAAAGACCGGGCAGTCCCCCCGGACACGCTCCAGTGATTGCCCTTCAAATCTGACAGGCTCGGCGTTTGAGGCTGGCCGAACGGCTGGGCCAGTTAGATCGGAGACAGATTTGCCGATGTAGGCCAGGAGCTTCTCCAGATTGTCGCTGCGAATGCTTCCATCGCCGCCCTTCATGTTGGTGAAGAACGCTTTGTTCAGACCGGACTCAGTGGCCCACTTCGTCTCAGCGAGCTTTGGCGGCTTCAATGCCATCAGCATCTCGTAGAGCGCCCTGCCACGCGGGAAATCAGCATTATTCATGTTGGATTTTTCCCACAAACGCGGGTCTGTTTCGAGCATGATCTTTCCAACTTGTAGGGTAGGATTTATCCGTTTATGTAGGATTTATGGAACAGGCACTTTTGACCGACGCGGAGATGCTCCGACGCATTGAGGAATTCTGCGTCGAGAACTCGTTGCCCCCTTCCACGTTCGGCCGGCTGGCCGTCGGTGACAGCAATTTAGTGACCGGATTGAAGAAGGATCGTTCGATCACGCTTCGCACAGGTCAGCGGATCGTCGAGTTCATGCAGAATTACGACCCAGCCGCCATCTCGCCTAGCGAGCCCGCAAGGACATTTCCAACAGATTAACCATCTTTTGTTCACTTAACGTTCTTTTTCATCATTTCACTTTGCGGAGCACATCATGTCTGAGGGTAGCGTAGCAGCGGACCAGCTCCGCCTTTTCATCGAGCGCATCGAGCGGCTGGAGGAAGAGAAGAAGGGTATCAACGACGATATCAAGGACGTCTATCTGGAGGCGAAGGCCACCGGGTACGACGCCAAGATCATGCGTCAGATCATCCAGCTGCGCAAAATGGAGCCACATCACCGGCAGGAAATGCAGGCGGTGCTGGAAACCTACCTGTCCGCGCTCGGCATGGAAGACGGCCCCGGCCGCCAGCAGGATATGTATCAAGGGCATGACGGTCGGCCTGATCCTTCTACGCCCGCCCCTGCCCCTAGCGCCAGTGATGCGGAGTTGTTCGAGACTGCCCTCTCCCTTGTCATCGAACATCAGAACGCTTCGACCTCATGGCTCCAGCGCCAGATGCGCATCGGCTATAACCACGCGGCGCGGCTGGTCGAGGATCTGGAAAAGCGCGGTGTCGTCGGTCCGCCCAACCATATTGGCAAGCGCGATATTCTCATCGCGCGCGGCGGTGACGTGCAGGCGTCCATGCAGAAGTTGCGAGATCTTTGCGCCAAGAACGATGCATCCATCTCCATGAGCATAGACGGCGGGCCGATGATCCCGATCGTGGAGCGGGCGGCTGGCTGATGCTGGACACCGTCACCCCCACTGTCGTCACGATGGCGCGCGCGACGCTCTACCTTGCGGACGCCTATGTGATGCTGCCCCGCCTCGGCTGGGTGGATGCGATTGTCACCGACCCGCCCTATGAGTTTAGGGCGGAAGGCGGCGGGCACTATCGCGCCCAGCGCCAGGGCATGGACCAGATCCTCGACGAGGGCCTGGCCGATGGCTTCGATCACACGATCGTCAATCCGCTGCTCTGCGGCGCGGCCGTCGTGTTCTGCCACAATGACCAGCTGCCCAAGCTCCTGCCTTATCTGGACGGCAGCTTTGAGCGGCAGGCGCTGTGCATCTGGCGGAAGAAGAACCCCCAGCCGGTGGCGAACAAGCATTACCGCCCGGTAATGGAGATCTACATCCATGCTTGGAACCGTGACTTCCATCCACGCGGCACGTTGCTGGAGCTCGATCGCGAGATCGTCGCCATGTCGCCACGCGGCGATGCGAAATTCGGCCATGCTACGGTGAAGCCGGACGAGGTGATGGACAAGATCATCACCAACGTCGCCGGCGAGGTCATCTGCGATCCGTTCATGGGCACCGGTTCCACCGGCGTCGCGGCGGTGAAGGCCGGCCGCCGGTTTATCGGGATCGAGCACAATCCCAAGCATTTCGCCACCGCCGTCGAGCGGCTGCGCAAGGCGCACGAGGATCATGTGCCGCCGTGACAAGCTACCCCTGTCGAATGTTCCACCCAGACGGCCGCGTCGGCCTGGGCACAAACAAGGACACGATGTCCGTCCGGGCGGTCCGGTAACGCCGCCCAGCCGGGGCAAGCGGTTTCGACAGGGGGGCATAGACGCCGCAAATCGTGACCACCTACGCGCATTATCCTGAGGAGATCATCATGACGGACGCTGCTTTCGATCCGCCGCCTACCGAGTTCACCGCTGAGCAAATGGGTACCGACGCGATCCTGCGCTACTTCCATTATTCGCACCTGCCGGCCGTCCTTCAGGCCGCCTCGCGTCCGTTCTGCGAGCTCGCCCGCCACATCGTCGAGACGCTGCCCCGCAACCCGGAGCGGACTGTCGCCCTGCGCAAGCTGCTCGAAGCCAAGGACGCGGCTGTCCGCGCCAACGTCAACTGACATCACCGGAGGGCGGTCCAGCACCGCCCCGAGGATGAGATCAGCGGGTGCATCATGATTATCGAACTGCCCTTTCCTGCGCCGATCCTGTGGCCCAATGGTCGCGGGCATCACATGCGCAAGCATAAGGCGACCAAGACCCACAAGGGTTGGGCGCGCGTGGCTGCGCTGTCGAAGCGCGCAGACGCGCCGGCAGGCGAGCAGCTGCGCCTCGTCGTCACCTTCCACTGCAAGCCGGCTGGCCCGCTGCCCGACAAGGACAATGCCGGGGCAAGCATCAAAGCCTATCAGGATGGCATTGCCTGGGCGCTCGGCGTCGATGATCGCCATTTCGGCCAGCCTGTCGTCCAGTTCGGCGATCGCGCCAAATATGGTAAGGTCGTGATCGAGGTCGTGGGAGGATGAGCATCAAGCTTATGAACGTCGTGATGGGCGACGGCATGGACTTCATGCCGACCACCGAGCGCTATGTGCTGCTGGTGTTGGCCGATGCCGCGAACGATGACGGCGTGACGTGGATTCCGATCAAGGGGCGCGCCGACAAGCGCAGCATCATGAAAAAGACGTCTCTGTCGGAGCGGGGCGTGCAGAACTGCCTGCGGGCGCTGGAAACCGACGGGCATATCAGCCGCGACGAGCGGCCGGGGCGCGGTGTCGTCTATACCGTCCACCCCCGCACGAGGTGCACCCCCGCACAGGATGCACCCGCTGCATCGGGCAGAGTAGAGAATGCGGCACCGGTGCACGACGTGCACCCCCGAACAGCGTGCACCGGTGCATCTGGTGCGCCTACCCCCGCACGAGGTGCACCCAAACCATTTAATAACCCTTCTACCCCCTTAGAACCTAACGGTTCTAATCCCCCCCAAGGGGGTGGAAGCGATGAGGTTTCATCGAAAAAGGCTGGTCGTGGGGAGCGTATCCCCTGCGACTGGATAGCTCCTGCCATCGCCGATCTGCCGCCGCGAGCTCAGGCCAAGGCGCGACAGTGGCCAGCCGGTGCGTACGAGGCTGAGGCCGAAGCGTTCCTGAATTTCTGGCTTGCAGAAGGCAGGGCCGGCGCGCGCAAGCTCGACTGGAACCGCACCTGGTGCAACCGCATCAACGAGATCACGGGCCGTGTGCTACGCGACGCCAAGGCAGGCGTCCGCCACACCGCGCCAGCCGCCACCGGCCCAGTGCAGCCGGCCAAGGCCCACGACACCAGCCGCGAAAACGGTGCGGCGGCGAAGATCCGCGCCCACGCCAAGGCCAAGCTGGGCGAGCAGGTCTATGCCCAGTGGGTCGGCCCCTGCCGCATGGACATCGAGGCCGGCACGCTCACCGTCGTCGCGGTCAGCAGCTTTGCCGCCGATCATCTGCGCGGCAATTTCGCGAACGAGATCGGGCAGGCCATGCACGCCGTGCTGGGCCCAGATGCGGAGCTTAGGTTCTCGCATGAAAAACCACCAGCATAACGGGGATCGGGTCGAACATGGTCGAGCGTAAACAATATTGTCGCCAGTGCGACGCACGGGTGGCGCTGTCGGAGGCCAGCCGGTGCCCTTCCCGCTTTTGCAAGGCGAAGCAGGACTGGCCCGTCACCTCGGCGCGCTACACCTCGCCCGAGCTGCTCGCCACGGTCTCCGGCGCCGAGCTGGTGATCTGCCAGATCATCTTCCGCGCGGCCGATGGCAATAGTGAGAAGGTCGCGGCGATTCGCGGGTCATCTACCGCGCGCGGATTGTGCGTGCTGCGCATGGCGATCACGTTTGAGGCAAAGCGCCTGGATTATAGCTACCACAAGATCGCCCGTGCCATGAACCGCGCCCACCCTACCGTCATGCACGGCCATCGCATCTCGCGCCGTCTCTATGTCGACGACTCCGATTTCCGCGCCCGCTGCGACGCGCTCTCCGTTGATGCGCCATGAAGGGGCTCGCTGGTAAACAGGCGCGCTTCGTTGAGGAATATCTCGTCGATCTCAACGCCGCCGCTGCCTATCGCCGCGCCGGATATAGCGCGCGCGGCAACTCGGCCGAGGCGAGCGCGTGCAAGCTCCTCAGACATCACAAGGTTGCCGCCGCGATCGCCGCCGCGCAGGCCGCGCGCTCCGAGCGTACGGAGATCACCGCCGACATGGTGCTCCAGCACTGGTGGGAGATCGCCACGGCCAATGCCAACGATCTGATCCAGCTGCGCCGCCTCTGCTGCCGCAATTGCTATGGCATCGACTTCGAGCATCAATGGATCGACGTGGAAGAGTATCTAACGGCGATGAAGGCTGCGGCGATGGTGGAGAATGCCGACCCGCGCACCTTCCCCACCGATATCGGTGGCTATGGCTACAACAAGACGCTGGTACCGCACCGCGACTGCCCCAAATGTTTTGGCGAGGGTCGGGAAGATGTGTTTGCGCACGACACGCGCCACCTGAAGGGCGCCGCCCGCCTTCTCTATGCCGGTGTCGAGATCACGCGCGACGGCATGAAGATCAAGATGCGCGATCAGGACAAGGCGATGGAGAACGTCGCCAAGCATCTGGGCATGTTCAAAGAGAAGATCGAGGTCGATGCCGGTGAGAATATCGCCGCGCTGATCGCAGCCCGCCGCGCCCGGGCCATGGCGCGCACCCGTAGCCAAGAGGAAAAGACAGATGAATGAGGACGATTTTAACGCCATCGATCGCCGCAAGTTCGCCTTGGATAAAGCTGTAGCGACGTCACTCCAGCCCGACCGCCCGAACGACATCGTCGCGCGCGCCGAAGCGTTCGACGCTTTCCTGCGCGGCGACAAGCCTGCGAAGGCTGACTGACGGACATCAATGAAACATGCCCCGTCGACCAGTGACGATGCGCTGTTGGCGGAGGCGATCGGCGATTTTACGCACGATCCGCTAGGTCACGTCCTCTTCTCGTATCCATGGGGCGAGAAGGGGACGCCACTCGAAAAGCATCCCGGCCCGCGCGTGTGGCAGAAAGAGGTGCTGGAAGAGATAGGTGACCACCTATCCAACCCCGAGACCCGCTTTACGCCCTTGATGATCGCCCGCGCCTCGGGCCACGGTATCGGCAAGTCCGCGCTTATTTCCATGATTGCAAAATGGGCGCTCGACACCTGCGACGACTGCAAGGTGGTCATCACCGCCAACACCGAGCCCCAGCTGCGCACGAAGACGATTCCTGAGATCGCCAAGTGGGCGCGCATGGCGATCACCGCCGCGTGGTTCAAGATCACCGCCTCCGCGCTGGCGTCCACCACGCCCGGCCATGAGAAGAGCTGGCGGCTGGACGCGGTCACCTGGTCCAAAGAGAATACAGAAGCGTTCGCCGGCCTTCACAATGAGGGCAAGCGCATCGTCATCATCTATGACGAAGCATCGGGCATCGACGACAAGGTCTGGGAGGTGACGCTCGGCGCGCTCACCGACGCGGACACCGAGATTATCTGGATCGCATTCGGCAACCCGACAAAGAATACCGGCTGGTTCCGCCAGTGCTTCGGCAAACTGCGCAATCGCTGGAAAACCAAGCAGATCGACAGCCGCACGGTAGAAGGCACCAACAAAGCCTATCTGCAAGAGCTGGTCGACACCTATGGCGTGGACAGTGATATCGTAAAGGTCCGCGTTCGTGGCATGTTTCCGTCTGCTTCTTCCATGCAGTTCATAGGCTCCGACCTGGTCGAGGCGGCGCGCTCGCGCGAGCCCGTCGTGCTGCGCACCGATCCGGTGATCTTCGGCGTCGACGTCGCCCGCTTCGGTGATGACCATAGCACGCTCGCGATCCGCCAGGGCCGTGACGCCCGCTCCCGCCCGTGGAAGCGCTGGTACAAAGAGGACACGATGCAGGTCGCCGGCGATATCGCTATCGAGGCTATGAAGTGGCACCCTGATGCGATCATGGTGGACGTCGGCGCCATGGGTGCGGGCGTCATCGATCGCCTGCGTCAGATCCTGCCGGACACGCTGATCGTCGAGGTTGCCTTCGGCGGCAAGGGCCGCGACGCCACATGGTCGGGCAATGTCCGCGTGCGCACGGCGAACAAGCGGTCGGAGATCTGGACGACGATGCGGTCCTGGCTGGAATATGGCGCGATCCCGGACGAGCAGGCGATCGAGGACGATCTGATCGCGCCGGAATATAGCTATGACGCAGACCAGCGTATCCTGCTGGAGCGAAAGGAGCATATGCGGGCGCGCGACGTGGCTTCGCCCGACGATGGCGACGCGCTGGCCTGCACCTTCGCTGAGCCCGTCGCACCGCGTGCCGTGCCTGCCTCGCTCAATCCGGCCAACTACGGCATTGGGCAGAATGGCGATCGCTACGCCGGCGACGACGGCTTTGCAGAAGATCGCTACGCCTGACTTCTACCACCAGCACATTCTTGGCGACGGCCTGCCAGCGTATCTGATTGCGCATGTGCATGCCCAAAGCCCCGAAAGCCACGACCGTCCCGGAGCGCCAGGCTGCGCAGATGCCGGAGAAGGACGCCGCCACCCGATCCACGGATGATGCTCGCCGCCGGCGCGGCTTCTCCTCCCTGATCGTCACCGGCAACACCGCCGCCAGCGCAGCTGCGCCAGCCACGACCACCAGCATCCTCGGCGCGTAATGGCCACGCTGAGCCTGAACCCTCATAAGGAGCTCACGCTCAAAGAGCATGTGAAGGCTCGCGCCACCACGATGCACGCGCTGGTCGATCAGGAAAAGGCCGAGTGGCACGAGATCGCCCTCTATTCGGGCTATCCGATCACTGAGGGCCTGATCTCCAATCAGCAGGGGCGCAGGCGACCCAAGTCCCGCCCGCTATATGACGGCCATTCGATCCGCGTCTTCCGCTATGTCGAAAGCGGCCTCTACTCAGGCAACAGCTCGCCCAACCGCCCATGGTTCAACTTCGCCCTGAAGCGCGATCGCGGCGGACAGTCTACCGCCACCCAAGCCACCAAGGTCTGGTTCGGCTCCTGCGTTGGCGTGCTGTCGATGATCTTCGCCGGCTCCAACTTCTATCGCGTCGTCCGCTCCAATTATGGCCAGCTCGGCCGCTTCGGCAACGCCGCGGCGATCATGGACGATGACGATGAGTTCGGCATCAACTGCATCGGCCTCAAGATTGGCGAGTTTGCCTGCGATGTGAACCGCAAGGGCAAGGTCGACACGTTGCTGCGCTGGGTAATGATGACCACCCGCCAGCTGGTCGATGGCTATGTCCGCCAGCCTGACGGCGGCATGGACTGGTCGGCCGTGGATCAGTCGGTGCGAACAGCCTGGAACGCCTCCAGCTACACCGCGACGTTCCTTGTCTATCACCTGATCGAGCCGAACACGGAATATCGCGAACGCGGCTGGGGCGCGGCAGGCATGAAGTGGCGGTCGGTCAAGTGGATGGCCTGCGACACTGACAAGAGCCGCCTGCTCGAGCATCGCGGCTATATGGAGCAACCCTTCTGGGTCGCGCGCTGGGCGGTCGATGGCACGGACGTCTGGGCGACCGGCCCCGGCCGCGACGCCTTGCCCGACATGCGCGAGCTTCAGGCCCAGTCCAAGCGCAAGGGCGAAGTGACCGACATGGTCGTGAAGCCACCGACGCAGGGGCCGCGCGACTTCAAGATGCGGCCAGGCCAGCATACCGCACTCGCCAGCGTGGACGCGGGCAAGGTCGAGGTCGTTTACGAAGCGCCCTATCAGGCGATCAACCTCGTTGGTGCCGACGTGCAGGAGTGCCGCCGCGCGATCAGTGAGGCGACCTATGCCGATCTGTTCATGGCTATCACCGAGCGCGATGGCGTCCAGCCCTTGAACGATCTCGAAACCCAGCTGCGCAACGACGAGAAGATGACGCAGCTCGGCCCCGTCATCGAGAGCATCAACGTCGATATGCTCAAGGTCGCAGTCGAGCGTGCCTTCGGAATCGCGCTGCGCGGTGGCCTCTTCCCTCTCCCGCCCGAGGAGCTGGAAGACGAAGAGATCGATATCGAGTTCATATCGGTGCTGGCGCAGGCCCAGAAGATGATGGGTGCGGGGCAGACCGAGCGCTCGCTCGCCTTTGTCGGCGCGGTTGCCCAGTTCCAGCCGGATGCGATCGACCTGGTCGACGGCGATGCGCTGGTCCGTGATCATTGGGAGCGCAGCGCAGCGCCCGCCGTCGGCATGCGCGATCCGTCCGTGGTCGACCAGATACGCGCCCAGCGCCAACAGCAACAGCAGCAGGAACGCATGGCCGCCATGGCCCAGCCGGCAAAGGCTGGCGTCGAGGCCGCTGCCCTCCTCAATGAGATCGGCCAGCAATGAGCAGGCAGGTCGAAGAGCAGGAGCTGCGCGACCTGGTAGAAGTTCGGGCTTTTCGTCGATTTCTTTTCAGGATCGTCGAAAGCGCCGGTATCGCCATCCCAGCCACCAAGGACGACACGTCCCTTCGATTGGAAGGAAAGCGCGCCTTGGGGTTGGAAATTCTCGGATGGGTCGAAGCGGCACTGCCGCATGCGACGGGAAGCGCGCAGCCGCTGGCCGCGATCCACCTCGCCATATCCGAGGCTCTTGCCCCCAAGGAGAAACCTAGTGCTCGTCGAAATCGATATGAAGATCAGTCGGAGGAGTAGCCTCCTCAGCCGCACGGCGATGACGCCGATGGAGCGCCGTCACGGCCGCTTCATGCGTGCGCCTGACCATGATGCGGGCACCGGTGGCGGTGATACGCCTGCCGCCGATCCGGGTGCGGACGCTCCCGCTGATCCCGCGCCTGATAACACGTTGCTCGGCGGCGATCCGGCACCCAAGCCTGATCCTGCGCCTGACGCTGATCCGGAAGGAGGTGATCCCAAATCTCCCGAAGAGGGAGGCGATAAGGATGAAGATCCTGCCGCCTCCCTTCTCGGTGCACCCGAAAAATATGAGTTCGACCTGGGCGAGGGCGTGACCTTCGACCAGGAAGCGTTCGACGCATTCGAGCCGGTCCTGCGCGACATGGACCTGAGCCAGGACGCCGCAAGCAAGCTGCTCGGCGGCTATGCTGAAAAGGTGCTGCCGGTCCTGCAGCAGCGCGCGGAGACGCAGGCGGCAGAAGCCGGCCAGCAGCTCGTCGCCGACTGGGCCAAGGAAACGCTGGCGGACAAGGAAGTCGGCGGTTCACGGCTGGAGGAGAGCAAGGCGCTCGCTGCCCGCACGATCTCGCGCTTCCTCCCCGACGACGCGGAAGGTCAGCAGTTCCGCACCTTCCTCAATGAATCAGGCCTCGGCAATCACCCCCAGATGATGCGCATGCTGTCGCGCATCGGGCGCGATCTTGCCGAGGGCAAAGCAGATCCGGGAACGGGGGGCGGCCGTCCCCTGACCTCGGAAGAGAAATTCTACGGCCGGAAAGGGTAATTAATGGCTGTTCTCGCATCTAATGTTCCGACGCTGATCGACATCGTCAACCAGCTCGCGCCCGATGGGTCGCAGCTGGAAATCGCCGAAGTCCTCAAGCAGACCAATCCCATCCTGGAAGACATGACCTGGATGGAAGGCAACCTTGTCACCGGCCATAAGGACAGCGTCCGCACCTCGCTGCCCGAAGGTAGCTGGCGCGCGCTGAACGCGGGTGTGCCGATCACCAAGGGCAGCACCACGCCGATCGAAGAAACCTGCGCGCTGCTCGAAGACTATAGCCAGGTGGACGCGGAAATCGCCAAGCTCTCGGGCAATGTCGACGGCTATCGCCTCAAAGAGGGACGTGCGCATATTCAGGGCAACGGCAATAAGATGGCCCGCACCCTGATGTACGGCAACACGGCCGCCGGCGATGGCTTCACCGGCTTCGCCAACCGCTTCAACACGCTCAATGCCGCCAATGACCAGAAGGCCGGTCAGGTGCTCGACTGCGCTGGCTCGGGCACGAAGCTGCGCTCGATCTATCTGATCGGATGGAGCCACGACACCGTGACCGGCATCTTCCCCAAGGGCAGCATCGGCGGCCTCCAGCACGAAGATGTCACCACGCCGGGCGCTGGTACCGACAGCATGGTGCTGCGCGACGGTGCCGGTAATCCCTACCAGGGTTATATGGATCACTGGGTCTGGCGCACCGGCCTGATGGTCAAGGACTGGCGCTATGTCGTGCGTGCCGCGAACATCGACCTTGACCAGCTGGTCAAGAACAAGGCGACCGGCGCCGATATCGAAGACATCATGACCCAGATGGTCGAGATGATCGAAAGCCTAGAGGGCGTTCGTGCTGCGTTCTACATGCCGCGCGAATTGTCCGCCATGCTTCGCCGCCAGATGAACAACACGAAGGGCACGTTCCTCTCGTGGGATGACGCCGGCGGCAAGAAGGTCATGAACTTCGGCGAGGTGCCGGTCCGCCGCACCGACGCGCTGAAGGTCAATGAATCGCGCGTCACCGCGTAAGGGCAGGAAAGGATAAGACCTTGATCAAAGACGCACAGCTCCGCCTGTCTAACGCGCAGGCGCTCACCACGGGGACGCAGGTCTCCACCAACAGCATCGACCTCCTGGTGTCCAAGCGCAATCTGGGCCGTAATCTCGGCTTGCGCATGTACATCAATGTCGATGTGACCTTCACCGGCGGCACCAGCGTCGCGCCGCAGATCATCGAAAGCGACAATGCCGATTTGTCGTCGCCTACGGTGCTCGCAACCGGCCCGGTTCGCGCGGAAGCGACGCTGGTGGCGGGCCAGCCGGTTTGGGATGTCGCCATGCCGGACACGACCAAGCGCTACGTCGGCGTCCAGTACGTCAATGTCGGCACCCATACGGCTGGCGCGGTGTCCGCGCACCTCGTCGCCGGTACCGACTATGCCAACAACCTGCCCGCCTGGACGGGCCGTTAAGGAGAAACGATGATGGGCAAGGTGCTTGATCATGACAGCTTCATCGGTGGCGTCTTTTACAAGGCGGGGTCGCCGGTGCCTCCCGCGGCATCGGCACCGGCGCAGGTCGCCCCCACCGACGAGCTGACGGCGGACATGACCGTCGACGAGCTGATCGACTTCTTCCGCAACGGCCATGGCCCCAAGAGCGCGGCGGCGATCGTCGACCGGCTGGACGTACTCGGCCTGGACATCACGGATCTTCAGTCGAAGCTGGACGCCAAGAACAGCAATGATGCTGACGCGGCGCAGCTGATTGCGGACGCCAACCGCGAGCGCGACGAGGCCTTTGCGGAGGTGAAGCGGCTGGAAACCGAACGTGATGGAACGATCACGGAACGGGACAGCGCCATGCAGCAGATTGGCGAGCTCACCAAAGAGCGTGACGATCTCAAGGATCAGCTGGCCGATGCGGTCGCCGCCGCTGCCGCTAAGCCGGCGGCCAAGACGACGAAGTAACCCATCGTGGCTTATGACGCCACGAGACCCAGAGGGGCGGCCCGCACAGAGCAGGCCGTCCCTCTTGTCATTCCGCCCGCGTTCGATCCGACCAGCCTTCAGAACCAGATCAACCAGAAGGCCAACGCGTCCACGGTTGGTGGCCTTGCAACGCAGGTGAGCAGCAAGGCAAGTCAGTCGTCGGTCGATACGCTCGCCGGCGCTGTAGCGGGGAAGGCGTCCAGCGCGGACCTGACGGCTTTGGCGGTCACGGTTCCTGTCATAGCCAATGAGGTGCCCCAGCCGGAGGTAACAGGTGGCAAGGCTGGACTCGAGGGAATGAAGGTGCCAGGCGCCAAACATCAGCACCCGCGACTGACTAGCACCACGAAGGCAACTATAGCGGTCGGCTCGACGGTCCAGATTGCCTTCACCCGCACATTTACCCTGCCACCCGGCATTACCTGCACCGAGATTCCGCCCGACACCGGCGTCATGAGCGCCAACCCGGCCACCTTCAGGGTGGAGAGCTGGGTCAGGGAGGTGATGACGCCTGCACCATCGGGCGCCTATATCGGCTGCGTCATCAGGGTCTGGCGGTCCCGACCGCTCCCGACCATGGCGCCGCTGTCTCTGACTGCCTTGCTCACGGCCGTTGTCACCGGCGTCAACGCCCTGATCGCCGCGCTTACCAATTTCGACATATTCGGCGCGAGTGCTGTGGGCACGACGTTCACATGCATCGCCGTGCAGCGCAGCGACACCTGACTTCTACCAGCAAAGCGTTCTAGCCGTGCGGCGTGGGTCGTATGCCATCGCTATGGCGCGATCGATCCTCGACATCTGCAATGAAGCGCTGGGCGAGCTGCCGGCGGAAACCATCTCGGATCTGAACGACGAGACCAAGCAGAGCGCCAGGCACTGCAAGCGCCTCTATCGGGGCGTCATATCCGATCTGCTGGAGGCCTATGACTGGGGGTTCGGCAAGGTCCGCTCCGCGTTGGCAGTCATCTCCAATAGTCGGCCCGGAGAATGGGCGTTCGCCTATGCGCTCCCGTCCGGCCTGGGCACGCCACTGCGCATCCTGCCCGCCGGCACTGCCTCGCCGCAAGCTGGCCTTATCGGTTACGCCGGCACCGTCGGCATTGCTGCCCAGCTCGCTGCCACGATCGAATATCAGATTGCAGGACAGGTACTCTACACCAACCTTCCCGACGCGATCCTCGAATATCTCCCTGATGAGGTGCAGGTTGCCTCCTTCACATCGTCCTTCTCGCGGCTGGTCGTGCTGGAGCTGGCCTCCCGCCTCGTGATGCCCATCCTCAACGATGCGACCCGCCAGCGCGGCCTGATGCAGATGGCGGAGATCCAGCGCCAGCGCGCGATCGCGGACGAGGCCAATCGCACGCCAGACTATGATGACGACTTCGTCAGCGAGCGCGCACAGGCCCGCGGCGTGGGCATGGGCACGCTTTATACGCATGGCCTGTTTCGCTAATGGGTGCGGGCGTCAATCTCGGCCAGGTCAATTTCTCCAAGGGCGTTCTTTCCAAGGATCTGCACGCTCGCGTCGATATCGCATCGTACAGCGCGGGCCTAAAGCAGGGCGTCAATATCGTCCTGGTCAAACGCGGCGGATTCCAGAACAGGCAAGGCACGCGCTTCATCTACAAGCTGCCCGGCCCCGGCCGCCTGTTCCCGTTCACCTTCTCGCTCGATCAGCCCTATGCGCTCGCTTTCACGCAAGGCGCCATGCGCCCAGCCGCGTTCGGCGGCATGGTGCTGGAAGAGCATCTGGCGATCACCGCTATCACGCGGTCCAACCCCGCACAGGTAACGATTCCCTATCACGCCTACAGCGCGGGGGACCAGTTCATCGCTCGCGACGTCGAGGGTATGGTGCAGATCAACGAGCGGGTCGTGACGATCCTGTCCGTGATCGACCAGAACAACTTCACGATCGACCTCGACACGACCAGCTATGGCGCCTTCACGGGATCTGGCGGCGGCACGCTGCGCACCGCAGATCCGGCCCCGCCCCCGCCCGATCCGCCGGTCCCGCCTCCTGTCACACCGCCCCCTCCCCCCAACACGGGCGGCGGTGGCAGCTATTGTGTCACGACCGATACCCTGGTGCTGATGGCGGACGGCGCCGAGCGTCCGGCTGGCGATATCGTAGTGGGCGACATGGTGCGCACGCGCCACGAGGAAACAATGGTACTCGGCGCGTTCCGCGTCACCGGCGTCGAGATCGTAGAGCAAGAGGTTTGGCTCGCCGACTTTGGCGGCCGAAAGCTGCGCGGCACCGGCAATCATCGCGTATGGTGGGACGGCCGATGGGATATGATTTCGAACCATGGCCTGCCCGATGGGCACGATAACGTAGTTCGCCTCACTGTCGAGCGCGCGCGGACATATATCAGCAACGGCTTGCTCAGCCACAATATCAAGCCGAACATTCCATAATGGGCGGCTATCGTCTCTACCGTGCGGGCACGCCTTACAACGCCGTCGAGCTGCCTGACATCGACTATGCGCAGTCGTTCGACACCATGTACATCGTGCACCAGGACCATCCGGTCACGAAGCTCACTCGCGCCAGCCATTACAGCTGGTCTTTCGGGGACGTCGCCTTCGGCCCCACACTCGCCGCCCCGGCGACGATCGACGCCACGGCGATCACCCCCAACACCGACAGCGCGAATAGCGGTGCAGCCTATTTCCCCCAGCCGGCAAGTTATAAGGTATCGGCCGTCAATGACCTGACCGGGCAGGAAAGCCGCGCGTCCGTCGCGGTGACGGTCACCAACGATCTCGGTCTGAAGCGCAACTACAATCAGATCGTCTATTCCGCCGTTGCGGACGGCACCTTCTATCGTATCTATAAATCCGAGAATGGCGCAGCGTTCGGCTTCATCGGCGAAACGACAGCGTTGACCTTCCGCGATGACAACATCAATGCGGACCTATCCGACGCGCCGATCGTCGGCTGGAATCCGTTCGACGCGCCCGGCAACTATCCATCCTCGGTCAGCTTCTTCGAGCAGCGCTTGTTCCTTGGAAAAACCAAGAACGCGCCCAATGCAATCTACGGCTCTCGCTCGGCCGATTTCGAGAATATGGACAAGGCCAGGCCTTTAAAGGCCGATGACAGCCTCGCTATTGCGTGCTCGTCCGGCAAGGTGAACGCGATCAACCAGCTGATCCCCGCGCAGAACCTGCTGGCGCTGACATCGGACAGCATCTTTCAGGTGAAGGGGGCGAACGACGATTACCTTTCGCCCTCGCCGCCACCCAAGGTGGTGCGCCAGAACGGTCGCGGCGCGTCCACATTGAAGGCGCTGCTGATCGACAACGTCACCTTATTCCAGCCGGCAATCGGCGCTGAGATCCGCACGCTGGGCTACAGCTTCGATATCGACGGGTTCCAGTCGAACGACGTGTCCGTGTTCTCGCCCGACTTCTTCACCGGTCACCGCATCATCGACTGGTGCTATGCAGAGGAGCCCTTGTCCGTGGTCTGGGCGGTCCGCGACGACGGTAAGCTCCTCGCCTTCACCTGGCAGCGCGAACAGCAGGTGTGGGGCTGGACCGAGATGGACATTGACGGCGAGGTTCAGTCTGTGTGCTCGGTGCCGGAGGATGGCGAGGACCGGGTCTATCTCATCATCAAGCGCTTCATCAATGGCGCCGACGCCTATTATCTGGAGCAGCTCGCCAGCGCCAAATGGAAGGATTTCCGCGCGGCCTGCTATCTCGACTGCGCGGTGTCATGGTCTTTGGAAGAGGCGCGGACCGTGTTCGACCGGCTGGATCATCTCGAAGGCAAAGAGGTGTGGGCGCTGGCGGACGGGTTCGTCGCCAAGGGCCTGACCGTCACCAATGGCCGCGTCACAATCCCAGACCAGGCTATGCAGGTCACGATCGGCCTGCCAGTCATCGCCACGGTCGAGACCTTGCCGCTCAACTTCGAGGCGGCCGGCGGGGCATCCACAGGCACGAAGCAAACGACCGGTCGCGCGCATATGCGCATCGTCGACACGCTGGGCGTGACGGCTGGTCGGCGCGTCGACCTTCAGGAAGCCGTCGTAACCCGTGACACTGAGCCAGTGGGCATGCAGGCCAAGCTCTACAGCGGTATCGTTCGGGTGCAGATGGAGCAGGTCGCCGACTTCGAAACCACGCTGGTTATTCGGCAGGAGAATCCACTGCCGATGCGCGTCACCGCCGCCTATCTGGAGGCTAAGGGTGTCCGTTGAGCTGGTGCCGTCCCTCCCCAGCCATATAGGCCGCCTTGCCCGCGAGATGCGCGTTATTGACCAGCTAGAGTGTCGCGCCATGGGCCACGAGCCCAAGGCCGCGCTTCG
This sequence comes from Sphingobium sp. GW821-FHT02B05, assembly GCF_059421905.1. Lineage (NCBI taxonomy): Bacteria > Pseudomonadati > Pseudomonadota > Alphaproteobacteria > Sphingomonadales > Sphingobiaceae > Sphingobium > Sphingobium sp. GW821-FHT02B05. The sequence continues at coordinate 1,183,999 of NZ_JBWKVW010000001.1, forward strand.
ATCCGCGAGGCGGCGCTCGCTCTGGTCACTTACGGTGCTGCACGGTGACGCGCCGATCGCAATGCTCGGGCTGGCGGCGCTCAACATGGTAGAAGGTGTGGGCTCTCCATGGTTCCTCGGCACGGATGCGGTTTACAAGCAGGGCCGCTCCTTCCTTGTCAAAGGCTCCGCCGTGATCGCCCATATGCGCCAGACGACGCCGACCCTCGTGAATCTGGTCTCTGTAAATAATGCCCTCGCCATCAGCCTGCTGGCGCGTTGGGGCTTTGCTGTCGGCGGCGAGCGCGAAGTGCATGGCGGGGTAGAGTTCGTTCCCTTCAGGATCTCCGCCCATGTGTGAACCGGCCACCCTTGCCTTGATCGGCGCCGGCGTTGCGGCGGCCGGCACCGGCTATTCGGCTTTGGCTGCCAGCGCGCAATCCCGCGGCGCGGCACGCCAGGCGGAGGCGAACAGCAGGGAGGCCAGTGCCTCGGCCGCCGATGCTTTAGAGCGCGGCCAGCAGGACCAGGTGAAGCATTATCGCGAAGTGTCTCAGCGCATGGGTTCGCAGCGCGCGGCGATGGCGGCGAACGGCCTGGACATCAGCTTCGGGTCGGCCGCCGATTTCGTGGGCGATACCGCCATGTATGGCGAGGAGGACGCCAGCAACATCGCCGAAAACACGAACCGTGATGTTCGTGGGTTCCTGATCCAAGGCGCCAATTACCGGGCTGAAGCCAAATCGCAGCGCAATGCCAGCACCGCCGCGCTGATCGGCGGGGCGTTCAGTGTCGGGTCCACACTGATCGGCGGCGCCAAGGAATATGGCAAGATCCGTAAAGGGATGGGAGCGAGCTGATGGTGTCGGTTCCCGTCTATCGCGGCAACAACGTCGATCGCGCTGCTCGCCCGGTCGGTGCTGTCCAGCCGGTCCGCAATCCGGTGGGCGAGGCGATCGGTGAAGGGCTGCGCGATCTGGGCGGCCAGGCAGTGGACTATGCCAAGCAGCAGGACGCACTGAACGACGAGTTCGACCGGACGCAGGCCCGGCAGATGCTGCTGGATTTCCAGTCTCAGGCAACGCCGGTGATGACGACATACCTGTCAAGCGAGGGGATTGATGCGCTCAATGGGTCGACCACGACGCGCGAGCAGCTCACGAAGCTCCGGCAGGACTTCTCGGGCAAAGCCACCAATGACCGGATGCGCCGCTATTTCGATCAGGCGGCTGGCGGAATCGAGACCGGCTTTGTCGACAAGATCAGCACGCACAGCATCGGTGCGCTCAAGACGCAACAGGTGTCCGTCGCCAAGGGCGAGCAGGCGCAGTTCATGGATTCAGCCGTCCTCAACTGGTCGGATGACAATGCGTTTCGCGCAAACCTCGGCGCGGGCCTTGCCGCCGTGGAAGCGGAAGCCAAGGTCCATGGCGTCACGGGCGTCGGGCTGACGGTCGCGAAACGCAATTACACCTCTGCCACGCGGCTGGCCGTCCTTAATCAGTTGCTCGCCGATAACCGCCAGGACGACGCGATTGGCTATGCCGCAGTCCACCGCGGCGATTTTAACGCAGACGACACGCTGGCGATCGCACGGAGCTTGAAAGAACCGATGGAGCTCCGCTTCTCGATATCGGGCGCGGACATGGTGATGGGTGGCCAGTCGGCACCCAATGTCCCTGCCGGTGAAGGCGTTGCCTATTCGTCGAAGAGCCTGTTCACCAATGGCATTATCCCGATCGAGGGCGGTACCGGCAAGAACGGCCAGTTTCTGACCAGTCCGAAGGGTGCGATCGGCCCGGCTCAGGTGATGCCCGGCACCGCTCCAGAGGCCGCCAAGCTGGCCGGTCTAAAGTGGGACGAGAACAAATATAAGACTGACCACGGGTATAACGTGGCGCTGGGCCAAGCCTATTTCGCCAAGCAGCTGCGCGACTTCGGCGATCCTCTCAAGGCGGCCGCCGCCTACAACGCGGGTCCGGGGTCGGCCACGAAGGGAACCGGCGTCCGTGGCGCGATCGCCAAGGCGTCAAAGAGTGGGAAGGACTGGCGCGACCATCTGCCAGCCGAGACCAAAAAGTATGTCAGTGATTTTGCGGCGCGCATGGGCTTGGCCGGCACTGCCGATGGCGTCGATGAGGTCGAGGTCTACGGCCGTCTAGATGCTGTTGCCTCCGGGGCCGGCTGGACGCCGGAACAGAAGCGGTCCGTGCAGGCGGAGGTTGATCGGCGGGTACAGCACGCGAAGGGCCTTCAGTCCGCCCGCGAGAATGATGCCTATGAGTCCGGTATATCCCGCGCCGTCGAGCTTGGTAACGGCTTCACCAACGTCTCGCAGCTAGGCACGTCGTTCGCATCGATGTCGCCACAGCAACAACTGACGCTGACCAACATGGCAGACGCCAACCTAAAAGCGCAACTCGCCGCGTCCGTGCCCAAGGACGGCAACAACGTTCAACGCTTGCTCGAGCGCGAGCGCGCCCTCGATCCTGCCGGCTTCGCTCGAAAAGATCTGCGCGAATATAGCAGCCAGATTACGCCAGGAGCGATGACCAATCTCATCGAATGGCAAAAGGAATATAGCGGCAAGGGTGGCGATTTCGCGAACAGCATCACGTCGGGCATCACCCGTTACAGCAAGATCGACCAATTGAATCTGAAGGACGACGACTATGCCGCCGTCTTCAACGACATGGATCGTTACGTTCGGTCGATGACGGACAATGGCCGGGCGAAGGTCACCGACGACATAGTCAAACAGGCTTGGCAGCGAGCCACACTGAAGGTGGCTACGCCCGGATCGCTATGGGGTGAAAACAACCAGCGCCGCTATGAGGTTGCTCCGGGCAAAGCCTTCCGCGTGACCGATATCCCAGCAGGCACCCGCTCCGACATCGTGAACGCTTGGAAGAAGACGCATTCAGGCCAGGCGCCGAACGACGCGCAGATCGCGCAAATCTACATCGACATGTATGGAGCGTTCCAGTGACAGATTTCCCCGACTATCTCACGCCGGGCGGGAAAAAGAGCACTGAAGATGAGCTAGTCGATTACATCAGAAATGTTCAGCGCAATGAGCTGGCCCGGCTCCCCGACCCTGAGCGCGCAGCCCGCGCCAGTTCGATAGCGCGCGAGTATAATGTTCCCCCTAGCCACGCCGATGCGGACCTTGACGACTGGGAAAAGCGTCGCAGGGTAGATGTCATTATCGGAGTTTATGATCGGCATCCATCGGTCAGGAATTGGGCAGAGCGTAATCCGCAAGGCATGGCCACAGCTTCAGATGATGCGTCAACGCTCGATCGCCTCGGCTCGGCGTTCATGAACCGCGTGGCGCTCGACAAGCTCGATATCGTCAGAGACGGCGGCTTCCTCGATCGCATGGGCGACCTGTTCCAATCTGGGCTCTACAGCCTGGAATCGGGTGCCGCTTCATTCCGCGGGGCGCTTCAGGACTGGTCGGCCCGCAACCCGCTGCCCTGGACCAGCCGAGAAAATAACGACCGCGATAAGGCGGGCGCCGCTATGGCTCGCGCGCAGGCCCGGATTTACGGGGATGTCGCGTGGACAGAGGTCGCCGGCAAAACCACATGGAAAACGGTGAAGCAGCGGCCAACGCTCGGCAACATCCTGGCGTTTGGGCTCGATTCGGGCGTGCAAAGCATTCCAGGGATGGCGCAGGCCGCCCTCGCCGCTCCTCTCTACGTCGCGGGACAGGCTGGCAATATCGGCCAGACCCGTGCGCAGGTGCAGGGCCGCGAAGACGCCACTGCACAGGATGTCGTCGAAGCCACTCCAGCCGCCGTGCTCAGCTCCGTTCTAGAGCGCGTCGGCATCCATGGCATCTTCGGCGCCGGCGGTCGAACTGCGCTCGGCCGCATTGCGCAGGCCGGTGCGACCGAGGCGACCACCGAGTTCGGCCAGAGCATGGTCGAATATATCGGCGGTCATTCACAGACCGGTACCAAGTTCGATCCCGACGAGATGTTCGATCAGGCGTTCGCCGGCATGGTCGCCGGCGGCCTGATGGGTGGCGGCCTGCGCGCCTCCGGCGAATTGTCACGGCCCGCGCTACGGCCGATAGGCGCGATGGTGTCGCGCATCTCGGATGCCAACAGCGCCCTGCATGGCGGCGCCTTCCTCGACGAGATCGCCACCGCCACCGCGCAATCCAAAACCGCGCAGCGCGCCCCCGACGCGATCGCCGACCTGGTGCAGCAGCTGGGCGAGGACAGCGGCGTCGATCAGGTCTATCTGCCAGCCGAGGCGGTGCGCTCCTACATGCAGTCGGATGGCTATGCCGGCGACCTCGACGGCTGGCGCGTCCAGATAGATGAGGCGGAGGCAACCGGCGGCGATCTTGTGCTGCCGGTGGGTGAGCTCACGCGACTGGCCACGACGCCGGGCTGGGAATCGCTCAAGAGCGATATCCGCCTCTCGGCTGGCGGCATGTCGCTCCGCGAAGCCGAGACGTTCAACGAGGCCTGGACCGACGCCATGGAGGAATTGTCGGACAGCATGGCGCAGGAGACGGAGCAGGCCCGTGCCGCCGCCGCCCCGCGCGAGCAGCTGCTCCAGTCTCTCACGGAAAAGCTGACGACGGCTGGCATGTCGCCGTCGATGGCGCGGCAGAACGCCGAGTTCCTCGCCCAGCGCGCCAGCACGCGCGCCGCCCGCATGGGTCGCGATCTCGCCGGCACGGAATATGACGGCCTTCAGGTCCGCCAGATCCTGCCCGAGAATATCGCAGCGGCGCAGAAGGCCGATCAGCTCGACGTCGCCATCGATGTCATGAAGCGGCGGCTGGACCCGACCCAGAACCTCGGACCGACGCTGATGCAGTTCATCGCGCGGGACGGCGGCATCGTTGACACCGGCGGCGACCTGAAATCCATGGGCGCCGACGCCTGGCACCGTGGTAAGCCGGGCCAGCGCAGGTTGCTCCGCGATCAGGGCGAGCTGCTGGAGGATGGCGGCTTCGGCGAGAATGAATATGGGGCGGACGCCTGGGCGCAGCGCGCATGGGAAGCGGGGTACTTCCCTGAGTTCGGCGACCAGCGCCCGACCGCCAACGACCTGCTGGACGCGATCGCCGAGGGCGTGGCGGGCCGGGACCGCACGCTGATCGCACGCGAAAAGTCCGTGCGCGACGCGGCGGAGGAATTGCGCGCCCTGTTGGAGAACCGCGGGATCGATCCCGACACGACCAGCCGCCGCGATATCCGCAAGGCGATCGAGGACTATGCGGCTGAGGAAGCGGACGGCGACGCATTCTATCAGGGTGGCGTATTTTCCGAGGAGGTTCGGGGCTGGGCGGCCGCAGAATTCCCGGACGTAAAGCTTGCCATATCGGACAATGGATCGACCGCCACCATAAGTCGCATCGAGGTTCCAGCCGACCAACGCAATGGAGGTGTTGGTACCGAGGTGATGCGGGAGATCGTGCGCCGCGCTGATGTGGCTGGGATGCGTGTTGCGCTCACTCCGAGCGGCGACTTCGGCGGCAGTGTCGCTCGCCTGAAGCGGTTCTATAAATCGCTGGGCTTCGTCGAAAACAAGGGTAAAGCCCGCAGTTTCACCACATCCGAGCAGATGGTGCGCAACCCGCCCGGCAAAACGTACGACCAAAGCCACGGCACCGGGCCGCGTGGCCGCATCCTGTTCCCCGGCGGGCAAAGTGCTGCTGCCATCATCGAGCTATACCAGACCCAAAACCCGTCCACCTTCCTGCATGAGTCCGGGCACCTATGGCTGGAGGAGTTGCGCGAGGACGCGGCCGACGCCGATGCACCGCAACAGGTGCGCGACGACTGGCAGATCGTGCAGGACTGGTTCGCCGCCAATGGTCACCCGCTGGAAGACGGTGCAATCCCGGTCGATGCCCACGAGCTTTGGGCGCGGGGTGTCGAGCGTTACTTGATGGAGGGCAAGGCCCCCTCGCCCGGTCTCCAGCGCCTGTTCCAGACCTTCAAGGCCTGGATGATCAGCCTCTATAATAGCGTGTCGCGCCTCAATACACCGATCTCCGACGAGGTGCGCGGCGTGATGGATCGCCTCATCGCGACCGACGAAGAGCTGGCCGACGCGATCGCCGCGCAGCATCTGGAGGCGCTGTTCCCGCAGAAACCGGCATCGATGACGGATGCTGAATATGCCGGCTATCAGAACCTTGCCACCACTGCCCGCGATGCCGCGCAGAGCCGAATGCTCGCCAAGACGATGAACGCGGTGAAGCGGCGCGTGGGGAAGGAATGGCGCGAGCGCGAGGAAGAGGTGCGCCAGGACGTCACCGAGCGCATCGACGCCCTCCCCGAATATCGCGCCCTGGCCATGGCGCGTGAGGCGCCGCTCGATACGCAGTGGATAAAGGACACATTGGGCGAGGATGCGGCGGCGATGCTGCCCAAGGATTTCACGCGCTTGCACAAGGAAGGCGGCGCAAACCCCGACGACGTCGCGGAGCTGGCCGGGTTCCGTACCGGCGACGAGATGGTGCGCGCCCTGATGGGGATCGAGATCCGCCGCCGCGAGATGCGTGAGAATGGCGATAAGCGCTCGGTACGCAAAGCCCTGATCGATCAGGAGGTCGAGGCCCTGATGCTGGAGCGTTTCGGCGATCCCTTCACCGATGGCAGTATTGAGCAGGAGGCGCTCGCCGCCGCCCAGTCGGACGAGCTGGGCGCGGTGATGGGCGCGGAGCTGCGCGTGCTCGGCCGCATGACGGGGCAGCGTGTCACCCCCTACAGCGTGGCGAAAAGCTGGGCCGAGCGGCAGATTACCGACGGCCGCGTGCGCGATGTCGCCAGCCGCTCGGCGATCATCCGCTACGAGCGTGCCGCCGCCAAGGCCGGCCGGGCGGCGATGGACGCCGTCATTGCGAAGGATCATGAGGAGGCTTTCCGCCAGAAGCAGAGCCAGATGCTCAATAACGCGCTGGTCGCCGCCGCACGCCGCGGGGCCGACCAAGTCGATGAGGCGGTCAAGCGGCTGGAGAAATGGGCCAAGCGCCGCACCGTGAAGGGCGTGGATCAGGATTATCTCGAACGCGCGCAGCTGCTGCTCGAACAGGTCGAGATGAAAGAGCGGTCCCAGCGGTCGATCAATCGGCAGGAGAGTTTCGAGGCCTGGGCGGCCGAGCGCCAGGCGGAGGGCTATGACGTCGTCGTACCGCCGTCGTTCGCCGAATCCATCGGCCGGACGCACTGGACGCGGCTGAAGGTCGGCCAGCTGCTCGCCCTGAATGACGCTGTCGTGCAGATCCTCCACCTCGGCCGGCATAAGCAGTCACTGCTCGATGCGAAGGAAGAGCGCGATTATGAGGCGGTCATCTCCGACACGGTCAAACAGGTCGAGGGCCTTATCGGCACGCGCGACCTCAAGGCGATTCCTGAGAACCGGACCTTCCTCGAGCCGGGCTTCTTCAGCCGGGCCAAGCGTACGATGCTGTCGATCGACGCTTCGCTCCTGAAGATGGAAACCGTCTTCGACTGGCTGGATGGCGGCAAGTTCGGCATGTTCAAGCGCGTCGTCTTCCAACGGATCGTCGATGCGCAGGAACGCCGGCGCACGATGACCAGGGCGATGGTGACAGCGCTGGAGAAGGCGCAGGCGGAGGTGCCCAAGGAGGTCCGCAAGCGCTGGGGGCAGAAGGTTGCCCTGCCTTTCATCGATCCGCGGAATGGCCAGCAGTCGGTGATGACGCGCGACCAGCTGATCTCCATGGCCTTGAACCTTGGCAACGAGGGCAATGCGGAGAAGCTGGCGGGCGGTTACGGCTGGGGCGAACAGTCCATGCTCGACATGCTCAACCAGGAGCTGACCCCGGCCGAGTGGACCTATGTGCAGAAGGTCTGGGACATCGTCGACACGCTATGGCCGGACATTGCAGCGCTCGAGCGGCGGATCAACGGCGTCGAGCCGGATAAGGTGGAGGCGCGGGAGGTGCAGACGAACGCCGGCACCCTGCGCGGCGGCTATTTCCCCGTCGTCTATGACACGTCGCGCGATCTGCGCGTCGAGAAGCTCACGGCGATCAGCTCGGACCAGCTTTTCAGCAACGGCTATAAGCGCTCCAGTACGCGCGCCGGATCGACCAACGAGCGGACCGAGGTTCGGGACATGCCGATCCTGCTGTCGCCGTCGGTGCTGTCGCGGCACATCACCGAGGTTGTGCACGACATCACGCACCGTGAGGCGATGATGGACACGCATAAATTCCTGAACGACGCCCGCATCGTCAAGGCGGTGCGCGAGGTGATGGGCGAGGAGATCCAGAAGCAGTTCAACCCGTGGCTGCATCACATCTCCAATGAGCTGGCCTATGAGGCGCAGGGCCTGGGCGGGTTCGAGAAAGCGCTGAAGACGCTGCGCGTGAATGCGACCTTCACTGGCCTGGCCTTCCGCTGGTCGACCGTCGCGATGCAGATCTCCGGCTTTGTGCAGACGGCCGAGGTCGTTGGGCCAGCCGCCATGGCGAAGGGCGTGTTCGCTTATGGCCAGCATCCGATCGACGCCTTCGGGTTCGTGCTGGAGCGCAGCCAGGAGGTCGCTTCGCGCATGGACACGATGGACCGCGACATGAAGGACATGCTCAGCAACGATAGCGGTCTGGGCAAAACCGTCTCCGACATCCGCGCCACCGGCTTCATGGCGATCGGCGCCGTGGACCGCTTCGTGTCCGTCGTGTCGTGGATGGCCGCCTATAACAAGTCGTTGGAAACCGGCGCGGCCGAGGATGTCGCGATCGCCTATGCCGACGAGGTCATTCGTAAATCGCAGGGCTCCGGCGCCGCGAAGGATCTCGCTGCCATCATGCGCGGCAAGGGCGCGGCTGGCGAAGCGATGAAGATGATCACGCCGTTCTACAGCTTCATGAGCGCCTATTATCAGCGCCAGCGCAATTTCGCGCGCGACACTGGTACCGCGTTCCGCAAGCGCGAGGCGGCGGCGATCCCCGGCCTGGTGACGCGCTTCCTCCTGCTCTACGTCTTCCCGGCGCTGGCGGCCGAGTGGCTGGCCGGGCGCTGGCCGGATGACGACGATGAGGAAAGCTTCACCCAGTGGGCGCTTTCAACGATGAGCCTCAACGCGCTCGGTCCGCTGCCTGTCGTGCGCGATCTCGCGAACGTCGCGGTCAAGGGCTTTGATAGCAGCGTGTCGTCGGTGGACCGCTTCGTCTCCACCGCCTCGCGGACCATCAAGGACATGAAGCGGCTGGCGGACGGCGACGATACGAAGCGCGCGACCCGCAACGCGATGGAGGTGGCGGGCTATTTCGGTGCGCCGACCTCCGGCCAGATGGCAGCGACCAGCCAGTTCCTGGTCGACGTCTATTCGGGTGAACAGAACCCGGAGGGTTTTGCCGAATGGTGGGAGGGTTTGACGAAGGGCAAGATCAAGGATGATTAAAAACGCGAAAGCCTAGAAATTATCGCTTCAACGCTTTGCCATATCCATGGCATCCGCCTAGATTGCCTTGATAATCATAGTTTTGAATTACTTCATCGGCATCTACAAATATTCTCACAGCGCAATCGTAGCTGTCGGTTGTCCATTGGGTTCCGGTAGTCGTTGCGCTGTAGGGCGTTCCGCCAACTTGCCCGTACGTATTGGACGTATTCACAACCGGCGAGGATGTCTGGAAAGACGTACCCCAAGCGTAGAATTTTCTTCCGGCTATCACGCCTTCTGACTTCGGAATACCAAGCTTCGCGAAAGCGGCTTGTGCCGGCTGTCCCTTCAGCCCGTCCAAGCCGGCATCCATGTCGCCAAATGTAGAACAGCTGACGAGGCTCAAGCTCGCAACGACCAACACAATGACGTTCCGCATATACTTCTCCCTGTTCCCCCACTGGTAGAAAGCGACCGCCATCTATGCAAGCCCGCGCCCGCATGGGCTAGTTGGGTACCCGCCTCAATGCGGGACGATATGAATGGGTGTCACCAAAACCAATGCTTATGACGGCCCGTTCTACCCGAATGGGGTAACGATCTCGTTCCCATTCACCTTCAGGACGATGTCGACCAGCGAAGTCGTCATCGTCGATCGTCAAGGGGATGCCATCACTGGCTTCAGCTTTTCCATCGTGCCTGCCGTCGGTGCCGATGGCGGCACGATCGTGTTCGACGCACCTCCGACAGCCGCAGCTCTTCCCGAATTCCTTATCGCGTCTGCACCTGCATTCGGCGTCGTCATCGACCTAGGGTCGGTGACGGCATTCAATCCACGCACGCTCAACCCTGCTTTCGAGCGCCTTGCGGTTCAAAGCATTTTTCTCCAGTCCCGCGTAGATCGCGCCCCTCAAACCCCGCTTGGCGGCGGTGCTGAAAGTCAGTTTCCCGTCGTGAAACCCGACGGCTCGTGGGGTTTCTCGGAAGGTACCGGCAATGATCCCGCCTTCCGCTCTGACCTGGCTTCGCCTGCGCCTAGCAAGGGGGTCGCGCTGGCTGCATTCAGGCAGGCCGGTTTGAATGCACGGGATCGCACGGCCCGTGACAAGTTTCTCGACCTTCCCCTCGATCGCCGCGACTTCATCAGCCTGCAAGCCGCTGTCAACGCGGCCGGCGCATCGGGCCGCGCGCTTTATCTTGGCGACGAAGAGTTCACGCAAACCACCAGCGTAGTTCTGCCAGATGCTGATATTTGCATCTTCGGCCCCGGCTCTGGCGCGCTCACAATTACCTTTAGCGGGTCCGGGGGGCTATTCATCGCCACCGGGTTGTCCGCATCGACCAATATCGACATCGGCGGGTTTACAGCGCGAGCAGGTGCGGCAGATTGCGGCCGCCCCGTAAGCCTTGAATACGCCACGTCATCGGGCATCAATATCCGTGCTGTTCGTCTGTTCGACATCATTGCCGACATCTCGCCCGATGCCACGAAGTACTGGACTGGCGGTCCGTACTTAAAAAACGCGCGCAACAGTGTGGTCGAAGAGTGCTACACACAGGGCGCGTTCGACAGCCTTACGAAAACGCTTGATGGCCTCAAAGTCGGCGGCGAGGCGACAGATGTAAAAATCTCGAACTTCCAGGCGATCTCTGTCGGCAAGGGCATTGATATTGTCGATCAGGTGGAAGGAACGATCATCACCGGCTTCGTTGCCGTTGATGTGCTTGTCGGTGTGTCCAAGGTACATGTTACGACCTCCGAGCCATGGCTCACAATGACCAACTGGCACATTAACGCGCGGCAGACCGGCATCTTGCTGGACAATGTGCTTCAAACGACAATTACGCCAGGGCTGATCTACTGCCAGAACGGATCAGGCGAGTTCATCGGCATCAAAGTCACAGGTGGCGCGGTGGCCAACCAAGACATGAAGATAGCCGCGATCATCGACGTGCAGCTAGGTGGCGCTGGCATGACCTCAAGTTGCGGGATGCGGATAGACCAAGGCAACGGGATCGTCGCGGATCTCATCACGCGCGACGTTCAGAACCCGATTTATTTCGGGACACTGTCTTACAACAACATCATCACCGTCGCGCCAAACAGTTTCACCAAGCTGGTCGATGGACCCAACGCGGCGACCAGCGGCAACCGCCTGATCGCGAATCAAAGCACGATGGGCTATCTGATGCCCAGTCCAATGGGCCCGTTCAACCCGGACAATTCCGCGACGGCAGCGAAGGTCTCGGCCATGTTCGGCTGGGGATGCGACACGATAGGCACAATCAAGTCGGCGGGCGGCATGCGCTTTGTGAGCGCAGATAATAATTGGGTTAACGGCGTGCTGGAATTGTATGCGCGGCAATCCGATTCGCTGACAATGATCGCCCGATTTATGGGGTCGGGATCGCCTGAGGGTGTCGTAACCGCGCCTGTCGGTTCAATCTACACGCGCGCTGATGGTGGTGCGGGCAGCACGCTGTATGTCAAAGAGGGCGGCACCGGCAACACGGGGTGGGTCGCGAAATGAGCGACTTTGCCATGATTTTCGCCTGCTACCGCTCTGGCCAGATGAGCGAGGCCCAGTGGCAGGCACACCTTGCCGACCCGCTCTTTGCCCTTTGGTTGCGCCATGCCGATCTCTGACGATCGCACCGCCGAACAGGTGAAGATCATGGCGCAGCAGGCGGCCGCGATGGCGCTTGCCGAATACGCCCCACAAATCGGCCAACTGGAACGAGCGGTGGCACGCCTCAGCGGCGCACTCCCCGACGAAAGCGACAAGGTGACGAACCCGATATTGAAATGGCTTGCCGGGATCGCTGCCGGTTTGGTCACCACGATCATCACGGTTGCCATGTTCTGGGTCGCGAGCAGCGTGACGGAAATGCAGCAGACGCTGGCGCGGATCGACGAACGTCAGAAGGCGCAGGCGCAAGCGCAGGACAGCCGGTTCGCCGATTATGACCGCCGCATTACGCGGCTGGAGAGGAATCACAACGGAGGGCCGACATGAGTTTCAGGGAGCGCATCCGTGCGCGCATCATCGACGACTGGCGGACACTGGGCAAGCGCTGGTCGGTCTGGCTGACGTCGACGGCGATCGCGGGTCAGGCCACCTGGGCGCTCGTGCCCAGTGAGGCGCGGGAGCTGCTGCCTCAACCTCAGATCATCGGCCTGGTGCTAGGCGCTGCCGCCCTCGTCGCGATGTTGTTCAAGCAGGGGGCGAGTGATGGCGAATAAAACTGCCGTGCGCGGCGGGTCACTGGTGGCGATCGTCGGCTTTGTCACGGCCGGCCTGCTGCTAAATGACATCCCGGAGCACGAGAGCGGCCGGAAGGTCGACGTCAAGATCGCGCAGGATGGTACCGCGACCGTGCGGCATATCAGCGGCAAACAGTATCTGCGCGCCTATCTCGATATCGTCGGTGTGGCGACGGCCTGCGACGGCCTGACCAGCTACCAGGGTCGGAAGATCAAAATCACCGATCAGTTCACCGAAGCGCAGTGCGCGGTGATGCTGGAGGATGCGCTGGTCGTCCATGCCAAGGGGGTGATGCAGTGCACGCCGGGGCTGGCGCTGACTTATGCCGGCCGCGATCGCGCCCGCTTCGCCGCCGTGTCCATCGCCTATAATGTGGGTGTTGCCAACTATTGCGATTCGACGGCGCGCCGGCTGTTCAATGCGGGGCAGATCGGCCCGGCCTGCACCTCCATGCTGGCCTGGAACAAGGTCACGGTGAACGGCAAGAAGGTGGTGAGCAAAGGCTTGGCCGTTCGCCGCGAGAGGGAGCGTGCTGTCTGCGCGAAGGACGCATGAGGGGCTTGCTTTTCGCCATCCCGATCTCGGCCGCCATCTGGCTCGCGGTGCTTACCGCCGCAGCATACTGGATGGCGCCATGATCGGGTTGCCCGGACTAGGCGCGAATCGCCTCATCTTTGCGGCTGGCCTGATTGCTGGCGCGCTGCTCGCGTGGGGGCCGGCGTCCTGCGTCGGTAAGGGTCAGGCCAACCAGGCCACGGCCCTGAAAAATGAGGCGACGGCGGCGAAGCTGGAAGCGGCCGCCGCGCGCGCAGGCAAGGCAGCTGCCCTGACGGATATCGCACTGGCCGCCAGAACGCAGAGCGAGGTCAAGGAACTGAGGGAGATAGTGACCCATGAAGCGACCCACGACAATGCTGGCCCTGGCGTCGATGCTGTCATGCGCCGCCTGCGGGAGCGCGCCGCCGCCCGCTAAGCTGCCAGTGCCGCCGCAATATCTGAGCTGCGCCGCGGAGCCTGTCCCGCCAGCGCCGGCTGGGGTTGAAGGAAGGTTCACGGATGCGCAGGCGTCGGCCTTTCTGGTCGACGCGCTGGAGGCCGGAGCGGACTGCCGGAATAAGGTGGCCGCGATCAAGGCGTGGTCGTCGGCGCAATAGGCCTACGGCTTCACGAGATGGTCCATGCCAACGAGCGGCCGGACGTTGGACAGGCCGCCCAGATTGCGCAGGTCGATCTCCTCGATTTCGACCACTGCATCCAGAAAGTCGGCGATCTCGTGTAGATCCGCGCCCTTCAGGCCTGAATCCAGAACATCCTCGTCCTTGCCGTACCGGGTGGCAAACGTCCGGAATTTTGCCTTGGCTTCGTCCTGCATGTGCATCCCTTCAAAATTAGCGCTTTAGACTGGGGTGGTTCCACCAGTCCGTATTCGCACGGTGACTTACCGGCGGCTCTCCTTTCGGCCGCCCCTTCTTGCGCGCCTTTGCAGCCGCCCGCGAAGAGTGGAAAAAGTCCGCCACCAGTTGCTCGTTTGATCGTCGCGTTTCATCGTCCATGCGGTTTGTTCGCGCAATGTTCTCGGTTCGGTCAAGGGGTATCAGCAATGCGGCGGCCCCTTCGCCTGTTCTTCCAACGTCCACAACGAGAACTGCATCGACATTTGGAGTTGCGCGTCGCGATCCCTTGACGCCGCTCCGGTTGCCCAGATCCCGATGGCGCTCAGTCCGCCGCCCACAATCCCAAGCCATGCGATCGCCGGGTTGACACTATCGACGAGTGCGATCCCACCCGATGCAACCGTCAGTGCCGCGCCGATACCAGGTGCCCACAATGAGATCGGATCGGCAAATCGCGTGATTCCGTTCGGCATGGGCACCTCTGTCAGACTGTTTAAGATAGATATATTGTTCTGTATCCGTTGTGGTATCGTTCGCCAACTCTTTGGGAGTCGGCCGGTGGAAACAAACGGATTACAGCAAATCGAAGCAGAGCTTGGCAGGGTAGACGCGGCGACGATGTTCGGTCCGGCTTCGGTCGAGATTGCTGCGGCTATAGTGGGCGGGGTGCCCATACTGGGGCCGGTCTTAGGCGTTTTCGTAAAACGGATTGGAGACCAGGCGCTTTCGCCAGATCTCCATGATCTTCTATTGCGGACTGTGTGGGAAATCGAGGAGCTTGTCCCGGAAGTGGCCAAGGTAGGCAGTCTGGAGCAACGGATCGCCATCCTAGAGGCCAGAAAGGGTGACGATGACCTGGCTCGATTGCTGGCTAAGGCGGCGACCATCGCCACCAAACCCGATGACGCCGTTAGGCTCTACACCGACGACGGGACGCTATCGGCAAAAAATCTGGAGGTTGAGGGGCGAGAATTTCTTTCGTCGGCTACCGGAGCCAGTAGCGTCGATCTGTCGAACCTTACCCAAAGCGGCGCTCCCGCGACGATCAGGACGTCTAAGGGTGCGACCCAAAATCTAGACGGCGCGAGCTTCCGTCGGAGCGATTCATCGGCCTCGACTTCTGCGCAATTTGGCAACGAGGTAACGCATTTGGGTGGCTACACTGAAATGAATGTGCGAGATGGCAGAAAGACTGCTGCCTTGAGCCATGAAAGTGATGGTAGCAATAGTTTCGGAATTCGTATCAGCGATGGTCCGGACGGACGGCCGAAGATAGAGTTTGGTTGAACGCCTGAGGCGCGTCCGGTTCATCGAAGGCCTAGCAACTTGATGATTTGCGCCTCGCGCTTCCGCTTTCTTGGGAAGTTATACGGCTTGCCCGCCTGATCGACATAAATGCGCGGCGAATAATCTTGGTCGAAGAACTCGGGCTCGCTGAATGTGCAGATATGAGGGATCATGCCGCCCCTCCATCCAGCACCCGCTGCGCCAGCACCTTGATCCGGCTTTCGTCCGTCGCCCGCGGCTTCGGCGCTTGACCGGGATCGTTGATCCCCCGCGACTGGTCCGCCTTGATGCCCAGCATCTCCACGATGACGGGATCGCTACCCCAGTTCGTATGGACATAGTGCGCGTTGACCTGCCCCTCCTGCCCCGGCCGGCGCAGGCGTCCGATGAATTGATAGTGCACCTGTGGCGACCAATCGAACTCGCCGATCACGGCATCCTGGCAATAGTGCTGGAGCCCATCGAGGCCTGCGCCTGATCGCAGCGACATCATCATCACGCGGGAATCGCCGGTCGTGAAAGCATCGACGCTGCGCTGCTTGGCTGGGCCGCTCTCCGATCCGGTGTAAAGCACTGGATTGAACGCGGCGAGCGCCTGGCTCCAGATACTATAGACCTCACGGTGCCAGCCTGCGAGCAGCACACGCGGGCTTTCCTTCAGGAGCAGGGACACATAGGCGGCGACTGACTTGGCCTTTGCGATACCGGTCAGCTGTCGCATCTTCATGTCGAGCTCGCGCGCGGCGCGGCCGGCCTCGGTGAAGCTGGCTCTCAATACGGTGTGGGCGAGCTGGCGCATGATCTCTTCCTCGCCCGCGACGGCGTCCAGATCATAGTCCAGCTCCCACTCCAGCACATTGGCCGGCGGCATGGATGCGTCAACGGTGGGATCGTCTTCAGTGCGCCGGAGGAAAAAGCCGGTGTCGCGTAGGTAGGAGCCAAGGGCGTCGGGATTAGCGACAACCCGCTCGCGCCCGCACCACTCGCGGAAAAACTCCTCGCGATCGCCAAGGATGTCCGGCTTGATATACTCCATGACGGAGTGCATCTCGTCGCCATAGTTATAGACTGGCGTGGCGGTCAGCCCCATGCGGAATTGGGCGACCTGGCTCACCTTGCCGCACGCATTGCCCTTATCCGTGCCCCAGCCGTGGCGCAGCTCCTGGATCTCGTCGTAGAACACAGAGCGGAGCAGGCCATCCTTTAGCACGTCCACCCAGCCGGCGATGTTGCTGTAGCGGTAGATGTAGACGTCCGCCTCCGGCAGATCGTAGGGCGTGCGCCCCTTGATGACATGGACGCGCAGCGTCGAGAATTCCTCGATCCGCTTTTTCCACTGACCGGTCAGGTGCGGCTGGACGACAACGCCGGCAGGCATCGGCGCGCCCATGAGCATGGTGGCGATCGCCGATATCGTTTTGCCGAGGCCAACATCATCGCCCAGCAGCAGGCCGCCGTTCGCGATCGCCACCTTCGACGCCTGTGTCTGGTAGAGGTAGGGCGCCCTACCCTCCTTGAACCCTGTGACGGCGCCCGGCTTCCATGTGGGCAGGAGGATGCGATCGCGCTCGGCGGCACGGAACGCCAGTCGGTCCACCGCCTCGTCCAGCTCGCCCCATGAATCATGCTCAAGCGGATAGCGTGCCATGAACCAGTGCAGATCGGCCCGCACCTCGTCGGTGTCGCTGATCGTGATCTCGGTCGATGTGACCGGCACGCGGGGGAACATACGCTTGAACGCGATCGCGACGTGTGGGGCGAGATCCTTGATCCGCCAGCGCCGCGCCATCGTGTCCAGTTCGAGCTGGCCATATGTCTTCAAAGTGCCGCCCTCCCGGTGGAGATGTAGAATAGCGGACGGCCGTTGATGACGCTGGGCAAGCCGGTGGCGGTACCGCTGATGAGAATGAGGGATGTGATGGCGTCGTGCTCGGCATAGCGTTCGAGCTGACGGAAGATCTGGCGCGGCGCGCAGCGCGTCTTCGCCTCGATGCCGATCCCGCCGTCGATGAGGAAATCGATCCGATCCCTGGACGACAGGCGGGCCTCGCGCTCGAAGCTCACGCCCAGCGCTGTGAGCGCGGCCTCGATGTCCATTTGCAGCCATGCTTCCTGGCCGACACGATAGCGTTGCCGGCGCAGCTGCTGCACCAGCTCGTTTACGATCATATGTCCCTCGCTGGTTTGATGCCGAGCACATAGCGGCGATCGAGCATCTCGCTCTCGCGACGGTGCGGCAGGGCAAGCTGCCAATATTCGACGCGCAGGCCGATTTCGTTCACCTCGCGGAGCTTGGCGTCCTCGTCGGGGTTCCACGGCTGGGATGGCGGGCGGAGTGGGCGGCGGCGGCGCTTCATGCAGCCATCTCTTTGGGGCGAGGTAATGATATCGGCAGCGCCTGCCCGCTCGCCAGATTGATGAATCCGCCAGCGTGGCCGATTGACCCCCGGCCGAGAAGATCGAACAGCAGCGCCAGAGCATGGCTGGACATGACCCTATTCACGAACAGCGATTGCTTCTCCAACGCCTCCGCAACCGAGCAGCTGGGCGCGTCGTCTTCGGCGATACTCTCGTCCGCTAGCTCGGGGAAATATTCCAGCACCGTCAACAGGCGATCCCCATGCTTTCCCCACCAAGGTTTCGGGCATCCTATGAGGAACTGCCCGTCGGTCGCCCTGTTGCCCAGGTCCATCCAGTAGGATGCCGGCTGGAGATTATGGAACTCTGGCTCGCACGCGTCGATCGCCTTTCCGATCGCACGCCGCGCCGCCGCGGTGTCGACGCAGGTGATGACGATGTCCATGCCCGTCACACCGATGTCGGCTGGCGCTCGCCCATGGACTGCCTTCCACGATAGTCCATGTGCGATATTGATGCGTTCGGTCAGCGTGATGGCCTTCGAATTGCCGAGGTCGCAGCGATAGAACGGCTGGCGGCCGAGGTTCGCCTCGCTCACCGTATCGTCGTCCACGACCGTGACGTTCAGCGATCGCGGCGATATCGCCCGGAGAGCCGTATCGAGCGACGCCAGCCCCATGAGCATCTGCGCGCCGTTGCCGCCGCACCCGACCAGCATGACGTTGATAGCGCGATCGCCTAGCGTCGGGCGGAGATAATGGCGGTTGAGCATATCAGGCTGCATGATTATCTCCCTGGAATGGGCTGCGCGGGAGCGGCAGGAACATCCCGGCCGCGCAAAGGCGCGATGCCATGTCCTCATTGCCCGGCTGGTCGAGACGGCCGAACACGAGGGATATCTTTGTCGCGTGCGCATCGTCCGCGTTGTCGGTAGCGCTGAAGAACGCGGGGCCGGTGCCGTGGCTATGAATATCGCACACGACATGCCAGTTCGCGTCCAGCACCGGCGTGCGATAAACCAGACGCGACGGCGTTGCCTCGTCGATGGTCGGGAATCGCACGGCAAATTCGCGCGTGACCTCGTTCCAGATCACGAACGCCGCCGCCTCATTCGGCAGCGCCTTGCGAAAATGATATAGAAGGGGCTCAAGATACTCGTGTGGCAGCAGCCCGCACCGCAATTCCGCGCGCTCTTTTCCTCCTACGCCGTAGGGCAGATAGGCGAGCGGGTTGTCGGTGATGTAGGTATCGAGCGCCAGCCACGGCCGGCGCAGGATCAGCATCACGCCTTTCCGCCCGATCTCGAGGCCCTGACCCGACCGCGCAGCGCGCAGCGCATCGATGGCGGGGGATCGGCCAGATGGAGGCACCGGATAGCAGGGCACTTCCGCGAGTAAGGCCGCGGCGGTCGCGTCGTCGGCGAGATCGATCATGCCGCCACCTTCGTTGCAATGAGGGTGCCAAGCGTGATGGGTGATTTCGGGGCCTTGCCATTGCTGTTCGGATTGAAGGGTTTCAACCGCTGCACAGGAAAGCGCTTCGCCTTGGCGGCCGCGAGATCATCCCACAGCTTCACCAGCCCGCCCCTGCCCGTGACAGTCGATTCCTGTCCAAGATTGGGGTGTGTCGACCAGGACTCGAAGATCGCCCGCTCATATTCAGGTATCGATGCGATCGTCAGCGCCTTCGGGCGGACGATGTTGCCCCAGCACAGCTGGCCGGTGAGATAGACGTTCAGCACCGGGCTATGGAGCAGCTTCGTTTCGGCATTCGGGCGCTCGTCTATCGGCAGGGCGTAGACCCCGAACCCCTTGCGGCTGGCGACAAACAGCTGTGCCGGATACGGGACCGGCACACTGGTGCGCTGCGCCAGTACCTTCACCCCCTTCGGCGGCCGGGACAGGTCGAAATAGGCCAGCCGCACCTGCGACGGCACCCACCAGGCGAGAAGGTCGGCATGGGCCACCAGCACGTTGGCAGGCAGGATCTCGGGCGGCGCGGCGCGGTCCAAGGCCTTTGTCCATTGACGCAGGTGCGCACGGGTCAATGGTGAGCCAGCCGCGATCAGCGGGCCCGCATCGCGCTGCTCGACGTCGTGGATGCTGGCGAACGCTGCTGCACCTGCCCCGGAACCGATGTATCGGCTGGCCGGGCTATAGAGCAGAATGGCATTGGTCAGCACCATGCCGCCGGGCGTCGCTTCAAACTGTGTGGAATGATTGGGCATAGAGCCTCACGGATGAAAGGGGTTGGTGTTGATCAGGTCTTGCGCGGCGAGCAGCAGCTCCGCGCCAAGCTTCAGCGACGCGAACCACTGGTCGACGGCGGCTGGGCCGGGCAGCTGGTAGAGACCGACGATATCGTGGAATCCCTGCTCCATGCAGATGCGCGCCACGTCATCGATCTCGCGAGCGAACACATCGAACGGGACGATCGTCATCGATGGCAGCGTACCGTGATCCTCGTATTCGGGAAGATATTCGAGGATGAAGTCGCTGTTATAGCGCCAGCCGCTCTCGGTAATTTCGAGAGCAGCTAAGGCCTCGCGCGCTTTGCGAAGGCGCCGTATCCTCTTGGCCAGCCCGGCCGGCAGTTTCTTCAGCGGTTGGGCGTTGGACGCAAGCATCCATGCGGGACGCCTCTCCATGACGCCAGACGGCAGCTGCTCGACGTCGATCTCGTCGTCTTCCAGGCCGCGCCAATCCTTCATGGCAGCTATCGCGCCTTCGTCGTCGATGGACCCATCCCAATAATAGGCGGACAGCTCCTCCATCAGATCCTCGAAGCCGATCATAGGGACGGCAGCGTTTAGTGTCGTCGCAAGCGCCTGATAGGCCGCCGCCTGCAGGCCGACCGACGCCACCTGCTCGAACACGGTGTTGCGCAGCGCGTTGGACTTCTCGATCCAGCCGAGGTCCATCTGGCCTATGCTTTCGCAAATGAGGGCAATTGCAGGCGGGTTGCCATCCTCGCCCTCCAGCACCGCCGCCCGCAAATCCACGATCTCGATTGGATTGAGGATTTCCAGCACCGCCGAATTGAACTGGCGCTCGATCCGCTGGCGCGCCTCGCCGCGCGTATAGAGCCGGGACGCATCGTCTTGCGCTGCCACCCAATGGCCGAGCAGCTTGTGATGCGCCCCAAGCGGGCCGTCGAACGCGATCTGGACGTCGGGCGATATGGTGACCGATCGCCCGGCCAGTTCAACCGAGGGGCGAGAGATGGAGACCGGCGGGCGGCTGGATCGGTTCGCCCCGGCCGTCCTGATCGACGAGGATTTGCGCGTGAAGGGCTGCGGCCTGCTCGCTGCACTTGGGGACGGAAGGACTGGTTTCGTTGCCATCGTCATGCTCGATCCATTCGAGGAGCGTCTTGCGGGGGACGGGCGGTATCGCGGCGGCCACGGCTATCCCTTGGTGCCGACGGCGCGGCGGTACTCGGTGACGTGAACATTGTTCGACACGCCCGCGTCTACGGCCTCGGCATTGAGGATCGCGGGGTAGAGAGCGGCGTGATAGGTGCGTAGGCCCTGCGGATCGTCGGTGAGGTGCGGCGGTACCGGTAGGTCGATACCGTCATAGCGATAGGCGCGGGTGAGATGATTGATTTGCATATGTGCCTCCCGGCAGAAGTTGTTGAGAAGGTCAGTCCCACAGGGACGCAGGTTCACCCGGCGCCGCGACAACGGGTTCGGGCGCAGGTGCGGCTGGCACCGGTGCCTTCGCGGCCGGCTCTGGTTTGGCCTTCGGCTTGGCGGCAGACTTTGCCGTCTCGGCCGCGGCGCGCTGTTCGGCGATTTGATCGCCCAATTCCTTGCGACTGACGATCAGCTGGCCGAGCGCGCCATCGACGCCCTTCGCGAGTTCCTCGTCGATCTCGGCCGCCGTTGCGGTAATCGATATCGGCCGAACCTCCTCGGCCTGGGGATCATGTTTTGCGCCAGCCGCCTTGCGCGGCATGACGGTGAGCGTGACCATATTGTTGGCGCCGGCAATAAGGTCGAAGCCGAGCGAATAGCGGGACAGCAGCGGCAACAGGCTGGTGATGAGCATGGCGATCAGTCTTTCTCGGAGAAGGCAGGAGCGGCGGGCGGCGGGCTGTATTTGCCGTCCAAAGTGATGGCGCTGGGCAGGCGCCCGGCCCAGCTGAAGCCGGTAGCGTTCAACATCCCGTCGATGATCTTCGTGGGCGGCGCGTCGAGCAGCTTGGCAAAGGCCTTCGCGCCCATGTGGTCGACCAAGCCGCATTCCTGCGCGATGAACTTCAGTTCGTCCTTGCCGAACTTCGTCAGGAACGCCCGGTCCACCTCGAACGTGTCGCGCAGCGTCGCATGGAATGCAGCGGCGATATCGGGGTCGCCTTCCACCGCCTGTATCAGCGCCTTGCGCCATGCCGATTCGCGCATCGCCGTGACGCGGTTGGCGATCGTCTCTGCCGTCACCTTCGGAGCGGCTGGTGGCGGCGCTGCGGCCTTGACCGGTTTCCCGGCGGGCGCGGCCGGTGCCGGTTTTCCCTTATCGACGGCCGGCACAGGATCAGCCTTCACCGCGGGGGCGGCTGGCTTGGGCGCGCTGGCGGCAACGGCGGCGGCCTCCGCTTCCGTCTTGAGCTGGAAACAGCCGGGGTTGGTGCAATAGCCATCGTCGACGTGGGTGGCGAACAGTGCGCGCTGCGAGGCCGAATTGAACGGGCACGTCGTGCACTCAGCTTTGTTGAACTGCGCACCGGCCAGGCTCTGCGTTACGCGCATCAACAGCTCGCGCGTCTTCGCGACGCCCAGGCTGTTCACGAGGATCGTGTCGAGCGCCTTTTCCTGCTTGTCGGCTGGTACCGCCGCAAGCAGCTCGGCATGGCCGACCTTGATGCGGCGTTCGTCGAGCGCTACCTTCACGGGGTCGGCGAGGTTGGCAAGTGCCAGACGACGGTCAAGCTTCGCCGGCGACCACGCCAGCCGCCGCGCCGCCTCTGCGCGTTCGCCATTGCAGGCGGCCAGGACGCGGACCGCGGCGTCGGCCTGCTCCGTCTCGGAAGCATCCTCGCGGTTGTCGTTCTCGTCGATCGCCGCTTCCAGCGCCTCCTGATCGCTCATATCCTGGATCATGACCGGCACGTCGGCGTCGGGGCCAAACGCTTCGATTGCAGCCCGGTAGCGTCGACCGCCTGCTACGATGCTGTACCCCTCGCCGCTATGAACAGGTCGGAGGAGTAGCGGCTGGAGAATGCCGCGCAGACGGAAGGATGCCACCAGTTCATCGTGCTTCTTCTGGTCGAAGTAGCGGCGGGGGTTGTCGCCCTGGACGATCTTGGAAAGCGGCAACGTCGTTGGAAGGTCGGTCATGCCGCCACCTCCGTAACCGGAACGACACGGCTGAGCAGGTAGCAGCCGCTGATGCCTTCCAACCAAATGACGGCGGAGTGACCGGACAGCAGTTGGGCTTCGCTCGTCGTCTTCGTGGCCAGGCCTTCGCCGTTGTCGCGGCGGACGGTCACCGCCTGCCCGACCGGCCAACGCTTGTTCCAGTCGTCGACCAGGCGCTGCTGCGCCTTCTTATTGTTGAGCATAGCCATCATGCACCGCCCGCGCGCGGCTGTGCGCAAGTGCAGAACCCACGCGATTGCGCCGTTTCTGTCTCCGGTGTAACTCCGGTGGAAATCGGCATATTTGCCGAGTCTTTCACCCTCTGTTCCGCGCGGTTATCGCGGTCTAAGTGAGGATTTCCGCGCCATGAGGCGCTAGGCGTTGCCTTCGGGAGGCAGGGGCCGGAGGTTCGAATCCTCTTTCCCCGACCAACTTTCTTCACAGGAAGAAGCGATTGATCAGCGGGATGGCATAGCCATCGCCGCCGATTTTTTGCGCCTGCAACGGTTTGCCGGACCATGATTTTTCGACAGATGACATGTGTCGAAACTATGCGCGTGCTTCTTGTGCATCCGTAAAAGATGTTTGACCCCGCCTCTCCGGGCCGCAATGATCCCCCTCATCAACCCGGTGCGGCGACCTGCCGCAAGCCGGTGACAATCCGACCCGCATACAGGCGGGCGTTTCAGGCGGGAGACACAGCTTGTACAGACGCGATTTTCTGGCCTTCGGGGCCATGGGCGTAGGGGGACTCGTCCTTCCTTCGATGTTCGGCAAAGTGATTGCCGCAGAGGAACTGAACAGCGCCATCGACATCGCGGTGAAGAAGAGCCTGGCCGATACCGCGATGAACGCGGCCAAGAGCGCTGGCGCCAGCTATACCGACGTGCGCGTCGGCCGCTACTTGCGCCAGTTCGTCATTACCCGCGAACGCAATGTCGAAAATATCGTCAATACAGAATCGTCGGGCGTCGGCATCCGGGTGATCGCCAATGGCGCCTGGGGCTTTGCCGCCACCAATGAAATGACCGCCGATGCCGTGGCCAGGGCCGCGCAGCAGGCCGTCGCCATCGCCAAGGCCAACGCTCCGGCGCAGACCGCGCCTGTCGAACTGGCCCCGACCAGGGGCGTGGGCGAAGTCAGCTGGAAGACGCCGATCGTCAAGAACGCGATGACCGTGCCCATCAAGGACAAGGTGGCGCTGCTGACGGACGTCAACGCCGCCGCGATGGACGCGGGCGCGGACTTCATCAATTCCATCCTGTTCCTGGTCAATGAACAGAAATATTTCGCCAGCACCGACGGCAGCTATATCGACCAGGACGTCCACCGCATCTGGGCGCCGACCACCATCACGGCGGTCGACAAGACCAGCGGCAAGTTCCGCACGCGCGAAGGCCTGTCGGCCCCGATGGGGCTTGGCTATGAATATCTGGATGGTGCCGCGTCAGGCAAGACCGTGCTGCCCAACGGCGTGGTCGTCTATGGCAACAGCTATGACATGAAGGAAGATGCGATCGCCGCGGCCAAGCAGGCGCGCGCCAAGCTGAAGGCGCCTTCGGTCAAGCCGGGCAAGTACGACCTCGTCCTCGACCCGTCGCACACCTGGCTCACCATCCATGAATCGGTCGGCCACCCGCTCGAACTGGACCGCGTGCTGGGCTATGAAGCCAATTATGCCGGCACCAGCTTTGCCACGATGGACAAGCTGGAAAGCCATTTCCAGTATGGCAGCGCCAATGTGAACATCGTCGCCGACAAGACGCAGGTCGGCAGCCTGGGTGCGGTCGCCTATGACGATGAAGGCATCAAGACCAAGAAGTGGGATCTGATCCGCGACGGCAAGCTGGTCGGCTATCAGGCGATCCGCGATCAGGCCCATATCGAGGGCAAGAAGGAATCGGACGGCTGCGCCTATTCCGATAGCTGGTCCAACGTGCAGTTCCAGCGCATGGCCAACGTGTCGCTGGAGCCGGGCAAGGCCAAGAAGAGCGTCGCTGACATGATCGCCGGTGTCGAGGACGGCATCTACATCGTGGGCGACGGCAGCTTCTCGATCGACCAGCAGCGCTATAACGCCCAGTTCGGCGGCCAGCTCTTCTATGAGATCAAGCAGGGCAAGATCACCCAGCAGATAGAGGATGTCGCCTACCAGATCCGCACCCCCGAATTCTGGAACGCCTGCGTGGGCGTCTGCGACGCCAGCGACTATCGCCTGGGCGGTTCCTTCTTCGACGGCAAGGGCCAGCCGGCCCAGGTCTCCGCCGTGTCGCACGGGTCATCGACCGCGCGCTTCAACGGTATCAACGTCATCAACACCGCGCGTTCGCTCGGCTGATCGCGCCAGACCTTGATCGCTTCAGACTTGTCTGAAGCGTGAATCAAGGTCTGCAATTCAGGATTAGAGCCTGATCACGTCATCGGAAGAAGCGCGGAGCGCTTCTTCCTCAAACGATCAGGCTCCTGGGGAGAAAATAACATGAGCATCCTTACCGAAGCGCAGTCCAAGGCCATCCTGACCAAGGTCGTCAGCCTGTCGAAGGCCGACGAATGCACCGCGCAGCTGACCGGCAAGATCCAGGGCAATATCCGCTTCGCCCGCAACAATGTGTCCACAGCCGGCCAGACCGACGATATCGAACTCGCCGTGCAGGTCGCCTATGGCAAGAAGGTCGGCACCGCCACCATCAACCAGTTTGACGACGCCTCGCTGGAGCGGGTCGTGCGCCGGGCCGAAACGCTGGCGCAACTCGCGCCCGACAATCCGGAATTCATGCCGGCCGTCGCCAAGCAGACCTATAAGCCCAGCCCGACCTTTGCGCAGTCCACCGCCGACATCACGCCGGCTTATCGTGCCCAGGTCGCCAAAACCTCGATCGACGCCTGCAAATCGCAGAAGCTGATCGCGGCCGGCTATCTGGAGGATAATCAGAGCTTCACCGCGATCGCCAACAGCAAGGGCAATTTTGGGTATCAACGCTCGACCATGCTCGATTATACCTGCACCGTCCGGACCGAAGATGGCCGGGGTTCCGGCTGGGTCGGCACCGACACGCAGGACGCCACCCGTTTCAAGGCGGACAGCGACATCCAGATCGCCATGCGCAAGGCGTCCGCCTCTTCCGAGGCCAAGGCGCTGGAGCCGGGCAAATATACGGTGATCCTGGAACCGATGGCGGCAGCGGGCCTCATCGGCTTCATGTTCTACTTCTTCGGCGCGCGCGAAGCGGACGAAGGCCGCAGCTTCCTGTCGAAGAAGGGCGGCGGCAACAAGCTGGGCGAACAGGTGTTCGGTCCGCAGGTCAATTTCTACACCGATCCCTGGGATCCGGTCGCCCCTTGCGAACCATGGGACGATGACGGCCTGGCCCGCCAGCGCATGGACATGGTCAAGGACGGCAAGGTCACGAACCTCAACTATAGCCGCTACTGGGCGAGCAAGCAGGGCAAGCCTGCCGCCGGGCAGATGGGCAATATCCTGATGACGGGCGGCACCAAGTCGACCGCCGATCTCGTCCGCTCGACCGAGCGCGGCGTGCTCGTCACCCGCACCTGGTATATCCGCATGGTCGATCCGCAGACCGTGCTGCTGACCGGCCTGACCCGCGACGGCACCTTCTATATCGAGAACGGGCAGATCAAATATCCGATCAAGAATTTCCGGTTCAACGAAAGCCCGGTCATCATGCTCAACAATGTAGAAGAGCTGGGCAAGCCGGTCCGCGTGCCGCCGGACGAAGTGTCGATGAACATCGTCGTGCCGCCGATGAAGCTGCGCGACTTCACCTTCACCTCGCTTTCGGACGCGGTGTGACGAGCGAGCCTGCCATGACCAATCTGTTCCCCGGCGAAGGCCGGGGAACGATCCATGCCGCAGGACGGAGTATGGCCTGGCCCGATCGGCTTTCATGACACGCAGCGAATTTCTTCGGTGGATGACGGGTGGCCTGGCCAGCACATTACTGGCCCGGTCACCCGTTGCCGAAGCAGCCGGGGGCTACGACTTCTGGTTCACGCGCCTGCGCTACGACAGTGGCGACTGGGATGCGGATCAGCGTACGCCATCCAACATCGTCACCTCGCTGATCGACTATACGACGCTGCGCGTCGATCCGAAGGAGCATGTCATCGCCCTTTCGGACCCGAAGATGCTTACGGCCCCCTTCTGCTACATGGCGGGTCACAAGCTGGTGGAGTTTTCGCCGGCCGAGCGGCGCAATTTCGAACGCTATGTCCGCAATGGCGGCTTCGTCATGGTGGACGATTGCAACCATGACATAGACGGCCTGTTCGCTCGCTCCTTCGAGGCGCAGATGGCAAAGATTTTCGGTCCCAAGGCGCTGAAGCCATTGCCGAAAAGCCATGGCCTCTATCGCAGCTTCTTCAAGTTCGACGGGCCGCCCAACACCGGCCTCGAACTCAATGGCTGGGGCGATGACCTGGTCCACGACTATCTGAAGGGCATAGAGGTGAACGGGCGGCTGGGCGTTTTGTACAGCAACAAGGATTATGGCTGCGAATGGGATTATGACTGGCGCAACAAGCGCTTCCTGGCCGAGGACAATACGAAATTCGCGGTCAACATCGTGATGTACGCGCTGTCGGTGTGACGCCTCACTCCTCCCCTTTTCCCGCCTTTCGTCCAGCAAGGGACATGACATGACCGACCTTACCGAAGCCGACATCCAGAGCCGCCTCGGCGCGCTCACCCAATTGCGCGCCGCGATCGGCCAGGCGATCGTCGGACAAGGCGAGGTCGTGGAGCAACTGCTGATCGGCCTGCTGGCGGGCGGCCATTGCCTGCTGGAAGGCGTGCCCGGCCTTGGCAAGACGCTCCTCGTCCGCTCGCTCGGCGAAGCGCTCAAGCTCGATTTCCGCCGCGTCCAGTTCACGCCCGATTTGATGCCCAGCGACATTCTGGGCACCGAATTGCTGGAGGAGGATCATGGCACCGGCCATCGCAGCTTCCGCTTCCAGCAGGGGCCGGTCTTCACCAACCTGCTGCTGGCCGACGAGCTCAACCGCACCCCGCCCAAGACGCAAGCCGCCCTGCTGGAGGCGATGCAGGAAAAGACGGTCAGCTATGCCGGCGTCACCCATGTCCTGCCCAAGCCCTTCTTCGTGCTGGCGACGCAAAATCCGCTGGAGCAGGCCGGCACCTATCCCCTGCCCGAAGCCCAGCTCGACCGCTTCCTCCTGCACATCCGAGTCGATTATCCGACCGAGGCGGAGGAGCGCGCGATCCTGGCGCAGACCACCGGTGCAGCGCCCGGCACGGTCCCTGCCGTGATGGCGGGCGAAGAGGTGCTGGCGCTACAAAAGCTGGTGCGCGATGTGCATCTGAGCAACGACCTGCTCGGCTGGGTGACGCGGATCGTGCGCGCCAGCCGTCCCGGCGATGGCGCGCCGGATGATATCTGCAAATATGTGAAATGGGGCGCCGGGCCGCGCGCGGGACAGGCTTTGATCCTCACGGCCAAGGCGCGGGCGCTGCTCCACGGTCGCCTCTCTGCGACGCGCGAGGATATCGCGGCACTGGCCGCGCCGGTCATGCGCCATCGCCTCCTGCTGTCCTTTGCCGCCGAAGCCGAAGGGCGCAGCGCCGACGATGTGGTCGGCGCCCTGATCCGCGCCGTTCCACTCGCCTGATCCTTTCGCCATGGTCGACCTTCTTCCTCCCGACGTGCGCAGCCGCCTTCGCGGCCTGCGCCTCGTCACGCGCCGGGCGGTTGGCTCACACGGGCTGGGCCTGCATCGCAGCCATAGCCGGGGCGCGGGGCTGGAGTTCGCCCAATATCGTGCCTATGAGCCGGGCGACGAACTGCGCCAGATCGACTGGAAACTCTACGCCCGGTCGGACAAATTCTTCGTGCGGGAGGCTGAGCGCGAAAGCCCGGTCGCGGTGTGGATAATGATCGACGCCAGCGCATCCATGGGTCAGGCCGACGCGAACCGGCCGGACTATAGCCGGCTCGACGCCGCCAAGGCGATCGCCGCCGCCATCGCGGAGCTGGCGATGCAACAGGGCGACCGCTTCGGCGTCATGGCGCTGGGCGACGAAGGGCTGACGTTACTGCCCCCCGCGACCGGCCTGCGCCAGCGCGATCGCCTGTTGCTCGAATTGCTGAACGTCCGCCCGGCGCGCGGTTTCGTTCCGGAAAGCCAGCTGGGGCCGGTGTGGGAACGGATAGGCGCGCATGACCTGGTCATCCTTCTGTCCGACTGTTTCGACGAGGGGGCCGTGGCGCTGGCGGAGAAACTCGCGGCGGCCGGGCGCGAAACCCTGGTGGTCGAGATGCTGACGGTCGCGGAACGGGATTTCCCCTTCGATGGCGGCCATCGTTTCCGCGATCCCGAAACCGGCGAGGAATTGCTGGCGGACGGCGCGGCGTTGCGATCCGAATTTCTGGCGCGCTTTGAGCAGGCACGGGCGGCCCTGCACGCCCGGCTGGAGGGGATCGGCATCCGTCATGCGGCGCATATGCTCGACGAGCCGGTCGATTTGCCGCTGCGCCGCCTGTTCGGCGCCCATGATGCGGCGGAATATGGATGAGCATGGCCCTGCTCTTTCCGGCGGCACTGGCTGCGCTGACGGCGCTGATCGTCCCGCTGATCCTGCATATCGCCCGGCGCAGCGAGGCGGTGCCGACCGACTTTGCCGCGCTGCGCTGGCTGCGGCAGAAGCCCCGGCCACGATCGCGCCTGCGCTTCGACGAATGGCCCTTGCTGCTCATCCGACTGGTGCTGCTGGCGCTGGCCGCCTTGTGGCTGGCCCAACCCGTGCTGTTCGGCGCGGCCGATCGCAGCCCCTATGTCGCGGTGGTGCCGGGCGCCACTTTCGACATGGCCGCCTATAAGGATAGCCGGCTGCACTGGCTGGCGCCGGGCTTTCCCGCGATCGACAAGCCGCAGCCCGCCGGTCCCATCCCGCTCGCCAGCCTGATCCGCCAGATCGATGCAGAGTTGCCGGCCGATACGCCGCTGACGATCCTGGTGCCCTCCATTATCGAAGGTGCCGACGCCGATCGCCTGCGCCTGTCCCGCAAGGTGACATGGCGCGTGACCGGTGGCGCCATGGCATCTGTGGTCAGGCCCCTGCCACCACCGCCGCTGTCGATCCGCTACGATGCCGATCATCGAGCCGCCCTGCGCTACATCCGCGCGGCGGCGCTGGCATTGGTGCAAAGAGACAGCGAGTTGGACAGCTTTTCGACGGACAAGCCCTTGCTGAAGAAGGACCGTCTGCTGGTCTGGCTGGCGGGCGGCACACTGTTGGACAGCGCTGTCAATTGGGTTCGAAACGGCGGCACCCTGATCGTCGCCAACGATACCATCGTGCCGACCGATCGGGCGATGGTGCCGGTCTGGCGCGACGCGCAGGGGATACCGCTGGCGGAGGCCCGGTCGCTGGGCCATGGTCGCCTGATCCGCTTCACCCGTCCTTTAGTGCCGTCGCAGATGCCGGAGTTGCTTGACCCGGACTTTCCGGCGCAATTGCGCCGTCTCCTGACGCCTGCTGCAACGCCCATGCGCGTCACCGCCGCCGATTATGCGCCGCTGACCGGTGGCCGCGCCTATGACCAGCCGCCGCAATCATTGCGACCCTGGCTGGCGTTGCTGATCGCCCTGCTGCTGCTGGTCGAACGCTGGCTCGCCACCCGCCGCAGCCGGAGCATCGCACCATGA
Source organism: Sphingobium sp. GW821-FHT02B05 (assembly GCF_059421905.1). NCBI lineage: Bacteria > Pseudomonadati > Pseudomonadota > Alphaproteobacteria > Sphingomonadales > Sphingobiaceae > Sphingobium > Sphingobium sp. GW821-FHT02B05. The sequence continues at coordinate 1,214,718 of NZ_JBWKVW010000001.1, forward strand.
TCGGCGACGCGCTGTTCATCCAATGGGTTACGCCCGCCCGGCGGCGCCGCGCAGCCGATACGCTGGCGCTCGCCCTGCCGCCCCTTCTGGCGCTAACCGCCCTGGGCTGGCGACTGGCCGGATCGACCGCCGCGATGGTCGTTGCAGCTGTCTCACTCGTTGTCGCATTTCTTGCGGCACGACGGCGCGCGGCCCGTTTCGACCGGCCCTGGCTGATCCGCCGCCTGGACGACACGCGCCCCGAACTGGAGGATAGCAGCGCCCTCCTCTTCACAGACGAACCGCCGGCATCCCCGCTGCAATCGCTCCAGCGCAGCCGCATCGCCGCCCGGCTGGATCAGGGCGCGCCGCAGGATTTGGCCCCAATGTGGTCGCGGCGCGCCATCCTGATCCTCAGCCTGCTGGCCGCTGGCCTGATCGCGGTCGCCCTGCTGTGGCCGCGCGCGGGCGAAGGTCCGCCGACATTGGCGCCCGCGCAGGAAGGGCTGCCGGTCCGACCCGGCATCCCGCGCCTCGTCGCGCAAAATCTCCGCATCGTTCCGCCGGCCTATACCGGCCTGCCGGTCCGCGATTCCGCTACGCTCGACACGCGCGCGCCATCGGGGTCGCGGCTGGAATGGACGCTGCGCTTCGATCCGCAGGCCAGCGCGCCGGCCCTCACCTTGCCCGGCGGCACCCCGATCGCGCTGCGCCGCGAAGGCGACACATGGATCGCCAGCCGGACGCTCGGCGCCTCCTTCCTCTACCGTGTCGATCCAGGCGCAACGAAAGGCGTGACCCCGCCGCTGCACCGGATCGACGCCATCGCAGACACGCCGCCGCAGGTGAAGGCGCTCTCCCCCACCGCCGGCCTGACCATGGTCGATCCCGGCCAGCGCAGTTGGAGTCCGGTCTTTGCCGCGACCGACGATCATGGCGTCGCCGCCACCGCCCGGCTGCGCGTGACGCTGGCCATTGGCGAGGGCGAGAATGTGACCTTCAGCGAGCGGGAAATCGCCGTCACCGGCACCGGCCCGGCGCGCGATCGTCGCTTTGCGCCCCGGCTCGATTTCTCGACCTTCGGCTTTGCGGCTGGCGGCGACATGGTGGTGCAGTTGATCGTCCGCGACAATCGTGCGCCCGATCCGCAGGAGATGCGCGGCCCCAGCCTGATCCTGCGTTGGCCCTCTCCCAAAGGACCCGAAAGCAGCGGCCTGACCGGCATGGTCAACACCACCCTGCCCGCTTATTTCCGTAGCCAGCGCCAGATCATCATCGATATCGAGAAACTGTTGAAGGAAAAGCGCAGCATCGCGCCCGACCGCACCCTCGCCCGCTCCGCCGCGATCGGGGGCGACCAGCAGATATTGCGCGGCCGATACAGCCAGTTTCTGGGCGGCGAAAGCGAAGGGCAACCGCAATTGCCCACCGCCGATGCGGACGGACATCAGGACGGCGATGGTCACGACCATGGCCCACCGGTCGCTGCGCCCAATGTCTTCGGCGAAAAGGAAGATGTTCTGGCAGAATTCGGCCATCCGCATGACGAAAGCCCTGCTTCCAGCCTCGATCCGGAAACCCGTGCCATATTGAAGCTGGCGGTGGACGAAATGTGGCAGTCCGAACGCGAACTCAAGACCGGGCATCCCGACGCCGCCCTGCCCTATGCCTACAAGGCGCTGCGCTTCATCAAGGAGGTGCAGCAGGCGACCCGTATCTTCCTGTCGCGGGTCGGGCCGGAATTGCCGCCGATCGACGCCAGCCGCCGCATGACCGGCAAGCGCGAGGGGCTGGAAAGCCGGACCCTGCCGGTCGCTCCCGTTGAAGGTGATGACGGTCCGGCCGCCGCCGCATGGCGGGCCCTGGGCGATGGGCCGGACGCGATCCGGGGACCGATCGCACTCGGCGCGCTGGACGGCTGGGCGCGGGCCAATGCTGCGCGGCTGCCGGACCCGCTGGCGTTGAGCGGGGCGATCGACACCGTGCGCAGCAATCCTGCCTGCCTGTCGTGCCGCGCGAAGTTGCGCGCGCTGCTGTGGACTGCGATGGAGCGGACTGCCCGCCCGGCGAGACGGCGCCCGGCCGATGCTGCCGGCACGCGCTATCTGAACGCGATCGGGGATGCGCCATGAAAGCGGAGACTGCCCTCGCGCTGATCCTGGGATTGGCCATATTGTTGGGCTGGGTCCGTCTGGGCCTTTGGCATCGGGCGGCGCACGGCACCGGGCAGGCTTCGATCGGCCGGACGATGGCGCTGGCGCTGCTCCAGCCGCTTTGCGCCGGCTTGCTGTATCTCGCATTAGTCCCGCCCACGGACGGTGGCGATGCGGTCGGTCTGCGGGTCGCAACGGCGGGCACCGCGCGATTGAACGGCGTCCAGGCGGGCGCGCCCCTGGTCCTGCTGCCCGAAGCACCGGCGATCGGCGGTGGCGAAGCCGTGCCGGATCTGGCCACGGCACTGCGGCGCCATCCCGGCGTGACGCACATCCATGTTTTGGGCAACGGGTTGGCATCGCGCGACATGGACGTCGCAAAACCGCTGGCGGTGCGCTTCGACCCGCCACCGTTGCGGCCAGGCATCATCGACATCGCCCCGCCAGCGGCCGTTGCGCCGGGCGCCCGCTTCATCATGGGCGGCACCCTCAACGGATGGCCGGGCGCCGGCATGGAATTGCTCGACCCGGCCGGGCGCGTCACCGACAGCGGCTCGGCAGACAAGGACGGCCATTTCCAGCTGGCCGGCACGGCGCGCGCAGCCGGGGCGGCCACCTTCACCTTGCAGGTCCGATCGGGCAGGCGGATCGTCGAGCAGGCGCATGTGCCGGTGTGGATTGTCGAAACCACCCGCCCCCGCCTGCTGATCCTGGCCGGTGCGCCGGGTCCGGAGGTCAAATATCTGCGCCGCTGGGCGAGCGACGCCGGATATGATGTGACCACGCAGATGAGCGCGGGCGGCGGGATCGCGCTGGGCGATGCGCCAGTCTCGCTGGATGCGGGCAGCCTGCGCCGGTTCGATGTGGCGGTAGTGGACGAACGCAGCTGGCCCGGCGCGCGCGGCGCGCTGTTGGCGGCGGTGCGGGATGGCATGGGGCTGGTGCTGCGCGCGGGCGGGGCGATCGACGGCGCGACCCGATCACAATGGCAGGCGCTGGGCTTTGGCCTGAGCGGTCCGGGCGGCATCGCGCCGCTGGCCTTGCCCAAGGTGCCCATGCAGGCGATCGCCCGCACGCGCCATGGCATTGGCAGCGCAGACGCGCCGGTGGACATGGCGCTGCCAGAGGAACTGGCGCCCGATGTCAGCCGCGTCGGACTGGCGCCCGGTGGCGATAATGCCGTCCCCTTGTTGCAGGATGCGGGCGGCACCAGCCTGGCGGCGTGGCGCGCCATCGGGGCGGGGCGGGTCGCGCTGTTTACCGCGATCGACAGCTATGGGCTGACCCTGACGGGGCGCAGCGACCTGTATGGCGACTGGTGGAGCGATGTGCTGGGCACCGTTGCCCGGCCTGCCCCGGCCAGCCGCATGGCGACCGATACCGTCTGGGTCGGCGAGCGGATGACGCTGTGCGGCCTGACCGGCGACGCCCATGTCGAAAAGCCGGACGGCACGCAGGCACGCATCCTGCCGGTCGCCGGCTGTGGCGCCTTCTGGCCGGCCGGGGCGGGTTGGCATAGGCTGCGTACGCAGGGGGAGATACGCCCCTTCTATGTGCAGCCTCGCGACGCATTGCCGGCCATGCACGCGGCGCACGACCAGCGGGCGATGGCGATGCTACGCAGCGATGCGGCCGCGGCCAGCGGATCGACGATGCCCGATGCGTCGGGCGCCACCTGGCCCTGGTGGCTGGGCTGGCTGGCGGCGAGTGCGCTGCTCTGGTGGCTGGAACGCTCGCGGCTCGGCCGGCGAACGCCCCGTCCCGTTCAGTCCGCCATGTAGAAGTCGCGCAGCGCGCGCGCGTCGTGCAGGGCGTTGTGCGGCACGCGGCTGTTGGCCGCCGCGCTGAAACCCGCCGCGTTGATGAGTTCGAGCCGCAGGCCGAAATCGACCCCCGCCATCCGCCCCGGCCCCGTCACCAGCAGCGCGCAAAAATGGGCCAGATCCTCCGGCCAGTCGGCGATGATGACCGGATCGCTGTCCCCCTCCAGATAGGCGGCGACATGGTCGGCCGCTTCGACCCGGCCCAGTTGCAGGTCGATGGCCGGCGGCACATGGCGCAGATAGGGGACGACATGCTTTTCGACCCATGGCTCGATCTCTTCGGGCAGCGGCAGGGAGACGTAGAATTCCTCGTCCCCTTCATGCTCGGGAACCAGCGCCACGCTGATGAGCGTGCCGCCAAAGCCGTTAAATTCGGTGTCGAGAAAATAGCGCATGAAGGAAGAAACTGCCTGCCGTGATAGGGTGAAGCCGGATTGCAGGTGCCTGTAGCATTTGCGTGACGGAAGCCAAGCTGCCATGCGCGCCGGACGCGACAGGCTGTGCGATGAATGGAAGGACGTGACATGATCCCGCGGGAATATCTGGATTGCGCGCAGGTGCCGGGCGGGCAGGAGCTGAAACTCTATCGGCGCGGCGCCGATCATATGATCGTGCTGGACCGCAACGAATTGATGAGCAGCCGGATGAGCGGATCGGAAAAGCAGCTGGCGCTGATGACGATCGAGCGGCTGCGCGGGCGCAAGGCGCCGCATATCCTGATCGGCGGCTATGGCATGGGCTTTACCCTGCGCGCGGCGCTGGGCGTGCTGGACAAGTCGGCCAAGGTGACGGTCGCCGAACTGGTGCCCAAGATCATCGAATGGGCGCGCGGGCCGATGGTGGACCTGATGGCCGGATGCCTGGACGACCCGCGCGTCGACCTGGTGATCGACGATGTCGTGCCGGTGATCGCGGCGGGCCATGGCAGCTATGACGCGATCCTGCTGGACGTGGACAATGGGCCGGACGGGCTGACGGCGGCGGCGAACGACCGGCTTTATTCGCGCGCGGGCCTGCAAACCGCCAAGGCGGCGTTGAAGCCCGGCGGCATATTGGCGGTATGGTCGGCCGGATCGGACGATGTCTTCGCCAATCGCCTGCGCAATGCCGGTTTCCTGGTGGACGAGGTGGCGGTCAAGGCCCGCGACAACGGCAAGGGGCCGCGCCATGTGATCTGGTTCGCACTGAAGCGGTAAAGCGCGCGGCGGCAACGTGATAAATTTCGGCGCGACATATTTCGACGCGACATATTTTGACGCAACGGGCCGAAGTTCACACCGTCGCAGGGCAAAATCGGCGAAATGCGACAGGCATGCACCTGATATGCGAAGGGAAGGCGACGGGCTTGCGCCACTTGGGCCACGGGCACGCGCCTGCAATGCGCCACTTGGGTCACAGGGGCGCGACGGGAACGCGACAGCTTTGCGCCCGGATCGCGACCGGCAGGGTGTGGAAATCAGCGCGTGGCGGATGGCGTTCATCCACAAGGATAGATCAGAAGAAATCCTATATTGGAAGGATGTTGGAGGGCTGTTGAGCGTCAAAGCGGCGATCTTCTCCCTTGGAGGCAAAAAGGATGCGAAGCCTTGTCGCGCAGCCGCTAGGCGCAGTTGGATGAGGGGGACTTGCGCGAGCCTGGTGTCTAATTGCGAGGTTGCCTCCCCTCACCCTTGAGCGACCAGAATCGGACTTATCGCGGTCCTTCCCATTTGCCCCATAGCCGTCACCCCAGCGAAGGCTGGGGTCTCAGGCGGCAGTAGGAGGAGGCCAGCCGTCTTGCGCTATCCATTTACGCAGCGTGTGCCTGCCCGAGATCCCAGCCTTCGCTGGGATGACGCTATTCGGGGCGTTACACTAAAAAACCCGACCGTCCCCTAACCACCCAAAACAGCCATCCCCTTAATGAAAATCCCGTGACTTGGGCAATATCCGCATGTCGCGGGGATGCCTGTGCGGGGATGGCCGGGCGGGTGCCCTGCTCCCTTGCCCCTCGTTCAGTCGCGCCATCGCTTCGGTCGCGTCGGTCACCCGGTCGACCATCAAATGGACGACATTTTCCTTGCTGCGCTGGACTTCGCCGTCGATCAGCATCAGGCGCGATGCCATGACCGCGCGGCGTTGCCTTTCCATGTCGCGGGTCCAGAGCAGGGCGTTGACGATGCCGCTTTCATCCTCGATCGTGATGAAGACCGCATTGCCCTTGCCCGGCCGCTGGCGGATCAGCACCACGCCCGCCACCCGGACCTTCGTGCCGTCCCTTGCCGCATTGACGCCGGCGCAGTCGATCGCGCCCTGGGACGCGAAATGGCTGCGCAGAAATTGCATCGGATGGCCCTTCAGCGACAGGCGGTGGGTGGCGTAATCGACCGCCACTTCTTCCGACAGGGGCATGGGCGGGAGCGCGGCGTCGGCTTCCCGGCCAAGTTCCGGCAAATCCTGCGCCGCGAACAGCGGCAGTTGGGCGGAGGGTATGCGGCGCGCTTCCCAGCCGGCTTCGCGCCGGCTCTGGCCGATGGAACGGAGCGCGTCGGCATCGGCCAGCAGATGCAGCGCGCGGGATGGCAGGCCGACGCGGCGGGCCAGATCCTCCATGTCGCGGATCGGCGCATCGGCCCGCGCCGCCATCAGCGCCAGCGCCCACTCCTGCCGAAAGCCATCCATCCGGTCGAGGCCGAGTCGCAAGATCCGCTCACCCTCCAGGCTGCTGTTCCATTCGCTGGCCTGCACGTCGATCGGCCGCACCTCCACGCCATGTTGCTGCGCGTCGCGGACCAGTTGCGCGGGGGCGTAGAAGCCCATGGGCTGGCTGTTGAGCAGGGCGCAGGTGAAGACGGCGGGGTAATGGCATTTCAGCCAGGAGGAAACATAAGCGAGCCAGCCGAACGCCTGCGCATGGCTTTCGGGGAAGCCATATTCGCCGAAACCTTCAATCTGTTTGAAGCAACGTTCGGCAAAGTCCCGTTCATAGCCGCGGCTTACCATGCCTTCGATCAGGTCGGTCTGATATTTGCTGACTTCGCCCGTCCGCCGGAACGTCGCCATTGCCCGGCGCAACCCGTCGGCCTGCGCGTTCGAAAAACCGCCTGCCACGATCGCCAGCTTCATCGCCTGTTCCTGAAACAGGGGAACGCCCAATGTCTTGCCCAACACCTCCTGCAATTCGCCGGGATTGTCGGGCGGGCCGGGCAGTTCGGCCTTTTCTTCGCCGCTGCGCCGCCGCAGATAGGGGTGGACCATGCCGCCCTGGATCGGGCCGGGGCGCACGATCGCGACCTGGATGACGAGATCGTAAAGCACTTTGGGCTTCATGCGGGGCAGCATGGCGATCTGGGCGCGGCTTTCGACCTGGAAGGTGCCGATGCTGTCGCCCTTTTGCAGCATCCTGTAGGTGGCTTCATCCTCCAGCGGAACGCGGTCCAGCGCCAGGTCGCCCAGGCCGTGCAAGCGCATCAGGTCGAAGCTCTTGCGGATGGCGGTCAACATGCCGAGCGCCAGCACATCGACCTTCATCAGCTTGAGCGTGTCGAGATCATCCTTGTCCCATTCGATGAAGGTGCGGTCGGGCATGGCGGCATTGTGGATCGGCACCAGTTCGTCGAGCCGCCCATGGCTCAGCACGAAGCCACCGACATGCTGCGAGAGATGGCGCGGATATTCCAGCAGCCGGCTCGCCATGTCGCGCAGGCGGGCCAGTTCGGGATTGGCAGGGTCGAAGCCGGCGTCGCTGACGCGGCTTTCGGGCACATCCTCCCCGCTATGGCTGCCCCAGATGGTGCCGGACAGGCGCGCCGTCACATCCTCGGTCAGGCCCAGCGCCTTGCCGACTTCGCGCAGCGCGCTGCGGGAGCGATAGCGGATGACGGTCGCGGCGATGCCCGCCCGCTCCCGGCCGTAGCGGCGGTAGATATATTGCATCACCTCCTCGCGCCGTTCATGTTCGAAATCGACGTCGATATCGGGCGGCTCATGCCGGTTTTCGGACAGGAAGCGGGAGAAGAGCAGTTTTTCGCGCACCGGGTCGATGGGCGTGATGCCCAGAAGGTAGCAAACCAGCGAATTGGCGGCGGACCCGCGCCCCTGACAGAGGATCGGTGGGTCGAGGCCGCGCGCATAAGCGACGATGTCGTGGACGGTCAGGAAATAATAAGCATAATTCTTGGCGCGGATCAGGTCGAACTCTTCCTCTAGCGTCTCCCGATATCGGGGCGGCAATCCGGCGGGAAAGCGCGCCTGCGCCTCTTCCATGACCAGATGCTCCAGCCAGTCCTGCGGCGCCCAGCCTTCGGGCACCGGTTCATGGGGATATTCATAGACGAGCTGGTCGAGCGTGAAGGCGATGCAGGCGAGCAGATCCTGCGTCGCGGCGATCGCCTGCGGGCAGGCGGTGAAGAGCCGCGCCATTTCGGCGGGGTGTTTCAGATGGCGTTCGGCATTGGGGGCGAGGCGTTTGCCGGCGGTCTGGATGGTCAGCCCTTCGCGGATGCAGGTGAGGATATCCTGCATCGGGCGGTCGTCGGCTTCTGCATACAGGGCATCGTTGGTGGCGATCAGCGGGACGCCGCTTTGCGCGGCCAGCGCCTTGCGCCGGGCCAGCATCCGCGCGTCGCGCCCGGCCCGGCCCATGGTCGCGGCCAGCCAGAGATGGGGCGTCACCGCGCGCAATCGCGCCAGCAGCGCGGCGTCGCCATCCATCGCGATCAGCGCCATGTCCTGCGCATGGTCGATCAGGTCGGGAAGGGTGAGGGTGCAGTCGCCCTTCGTCGTGGCGCGATTGCCCATGGTCAGCAGGCGGGTCAGCCGGCCCCAGCCGAACCGGGTGCGGGGATAGGCGACGATATCGGGCGTGCCATCGGCAAACACCAGCCGCGCGCCGACGATCAGGCGCATGCCACCGGCCAGCGCGCCCAGATCCTTCAGCGCCTGATGCGCGCGCACGACGCCGGCCACCGTATTGCGATCGGCGATGCCGATGGCGGTCATGCCCAGATGCGCCGCCTGGACCACCATGTCGCGGGGATGGGATGCGCCGCGCAGGAAGCTGAAATTGGTGGCGGCGACGATTTCGGCAAAGGGCGGCGCGCTCATGCGAACAGGCCGTGCAGATACCAGCCTATGTCGGATTCCTCGCCGAACAGGCCGTGGCGGAACATCCAGTAGCGGCGGCCATCCTTGTCCTCGATCCGGTAATAGTCGCGGGTGCGCCCTGCCCCGCCCGGCTGATGCCCGTCGCGCCGGCGCCACCATTCGGCCGCGATCCGCTCCGGCCCTTCGGCCAGGCGTACTTCATGCAATTGATCGCGCCAGCGGAAGCGCTGGGGCGGGCCGTCGGGCACGCCGGCGATCACCGCCACCGGCTGCGGCGGGTCGAACAGCAATAGCGGCCGGGGTGCATGATCCGGCGTTGCAGGCCATGGATGCGCCTTGGCCTGTGCCGCGGGCACGAAGGCCTGCGCGCTTTCGGGGATATGGCGGTCGCGGGGCTGAAGACGGCGGACCTTGTCCGGGCCAAGGCGGATGCCGAGCCGGTCGATCAGGGCGACGATGCTCTCCTCGCCTGCCCTGGCCTCTTCGCCCTCCATGGCCTGTTGCCGCTCGACCAGCGGCTCGACGCGCGGGACTGCGAGCAGCACCGCGTCGAAGCCGAAACCGGGGTCGAGCGGGTCGGCCATGGTATCGATCCGCTCGCGCAGCAGGCGCAGCACGGCGGCGGGATCGCGCACCGGCTGGCCCGTTTCTATGCCAAGCCCCTGCCGCGCGCCGTCGCTGCGCAGCAGGCGGATGACGAAGCGCCGCCCGCCCAGCTTGCGCGCCTCCATCTGCCGCGCCGCCTGTCCCAGCAGATCCTCGATCACGTCCATCACATCCTCGGTCCGGGCGATGGGTTCGGGGAAGCGGGCTTCGGCACGGATGGGGGCGGATGGGCGGCGCGGCGCGATCGGGCTGGGCGCGTCGCCCAATATCTGGCGCAGGCGGGTGACGGCCTGTTCGCCGAAACGCGCGGCGATCATGCCCATGGGCCGGCGGGCAAGGTCGCCGATGCTGCGCAGCCCCGCCCGGCGCAAGGCGGCCAGAGCGCTATCGTCCAGATCGAGCGCCATGACCGGCAGGGCGTGGATATCGCCGTCCGCGCGGCCATGACGCGCCAGTGCGCGCGCGGCCATGGCGTTGGCGCCGAAGCCTGGGCGGCTGGCATAGCCGGCAAGTCGCCGCGCCTGTCGCGCCAGCGCCTGCGCCCCGCCGAACAAATGGGTGCAGCCGCTGATATCCAGGATCAGGCCATCGGGGGCATCGAGCGCCACCATCGGGGTGAAATGGCGCATCGCCTCCAGCAAGCGGTCCAGTTCGCGCGCGTCGGCGGGGGGATCGGCCGGATGCGTGACCAGCGTGGGGCAGCGCGCCCGCGCATCGGCCAGCGTCATGCCAGCCGCCAGCCCCTGCCGACAGGCGATCCTGTCCACCGAGGCCAGCCGCAGCGTATTGCCGACCCGCGCCACAAGAGCGAAGGGCGCCGGTTCCGCGTCAGGCGACCTGTCGCTGGCCGGGGCCATCATCGCCTGCATCCGTTCGCAGGCGAGAAAAGGGAACCACAGCGCCAGGCACAGGCGCGTCCCCGCTCCCCTCTCCTGCGTCCCCGTCCCTGAAACATCCATGTTCCGCATCCCATGACAGAAGCCAGCGCCCGCCCGCAGGCCCGCTTCGGCAGCGGAGCAATTCGGCCTCGACCGCCGGCAGGCCGGGGGCATCGGCCTCCAGCGGGGTCGAGGGCGCGCTGCGGATCGACCAGCGGGTCTGCGCCCCGCTCGATCGCTGTTCCGCATCGCCGCGCAGCAGCAGGATGGTGGCGCCGGAGCTTTCCGCCGCCAGCACCAACCGGCGGCTGGCGGTCAGGTCGTAATCGGCAAAACGCCCCTCGCTTTCCATCAGCACCATGGCGACGCCCGGACAGCGCGCCGCCTCCAGCCCGGCGCGCAGCATCTCCACCTCGCTGCCCGCCTCCACGATGGTCAGGCGATCGGGGGCAATCCCCAGCAGCGCCAGCCCGTCGCCCGAAAAAAGCGTCGGCAAGCGCTGCCGCCGCGCCGCGCGCAAGGCGAAGATCGCCCCTGCCTTCGCACCCATGCCCTGAGACATGCCTTGGGACACACCCTTCGACAGGGCGAAGGCCAGTGCCGCCGCCCGGTCCGGCGTGGCACAGTGGATTTCATGCAGATGCCCCTGTTCAAGCGTCGGGAAGGACGCTTGCGTCGCTGGCGCCTGTCGTCCTGACGGACCTGTGCCATGAATGGGAACCCTGCCTGCCATATCTCGAATCGCTCACTATGTTCACTTTATGTTCCATAGTTCGCCCCGCGTCCAGCACCGAAATCGGCACATCGGATGGTGGAGTGTCACGGGTTTGCGATGACAAGGGTCTGGCGATCGGACAGGAAAGTGCCGATGTTCCATGGCACCTTCCTGTTCATGTGCCTGTTGCTCGCGTCGTTGACGACCGCAACGGCGATCCATGCGCGCGAACAGGCTGGGGCGTTCGACATCGAATGTTCCGGCTATGTGCATAGCGATACGGATGAGGATCGCGCGCCGAGCGACGGCGATCAGGCCGTGACCCATCATCATGGCAGCTGCCATGGCGCCGCCGCTTTCCTAAACAGCCCCGCCCGACCTCAGGACCGGTCCGCGCTGGGCGGTTGCGGCCGGTGGGATGACCGCGCTGGTCGCCAGCCTGGGCTTCGTGCCGATGGCGATCGGCAGCGGGGCCGGCGCGGAGGTGCAAAAGCCGCTGGCTGCGGTCGTCATCGGCGGGCTGCTGTCGGCGACGCTGCTGACATTGTTCGTGCTGCCCACCATCTATGCCCGTCACGGTGCGCAGCGGCGCAAGCGAGACAGCGAGTTGGACAGCCCTTTGGCAGTATCGATGCAACCATGAGCAAAACTCGATTGCCTTAACGATCTACCATATTAGTAGATAAATAACCACCGGGGGAAGGACTGCTCCCCCGGCGGACCCGTTTCCGGCCAGCCGACCCGGCCGACCATTACGCCGCAGGCGATCGTGGAGAGCGGGCAGCTGGGGCACTGCCCCCGTTCCACCTCAAATCCTACTGTCGATCTGACGGAGAATGTCCGATGCCTCTGGCCGATCCAGCCAGTCGGGGCTGACATGGAGCCATCGGACGATCCGGCCCGGCCCGACCAGCAGCACCGATGGCTGCGGCAATTCCCAGCTATCGGTGCCGGTCAATTCGCCGATCCAGCCGGCGGGCGGCGGCGACGGGCGATCGTCGGGGCGGAAGGCGACGTTGAGCAGCCGCGCCAGCCCATTGTCCGCATCGGTCGCGACCGGGAAAGGCAGGCCGTAGCGCTGTTTGATGTCGCGCAGGCGATCGGGGATTTGCGGGCTGAGCGCAACCAGCGGAATGTTGCGATCAGCCAAGGCCGGCGCCAGCGCCTCCGCATAATAGGGCAAGGCGATGGTGTCGGCCCCGCAGGTGGCGAAGCGGAAGAGCAGCAGCAGCGCCGGCCCGTCGGCGGTCAGCGCGTCCAGCGTCACCATGCCGCCATCGACTTGGGTGAAGGTCAGGGGCGGCAGGCGGTCGCCCGGCTGGGCCACATCGGCCGGGTCGAACCGATCGACCAGCTGGCGGCGCGCCGCAACATTGGCCTCGATCTGCGCCGGGGTCCAGCTACGCGCACGCTCGGCCTGAAGCGCGGCGAAGCGATCCTTGAGCGATATAGTAAGAAGAGTGGCCATCATGATCTCCTGCAATTGAGGTCATGATGGCAAGCGACGCCCCTCGCCACCAATGAGAGTTGGCGGATGAGGGTCGAAGATTTGTCATAGTTTCAGGGGATTGCTCAGGCGGCGTCGCGGCGGTTCCTGCCGCGTTGATGCCGGCTGGGCAGGATCGGCAGGCCCAGATTGCCGCGCAGCGTGTCCGCTTCATACTCGGTGCGGAACAGGCCGCGTTCCTGAAGGATCGGCACGACTTCCGCCACGAAACGCCTGAATTGCGCGGGATGGCCAAGATGGACGTTGAGGCCGTCGAGCGCGCGCCCTTCGAACCAGCGCTGGATCTCGTCCGCGACCGTCTGCGCCGATCCCACGAAGGGACTGCCGCGCCCGACCCGTGCCCGTTCCACCACCTGACGCAGGGTCAGGCCCTGTTCGACGGCCTGATCGGTTATCGCCTTCGCGTGGGTATAGAAGCTGTTCCTTGCCGCTTCCAGCGCCTGCACCGGAAAGGGCGCGTCGGGATCATATTGGCGGAAATCATGCCAGCCAAAGGGGCGGCCGAATTCGGCCAGCGCCTGATCGAAGCTCTGGTCCAGTTCGCGATAGCGGCGCTGGAGATCCTGCGCGTCCGCATCCGTGTCGCCGACATAGACGGAAAAGCCGGGCAGGATCACGATCTCGTCCGGATTGCGCCCCTGGCGCAGGGCGCGGCCCTTGAGGTCGGCGTAGAAGGCCTGCCCCTGCTCGATCGTCGCGGCATGGGTGAAGATGGCGTCGGCGATGGTGGCGCCCAGATCGCGGCCCTGATCGCTGTCGCCCGCCTGGAAGATGACCGGCTCGCCCTGCGGCGAACGCTGGAGATTGAGCGGGCCGACGACCTGGAAGAATTCGCCCTGATGATCCAGCCGGTGCAGCTTGTCGGCGTCGAGGAACTGGCCGGTCGCGCGATCGCGGACCAGCGCGCCCTCTTCCCAGCTCGACCAGAGGCCCCGCGCCACATCGAGAAATTCGACCGCGCGGCGATAGCGGGTGTCATAGTCGAAATGCTCCGGCTGGCTGAAATTGCCTGCCGTGCCGGCGTCTCCGCTGGTGACGACGTTCCAGCCCGCACGCCCCTTGCTGATGAGGTCGAGCGAGGCGAAGCGCCGGGCCAGGTTGAACGGATCGTTATAGGAGGTGGTGAGCGTGGCGACCAGACCGATATGCCTGGTCGCCACGGCCAGTGCCGACAGGAGGGTGAGCGGTTCCAGCCGGTTGAGATAATGGGGTGGCGAATGGGCAGTGATGAACTGGCTGTCGACGATGAAGACGAGGTCGAACTTCGCCGCCTCCGCCTGGCGCACGACATCGATATACCAGTCGATATTGACGCTGGCATCGACCGGAATGTCCGTGTCCAGCCAGCGATTGCTGTCGCCCGGACCGCCGACGCCGGTGGGGACGAGGCCGAGTTTGAGTTGGCGCCTGGTCATGACTATCCTTCAAGCATCGAAGCCGGGGGAGTGGCGGCCGGCCTTGCGCAGGGCCGCTTCCCAGACGAGGTCATAATGGGACTTCGCGCCCTCGACCGGCTGGCGGTCCCGGCTGATTTGGCGGCGTACCTCCTCCTGCGCCTCTTCCGGGGCGATCAGCACGCGGTCGCGGCCGATGGACAGGGTGCGGACCTGCGCCTTGCAGGCCTCCTCCAGATGATAGATGCCGCTGAACGCCTCACCGGGCGATGCGCCGAGCGCCAGCGTGCCATGGTTGCGCAGCAGCATGACCTTCGTATCGCCAAGGTCGGCGACGATGCGTTCGCGCTCGTCCAGGTTGAGCGCCACGCCTTCATAGTCATGATAGGAAATGCGCGGGATCAGCGCCAGCGCGCGCTGGTTCAATGGCAGCAGCCCTTCGGCATGGGCGGAGACGGCCATGCCGTCGGCGCTGTGGAAATGGGCGATGAAATGGGCGTCGTCGCGCGCGGCATGGATCGCCGAATGGATCACATAGCCGGCATAGTTGATGCCATAGTCGCTCTGCCCGATGACATTGCCGTCCAGATCGACCTTCACCAGGCTGGACGCGGTGATTTCATCGAACATCAGGCCGAACGGGTTGATGAGGAAATGATGGTCCGGCCCCGGCACGCGCGCCGAAATATGGGTGTAGAGAAAATCGTCCCAGCCATAGAGGGCGGACAGGCGATAGAAGGCGGCGAGATCCACGCGAACCTTCCATTCCGCTTCGCTGATGCCGGATGCACGGAAACGATCGTCTTTCAGGACTGTAGCCATGGTCATGCTCCTTTGCGGGCAAATCTAGGCAGGCGACGGGCCGCCGCCCAATGAGAATGTCTGATGGATGGGCAAGCGCCGCTCATGCCGGGAACACGCCGGCATCGACGATCTTTGCGACATCGACATGGACGGGCAGTTCGCCATCGGCATGGAAGCGATCGACAACGCGCTGGAGCGGCTTGATGACGGCCGCGTCGGGGGCGATCAGCGCGGGGTTCTGGCGATCCACGATCAGCTTTGCCAGCTTCGGGTCCACGCCGGTCGCCCTGGCGAAGACGCCCGCATACATATCGGGATGCGCCTGCGCCCATAGGCTGGCGGTGCGGAAACGGGCCAGCGCATCCTTGATCGCCGCCCGCCTGGCCGGATCGTCCAGCGCCGCCTGCGACGCGGCGATCAGGGTGAGGCCGGTGTTGATCCCCTGCCCGTCGCGCAGCACCCGCGCGCCCCGATCCTCCGCCGCGATCTGATAGGTGCCAAAGGTCGCCCAGGCCTCGATCCGCCCGGCGGCGAAGGCGGCGGCGGCGTCATTGGGCAGCATGAAGCCGATATCGACCGCCTTGCGATCGACCTTCGCCTCCTTGAGCGCTTCGAGCAGGAGATAGTGGGAGATGCTGCCGCGCGCGCTCGACACGATCACGCGATGGCCCGCGAGGCCCGCCACGTTGCGGATCGGCGAACCGGGCGGCACGATGATGGCGATGTCGCGCGTGGAGGAGAGCGATCCGGCGATCACCTTGAGCGGCGCGCCCGCCGCCGCCGCCAGAACGACCGGCAGGTCGCCCGCCGGCGCGGTATCGACCGCCCCTGCGTTCAGCGCCTCCAGCAAGGGGGCGGCGCCGACGAAATTGGCCCATTCCACATCATAGGCCAGATTGTCGAACGCGCCCGCCGCCTCCGCCTTCGACTGGAGAAGGTGGACCTGATCGCCCAGGACCAGCTTGGTCCGCTCCCCCTTCCCGGCCCCGCCGCACGCGGCAAGGCCAAGCGTGGCGACGCCGGCAACGCCAAAATCCTTCAGGAAAGTGCGTCGATCAGAAAGCAAGAGCGATCCGCCCATAATAATATCCGCCTGCGGGATTGAAGGGGGACGGGCCATAATAGCCCTGCCCCGTCTGGGGATTGCCCGGCCCGTTGGTTTCGGGTCGGACGTCGAACAGGTTGGTGGCGCCGACCGAGAGGGTGGCGAAGTCCGTCACCTTCGCGCTGATGCTGGCGTCGGTGATGATCTTCGCACCGAAATAGCGATCGTCGCCGGCGGCGGTGCGCTGCGTATATTTGCCATAACGGGTGTTGGTCAGGCTGAATCCGAAAATGCCCCTGCTCCAGTTGAGCGTACTGACCAGCTTGGTGCGCGGCTGGAGCACTTCCAGTTCGCCGATCTTGTCGCCGCCGAAGAAGACGGAGCCAGCGCCCAGTAGCGATGTGCCATCGGCCGCGAACAACTGCGCCGGCGTGGCGACGATGTCCGTCACCCTGGTCTTGCTGTAGTTGAAGGCGAAGGTCAGGCCGAGCTTGCCGAAATCGCCAAGGCCGGTCGCATAATCGGCGACGAGGTCGAAGCCCTTCGTTTCGGTATCGGCGGCGTTGATGAAATATTCCGCCTGCTCGATATCGGACAGGCCGTTGGCGGCCAGGATGGCGGAAATGCCGGTGCCGAACAGGCGGCCGGTGCGTTCGATACGATCCTTGATCTTGATATAATAGCCGTCCAGCGTGATCGAGAGCGTCGGCAGGGGCGTGAACACGATGCCCAGGCCGGCATTCCAGGTCTTTTCCGCCTTGAGCGGCTTGGCACCCAGCAACTGGCCGACATTGCTGTCCGCCGTCACCAGCTTGGCGACGGTCGGGCGCAGTTCGGTCTGGCCGGTGTCGGCGTTGAAGAAGGAGGAGGTGCGCCCGTCCGTCTGGGCATAGCCGATCTGCGTGAGCGACGGCGCGCGAAAGCCGGTGCCCACGGTGCCGCGAATGGCGAAGGCCGGGCTGACTTCGTAACGGCTGTTGAGCTTCAGGCCGATCGGACTGCCGGACCCGTCGCTATAATGTTCGGCCCGCACGGCTGCGCCGATATACCAGGCATCGGTCGGATAGAGGCCAAGGTCGATATAGCCGGCATAGACTTTACGGCTGATGTCCGCCTCGTCGGCCGGCGACAGGACGATCGCGCCCTGCACCACCGGGGAGGCGACCCGGCCGACATTCCAGTCATATTGCTGGTCGCCCGGCTGGTAGGTGTAGGTCGCCGGCTCATAGGCCAGCGGATCGCCGGCAAAGGTGCGGAAGCGATCAAGCCGATATTCGCCGCCGATCGACACTTGCAGCGGCTTGGCGAAGCCGATGTCATATTCGCGATGCAGGTCGATATTGTGCGTCCACTGGCGGAACTCGAAATTGGCGAGATTGGGCCAGGTGGTCGGGCTGTCCGGACCCAGCGAGGGGCGAATGGAAAGCTTGGAATATTGCCGGCTGGCATTGCGGCCGAAGGAAGAGGAAATATCATAGTCCCAACCGATCAGCGTGCCTTTGAGGCCGCCGACGAACTGGAAATCCGTCTCGTCGATATTGTTGAGCGGATAATAGCCGTCCGGGAAGAGCGCGGTGAAATTGGCGGTGCTGTTGGGGCGGCGGAAATTATTGCCGATCTGGGCGTCGCGCTCGCCATAGGTGCCGAAACTGTAGAGGGTGGCACTGTCCGTCACTGGCAGCTGGGCGTTATAGCCCAGGTTGAACGCCTTGATCTGCGGGTCGCCATTATGGGCGCCGTCGCGGTTCCAGGCGGCGTTGCGGGCGTTGGCGTCGGCGATGTTCGCCTCCACCTGCGCGCGCGTGAGGCCGCTGGAGGCCACCACCTGATCGATGGTGCGACCGGCGGGCAGGCCATAGAGATTGGTGTCGGTCGCGGCCAGATTCCACCAGGCGCCGCCGCGCTTGCGAATGTCGCCGCTGAGCGTCAGAAAGCCGCCATCGTCGCCGATCTTCGTGCCGTATCGGACCGTGCCCTTCCAGCTGTCGGGCTTGCCATTGGCGGAATAGAGCGTCCCGTAGGTGAAGTCGCCGCTCAGCCCTTCCTTCTCGGCCAGCTGGATGTTGATGACGCCGGCGATCGCATCGGTGCCATATTGGGCGGCGGCGCTGTCCTTGAGCACTTCGATCCGGTCGATGCCGCTGGTCGGGATCATATCGACATCGACCGGATTGGCGCCCGATGTGTCGGTGGTCGAATTGTTGAGGAAGGCGCCGTTGTGCCGGCGCTTCCCGTTGACCAGCACCAGCGTATAGGCCGGCGCCAGGCCGCGATTGGTGACGGGCCGGCCGACCGAAAAGACCCCGGCATGGGTCGATCCGAAATTGAGCGAGGGCAGAAGTTTCGACAGCGCTTCGCCGAATTCGGCCGCGCCGGTCGCTTGTAGCTTGTCCGCGCCGACGACGTCGATCGGCGCCGGGCTTTGGGCGATGGTGCGCGGTGCGCCGCGAACGCCGGTGACGATGATCGTCCCGGCATCGGCAGCCGCTTCGTCGGGGCCGCTGACAGCCTGAGCAAACGCCGGCGAGACAGCGAGTGCGATAGCGGAAAGCGCCGAGGTTGCGAGATAATATGCGCTATTCTTCATGGATATTCCCCCAGATCAGACTTGGGGACCTCTCTATTTTCTACAATTTTGATTGAGAAATGAGTTCGTGGCTGGCCACATGATTTTCCTTAAACTTTAGATTATCTTGGCGCGCGCCAAGCCGCCGTTTCAATGCGACCGGGCGAAACTGGTATCGAAGGCCTGCGCAACGTCGCGTTTGCCCTCGGTCAGGCCCGCTTTGCGGAAGCGGGCGGTGATATCCTGCTCATGCGCGATGATCTTTGCATCGATCGGTTGCGCCACGCGATTGTTGCGGTCGAAGCTGGCGCGGGCGATGTCGATCGGGAGGCCGGTTTCCTTCGCCAGCACCTGCGCGAAATCGTCGGGATGGGCGCGCGCCCAGGCGACGGCCTTCGCCTCCCGCTGAAGGAAGTCGGCGAGCAGCGCGCGTTTCGGATCGATACTATCGGCATAGGCGATGTCGATGTAGAGGGGCAGGCCATAATCCTTCGCATCGACGATGGCGCGCGCGCCTTCCTTGATCGCGACATTGGTATAGGGCGTCCAGATCGCCCAGGCGTCGATCGAACCGCTGTCGAAGGCGGCCTTGGCGTCACCGGGCGGCAGGAAGGTGACGCGCACCTTGTCGGCCGGAATATGGGCGCGCTCCAATGCCTGAAGCAGCAGATGATGGCCGATCGACCCGCGCGTGGTCGCCACCGACTTGCCGACCAGATCCTGCGCGCCTTTGAGCGGCGATCCGTTCTTGACCAGGATGGCGAGCGCTTCGCCGGCCTGCTGCGCGGGCGCCTGCACGCCGATCGCCTTGACCGGACTGCCGCTTTGATAGGCGAAGATGAAGGGCGCGTCGGCGGCCAGGCCCAGGTCCGCCGCGCCACCGCCGACCGCTTCCAGCAAAGGCTGGGCCGCCGGAAATTCCGACCATTCGACGCTATAGGGCGCGCCTTTCAGCACCCCCGACGCGATCATCATGGATTTGACCTGCCCCTTCTGGTTGGCGACCCGCAAGACCTTGCCGTCGCTGCCCTTAAAAGTCGCGGCGGCAAGGCCGAGGCCCGCCACCGCGATAAGGGACGCCGACAGGATGACGACGTTTTTCCTGAGCATGGATCAGCCCGCCAGTGCGAGGCCGGATGCCGCGCGATCGGCCACCTTGCGGCGCACGACCGGCAGCAATTCGCGGCCATAGAGGATGGAATCGCCCAGCGGATCGAAACCGCGGATCAGGAAATGGTCGATGCCGATGTCATAATAATCGAGCATGGCGTCCGCCACCTGATCGGGCGTGCCGACCAGGCCGGTGCTGTTGCCGGCCGCGCCGGTCAGGGCGGCGACGCCGGTCCACAGCCGCTTGTCCTGCCGATTGGCGCTGGCGGTGTCGAGCAGGCGGAGCGACCCGGCATTGGGCGGGCGATGGCCGGTGATCGGCAGGCCGGCGGCGATGCGGTTTTCGCGCACCTGCTCCTCGATCTCCGCCGCCCGCTTCCACGCGGCTTCCTCCGTATCGGCGATCACCGGGCGCAGCGAGAGCGAGAAGCCCGGATCGCGACCATAGCGCGCGGCCGATTTGCGCACGGCGCGTACCGTATCCTGCACCGCTTCCAATGTTTCGCCCCACAGCGCATAGACGTCGGCATGGCGACCGGCGACGTCGATCGCTTCCTGCGACGATCCCCCGAAGAAGACCGGCAGATTGTCGGGCTTGATCGCGCTGAAGGCCTGACGGATGTCGTAGAATTTGCCCTGATGGTCGAAGGGTTTGGACGCCGTCCATTCCTGCCGCAGGATGTTGAGATATTCGTCGGTGCGGCGGTAGCGTTCGGCCTTCACCGTCCGGGTGTCGCCGTCGCGCGCCATTTCTTCGTCAGCGCCGCCCGTGATGATGTGGACGGCCACGCGGCCGCCCGACAGCTGATCCAGCGTCGCCAGCTGGCGCGCGGCGACCGTCGGCTGGGTGAATCCGGGTCGATGGGCGACCAGAAAGCCCAGCTTCGTGGTCATGGCGGCGGCATGGGCCGCGACGATCTGGCTTTCCGGGCTGTTTGAGCCGAAGGGGATGAGGACGCGGTCGAAGCCGCCCTCTTCCTGCGCCTTGGCCGCTGCGTTCACATAGTCGGTGTCGAGCGCGCGGCTGCGCACCGCCGCCTGCGTTTCCGACCCGTTGTTGAAACCGATATAGCCGATGAACTTGACGCTCATGGTTACTCTCCCGATTTTTAGATGACGTAGAAGCCGTGGGTGCCGTCGCGCTCCAGCTGGGCGACGAGGCCATATTCCCAGTCGAGATAGGCCTGCATGGCGGCGGCCTTGTTGTCCGTGCCTTCATAGGGGCGCTTGTAGCGGCCCTCCGGCCCGCGCGGGGACGGCGCGCCATCGGGGCCGCTTTCCAGCGTCACGGCCGACCAGTCGATGTCGAGGATCGACACGTCCCAGCCCAGTTGCGCCAGCCAGGACGCGGTCATCGCCGCGCGCACGCCGGTCGGATCGGTCACGACGATCCGGGCGCCACGGACCGGGGCGTTGTGATCGGTTTCCTGCACCAGCTGGCCGCCTTGCGCATTGCGGAAGCCGGGCAGATGGCCGCTTTCATATTCGCGCGGCTGACGCACATCGTAGAGATAGAGGGTGCGGGCCGTGTCAGCCTTGAACGCCTCCAGCTCGGCCCAGCCGATCCGCTTGACGCCGGCGCGGTAGGCGACGTCGCGCGCATGGCCATCGGCTTCAGCGATGGCGGCATCGTCGATTTCCGGTGCCGCGCGGGTCTGGCCGGTTTCCAGCTGCTGCCCGGCCAGCGTCCAGCCGATCGTGCCGTTGCGCAGCGCGAACACCTTGTTGGGAACGCCGGCATTGACCAGCGACTGGGTGCCGATGATGGAGCGGGTGCGACCGGCGCAATTGACGATGATGGTGGTGTCGGGATCGGGCGCGATGATGCGGGCACGCAGCGCCAGTTCGGCGCCCGGCACGCTGGTCCCGGTCGGGATGCTCATCGTGTTATATTCGTCGTAGCGGCGTGCATCCAGTATCTTGATGTCCGCCTTTTCGTCGATCAGCGCCTGCACGTCTTCGGCGGCGAGCGAGGGCGTGTGGCGGCGATGTTCGACCAGTTCGCCAAACGCCTTGCTATAGCTGTTGACGTCCTCGAACAATTCATAGCCGGCGTCGCGCCATGCCGACAGGCCACCGTCCAGTTCGCGCACATCGGTATAGCCGAGCGCTTCCAGGCGGACGGCGGCTTTGTGCGCCAGCCCCTCCCCATTGTCATAGACGATGATCGGGGTCGCCAGGCGCGGGATGCGCCAGCGTGCTTCATCGTCGATCCGACGCAAGGGGATCTGCGCGGCGAAGAGCGGGTGGCCCTGCGCAAATTCATGTTCCTCGCGCACGTCGATGATGGCGATTTCGCTGCCCACCAGCAGGGCGTGGCGGATATCCTGCGGGGTGGCGGTCTGAATCTTGTCCAGTGTGTCGGTGCTCATGCGGTTTTCGATCTGTCCCAGAGGTTGGGGATCACGCGGTTGGCGTAACCCGAAATGAAGGTCTTGGGCGTGCCGTCGAGGGCATAGGTCGCGCGCTCGACCGCGCCGATATTGGCGCCATAGACATGGATGCTGATGGAGGGCCGGTCGGTCAGGCCATTGGTGACCCGGTGAATATCCCCGATGCGCGGGGAGACGGCATCCACCTCCCCTTCATGCAGCAGTTCCTCGCCCTCATCGACCAGCGCGCCGCTCGGCAGGCGGCGGAAACTCTCCACCTTTTCCACCCCGCGCAACATGCCGATCAGGCCCCAGACTTTATGGTCGTGGATGGGGGTGGACTGGCCCGGTCCCCAGACGAAGCTGACCACGCTGAACCGTTCCCGACTGTCGCAATGGAGCAGATATTGCTGGTAGCGGTCGGGATCGGGCCGGGCGAATTCCTCCGGCAGCCAGTCGTCGGTGGCGATCAGGCGGCTGAGCAAGGCGCGGCCGCTTTCCAGTATAGCCTGCTCGTCGCGGGTGGCGGCCAGCAAGTCGGCAAAGGCGGTGACGAAACCGCGCAGGCGGCCTGTATCGGGCGCCGTCACCGGGCGGTCGAGGGTGGCAAGCGCGCTCATTCGGCAGCGATCGCAATGGGCACGACCCCCTCGCCATGATCGGCGCCGCCCAGATGGGACAACAGCTTTTCCCGCAGGCGACCCGCGAAGCTGGCGCGTTCCCCGCGCGGGGCGGTGATGCGTTCCTCGGCGACGATGCGGCCCTTGTCCAGCACCAGCACCCGGTCGGCCAGCGCGATCGCTTCCTCGACATCATGGGTGACGATCAGCACGGCGGGCTTGTGCGCGCGCCAGAGCGAGAGGACGAGATCGTGCATGCGATAGCGGGTGAGCGCGTCGAGCGCGGCGAACGGCTCGTCCAGCAACAGCAATTTGGGTTCGCGCACCAGCGCGCGGGCCAGCGCCACGCGCTGGGCTTCGCCGCCCGACAGGGTCAGCGGCCAGGCGTCGAGGCGGTGGCCAAGGCCCACTTCCTTGAGCGCGGCTTCGGCGCGATCGCGTCCGTTATCGCCCTTGAGGCCCAGCGAGACATTCTTCCACACCGGCTTCCAGGGCAGCAGGCGCGCATCCTGAAACACGACGGCGCGGGAGTCGGGGACTTCCACATCCTGCCCGCGCACTTCGTCCAGGCCAGCCAGGGTGCGCAGCAGCGTCGTCTTGCCCGAACCGGATCGCCCCAGCAAAGCGATGAATTCGCCCGGCGCGATGTCGAGGTCGAGACCGTCGATGATGGTGTTGGCGCCGAAGCGCCGCGTAAAGCCGCGCAGGCGAACGACGGGTTCGGGATGGAGTTGGTGGGCTGCAAGCTCCACCGTGGAAAAACCGAGGCGAGCGTCCATGCTTATTGCTCCACTATGCTGGGGCGCCAGATCAGGGCGCGGGCTTCGATGGCACGGACCAGCCAGTCGGCACCCAGGCCGAGAATGGCATAGACCATGAGGCAGACGACGATGATGTCGGTCCGCATGAAATCGCGGGCGTTGTTGATAAGATAGCCAAGGCCGGCCGAGGCGTTGATCTGCTCCGCCACGACCAGCACCAGGATCGACACCGAAAGGGCGTAGCGCAGGCCGACCAGCAGCTGCGGCAGGGCCGAGGGCAGGACGACGTGCCAGACCTGCTCCCAGCGGCTGAGGCCGAAGCTCCTGGCCGCATCGAGCAGGCGCAGGTCGACGCTGCGGATGCCGCTATAGAGGTTCAGATAGACCGGGAAGATGGTGCCAAAGGCGATCAACGCGACCTTGGGCGTTTCGCCGATGCCGAACCACACGATGAAAAGCGGGGTCAGGGCCAGCGCGGGAATGGTGCGCTTGATCTGCATGAGCGGATCGACCGCCAGTTCGCCCGACCGCGACAGCCCGGCGATGAGGCCGAGCGCGAGGCCCAGGCTGACGCCGATAAGCAGGCCCACGGCGACGCGGGCGAAGGACACCAACAGGTTGGAGGGCAGCTCGCCGGAAATCACCATTTCGAGCAGGGTACCCAGCACCGCGGATGGCGCCGCGAGCGTCCGCTCCGGGATCAGGCCAACCCGCGAGCCGGCCTCCCACAGGAGCAGCAGCAGCACCGGCGACAGCCAGCGCCCGCCGAAGCGCGACAGGGAGAACGGCCGGCGCGTCGATGCCCACTGGCCCCGCGCTGCCGCCGATGTATCATTGATCGTCAAAACCGCCATGTCCGGCCCTTTATGAAGCTGCGGACAAGCCCAACATGATTTCTCTACCTATTCAATTGAGTTTTTCTTGGGCGATCTATCAGCATTCGTCATAGATCGCATTTCATCGCTCCGCAGGGGCAGATGACCGCCGGAAATGGCGGTTCTCCGTCTCGGTTTCGTACGGGCCAAGTTTTTTCTGGGCCGTTTAAATCTCTACTATTTTGATTGATATATAAGCATTGGCGATAAGCCGTTTTCCGTTTCCGGCATCGGATCGGCTGCTCCCATTTCCCAAACTCAAGGGGTCCATCGTGCCGGTCAATTTGCCGACCAACTTGTTGCGCAGCTTCGTCGCCATCGTCGACACAGGATCGATGCTCAATGCGTCGGAACAGGTATTCGTGACTCAATCCGCGCTCAGCCTGCAAATCAAGCGGCTGGAGGAACTGGTGCAACAGACGCTGTTCCTGCGCGAAGGGCGCCGGCTCAACCTGACGGCGGCGGGGACCGTGCTGCTCGATTATGCGCGGCGCGTGCTGCTGTTGCATGACGAAGCGGTGGCGGCGGTCAGCGCCGGGCGCTTTGCCGGACCGGCGCGGATCGGCATGGTGCAGGACTTCGCCGACACATTGCTGACAGGCCTGCTTTCCCGCTTTGCCGAACTGCATCCCGACGCGCAAATCTATGCGCGCGTCGCTGGAACGGCGGAATTGCAGGCCCTTTTGGACCGGCGGGAACTGGACATATTGCTGGGCTTTGCCGCGCCCAACGATG
This sequence comes from Sphingobium sp. GW821-FHT02B05, assembly GCF_059421905.1. Classification (NCBI taxonomy): domain Bacteria; kingdom Pseudomonadati; phylum Pseudomonadota; class Alphaproteobacteria; order Sphingomonadales; family Sphingobiaceae; genus Sphingobium; species Sphingobium sp. GW821-FHT02B05. The sequence goes on from NZ_JBWKVW010000001.1 coordinate 1,239,746, forward strand.
CCCATGCGGTGACGGTCGCGCCGATGAGCTGGTATGGCGACACGCATCTGGTCGATCGGGATGTCATTCCGCTGGCCGTGCTGGAAGAGCCATGCCGGTTCCGCGAGGCGGCGATCCGGGCGCTGGAGGATGCCGGGCTGCAATGGCGCATCGCGGTGGAAACGCCCAATCTGGCGACGTTGAAGGCCGCCGTGGGCGCGGGCCTGGGCGTTACATGCCGCACGCACCTGTTTCTGGAGGACAGCCAGGCGCTGGAGCATGATCGGCTGCCACAGCTGCCGCGCGTGGCGGCGATCCTGCGGTCGGGCGACAAGTTGGACAAGGCCGCGAACCGGCTGGCCGAACTGGCGCGGGAGACGGTCGAGGCGCTCTGATAGCGACAAGCCAGTAGCCCCACGTTCCCCGGCGCAGGCCGGGGAACGCCTCATATAGATGAAAGAGGGCGCCGATCCGGATCGCCCCCCTCTTTTGCCCTTAGTAGCCCCGCGCGGGATCGACGATGTCGCTGGGCGCCTCGCCGCGCGCAAAGCGGGAAATATCGTCGCGCACCTTTTCCAGCAGGCGATGGCGCACCAATGTGTGGTTGCTGGACACATGCGGCGTGAGGCGTATGCGCGGATGGGTGTAGAGCCGATGGCGTTCGGGCAACGGCTCCGGATCGGTGACGTCCAGCGTTGCGAAGCCGGGTCCGCCCTCCCCATCCAGCGCCTGGATCAGCGCATCCTGATCGATCACCGATCCGCGCGCGACGTTGATGATATGGGCGCCGGGCTTCACCTTGGCGAGCAGCTCCGCATTGAAGAGATGCCGCGTTTGCGGCGTCGCTGGCACGGCGATGATGATATGATCGGCGCGCGCGACCAGCGTGTCGATATCGCCGACATGCTCCACGCCGCTGATGCCCGATTGCGCACCGGTGCGGCGCAGGCCGACCACCTGTGCGCCCAGCGCGAGGCCCCGTTTCGCCACCGCCTGACCGATCGCGCCCAGGCCCACGATGCCGATCGTGGTGCCCGACACCCGACCGAGCGGGACGTTGATCCACTGCGCGCGAGATCGCGCGGTGACCCCCTCCAGATTCTTGGCATGGGCGTAGATGGCGGCGATGACATAGTCGGCAATCTCGTCCGACGCGACGCCCCGGCCGCAAGTCACCAGCGGCGCATCGAGCAGCCATTGCGGATAGAAGTCGATCCCGGCCGACGCGCTATACACCCATTTCAGTCGACCCGGCCAGGCGCGCGGACGCTGCACCGACGGCTGCCGCCAGGATGGCGACGGCCGGACCAGCAGGACATCGGCTTCGGCGGCAGCGGCCCATGGCTCATCCTCCGCCACGTCGATCAATATCGGCCCAATGGGATGCTGGCTGAGGCCTCTGTTGAAATCGGCGTCAAGCTGGCTGGCAATGATGAGCGACATGTCAGTTCCCAAGCGCCGCGCGACCGGCGGCGATCAATATGGTGTCGGTCTGTGGCGAGTGGATGCGGCTGCACAGCACGTCGCGATAATGGCGCTCCAGCGGGTTCTTCCGACTGATGCCGGGATTGCCGGTCAGTTCCAGGCCGATTTCCACAGCGCGGATCGCATTGGCGGTGGCGAGATATTTGATGTTGTTCACCTCCACCGCGCTCGGCGGGTCGCCGGCCTCGTGCCGGGCGGCGGCATCGCGGATCAGCGTGCGGTTGACCTGCAACAGGGCCTCGATCTCGCCGAATTTTTCCTGCACGCGCGGCAGGGTGGCCAGCGACGCGCCCAGATTGGTGGGCACCCGATCGTTCAGATAGGCGCGCAGCCAGTCCCGCGCCGCCCGCGCGACGCCATCATAGATGGTCGAGATGGCGAGCGCGTTCCAGATGGCAAGGCCAGGATCGCCCGCGCCTGCCGCCCATTGCGCAGGCGGGCGGATATCGACCGCATGGTCAGTCGGCGTTGGCGTATCGGCAAAATGGACCGCATGGCTGACGGTCGCCCGCATGCCCAGATGGTCCCAGGCCGGTTCGATGTCGATGCCCGCACTGTCCGATCGCACCAGGAAATTGCCGACGCGCGGGTCTGCCTCATCCGTCCTGGCCCAGACCGAAAACCAGTCGAGACCGGTCGAGCCGGTGGAATAGATTTTCGTGCCAGTCAGGGCCCAGCCATCGGCGGTGCGCCGGGCGATGGTCGCGGGCAGGCCGCCGCGCACCGGCGTGCCCAGTTCCGGCTCCACGCGCAGGCCGCCGATCAGGCCCCGGCCCGCCACGGCATCGCGCGCCAGCCGTTCGTAGATCGCCTGCGGCCAGGTCCGTGCGCGGGCGGGCGTGGCGTGATAATGATAGGTCATGAACAGGATGAGCGCGGTCGAAGGATCGCCCTTCGCCACCGCGCCCAGCACCCGGATCGCCTCGACCAGACCAGCACCACGGCCGCCCAGCTCATGCGGGACGGTAAGGCCGATCAGCCCTTCGCTTGCCAGATAATCGAAACTGGCGCGGGGAAATTCGCCGCTACGGTCATAATGCTCCGCCGTTTGGGCGAGGCGCCGGGTCAGCCGGTCCAGTTGATCCGCGCTTATGGGGTCGGTCGCCTGGAGCGGCGCATCGTCCTGCTGAATTGCCTGCGTGGCCATGATGGTTCAGCCTCTCCTGGGAATGGCATTATTGAAGCGCGCGTCCCAAAGCGGCCGCACATCGACCGCCTTGGGCAACAGCTTCTGCCGGAAGAAAAGATCCGCGACCTGTTGCTGCGAGGCGATCGCCTCGTCGGTGACGGGGCGCAGTTCGTAGCTCGCGCTCTTGCGCCTGAACTGGTCGAGCACATAGTCACGCGGTACGCCTATATCCTGGGCGATGATGCCGGCCCATTCATCCTGATGCGCCGCCGCCCAGCCAAAGCCCCTCTGCACCAGCCCCAGATAATCGCCGATCAGCTTCGCCTTTTCGGGATCGGCCAGCGCATCGACATGGGCGGACACCAGATAGTTGCCCGACAATATGCCATAGGCCGTCTTGAGGACGCGCGCGCCCTCCGTCGCGATGGCGCGCTGGATCGGAAAGCCGTAGATGGCCCAGCCGTCGAGCGCCCCTTGCGAGAAGGCGGCCGCGCCGTCCGACACGCCCATCGCCACCGGAGTGATGTCGCCCCAGCTCAGGCCGACCTCCTCCAGCATGCGGATCAGGAAATATTGGGAGGTGGTGGCGCGGACATAGCCCACGCGCTTGCCCTTCAGGTCGGCGATGCTCTTCGCCTTCGACCCCCTGGGCACCAGCACGACCTGATTGTTGACGTCGCCATGGGTGACGGCGATCTGGCGAAAGCTCTGGATGGTGGAAGCGGCCGCAAAGATGGGCGGAATCTCGCTCATCCCGCCATAATCGAGCGAGCCGCCGTTGAGCGCTTCGACCACCAGATGGCCGGACTGAAATTCGCTATAGGCCAGTTCGAAGCCTTCGGGCACGATACCCGCCGCCTTGAACAGCAGGCGCGTGTCGCCTTCTCCCTTGCCGGTGATGGAGACGCGCAATTTGGGCCTGCCCCCCTTGGCCGCGCTGCATCCCGCCAGGATCAGGCAGGAGCCCGCGCTGGCGCCGATGAAGCCGCGCCGCGACAGGCTATCAGCGACCATGCCCACCATCGCGGATCGTTCCGCCGGCGCGCTCGAACAGGATGATGTCGGGATCGCGCAAAAATTCCCGGCGTGCCGCTTCGCGCAGGCGCGCCCATCGCTGGGGCAGGGAACGCAACAGGCTCATGATCGTCCTTCCTTCGATGCAGATAGGACTTTATCTATTTCATTAGTAGAGATATGTCTCACAAGCAATGCTGGTGGAACCATTAGAAATGCTTGATCCATGCTGAAGGTCGATCATGTCGCCATTGTCGGCGGCGGGTTCAGCGGCGTGCTGCTGGCGATCAACCTGCTTCGCCATGGTAATGTGCGCGTGACGCTGGTGGAGCGGCGGCCGGATCGGTTGGGGCGTGGCCTGGCCTATGGCGCGGCACAGGCCGACCATGTCCTCAACGTGCGCGCCGCCAATATGAGCGCGCTGCCCGACCAGCCGGCGCATTTCGTGGACTGGCTGGTGACGCAGGGGCTGGGCCAGGAGGGCAGCTTCGCCACCCGGCGCGACTATGGCGCCTATCTGTGCGCCATGCTGGACGACGCGCGGGCCGCGGCGGGCGACCGGTTCGCCATCCTGGCCGATGAGGCGATCGACCTGATCGCAAGAGAGGATCGCGCCTTCGTCGCGCTGCGATCGGGCGACCTGTTGGAGGCCGACGTCGCGGTGATCGCACCGGGCAACCTGCCGCCGCACGACCTGCCCGCCTTTGCCGGGCTTGGCCGTCCTGCCTATGTCGACGATCCATGGGCGGCGGATATCGCCATCGGCCTTGGCCGGCAGGACGTCGTGCTGCTGCTGGGCAGCGGGCTGACCGCCGTGGACTGCGCGCTCAGCCTGGATAGCGCAGGCTATAAGGGCAAGATCGTCGCCTTGTCGCGCCGGGGCCTGACACCGCAAGCCCATGCCCCCGCACCGCCTTATGCCGCGCGGCAGGATCGGCCCGCAGGCCCGGCGTCCGCACTGGTACGCACGGTGCGCGATCGCGCGGTCCAGATTGGCTGGCGCAATGCGGTGGATGAGTTACGCCGCTTCACCCCTGACATGTGGCGCGCCGCCAGCGCCAGCGAACGCAGCCGCTTCCTGCGCCATCTGCGCCCCTATTGGGACGTGCATCGCCATCGTATTGCGCCCGGCGTGGCGGAACGGCTGGATGGCCTGCGCGTGCAGGGCCGGCTGGAAGTTCGCGCCGCGAAGGTGGCGACGGCGGCGCCCGAAGGCGACGGCCTGCGCATCGGCCTGCGCGCACGCGGCGCCGCGACGAGCACGACGCTGAAGGTGGCGCGCGTGGTCAATTGCACCGGGCCGCTGGGCGACCTGCGGCGCGTGACCGATCCGTTGCTGCGCAATCTGTTCGACCGCGGCGACATCCGGCCCGATCCGCTGGCGATCGGCATCGACGTGGATCGCCAGTGCCGCGCCATCGCCGCGCATGGCGATGCGCAGGAACGGCTGCATGTCGTCGGCCCGATGACGCGCGGCGCCCATTGGGAAATCGTCGCCGTGCCCGATATCAGGCGGCAGGTCTGGACGCTGGCGCGCGAACTGACCAGCGCCCATTGGGTGGAGGCGGAAGGCCTTTGATATTTGTCCAAATCATAAATGACCGACCAGTCCGCGTTGGTTCCTTGCCCGGCCATGGCCTAATTTGCGTCCTTCTATTTCTGGAAAGGACGCTCCATGGCCCAACAGCGGCATATCAAGCTCGGCTTCATCCTGCATGGCGTGGGGCGCACCTGGAATGATTGGCGCCACCCCGATCGCGACGGCAATGCCAGCACCAGCCTGGCTCAATATCAAAAACAGGCCGCAACGGCCGAGCGCGGCAAGTTGGATTTCCTGTTCGTCGCCGACAGCCTGTCGATCAACGAGAAATCCAGCCCCCATTATCTCAACCGGTTCGAACCGATCACGATCCTGTCCGCGCTGGCGGCCACAACATCGCGCATCGGCCTGGTCGCCACGCTGACGGTCAGCTATTCCGAACCCTTCAACGTCGCGCGCCAGTTCGCCTCGCTCGATCATCTGAGCGGCGGACGCGCGGGATGGAACGTCGTCACCTCCTGGCTGGGCGATACCGCCGCGAATTTCAGCAAGGCCGAACATCCCGCCCATGCCGTGCGCTATCGCATCGCGGCCGAATATCTGGATGTCGTGCAGGGGCTTTGGGACAGTTGGGAAAAGGACGCCCATGTCGCCGACAAGCAAAGCGGCCGGTTCGTCGATCCCGACAAGTTGCACCGGCTGGATCACAAGGGCGAATTTTTCCAGGTGCGCGGGCCGCTCAACATCAAGCGCACGCCGCAGGGCCAGCCGGTCATCTTCCAGGCGGGCGCTTCCGACGACGGCCGTGCCTTTGCCGCGAAACGGGCGGAGGTGATCTTCACCCATGCGCCCACGCAGGAGGACGGCCAGGCCTATTATGCGGATGTGAAGGCGCGGGCGAAGGGCTTTGGCCGCGATCCCGACACGCTGTTCATCCTGCCCGGCATCGCGCCGATCGTGGGCGATACGGACGCGGATGCCGAGGCGCGCTATCGCGAACTGGCCGCGCTGGAATCGATCGACACCGGCCTTGGCTATCTGTCGCGCACCTTCAACGACCATGATTTCCGCCAATATGATCTGGACGCGCCCTTCCCCGATGTCGAACATATCGGCCTCAACAGCCAGCAGAGCGGCACGCTGCGCATATTGGCCGAAGTGCGGGCGGACAATCTGACGCTGCGCCAGATCGCCGAGCGTCTGGCGACTCCGCGCGGCGCCTTCGTCGGATCGGCCGAGACGGTCGCCGACCGGTTGCAGGCCTGGTTCGAAAGCGGCGCGGCGGACGGCTTCGTACTGTTCGAGCCGCTGCCGGGGCAACTCGACCTGTTCGTGGACAGGGTGATCCCGATTTTGCAGGCGCGCGGCCTGTTCCGCACGGATTATGAAGGCACGACCTTCCGCGAGCATCTGGGCCTGGGGGTGCCGGACAATCGCTATACGGCCGCACGATCGGCCAGGAGCGCGGCGTAACAGCCGGGGCCGGTGGTCGCGATCACCGGCCCCTTATCGGCGATAAGGCTGGCTTGCCGCCGCGCGGCTGCTAAGGCGGCCCGATGCTCAATATGCACAATCAGGCCGGAACCGTCCTTGTCGACGGGGTCACATATGAATGGGAACTTCGGCGAGAGCCGCAATGGAGCGACGCCGATGGCTGGCGGGGCATGACGATCGCCCTGTTGCAGGCCGATGCGCAGCGCGAAGCGGTACTGGAATTTCCGCCGCCCAAGCGCTTGCTCAAGGGATTGCAGCGCGGCCGGCTCCAGATCAACGACGCGATCGTTTCGCGCGGCATACGCGCGGCCCTGGCGGCGGGTTGGGAACCCACCTCGCGCGGCAAGCCGATGGTGTTCATGGTGGATGCGGACGGGAATTAGGGTATTTTGCACCCAGTTCAGCCTTTCTGGCGACCGCGCACCATCGTCACACGACCAGCACGATCTTCCCGAAATGCTCGCCCGCGTCCATGCGGGCATGGGCCTTGGCCGCATCTGCCAGCGCGAACCGCTGGTCCATCGCCGGACGCAGCTTTCCCTCGCCCACGAACGGCCAGACATTGCGCATCAGTTCGTCTGCAACCAGACTCTTGAAGCCCGTCGACCGCGCCCGCAGCGTCGATCCGGTCAGCGTCAGCCGCTTTTGCATGATCGCCGGGATGAAGATGTCCGCCTTCGCCCCGCCCAGCACGGCGATCGACACATGCCGGCCATCCTCGGCCAGGCAGGACAGGTTGCGCGGCACATAATCGCCGCCCACCATGTCCAGCACCGCCTGCACGCCCTGCCCTTCGGTGATGCGCTTCACCTCCTCGACATAATCCTGGCTCTTGTAATTGATCGCATGATCCGCGCCCCATGCGCGCGCCTGATCGCATTTCTCGTCCGACCCGCAAGTCGCGATGATCGTCACGTCGAACAGGTTGCACAGCCGGATCGCCATCGTCCCGATGCCGCTGGTCCCGCCATGGACCAGCACCGTGTCGCCCGCCACGACATAGGCGCGCTCGAACAAATTGGTCCACACGGTAAACAATGTTTCGGGCAGCGCCGCCGCCTCTGACAGGTCATAATCGTCCGGCACCGGCAGGCATTGCCCCGCCGGCGCGACCGCATATTCCGCATAGCCCCCGCCCGCCAGCAGCGCGCAGACCTTCTGCCCGACCAGCATGTCCGCGCCGCTGCCGGCGGCCACGATCGTACCTGCCACTTCCAGTCCGGGTATGTCGCTGGCGCCCGGCGGCGGCGGATATTTGCCCTGCCGCTGCAACACGTCCGGCCGGTTCACGCCGGCGGCGGCCACCTTGATCAGCACTTCGCCCTCGCCCGGCACCGGCACCGGCCGTCGCTGCGCCACCAAAGCCTCCGGCCCGCCAGGCGTCGGAATCGCGATCGCCGTCATCTCGTCCGGCACTGCGCCCAAATCCGCCATATCGCTGCCCCCAGCCGTTAACCATGTTGCACCGCATCAAAAATGTCGCTGCGGACTCCATGCCCTTATTGACAGAGTGGCCAACTGGGTCAACATTGGCGTCATGGACCTGGATGACGATCTGCCGAACAAGGGCGACGATCCGCTGACCCGCCTGCTGAAACAGGATCTGGGGCCATTGTCCGTATCCGAACTGGATGCCCGCATCGCCGCCCTCGAAACGGAAATCGCGCGGACCAGACGGACGAAAGAAAACGCCGTTAACCATAAGGCAAGTGCCGAGGCGTTATTCAGAAGATGAACCGTTGCCATGCCCCCTGCGCCTTGAAAGGCTCCATTGGGCTACGGCAGTCAGGCAATTCCGCGGGTCGGGGCGATGGCCTTGATCCTGCGTCGAGCAATGCCGACATAGGGTTCAACACTACCCCTTTTTGGGGCCAGGAGTAGAACAGACATGCCTTCATTCGCACCCGCTCTTGAAACCACCCTGCACAATGCGCTGACGCACGCATCCGAGCGCAAGCACGAATATGCCACGCTGGAGCATCTCCTCCTGGCATTGATTGATGACGAACATGCGTCAAAGGTCATGCAGGCGTGCGGCGTGGAACTGGGCGAACTGGGCGACGCGGTCACCCATTATCTCGATACCGAACTCGACAGCCTGAAGGTCGAAGGGGCCAGCGACCCCTCCCCCACCAGCGGTTTTCAGCGCGTGGTCCAGCGCGCCATCCTCCATGTCCAGTCGTCCGGCAAGGATGAAGTGACGGGCGCCAACGTCCTCGTCGCGCTCTTTTCCGAACGCGAATCCTATGCCGTCTATTTCCTGCAACAGCAGGATATGAGCCGCCTCGATGCCGTGAGCTTCATCAGCCACGGCGTCGGCAAGGGCACGCCCGCGCCCGAGCGTCAGGAGACGAAGGGCGCCGCCGAGGAGGAAAAGAAGGTGCAGGACGGTAAGGCCAAGAAGGACAGCGCCCTCGAACAATTCACCGTCAACCTCAATGAGAAGGCCGGTCGGGGCAAGGTCGATCCGCTGATCGGCCGCACCGCCGAAGTGGATCGCACGATCCAGATCCTGTGCCGCCGGTCCAAGAACAACCCGCTCTATGTGGGCGATCCGGGCGTGGGCAAGACCGCGATCGCGGAAGGCCTGGCGCGCAAGATCGTCGAGGGCGAAGTCCCCGACGTCTTGAAGGAAGCCGTCATCTACTCGCTCGACATGGGCGCATTGCTGGCCGGCACCCGCTATCGCGGCGATTTCGAGGAGCGTCTGAAGGCGGTCGTCACCGAACTGGAGAAGATGCCGCATGCGGTTCTCTTCATTGACGAAATTCATACGGTGATTGGCGCCGGCGCCACCAGCGGCGGCGCGATGGACGCATCCAATCTGCTCAAGCCTGCCCTGTCGGGCGGCACGATCCGCTGCATCGGTTCGACCACCTACAAGGAATTCCGCAATCATTTCGAAAAGGACCGCGCCCTGCTGCGCCGGTTCCAGAAGATCGACGTCAACGAACCCACGATCGAGGATACGATCAAGATCCTCGCCGGGCTGCGCACCGCGTTCGAGGAACATCATCACGTCAAATATACGCCGGACGCGATCAAGGCCGCGGTGGAGCTTTCGGCCCGTTACATCAACGACCGCAAGCTGCCGGACAAGGCGATCGACGTGATCGACGAAGTCGGCGCGATGCAGATGCTCGTGGTGCCAACCAAACGCAAGAAGACGATCACCCCCAAGGAGATCGAGCAGGTCATCGCGACCATGGCCCGCATCCCGCCCAAGACCGTGTCGTCCGACGACAAGAGCGTGCTGGAATCGCTGACCACCGACCTCAAGCGCGTCGTCTTCGGTCAGGACAAGGCGATCGAGGTGCTGTCGTCGGCGATCAAGCTGTCGCGCGCGGGCCTGCGCGATCCCGACAAGCCGATCGGCAACTATCTCTTCTCCGGCCCCACCGGCGTCGGCAAGACGGAGGTGGCGCGCCAGCTGGCAACCTTGCTCGGCATCCCGCTCCAGCGGTTCGACATGTCGGAATATATGGAACGCCATTCGGTCAGCCGCCTGATCGGCGCCCCTCCGGGCTATGTCGGCTACGACCAGGGCGGCTTGCTGACCGACGCGGTCGACCAGAATCCGCACAGCGTCCTGCTGCTCGACGAAATCGAAAAGGCGCATCCGGACCTGTTCAACATCCTGTTGCAGGTGATGGACAATGGCCGCCTGACCGATCATCACGGCAAGACCGTCGATTTCCGCAACACCATCCTCATCATGACCACCAATGCCGGTGCGTCGGACATGGCGAAGGAATCGATCGGTTTCGGCGAGCTGACTCGCGAGGATGTGCAGGAAGACGCGGTGAAGAAGCTCTTCACCCCCGAATTCCGCAACCGCCTCGATGCGATCGTGCCCTTCGGCTATCTGCCGCCGGAAATCGTCGCCCGCGTCATCGACAAGTTCGTGCTGCAACTCGAACTGCAACTGGCCGACCGCGACGTCCACATCACGCTGGACGAAGACGCCAAGGCCTGGCTCACGAAGAAGGGCTATGACAAGCTGTACGGCGCCCGCCCGATGGGCCGCCTGATGCAGGAAAAGATCAAGCAGCCGCTGGCCGAGGAACTGCTCTTCGGCAAGCTGGTCCATGGCGGCGAAGTCCATGTCCATATGAAGGAGACCGAGGGGGTTGGGGCATTGGCGTTCCAGATCACCCCGGCAGCCCCCAAAAAGGGCAAGAAGGGCGGCAAGGCCAAGGCATCGGAAGGCACGAAGTAAACGCCTTCACGCGCAATGACGAAAGGGCGGCCCGCAACGGCCGCCCTTTCCATATGTGCCCCCCTTCTCCCCACGGCGCAGAAGGACACGCAGCCTCAAGCGCCAGCGGGTGAGGCGAAGCCGGATGAGGGCGAAGCCGGATGACGCGAAGCACTATCACTCGTTCGCGGCAACGGGTCCAGGCGCCGGCACGACCCCAAATCCAAGCCCCAAAAGATCCACTGCGTTCACAAACGCAGCGACCACCCGAACCGGACTTTCCTTGTCGATCCAATCGTCCATGCACGGCGGAAGCAGCGGCGTCTGCGCTCGACCCGGCATCCCGCTTTTTTCCGCAAGCATTGGCGATAGAAAGCGCCCCCGGATCAATCCTGTCGAAGGGTCCAGCGCGACAATGTTGCTCCCGACCCGCCCTGCACAAACCCCATAAGCAATTGTCACGAACACCCCTATATAGACCCCATGCACCGCCTGTTCGTCGCCATCCGCCCACCCGCTGATCAGCGCACCCATCTTCTCTCGCTGATGACGGGGGTCGACAACGCCCGCTGGCAGGATGACGCCCAGCTTCACCTCACCCTGCGATTCATCGGCGAAGTCGACCGGCACCGGGCGAACGATATCGCCGACGCCCTCGCCGCCATCCGCTTCACGCCCTTCGACATCCAATTGTCCGGCGTCGGCAGCTTCGATCGCAGGGGCGTGGTCGATACGCTCTGGGCCGGCGTACAGCCCCGCGACGCGCTCGCACGGCTGCATAAAAAGGCCGACCGCGCTTGCGTTTCGACCGGCCTGCCGCCCGAAGGCCGCGCCTATCTCCCTCATATCACGCTCGCCCGCTTCGGCCGCACGGGCGCCTTCGTCGCACCCTTCCTCGCCCGCCATGCCGCGCTCACCGGCCCGCTCTTCCGCGTGGACGGCTTCACCCTCTACGAAAGCCGCGTCGGCCATGGCGGTGCCAGCTATCATCCAGTGGAGGACTATCCCGCCAGCGGCAGGGCGCCGGGCAGCCCGGACTGACGACCCGGCTATTGCGCCGGAACGAAATACAACGTCCCGGCCAACCGCGCAGGCGCGTGTTCGGCCCTGGGATGGTTCACCCGATCGAACACCGGCACTTCCCTGAAGTCGACGCTGCTGGCCCCATCGACTTCCCTGAAGTCGACGCTGCTGGCCCCATCCAGGCACGCGACATCGACGGAATATTGATTGGGTTAGATCGCCCTGATGCCGGGTATGGAAGCCCCACGGGGCGCGAGAAATGCTGCGCCGCGCCGCTATCGGTCCGACAGCCGGTCAGCACCTCCCCGCCCCGCAGGAAGCAGATATCGCCCAATTCCATCGAACCGGCTGCGGCGGCACGCATCCGGCAGGAGAAACGGGTGCGGCGGTGGGGCCGTGTTCTGCCCATCGCTCGACATGATCTCGAACCCTTGGCGTCCCGCAACGGCATTGCGCCATCCAACTGTCCGCACGGTCCATCATCGCCATCGCCTATGGCGGCCGCCCCTGTCCACTGATCGAACGATGCCAGGGCCGCAGCACATCACTGCGCCGGTACGAATCGTGCCGGTACGATCGGCCCGCCCCCATGGCCGAAATACGAAGGCGCCCGGATCACCGCCCTTATGGCAAGCGATCCGGGCGCCTTCAATCACCTATGCCACGCCGGCGGCGTAGCGCCTGCCTCACCCCTTGGTCAGCACACCGCACGCCGCGCGGCCGCCGGCATTGCCGGTGGGGTCGGTGGCATAATCGTCGGCCTGGGCATGGATCACGATCGCCGCGCCGTCCGTGTCCAGCAACGGCGAAGCGCCTTCGCTGATCATGCCGCCGGCCACGACATATTCGATCGCGCCGGTGCCATCGGACCCGACCGTCATATTGGGCATGTCGCCCATGTGCGGACCGGCGGGATTATCCTTGCCATGCTTGTGCGCGGTCGGGTTCCAGTGCCCGCCAGCGCTGGTAAAGTCCGGCCCGGCACATTGGCCGGTCGTGTGGATATGGACAGCATGGATGCCGGGTGTCACGCCGGTCGCCTTGACCAGCACGTGCAGGCCGTCAGCCGCCTGGGTCACGCTTGCCGTTCCGCGCGCGGCGCCATCGCCAGCGGCCAGCTTGGCCGACGCCGTGGGCGCGGCGGAGGTATCGGCGGCCGTCGCACAGGCCGACGTGGCAAGCGCGAAAGGCAGGGCGGCGGCAAGGGCAAGAAATTTCATGGCAGGCTCCCAGGGGAAAGGGCTGATATATGAGCGCGAACGCGGCAACACGCTTTTTGTTGCCCATTCGAACCGATTTGTCATCCCCGGTTCAAATGATATTGCTTGCTATCCGCAGCCTGGACGCCTCGCACTGGACATCGGACACATGCTTCGAACAGGATCGGATCGGATCATGCTCAGGAAATCCAGTATTTTCCATACCTTGCACGCTGCCAGCAATGTAGCGGACTGCAAAATGCCTTTGCGAGGCATAACCGATCGACGGTCAGCGACCGCGATCGCGAAAAAAAGCATCGTCACAGGGCCGGTCACGCAGATATCGGAAAACCGCGATCCCGATTTCACGACCCAGCCCACGCCGTCCTGGCTCAATCCGATCCCGACGACCGTACATCCAGAAGCTATCGGCGTGGCCAGAATCCAGAGCAGCACCGCTCTCCACCGAAGCACATATACGCATCCGGCGATCAACGGATAGGCGATGAACAGCGATCCGCATCCCGCCAATGTGATGGGCTGCGGGATCGTCAATGCGTTTTCGACGCCCTGCACCCTGCACCCTGCACCCTGCACCCTGCACCCTGCACCCTTCGTGATGCGCTTTGCAAGCCACCCGCACGACATCGCATCCGTAAGACAGATCGCGGTGCCCCCCAGTCGGCCGGCTAATGGGACTTTACAGAATGCGCCATCATCGGATCGCCCATGGCCGAACATACTGCACGCACGCTCACTCCATTTCCGCGCCGGCAACGCAAAGAAAAAGGGGCCGATCCTGCGACCGGCCCCCAATTCTGTATTCCATTCCGAGGAATGGAGATCGGCTTACTGGCCCGAACCCGGACCGTAGCTGATTTCCACGCGACGGTTCTGGACTTCGCGAACGCCGTCGGCAGTGTCGACGCGCGGCTTCGACTCACCGAAGGCCTGCGTGGTGATGACACCGTCAGGGATGCCCTTCGAGGCCAGATAGGCCTTGGTCGCATCAGCGCGGCGCTGCGAGAGGCCGACGTTGTACGAGGCCGAACCCGAACGGTCAGCGTGACCGGCCAGCATGACCTGTGCGCTGCCGCAGCTGCTGTAGGCCGAAACCGCGTTGTCCAGGATGGTGGCGGCGTCAGGCGTGATGTCCGACTTGTCCCATTCGAAGAACACGATGTACGGGCCAGGGTTGCACTCGGCAACCGGCGGCGGGGGCGGCGGGGGAGGCGGCGGCGGGGGCGGCGGCGGCGGCGGGGGCGGCGGCGGAGCAGCCGGTTCGCCACCGAAGTTGTAGGTCAGGCCGAGCAGCAGGCTGTGCGTACGCAGCTTGGTGTCTGCGGTCGAACCAGCCGGGCCACCGATGGTGGTGTATGCCGGGATCAGCTTGATATCGTCCTGGTTGAAGAAGCGATACTTCAGCGAAACGTCGACATTGTTGGTCACCGGGTAACGAACGCCGGCGATCGCCTGCCAGGCGAAGCCAGTGTCGCTGTCGTTGACCAGGTCGTTGGCCAGCTTGCCGCGCGAAACGCCGACACCGCCGCCGACGAAGCCCTGAAGGCCGTCATCGGGACCGAAGTCGAGCAAGCCGTTCAGCATGAACGACAGGGCCGAGGCCGCGCCGCCGAAGCCGCTTTCGTCCAGGTCGACCTTGGCGCGCTTGTAAGCGGCTTCGGCTTCCAGGCGGAAACCGCCGAAGTCGTAGCCGATGTTGGCGTCGAAATCATAACCCTTGTGATAGTCAACACCCGAAACGGTGTTGCTGGCAGCCGCGCCGTTGCCGGGCGTGAAGGTGATGTCCTGGTCTTCGACCAGCAGGACGCCGGCGTCGACGCCAACATACCAGCTGTTGTCACGTGCCATGGCCGGGGTGGCCAGGGCAGTGGTCGCAAGCGCAGCCGCGAGGGCAAGCTTCCGCATTTGAATTCCCCTTTCAAGAGTGTCACGAAGGACTGCTGAAACCCTGTAATCGGGAGAAGGTTTCATGGCAAGTCCACAATTAGTGAAACCGTTGCAAAAATAACGCACTAGGCCGGTGTTCAATGCGCCGTGCAGCTAATGCCGGAAGACCGCAGACTATTGAATCGCCTTCGTAACACGAAAAACATAATAGCGTAATATTAGGTGGCGATCAGCCCATGTTGACGCAAGGCAGCCAGAATGTCTGCGACGGTAGAGCGCGCCTCCGCGTCAATCACGCCGCCCCCGGTCGGCGCGGCGATGGCCGCCATTTGCACGCCCACCACTTTGTCTTCGTTCAGATAGATGCCGTCTTGGCGGATCGCCCCGGCCCGCCATTCCGTCCCGTCATGCAATAGGCGATGATCGCGGTCGGCGACGGCGATGCAAAGGCCCGCGCGCGGCGGAACAAAACGCCATCCGCCCTCGGTCCACACCGCGATCGCCCCCGTCTTTCCGGCCCAGTCGCCCGTTGCCCCGTCCGCCACGATCCAGCACTGCCCCACGGCCGGGCCGGTCGGCGGGCTGGGCAGGTCGGCGCTTTCCACCCGCCCGTGCAGCAACGCATCGATCAGGACCAATGCTTCATTATGGGTGATTTCCTTGTGCGCCTGCCCTGCAAATAATAATGGCAGCGCCCATCGCGCGGTTCCGTCCATGCCCATTCTCCTCCTGCTTGCGGTCAGGCGACAAAGCCCGTTCCCGTCGCCTCAAGCGACGAACCCCACCGACGCCGCCCGCCCCGGCGCCAGCGTCCCGATCTGCCGCACCTCCACGCGCAGCGATCGCCCGGCGGTTCCATCGGCCGCCACCATCGCCGCATCATAGGTCCATTGCGGCACCACGCTTTCGGCATTGCGCACCACGTTCGCCCCATCCAGCAGGCGGATGGCATAAAGCTCCCTTTCCTCGCCCAGCGGCACGTCGCCGCCATTGTTCCATCGCCATCCCGCCCGGCTGCGCCTGATCCAGCCGATGCGCCATCCGCCGTCCTCGCCCCGCACCGTCAGATGCACCGGCGAAGGCGGCATCAGCGCGGCGCCTTCGATCGTGATCGCCGCCTCCACCGGGGCGACATCCCCCAGGCCCAGCGCCGCCACGCGCAACGGCGCGCCCGGCTCTCCCACGCCGCCCGTCGCCGCCAGCGGCTCTACCAGTCGATCCTCCTCGATCAGCAGGAACGACTCGTTTGGCTCATGCCCGGCCATCGCCCATTCGGTGCCACGCAGCCCCCGGCGCAGCCCGCTTAGCCGATAGCGATCCGGCCCGATCCGTTCCGCCGTCTCGAACTGCACCAGCTCCCGGCCGATCAGACACAGGTTCCGCCCCTGCCCCAGCGCCGCCTCATCCGCGCTAGCCAGCACCATATCGTCCGCCAGCACAGTGACGCTCACTCCATGGCGCCGGTCCACCATAGTCGCGCTGCCGTTGGCCAAACCCCCGTCCGCCACGCCCATCACCGCCCGCAACCCGCTGCGCCCGATCGGCATCGCCTCGCCGCTCTTGCTCATCACGAAAAGGGCCGCACCGCGCCAGCCTGCCCCGCCACTCGCCGCCGCGACCAGCAGGGGCGCGCTTGCCACCCCATCCTTCACCCATGGCAGATCCGCCAGCATCACGCTCGTCACGCCATGCGGCGCATCCACCTGTCGCACGATCGTCCCGGATGAAGCCCCCGCCGGCAAAGCCCCGCCCGCGCCCGGTACCCGCCGCAGCGCCAGCCGCACCGCCATCGCCGCCCATTCCCGTTCCTCGATCCGCCACAGCCCCGGCGCGTCCGCCACGCGCACCACCGCTCCCGGCGCCAGAGCCAGCGCCCGCCAGTCGCAATGCAGCGCCATCGTCGTCCGCCCGGTCCAGCCGCCCGCCAGCCGCGCCGCCGCCAGCGCCCGCGCCGCGTCCGCCGCCATCACCACGGGCAATTCCATGCCCGTTTCCTGCCGCCCCGGCCCCGGTCGCGTCACCCGCTGCACCCCGGCCTGATAATCGCGCGCCGCATCATAATGGCGCAGGCTCAGCGCCACGGGCACCGCATCGGCCGCCGCGCCCGATCGCTCGGCCGGATCGACGTCCCGCCCATTGACCCGCCGCGCCAGCGCCTCCGCACCGATCTCGCCCTCGGTCCCATCGCCCGCCGCCGCCAGTTGCAAGCCCGTTTCATCCGACCGCAACGCCAGCCCATGCGCCTCGACCAGCGGCGTGATCGCCTCGCGCACATCGCTTCCGCTCGCGGCAAAGCCTTCCACCTGCGCCAGCCCGTCGCCACCCAGCCGCCCTTCGCTCAGCGCGCCTGCCACAGAGCCGATCGCCACCGCCCCGGCATCGGCCTCCACCTCGAATGTCAGCGACGGGATCCGATTGCCATAATCGGCCAGCGCCAGATCCTCGAACAGCACATAGGCGATCCCGCGATGCGCCGGCGTCAGGCCCACGCCCTGCGCCGCCGCGATCAGCGGATCGACCGCCTGATCCTCGCCGCCCGGATATGTGCGAAAGGCGGAAATCTCCGTCTTGAAATCCCCCGCCGCCCCGCGCAGCAAATTGCCGTCCGCCCAGATCCGCCTGACCTGACCGATCGCCCGCGCCGACAGCGCCACCGCAAAACTGGCGGAATAGCTGTAACTGGTCACGCTCCCCCGCCCCTTGCCGCCACCGCTCCGGCTCTGCACCTCCTTCAGGTCGGTGGCCCAGATGACCGTGCCCGCCACCCGCATCGTCCCGAACAGTTTCGGCATCTGCGTGCCGTAACGCGATGTCTGCACCTGCAAGTCGGACAGCCGCGCACCCTCGCGCCCCTTGGGCTTGAACAGCACCTGATTGTCGATGACATTGCCGACCACCGCCCCGATCGCCGCGCCGATCGGCCCACCCAGCACCGTCCCCACCGCCGTCAGCACAACCGTCGCCATATGCCCCTCCCTCCAAATGTCACCCGACCCTCCGTCGATCTATTCCGCTCTCCACCAGCCCAGCACCGGCCATGGCGACACCCCCGGCATCTCCACCACCCGCCCCAGCCCCGCATGGGCATGGACAAAGCCCGCCCCGGTCCCGATCATCAGATGCAGTTGCAAAGGCCCCGGCCGCACCAGCGCCAGATCCCCCGCCAATCCCTCGTCCACCAACCGCAGCCCCGCCGCGCGCAGCCAGCCCTCGGCCCGCGCCACATCGCCACTGCGCAGCCCATAGGCGCAGGGCGCATCCCGCCCCAGCGCCCCCGCCGCCAGCCCCACGCAATCCAGTCCGGCCTTGTTCCGCCCATGCAGCCGGAACGGCACGCCGATCATCGCCCGCGCCCGCTCGACGACGCTGTTCATGCGCCCGGATAGCGGGTCAGCAAATCCATACCCGGCAGATAGGGTTCGCCCCGGAAATTGACCGCATTGCCAAAGCGCCCGGCGCAGGTCGCCAATTGCCGGTCGCACCCTTCGCTCAGCAGCGCCAACGTCCCCGCCGCCACCGCAAAGGCCGGCGGGTCGTTCAGCGTCACCGCCGCCGCGCCATTGTCGATCACCCCCTGCACCAGCCCGGCATTACCCCCGCCGAGCCATCGCAACGTCCCGAACGCATAAGCCCCTGCCTCCAACCCGCCAACGGCGACCACGGCCTCCTCGACACCCTCGACCGCGACGATCCGCCGCCGCCCGGCCATATCGACCCGGCACGCCCTGTCGCCCAGCCGCGCCCGGCAATCGGGCGATGTGGACGGCGCCACCGGCCCGTTCAGCACCGCCGCCGCGCCCAGCAATTCGGCCGTGAACGCGCCACCCTTGCGCGCCACCGCGCCCATCTCGCCCCGCGCCAGCAACAGCCACAGCGCGCCCGGCGCCTCCCACTGCGTCAGCCGCACCTCCAGCGCCGCGCCGTCCCATCGCCCGGCCATCAGGTCCGCCTCGCTGATGGCGTCGCTCGACAGCGCGCCCGCCACATCGCTATCCTCGCCCGCCAGCCCCGTGCCGCTGCTTATGGCAGAAGGCGTCATCCCCGGCGCCGCGCGATAGGTCAGCCCGCCGATCGCCAGATCCCGGTCATGGCTGGTCAGCCCGATCGTCACCCCGTCCCGCCGCGCGATCCGCCAGCAGAAAGCCAGCGTATTCAGCGTCTCGCTCAACCGTTCCAGGTCGCTCATTCGCGTATCTCCACCAGCATCACCGAAGGCGCCTCGCCCGCGGCAAAGGTCGCGCGGTTGATGTCCAGCCGGTCCTCGGCAAAGCGCACCGGCACATCGAACCGGTATCCGGCGGTCAGCACCACGCCTTGGGCCGGTGCCGCATCAAATGCGATCACGCCCAGCCCCGCATGGCTCCACCCCCCGGCCAGTTCCACGCCATCGGCCGCCACGCGGATGCTCCCCGGCACCGGCCGCGTGATGATCCGTCCCTGCGCCTCGTCGCCCGCGCCATAATGGCGCATGAGCTGGAACGCGCTCGTCGTCCCATCGCCCACGCCCAGCCGCTGGTCGATCGGCCCCGGCGCCACGCCCGGCGCGCCGCTGCGATCGTCATAGGGATCGGTAAAGCGAAACCCGCGCGCCGCCCCCCGCCGCGCCCGAAAGAAGGCGATCAGCGCGGCGATATCCGCCTCCGACCTGACCCCCGGCCCCGCATCGAAGGACAGGCGCGCGTCCGCCCAGTCGGCGCTGCGCCGCTCATGCCCCGAAGGGCTTTCCACGATCTGCGTCGAAAAGGCCGGCGACACGCTCGCCTGGCTGCCCATCGCAATGGGAAAGACTATATCGTCAAAGGCTTGCACATCATCCTCCCCACCCTGCCTGAAGCAGGTAAAGCCATCGCGGCATACTTGCGGCAGCGCCCAGATGAAGGTCTGCGCCGTCCCCCGCGCCACCGCCGCCTGCGCCGCCTTGGCGATCAGCCCCCATTGCGCGGCCTGCTCTGGCAGCAGCACGAACCCCGCCAGATAATGCTGCTCCCCGATCGGATAGCCCAGCCGCGCGGCCGCCGCCGCCACGCCCTTCGCCGTCAGGCCGGGCCGCCCCTCCGTCACCCAGTCATAATCCTCCAGTTGCAGCACATCGAACGCGGGCGTGGCCCATCCGACCGGCATGTTCGCGCGCTTGGCCTCCGGCGCGCGCGGGTCCAATATGGTCGGAAGGTGAGCCAGCAAATGCGTCACCGCCCCCGGCGCCAGCGCCTTCACGGCCCTACACAAAGCCGCCGTCGATGCCGCCAGCAAAGCCCCCGCCGCATCCAGCAGCGCGCATTGCCCCGCGTCCAGATCGCCCCAAATACTGGGGATAGACACCAGGCTCCCGCCCCCCATCGTCCCTGCCAACGCCGCCCGCGCAGCCTCGTCATAGACGCATATCCGCCCATCCCCCGGCATCACCCACCACCAGGGTTCGCCGACCTGAAACAGGATCGGCAATCCCGCCTCCAACCCCATGGAAACAAAGGCGCCGGCCACCTGCTGCAAATAGGCCATCGCGCCGCCATGTGCCGGCGACAGCAATGTCGAAGGCGGCACCCATCCGGTCAGCGCCGGCGCGCCGTCCTCCGCTCGCTGCTTCCAGTCGTTCCAGCAATGCGCATCGAACAATTCATAGGATAGCGACCAGATGACATCGAACCCCATCGCCTTCGCCCGCACCGCAAAGTCCCGGTGCCAGGCCGCGCAGGCCGCATTGAGCACCCCGCCGCTCAGGCTGACGTAAAGCCCGTCCCCCAGCCTTTCGAGCCGGAAATAATGGCTCATGCCCACATAATGGTTGATCGCCCCGCGATAGCCCAGCGCATGGATCGCCCCCACCACCCGTTCGGGTGTCTGGTTGAAACAATCGTCATAGCCGGTCGCCATGGACAGCCCGTGTTCGGGCAGCATCACATCCCCGATCGCCAGCACCGACCCCGCGCCCTCGCACGCAATCTCGCTCAGTGCCGCCCACCCCTCGACCGCAGCGGGAAAGGGCGTGTTCCCCTCATCATAGCCAGGCGGCACCAGCGATATGAACATCCGGTCCACATCCCCCGCCCACACCGGGTCATCATCTTCGGGCAGGTCGAAGCCACCTGACAGCGCAGAAAAATCCAGCCTGATGACAGCATCTTCCGGCCCGCCGTTCGCATAGTTCCATAGGCGCACATACCAGGCACGCGGGGCACCATCCGCATCCCGCCCCTCGATCGTCAGCGTCGGGCCATGCGTCTCGTCCAGCCTGCGCACGCTCCCGCTGCGCCAGCGAAAGGACAGGGTGCAATCCCGGAAATCCCGGCCCGTCTCATAGGCGAGCAGGGGATGGCTCCAGCCATCTACAGCGTCCCAGATCAGCCCCGCCAGATCGCCCGACCCGTAAAAGACCGCGTCCACCCGCACCGCGTCCGGCGCGGTCGTCACGACGCTCGCCATCATCGGCCGCGGAAAATTGACGGTCCAGTGCGTCGCGGCAAAACGCTTGATCCAGCGCGCCTCCTGCCCCTGTCGCTTGTCCGCCAGCCAATAGCCCATGTCCCCCATCAGCCCAGCGCCCCCTTCACCGCCCGCGCCACCTGCCGCGCACTGCGCGCCAGCAAGCGCGGCTCGCTCTCGCCACCCCGTCCATTGACTGCGATGCTCACCCGCACGTCGCGCCCGCCGCCAACGCCCTGCGCCACCACCTGCCCGCTCGTCGTCGGCACGAACATTTCGGGTCCCCGTTCGCCGACCATATAGGCCCGCCCCGGCGCCACCGGCCCGCCGGTCGCCCGCCCCGGCAGCCCCAGCGCCGACGTCAGCAGCGATGCCCCCAGGCTCGCCAGCCCGCCGCTCCCGCCCCCGCTGCCAGCCACAGCCGACCCCAGCGCACTGGCCGCAATCTCGTCCAGCACGCCGACGGCCATCCGCCGCAGATCCTCGAACCCGAACTTGCCGGTCCGCACCGCCCGCATCAGCCCCTGCTCGATCCGCCGCCCTGCCCGGTCCGCCCCATCGCCCAGCGGCCCTTCCAGCCCCGCCCGCATCGCCTCGACATCCCGGCTCAGCCCCTGCGTATCGGCCCGCACCCGCACCACCAAAGTCTCGATATCCTCGTCCATATGACTGCCTTTCAAAACAAGGTCCGTTCGCCCTGAGCGTCATGAAGGGCCTTCAGCCGGTGCGCTGAGGTGGCTTGCCTAGTCCGGCATCGCCCCCATCAACCGGGCCAATTCCCCCCCATCCACGCCGGTCTCCGGCGCCGCCTCCCCCCGCGCCGCGCGCAGCACCGCCGCCAGTTCCGCCGGGGTCGCGCGCCAGAACTCGTCGGGCCGCCAGCCCAGCAGCCACCCGGCCACGCCCGCCAGCCGCCCCGCCCCGTCGGCAAAGCGCGTCATTTTCCCGCCAATATCTGTTGCAGCATCGCCTTGAGCACCGGCGTCACCTTCGCCAGCCCCACCGCGACGATCGCCTCGCCCAGCACCTCGCGGCTCAGCGCATCGCGATCCACCAGACAATGCCAGAACAGCGCGACCAGATCGGCGAGAGACAATTTCCCGTCCGCCGCCCGCTCGACCAGGTCGAACAGCGGCCCCAATTCCTGCTCCGCCGCCACCAGCGCCCCGAAACTCGGCCGCAGCGCCAGCCGCTCGCCGCCCAGATCCAGCGCCGCTTCTCCCCGCGCGGGGTTCGCCGCCCCGGCGCTCATTCGCTCACCACCGGACCTGAGCTTTCCAGGCTCAGCGCATAGTTGCGCTCGCCATTATAGTCGCCGGCATAGTCCAGCCGCGTGACCAGGAACCGCCCGCGCATCCGCTCGCCGCTCTCGAAACTCAGCTCATAATCTTCGATCGTCCCGGCCAGCGCATGGCCGCGCACGCGCACCTCTGCCGCAGAGCCGGTGAACAGCCCCGCCGCCGATACGCTGACGGACCGCACCCCTGCGCCGGACAAAAGTTCGCGCCAGCCGCCCGAATCCTTGCTGGTGATGTTCACCGCCTCGCCATTGACGGACAGCTGCGTGGTCCGCATGCCGGCCACGGTCGCATATGTTGCGGGGACATTGCCGTCACCCACTTTCAACAGAAACGCACTTCCCTTTTCGACGCCCATGGCGCATTCTCCCGACAAGCGATCCCGACGCGCGGAACACCCTGTTCCCACCCGGAAAATCGCGAAAAACTAGGGGACTCGGCGCATGCCCGGCCAACCGGCCACAGCATGGATGCGCCGCTTATGGAGAGGTCTGTATGATTGTTGCTGCTTCGCTCATGATGATGCTGGCCGCTGCGCCATCCGCCGACGCGGTCGGCACCGGCCGCAAGGAATTTTCCAAATGCCTGAGCGCCCAGGTCCAGCCGTCGCTCGACAAGAAGCTCGCCGTCGGCGATTTCCAATCGGCCGCCAAAAAGGCCTGCGCGGACAAGGAAGCCGCCTTCCGCGCCGCCATCGTCGCCTCGGACAAGGCCGACAAGATGACCGACGCCGCCGCCAATTCGGATGCGGACGACCAGATCAGCGAATATGTCGACAAGATCACCAGCGAATATGAAGAAAGCAGCCAGCCCCGCTGATCTCGACGATCAGGGCGCCTGACATCGCCAAGCGCCGTCAGGACGACATCATGCCACGCAAATGAAGGCAGGAAGGCAACGGCATAGCCGGTCCGGCCCGGCATGAAGATCAGGCGCAGAGACGCAAAGGACGCAGAGCAAAATCCTGTTTCCTTCTGCGCGCTCTGCGCCTCCGCACGCTTTTACTGGAGCGAGATGCTTTTGCACTGGATCGTCATCCTGGGCGGGTCCGGCTCAAGTCATCGGGCTCTAAATGCCTGCGCCGTTATGCCCCTCACCCCGCCCGCACCATCCGCAACCGATAATCGATCACCGCCCGCCATCCCGCAGGCGCCCGCCCCGCGTCGCGCCCTTCATCGCGCGCAACCCGTGATCGCACCAGCCGCGCGGTGACGATCCGCCACCCGTCCTGCACGCCCAGCTCGGCCACCGCCGCATCGACCCGCGCGATCATGGCGCCCAGCCGCCGCGCCGCCTCATCCCCCACGCGCAACGCCAAACTCAGCCGCACCTCGCGCCCGTCCATATCCTTCCCGCCCCAGTCCGCGCCGATACAGGCATCGACATAGGCATAGGGTATGCTCGCCCGCCCCGGATCGCCGTCGAACAGGCCATTTAGCCCATCCATCAGCACCCCGTCCGCCCGCAACGCCGCGATCATCGCCGCCCGCGCCGCCACTTCCGCGCTCATATCCCGTCCCTCCCCGCATCCCGCAGCCCAATATCCCGCCACCAGCGCCCCGCCAGTCCAGCCCCGGACGCGCGCACATCCTCTCCCTCCACCACCGCATCGACGCCCATATCCCCCAGCGCCGCCGCAATGCGCATCCGACGGGCCACCGCCCGCGCCTCCAGCAAAGCCGTCAGCCGCGCCCTCATGCCAGCCCCCCTCACGCCAGCCGCATCCGCCGAAACGGCCGCCACAGTGCGCTCACCACCGCCGGCGGCGCCGCGCTCTCCGTCCCGCGCGCCGAAAAATGCTCCGCCGCCAGCCGCACGATCCCCTGCCGCAGCGGTTCGGGCAGGCCGTTCATCTCCGCCGCCATCCCCGCGCGATAGCGCACCGTCAGCCGCTCGCCCGCCCGCGCCCGCGTCGATCGCACCCACCCGTCGCCCGCCGCGTCGATGTCGATCGCATAGGCCTCCACCGGCAACGCCAGCACCACCCCCTCGCCATCCACCGCCTCGACCCCGTCGATCGCCGCCACCGGCCGCGCCGCCAGCCTTTGCCAGCTCCCGTCCGCCGCCACCGTCTCGCCCACCGCACGCCGCATCAGCCATTGCCCGGTAAATTGCTCGCACAGCGCTGCCGCACTTCTCAGCAATCCCGCCAGCACCGCATCCTCGCCCGCCGTCTCGATCCGCAAATAGGCCTTCAGCTCCGCCAGCGATGCCGCCAGCGCTCCGCTCTCGCTCTCTTCCACCATGGTCTCTCAGCGCTCCTCCACCCGCATCGTCACCGACCGTTCGTCCACCTGCCCGTCGGACAGGGTGACGCGATTGGTCAGCCGATAGACGCGGCCGACGATCCCTCCGCTCAGCCGCGCACTGCTGCGCTCCGCCTCGAACGCGCTGGCCTCTACCACCAGCCCGCCTTGCTCCTGCGGCGCGACCGTCCACAGGCTCGCCACCAGATTCTGCCCCGCCAGATAGGCGGACCAGTCGATCGCATGATCCACCCGCGCTTGCGGGTCTTTGACAGTCAGGCTCATCGCACCTTGCTCCCCCCGTTCGCCTCCGGGCGCATCGCCCCGTCCCGCGCGCGCACCCGCGCCGCCTGATCGGGGCGCACGCCCCATCCCCATGGCCCCCGCCACAGTCTCGTCACCCGCACCGTGCCCAGCGCCCCCGCGCCGATCGCCTCACCCGCCAGCATGCGCGCCGCCCGCTTCGATCAGCGCCAGCCGCGCCTCGATCCGCGCGATCGCGCGTCGCTGCCATGCCGCCTCCAGCGCGAAACATTCGTCATATCGCAGCCCCCAACGGTCGCCCGCCGCCCGCGCGGGGCGCACCAACGCGCCATCCTCGGCCCGCTCCTCCGGCGCCGCATCCCAATTGTCATGGCACACCAGCCCCCATCGCACCGCCGCGCCCGCGCCCAGCCGCTGGTCGATCGCATCGCGCACCTGCTGCGCCACCAGCCCCATGTGCCAGCGCGCATCCTCGCCCTTTTCCGCCACCGCCTCGACGAAGCGATAGCGTTGCCATTCCACCGCGCCCCAGGCGTCGATCAACGCCGCATCCGCCGGGCCCAGGTCGCATTTGGCCCGCGCGTCCGATGTGTTGATCGTCCCGCTCGCGGCATAGAGGGTGGACCAGCGATAGGCCGCCGTACCCCATCCGATCGCATTGTCGCTCAGCGGCCGCCCGGCGCTGGCGAAACTCGTCTCCACGCTTGCGCCGATGGCAAAGCTGGTCGCGCTCGCGGTCAGATAGGGCGACACTGCCAGGTTGCTGCTGCCACCCACGGCAAATCGCGCGCCATCCACATTGCCGAAAAAGACGGTGCCCGCGCTGGTCTGCGCGGAAAAACAGCAATTGAAGCTGCTGCCCGCACGGATCGCCGACACCACCGGCGTGCTGGTCCCGGTGCAATTGAGAACGCCGCTGCTCAGCGCGCCCACCGTCATCGCGCCGCTCGCCCGCGATATGGTGATCGCCGTGCCCAGCAGCGCGCCGCTGTCATCCATCCGCCGCAGCGCGAAATCCGACCCGGCATTGCCCCCGACATTGGCGCTCGCCGTGCGCTCCACCCGCCACATCTCGACGCCTGCGGTGCCCAGCGACACGCCGGCACTCTGCCCGTTGACCGCGCTCACCACCATATTCGCCGCCCCGGACGCAGGCGCCAGGCTGAAGGCGGACAGGGCCGCCGTCCCGCCGCTGATCGTCACCGACCCGGCCTGTTGCGCCGCCATGCTGCCCAGCCCGCTGATGTCGCTCGCCGGGATGGTGGCGCTGCCGCTCATCGCCGCTGCGCCATTGCCCTTGACATAGCCGGTCAGGCTCGCCGCCCCGGTCCCGCCCCGCGCCACCGCCAACTGTCCCGACCAACCCGCGCTGATCGATGCCGGCGCCAGCAAGGCCGTCGCCGCCCCACCGCCCAGCGTCAGCCTGACATTGGCGTCATCCACGCTCGTCAGGGCACCGCCGGCCGGACCAGCCGCCAGCGCCGCCGCCAGCCCCTCGATCGCCTCGATCCCATGGCCATGCCCCTCGACCCGCGCGACCCAGTCGGCATGCAGCGCCAGCCCGACATGCTTCTCCCCCGCGACGAAATCCACCGCCGCGCCCCCGGCCGAAGACGCATGCGGCGTCCGCACCAGCCGCCCACTCTCGTCGATCGTCCCGCTTCCTGCCTCCCACTGTGCAGGATCGACCACCCCCTGTATCACATAGGGAAAGCGCGCCCCCTCGCTCAGCGCCGCTGCAAAGCCGCGATAGCCCGGCAAAGCCCCGCCCAGCGCCAGCGGTCCCAGCCCCGCATCCAGACAGACCTCCCGCACCAGGTCCGCCATCTCCCAATCCGTGATCGCCACAACCGCCCCCCTCGAAAACAAAAAGGGGGGAAAGCCCAAAAGCCTCCCCCCAAATCTTCTCCCCACGGGGGAGAAGGATACGAAGCCTTGCCAGCTAGCCGGCTAGGCGCAGTTGGAAGAGGGGGCCGCACGCCCCCTCCATCATCAGGAAGCGGCAAACTTCATCAATTTGATCGCTTCCGAATTGGCCACCGCGCCGCCGATCCGCTTGACCGCATAGAAATGCACGAACGGCTTGTTGCTGAACGGATCGCGCAGGATGCTCGTGTCGCTGCGCTCGGCGATGACATAGCCGGCCTGGAAATTGCCGAAGGCGATCGACAGGCTGTTCGCGGCGATATCGGGCATGTCCTCCGCCTCGACCACCGGATAGCCCAACAGCGTCGCGGGCTGCCCACCCGTCAGCCCCGGCTGCCAGAGGAACGCGCCATCGCTCGTCTTCATCTTGCGCACCGCCGCCAGCGTGGCGCTGTTCATGACGAAACTCGCCCCCTGGCGATAGGGCGCGCGCAGGCTCTGCACCAGGTCGATCAGCTTGTCCTGCGGGTTGGACGCCGCAAAGCCCCCCGCCGCGCCCGACGCCACATATTGCAACGATCCGAACGCACGCACGCTGTCGGCCTCATTGGTGGTCGTATAGGTCAGGAAGCCCTTGGGCTTGTTGGTCCCATTGCCATTGACGAAGGCCGCGCCCTCCGCGACCGCAAATTCGCGGGCAATCTCGCCGGCCAGCCAGGCTTCGACATCGAACTGCGCATCGTCCAGCATCGCCTGGCTCGCCGCCGGATTGGAGAACAATTCGCCCGACGGCGGCGCGATCTCGTTGAAGCTGGGCGTCCCCGTCTCGGCCCGCGCGCCCGTTTCGCTCGCCCATCCCGACACGATGCCACCCGCCGTCACCAGCTTGCGATAGCCCGCCGTCCCGGTGCGCACGACATTGGCGATGGCGCGGATCGGCGAAATCGCCTTCAGCGTCGATCCGATCAGCTGGTCGATCTCGCGCGGCACCGCATAGCCCCCCGCCGCGCCGGAAGCGCCGGAAAAGCTCTTCAATTCGACACCTGCCTCATGCCCCTGCCGCAAATAGCGATCGACAAAGGCCGCCCGCGCGGGATCGACGGCGCCCCCCTTCACCCCATCGAGCGCCGGCCGCTGCGTGGCATGCAGCGCCCCTTTCAGCGCCGCGACCGCACGCTCCAACCCCTCGATCCGCTCCCCCTGCAACACCGCGTCAAAGCTGGCCTCCAGCTTGTCCACCACCTGATCCGTCATGCCCGTCTCCACAAAAAAGGGCGGCCCAGACGGACCGCCCATACGAAAAAAGCGGCCCCGGATGGGACCGCCTTTGAACCGAATTTAATCGTTCAGATTGGGATGCTCAGCGCTTTCGTTTCGCCGGCGACTTTTTGGATGTCGGCAACGGTTTTTCGACTGGCTCAACATCGGTTTTGATCTGCGTGTATCGTAAGAATGCCACCACTATCGCACCAACAGCGCCAATCACTGCGGCGGTAATCGGTTCACCTACGAACGCGCAATAGGCGACCAAAGAACAAAGAAGGATGAGAGCGAAAATCGCTCCAGCCTGCGCAGCATAGCGAATACCATATTCATGGAATATGATTTTATTTTCGCTGTCATGCCGATGATCCTGCTCTTTTTCAGCCATCCTTAAAATTCGCTCGGCGGCTCCAGCGTGGACTGCCTCATATTGAGCGTATGTTTCAGGAGCAGGCAATGGGCCGCTATGTACACGCCGCACCATGGTCGCGACGATTTGAACACCCAAATCTTTTTTGTCAGGTCTGAACAGAGGTTCGAGCGCCTCAACGGTGAGCCGCTCGTCATCTTCCTCCATTTCCATTTTCACCGGAGGCTTAGTCACGATTGTCGTATAGCTTCATGGCCTTACGAATATCAGCGCCGACAGCCTTCCAATCGCCTTCCAAAGAACCAGACTTGAACCGAGGTGATTTCGGGAAAAGAGTAAGGCTAAACGATCCTTGCAGAATGTCATGCCTTAACTTGGCCCGCTTTTTCAGCTTGGCCTTCTGGCCCTCAAGGAGGCTGCGATCATGATAGGTCATGTTCATTTTCCTTCCTCGCGCAGAATCCAAATGGGCTAGACATGGCTAACTGTCAATAATTGACATCTGCTTATAACTTGACTGACGGCGGGTCGCTGTCGGAATCATCTAATATTGAATGCATAGCCAGAGACCGACCTTACACCCCCTCCACCGCCACCACCCGGGCCAGATCCTGCATCGGATGCGTCACCAAACTCACCTCCACCAAGTCCAGTCCCAGCAACTCCCGCGGCCCCACGCCCCGCGCCGCCCGCACCCGATAGCCGAAGGACAGCCCGTCCAGCGCCCCGCGCGCCAGCGCCGCCGCCGCCTCGCGCCCCGCCGCCGTGCGCCGCGACACCCGGCCGATCACGCGCAACCCCCGCGCGTCCTCCAGCGCCTTTTCCACCACGCCGATCACCTGCCCCGGCCCGTGCTGCCACAACAAGGGCACGCCCGCTGCGTCGATCGCGCCAAAGGCCCCTGCCCGCACCACGTCCCCGCCCCGGTCCACCCGGTCGAATATCGCCGCATAGCCGGCAAAGCGCACATCGCCCCCGCTCATGCCCGGACAAGCCCCAGCAGCCCGACCTTGACCGCAATCCCCAGCAGGATCAACGCCATGGCGATCCGCACCGCCCATCCGATCACCGCCCCGCGCGCCGCCTTTTTCGCGTCGCGCCAGGCGGACAGCAATTCGCGCAATTCCCGCATGTCGCCCTCCGCGCGCCGGTCCGCCAGCCCCAGCCGCTCCAGCGCCCGTCCCGCGCCCAGATCGCTCGCCTCCTCGATCAGCGCGCGGACCGTGACCATATCCATCGGTCGCCCCTCCGCCTGCGCCACCAGCCGCGCCAGCATCTCCTCTTTCATGTCCCGCCCTCCTTCCCTTCGCGCCGCACAATGCCTATCTGCGCGCGCATGAAACGTGCCCCTCGCAAAGTCCTGATCATCCTCGCCCTGGTCATCCTCGCCGCCCTCGCCTGGCATTTCGGCCTGTTCCGGGCGGGCGACTGCATCGTGCAGGGTGGCAGCTGGAATTGGGGCAATGGCTTTTGCCGCCTCGATTCCATGCCCGCCCGCGCGCCCGACGCCTTCTAGAGCGCGCGGCATTCAACCCGACGCAGGTCGATCGCTTCATCTTTCTGTTTTCGCATCGCTTTATGCCAAAAACCGGTTCCCACTTTTTGGGGCGATGCTCTAAAGCCCCAACAGCGCTTTCTTCTCGTCGGCGCTCAGGAAATCCGCCGCTGCGACCCGTTCCCACAGGGCCGCGCGCTCGTCCGACAGCGCCGGCACCGCATCCAGGTCCGGCGCGATGACCAGCCCAGGCCACCAATCGTCCAGCCCCTGGGCCAGCGCCCCGCAAATCTTCGCCACCAACGGCAATATCGTCTGCCGCCACAGCGCCTTGTTCGCCTCGCGATAATTGGCATAGGCGTTGTCGCCGGGCAGGCCCATCAGCATCGGCGGCACGCCGAAGGCCAGCGATATCTCCCGCGCCGCCGCGCTTTTCAGCCCTACGAAATCCATCTCCGCCGGCGTCAAACTCATCGCCCGCCAGCTCAAGCCCCCCTCCAGCAGCATCGGCCGCCCGGCATTGGCCGCCCCGGCAAAGGCCGCCTCCATCTCCCGCTTCACCCGCTCAAACTGTTCGGGCGACAGCACCGACCCGTCGCCCGGATCATAGACCATCGCGCCGCTGGGCCGCGCCGCATTGTCCAGCAACGCCTTGTTCCATACGCTCGCGGCATTGTGGATCGCCACCGCGCCCGCCGCCGCGCCGGTACAGCCCAACCCATAATGATCGTCCAGCGGATGCAGCGCCTTGATATGCAGCACGCTCGTCCGCCCCGCGCCATCCTGCGGCGACAGGCGCGTCACGCTTTCCCCCACGCGATAGAGATAGGCCGCCGGCCACCCCCGCGCATCCGCCTCCACGCTCACCCGTTCGGGCCGCAGCGCAAAAAGTTCGGCCGGCTTGCCCTCCGCCCCCGCGATCAGCTGCACATAGGCATTGCCGTGCAGCAGCAGGTGACAGGCCAATGTCTCCACCAGCCCCTGCCCGGCCGACGCGCGCCCGACCAGCGCGGCCACGATCGCCATCGCCGCGTCATCGACACCCCGCACCCTGATCGCGCAGGCCCCCGCCCCTTCGGACACCAGCCGCATCGCCCGCTGCGCCACCGCATTGCCCATCACCCCGGCGCGCAACTGCGCCTCATAGCTGGCCGGCCATTCCCCCAGCGCCACCGCGCCCGAACCCCAGGCCCGCGCCAGCACCGGCCGCGCATCGCCCTGCGCCGCCCCTTCGAAGGCCGCTTTCGTCCCGAACCATTTCATAAAGCATCCCCAAACGAAAAAACCCTCCTCCCGACAGGGAAGAGGGTTGGTGAAAACCAGGCAGCAAACCAGTCCGGGAGAGGAGGCCGCCCCCCCCTCAGCATTACCCGCCCTTCAGATCCATGAACATCAGCGGCATTTCGAGCGCCCGGTTTTCCACCGTGTCGAGCAATCGAAAGCCCAGCTTCCGATAGAAATCGACCGATTTGCGCTTCGCATCGACGATCAGGAACCGGCACCCCGCGTAGGGCTGGATGGACAATGAAACGACCCCGATCACCGTCGTAACCAATGTCTTGCCCCAGCCCTGCCCTTCGCACCCCTCGCACACGGCCAGCCGCGCGATCCGCACCGCCGGCTGATAGCTGTACCGCTCCGCCCCCTTCTTGTCGTCGATTGGGTAGGCGCCCTCCAGCCTAATCTCCGCGCACATGATGCTGGCATAGGCCAGCACATGCGGGGCATCGGGCCGCTTGATGACATAGGTGGTGGTCAGATTGGCCCCGCCGGATTTGAAGGCGTCCCGCCGCAGGAATTTCTGCAACGGCTTGTCCCCGTCATCCTTCATGCGAAAACGGCTGACCTGGTCCAGATCAGCCGTTTCAAGTATCTTGACGATGATATCCCCCGACATAAGGGGAAATTAAATCTCTTTACGCAGATGTGTCAATCTTGACCTGTCCTGTCGATAACAGGACGGCAGCCAATGCTTTCCCACGGCTGACCGTATCCTTGACCGTCGCACTCTGACCGGTACGGGTCTGGGCAACGAATTTGCGGGCATCCTCTCCACTCAGATGGAGACCGCCAAATATGTTCGAATGAACTGACATTTGCTCTCCTTCCCTAGTTAGAGACGACGCGGAAATCGGGTATAGCCGGATGACCTTGGCAAAGGCTGAATTAGCAAAATTTCTACTTGACGCCAAGCCAAATCACCTCACCTGTTCCGCGCCAGCACCCGGTCGCACACGCTGTCCGTGCCTTCGCTCTTGCCGATCACCCGGCCCGCCACGGCGCCCGCGGCACCCGCCAGCAATGTCTCGCCCAGGCTCCCGCCCGCGATCGCGCCCACGCCGGCACCACCGGCCGCGCCGATCAGCGTGCCCTTGTCGCGACCCTTCTTGCCCTTCAACAGGCAATAGCGCACATCGTCGCGATCGCGCGGCGCGGCCCGCGCCACCCGCGCCCGGTCCTTGCTATTGAGGCTCGCGGCCATCACCGGTCCCGCCATCAACGAAACACCCACGACAGCCGCACAGATACTGGCCATCTTCATTGCACTTACTCCGTTTCCAACCACATTGATAATGGCCCGAAAAGGATCCGCCCCTTCCCCCGGTTCCCGACGGAAAGGGCGACGCGCACTGTCAATCCACCCGCGAAACGAACTCCTCGACCGGGCGCCGTACCTTCTTGAGGCCCAGCAACCAGTCGCCTTCATCCGCGCGATAGCCCAGCGGCATGATCGCGACGGAGCGCAGCCCCCGCGCCCGCAGGTCCAATATATCGTCCAGCGCCGCCGGGTCGAAACCCTCCATCGGCGTCGCATCCACCTCCTCGAAGGCGGCGGCGGTCAGCGCGATGCCAAGCCCGACATAGGCCTGCCGCGCCGCATGCTCGAAATTCGTCTCCGCGTCGCGCTGCGGATATGTGCCCAGCAACATCTGGCGATAGGCTTCCCAGCCTTCATTCTTGAAACCGCGCTCGTCGTTGACCAGGTCGAACATGTGGTTGATCCGCTCTGGCGTATAATTGTCCCACGCGGCAAAGACGATCAGGTGCGATGCGTCCGTCACCTGCTCCTGGTTCCAGGCGATCGCCTTGATCTTCTCGCGCACTGGCTTGTTCGTGACGACGATCACCTCGAACTGCTGCAACCCGCTCGACGTCGGCGCCAGCCGCACCGCTTCCAGGATGCGCTCCACCTTCTCCTCCGGCACGGCCTTGTCCGGGTTCATCTTCTTGGTGGCATAGCGCCAGTTCAAACGGTCGATCAGCATGGTTGTCCTTCCGATAAGCGTCGGGCAAGGGCGTGGCCCCTGCACATGACGCCCGCATGTAAAGCATGGCGCGTGGAATTAAAGGTATCGTATCAAAACTAATTTATGCCCCTATTTCCGCGGCGCCATGCCCCCGAACGTCACCAGGCTTTCCGCGCCGTTCTTCGCCACGGCCGCCACGCCGATGAAATGATCGTCCACCACGACATCCTTCAGCACCGTCTCGCTCGCCCCCGTCACCGCGCGGCTGTCGCTCCAATCCTGCGCATCGGCCCGGCGCCAATAGACTTTGTACGAAGCCGCGCCCGGCACCGCGTCCCAGAAGACCCGCGTATCCATCGACAGCGCGCCATCCAGCGACACGCTCGCCGGGGCCGCCGGCGCGTCTGCCAGTCGCCGCAACGTCGCGACATTGAGCGCCGTCACCTTCGCCAGATAGGGAAAGTCCATCCCCTCGACCGTGTCGCCATAGACGTGGCCCTTTTCGGTGCGCAGATCCTGATGCTGCCGGTCGTAATTCTCGATCCCCACCGAAAAGCGCACGGCGGGAAAGCCCAGCTCCAGGAACGGCGAATGATCGCCGCCCCGCCCGAAGCGGTCCAGCCGCCGCACCGCAAACACATCCAGTCCGATCCCCCGGTCGGCCCTGGCAATCCCGTCGATCGCCTTGGCCAGCGCGCGCGATGGGCCATCATCCTCGCCGCCGATCGCCCGGCGCGTCAGGCTCGCCTTGCCTTCCTCGGCAAAGCGGATCCCTTCGGAAAACACCCGCACCCGGTCGGCCACGCGCTGGCCATTCTGCCCCACCGTATTGCCGACGATATCGTTGTTCAGCATCGCGCGCACATGCCACCCGCGCGCCTTGGCGGTCGCGGCCAGCAGCTTGGCGCCCCACAGCCCCTGTTCTTCCCCAGACAGCAGCGCATAGACGATCGTCCCGTCGAACTTTTCGCCCGCCAGCACCCGCGCCGCTTCCATGACCAGCGCCGTGCCCGACGCATTGTCGTTCGCGCCCGGCGCATCGTCGGTGATGTTCATCACATCGGTCACGCGGCTGTCGATATGCCCGGCGACGATCACCACCTGGCTGGGATCGCCCGTCCCCGTCTGGATCGCCAGCACATCCACCACCTCCACGCCATCGGGCGCGCGCGGCCCGGTAAAGCGATCCGCGATCGTCTCCACCGTCAAACACCCGCCGCATCCCTTGCCGATCTTCGCAAATTCCGCCGCGCCCCACTTGCGCGCCGCCCCGATCCCCCGCTTGGGATCGGTCGCCGAAGACAGCGTATGCCGCGTCCCGAAACGCACCAGCGTCTCGACATTCGCCTTCAGCCGCGCCGCATCGGGCGCCCGCGTCTGCGCAGCGGCGGGAAGGACGGCCTGGGTTGTCAGGATCAGGGCGGACGCTGCGGTCAGCGGGAGGATGTTTTTCATGGCGACCGGTCTATCGCCTGCGCCGCATCTGTAAAGCACGCACCGCCTTTCTCGCTGCTGCAAAATATTCCCCAATAAAGATCAAATATTTATCCCTTGACGATCGCCCCGCCATAAATGCACCAGAGCATATCTCGGCTCCGGGGGGAGTTGAGTCTATTTTGGGGGTTCCGATGTTCAAAATGACTTTTGCAGCGATGGCAGTCGCCATCGCCGTGCCCGCCTTTGCGGAAACTCTATCCGTAGATAGCGTCATCGCACTATCCAGCGCCGGTATTGGCGATGAAGCCGTGATTGCAAAAATAAAAGCGTCCGGTACCAGGTTTGATCTTACGACGGACGAGATGCTCTTGCTTAAAAGCAAAGGTGTTTCCGGTCCGATCATGGCTGCGATGCTGAACAACAGCGCCGCTGCATCGATTCCAGCGATGTCGATGGATTCGCCAGATCCGCTCATTCCCCACCCGGCTGGCGTCTATCTCCTGTCCAATACGGGCGCGGGCGGCAAGATGCAGCGCATCGATCCAACGGTAACGAACCAGGCGAAGACGGGCGGCATTATCGGTTATGCGTTCACTGGCGGCATAGCGTCGATGAGCATCAAGGCCGCAATTCAGAACGAGGCTGCGCGTGTCCGTACCCAGCCCGGTCGCCCGAGCTTTTACTTTTTCTTCGACGAATCTAATCCTGACACGGTGCGCGGCAATACGGCGTGGGCGGCCGGCACAGCGGCGACAGTCTCTTCACCTTCCGAATTCACGCTGATCAAACTCATGAAGAAGGATGGCCGTCGGGAAGCGCGCGTTGGCAGCGCCAATATCGGCGGAGCGAAAACAGGCGTCATGGATAAGGATCGCCTTGCCTTCGACTATGAAATGGTTCGTCCCGGCGTGTTCAGAGTAACCCCTGCAAAAGAGTTGGATGCCGGCGAATATGGTTTCATCTACGCCCTTACAGGCGGCGGATCGGCTGGCGCCATGACCGCGCGCATCTTCGATTTTGGCGTGTGATGCTGCTCGAAATCAAAGCCAACTGACGCCCACAGGTCCGGCGCGGCCCACCCCGCGCCGGCCTTCCCGAAGCACCGCCTTCACATCGCCCTTACCCGCGCCTCGCCTGCCTTCCCCAGCATCAGTTCGGTCATCGCCCACACCAGCGCGTCGGCGCGATCGGGCGACCGCCCCGGCCCGACATAGCCGCCGCCCGCCAATAGCCCGCACATCTGGTCCTCCAGATCCGGAAAGGCGCCGCGATGCGCCACCCGCCCGGCCTCGTACAGCGCCGCCACCGGCTCCGCCCGCGCCGCTTTGCCGCGGCTCGCATGGACCAGCTTCACCGGCATCGACTCCTGCGCCGCCACCAGCACGCTTTCCACCATCGCCCCGCCATTATTCGCCTCGGCCACCACCCGGTCGGCGCCATGGACCAGCGCCGCGGCCGCCACGGCCCGTGCCCAGCCTTCGGGCGACAGCCCCGAAACGCTCGCATCCGCGATGACATAGGCCCGCCCGTCGCTGCCCAGCCCCGCCACCACGATCCCGCATGCGTCGCCGCCTGCCGACGCCGGCGGATCGACCGCCACCACCACACGGCGCAGCACGCCCGGCACGTGGCGCACCCGGCACCGCTCGACCAGCGCGCGCGACCACAGCGCGCCCTCCACCTCCTCGATCAGTTCGCCGTCCAGTTCCTGCCGCCCCAGCCGCGTGCCGCCATAGCGCTCCGCCATCGCCGCGACGAAGCCTTCGGCCAGATGCGCGGCATTGTCCGCCGTCCGCCCCCGCGTCACCACGACGTCGGCGCCATCGCGCGCCACCAGCCCGCGCACCAGCGGCACCGGTCGCGGCGTGGTCGTCGCCAGCACGCGCGGCTGCCGCCCCAATCGCAATCCCATCATCAGATTGTCCCACGCCGCCTGTCCGCCCGCCCATTTGGCGATCTCGTCGGCCCAGCCATGGCTGAACTGCGGCCCGCGCAAACTCTCCGGCTCCGCCGCGCCATAGAGCGTCGCCATCGCCCCGTTGGGCCAGCGCAACGTCCGCAGCGCCGGCGCATAGGCCGGCCGATCCCACCATGGCGCGATCGCCAGCAGCCCGCTCGCCCCTTCCACCATCACGCTGCGCGCCTCGCCCAGCGTCGCACCGACCAGCGCGATCCGCGCCGTGGGATCGTCCTGCGCAATGGCGCGCACCCATTCCGCCCCGGCGCGCGTCTTGCCATAGCCACGCCCCGCCATCATCAACCAGATGCGCCAGTCGCCCGCCGGCGCCAACTGCCCCGGCCGCGCCAGAAACGCCCAATCCCGCTCCAGCGCCATCAACGCCTGCCGGTCCAGCTGCCGCAACACCGCGTCGCGCACATCCCCCGGCTCCAGCGCCAGCCGCTCAAATTGCGAAAGCGCCATAATCTCCCTCCTTCTCTCTTGGCTGCCGGCTGCATCGGCGCCGCAAGACCTTGCCTTGGCGCGGGTAAGGCACGTCTCCAACACACAAAGATGCGCACCTGGACCTACCCGTTCCCCGGCGCAGGCTGGGGCCCAGTTCGGAGCGTGGACCAGGCCCCCGGCCGCCGCCAGGGAACGCTACCTATGGGCCGTCTTTATATGCGCCCTTGCTCGCCCTGATGTTCCCTAGCCCCGTTCGCCCTTAGCGAAATCGATGGACCGAGTGGAAGGTGGGAGATGAAACTTGCCCCCCAATCCACACTCACCCCCCACCCTGCATCCGCGCATGCGCGACGTCCAGCGCCGCATGCACCCGTTGCCGCACCGCATCGCCATCCTCGGCCGCGGCCGCCGCCGCCCGGTCCATCCGCGCCTTGCGGATCGCCGCCACCGTGTCGCGATGGGCCAGCAACAGGCGCATCGCCACGCCCATATCCTGCTTGCGCGTGACCTTGTGCGTCTTGACCACCCCCTCGCCGTCGCGCACCGTCTCCTCACTTTGATGGCCAAACAGCGCCGCGCGCATCAGCATCAATTCGATCTCGCCATAACCTTCCGCCAACGCATCCTCCCAATGTTCCGCAAAAGCCGGGTCGATGGCCTTGCGCCGATAGGCACTGGCCCGGCACACGCCCGCCTCGCGCGCTGCCTCGCTCGCATTGCAGGTCTGCGCCAGCGTCGAAAAGAAGATATCCTCCTTCTCCACCGTCCAGCCGTCGCTTCGCCCGTTGCGCATCTGCGCCTTGCTCTTGCCGCCCGCCTGCTGCCGCCCCGGCACCAACTGCTTCCCGCCTGCCATCCCTGCCTCCCCGGCCCTTAAAGCCCGCCCCCAAAACCCGCCCCAAAACTCCTGGCGCAAACAAAAAGGGCCGGCCCTCCCGGACCAGCCCTTCAAAAGCCGCCAGCTGCATCAGCACCTTGGCGACTCACATTTTTCCACTGTGCCAATCTCTGCCAGATCAGCGTGACGATGTCAACAAAAATGTTCCATATGGGTTATTTTTCAATCATGGCCCGGATCATCGGCGCTTCTTCCGCCAAAGCCGCCGCCACGCTCGGCCGTGCCTTCACCCGGCCGATCCACGCCACCACCTTGGGCCAGCGATCGGCGCTCAGTCCATCCGACACATAGCCGACATTGATGATCGGGCACGCCGCCGCCAGATCCGCCAGCGTGAAGCGATCCTCCACCAGCCAGCCGCTTTCCGGCAGCACATCTTCCAGATAATCGTAGATTTTCGGCATTTCCCCGGCTTCGGCCGCATCCGCCGCCGCCAGGTCCGGCTCCCGCTTCAACCGCCTGGCCACCGCCCGGTTGAAGAAGATCTTCTGCCCCGCCGCCTGCACCACGGTATCGCCGAACTCCTCGAACCATATGGTCCGGGCGCGCTCTCTGGGTTCGGTCGGGATCATCTCGGTTCCCGGATGCAGGGCATCCATATAGGTGATGATCGCGGTCGAATCGCACAGCAGGAAATCGCCATCCTCCAGCGCCGGAATCTTGCCGAAGGGCGACCCCTTCAGATAGCCTTCGCCCCCACGCCCGAAGCCGGCCGTCTGCACTTCGACATCGATCCCCTTTTCCGCCGCAAAGACGATGACCTTGCGCACGAAGGGCGACGGCCTGGCCCCATGGATAATCATAGTCTCTCTCCTTCTGTTGTCAGGTCGGGTGGCGGCACTCTGCCAATCCAGTAGTAGAACGCAACTATTTTATACCACCGCCTCGACGGCCAGAAACGACGCCACCACCCCCATGACCCTTGCCACCGTCTCCGCTTTCTCCCCTACCGGCGCGACATAGTCGATCACGTCCCGCGCGGTCTCTTCCCCCGCCCCGCGCGCGATCGCCCAGGCGCTCAGATACTGCGCCGCCATGCACCCGCCCGCGGTCGCCACATTGCCGGTCGCATGGAACGGCGCCTCGATCACCTGCGCACCGGTGGCCACGACCCAGGGCTTGCTCGTCACGTCGGTGCATACCGGCACCCCTTCCAGCAGCCCCAGCCGCGCCAGCACCAGCGCGCCCGAACATTGCGCCCCGATAATCTGCCGCGCAGGGTCCAGTCGCATGCCCGCCATCAGTTTCGCATCCGAAACGAACTCGCGCGTCCGCACCCCGCTCCCGATCAGCACGACATCGGCTTCATTCGCAAATTCCATGGGGTGCTGCACCGCGACCTCCACGCCATTCATCGACGTCACCGTCTCGCCGGGCCCGCAGATCCCGGCCCGCCAGCCCGCTGCCCGGTTCAGCAGCGCCAGCGCCACGAAACTGTCCAACTCGTTGAATCCGTCGAACGTAACCACCGCCACCCGCATCATCGCCTCCGCACACAAGACCCTCGTCATTGCGCGCATCTTAAAGGCAGCGGCCACCATCCGCGCGATCCGCTCGCGACGAATTGGCGTCGTTCAGAATTGCGGTCCGGAAACCCCCGGCGCCAGCGGCTTGGGCGCCGGCCGCGACGGGGGGCCGGCCTGATCGTCCGCATCAGGCTCCGGCCCGGACGCCGCGCCACCCGGCACCATGGTCCGCGTATAATCGATGCGGATCCGCACCCAGCTCCCCACCATCTTCTTGCCATTGACCCGCGGCGGCATCACCAGAAACTGCCAGGCGGCCAGTCGCACCGCCTTGGCAAGGCCCGACCCCAGCGGATATTCCCCCAACGTCTGGCAATTTTCGACATGATAATGGTCGATCGTCTTGCACGCGACCAGGCCATAGCCCCGCGCCGGCGCATTGGCCGGCAGATAGGTGGACAGCTCCGCATGGGTCGGCCGCCGATACCATTCCGCCTCGTACAGTTGCACTCCGCCCGGCCCTTCGCCCGGCCCCTGCACCGCCGCGCTATTGCCCTTGCCTTCGCCCTCGCCCTGCGTCCCCTTGGGCAGGTTGCCGATATCGGCCGACGCCATCTGCTCGCGATTGAGCGTCAGGAAGGGAAAGGGCGATGGCGGCTGCTCGGCCGGCTTTTCCACCGGCACCGGTGGGCGTACCACCGGATCGGCCTGCTTCTGCGGCGAAGACTGTGTCTCCCGCTTCTCCGTCCTTTCCGCCTTGGCCTGTTGCTGGTCGGTCTTCTCGCCCGTCTCAACATCGAACGTCACGGGCATGCGATCGTCTTGTCTGGGCGGCTCGAACCGGGGCGACAGGGTGAAGAGCGCCAGCAACAGCAACAGGTTCAGCACCAGTGCGAAGACGATACCGCCCGCGCGCTGCCGCACCTTCGACCATGGGATAGGGGGAATATTCAAAACAGGGCGACCGGACAGGGCTATCGGGATGGGGTCATGCCCAGACGGCGCCAAACAATCAACCCCGTGCGCCCCCCCGGTCGCATCACGGTCACGCAAAAGCGCTGGCGACCTGAACCCAGTTCGGTTACGGGCAGGTCGAGTTTCCGTTCAGGCCGAGGCGAAAATGGTGATTTTCGAGAACCTTGGCCCGAGGGGCATGACTCGGCCCAACGCAGCGTGCTTGAAGCATGTGAGCACCGGAAGCGCAGAAAAGCGCCATTTGCAGCCCCGCCTGGGCGGAAAGACGACCTGACCGCGATGCTTACACGGCTCTACCAATGGACGCTGGCAAAGGCCGCCCACCGCCACGCCGAACGGTGGCTCTTCGCCATCAGCTTCATGGAATCGAGCTTCTTCCCGATCCCGCCGCATCCGCTGCTCGGCCTCATGTGCCTTGCCCGCCCGGAACGCGCGATCCGCTTCGGCTTCATCTGCACCCTTGCCTCGGTGCTGGGCG
The DNA here is from genome assembly GCF_059421905.1 of Sphingobium sp. GW821-FHT02B05. Classification (NCBI taxonomy): domain Bacteria; kingdom Pseudomonadati; phylum Pseudomonadota; class Alphaproteobacteria; order Sphingomonadales; family Sphingobiaceae; genus Sphingobium; species Sphingobium sp. GW821-FHT02B05. Next base: position 1,280,843 of record NZ_JBWKVW010000001.1, read on the forward strand.
GCCTCTTCGGCTATGCCATCGGCCATTTCCTGTATGAAACCGTCGGGCAGCAGATACTGACCGCGCTCGGCCTTGCCGCCAAATTCCCGGTCGCGGCCTGCTATCTGCGCGATTACGGCGCGGAAATCATCCTCATCAAGGGCGCGACGCCCATCCCGTTCAAGCTCATCACCATCACGGCCGGCTTCATCGGCCTGCCGCTCTTCACCTTCCTATGGGCCAGCATCGTCAGCCGCGCCTTCCAGTTCATGCTCGTCGGCTTCCTCTTCTGGAAATTCGGCCGCCCGATCAAAGCCTTCATCGAAAAATATCTGGCCCTGCTCTCTGCTGCCTTCCTCGTCCTCATCGTCGGCGGCTTCCTTGCCGCCTCGATGTTGACCGGCGGCGGGCAAAAGAGCGACAAATGCACCGGCGCGACGCTTGAATCGATCCGCTGACGTGCTGAAACAAGCCTTCGCCCGCCACCCCAAAGTCACGGCGCTGCTGGCGGGATTCGCCTCCGCCACCGGCTTTGCCCCGCTCAATCTCTGGCCGGTCACGCTCGCTTGCCTGGCCGTGTTGCTGATCCTGATCGAACAGGCCCCCGACCGCCGCGTCGCCTTCCTGCGCGGCTGGCTGTTCGGCGTCGGCCATTTCACTTTGGGCCTCAACTGGATCGCCCACGCCTTCACCTTTCAGGATGCGATGCCGCACTGGTTCGGTTATGGCGCGGTGCTCCTGCTCTCGCTCTATCTCGCGGCCTATCCCGGCCTCGCGACATTGGGCGCATGGTGGCTGCACGCCAAACTCCCCCCCCTCTCAGGGAGGGGCCGGGGGTGGGTAGGCGAGCAAAGCGAGCCTTTATCCTTCATCCTCCTCTTCGCCGCCCTGTGGCTCGCCACCGAATATCTGCGCTCCACCCTCTTCACCGGCTTCGCCTGGAACCCGCTCGGCGTCACCTTGCTGCCCACCGGCATCGGTCTCGCAGCGACGGTCATCGGCACCTACGGCCTGGGCGCCCTTACCATCCTCGCCGCCGGCGCGCTGCTGCTTGCGACCCAGCGCCGGGTCCGTCCCGCGGCCATGTTCGCCGCGCCTCTCGCCCTGCTTGCTCTGTGGGGCCACCTCGCCCCCGCGCCAGCCACGCCCGTCGGCGCGCCCCGCATCCGCGTGGTCCAGCCCAATATCGGCCAGGACGAAAAATATTCGGTCGAGGCGGAATATCGCAATTTCCGCAAGCTCTCGACCCTGTCGGGCCAGCCGCGCCCGGCCCCGCGCCTCATCTTCTGGCCCGAAGCGGCGATCCCTGCCTATCTCGACATGGAACCCGACTGGCGCGCCCGGCTCGCGCACCTGCTCGGCCCCGACGACCTGCTGATGACCGGCGGGGACAAGGTCTATTTCAAGCCGGCCGAACAGGACGGCACCCTCGTCAACAAACTTTCCGGCGCCAACAACAGCGTCTGGATCGTCACCCCGGCCGCCACCATCGCGGGCCGCTATTCGAAATCGCACCTCGTCCCCTATGGCGAATATCTGCCGATGCGGAACATCCTCGAACCCATCGGCCTGTCCCGTCTCGTGCCCGGAGACGCCGATTTCTGGCCCGGCCCGGGCCCGCAAAGCCTGACCCTGCCCGCCAATCCCGGCCGCCCCCCGCTCAAGATGGGCATCCAGATCTGCTACGAGATCATCTTTTCAGGTCATGTGATCGACGCGGCGAACCGCCCCGACTTCCTCTTCAACCCCTCCAACGACGCCTGGTTCGGCAGCTGGGGGCCTGTCCAGCATCTGGCACAGGCCCGCCTGCGCGCGCTGGAGGAAGGGGTGCCCATCATCCGCTCGACCCCCACCGGTGTCTCCGCGATCATCGACGCGCGCGGCCATGTCGTCCACGCGCTCGGCCTCAACCGCGCCGGTTTCCTCGACTCCGGCCTGCCCCCCGCATTGCCGCCCACGCTCTTCGCGCGCCTTGGCAACTGGTCGCCCGGACTGCTGGCGCTCCTGCTGCTGGTCGCGGCTCTTGCGCTCCGCAAAGCCAAAAGCTAATAGCACATAAACATTTCTTTATATCGCAACCTGCCCAAGCACCGTACGGGAGTCACATGCGCAATCAATTTCTCTTCACCTCGGAATCCGTGTCCGAAGGCCATCCCGACAAGGTCGCTGACCAGATTTCCGACTCGATCGTCGATCTCTTCCTGTCGAAAGACCCCGAAGCCCGCATCGCCTGCGAAACGCTGACCACGACCCAGCTCGTCGTTCTGGCCGGCGAAATCCGCTGCAAGGGCGTCTATGAAAACGGTGCCTGGTTGCCGGGCGCGCAGGAAGAAATCGAAGCCACCGTCCGCGAAACGGTCAAGCGCATCGGTTATGAGCAGGATGGCTTCCACTGGCAGACCTTCCGCTTCGAAAACAACCTCCACGGCCAGTCCGCCCACATCGCCCAGGGCGTCGATGAAAGCGGCAACAAGGATGAAGGCGCCGGCGACCAGGGCATCATGTTCGGCTATGCGTCCGACGAAACCCCCGACCTCATGCCCGCCACCCTCTATTACAGCCACAAGATCCTGGAACGCATGGCGGACGACCGCCACAACAAGGTCGTGCCCTTCCTGGAGCCTGACGCCAAGAGCCAGGTGACCCTCGAATATATCGACGAAAAGCCGGTCCGCGCGACCGCCCTTGTCGTGTCGACCCAGCATGCCGCCGGCATGGATAATGACGACAGCCGGGCCGAACTGCGTGCTTACGTCAAGGGCGTCATGGCCGACGTCCTGCCCGAAGGCTGGCTGCCCGGCGACGAAGCCATCTACGTCAACCCGACCGGCCTGTTCGAAATCGGCGGCCCCGATGGCGACGCTGGCCTCACCGGCCGCAAGATCATCGTCGACACCTATGGCGGCGCGTCGCCTCATGGCGGCGGCGCCTTCTCCGGCAAGGACCCGACCAAGGTCGATCGCTCGGCCGCCTACATCACCCGCTATCTGGCGAAGAACATCGTCGCCGCCGGCCTTGCCCGTCGCTGCACGATCCAGTTGAGCTACGCCATCGGCGTCGCCGAACCGCTCTCGCTCTATGTCGACCTGCACGGCACCGGCACGGTGGAAGCCTCGGCCATCGAAGCCGTCCTGCCGACCCTCGTCCGGCTGACGCCCAAGGGCATCCGCACCCACCTGGGCCTCAACAAGCCGATCTACCAGAAGACCGCCGCCTACGGCCATTTCGGCCGCACCCCCGACGGCGATTATTTCCCCTGGGAAAAGACCGATCTGGTCGATCAGCTCAAGGCCGCGCTGGCCTGACCTGCTCCCCTCCTGCTGCCCTTGGCCGGAGGCAAGTGACTCCGGCCAAGGGCAGCGAGACCTGCGCGCGCAGCGCGTTGGTCGCAGCGGGTGGGCACATCGTACCATCATAAAAGGGCGCCGGGGCACCAGCCTTCGGCGCCCTTTTTGATACCCCGCCTGTCCGTAAAATGACGAAAAGTTCATTAGGCAACCGCCCCCGTCCAGCGCATAAAAGCCGGGTCGGGTTTGCAACCCCTGTCAAACCCGACACCCTCCTCTCCCCAAAGAGGCACATCATGACAAAGACGGTTGCCATCGCCTTCCTCGGCCTTTCCCTGTTGGCCGGCAATGTTGCTCCTGCATCTGCCGCGCCATGCAAGGACGCGAAGGGCAAATTCGTCAAATGCACCCCCAGGCCGCCTGTCAAAAAGGCGCCCTGCAAGGATGCAAAGGGTCGTTTCATCAAGTGCAAATGACCTGACGAAGGATGTGGCGGCGGGCGGCTTCCAGCCGATGCCCGTCGAAATCCGGCGATGCTTCTCCTCAGCCATCGTCGCCAGCCTCTTGTCATTCCGCCCCTTCCTGCGATCCGGACTGCACAGCGACGGATCGCAGGAAGGGGCACCCTGTTCCCGCTCCGCGCTCGCCGCTTGCCCCCACGGCTCCGCCCCGCTATCGGCGCTGCCCATGACAGCGCATAAATCCGGCGATCCCACGACCCTCAACCGCCTCTACGGCCGCCAGTCGGGGCCAAAGCTCCGCAAGGGCCAGCAGGAACTGGTCGACACCCTCCTGCCTGCCGTATCGGTCCCGGCCGAAGGCGAAGTGACCGCTGCCGACCTCTTCGGCTACGATCGCCCGCTTCATTTCGAAATCGGCTTCGGCGGCGGCGAGCATATGGCCTATCGCGCCGACATGCTGCCCGACCATGGCTTTATCGGCTGCGAACCGTTCCTGAACGGCGTGGTTCAGGCGCTGGGCCACGTCCGCGACGGCGCGCTCGGCAATGTCCGCCTCCACATGGGCGATGCGCTCGACGTGCTCGCCCGCATCCCCGACGGCGCCTTGAGCTTCGTCTATCTCCTCCATCCCGACCCATGGCCCAAGGCGCGCCACGCCAAGCGCCGGATGATGAACCCCGGCCCGGTCGCGATGATCGCGCGCAAACTCAAGCCCGGCGGCGAATTCCGCTTCGGCACCGACCATCCGGTCTATCTGCGCTGGGCGTTGATGGTGATGAACGGTCATCCCGATTTCGACTGGCTGGCCAGCGAAGCCAGGGATTTCCAGACCCGCCCCGGCGGCTGGCCCGAAACCCGCTACGAAGCCAAGGCCCGCCGCATCGGCCACGAAGTCTGGTATTTCCGTTACCGGCGAAAATAGATCAACGGCTTACGTCCGCAAATGACGGATTTCAGCATCTCAGGGCCTTGAAAATATCCCCACGCGACGCTGCCCCCCATGCCGCGCAATGCCGGATGGGCGGCCACGAATCCGAACCCGCTCCAGCACCTGGGCGGCTTTAGCCCATCCTGTCATCCCCGCTTTCTGCTCCGCCAGGGCGTGACGCCTTTCAAGGCCGCGCATGATCGAAAGCCCGCCCGGCTGAAAGGTGGGTGACAGCTTCCTGTCCTATGCGCCGCCGGTCGCCTTCCCATGGCGATCCACGCTGTTTCGCCTGAAAGCAGTCGTCAATCCGACGCCCCCGGTCGTCGCCTGTGAGAGGATTTATGAACGACATCTGGACCCATATCGTGGCCGATTTTTCCAATATCGGCTCCCCTGCCGCCCTGGCCGCCTTCGGCCAGGTCGTGCTGATCGACATCATGCTCGCGGCGGACAATGCGATCGTCGTGGGCGCGCTGGCTGCCGGCCTGCCCCCCGCCTCCCGTCGCAAGGTGATCGCGATCGGCGTCATCGCCGCCTTGGTGCTGCGCATCGCCTTCGCCCTGCTCGTGACGCAGCTGATGCAGCTGGTCGGCCTCGTTTTTGCCGGTGGCCTGCTGCTGGTGTGGGTCGCATGGAAGATGTGGCGCGAACTGCGTTCGGGCGGCGAAGCCGAAGATGCCGGCGATATCGCTGGCAAGGCTGCGCCCAGGGGCTTTGCCCAGGCCGCCTGGGCCGTCGCCATCGCCGACGTGTCCATGAGCCTGGACAATGTGCTGGCCGTCGCCGGCGCCGCGCGCGAACATCCCGGCATCCTGGTCGTCGGCCTGATCCTGTCGGTCGCGCTGATGGGCGTGGCGGCAAATCTGCTCGCCCGCGTCATCGAACGCTACCGCGCCATCGCCTATTTCGGTCTGGCAGTGATCCTCTATGTCGCGGCCAAGATGATCTATGAAGGCGTGATCGACCCGGCGACGGGCCTCATGACCCTGTTCTGATCTTCATGGCCCTGAACCCAAGTGGTGCGCCGATCAGGACCAGCACCACGCGGGTCAGGTGATGGATGATGACCACGCCCGGCTCCAGTGCCAGACTGAGCGCCACCATGCTCATTTCGGCGAGGCCGCCGGGCGAATAGGCCAGGGTCAGCAGCACCGGGTCCAACCCGGTCAATACGCTGACCCCCGCCGCCCAGGCGAACGTCACCGCCAGCAGGATCAGTGTCGATCCCGCCGCCAGCGCCACGGTGCGCAGCAAAGTCTTCATCGTCAGCCCGACGAAGCGGCAGCCTATGGTGGCGCCCAGTCCCACCTGCGCGGCCGCCAGCGCCCATGCCGGGATGCGGAAATCGGCCACCCCGCTCATATGCACGGCCGCACTCACCGCCAGCGGCCCGACCAGATGCCAGGCCGGCAGGCGCAGCAGCCTGCCGACAAGCAGCCCCACAAGCACGCAGCCCACCGCCCACGCCAAGAGCGTCCAGTCCGCCACCTCCCCCGTCACCGCCGCGGCTGGCGCCATGGCGACCGGCGCATGGTCCAGCCGGATCAGAAAGGGCAGGATGAAGACGACCAGAAAGATGCGCGCGCCGTGGATGAGGCCGATGGTTCGCTCGTCCGCGCCGCGCTCCGCCCCCATCACCACCATTTCGGCGATGCCACCGGGCATGCCGGCGAAATAGGCGGTGGCCGGATCGAATTTCGCGACCTTGCGGAAATAGGTGACGCACAGCAGCGCCGCGCTCGCAAGAAAGAAGGGCAACGCGACAAGCGGGATGATCCACTCGCGCGCCTGCGGTAACAGATGCGGGCCAAAACTGCTGCCCAGCACGACGCCAATCACCGCCGCCATCGGCCGGCGCGTGGCGGAAGACGCCTGTATCGGCAGGCCGATGACGCTGGCCACGGCGCAGGCGGCCATGGACCCCAGCACCCAGGGCAAAGGCGCGCCGATCTCCAGGAACAGCGCGCCGCCCCCCGCCCCCACGGCCAGCGCCGCCAGGAAGCGCAGCATCATTCCTCCACTCTTGGACCATGATCCGATCGGGTTGGGGCGGACCATGATCTCATTCCTCATATTTTCACGAATTTAGCCGCGTCGTCCGCCGTCTCCCGTAACCGTCAGGCCACGAAGGGGAAAGCCAGCGCGATCATGCCCACCAGCGTCATGACGATGCACACGGCGGCGGCCGGCAGCAAGGTGAAGCGCTGATGATCGGCCAGGTCGATGCCGGCCAGGCTGACGAGCAGATAGGTGGACGGCACCAGCGGGCTGAGCAGATGGACCGGCTGGCCCATCAGCGACGCGCGCGCGATCGCCATCGGATCGACGCCATAATGGGCGCCGGCCTCCGCCAGGATCGGCAGCATGCCGAAATAAAAGGCGTCGTTGGAGATAAAGAAGGTGAAGGGCATGGACAGCAAAGCGGTGATCGGCGCCATATACGGCCCGAGCGCGGGCGGGATGAAGCCCACCACTTCCTTGCTCATCGCCTCCACCATGCCGGTGCCGCCCAATATGCCGGTGAAGATGCCTGCGGCGAAGATCAGCGACACGACCGACAGGACATTGCCGGCATGGGCGGCGATCCGCTCCTTCTGCTGCGCGACGCCCGGATAGTTGACGATCATGGCAATGGCGAAGGCGATCATCATCAGGACCGACAGCGGCAGGATTCCCCATACCAGCAGGCCCAAGAGCACGACCACCAGCGCCGCGTTGAACCAGCGCAGATGCGGACGGCGCGCTTCGGGATATTGCGACACGCCAAGGTCGGCGACGTCCACCGCCTCACGCTGCGGGACATGGACATGGCCCAGGCGTCGCCGCTCCTTGATCCCGAACCAGAAGGCCAGGCCCAGCAGGAAAGCCAGGCCCGCGATCATGCCGGGGACGAGCGGCAGGAAGAGGGTCGCCGGATCGAGCTTCAGCGCACTGGCGGCACGAGCGGTCGGCCCGCCCCACGGCGTCAGGTTCATGATCCCGCTCGTCACCATCAGCAGGCAGACGAGGTAGATGCGCTTCATGTCGAACCGCTTGTAAAGCGGCAGCAGCGCGGCGCAGGTGATGATGTAGGTGGTCGATCCGTCACCATCCAGGCTGACGACCGCGCACAACACCACCGATCCCAGCAGGATCAGCAGCGGATCGCCATGCACCAGCTTGACCAGCCGGCCTACCAGCGGATCGAACAATCCCGTGTCCGTCATGGTCGAAAAGAACAGGATGGCAAACAGCAGCATCACGCCGGTCGGCGCCAGATTCTTGATGCCGTCGATCATCATGTCGCCCAGGCCCGCCGCCTGCCCGGCGACAACGCCGAACAGGGACGGAATGACGATCAGCGCCACCAGCGGCGTCATCTTTTTGGTCATGATCAGCGTCATGAAGGTGGCGACCATCAGGAAGCCGAGCAGGGCAAGATTCATCGCTGCATCCTTGAAGAGGCGAGGAGAAGAAGGATCAGAAAGTCACGCCGACACGCGCGCTGACGGTCTGGCCGTCGTCGCTGCCGGTGAAGGCGCCGGCACGATTGTCGGTGCGCCAATGGATGCCGTTCAGCTGAATCCGCGTGAAGCTGTTGAGATACCAGTTCACACCGACCGTAGCGGCCCATCCGTCGCCGCCAAGGACAAGGTCGGTATAATCCAGATTTTCGTAGCGTGCGGTCAGTTCGATCGCACCCGACCCGCCATCCAGCACCGGATCGATGACGTTGGGCTGGCCAAAGCTGCCAAGGCGCGGATTATAGGGGGGCAGTTCGCCGGTCAGGAACAGGCCGGTGGACAGGCTCCACGCCTTGCTCTCGAAATCGGGGCGTCCGCCGGTCAGGCGCGCGACGCGCCGTCCGGCTTCGCCCATCACCCACAGGCCGCCGCTATAGCCGCCCAGTTCCACACCATAGCCGGTGGTCGATTTGCCGCCCAGCAACTCGCCGGTCGATACCCGCACCGCCCCATTGAACCGCCCGCCGATCACAGTGCTGCGCGTCAACGTCGTCGCCGCCGACGACAGCGCCTCGTCAAAGCCCCATGCGCCCACATGCAACAGCGACCGGTCGGTCCTGATCGGGTTCCAGTGCGCGCGGAAGGCGGCGGTGCGGCTGTCGTTGGTCGCCTGCTGGCCATCGACCCGGTCGCCGGTCACGCTGACCGACGCATGCCAGTTGGGACCGAACATGCGGCCCATGATGCCGATGCCGTAAAAGCCGCGCTGCGGGATGATCGCGGTCGAAACCGTGCCGCGTTCCAGGAACGGCGTGGAGTCAGAGCCGGTGCTGCCCTCGAACGCGCGATCGTTGAACAGATGCCCGGCGCGCACGTCATAATCGACCTTGCTGCTGATCTTGTTGCGATAGCCCAGAAAGGCGGTGACGATGTCGACCTCATTTTCCGAAAAGTCGCTTTCGAACTGGTAGAAGAAATGCGGCCCGACGCCGCCTTCCAGACCCAGCCGCAGCGCGCGCATGCCGGTCGTGGTCGTGTTGCGGCCATCATATTTCGAACCCATGGTCGAACTGACGTCGACCAGGATGCGCCCGCGCGGCTTGTAGGTGAAGACGCCGTCGGCCGATCGGAAGACGGGCAGGCCTGCCCCCCATTCGGTTTTCACGCCGACTTCGTTGGCGGCGATGGCGCGGGCCTGCGCCACGTCGATGTCGGCCGGACCGGGCGGCACGATCTGCGGCGCGAAGGGCGTGACGACCAGCGCCGGCGTCGCCTGCTGCTGCGCGACTTGCGGCGCGGGCACCGGTGCGGCGGCCTGCGCAACCGACCGCCCTTCGATCTTGTCCAGCCGCGCCTTGAGCAAGGCGATTTCGGCCGCCTGCGCCTTTACCAGCGCGGCCAGTTCGTCGGCACTGGGCGTCTGCGCCAGCGCAGGGGTGGCGGCGATCAGCGCCAGCGCGGCACAGCCATTGCGGAAAGCGGGGGCGCCGCGCAACATCAGGGACGTCATTATTTGGCTCCAGAAGCGAGGATCGCGTTCCAGTCGCGCAGGAAGCGCTGCTGTTTCAGGCGATCGAGATTGGCGAGAAGCTGCGGGCCGACGCGCACCGGGCGCGCCTGAGCCGCAGGAAGCCGGCGACCGCGAATGTCGGCGCGGACCGGCCAGAGGCTGTGCTGGGCGAGCAGGGACTGGCCCTGACGCGACAGCAGGAAATCCAGGAACAGCTTGGCGGCGGCAGGATGCCGCGCCTCCCGCGCGACAAAGGCGATGCGCGACATCACGATCGTATAATCCTGCGGAAATATGACGCCGATGCGCGGGTCGCGCCGCGCCCGCTCCACCGCATAGGAACCGATGACATTATAGGCGATGGACAGCTTGCCTTCCGCCACGCCGCGCAACATCGGCTCGGTGGTGATGGACAGGACCGGCCGGGTCGCCGCCATCGCCTCCACCAGCGACCGCGTGTCGCCTGTGATCGCGAAATCCTGCGTCAGATACAGATAGCCGGTGTTCGACCGCGCCGGGTCGAAAGTCGCGACCTTGCCCGTCAGCGCCCGGCGATCCTTGCGCAACATCGCTTCCAGCGCGGCATGGCTGCGCGGCGGGTTGGGGATTGCTTTCTTGTTGTAAACATAGGCGATCGGTTCGGCGGTGACGCCAAAGCCCATATTCTTCCACACTGCCGACGCTGGCAAAGCCGGCTTTTCGGGGCTGGTATAGCTTTGCGCGAACCCGTCGTTGATCAGCTTCACCTGCTGGTCCATCGCCGACGACCAGACCAGATCGGCCGATGGCTTGCGACCTCGCGATTCCGCGACGAAGCGGCGATACATTTCGTTGGAGCCAAGGTCGGCATAGCGCACCGTCACGCCCGGATACCGCCGCTGGAACGCCAGGATGACCGGCGCCATTTCCGACGTGTCGGCATTGGCATAGACCACGACCTGCCGTTCCGCCTGCGCGTCGGCGATCAACTGGTCATAGGATCGCGGATAGCCTGCCGGCCGCTCCGCCACCGCTACGACCGTCGGCACCGCCAGACTTGCCAAGAGGGAAACAATCTGAATAACCCGTCGCACGAACCCTGCTCCTCGCCTTCCGTTTCTATCGCCGGATAAGATGTGAGGCTCAGTTACGAAGCCAAGCTGTCACCAACCTTTCAGCATCGGGTGCCCCATTCGGATTTTGATGATCGAGGATGACGCCGCGCTGGCGCGCAGCATTTCCGCCCTGCTCCGTGCGGGGGGCCATGCCGTGGATCATGTCGCGACGGGGGAAGACGCCCTGTCCATCGTCGGCAGCGAACCCTATGCGCTGGTCATCCTGGACGTCGGCCTGCCCGACATGGATGGTTTTGCCGTCCTGGCTGAACTGCGCCGCCGGGGCGAAAAGGTCGCGGTACTGATGCTGACCGCGCGCGACGCGCTGGACGATCGGGTGCGCGGGCTGGATCTGGGGGCCGACGATTATCTGCGCAAACCCTTCGACCCGGAGGAGCTGGAGGCGCGGGTACGCGCGCTGGGGCGGCGGCGCGGCGGCGATCCGACGCCGGAACTTGTCGTCGGCACGCTCACCATCAATCGCTCCACCGGCGCTGTGGAAGTGGCGGGCCGCGCCCTTGACCTGCGCCGCCGCGAATTGGCGGTGCTGGAGGCGCTGGCGACTCGCGCCGGGCAGGTGGTGCCGCGCGAGCTGCTGATCGGCGAAGTCTTCGGCTTCGACGAGCCGGTCGGCGGCAACGCCATCGAAGTGCATGTGACGCGCCTGCGGGGCAAGCTGGCGCCCGATGGCCCCGGCATCCGCACCGTGCGCGGCGTGGGCTATATGCTCGATGTCGGGTAAGTCTCAGGCGATCGCCCTGCGCACCCGGCTGCTCGCAGCGATGCTCGGCCCTTTGCTGGGCGCGGCGGCAATCATCGGCGTGGGCGGCGCGACGCTCATCTCCGATGTGGTGCGCCGCACCAATGACCGGGTGCTCGGCGGCGCGCTGGGCGCCATCGCCGAAACGGTGCAGGTGGAACGGGGCGAAGTGACGCTGGACCTGCCTCCGGCCGCCTTTGGCATGCTGGAGAATAGCGAGCGCGACAATGTCTATTATCGCATCGCCGTGGGGCGTGCATTGCTGACCGGCTATGCCGATCTGCCCGCGCCCGATCCGGCGACCATGACCGTCGACCACCCCCGCTTCCGCTTCGCCCGCTATCGCGATCAGGGCATCCGCATCGCGGAGGTGAAGCGCATGCTCCCCCGCATCGACCAGCCGGTCGTGATCCAGGTCGCCGAAACATTGGACAATCGCAAGACGCTGGCCGGGCAGCTGACCATCGCCCTGCTGCTGGGCGAAGTGGCGCTGGTCGGCGTCGCCGTGCTGCTGCTGCGCCCCGCGCTGGGCTGGAGCCTGCGCCCCCTCGCCCGCCTGCGCCGCACCGTGGAGGCGCGCGACGGCAATGTCCGCGCGGATTTCTCCCCGCTCGACGCCGGGCCGCTGCCCAACGAACTGCAACCCCTGGCCATCGCCTTCGACCATATGCTGGCGCAACTCGACACCGCGACCGGCGGTATGCGCCGCTTCACCGCCGACGCCTCGCACCAGATGCGCACGCCCCTGTCGGTGCTGCGGGTGCAGGTGGAACTGGCGCGGCGCGGCTCGCATGAGGCGCTGGACGAGATTGCCGACGCGGTCCAGCGCCTGGAGCGGCTGGTGACGCAGCTGCTCGCCCTCGCCCGCGCGGAGGAAGGCGGCGTATCGCCCCCGCTCGAAACGGTCGATCTCAAGGAAGTCAGCCAGGCCGTGATCGGCCGCCTCATCAACCAGGCCATTGCGGCCGATGTCGAACTGAATTTGGACGCGCAGGATGGCGACAGCTATCCCGTGCGGGCGCACCGGACGCTGATCTTCGAAATCCTCGCCAACCTCATCGACAATGGCATCCGCTACAATCGGCGCGGCGGCACGGTCACCGTCGCACTGGCACGCACCGATACGGAAATCACGCTATCCGTGCAGGATGACGGCCCGGGCATCGCGCCGGAAAACCGATCCCGCATATTCGAACGCTTCTTCCGCGCCGCCGGCCAGACCGGACCGGACGGCACCGGCCTTGGTCTTGCCATCGTGCAATCGGCGGCCCAGCGCATGGGCGCGCATGTCAGCATGTCCAACGCCGCGCCGGGCACCTGCATCACCGTCCGCTTCCCGGCCCACCATCCCGCCTGAAACCCCAGCTTTCGGGCGGGATGGATAAAAGCGCTCCATTCACTACCAATTCAATTGATATAGCGGTGCGCAGTGCTTCATCATCCGAGACATTTCATGACCAGCTCTTCCCTGCCCGCCGACGGCATCCAGTTCCCGCAACAGATCGACCTCGTGGTCGATGCGCTGCATCAGGCGCGGCTGGACTGGCGCGCGGGCCATGCCCGTCATGCCGAACAGGGCGTCCATTTCCCCTCGCGCCAGTCGCTCAAGCGAATCAGCAACGAACTGGCCATCGCCCTTTTTCCGCTGCGCTTCGGCCCGCCCGAACTCACCGCGCAGAATGAAAACAACTATGTCGGCGCCTCGCTCGAATCGACCCTGTCGCAACTCGCGGCGCAGATCCGGTTGGAGCTGGGCTATGACGCCCCCGACAGCGACCAGAAAGCGATCGCGCTGAAGGTCGAACGGGCGATCGGCATCTTCGCCGCGCGCCTGCCCGATATCCGCCGCCTGCTCGATAGCGATGTGGAGGCCGGCTATGCCGCCGATCCTGCCGCGCGCAGCGTGGACGAAGTGCTGCTTGCCTACCCTTCCCTCACCGCCGTCATCCACCACCGCATCGCCCACCTCCTCTATCGCCTCGGCGCGCCGATCGTCGCGCGGGTGATCGCGGAAATCGCGCATGAACGCACCGGCATAGACATTCATCCCGGCGCGACGATCGGCGGCCGCTTCTTCATCGACCATGGCACCGGCGTCGTGATCGGCGAAACCGCCATCATCGGGGACCGGGTGCGCCTCTATCAGGGCGTGACGCTGGGGGGCGACCCGGATGTGGAGGGCCGCCACGACGTTCCGCGCCACCCCATATTGGGCGACGACGTGATCGTTCATGCCAATGCGAGCATCATCGGACGAGTGACGATCGGCGCGGGATCGCGGATCGGCGGCAATCTGTGGCTGCGCAGCGACGTGCCCGCCGGCAGCATCGTCGAAGCCCCGCCCCCCATCATCCGCCAGCCGGGCTAGAAGCGAAGGATAGTCAGATGACCGTGCTGGGACGGCCGGGATGGACCGGCCGTCCCAGCACCATCACGCACGCGCCATCAGCAGCATCCGCTCCAGCGCATGGACATGCGCCAGCACGGGCCGTGCCTGGAAGAAGTCGCGCAGGTCGATATAGCCCAGTTCGCGGATGCGTTCCGCTACGGCATAGCGCAGATCGTCGTTCAATATCGCGGAGATACGCGCTTTGAGAGCCTGCAATCGGGTTTCGATGGTCATGAACTGGCCTCCATGATGATCGGTTGTCGAATGATGATGGTCCATGCCGCGTGCGCTTTTGCCAAGAGGCATCGGACCTAATCCCGGTCGGGTCGCCCCAAATTTCCGACCGGTCCCGCCATATGTTGCGATGCTAGGCAGCAGGAGCCGGCGGACCAGTGAGATGTCCTCATAGGCATATTTGCCACGCTCAATCATCGCCCCAAAATGCGGGCAGGGTCATTTGCCCGGACGCCCATGATGATTGTCCGGCCAGCCTGCCCGACCACGCAATCCCGCACAGCCCTGCGCCCTCCCCTGACCTCCGGCCGGGCGTGGATATGTCGCCCATCGAAAAAGCCACCCATTCCCCTTGCCCATGCAAAAGGCCGCGCGAAGCCCCCACTTCACGCGGCCCTTTCGTCAGGCAAAACGGCTTGCGCTCAGTTCGCCTTGGATAGATCCACCTTTTCCACCCATTCGGGGTAGAAGGTCGGTTCGCGATTGGACCAGCCCACCGCCGTCGCCGCCGCTTCGCTGATCGACTGGAGCAACGCGCGCCGCTTTTCGGGATGCAGATGCGGCAGGCTGGCGGCGGCGCAGAAAGCGCCCGGCAACCAAGGCCGCGACCCCGCGCCCAGCAGGCGTTCGTACAGGAAACGATAGGCGGAAAAGCTGCTCAGCCGATCCTGGCCCAGGTCGAAGGCCGAAATGGTGACCAGGGGCGCCATGAACGGCTCCACCTGCTCCAGCCCGCTGTCATCGGGTACGCGCGCCTTGATCTCGTCCAGTCGCCCGTAGATGCGCGCCTGTGCGCGGATCGACGCTTCCTCCACCATGTCGCGGGACCATAGCTTCATCGCGTCGCGGCGATGCAGCCCGATATCCAGCGATCGGCGAATATAGCGTTGTGTGGCAGACGGGAAGCTCGCGAATTCACGCAGTTCCGCCAGGGTGATCGCCCCATCCGCCGGTCTTGCACTCGTACCCATGTTCATGCCCTCCGACTTGAAGTCGTAGGATGGAACATGCGCCCTCTATGGTTACTGAAGGCTTAAGCGCCTGTTCCACCGCTATTCACAACGGACCAGATTTCTTTTTGCGGCGCAACATGAAACTTTCGTGACTGCGACAGGCCGTTGAAACGCATGAATATCATGTCATCCCGAATAAATAGTTAGCTAACTAATAACACGCAAACCCTGCGTTCACATTGTCCAACTCGCTGTCTCCTATCGAACAGCAATGATATGCGCCGACAAATTTCCGTCCCCGGCGCAGGCCGGCGCCCAATCGAGAGCTTGGAACTGGACCCGGAGTCTGCCGGGGAACAAAAAGCCATCGGCGCCCTATCGCAGCCCTTTATTCCAGCAGCCACGCCAACGCCTCGTCGGCCTGCGCGAAGATGCGCATATAATCCTGGGTCATCTCCCGCCGCACCTGCATGGTGGCGATGATGCTGGGCGTGACGATGGCGATCCGCGACGCCCGCGGGAACAGCCCCTCGCCCAGATGCTCGCGGAAGGCTGCGACCGCATCCTGCGGTTGTACCGCGCTGCCGCTCATGTCCATCCGCAACCGATAGCCGGGCGCGAACCCCTCCGCCACGAATTGAGCCTTCACTTCGCGGGCATAGGCGGCGACACCCTCGCTGGTGAACTGGCCGTGCCAGGCGATGTCGAGCAGATTGATGTCATGGCGGAATCGGATGTCGTACATGGGAAAGCCTCCGCCGCACTCCATGCCCAACAGGCGTTACCGAAAGATTATCTATGCGGCGGAGCGACTTGCGCTGCCAGCGGCGCGTCCCGCAAACGCTGTTCCAGCGCCGCCGCACCCGGCGATCCGGTGCCGTCCATGCTGGCCTGCAATGTGCGATAGGCCGCCAGGATCGCAGTCCCGCTCTCGGTCAACCGCGCGCCTTCGCTCGACGTCGTGACCAGCGGTTCGGCCCAGCATCGGTTCATTACATCGACCAGCAACCAGCACCGCCGATAGCTCATACCTAATTTCCGCCCGGCTGCCGAGATGGACCCCTCGGCCGCAATCGCATCGAGCAGGTCGGCCTTGCCCGGTCCCATGGCGATCTGGTCGCCGCAATATATCTGGATCTTGATCTTCAGCATCGGCCTGCCGCGCCTTAGCGGTTCGGGGCGGCCAAGGCCAGTCGCTCCGTCGGCTTCAGGCGCCCGCCCGCCGCTCCAGCACTGCGCCGATCATCGCGCGCCATACGGCCACATCGCCGGCCTGCGCCATCTGCGCGTCCGGTTCGCGCAGCGTATGCAAAATGGCATAGGCGTCATCCACATGGTCGGGCCAAGCGGCATCCACCGCGCCTGCCGCATGCGGATCTTGCCCGCCCCCGTTCAGGCTCAATTGCCGACCGGCAAGAACGCGGGCGATGCGTTCGATGGCGGGGGTTGTGGACGTCGGCATGGATGGCATACTCCTCTCAAAAAGGGGCGGCGCTTTGTCGCTCTTCCGCCTGTCAGGATAGCATATCGTTTCGGTCGGAGCTATCGGTCCTCATCGTTATTGAAACCGGAAGACGGCACCGGATCGCCCTTGTCGCCGGGCTTGGCGGTCGATGGCGGGTCGGACGCATCCATCGAATCCCTCAAACTCTCGTCCCGCTTCTCTTCGGGATGAAGCACATGATCCTGTGCATCGCTCACCCGATCGTCGCCCGCTTCTTCGCGGCTGTTCGGACGCACATCCTTCTGCTTGTCCGTCATCGTTTCTCTCCTGTGGTTTCGCGGAGGATCAACGGACAGGCCAGTGGCGCGGTTCCGCCTGCGTCTTCGGCCTTGCCTCCCTTCGACCAACGCCGCCGCCAGTTCGACCAGCAACACGGGCAGCTAGAGACTTTCGCCACATCCCGGCGTAGAAAGCCATGATGACTGATCTTCCCGAAGACGATCGCGGCGTCGCGCCGTCGATCGCGCTCTATTCCATTTTGGGCTTCTGGTTCTTCTACACCATCATCGTCACCCTGCGCGCCATCGTCGTCGGCTTCGACGCGCAGTGGGAAATGGCTGCCCGCCGCATGGTCGTGGCGGTAATCGGCATCATCGTCACCTGGATCCTCTATCTGGCGCTGCGCCGGTTCGACTATAAGCCGCTGGCAGTCCGGTTCGTCGCCGCCTTCTCGCTCGCCGCGCCCTTCGCGCTCGCCATGGCGGCCGCCAACTATTATATCTTCAACGTCTATGATCCGATCAGCCTCTTTCCCGACGCGGAAATGAAGAAGAAGGCGATCGAGGAAGGCTATGTGCTGATCTCCATCGTCGAAGATGCGATGACGCGCTATTTCTTCCTCGCCGCTTGGGCCGGCCTCTATCTCGCCCTCTCCTACGCCAGCGAAGCGCACCGCACCGAACGCCGCGCCGCCCGGCTGGAACGCGCCGCGCAGCAGGCCGAACTGCGATCCCTGCGGTATCAGGTGAACCCGCACTTTCTGTTCAACACCTTGAACTCCCTTTCCACCCTGGTCATGCGCAACAAGCCGGACGATGCGGAGCAGATGATCATGTCGCTCTCCAACTTCTACCGCACCAGCCTGACCGGCGATCCGCTGGACGACGTTCCGCTGGAGGAGGAAGTCCATCTCCAGAAACTCTATCTGGATATCGAGGCGGTCCGTTTCCCCGACCGTCTGACCACCGTCATCGACATCCCGCCCGCGCTGATGAACGCCTGCGTCCCCGGCCTCATCCTCCAGCCGCTGGTCGAAAATGCGATCAAATATGGCGTGTCCCGCACCTCAAGTCCCGTGACCATCACCATCACCGCACGCGAGGATGGCGACCTCATCCACATCGCCGTGACCGACGATGGCGACAATCCGCCCGGCGATACGGACGCTGGCAGCGGCATCGGCCTGGTCAATGTGCGCGACCGGCTGACCGCCCGTTTTGGCGATCAGGGCCGCATCGTCTATGGTGCGCGCGAAGGGGACGGTTTCTCCGTCCTCCTTACCTTGCCCATCATCCGCCGGGGTTGCTGACGCCCATGTCCATCCGCACCATGCCAGTTGGCACCATGCCAGTCCGCACCATGATCGTCGATGACGAACCGCTCGCCGTCGAACGCCTCCAGATGCTCTGCGCCCGCGAACCGCGCATCGCGCTGGTCGGCACCGCCACCGATGGAGAGGCCGCTCTGCGCCTGATCGAGGGGTTAAAGCCCGACCTCGTCCTTCTCGACATCGCGATGCCCTTGCTCGACGGGATCGGCGTCGCCCGCGCCGTGGGCCGCATGGGCATCCGCCCTGCCGTCATCTTCGTCACCGCGTTCGAGGGATTTGCGGTGGAGGCGTTCGACCTGGCCGCCGTCGATTACATGCTAAAGCCTGTCGCCCATGACCGGCTGACCCGCGCGATCGACCGGGTGGAAGCGGCGCTGCGCAACCAGTCCGTGACCGACGCGCCCGCCATCACCAGCGAACCCAGCCCTGAATGGGCGGAGGAATTCTGGGTACCGTATCGCTCCGAATTGATCCGCATCGCCACCGACCAGATCGACCGAATCGAAGCGGAGCGCGATTATATGCGCCTGCATGTCGGCACCCACAGCTATCTGCTGCACCAGACGATCAGCAGCCTGGAGGAGCGGCTGGACCCGCAGCAATTCGTCCGCCTGCACCGCAGTCATATCGTGCGCCGCGACCATATCGCCCGGCTGCGCCACGACGGCAGCGGCGTGTGGTTCGCCGCGCTGACCGATGGCGGCGAAATCCGCATCGGCCGCACCTTCCTCGCCAACGCACGGGCGATGACGGGGCGGTAATAGACGCGACGCCGTTCCCCGGCGAAGGCCGGGGTCCAGTCCCGCCCTCTAAACTGGGCCCCTGCTTTCGCCGGGGAACGCGACATCTTAAATCGCCTGCCCGGCCGCAACCCCACTGGCCCAGGCCCACTGGAAATTATAGCCTCCGAGCCATCCGGTAACGTCCACCGCCTCGCCGATCGCGTACAGGCCCGGCACCTTGGCCGCCTCCATCGTGCGCGACGACAGACCGGCGGTGGCGATCCCGCCCACGGTCACCTCGGCCTTGGCATAGCCCTCCGTTCCCGACGGCACGAATGCCCAATCGCTCAGCCGCGTCCCCACCTGCCGCAGCACCCTGTCGGTCAGCGCACCCATTTCGCCCTGCACCGCCAACCGCTCCAGCAGCGCATCGGCCAACCGCTCGGTCAGCGCCTGCGCCAACACCCGGCGCAGGCTCACCCGCGGCCGCTCGGTCTTCTCCGCCAGCAACCAGTCGGCCGGCCGATCCGGCAGGAAATTCACCTGAATGGCGGTGCGATGCTGCCAGTAGGAGGATATCTGCAACATCGCCGGTCCGGACAGCCCGCGATGCGTGAACAGCGCCGCCTCGCGAAAGCGCGTCTTGTTCCACCGTACCTCGACATCGGCCGACACGCCTGAGAGCGACTGGAATAATTGCTCCTCCGGCCCCAGGGTGAAGGGCACCAGCGCCGGACGCGGCTGCACGATGCCAAGGCCGAAATGCCGCGCCACGTCATAGGCAAAGCCGGTCGCCCCCATTTTGGGGATGGAAGGCCCGCCGGTCGCCAGCACAAGCGCCGGCGCGCGATGCACCGTGCCGCCCACTTTCACCCGATACAACCCATCGCCATGGTCGATATCCGCAACCGCCTGCCCCAAAGCCAGCGCCACACCACCCTTGGCACATTCCTCCGACAGCATCGCCACGATCTGCTTCGCCGACCCGTCGCAAAACAGCTGCCCCAGCGTCTTTTCATGCCAGGCGATGCCATAGGCATCGACCAGCCCGATAAAGTCCTGCGCGGTATAGCGTCCCAGCGCCGACTTGGCGAAATGCGGATTGGCCGACAGATAACGATCGGCGGCGGTATGGATATTGGTGAAATTGCACCGCCCGCCCCCCGATATCAGGATCTTCTTGCCCACCGCCTCGGCATGATCGACCAGCAGCACGCGCTTGCCCCGCTGCCCGGCGGTGGCGGCACACATCATCCCGGCCGCGCCGGCGCCCAGCACGATCGCATCCCAATTGCCCTCATTAGCGCCGGCCACCGTCACCGCCCCCGTTTCAGGCGCACCAGCGCCTCGTTCAGCGCCTGAAGAAAGCGCGACCGATCGACCTTGCCGAAGGGCGGCGGCCCGCCGATCGGATCGCCCACGGCCCCTGCGCGCAGGTCCGCCATGATCGCCCGCGTCGCCACCGCCGCGCCGATCGAACTCAGCGTGAAGGGCTTCCCATTGGGCGCGATCACCACTGCGCCGGCCTTCAGGCAGCGGTCCGCCAGCAAGATATCGGCTGTGATGCACACGGAACTCGCATCGGCCCGCTCGGCGATCCAGTCGTCTGCCGCATCGAACCCGTCGCTCACCACCACGCGGTCCAGCAAAGGATGCGCGGGAATCCGGATCGGGCTATTGCTCACGATCGTCACGGCTATTTCATGCCGCCAGGCGACCTTGTAGATCTCCTCCTTCACGGGGCAGGCGTCGGCATCGACCAATATCTTCATGGGGTGGGCGATAGGCGGGCCGAACGCATCAGGCCAGCTTATTTCTTGTCGGACCAAGTGCCGCCTTCACCCCGCGATATTCCTGCCCTACATGGATGCGCATGAATGCCCCCCTTTACAATAAAGACATATTGCGGCTGGCTGCCGGCATCCCGCATCACCGGCGTCTCGACGCGCCGCACGCGACCGTGGAAAAGCGTTCCCCCACCTGCGGATCGCGCGTGACGGCCGATGTGCGCATGACCGATGGCCGCCTGTCCGCCATGGGGCTGGACGTAAAGGCCTGCGCGCTCGGCCAAGCCTCCGCCGCCCTGATGGCCGGCCATGCGATCGGCCTGACCGCCGACGAACTGGCCGACGCCCGCGACAAGCTCGCCGCGTACCTCTCGGGCGACAGCGAGGATCTCGACTTCTGGCCGGGTCTTGCCGTGCTTGCCCCGGCACGCGGCTACCCCGCCCGTCACGCTTCGATCCGCCTTGGCTTCGAAGCGATTGCGCAAGCCGCCCGGCAGGCCGACGCCTGATGGAGGCGCATGCTCCCGTCAGCGCGACCGACGTTCTCCTCTCCGAAGGCGTCATCCTGCTTGGCGCCGCCGTCCTTTTCGTCATGCTCTTTCGCCGTTTCGGCCTCGGCGCCGTGCTCGGCTATCTCGTGGCGGGCGCGCTGGTCGGGCCGCAGGGCCTGGGCCTTGTCGGCGGCGCGGAATCGAAGCTTGCCATCGCCGAAATCGGCATCGTCCTGCTGCTCTTCCTCGTCGGCCTGGAACTGCACCCCGCCCGCCTCTGGCGCCTGAAGCGCGACATTTTCGCACTCGGCCTGGCGCAGGTGGTTCTGTGCGGCTGCGTCCTCACCGCCATCATCTTCTATTCGACCGGCTTCAGCTGGGGCGCGGCGATCGCGCTCGGCCTGCCGCTCGCGCTCTCCTCCACCGCGCAGGTGTTGCCAGGCCTCAAATCCAGCGGCCGCATCAACTCGCCCTTTGGCGAAAAGGTCTTCTCGATCCTGCTGTTCCAGGATCTCTCGATCGTCCCGCTCATCACCATCGTCGCCGCCCTCTCGCGCAACCCAGCCGATGCCGGTGGCCCGCCCGGATGGATGATGGCCGCCTATACTCTCGCCGCCATCGCCGGCCTCGTTCTGGCGGGCCGCTTCATCCTGCGCCCACTGCTTGGCCTGGTCGGCCACATGGGCGAGCGTGAGCTGTTCGTCGCCGTCGGCCTCTTCACCGTGCTGGCCGCTGCCGCGCTGATGCACAGCCTGCACCTCTCGACCGCGCTCGGCGCCTTCGTCGCGGGCGTGATGCTCGCCGATTCGCCCTACCGGCATGAGATTGAGGCCGACGTCGAACCCTTCCGCTCCATCCTGCTCGGCCTCTTTTTCCTGGCCGTCGGCATGGTGCTGGACCTGCGCACCGTCGCCGCAAACCCCCTGTTCGTCCTTTCCATGGCCGCGATCCTGGTGGCGACCAAGGCGGCGATCATCGCCGGCCTCGCCCGCCTGTTCGGCATGGCCTGGAAACAGGCGCTGGGCGCTGGCCTCCTCCTGTCGCAGGGTGGCGAATTCGGTTTCGTCCTCTTCGCCCAGGCACAGAACGCCCTGCTGATCGCCCCGCAGGCCGCCAGCCTGTTCAGCGCCATCGTCACCTTTTCCATGGCGACGACGCCGTTCCTGATGCTGTTCGCCCGCCGCTTCGAATTTGCCAAGCCCAAGGATCATGACGACCTGCCGGGGCCGGAGGATGCACCGCGCGGCTCCGCCATCATCGTGGGCTATGGCCGCTTCGGCCAGACCGTGGCGCAGATGCTGATGGGCCATGGCTTCGGCGTCGTGCTGATCGACAAGAAGCCCGCCCAGATCGAAGTGTCGAGCCGCTTCGACATGAAGGTCTATTATGGCGACGGCACCCGCATGGACCTGCTCCATCGCGCCGGCGCCGAAGAGGCCCGCCTGATCGCCTTCTGCATCGACGATCCAGCCCTCGATTCGCGCGCGCTTCAGCCGATCGCGCAAGCCTTCCCGCAGGCGGCCCTCATGGTCCGCGTCTTCGACCGGCGGCAATTGTTGGAATTGCAGGATATGGACCTCGCCGGCACGGTCCGTGAAGTCTATGAATCGGCCATCTGCATGGGCGTTCAGGCAATGCAGGCAATGGGCGTCCCGGATGGCGAGGTCGAGGAGGTCGAGCGCCAATATCGCGCCAATGATGCGCAACGGCTCGCGCTCCAGACCAAACATGGCAATCTCCTCGCGGCCAAGGACTTGATGTATCGGCCCGGCAAGGGCATGCGCCTGCTCAGCAGAGGGGATGGAGAAGAAGCATGATCGCGATACTGGCTTGCCTGTCGGCCGCGCTGGCCATCGGGGCCGGCGCTTTCGGCGCCCATGGCGTCGCCGATCCCAAGGCTGCCGAATGGCTGCGCACTGGCGGCCTCTACCAGCTGATCCATGCCGTCGCGGCATTGGCGATCACCGGGGTCACGCGCGGCGCGGCGGCCTTGCTGCTCACCGGTGCCGCCATCTTCGCGATCAGCCTCTATGTCATGGCATTGGGTGGCCCCAAATGGCTGGGCGCTATCACCCCGATCGGCGGCACGCTGATGATCGCGGGCTGGCTCTGGGCCGCCTGGACCTTCGCCCAGCGCTGAGCCTTTATGCCCTGCCCTTGCTCCTGAGCGCCCTCCAGCCTAGATTGACGCCATGGCCGACCACCACCATCATCATCACGAACCGACGGGTACCAACCTCGCCGATGCCGCCCGCACCACATTGGAGGCGCAGGATGAGCAATGGACGCCGATGCGCGCCGCCATCTTCGACGCGCTCGCTGCGGAGGAGCGCCCGGCATCGGCCTATGACATCGCCGACACCGTGTCGAAGGCGCGCGGCAAGCGGGTCGCGCCCAACAGCGTGTATCGCATCCTCGACCTGTTCGTGACCAACAACATCGCCATGCGCGTCGAAAGCGCGAACGCCTATATCGCCAACGCCCATCCTGGCTGTCATCACGACTGCATCTTCCTTGTCTGCCGCAACTGCAAGCAGGCCACCCATGTCGATGACGACAAGGTAACGAACCAGGTCCGCGCCGTTGCCAGGCATGAAGGTTTCAACCCGGAACGGCCGGTGATAGAGATTTTGGGTCTTTGCGCGAAATGCGCAGCCTGATGGCGCGGTGCGCCTGCCCATCGAACGGCCTAGCGGCCTTTGCTTTGATCCGGAACGGCGCTAGGGCCGCGGGAGTCTATGTCCTTCATGAATGATCGCCCGCAAACCCCGCTCCTCGACCAGGTCGTCTGGCCGTCGGACCTGCGCACGCTGAAACCCGAACAGCTGCACCAGCTGGCGGACGAACTGCGCCAGGAAGTGATCGCAGCCGTCGGCGTGACCGGCGGCCATCTGGGTTCGGGACTGGGCGTGGTCGAACTGACCACCGCCATCCATTATGTGTTCGATACGCCCCAGGACAAGCTGGTCTGGGACGTCGGCCATCAATGCTATCCGCACAAGATACTGACCGGACGTCGCGATCGCATCCGCACGCTGCGCATGGGTGGCGGCCTGTCGGGCTTCACCAAGCGGGCGGAGAGCGAATATGACCCGTTCGGCGCGGCACACAGCTCAACCTCGATCAGCGCGGCGCTCGGCTTTGCCGTCGCCAACAAGATGCAGGATCGTCCGGGCAAGGGCATCGCCGTCATCGGTGACGGCGCGATGTCGGCCGGCATGGCCTATGAAGCGATGAACAACGCCCGCGCAGCCGGCAATCGCCTCGTCGTCATCCTCAACGACAATGATATGTCGATCGCGCCGCCGGTTGGTGGCCTGTCCGCCTATCTCGCCCGCCTCGTCTCCAGCCGCGAATTTCTCGGCCTGCGCGACCTGGCCAAGCGCCTCGCCCGCAAACTGCCGCGCCCGCTCCACAATGCCGCCCGCAAGACCGACGAATTTGCCCGTGGCATGGCCATGGGCGGCACCCTGTTCGAAGAGCTGGGCTTCTATTATGTCGGCCCGGTCGATGGTCATAATCTCGACCAGCTGATCCCGGTCCTCGAAAATGTCCGCGATGCCGCCGAAGGGCCATGCCTCGTTCATGTCGTCACGCAAAAGGGCAAGGGCTATGCCCCGGCCGAAGCCGCCGCCGACAAATATCATGGCGTCCAGAAATTCGACGTCATCACCGGCACGCAGGCGAAGGCTCCGCCCGGACCGCCCAGCTACACCAATGTCTTCGCCCAGGCGCTGATCGCCGAAGCGCAGCGCGACCCGACAGTCTGCGCCATTACCGCGGCCATGCCGTCGGGCACTGGCCTCGACAAATTCGAACTCGCCTTCCCCGACCGCACTTTCGACGTCGGCATCGCGGAACAGCATGCCGTCACCTTCGCGGCCGGCCTCGCGGCGGAAGGCATGCGCCCCTTCTGCGCCATCTATTCGACCTTCCTGCAACGCGCTTACGACCAGGTCGTGCATGACGTCGCGATCCAGAATCTGCCCGTCCGCTTCGCCATCGATCGCGCCGGCCTTGTCGGGGCAGACGGCTCCACCCATGCGGGCAGTTTTGACGTCACCTATCTCGCCACCCTACCCAATATGGTGGTGATGGCCGCAGCGGACGAAGCCGAACTGGTCCACATGGTCCACACCTGCGCCGTGCATGACAGTGGCCCGATTGCGCTGCGCTATCCGCGTGGCAACGGCACCGGCGTCGACATGCCGGTCGCCCCCGAAGCGCTGCCGATCGGCAAGGGCCGCACCTTGCGCGAAGGGCGCCAGGTCGCCATTCTGTCGCTCGGCACCCGCCTCGAAGAAGCGCTCAAGGCCGCCGAAGCGCTGGAGGCCAGGGGGCTGACCACCACCGTCGCCGACCTGCGCTTCGCCAAGCCGTTGGACGAAGCCCTGATCCGCAAGCTGCTGACCACGCATGAAGTTGCGGTCACGATCGAGGAAGGCGCGATCGGCGGTCTTGGCGCCCATGTGCTCACGCTCGCCAGCGACCTTGGCCTGATCGACAATGGCCTGAAGCTGCGCACCATGCGTCTGCCCGACATCTTCCAGGATCAGGACAAGCCGGAAAAACAATATGCCGATGCGCGGCTGGACGCCGACGCCATCGTCGATACGGTCCTGACCGCGCTGCGTCACAACAGCGTGGGTACAGAAGCGCGGGCCTGACGGGGCCGTCACACCGTTCAGGAACCAAATTCCCTCCGCAAGCGTAATGGATCGACCGTGCCGTCATAAGGGTGAACGGCACGAACCATCAGGAGCGGAGGGAGCGGTTGTCGGCGCATCATCAGGCGAAATCGCGGATAGTCCCTCGATCCGCACCTGCCCTCCTCGTGCTCATCCTGTGCGCCGCCTGCCACCAAAAGCCCGCTGACGTCGCGCCGCCCCGCGCGACCGACCCGGTACCGGCGCCCCAGGAAAAGTCCCTGATTGCGGTGCCCGTCGATGCCGACGCCAATGCCCTGCGCGACGCGATCGAGCAGGCGGTGCCGCGCATTTTGTGGACCATCAACCGCCGCGAACCGCGCTGCGTCGCCCCGCAAAAGGTCAGGATATTCGGCGGCGAGGTCAAGGTCACCCCACCCATCGGCTGCACCATCGTCGGTACCGTCACCCGCGGCCCTGTCACCCTGCGTGGCGAAGGGCGGGATATCATCGCCGACCTCCCCATCCATGCCAGCATCAGCGCGCGGGATGTAGGCGGCGTGCTGAAGGGGGAAACCGCCACCGGATCGGCCATGGTACAGGCGCGCATTACCGTCGACTTGGCGCGCGACTGGACGCCCAGCGGCCGGGTGCGGCTCCATTATGACTGGACCACGCCGCCCGGCATCGACTTCCTGGGCCAGCGCATCCGCTTCACCGATGAAGCTGACCAGAAACTGCGCCCCATCGTCGCCAAGCTGGAACGCGACCTCCCACGCGAACTGAGCAAGATGAACCTGCGCCGCGAGGCGGAAAGACTGTGGCGTCAGGCCTTCGCCACGCTGGCGCTGAACAAGGAAAACCCGCCGGTCTGGATGCGCGTCAGCCCGCAGAAGATCTTCTACAATGGCTATACGATGCGCGGCAGCACGATCCGGCTGGACCTGGGCATGGAAGCAATTACGGAGACATTCGTCGGCGATCGCCCGGCCCCGCCCAATCCCACGGCCCTGCCCCCGCTCGATCAAGCACCGGTGCGTAACCGCCTGTCCTTCTATCTGCCGGTGACGGCCGATTATCGCCAGTTGCAACCCGTCATTCAGCGCGCCTTGTCTAAACGCGCGTCTCGCCCCTTCACCTTGCCGGGGATCGGCCCCGTGGTGGCGCGCTTCTCCAATATCAGCAGTTATGGGACGACCGGCGGGCGCATCGCGGTGGGTGTCGATATCGCCGCGCGGCCCGTCAATTCACAGAAGGGGTTTCATGGCCGCATCTGGCTGGCGGCGCGCCCGGTCAATGCCGCCAACTCCGCCCGGGTGGGCTTCGTCGATCCGGTCATCACCGGCAATAGCGACGGGCTGAGCGGCGAGATATTGCTGGCGATCGGGCAAAGCCCCGGCTTCTCCAACCTCATCGCCAGCGCGCTGGGCCAGAATTTCGCCAAGGATATAGAGGAACTCAAGGGAAAGATCGGTCGCGCGATCGCGCAAAAGCGGGAAGGCGACTTCGTCATCCACGCCCATGCCGACCGGTTCGACATCGGCCAGATCCATGCCTACGGTCAGGGTCTGCACCTGCCCGTCCGTGCGATGGGCAAGGCGCAGATCAGCTATCGACCGCTTTGATTATTGCGGCGTCGCGGCGCGCGCATCCTGGCCGTCGCCTTCCGGCGCGGCGATGATGTCGCGCGTGGTGGCGCCCTTGTCCACCACTTCGGTACCCGGATCGCCCGCCGACGAGCGGATGCCAGCAGCCGCAGTGCCACGGCCAGCCGCGTTCAGCGTCGCGCTTTCGCTCGCGCTACGCGCGGCCGGGCCACCGAACATGGCTTCCATCGCAGCCTTGCTCGAATCGACCGACGCAGCGGCCGGCGTACCGGGCGCCGGCGGCACCAGCGCGAAGTCGGGCGGGATCACCAGCGGCGCCTGGCGCGAGACGGCGAATTCGTCGGGGCGCTGGCGATTGAACAGCCCGCCGCCGCCGCCGCATGCGGACAGGGTGGATACCAGACCAGCGGCGAGGATCAATTTACGCATTACTTCAAAGTCTCCGTCTTTGCGCCCTTGTCGCGCAGCAGCAACGCCCGCGCAAGCAGGATCAACACGCCGATGGTGATGGCGGCGTCCGCCAGGTTGAAAATCAGAAAAGGCCGCCATTCGCCAAAATGCAGATCGGCATAGTCGACGACATAGCCCAGTCGCATCCGATCGACGATATTGCCGATCGCCCCGCCCAGCACCAGGCCCAGCGCCGTAACATCCTGCCGCGCCTTTTCGCGCCACATCCACACGCCCACGAACCCGGCGATCAGCATCGTCATGCCCACCAGAACCCAGCGGGCGACATCTGTGTCGGCGTGGAAGAAGCCCATGGAAACGCCGCGATTTTCCAGCCAGCGCAGGCGGAAGAACGGCAGGATATCGATCCCTTCCAACCGGCTTTGCAGAGCCAGCGGATAGGTCACGCTATATTTGACCAGTTGGTCCAGCGCCAGCGTCACGATCGCGACGGTCAGCCCCAGCGGACGATGATTGACGGCACTCATGCCTTCAGCACCTCGTCACAACGGTCGCATAGCGTGCCGTCTTCGGTTACTTCCGGCAGCTTGCGCCAGCAACGGCCGCATTTATGCCATTGGCTGGGCGTCACGACGATGCCGTCGCCCTCGCCCATCGTCACTCGCGCGACGATCGCCACTTCGGCAAAATCGACGTCGCCCACCGGCAGCAATTCGCCCATGGTGACGTCGGCGTCCAGGCTGGACCGTACGATCTTTTCGCGGCGCAGCGGCTCGATCGCCTCGTTCACCTGCTCGCGCTGGTTGCGCAATTCGGTCCATTTGTCGTCCAGATCGCCATTGATCCAGTGACGGTCGATCTCCGGCCATTCCAGGAAATGGACGCTCTCGTCCGCATTGGGGAAGCGGCTCTGCCACACTTCTTCCGCCGTGAAGGGGATGATCGGCGCCACGTAGCGCACCAGCGCATGGAACAGCGTGTCGAGCAAAGTGCGATAGGCGCGGCGCTTGGGGTCCGACTTCGCATCGCAATAGAGACAATCCTTGCGGATATCGAAGAAGAAGGCGCTAAGGTCGCTGTTCGCGAAGTCGAAGATCGCGCGGGTATAGCGGCTGAACTCCAGCCAATTCTCGCTCTTCGCCGCCTTGTCCACCACCGCGCGCAGCTCCACGTCCAGCTGCGCCAGACGATGGAGCATATAGCGCTCCAGCTCCGGCATTTCGGCGTAGGACACCGCTTCTGTTTCTTCATCATAGTCGGAAAGCGCGCCCAGCATGTAGCGGAACGTATTGCGCAATTTGCGATAGGCGTCGGACGAACCGGCCAGCACCTCCTTGCCGATGCGCACGTCATCGAAATAGTCGGTGCTCGCGACCCAGACGCGCAAAATGTCCGCGCCGCTCTCGCTCATGATCTTGAGCGGATCGACGACATTGCCAAGGCTCTTGGACATTTTCTTGCCCGTGCCGTCCAGCGCGAAACCATGGGTCAGCACCGCCTTATAGGGCGCCTGCCCGCGCGTGCCGCAGCTTTCGAGCAGCGAGGACTGGAACCAGCCGCGATGCTGGTCCGACCCCTCGATATAAAGGTCCGCGCGCGTGCCTTCGCCATAGCGGCCCTCGACCACGAAGCTGTGCGTAGAGCCGCTGTCGAACCAGACGTCCAGAATGTCGTTCACGACTTCATAGTCGTTGAGGTCGTAATCGGGGCCGAGCAGCGCCTGATGATCGGCGCCGAACCATGCGTCCGCGCCCGCGCCCTTGAACGCTTCGATGATGCGGGCATTGACCGCCGGATCGACCAGATACTGGCCGCTCTTGCGATGCACATAGAGCGCGATCGGCACGCCCCAGGCGCGCTGCCGGCTGATGACCCAGTCGGGCCGACCTTCCACCATCGATCGGATACGGTTGGTGGAGCGCTCCGGCACCCAGCGGGTCTGCTCTATCGCATCGACCGCAATTTCGCGCAGCGTCGGGCTGTTGCCGCTGATAACCGGCGTCGGCATCACCCCGCCATCGACGTCAGCCACCCCGCCTTCCTGGGGTTTATCCATCGGGATGAACCATTGCGGCGTGCAGCGATAGATGATCCGCGCCTTCGACCGCCAGCTGTGCGGATAGCTATGGCGGAAGTCGCTGGCGCTCAGCAGGGCGCCAACGGCGCGCAGGTCGGTGCAGATCGGACCGTCAGGACCGTTGAACTTGGTGTTGATGACACTGCCCTGCCCGGCCAGCCAGTCCCAGTCGTCGCGATAGAAGCCCGCATCGTTGACCGCGAAGACCGGGTCGATGCCCAGCTTCTTGCAAGCGATGAAATCCTCCTCGCCATGGTCGGGCGCCATGTGGACAAGGCCTGTGCCCGCATCGGTAGTGACATGATCGGCCGGCAGCAGCGGACGCGGCTTTGCGAAGAAGCCGCCCAGCGCGTGCATCGGGTGGCGGGCGATGGCGCCGGCAAGGTCGCTGCCTTTGAATACCGGCCACTCGCTTTCGTGGTAAGACAGGGTGCCGACAACCAGATCACCGCCCCGCGCCTGAAACGCCGCCGCAAGATCCTTCGCAATCAGGTAAGAGCGAGTCGAACTTCCGTCCTTCAGGAGGACATACTCAACATCTTCCCCATAAGCGATCGCCTGATTGACCGGGATCGTCCAGGGCGTGGTCGTCCAGATCACCGCATGCGCACCGACCAGTTCCGGCGCGTTCGGCGCTTCCACGATCTCGAACGCCACGTCGATCTGGGTCGACGTCACATCCTCATATTCGACCTCGGCTTCGGCCAGCGCGGTCTTTTCGACCGGCGACCACATGACGGGCTTGGCCCCGCGATAAAGCTGCCCGCTTTCCGCGAACTTCAGCAATTCGCCCACGATCGTCGCTTCGGCATCGAACTTCATGGTCAGGTACGGATCGGCCCAATCGCCCATCACGCCCAGACGCTTGAACTGCTCCTTCTGCACGTCCACCCATCTGTCGGCATAGGCGCGGCACTGGGCGCGGAATTCGGCGGCGGGCACCTCATCCTTGTTCAGCTTCTTCTTGCGATATTCCTCCTCGATCTTCCATTCGATCGGCAGGCCATGGCAATCCCATCCGGGCACATAAGGTGCATCCTTGCCCAGCAGCGACTGGCTGCGGACGATGATGTCCTTGAGCACCTTGTTCATCGCATGGCCCATATGGATGTCGCCATTGGCGTAGGGCGGCCCGTCATGCAGGATGAAGCGTTCGCGCCCGGCGCGCTTCTCGCGCAGCTTGCCATAGAGGTCCATCGCCGCCCACTGCGCGGCGATCGCCGGTTCCTTCTGCGCAAGGCCCGCCTTCATCGGAAAGTCGGTGACGGGCAGGAAGACGGTGCTCTTATAGTCAGGTGCGTCGGTCATGGGGGCACTTATGCTAGATCCGTTCGGTTCGAACTTGTCGAGAACTGTTCTCGACGGACGCTTCTCGACAAGCTCGAAGCTGCTCGAACCGAACGGAGGTTGGGCAGATTAGCGCCGTGCCTTAAGCGAGCCGGGGCGTTCCCGCAAGGATTTGCCGCGCTTGCGTGCAGTCTGCGGCAATCTGTGCGATCAACGGGTCCAGCCCGTCATATTTCGCTTCGGCACGCAGATAGTGGATCAACTGCACCTCGATCGCCAGTTCATAGAGGCTTTCGGCGAAATCGAAGAAATGCGGCTCCAGCAATTCCTTGGGCGGATCGAAGCTGGGCCGGATGCCCAGATTGGCCGCGCCGTCCAGCACCCGCCCGTCGGGCAACAGCCCGCGCACCGCATAAATGCCATAGGCCGGCCGCAAATAGGGGCCCATGTCGATATTGGCGGTCGGAAAGCCGATCGTGCGCCCCAGCTTGTCGCCATGCTGGACGATCCCCCTGACCGCGAAGGGACGGGTGAGCAGCCGCGTCGCGGTGGCGCAATCGCCTTCTTGCAACGCGGTGCGGATACGGCTGGAGGAAATCACGCCCTCCTCATCCGTCACCGGCGCGATCGTTTCGGCCGACAGGCCCAGCTGCGCAAAGCTGGCGATGGTGCCGCTGCGCGCCCGGCCAAAGGTGAAATCCTCGCCCGTCACCACCGCGCTGACGCCCAGCTGATCGGTCAGCAAGCGGACATAGGCGGCGGGATCGAGCGCGGCCAAGGCGGCGGTAAAATCGAACACCAGCATCGCGTCGGCGCCCGCATGGGCAAACAGAGCCTCCCGCTGGTCCAGCGTGGTCAGGCGGAAATTGGGCGTATCGGGCTTAAACAGCCGCATCGGATGCGGATCGAAGGTCGCGACGATCGCCGGCCGTCCCTCGGCCCGCGCACGCGCGATGGCGCGTCCGACCACCGCCTGATGACCGGCATGAAAGCCATCGAAATTACCGAGCGCCATGACGCTCCCACGCAAATGCGCGGGCATCGGGGCGCTGCTAGAAAGCCGCTCCATGGCGCGGCCTATAGGGGCGCGGACGGGGCGTGGCAATGGACGCGATGCCCCAGCCCCATCGTCATTCCGGGCGGAGCGAAGCAGGGACGAAAATCATCGCCGCACGAACGTCACGAAACTATAGGCCGGCCGGCCATCCGCCGCTGGATGATCCACGCGCCCGCTTTCCCGCCAGTCCGCCGGATCTGGATAGGCGATGCTGGTATCGCCCTGCGCATTCATATGCACTTCGGTCAACTCGATCCGATCCGCACGACTGAGGAACAGCCGGTATATCTCCGCCCCCCCGATCACCATCAGCACCGACGCATCAGCCAATGCGATGGCTGCATCAACATCATGGGCCACTTCCGCCCCTTCGGCATGCCAGTCCCGGTCATGGGTGAGGACGATATGGCGGCGATTGGGCAACAGGCCTGGCAGGCTGTCGAACGTCTTGCGCCCCATCAACATCGGATGGCCCAGCGTTACCGCCTTGAAATGCTTCAAATCCGCCGGCAAGCGCCAGGGCAAATCGCCATCCTTGCCGATCACGCCATTATCGGCGCGTGCAAGGACGAGGACGATCTCGCTGCTCACAGGATGAGCCGCGTCACATGCCCCATCTTGCGACCGGGCCGCGCTTCATGCTTGCCATAGAGATGCAGGTGATTGGCCGGATCGCTCAAAATCGCCTGCCATTCGTGCGCATCGTCGCCGATCAGGTTGCGCATGTCCGCGCCCCGCGCTGCCAGCGCCGTGTCGCCCAGCGGCAGGCCGCAAATGGCGCGCACATGATTTTCGAACTGGCTCGTCACCGCGCCTTCGATCGTCCAGTGACCGCTATTATGCACGCGCGGCGCCATTTCGTTGAACACCGGGCCGTCGGCGCTGGCGAAAAATTCGCATGTCAGCACGCCGACATAGTCCAGCGCATCGGCGATCTTCGCAGCCATGGCGCGCGCCTGCCCCACCTGACCCTCGATCAACGCGCCCGCCGGCACGCTCGACGTCGCCAATATGCCATCGACATGGACGTTCGCCGCCGAATCCCAGAAGCGGATTTCGCCATCATGCGCGCGCACAAGGATCACGGAAAATTCCTGATCGAACATCACGAACCCTTCCAGGATCGCGCTCTGCCGGCCGATGGCGTTCCACGCACCCACGGCATCGCCCGGCTCCGACAGGCGCGCCTGCCCCTTGCCGTCATAGCCCATGCGGTTGGTCTTCAGGATGGCGCGACTGCCCACCTGCTCGATCGCGCTTTCCAGATCGTCCAGGCTCTCGACCGGCGCGAACGGCGCCGTCAGCCCGCCCAGATCGCACACGAAATGCTTCTCGGCCAGCCGGTCCTGCGCCACGCGCAACGCCTGCGCGCCCGGACGGACCAGCCCGTGCGAGGCCAGTACCTCGACCGCGGACGGATCGATATTCTCGAACTCGTAGGTGACGACATCGACGCCATCGGCAAAGGCCGCCAGCGCGTCGGCATCCTCATAGGCGCCCCGCGTCCACAGCGGCGACACGTCGGCGGCCGGGCCGCTCTCTTCGGGCGCATAGATGCTGGTGCGATAGCCCAGCTGCGCCGCCGCCATGGCGATCATCCGGCCAAGCTGGCCGCCGCCGAGGATACCGATGGTCGAACCGGGCGCGATGGTCGTCATGTCTCTCTAATTCTATCAGTCTTCGACGGTTTCGGCCACGGCATCGGTCTGGCGCGTGCGCCAGGCGTCCAGCCGTTCCGCAAGGTCAGGATCGTTGGTGGCCAGGATGGAAGCCGCCAGCAGGCCGGCATTGATCGCGCCGGGCTTGCCGATCGCCAGCGTGGCAACGGGAATGCCGCCCGGCATCTGGACGATGGACAGCAGCGAATCCATGCCCTTCAAAGCCTTGGATTCGACCGGCACGCCCAGCACCGGCAGGCGGGTCATGGACGCCGCCATGCCCGGCAGGTGCGCCGCGCCGCCGGCACCGGCGATGATGACTTTCAGCCCGCGATCCACAGCGCCGGTGGCATAATCGTAGAGGCGTTGCGGGGTGCGATGGGCCGACACGACCTTGCATTCATGGGCGACGCCCAGCGCTTCGAGCGTCTCGGCAGCATGGCGCATCGTGTCCCAATCGGACCGCGAGCCCATGATAATGCCGACTGTCACTGCCCCGCTCATATCATGCTTCCCCAAACAGGGCGGCCTTGGCATCCGCCCGGAAAGCCAAGCCCCTTAGCGGTCGGACCGCCAGGGGGCAATCTCGCATTGCGTATAAATGCACATCCACCGTTCGGTTCGAACGTGTCGGGAACCATGCCTGAAACAAAGTTCTCGACGGACGCTTCCCGACCAAACTCGCAGCGGCTCGAACCCGACGGTACTGCCTTTATCGCTCCGACAGATAATAGCGTTCGATCGCGCTCAGATCGTCCGCCAATTCATAGACGATCGGCTGGCCGGTCGGGATTTCCAGTTCGGTGATTTCATCGTCGGGAATGTTCGACAGATGCTTCACCAGCGCGCGCAGCGAATTGCCGTGGGCGGAAATGACGACCCGCTTGCCGGCCTTCAGGTCGGGCGCGATGGTCGATTCCCAATAGGGAAGCACGCGCGCGATCGTGTCCTTCAGGCTTTCGGTCGACGGGATGGGGATGCCGGCATAACGGCGATCGGCCGCCAGATCGAACGCGCTGCCCGCTTCCAGCACCGGTGGCGGAATGTCGAAGCTGCGGCGCCAGATCTTGACCTGGTCGTCGCCATGCTTGGCCGCCGTCTCCGCCTTGTTGAGGCCCGTCAAGCCGCCATAATGCCGCTCATTCAGGCGCCAGTCCTTCTCGACCGGCAGCCACAGACGGCCCATTTCCTCCAGCACCAGGTTCAGCGTCTTGATCGCGCGGCTCTGGACCGATGTATAGCATTGGTCGAAATCCAGCCCCTTTTCCTTGAGCAGGCGCCCGGCGGCACGGGCTTCCTCCACGCCCTTTTCGGTCACGTCGACGTCCCACCATCCGGTGAAGCGGTTTTCCAGGTTCCAGGTCGATTGGCCATGGCGGATAAGGACGAGAGTGGGCATAGGGCGCGTCTCCTGCACGATAACGGCGAATGATGCGTTTCCCATAACGGGCAAAATCCTGTGCGCAAGCCTTGCGAGCGCGCGGCCCAAGCCCACATTGCAGTCGATCGGCCGATGCGATAGCCACGGACGGACCAAAGAAAAGGAAGCAGCAACTTGGCATTTGTGAAGGGCGCCTGGCGCATATTGGTCGCGATCAAGGACGGCCTCGTCCTCCTCTTCCTGCTGCTCTTCTTCGGCGCGCTCTATGCCGCCCTCTCCTTTTCGCCCAAGCCGGGCAAGGCCGTGTCGTCTGGCGCGCTGCTGCTCGACCTCGATGGCAGCATCGTGGAACAGCCCGCCGAAACCAGCACGATGGCGCTGCTCAGCGGCTCCGGCTCGGAAGCGAAGGAATATCGCCTGTCCGACATCGTCGCCGCACTCGACGCGGCAAGGAGCGACGCCAAGGTGAAGGCCGTGGTCCTCAATCTCGACGGTTTCGTCGGCGGCGGACAGGTGGCGATGGGCCGCGTGGGCAAAGCGCTGGACGCCGTACGCGCCGCCAAGAAGCCGGTGCTGGCCTATGCCACCCTCTACAGCGACGACAGCTATCAACTCGCCGCCCATGCCAGCGAAATATGGAGCGATCCATTTGGCGGTGTCGCGATCCTCGGCCGCGGCGGCTCGCAACTTTACTATAAGGGGCTGATCGACAAATTGGGCGTCAACACCCATGTCTATCGTGTCGGCACCTATAAAAGCTTCGTCGAACCCTTCACCCGCACCGAACAGTCGCCCGAAGCCAAGCAGGCCAATCAGGCGCTGGCCGGCGCCTTGTGGCAAAGCTGGCAGGATGACGTGACGAAGGCCCGGCCCAAGGCAAAGATCGCGCCCTATGCCAGTGATCCCGCCGCGGCGGCCCGCGCCACCAATGGCGACATTGCCAAGGCCGCGCTCGCCGCCGGCCTGCTCGACAAGCTGGGCGACCAGTCGGCTTTTGGCGCGCGCGTCGCGCAGATCGCCGGCGAAGCGTCGGATAACGACAAGGCCGGCAATTTTGCCACCATCGACCTGGCCTCCTATGTGAAGGCGCGCAAGCCCGCCAATGACGGGCAGATCGGCGTGCTGACGGTCGCAGGCGACATCGTGGACGGAGAAGCCGGCCCCGGTACGGCGGCGGGCGACACGATTTCCGACCTGCTGCTGACCGCCCTCGATGAAAAGAACCTCAAGGCCCTCGTCGTGCGCGTCGATTCGCCGGGCGGCTCGGTCATGGCGTCGGAAAAGATTCGCGGCGCCATCCTGCAAGCCAAGTCGGCCGGCCTGCCCGTGGTCGTCTCCATGGCCAATGTCGCAGCCAGCGGTGGCTATTGGGTATCGACGCCGGGCGACGTCATCTTCGCCGAGCCGGACACGATCACCGGCTCGATCGGCGTCTTCGGCATCATTCCCAGCTTTGAAGGGACGCTGGCGAAGATGGGCATCACTACGGACGGCGTGCGCACCACGCCGCTCTCAGGCCAGCCCGACGTCACCGGCGGCACGACGCCGGAATTCGACCAGATCATGCAATTGGGGGTCGAGGATATCTATCGCCGCTTCGTCGGCTTGGTCGCGCGATCGCGGAAGAAAACGCCCGAAGCGATCGACGCCATCGCGCAGGGCCGCGTCTGGGACGGCGGCACCGCGCGCCAGATCGGCCTCGTGGACCGCTTCGGCGGCCTGGAAGACGCCATCGCCGAAGCCGCCCGCCGCGCGAAGCTCGATCCGGCCAAAGCCAGGCCCTATTATATCGAGAAGCAGCCCGACAAGATCGCCGAGTTCGTCCAGTCCCTCGCCGACCGCGAACAGGACAGCGCCACCGCGCCGCGCGACATGCTCGCCCGTCAGGCCTGGATGCAGCGCGGTTGGGCGATGCAGGCCGTGTCCGACGTCAAGGCGTTGGTGATGGGCGCAGGCGTCCGCGCCGACTGCCTGGAATGTCGCGGCTATGGCGCCCCAAGGCCGCGCAACGCGGCGGAAGAACGCGGCATGCTGGCGATGCTGGCGGGCCTGTGGCGCTAGCCTGACATCAGATACGCCCCTACTGTCTATGGGAGGGGCGTGGCCACCGACGCGCAGGGCGTCACTTTATGACGGGGGGCCTGCATCCAATAAGGCGGCAATCTGTTTCTCAGCCGTGGTCGCTTCGGCGGCCAGCAGGCGCAACGCCTTTGCCGTATCCTCCAGCAGCCCATCGCTGATGGGGCGCTCCCCATTGATGAAACGGCGGATGGCCCGCTCGTCTATCCCAAGCCGCCGCGAAAAAGCGGTAGTGCCGCCGAAGAGCTGCACACAAAAAGCAAAATGCTCGCTTCGCTCATCCATCGAAATTTGCGCGGCCATGATTGTCCCTTTCATTCGTTACCCGCGCTCTAGGCAATCTTGCGCATTAGGCAAGATCGGGCGCGAATGGATGTCCGGCGATTATTTTGGCCTGCACCATATCCGTCACCCCAGCGAAGGCTGGGGTCTCAGGCGGTAACAGGGTGGCGTCGGAGCCTGACGCTATCCGTTTACGCGGTATGAGCCTGCCAAAATCAACCCTATTCGCCCTCCCCCCGATAGACCGGCAACCCCAGCCCGCGCCAGATCGCCATCGCGCGCAGCCCGAACCCCAGCAGCGCCGCGATCACGCCTGCAACCGGCACGTCCAGCCCAACCCAGCGCAGCGCCACGAACAGCCCCGACGCGAATGCCGCCGCCGTCACATAGAGTTCCGGGCGCAACAGGATGGACGGCTCGCCCGCAAGGAGGTCGCGCATGATGCCGCCGACGCAGCCGGTGACGACCCCCATCATCCCAGCGACGAAGGGCGGCACGCCGAAACTCATCGCCTTGGCCGCGCCGAACACGGCAAAGGCGGCCAGCCCGATCGCGTCGAGCCAGTCCAGCGCCCGGTCGCTCCACCAGCGGCGCGGGGTGAACCACACGACCAAAGCCGCGCCCATGCAGGCGATCGCCGGCACCGCGTCCACCACCCAGAATACCGGCGCCCCGATCAGCAAGTCGCGCACCGTGCCCCCGCCCACGCCCGTCACCAGCGCGAAGAAGGCAAAGGTCACCAGCGTCTGCCGCAGCCGCGCCGCCGCCAGCGCACCCGACGCGGCGAACACGAACGTGCCCACGATGCTCAATGTTTCGAGCACCGGGCCGATGGAGGTGACGAGCAAGGGCGTGGGAGGAAGCATGATCAGGACAACTTATCTTAGCGGCAATGCATGTTCCCCGGCGCAGGCCGGGGTCCAGATTCCACGCACAGACCTGGACCCCGGCCTGCGCCGGGGAACATATTATCTTGAGCGCGGGACACGAAAGCCCCCTATTTCCGCCCCTTCTCCACCGCCAGCCGGCTCATCAATATCGCAGCACGCTTGGCCTGGCGCTTCATCGTGGACAGGTCCGCCTTTTCCGCCGGGCTATGGTCGCCGCTGGACGCCAGACCCAGCCCAACCAGCCCGTCCGTATCGGCCGCCACGAAGCTGATATCGCCCGCCCCGCGCTTCAACGGATCGAGCGCCGCCATCTCCGGCAGGCCAAGATCGCGATTGATGCCGTTCAGCTTGCCCAGCAGCGCCCTGTTCCCCTCGGTCGGGGCCATGGACGGATAGCCCTGATCGAAGGCGATCTTTGCCGACGTACCGTTCAGATGCTCGCGGTCCACGATAGCCTGCATCTTCTCGCGCACCCGCCGCGTCTGCGCCTCGCTCAACGTGCGGAAATCGCCCTTCGCCACGGCGATCGGCGGAATGATGTTGGTCTTGCCCGTCACCGCGATGCGCACGCCGTCCTTGTCCACCTCCGCGCTCTGACCGCCGCCGATCAGCCCGGCGTTGAACGTCAGGTTCGGCTCCGGCAATTCCTTGCGGAAGGCGACCAATATGCGCGCGAGTTCATAGACCGCGCCATCACCCGCCTCGGCCGAAAATATCCCCGAACTATGACCCGACTTCGCCGTCGTCGTCAGCGTCCAGCCGTTGGAGGAGCGGCGGGCGATCGAGCCCATATCCTTGCCATTTTCCTGGCTCAGCCCCTCGAAGTCGAGCGCCACATCGGCCCGCTTGCCAGCCTGCACCAGATCGGCGCGTGCGATCTCCACCGGATCGCCCGAATCCTCCTCATCCCCGGTCAGCACCACCTCGATATTCGCGGCTTTCAACGTGCCGGCCGCCCGCATGGCCTTGAGGGCGAGGATCATCGTCACCACGCCGCCCTTGTCGTCGGCTACGCCCGGACCTCTCGCAAAATCGCCTTCGCGTACGAACTTCTGGAACGGCGAATCCGGCTCGAACACGGTATCCAGATGCCCGATCAGCAGCATCTTCGTGCTGCCCGCCTTGCCCTTGTGGACCGCGATCAGATGCCCGGCACGCTTGGCCGCATCCATCGGCTTCCACGTCACGGTAAAGCCCAGCGCCTCGAACTCCGGTCGCAGCATGTCGGCCACCGCCTTCACGCCCGCCAGGTTCATCGACCCGCTATTCTGGTTCACCAGCTTTTCGAGCAAGCCGACCGACGGTTCATAGCCCGCCTCCACGCTCGCGCCGATCTTCTGCTCGGCCGGACTGAGCGCGGCATGGGCAATCGTCGATCCGCTCAGCAACAGAGCAGCGGCAATCACAGACCGCACCATCACTTGGCCAGTTCCGCCTCGATCGCCGCGACCAGCGCAGCATCGTCCGGCGCCGTCGTCGGCGCGAAGCGCGCGGCCACGCTGCCATCCTTGGCGATCAGGAACTTCTCGAAATTCCACAGCACTTCCGGCTCCGGATTGGGCGTGATGCCATAGCCGGTCAGCTTCTCCCGAAACGCCGCACCATCGCCCTGCGCGTCGGGCTGCGCGCTGGTCAGCGCGGCATAGAGCGGATGCTTGTCCGGTCCTGTAACGACGATCTTTTCGAACATCGGAAATTCGACGCCGAAATTGGTGGTGCAAAAGGTCGCGATCTCGTCATTGCTGCCCGGCTCCTGCGCCCCGAAATCATTGGCCGGGAAGCCTGCGACCACCAGCCCCTTGTCCTTGTAATCGGCATAGAGCTTTTCCAGCCCCTCATATTGCGGGGTCAGGCCGCATTTCGACGCCACATTGACCGCCAGCACCACCTTGCCCGTATAGTCGGCCAGGCTGGCGTCCGCCCCCTTGATGGTCTTGAGCGGAATCTGCTGGATATCGGTCATGGGGCGTCTCCTTGATGGAATCAGGTTGCGCCGGACCTTGGCATCAAATTGCCGCGCCGAACAGATGCCCCGCACCGGCCGTCACCGCCATCGCCAGCCCACCCCAGAAAAGCGTTCGGACGATCGACCGCAACGGATGCGCCCCGCCCAGCTTCGCGCCGGCATAGCCCAGCAAAATCAGGCAAAGCAGGCACATACCCACGATCGCCGCTATCGCGCCACCCGCCGGCGCCAGCGCGGCCGCCACCACCGGTGGCGCGGCCCCAGCTGCAAAACTCGCGGCAGACGCCAGCGCCGCCTGCACGGGTCGCGCCGCAACTGTATCGGAAATGCCCAGTTCGTCGCGCGCATGGGCGCCCAGCGCATCGGCCGCCATCAACTGCTCGGCCACCTGCCCCGCCAGATCCGGCGTCAGCCCGCGCTCGACATAGATGTCGCGCAACTCCACCCATTCGGCATGGGGCTGGGTCCGCAACGCCTTTGCTTCTTTGGCAAGGTCGGCGCGCTCGGTATCGGACTGCGCACTCACCGACACATATTCGCCCGCCGCCATCGACATCGCTCCCGCGACAAGCGCCGCCACGCCCGTCAACAAAATGGCCTGCGAAGCCGCCCCCGACGCCGCGATCCCGGTCATCAGGCTGGCGGTCGACACGATCCCGTCATTGGCCCCCAGCACCGCCGCGCGCAGCCAGCCGACGCGATTGACATAGTGAACGGCATGATGGGGGATCGGCCCGATTTGCGTGTCCATCATGATCCCTTTCCCCACTTCTTTGTTCCCCGGCTAAGGCCGGGGTCCAACTATGTACCGACCGCTTTCTGCCCGTTTCGACACGTTCGAACCGAACGGATTAGGTGACTACCCCGCCAACCCCTCGGCCTTCTCGGCCAATTCCAGCCAGCGCTCCTCGGCCGCATCCTTGTCGGCCCGCGCCTTTTCGATCGCCCCGGTCAGCGCCGCGAACGTCTTGGGATCTTTCGTATAGAGCGCCGGATCGGCCAGCGCCTCCTCGTCCCGCGCGATCGCCGCTTCCAGCTCCTCGATCCGCTTGGGCAGCAGGTCGAGATCGCGCTGGTCCTTGTAGGTCAGCTTGGCCGACACCGGCTTGGGCGGCGGTGGCGGCGCGGCTTCCTTCTTTTCGATCTTCGCGGCCTTGCGCGGATCGCGCTTGTTGATCCAGTCGGCATAGCCACCCACGATCACGTCGACGACCCCGGTGCCATCCAGCCCCAGGGTCACCGTCACCGTGCGATCCAGAAAGTCGCGGTCATGGCTGACGATCAGCACCGTGCCGTCATAATCCGCGATCACTTCCTGCAACAGGTCCAGCGTTTCCAGATCCAGGTCGTTGGTCGGCTCGTCCAGCACCAGCAGGTTGGATTCGCGCGCAAATTCCCGCGCGAACAGCAGCCGCGACCGCTCGCCGCCGGACAGGGTCGCAACCTTCGCCTCCGCCAGGCTCGGATCGAACAGAAAGTCCTTGAGATAGCCATGCACATGCTTGCGTGACCCCCGCACGTCGATCCAGTCGCCCCCTTCGGCCAGCACGTCGCGCACCGTCTTGTCGCCCTGCATCAGGCTGCGCTGCTGGTCGATGAAGATCATGTCCAGCGTCTTGGCCAGCGTCACGCTGCCGCTATCGGGCGCCAGTTCGCCGGTCAGCAATTTCAGCAGCGTGGACTTGCCCGCACCATTGCCACCGACGATGCCGATCCGGTCGCCGCGCTGCACACGGATCGACAGGTCGTCGATGATCGTGCGATCACCGAAAGTCTTGGTGACATGCTCGACCTTGATGACGCTCTTGGTCTTGCTGTCGTCGCTCGCCACCGCAATCTTGGCGGTGCCCTGCGGCCCCTGCATCGCCGCGCGCGTTTCGCGCATTTCCCACAGCTTGGCGAGCCGCCCCTGATTGCGCTTGCGCCGCGCCGTGACGCCCCGCTCCAGCCAATGCGCCTCGATCTTCAGCTTCGCGTCCAGCTTCTCCGCCGCCCGCGCCTCTTCGGCATAGACCGCTTCCATCCACTGTTCGAAACCGCCGAAACCAATTTCGTTACGCCGCATCTGGCCGCGATCCAGCCACAGGGTCTGGCGCGTCAGCCGTGTCAGGAAGGCGCGGTCATGGCTGATGACGATGAAGGCGCCGCTGTAGCGTGCCATCCAGTTTTCGATCCAGTCGATCGCGGCGATGTCCAGATGGTTGGTCGGCTCGTCCAGCAGCAACAGGTCCGGTTCGCTCGCCAGCGCGCGGGCGATCGCGGCCCGACGTCGCTCGCCCCCGCTCGCGGTCCTGGCTTCCCGGCTCAGGTCGATGCCCAACTGGTCGGCAATCGCCTCCACTTCATGCGCGGGTGGCGCAAACTCTCCGGCCAGCGCAAAATCATGCAGCGTCTTGAACGGCGTGACGTCGGGGTCTTGCTCCAGCGTGATGACCCGCGCACCCGGCTGAACCGACCGCACGCCCTCATCCGCCTCGATCTGCCCTCCCAGCAATTTGAGCAAGGTCGTCTTGCCCACGCCATTGCGGCCGATCAGCGCCAGCCGATCCCGCGCGCCGACGGCGATGTTGAGGCCGCGAAACAGCCAGTGAGAGCCCTGCGAAAGGCCGAGATTTTCGAACGAGAGAATAGGAGCTGCCATGAAGGTGCAGCTAAGCGCTGTCATCCGTGAGAGCAAGACCGGAACCGGAAAGCTTTCGGACGGCTTTCAACGCAGGACAGCGTCCATTCATCGCACCCCGGCCAAATATGGGGGCAAGGACTTATAGAGGAGAAACGTCCATGAAATCCGCTCTCGCCCTGATGGCGCTTGGCGCTGCCGCGCTGCCGGTCGCGGCCCCCACATCAGCGGGCGCCCAGACCAGCGTCACCATCGCCGAGACGGCGCCGGTCGTGACATTGAACGTCACCGAAAGCGTCGAAGCCGCGCCGGACATCGCGACCGTCGGCACCGGCGTCCAAACCCGCGCCCAGACCGCGCAGGCTGCCATGCAGGATAATGCCGCCAGGACCGAAAAGCTGATCGCTGCCTTGTCCAAGGTCGGCATCGCGAAAAAGAATATCCAGACCAGCGGCATCAACCTGTCCGCCCAATATGATTACAGCAATCGCGAGGGCCAGCCGGAAGGTCCGCGCTTCATCGGCTATGAAGCGTCGAACCAGCTGACGGTGAAGCTGCGCGACATCAAGAAGGTCGGCGCATCGCTCGACGCCTTCGTCGCAGCGGGCGCCACCAACATCAACGGCCCCAGCTTCTCGATCGAAGACCCCTCGCCCCTGATCCAGCAGGCCCGTGGCACCGCGCTCAAGAGCGCAAAGGCGCAGGCTGATTTCTACGCCCAGGCGGCGGGCTATCGCACCGCGCGCCTGATCTCCATCGCCGAAAGCAACAGCGGCGGCCAGCCGCCCATGCCGATGGCCATGACAGCCCGCTTCAAGGCGGACGCCGCGCCCGTCACCCCGGTCGAACCCGGCCAGGTCAGCGCATCGGTCACGCTCACCGTGCAATACGCGCTGGAAAAATAATCGACCAGAAAGGCGGCGATGTTTCTGCATCGCCGCCTTTTCTGTTCATATTCCCGCCATTCACCACCTGTTCAATGCCATTCACCTATGTCATGCCCATGAATATGAAGTGGAACAGCCTGCCCCGCTCTATGGCCGCTGCGATCACGGCATCCCTTGCCCTTGCGGTGGCCATTCCCGCCGCCGACGCGGGCAATCGCCGCGACGAGCAGGATGCCGCGCGACGCGCGATGCTGGACGGGCAGGTCATGCCTTTTGCCATGATCAAACGCCGCGTCGATGCGGCGGTCGATGGCGCCTCCTATGTCGGCAGCGAATTCAACCCCTCCACCAACCGCTACCGCCTGAAATATGTGAAGGACGGCAAGGTCGTATGGGTTGATGCCGACGGCCGGACCGGCGATATCATCGGCATGGCGCGCTGACCCGCGCCCGCCTTTTGACTCAACGC
This sequence comes from Sphingobium sp. GW821-FHT02B05, assembly GCF_059421905.1. Classification (NCBI taxonomy): domain Bacteria; kingdom Pseudomonadati; phylum Pseudomonadota; class Alphaproteobacteria; order Sphingomonadales; family Sphingobiaceae; genus Sphingobium; species Sphingobium sp. GW821-FHT02B05. The sequence goes on from NZ_JBWKVW010000001.1 coordinate 1,325,251, forward strand.
ATAATAGAAACGGACAAAAGCCACATGCGCCTGCTGATCGTCGAGGATGAACCGAATCTGGGCCAGCAGCTCAGGAATACGCTGGAAGGCGCCGGCTATGCCGTGGACCTCGCCACCGATGGCGAAGACGGCCATTTCCTGGGCGCGACCGAAAGCTATGACGCGGTCGTGCTCGACCTTGGTCTGCCCACCATCGACGGCCTTACCGTGCTGGACCGCTGGCGCAAGGAAGGCCGCAGCTTCCCCGTGCTGGTGCTTACCGCACGCGACAGCTGGTCGGACAAGGTCGCGGGCCTCGACGCGGGCGCCGACGATTATCTCGCCAAGCCGTTCCAGAGCGAGGAACTGATCGCCCGCCTGCGTGCGCTCATCCGCCGTGCGTCGGGCAACGCATCAAGCGAACTGATCGCAGGTGACGTCCGCCTCGACACCCGATCGGGCAAGGTGACGCTGAAAGGCGATCCGGTCAAACTTACCGCGCAGGAATATAAGCTGCTCTCCTACCTGCTCCATCACAAGGGCAAGGTGGTCAGCCGCACCGAACTGATCGAACATATTTACGATCAGGATTTCGACCGCGATTCCAACACGATCGAAGTGTTCGTAACTCGCATCCGCAAGAAACTGGGTGCCGACGTCATCACCACCATCCGCGGCCTTGGCTACAGCCTGGACGAGCCGGGGCGCTGATCGGAACGGCACCCACCTCCGTTCGCTTCGAGCGAAGTCGAGAAGCGGCCAGCAGCGCGCTTCTCGTTTCTCGACATGCTCGAAACGAACGGGTGTAGGTCAGGTCCAGATGGACAACCAATCCCCTCCCCCCGTCCGCTCCACCGGCTCCATCAGCCGGCGGATGATCGGCATCGCCGCGCTGTGGATCAGCCTGCTGCTGATCGGCGGCGGCGTGGCGCTGGACCGGGTGCTGGCCGACGCGATCACCCGCAATTTCGACGACGGAATGAACTATGTGCTGACCGCGATGATCGCGGCGTCGGAAATCGGCCCGGACGGCGAAGTCCTCTTCAACCGCGAACTGGCCGACCAGCGCTTCCTGGAACCCAGCAGCGGCCTATATTATCAGATCAGCGCGAAGGGGCATGAAGACTGGCGCTCCCGCTCGCTCTGGGATCGCGCGCTCAAGGCACCGGCGCAGCATCACGACCGCCATCTCCACACCTATAACAGCAAGCAATTCCCCGGCGAAGATTTGCGCATCATGGAACGCACCGTCATCCTGCCCGGCTCCGACACGCGCTGGCTGTTCATGGTGGCGCAGGCGCGCGAAGGGCTGGATGGGCAGATCCGGACGCTGCGCACCACATTGTTCAACAGTTTCGCGCTGCTGGCGCTTGGCCTGTTCATGCTGGCGACGCTTCAGACCATCTATGGCCTGCGCCCCCTGCGCAAGGTGCGGCTGGAAATCATCAAGATGCGCGACGGGCAAAAGAGCCGCGTCACCGAACCCATGCCTGCCGAAGTTCTCCCCATGGTCGAGGAACTGAACGCCCTGCTCGCCCATAATGAGCGGCAGGCGGAGGAAGCCCGCACCCATGCCGGCAATCTTGCCCATGCGCTCAAGACCCCGTTGACCGTCATCATGAACGCCGCCACCGCGCAGGCGCCCGACCTTGGCGACGCGGTGATCCGCGAAGCGACGACGATGCGGCGGCAGGTCGATCATCACCTTGCCCGCGCCCGCGCCGTCGGCCGTCGCGGCGCCGCCCAAAGCCGCGCGGATGTCTGGGCCAGCCTCACCGCCGTCGAGCGTGCGGTCCAGCGCCTCTATCCCGAAGCCCGCGTCGACATGGACGGCGACAAGGAATCCGCCGTGCGCGTCGAGCGGCAGGATCTCGACGAAATGCTCGGCAACCTTATCGAAAACGCCGCCAAATATGGCGGTGGCAGCGTCTTTGCTACGGTAGGGCGCGCGGCGGACATGATCGAGATATTGGTCGAGGATGACGGCATGGGCATACCGGAGGCGGACCGCGTCCGCATCTTCGACCGCGGCGTCCGCCTCGATTCCGGCAAGCCAGGCACTGGCCTGGGCCTCGCCATCGTCCGCGACGTCGCCGAAATCTACGGCGGCACCGTCGTGCTGGAGGAAAGCGAGGATCTGGGCGGATTGCTGGTACGACTGCGGCTACCGGCGGCGTGAGAAGAGGACGCTAAAGATCAGGCAAAGCGTATTCCCGCACTTGATCCGGCTCCCTCTTCTTAACGCACATTGCCCGAAGAAAAACGAGACACCGGTCCAGCTTGCCTTGAGCCTGTAGAAGGGCCCGGCAGGTCGGATAAGGCTATGTCGAGTATCGACCATTTTGTGTCGTTCAACGTTAGGCTGGCGCGTCTCGATTGCGGACATTCAGCTTCTTTGCCAATATGATATTTGGCCAATGAAGGAGAAGCTGATGTGATCCCATACATTTTACATCGCTACGCTTTCCTCATCGCATTAGCGATCGGGCTGATTGTGCCGCCGCTGGTCCTACCCGATGATGCAAAATGGTGGGTGAAATTCGGAGTGATGCTGCCATTGTCGCTGCTCATCTACTGGCTGCTCTATAAAGACGGCGTTACCGAAAACCGCTCGTCGGGCCACAAGCCGCCATGGCGATAATGAGATCGCGAATTATGCAGTCGTCCATGCTGTTGGTCTATCAACGACCAGAATCGGACTTATCGCGGTCCTTCCCATTTGCCCCATAGCCGTCACCCCAGCGAAGGCTGGGGTCTCAGGCGGCAGTAGGGCGAGGCCAGCCGTCTTGCGCTATCCATTCACGCAGCGTGTGCCTGCCTGAGATCCCAGCCTTCGCTGGGATGACGCTATTCGGGGCGTTACACTTAAAACCCGACCGTCCCCTAACCACCCATCCCCGCCGCTCGATCCCCACATCCACCTTGCCATCCCGCCCCGCAGCTGCGAAGCAATAGCAGCACGATCCCACCCCAACAGGAAACCCCATGCGGCGGCACCTCTATCTCATCGCAGGGTTTCTCTCGATCGGCCTCGGCACGATCGGCGCCTTCCTGCCGCTGCTGCCCACCGTGCCGTTCATGATCCTCGCGGCCTTCTGCTTTGCCCGTTCCAGCCCGCGCCTTGAGGCCAGGCTGCTGGACCACAAGCATTTCGGCCCGCATATCCGTCGCTGGCGCGAACATGGGGCGATCAGCCGCCGGGGCAAGAAGGCTGCGCTTGGCGCCTTCGCCTTCAGCGTCATATTGGCGCTGATCTTCTCCCCATGGCCCTGGTTTCTGGTCCCAATCGCCGCTGCGCTGATCGGTGGCAGCTGGATATGGACCCGGCCGGAGGGCTGAACGCTCCGCCATGGACGTTCGCCCAGCGGGCGGTCTAACCCAAGTGACCGGGAAGGCGTCCTACAAATGGCAACAGGCCGACCCGATCGACGGGAGGAAGGATCAGGCCGCCGCCCTCAGTTCATCGCCAGGATCATGTTGCGCACCTGCGGATAGACCTGCTTTTCCCATTTGCTGCCCGAAAATACGCCATAATGGCCCACCCCCGGTTGCAGATGGTGGCGCTTCATATGCGGTCGCAACCCGGTGCACAGCGCATGCGCAGCCGACGTCTGGCCCACCGCGCACACATCGTCCCGTTCGCCCTCGACCGTCAGCAGCGCGGTATTGCGGATCGCGCCCGGATTGACCTTGCGCCCGCGCACCGTCATCTCGCCCTTGGCCAGCAGCGTCCGCTGGAACACCATGTCCACGGTTTCCAGGTAGAACTCCTTGGTCATGTCCAGGACCGCGAAATATTCCTCGTAAAACGTCTTGATCTTGTCGGCCTCGACCGTCTTGCCGTCTGCCAGCAACTGATAGAGTTCGCGATGCTGCGACGAATGGCGGTCCATGTTCATCGACATGAAGGCGGACAGTTGCACGAAGCCCGGATAGACCTCCCGTCCGCGCCCGGCATAGCGGAACGGCACGACCGAAATCAGATTTTCCTCGAACCATTCGATCGGCTTTTCATTAGCCAGGTCGTTCACCGCAGTCGGCGCGGCATTGGGGTCGATCGGCCCGCCCATCAGCGTCATCGACCGCGGCGTCGCCTTGTCCTTGTCTTCGGACATCAGCGCAACGGCCGCCATCGCCGGCACGCAGGGCTGGCACACCGACACCAGATGCGCGCCCTCGCCCAGTTCCTGCAAGAACTGGATGATATAGTCGACATAGTCGTCAAAGCCGAACCGCCCGGCCTCCAACGGCACGTCGCGCGCATTTTTCCAGTCGGTGATATAGACGTCATGGTCGCGCAACAGCGTCTGCACGGTGCTGCGCAGCAATGTCGAAAAATGGCCGGACATGGGCGCTACCACCAGCACGCGCGGCTGCTCCGCCTCCACCTCATCCTTCACGAAATGCAGCAGGTCGCCGAACGGCAGGTCCAGCGCGACTTCCTCGCGCACCGCCACTTCGGCATTGCCGCTTGTTACGGTATCGATCTTGTAGGTCGGCCGCTTGTGCGTCAGCTTGGCGCCCTGAAACACGTCCATCAGCGCGAACATGCGGCGCGGCATCGCCCAATCGGCCATCGGTCCCATCTTGTCTCGCAGGCCAAGGGCCACCTGCGCCCCGAACCGCGCTGGGGCCAGCATGTCGTTCCAGGCCTGATAACCACTGTAGAGCATGCGCATGATAGCCAAAAAGCCTTATACTGTTTCCGCGACACGAATCGGTATTTTGATAAAACGCTATACATGCTTTTTATGTTGCGCTGCATCATCATAAATGTGACGTTGGACCAACGTAGGAGAGTCACCATGGCCGCCGCGACACTCACTTTATCCAGCAAGAACTACTCGTCCTGGTCGCTGCGTGGCTGGCTTTTATGCCGGCTTGCGGGGCTTCGGGTGATCGAACAGACGATCGCGCTGGACGACCCGGACAATCGCGCCGAATTGCTGCTCCTCTCCCCCTCCGTGCTGGTCCCGCGCCTGACCCATGAAGGCGCCAGCGTATGGGACACGCTGGCCATCGCGGAATATCTCCACGAACTTTATCCCAATGTCGGCATGTACCCCACCGACCGGAAGGCGCGCGCCCATTGCCGGTCGGTATCGGGCGAAATTCATTCCGGTTTTGCCAATCTCCGCTCCGCCCTGCCCATGAACCTGAAGGTCCGGCACAGCAAATTCCCGATCTTCCCCGGCGCCCGCCCGGATATCGACCGGGTCGAAGCCATCTGGGCCGAATGTCTGGACAGCTATGGCGGCCCCTGGCTGTTCGGCGACGAACCGACCGTGGCCGACGCCATGTTCGCGCCGGTGGCGCAACGCTTCCTGACCTATGCCGTCCCGGTATCTCACGCCACCGCCGCCTATTGCCAGACCATCAACAGCTGGTCGTTGATGCGCGAATGGATAGAGGATGCCCGCGCCGAACCGGACGAAATGATCGAACTCGAAACCGAGTTCTGAACGCCCTTCCCCCCGCCCGGCCACGGGGTTAGAGCGGGTCCATGATCACACGCACCCTTGCTATGGCCCTTGGCCTGACCGCCGCCCTTTCTTGCTCTCTGGCCTGCCCCCTGGCTGCACGCGCCCAGACCGTCGAGCCGGCCCGCCTTGAACAGTCCGTCCGTACGCTGGCGTCCGACCTGTTTCAGGGCCGTGCGCCCGGCACCATCGGTGAAGAACGCACCATCGGCTATCTGGTCGCCCGCTTCGAGCAGCTGGGGCTGGAACCCGGTGGCCCAGACGGCCAGTGGGTGCAGACCGTGCCCCTGCTCCACACCCGCCTCGGCCAGGCCGAAGGGTTGCAGGTCGCGCAAAATGGTGCCGCCACCCCCTGGACCGTCGGCAAGCAGGTCTATCTCTCGACCCTCCAGCCCAAGGACAAGGTTGCGCTCGCCAACGCGCCGCTTGTCTTCGTCGGCTATGGCGTGTCCGCTCCCGAACGCGGCTGGGACGATTTCAAGGGCGCGGACCTGAAGGGCAAGGTCGCCATCTTCCTCATCAACGACCCGGATTTCGAGGCGGTGAGAGGCGAAGACCCGTTCGGCAAGTTCGGCGGCAAGACCATGACCTATTATGGCCGCTGGACCTACAAGTTCGAGGAAGCGGCGCGTCGCGGCGCGATCGGCGCGCTGATCGTCCATGACACGCCAGGCGCGGGCTATGGCTGGAACGTCGTCGTCAGCCCCGGCGGCGAAAATTACGACCTCGTCCGCCCCGCCGACAAGCTGACCAGCCTGCAAGTGCAGGGCTGGGTCGAGGGCGACGCGGCCAAGGCCCTGTTCACCGGCGCCGGCCAGGATCTTGCCACCTTGCGCAAACAAGCTCGTTCGGCCAAGTTCAAGCCTGTCGAACTGAAGGGCGCAACCTTCTCCGCCGCCTTCCCGGTCAAGCAGGAAGTCGTGCAGAGCGCCAACGTCCTCGCCCGCATCCCCGGCGCCAGGCGTCCGCAGGAAACCGTCATGTATGGCGCGCATTGGGACGCCTATGGGCAAGGCAAGCCCGACGCACAGGGCCGCATCTATCGCGCCGGCGCCAATGACGATGCGCTTGGCCTCGCCGGCCTGTTCGAAATCGCCCGCGCCTTTAAGGCCGCACCCGCGCCCGACCGATCGATCGTCTTCGCCGCCTGGACGGCGGAGGAACGCGGCCTGCTCGGCTCCGAACATTATGCCCAGAACCCGGTCTATCCGATCGACAAGACGGTGGCCAACCTCACCATCGACGTGCTCCAGACCGCCGGCAAGGCGAAGGACGTGATCCTGATCGGCAAGGGCCAGAACAGCCTTGAGGATGATCTGGCCAAATTCGCCACGGCGCAGGGCCGCGTCATCACGCAGGAAAGCCTGCCCGAACGCGGCCTCTTCTATCGCGCCGACCATTTCTCCATGGCCAAGCGCGGCGTGCCCGTATTGCTCATGATGGGTCTGGCCGGTGCATCCGACATGGTCGATGGCGGCCGTGCTGCGGGTCAGGCGTGGATCGACGCCTATACCGGCAAATGCTATCATCAGGCTTGCGACGCCGTGGACGATATGTGGAAGCTGGACGGCGCCGCGCAGGACGTGGACCTGATGCTAGACATCGGTCGAGACCTCGCCAATTCCACCCGCTGGCCGCAATGGAAGGCCGGTTCCGAGTTCAAGGCCATCCGCGACAAGAGCGCGGCGGCAAGGAAGTAAAGCAACCAACCATGCTGTTCCCCGGCGAAGGCCGGGGAACAAGTCCGCTTCTCCGCTTCAACCCAACCGATACAACGCGCTCCCATGCGCCGGCAGCATCGCGGACACCCGCTCCGCCTGCTGGCCCAGCGCCTTGCCGGCCCACACATCCCGCATTGCCACCGGCCCGCTCAGGCCCAGATCGCGCAACTTGACGCCGACCTCGCGCGCCTTGTCGCCGGTATTGAACAGCGCGACATAGCGCCCCTTCCCCTCTTCCGGCACGGCCGACCAGACCCGCACGCCATCCTCGACGAAATGCGGGCAATTACCCTGGCTCGCCTGATTGACCGCGATCACCTCTCTATTGGTCAGCAACGCCAGCGTCGCCGCATCCAGATGCCGCAAATCGCCGCCCATGATGAGCGGCGACCGCGCGATCGCCCATAATGTCATCAGCGTCTTCTGCTCGTCCGGGGTAAAGCGCGTATCCCGCTCGCCCAGAGCCAGCCGACCCAGTGGCAGCATGTCGGCATCGGGCCAGGACCCTGGCCCGCGCCAGGGCGTCCAGTTTTCCAGCCGCGTGAACTGCGCCTCCAGCATCGTCCAATCGTCCCAGAAATCATCGGAAATCCGCCACATCTGCGCATATTTTCGCACATGATCGCCCCGGATGACCGGCGTTTCCCCCGGCGAGAGGCTCAGGATGATCGGGCGCCCCGTCGCTCGAATGGCCTTGTGGGCCGCCTCGATCTCCGCCGCATGGGCGTCATAGGGACGGCTCATATCGTCCATCTTGACGAAATCGACGCCCCACTCGGCATAGAGTCGAAAGATGCTGTCATAATAGGCCTGCGCGCCCGGCCGCGTCATGTCGACGCCATACATGTCCGGGTTCCAGGAACAGATGCTGCTCTTGTCCGCCACATCCGCCGCGCGATAGCTGGTCCCCAATATCGGCAAATTCGCCTCCACCGCCGCGCGCGGAATGCCGCGCATGACATGGATGCCGAACTGCATGCCCAGCGCATGCACCTCCTTGGCCAGTTGCGTGAACCCCTTGCCCCCCGCGCTGGACGGAAAGCGATTGGGCGCTGGGATCATCCGGCCATGGGCATCCATCGCCGGCTTGGGCTTGGCATTATAGGTATAGCTGGATGCGTCGGGTTCATACCACTGGATATCGACGGTAAAGATATCATAGCCGTACGGCATCAGCTTCTCGGCCATGATCCGGGCGGTTTCTCGCGCCTGCGCCTCGGTGATGGTGGTGGCGAAACTGTTCCAGCTGTTCCATCCCATCGGCGGCCTTGGCGCCAATAGCGCCGCACTCCGCTCCACCGGTGCTGCACCTGCACGCACTGCTCCCGCAGCCGCAAGCCCTGCCATGCCGCCTGCGATCATGTCGCGGCGGCTGGCCTTCATGGTCATCCTCGTCATTTGTCGGAGTTAATAGGAAGTCCGATGCGAAAGCAACCCGACTTCAGCCTTTGATCCCGGCCAGCCATTCGCCGATCATCGCCCGCCCGGCCGCCACCGCGACAGGCCCATGCAGGCCATGGTCCTCGCGCAAAGCGATCCCGCATTGCTGCGCCACATCCAGATCCGCCCAGAAATGCGTCAGCCAATCCTCGAAACGCGGATCTTCGCCCATCTCGGCATGAAATTGCAGCGCCAGCACATTGCTTCCACGCCGAAACGCCTGGTGCGCATATTTGGCGGTCGATGCCAGCAACTCGACATTGTCGGGCAAATCGAACGTATCGCTATGCCAATGCAAAACCGGCACGCCATCGATATGTCGCAACGGGGATGCCGCCCCGGCCGCATTCACGCTGACAGGCGCAAAGCCCAGTTCCATCTGCCCGCCCGGATAGACCCGTGCGCCCAGCGCCGCCGCCATCATCTGGCTGCCCAGGCACACGCCCAAGGTCGGCCGGTCCGCCGCCAGCCGCGCCGCCAGTTTCTCGATCTGCACCGGAATCCAGGGATGCAATGCCTGCTCGTAAACGCCCATGGGGCCGCCCATCATGATGAGCAGGTCGGGCTCGCACAGATCCACCTGCCCGAAATCGGGGCTGGCCACATCGATGCGATCGATATGATAACCGGCAGCCTCTATCGGCTGGAGATAGCCCGCAGCGCCTTCGCGCGGGACATGACGGACGATCAACGCTCTCTTCATTGCTGAGTCGGACGCTAGACAATCCCGCACGCCGCCGCCACCCCAGCCTTTCTTGGCGCGGTCAAATCAGCGCTATTGGCCAATGCCCGCGTCCATGATTTAACGCGGACCATGAACGCCTTCCGCACCGCCCGCACGCTTGTCGCCGCCAGCCTCCTCGCCGGCACGCCCCTTTTCGCCCAAGGCCCTGCCAGCGACGATCCGGTCGAGGCCGTCGATCCCTTCATCGGCACGTCGGGCGAGGGCCACACCTTCCCCGGCGCGGTCGCCCCCTTCGGCATGGTGCAATTGTCGCCCGACACCCATGTCGGCCCGGCGCGCCAGACCTATGATTGGGCCGCCGGCTATCGCCACGAAGACCCGACGATCCTCGGCCTTTCCCACACCCATTTCTCGGGCGCCGGCCATAGCGACCTGGGCGATTTTCTCGTCACCCCGGTCAGCGGCGACAGCGTCCCGCTGGAGGCTGGCGACGACAAGACGCCCGGCTATCGCTCCCGCAAGGCCGACGAGGTCGCCTCGCCCGGCTATTATGCCGTCACCCTGACCGACCCCGGCGTCCGTGCGGAGATGACGGCGGGCACGCGCATCGGTGTCCACCGCTATAGCTTCCCGGCGGGCAAGGCCGCGCATCTGGTGCTGGACCTGCGCTCGATCATCTACGACTATCCCGGCAAGATCCTCTGGTCGTCGGTCCGTATCCGTGCCGACGGCACCATCACCGGATCGCGCGAGATACGCGGCTGGGCCACCCCGCGGCGCATCTTCTTCGCCATGCGCTTCTCCGCACCACTGACGGCGCACCAGTTTGTCAGCACGGAAAAGGACATCCTCTACAAGGGGTTCAAGGGACCGGGCCGTGGCCCCGAAACGCTCGACTCCCTCTCCGGCCGCGCGCTGGTGGCGCAACTGGATTTCGGTCCGCTCGCCAAGCCGCTGGAGGTCAAGGTCGCCCTGTCGGGCGTGGACGAGGATGGCGCCATCGCCAACCTCGCCAGCGAAGTCGGCGATTTCGACGCGATCCGGGCCAAGACCCGCACCGCCTGGAACGATGCGCTGGGCGCCGTAAAGATCGCCGCCCCCGCCCCGATGCGCCGCAACATCTACACCGCCCTCTATCACAGCCTGATGGCGCCCAGCATCTGGAGCGACGCAGACGGGCGCTGGCGCGGGCCCGACGATCAGGTGCATGCCCATGACAAGACGACCAAATATTCGACCTTCTCCCTATGGGACACGTTCCGGGCCGAACATCCGCTGCTCACGCTCATCCAGCCCGAACAGCGAAATGCCGATTTCGTCAACTCGCTGCTTCTGGGAAAGGTGATGAGTCCCTTCGGCATCCTGCCCGTCTGGCAATTTGCCGGCAAGGAAACCTGGACCATGATCGGCTATCACGCCGTTCCGGTGATCGCCGACGCCTGCCTCAAGGGGATTGGGGGCATAAACTGTAGCATTGCCCTTAAAGAGATGGTCGCCAGCGCCGACTATGCCCCCTATGGCGGCCTTGGCGACTATATGAAGCTCGGCTACGTGCCCATCGACCGGGAACCCGAAGCGGCGTCCAAGACGGTCGAATATGCCTATGACGACTGGACAATCGCCCGCCTCGCCCGCCATCTGGGCGACACCGCCACGGCAGAGCGTTTCGAAAAGCGCGCCCGCAACTGGCGCAACAGCTTCGACCCCAAGACCGGCTTCCTGCGCGCACGCAAAGCCGACGGGTCCTTTCGCACCCCGTTCGACCCCACCGCCATCAACTATGGATCGGACTATACGGAGGGCAATGCCTGGCAATATAGCTGGTTCATGCCGCATGATCAGGCCGGCCTGTTCCGCCTGCTGGGCGGCGACGCCAGGACCGTCGCGAAACTCGACGCCATGTTCGACTATGACAATAGCAAGATCGACTATAGCCATGCCGAGGATATATCGGGCCTCATCGGCCAATATATCCATGGCAACGAACCCAGCCACCATGTCGCCTATCTCTACAGCTATGCGGGGCAACCCTGGCGCACGCAGGAACGCCTGAAGCAGATCATCGACAGCCAGTATAAGCCGACGCCCGAAGGCCTGGCCGGCAATGACGATCTGGGCCAGATGTCCGCCTGGCTCGTCTTCACCGCCCTGGGCTTCTATCCTGTCGCGCCGGGCAGCAACGAATATGTGATCGGCCGCCCCTTCGTCGAGCGCGCCGACATGGCGCTCCCCAATGGCAAGCGCTTCACCGTGACGACGGACGACCTGTCCGACGCCAACCGCTACATCGGCACGGTGACGCTGAACGGCAAACCACTGGACCGCGCCTATATCACCGACGCGCAAATCCGCGCAGGCGGCACGCTCCACTTCACCATGCAGGCGACGCCGAACAAGACCTGGGCCACCGGCACGAAGGCCCGGCCCTATTCGATGACGGGCTATGGACGATAGGGGTCAGCCGATCCCGGCATTGCGAAAATCCAGCAACGCCTCGGCCAGATAGCCGCGCAGCACGGCACGGTCGATCCGCAACCGGTGGCTTTCCCCGCCCGCCAGGCAGGAAGACAGCGCCGGCATCGCACTTTGAAACGCTGCGCGTTCCTCATCACTGCCGGCCTTGTACCGGATCAGACTGTCCACCGCAGGCGCGTTGCGCGCGACGATGCAGCCGGCATAGGCGTGATAGGCGTCCTCCCCTTCCACGACGGCCGGCGCCGGCGCGGCGGGATTGGCAGGCTCGACCAGCGGGGCGGTGAAGCGGTGCAGATAAAGCTGCTCGGCCAGCGCGCCGCGCATCGCATGGCCCTTCATCCGCAGCTTGCCCTGGTGCAGGCATCCCTTCCGGCTGTTGGCCATCGCCATGAAGCTGGCCGTCTCCTCCGGCGACCCGGGCCGCGTCTTCAGCGCGTCCGCGACCTTCGCCGGCGTCCCGCGCACCACGCATTGCGCAAATTCGCTCATCGCATTTTCGGCCGTGCCACGCCCATAGGCGCCAAAGGCCTTGTCAGGAGACGGGGCGCTTTCTTCCGCCTGTGCGGCAGTCGCCGACAGCAGCAAAATCACCATGACTATGTTCATGACCATCACCTCAACCTGCTCGACCGTGATGCGTTTGCATCGAACCACGCTTCAGACGGCTCGCATCCCGTTCTGGAATATAGAGGTTTTCAGACAATCATGACGATTTTATGATCGAGCATGTCCATGAAAAAAGGCTCCTTCCTCCTGGAAGAAGCCTTTTTTCATGGACTCAGCCGATCACGCCGCCAGCTTGCGCAGCACATATTGCAGGATGCCGCCGTTCAGGAAATATTCCAGCTCGTTGACGGTATCGATGCGGCACAATGCGGTGAAGGTGAAGGTCGATCCATCGGCCCGCTTTACGACCACATTCACATCCTGACGCGGCTTCAGGTCGGCGACGCCCTGGATGGTGAACGTCTCGTCCCCCGTCAGGCCCAGCGTATCGCGCGTATCGCCATCCTTGAACTGGAGCGGCAACACGCCCATGCCAACCAGGTTCGACCGGTGGATACGCTCGAAACTTTCGACGATGACCGATCGGACACCCAGCAAATTCGTGCCCTTCGCCGCCCAGTCGCGCGACGATCCCGTGCCATATTCCTTGCCGCCGATGACCACCAGCGGCGTGCCGACCGCCTTATGCTTCATCGCCGCGTCGTAAATCGGCATGACCTCGCCGTCATAGCGCGTCATGCCCCCCTCGACGCCGTCCAGCATCAGATTCTTGATGCGGATATTGGCGAAGGTGCCGCGCATCATCACTTCATGATGCCCGCGCCGCGACCCATAGCTGTTGAAATCGGCCTGACTGACCTGATGCTCCGACAGCCATTTGCCCGCAGGCGACGACGCCTTGATGGAACCGGCCGGCGAAATATGGTCGGTGGTGATGGAATCGCCGAAGATCGCCAGCGGCTTCGCCTCCACAATGTCCGTCACCGGCGCCGGGGTCATGCTCAACCCCTCGAAATAGGGCGGGTTGGCGACATAGGTCGATCCCGCGCGCCACTGATAAGTGTCCGATCCGGTGACATCGATCGCCTGCCAATGCGCGTCGCCCTTATAGACATTGGCATAGCGCGCCTGGAACATCGGCCGGTCCACCGCACCCGCGATGGTGGTCGCGATCTCGTCGTTGGTCGGCCAGATGTCCTTGAGATACACGTCGTTCCCCGCCGTGCTGACGCCGATCGGCGTGGTCAGGAAATCCTCGATCACCGTGCCCTTGAGCGCATAGGCGACCACCAGCGGCGGGCTGGCGAGGAAATTGGCCCGCACGTCCGGCGACACGCGCCCTTCGAAATTGCGGTTGCCCGAAATCACGGCGGCGGCGACCAGCCCATTTTCATTGATCGCCGCACTGATCGCCGGCGCCAGCGGCCCCGAATTGCCGATGCAGGTGGTGCAGCCATAGCCCACAAGGTTGAAGCCGATGGCGTCCAGATGCGACTGCAACCCCGCCTTTTCCAGATAGTCGGTCACGACCTGGCTACCCGGCGCCAGCGACGTCTTGACCCACGGCTTGGGCTTGAGCCCCAGCTCGTTCGCCTTCTTGGCGACCAGGCCAGCGGCAATCAGCACGCTGGGATTGGACGTATTGGTGCAGCTGGTGATCGCGGCGATGGTGACGTCGCCGTCGCCAATGTCGAAATCCTTGTCCTCCACCGGAACGCGGGTCTGCGCCTTCTTGTAGGTATTGACCATGTCGGCATTGAACACATCGTCGACATCGGGCAGCGCGACTCGGTCCTGCGGGCGCTTCGGCCCGGCGAGGCTCGGCACGACGGTGGACAGGTCCAGTTCCAGGGTGTCGGTAAAGACCGGCTCGATCGACGGGTCGATCCAGAAACCCTGCTCCTTGGCATAGGCTTCGACCAGCGCGATCGTCTCGTCCGGGCGACCGGTCAGGCGCATATAGTCCAGCGTCTTGTCATCGATGCCGAAAAAGCCGCAGGTCGCGCCATATTCCGGCGCCATATTGGCCAGCGTCGCCCGATCGGCCAGGCTCAGCGTCGCCAGGCCCGGACCGAAATATTCCACGAAACGCCCCACCACGCCGCGCGCGCGCAGCATCTGGGTACAGGTCAGCACCAGGTCGGTGGCCGTCACGCCTTCCTTCAGCGTCCCGGTGAATTTGAAGCCCACGACTTCGGGGATCAGCATGGATACGGGCTGGCCCAGCATCGCGGCCTCCGCCTCGATCCCGCCCACGCCCCAGCCCAGCACGCCAAGGCCGTTGACCATGGTGGTGTGGCTGTCTGTGCCGACGCAGGTGTCGGGATAGGCGACGGTGGCGCCGCTTTCATCGACCGACGACCACACGCCCTGCGCGATATTTTCCAGATTGACCTGATGGCAGATGCCCGTGCCCGGCGGCACGGCGTAGAAATTGGCGAGGGACTTGCTGCCCCATTTCAGGAAGTCGTAGCGCTCCATATTGCGCTGATATTCGATCTCCATATTCTGCTCGAACGCCTTGGGCGTGCCGAACTCGTCGACCATGACCGAATGGTCGATCACCAGATGGACGGGCACCTGCGGATTGATCTTGCTGGCGTCGGCGCCCAGCGCGTTCATCGCGTCGCGCATCGCGGCCAGATCGACCACGCAGGGCACGCCGGTAAAGTCCTGCAACAGCACGCGCGCGGGGCGGTACTGGATTTCCCGCTCGGCCTTGCCCCGATCATTCTGCCAATCGACGATCGCCTGGATATCCTCGGCAGTGACGGTTACGCCATCTTCGAAACGGAGCAGATTTTCCAGCAGCACCTTCATCGAAAAGGGCAGGCGGGACACATCGCCCAGCTTCTGCGCGGCCTTCTTCAACGAATAATAGGCAATGTCCTTGCCGCCGACATTCAACATGTCGCGCGTGCCCAGAGTATCCTGTCCGATGGCGGTCATAAGATGTGCGTCTCCTCGCAAGGCCTCGGCCAAAGGAGGGCGCGTTTCCACCAGAGGCTCGCCGGATGGCAAGGTGGCAAGGATACACCC
The DNA here is from genome assembly GCF_059421905.1 of Sphingobium sp. GW821-FHT02B05. Lineage (NCBI taxonomy): Bacteria > Pseudomonadati > Pseudomonadota > Alphaproteobacteria > Sphingomonadales > Sphingobiaceae > Sphingobium > Sphingobium sp. GW821-FHT02B05. The sequence continues at coordinate 1,340,577 of NZ_JBWKVW010000001.1, forward strand.
CAACCCATGGTCGAAGCAGATATGTCCGATGCTGCGCTGCCATATCATCTGCACTAGGCAAATCAAATGGCGACGCAGTCTGTGATGCTTATGTAGGGATACGTTTCACCCCTTTAAACGTTGCATCGGCAGAAAAGGGGAAACAGTCATGGACACAGGTTTTTCGCCCGTGGAAACAGGCATAATTGCTATCAATCCGCAATATTATCTTGGTCGCAAAACCCCCTGCCCCGACTGCGGCGGCAGCCAGTGGATCGTGGGTCGGGTAGTGGCGGAATGTGCCCATTGCGAAGCGCCCCTGCCCCTTGCTGCATCGCAACATCGTGCGTGGTTCAGCGGCTTGTCCTGACGGCGCTTCAGCCTATCGACCGTTCGGGCTGAGTTAAAGTCGACGCCCAATCACCAGGCACAGCGAAGTGCTTCGGCCATGTCTCAGCTTAGCCCTTCGACTTAAGGCGATCGGGCGCTAATTGCTCAAACGAAAAGGCCGCCACCTCACTTCCCCCATTAGGCAGGAAGCATGGCAACGGCCTCGTCACAAAAGGGCCTTGGCCCCCTAGATCAATGCGCGGCGGACGGCGCGAACTTGGTCAGGTCGATGCCGGTGACGGCGCTCTTATACTCATCCATGTTGGGCGTGCGGCCCAATATGGTCGACAGCACCACGACCGGGGTCGAAGCGAGCAGCGATTCCCCCTTCTTGTTGGCCGTATCTTCCACCACGCGCCCCTGGAACAGGCGGGTCGAGGTGGCGAGGACGGTATCACCCTTCGCGGCCTTTTCCTGATTGCCCATGCACAGGTTGCAGCCCGGACGCTCCAGATAGAGCATATTCTCATATTCGGTACGCGCAGCGTTCTTCGGGTGAAGATCGTCGAACTCGAACCCGGCATATTTTTTCAGAACGTCCCAATCGCCCTCGGCCTTCAGCTCGTCGACGATATTGTAGGTCGGCGGGGCGACGACCAGCGGCGCCTTGAACTCGACCTTGCCTTCGGTCGCTTCGATGTTCTTCAACATCTGCGCCAGGATCTTCATGTCGCCCTTATGCACCATGCACGACCCGATGAAGCCCAGATCGACCTTCTTCGTGCCGCCATAATAGGAAACGGGGCGGATCGTATCGTGGGTGTAGCGCTTCGACACATCGGCATTGTTGACGTCCGGGTCGGCGATCATCGGCTCGTCGATCAGGTCCAGGTCGACCACGACTTCGGCGAAATATTTCGCATTGTCGTCAGGCGTCAGCGCAGGCTTTTCACCCGAACGGATTTCCGCGATGCGCTTGTCCGCCAGGGCGATCAGGCCCTTCAATGTACCCGCGGCATTTTCCATGCCCTTGTCGATCATGATCTGGATGCGCGACTTGGCGATTTCCAGCGATTCGATCAGCGTCTCATTCTCGGAAATGCAGATCGACGCCTTGGCCTTCATCTCGGCCGTCCAGTCGGTGAAGGTGAAGGCCTGGTCGGCCAGCAGCGTGCCGATATGCACTTCGATGATGCGGCCCTGGAACACATTCTCGCCGCCGAACTGGGCCAGCATCTGCGCCTGGGTCGCGTGGACGACATCGCGGAAGTCCATATAGGGCTGCATCTTGCCCTTGAACGTGACCTTCACCGACTGCGGGATCGGCATGGTCGCCTCACCGGTAGCCAGCGCCAGCGCAACCGTGCCGGAGTCCGCGCCGAACGCCACGCCCTTCGACATGCGGGTGTGGCTGTCGCCGCCGATGATGATCGCCCAATCGTCCACGGTGATGTCGTTCAGCACCTTATGGATCACGTCGGTCATCGCATGATAGACGCCCTTAGGGTCGCGCGCCGTAATCAGGCCGAAATTGTTCATGAAGCTCATCAGCTTGGGGATATTGGCCTGCGCCTTCTTGTCCCACACCGACGCCGTGTGGCAGCCCGACTGATAGGCGCCGTCCACCAGCGGCGAAATGACGGTGGCCGCCATCGCTTCCAGTTCCTGGGCGGTCATCAGGCCGGTGGTGTCCTGCGATCCCACGATGTTCACCTTCACGCGCACGTCGGAGCCCGCGTGCAGCACCTTGCCCGGAGTCACGCCCACCGCATTGCGGTTGAAGATCTTCTCCACGGCGGTCAGGCCCTGGTCCTCGACCGTGATTTCCTTGTTCGGCGCGAACACCTTGGGCGCTTCGATGCCCAGCGTCTCGGCGGCAAAGGTCTGGAGCTTCTTGCCGAAGACGATGGCATAGCTGCTGCCCGCCTTCATGAATTCCATCTTCTGCGGCGTGAAGGACGCGGCGACGTCGACCAGTTCGTTGCCGGCTTCGTCGGTCAGCGTCTTGTTCTTGACGTCGATCTTCAGCACCGTGCCGGTCGCAACGGAGAATTTCTCTTCAAGGACGGGGTTGCCGTCATTGTTCAGGATTGCCTTGCCGTCCGGGCCGGTCATCTTGACCCAGTTCTTCAGGTTCAGGCCGATGCCGCCGGTCACGTCCACGGTGGTCGCAAAGATCGGCGAAATGCCATTGGTGCCCGCGACGACCGGCGCATAGTTGACGAACGGCACATAGGGGCTGGACTGCTTGCCGGCCCACAACGCCACATTGTTGACGCCCGACATGCGCGAGGAGCCGACGCCCATCGTGCCCTTTTCGGCGATCAGCATCACCCGCTTGTCGGGATGCTGGATCTTGAGCGCCTGAATCTGCTGCTGGGCCTCCGGCGAGATCATGCATTGGCCATGCAGTTCGCGGTCGGAACGCGAATGCGCCTGATTACCGGGCGACAGAAGGTCGGTCGAGATGTCGCCTTCGCCGGCGATGAAGGTCACGACCTTGATCTCGCCCTCGACGTCGGGAAGCTTCACGAAGAATTCGGCGTTGGCGTAGCTTTCCAGCACATCCTTGGCGACCGCGTTGCCGGCCGCATAGGCGTCGCGCAGGCGGAACATGTCGGCGTCGTACAGGAACACCTGGGTCTTGAGCACATCGCCCGCCTGCTTGGCGATCGCGGCGTCGTCGCCCAGCGCGATGTCGAGCAGCACCTTGATCGACGGACCGCCCTTCATGTGGCTAAGCAGATCCAGCGCGAAGGCCGGGGTGATTTCCGCGACGGTCACTTCGCCCAGAATGACCTTCTTCAGGAAGTCTGCCTTCACGCCCGCAGCACTGGTGGTGCCCGGCAGCGTGTTGTAGATGAAGAATTTCAGCGCATCGGCGCGATGTTCGCTGCCCGTGTCCTGGATGATGGCGATGATCTCGCCGACCAGGGCGCCATCGTCGATCGGCTTGGGCGCGAGTCCCTGAGTCTTACGGCTTTCGATTTCGGCCAGATAATCCAGGTAAATGCTCATCTCGTTCCCAACGTCATATAAAGTGCACGGAGTCGACGCGCAGCGCCACTTGCCGACTTATATGCCCGGTCCGGGAGCTGACGCCGCCCCGGTACGCCAAGAGACGCCAATTGGCAAGGCGCCGCAGCGCAGCAAAATGTTGCTGCCGACCTCGACAATCGGCCGAAAACCGCGGTTTTTACATTACTCTGAGTAATGAATGGACTTAAGTAGGACGGCTATCCCGGCTGGACCTCCGTTCGTTTCCAGCAAAGCCGAGAAACCGAAGCGCTGTGCTATAAGTTTCTCGACGTGCTCAAGCCGGACAATGCCGGTCCCTTACCGCGCCTTCTCCGCCGCAATCCACCCGTCGATCTGGCTTTCCAGCACGGTCAGCGGCACCGCGCCCTGCGCCAGCACCGCATCATGGAAGCGCCGCAGGTCGAATTTTGGCCCCAGCGCCGCCTCTGCCTTCACTCGCAAGGACCGGATCTTGATCTCGCCCAGCTTGTAGCCCAGCGCCTGACCCGGCCAACTGATATAGCGATTGACCTCCGCGTCGATATTTGCGTCGGACAGGGCGCTGTTGGTCCTCATGAAGGCGACCGCCTTCGCCTTGTCCCAACCCTTCGCATGGATGCCGGTATCCACCACCAGCCGGCAGGCCCGCCACATTTCGTAGGACAGGCGCCCCATCATCTTTTCGGGCGTGTCGTAAAGCCCCATCTCCTCGCCCAGATATTCGGTATAGAGCGCCCACCCTTCCACATAGGCGGTGAAGCCCGCCAGATATTTGCGGAACGGCGGCAACGCCAATTCCTGTTGCAGCGCGATCTGGTTGTGATGCCCCGGCACCGCCTCATGCGCGGTCAGCGCGGGCACTTCCCAGAAAGGCCTCTGGTCCAGCTTCGACGTATTGACCCAATAGGTGCCCGATATGCCGCTCTCCGGCGCCCCCGGTCCATAATAGGCCGTCGTCGTGCCTTCCGCCTCGGCCGCCGGGATCGGCTTCAATCCATAGGGCAGGCGTGGCAACGTCCCGAAATAACGCGGCAACAGCCCGTCGATCGTCTTGGCCTGCCGCGCCGAAACGCGCAGCAACTCTTCCGGCGTCCTGGCATAATAGGACGGATCGGTGCGCAGATGCTGGATATAGGCCGCGCGGCTGGGGTATCCGGCCTTGGTCGCAATCTCGTCCATCCGCTTGCCGATGCGCGCAACCTCGTCCAGCCCGATCCGGTGGATTTGATCCGGCGTCAGGTCGGTCGTCGTATGCGCCTTTACACGGGCCGCATACCAGGCCGCACCGCCCGGCAGCGCCGACGCACTGTCGCTCTTGCGGCAATGGGGCAGATAATCAGCTACGAACAGATCGTGCCACTTACGATATTCCGGCGTCAGCACATCGCGGATGATGGTGACGGCGCGCGCCTGCATCGCGCTCCAGTCGCCATCGCTGATGTCGCGCGGCTTGCCCCGCTTGAACGGTTCGTAGAAGCGCGTCTCCTCCGGCTTTCCATCCACGATGCCGCTGATCGTCCCGGCATAATTTTGCAGCACCGAACAGGGCTGCACATAGCCGCCCTTGATCGCCTGCCGCGTGATCGCCAGCGCATCGCCATTCATCTTGGGGTAGAGCGCCAGTCGCTTGAGATAGCTTTCATAATCGGCGCGATTGTAGAAAGGCAGGCCATCGGCCATGCCCGAAAAGCCCTGGTGCCAGCCATAATAGGTGGTGAACAGCATCAACCGTTCGGCCGGATGCCGGTCGCTATCGATATCGTCGCGCAGCATCCACAGCAGGACGTCGCGGTTCACCCGGTCGGCGGCGTCCAGCTGCTGCGCCGGCACCGCCTCCAGCCGGGTGACGAAGCCCTGCTCCGCCTTCACCTGCGCATCGCGCGCGGCAAGCGACATGTCGGCAATACGGTCGTCATAATTGCGCACGCCCCGCGCCGTCGCCTCGACCGGATGGGTGGACAGATACCAGGCCCAATGATCGTCGATGATCTTGGCCAGATCCGCGTGCGGGGTCGTCTGCGCGTGGACCAGGACGGGCGCGGAAACGGCAATAAGGAAAGAAAGAATCTTGTGCATGGACGCAATGGTTCGCGCGTCCCGCGCTTTTTGGCAAGAGGCGGCCTTGCACCTGTCAGGCGGCGGCCACGCCCTCCGCCTCCACTATGCCATCGCCGGCATAATAGCCCTGCACCCGCACCCTTTTCTCGACATGATCCACGGGCACGCGCAGCAGGACAAGGCGGTAACTCCCGCCCAGGTCGCGCTGGAGCAGAAAGCCGGCCTCATCGCGCAGCAATCTGCCGGTCTCATCCACTCCAGCGCCAATATCGGTCATGCGTCAGTCTATCGCGTCCTTGATGCCCTTACCGGCCAATATGCCCAGCACCAGGAACAGCACGAACACTGCAATGGCGATGAAGAACAGGATCTTGGCGATGCCGACAAAGGTGCCGGCTGCGCCACCAAAGCCGAGCAGCGCCAGCACGGCAGCAATGACGAGGGAGATGATCGCAAGCTTGATCATGGAAATATCCTTGTGTGCAAAGTGATGCCGTTTCAACCGACGATAACGACACTTGTTCCACTTGCGGCACGAAGATGGATAACGAAGGATTAAGGTCGATTATCAAATGCTTGATTGAACAATCGGCCGCTCCGGGCGGTTGTCGCACGATCAAATGGGCACGGCCCGGAAGGAGACCATGATGTCGAACAACCATGCCATCAGCAAGCTGGACGACCTGATCACCACCCTGATCGACAGTGTGAAGGGCTATGAACATAGCGCCGACAAGGTGACGTCGGCAGAATATCAGATCCTGTTCCGCGATCTGGCCGGCGAACGCACGAAGGCGGTCGATCTGCTTCAGGCGCGCAGCCGTGCGCTGGGCGGCAAGCCCAATGAATTCGGCTCGGCCGCCGGTACGGTCCACCGCCGGATGGAGGATATCTTCGTCGCGCTGGGCGGCGGCGACAAGGCCGTGATCCAGGCGATCGACCGCGGGGAGGATTATCTGCGCGAAGAATTCGAACGGGTGCTAAAGGACGATGCGATCGATGCCGAAACGCAGGCAATCGTCCACCAGGCGCATGAATCCGTGGCGCATGGCCATATGGTCGTGAACGGCCTCAAGGATCAGGTCGCCGCGGCATGACCGCGCCCAATCCCGACAGCCAGGATCAGACCCACCCCTCCAGCACCTGATTGGGCGGGCGGTGCCCGTCCACCCAGGTGCGGATATTGGCGATGACGCGCGCGCCCGTCGCATCGCGCCCCTCGAACGTCGCCGACCCCATATGCGGCAGCAGCACGACGTTGGACAGCGCCAGCAACCGCTGATCGACCGCCGGCTCATGGGTATAGACGTCGAAGCCCGCCCCGGCGATCCGTCCCTCGTCCAGCGCCGCGATCAACGCCTGCTCGTCGGTAATCTCGGCGCGTGACGTGTTGATGAGATAGGCGTGCGATGGCATCAGCGCCACCCGCCTGTCGTCGATCAGCCCGCGACTATCGGCGTTGAGCGGACAATGGATCGATACGATGTCGCTCCCGGCCAGCAGCGCGTCCAGATCGCCATGCCATTCCGCTTCCAGTTCCTGCTCCACTTCGAACGGCAGGCGGTGGCGATTATGATAGGCGATCGACAGGCCGAACGCGCGGGCGCGGCGGGCGACGGCGCGGCCGATCCGCCCCATGCCGATAATGCCCAATTTCTTGCCGCCGATGCGATGGCCCAGCATGCCGGACGGGCTCCAGCCGCGCCACTCGCCGGTCCGCACCAGTTTTTCCCCTTCCGCCAGACGGCGGGGGACGGACAGGATCAGGGCCATCGTCATGTCCGCCGTATCCTCGGTCAGGACGCCGGGTGTATTGGTGACGATGATGCCTTTTTTCCGTGCGGCCGTCAGGTCGATATGGTCGACGCCGCTGCCGAAACTGGCGATCAGTTGCAACCGCTCCGGCGCCCCCTCGATCAGGGCGGCGTCGATGGGATCGCTGATGCACGGGACCAGCACGTCGCATTGCGCCATGGCACTCGCCAGCTCGGCGTGGCTCATCGCTACGTCGCCGACGTTGAAACTGGCATCGAATAATTGGGCCATGCGCGCCTCCACATTGGGCGGCAGGCGGCGCGTGACGATGACGCGCGGCTTGGCGGGGCGCTGTTTTCTGGCCATGACTAGGCCGCTATTCCTGCCCACGCGCCCGGTCAAGCGGATATGGCGCCCCGTGGCAAGATCAGCGCTTGTCGCGGCGCCCCGGCAGGGAGTAAGGGAAAGCCATGGGTGACATCGGCAATGGGTCTGAAATAAAGCGTCTGCTGCTGGGCGCAGGCATGGCTGCGGCTTTGGCAGCCGGTAGCGCTGCGCTGGCCGGACCGGCCAAAAAGGTGCCCTATTGGGCGTCCCTCTCGCATGACGAGGCGCGGATGCGCGTCGGGCCGAGCCTCGATTACCCTTCAAACTGGATCTACCGCCGCCGCGACCTGCCGGTGAAGGTGGTGCAGGTGCTGGGCCTGTGGCGCAAGGTGGAGGATGCCGACGGCGCGCAGGGCTGGATGCACGTCCGCCTGCTCAGCGACACGCCGACCGCGATCGTCCGCTCCCAGGAAGCCCCGTTGCGCGAATCCGCCAGCGACGGCGCCCGCGCGCTGTTCCGCGCCCAACGCGGCGTCGTGGGCCGGCTCAGCGATTGTTCGGGCAACTGGTGCACCTTCGACGCCAGGGGCCAGCGCGGCTATGTGAAGACCAGCGATATCTGGGGCGCGACCGACAAATAAAGCGTTTTCCAAGCAGGTTGGACTACCTGCTGGCCCGGAAAAACGCGGCAAGCCAAAAACTTGGAGCAGCCAGTCCGATGTCATCGGATCGGCTGCTCTGCGGCCGCGCCCTGTAGGACATTTTCTAACGCAAATAGGACATCATATTACGCGCCGGTTCGAAGCCGACCACGCGATAGGACTGTCCAACTCGCTGTCTCAATGCGGCGTAGCGCCCAGTTCCACCCCGGTCTTGTCATGCAAAGCAAAACGGTCGATCAGGTCGGCGCTGGCGCGATTGTAACCGACCACCTCGACCTGCCGCCCATCCCCGCGCAGCCGCGCGACGATCTTGTCGAGCGCCCCTACGCCGGAAATATCCCAAAAATGCGCGCCGCTTACGTCGATCAGGACGGGGACGGCGCCCTCCTCCTGCCGGAAAGCGCGGGTGAAGCGATCGACCGATGCGAAGAATATCTGGCCGGTGACGCGATAGACCGTCCGCCCGTCCGCCTCGCGCCGTTCGACCGCGAACATGCGCTGCACCTTGCCGGCGAAGAAGATACCCGACAGCAGCACGCCGACCAGCACGCCCATCGACAGGTCGCGCGTGGCAAGCACGACGGCCATCGTCGCCAGCATCACCAGCGAAGACGTCGGCGGATGGCGCCGCAGGTTCAGGATCGAATTCCAGCTGAACGTGCCGATCGACACCATGACCATCACCGACACCAAAGCCGGCATGGGCATCCGCCCCACCCACAGCCCCAGCACGGTGAGCAGGAACAGCAGGAACCCGCCTGCCACGAAGGTCGAAAGGCGTCCGCGCCCGCCCGACGTCACGTTGATGACCGACTGGCCGATCATCGCGCATCCGCCCATGCCGCCAAACAGCGCAGCGACGATATTCGCCCCGCCCTGCCCCATCGCCTCGCGCTTCTTGTCGCTGTCCGTATCGGTCATGTCATCGACGATCTGCGCCGTCAGCATGGTTTCCAGCAGCCCGACCGCCGCCATCGTGGCAGAATAAGGCAGGATGATCCGCAGCGTATCCAGCGTCAGCGGCACATGCGGCAGGGCAAAGCTGGGCAGCCCTTCCGGCAACTTGCCCATATCGCCGACGCTATGCACCGGCAGGCCCAACCACAGGCCGATCGCGCTCAGCACAACGATCGCCACCAGCGGCGAAGGCACGGCCTTCGTCACGCGCGGGAAAAGATAGATGATCGCCAGCCCCGCCGCGACCATCGCATAGCTATGCCAGCTGACGTTGGTCAGTTGCGGCAACTGCGCCATGAAGATCAGGATGGCGAGCGCATTGACGAAGCCTGTAATGACCGATCGGGACACGAACTGCATCAGCAGGTCGAGCCTGAGCAATCCGGCAAAGATCTGGATCAGCCCCATCAATATGGTGGCCGCAAACAGATAATCGACGCCATGCTGCTTCACCAGCGGCCCCACCAGCACGGCGACGGCGGCGGTCGCGGCGGAAATCATGCCCGGCCGCCCGCCGATCAGCGCGATCGTCATGGCGATCGCGACGGACGCATAGAGGCCAACGCGCGGATCGACGCCGGCGATGACGGAAAAGCCGATGGCTTCGGGAATAAGCGCCAGCGCGACGACGATCCCGGCCAGCACATCGCGCCGCGCGGAGGTAAAGTCGACAAACCACTGCCGACGATATCGGGTAAGTATATCGGTCATAGAAAGTCCACAACAAGACACATGACGCCGCAATCGCGCGGCGCATCGGGTTGGATCATGTGGGATGTTGTCCGGCGGATCGGCGGCCGGAATAGCCACCCGGAATTTCACCGGGTCCATGCGAATACCCCTCCTTAGCGGAAGATATAGCCATGGATCAAGATACCCCCTCTCTCCTTGCGGGGAGAGGGTCGCGCAGAATTGGCAGATTGCTGCCTTACACCAACAGGCAATGATGGGAACCTATGGCTCAGCGTTCCCCGGCGTAGGCCAGGGAACGCTCCTTGTGAGTCAGTCTCAGGGCTTCTTGATATTTGTTGAAGCTGGGAGAGGTGGGCGCGACGTTGCCTCGATGCACCAATCTGGCGCCGCTTCCCCTATCCCGTCACCATTCATACGCCTTGGGCATCGCCCCTTCGCTTGGGCTGGCATAGCGGTCGCGCAACTTGGTCTGCCGGTTCTCCAGCGACTGCTGCACCCCGTCGATCCACACCGCGACCGGCGCCGACGTCATTTCCAGTGGATCGCCATCCCAGATCACCACATCGCCCGCCTTGCCGGCCTTGAGCGATCCGAACCGGTCGCCCAGCCCCATCGCCTCGGCCGGGGCCGACGTGATGGTGCGCAGCGCCTGCCCCCAGCTCAGCCCCGTCGCGCCCGGCACTTTGGTCAGGGCGATCATATTGCCCGCCTGTTGCGTCGCGGCGCGCAGTTGCAGGGCATCGTCGCCGGTCAGCAGGCCCATCGAAACGGCGACGCCCGCCTTCACCATCCGGCCCACATTGCTCTGGGTCGCGGCCAGCTTCTCGAAGTTGGACGGCAGGTCCTCCAGCCCGGCCGTGATGACCGGCACCTTGGCCGCCGCTATCTGCGGCGCTACCATCCAGCCTTCGGTGGCGCCTGCCAGGATCAGTTTCAACGCCGGGAAATCCTGCCGCAGCGACAGTACGGTCAGGATATCCCGTGCGCTTTCGACATGCACCATCAGCGGCATCGCACCCGTCACGACCGGCACCAGCGCCTCGGCATCGACCCGGTTCAGCAGGGCATCGCGCGACCGGCCGTCATAGCTGTCCGGCGCCTTGGCAAATAACTGCGCTTCGCGCAGCATCATGCGGAATGTCAGGACGGTCGCCGCGCGACTGCCGCCGGCATCATCCTTCCCCTCTTCGCCCATCTCCACAAATTGGAAGGCGCGGGCCTTGGTGATGGGCGTCATATCCGCGCCCAGATCGATCACCGCGCCTTGCCCGGCAAAGATGCCATTGCCAGCCGCAGGCACCACAACCGCACGGGTCACGCCGGCCGTGCGGCTGATCGCAATCGGATTGGCCAGCGGATTGATCGCCGGCGCGACGTCGATCGCGGCGGAAAAGGGCGATCGGGCCGCACGGGTGTCGTTGGTTTCCTTGACCCCCGGCACTTCGGCAAGGCCCACGCGGGAAAAGCCCGACACGATACCGGGCGTCACCCATTTGCCGCCGGCATCGATCGTCTTCGTGCCTGCGGGCACGGCCACGCCGACACCAGCCGCAACCACCTTGCCCGCGGTGATGACCAGCGTGCCGTTGCGGATCGGCTCCGACCCGTCGCCGATCGCCAGCGTCGCGCCGGTGATGGCGATGGACTGGGCCAGCGCGGGGGTGGAAATGGCCATGGCCAACATTGCAAGAACCGTTCGCGTCATGCTCATTTCACGTCTCCCGCGCCGATCTGGCCCAGTTCGAAATCACTCACCGGCCGCAGCTTGGGATTGCCGCTGTCATACATCAGCGCCCCGTCGATCCACACCTTCTCCGGCCGCGTATAGGTGCTGAACGGATTGCCGTTCCACAGCACGACATCGGCCATCTTGCCGACCTTCAGGCTCCCGGTCTGGTCTGCAATGCCCATCGCCCTGGCAGGGTTGATCGCCAGCCAGGTCCAGGCGACCTCATCGGAAATATCGATCCCCATGCGCCGGCCTGCACCCAATGCCTTGGCCGCTTCCTGATTCAGGCGCTGGATGCCATCCTGATCGTCGCTATGCACGATCGCGCAGGCACCGGCCTGCTGCACCAGCGGGACATTTTCCTTGATCCCGTCATAGGCTTCCATCTTGAAGCCGTACCAGTCGCCCCACATGGCCGAGCAGATGCCATTTTCACGCAGCAGGTCGGCGATCTTGTAGCTTTCGACCGCATGGTGGAAGGCGGTGATCTTGTAGCCGAACTCCTTCGACATATCGATCACATTGGCCATCTCGTCCGCGCGATAGCAATGGTTATGGACCAGGATCTTGCCCTCCAGCACGTCCGCCAGCGTCTCCATGCCCAGGTCGCGGGTCTGGTCCTTGCCCGCCGCGCGCTTCTTCTGATAGTCGCGCGCCTTGATCCAGGTCTGGCGATCGACCGCCATATTGCCCATGCGGGTGCTGGGTTCGCGCCCCTTGGCGCCATAGACGCGCTTGGGATTTTCGCCGCAGGCCATCTTCAGGCCATAGGGGGCGCCGGGGAATTTCATCCCCTGCTGGGTGCGGGCCGGAACATTCTTCACCGTGACGCTGCGACCGCCGAACAGATTGCCCGATCCGGGCAGGATCTGGAGCGTCGTGACGCCACCATTGGCCAACGCCCGCCCGAAACCGGGATCTTGCGGCCAGATACTATGTTCGGCCCACACATGGGGCGTCACCGGCGACGTCATTTCATTGCCGTCCGACAGCGCGTCCACGCCGGGGGAGGCATAGACTCCCAAGTGGCTGTGAATGTCGATCACGCCGGGGGTGACATATTTGCCGGTCCCGTCGAACACCGCGATATCGGCCGGGATCGGCGTATCCGGCCCACCGATCGCGACGATCCGGCCTTCGTTCAGGAAGACCACGCCGCCGTCGATGCGCCCACCTTCGCCATCGAAGATGGTGGCATTGCGGATCACCGTCGGCCGCCCCGGATAGGGTTTGTAGGTGGAGGGATAAGGATTGTCCGGTTCGGCCGACGATCCCTGCGAAGCGGGCTGCGCCTCCTTCTCCTTCTTCGCCGCGACCGGGCCAGCGGTTCCCGCCAGCAACGCCGCGACCAGCAGCAGTCTGCCGCTCATGTTCATGCCTTTTCCTCCGAACCGATCAGATCGAGATGCATCAGCCGCTTCACATAGGGGGAGACGAGCAGCACCAGCCCCCCCACCACGATCGCAAACCAGCCGATGCGGGTATAGACGTCCAGCACCTGCGTGACGTTACCCGCCTCGCCGCTCCCCGTCGCGCGGGCGATGAGGCCCGCGATGAAATTGCCCGCCGCCATCGCCAGGAACCATGTCCCCATGACCAGCCCCACCATCGAAGACACCGACAGGCGCGTCATGGCGGACAGGCCCACCGGTGAGAAGCAAAGCTCCGCCATGGTGTGGAGCAAGTAGATCAGGAAGACGAAGATCACCGGCGTGAGATTTTCTCCTGCCATCGCCGCGCCCGCGACCAGTACCAGAAAACCTGCGCCGCACAGCACCAGCCCGATACCGAACTTGGCGGGCGAGGATGGCTCCAGCCGCCGCTTGTCCAGGAAGGTCCACAGGATCGCAAAGAGCGGCGCGAGCAGGATGATAAACACCGAATTGACCGACTGGAACAGCGAGGCAGGCACTTCCCAACCCAGCATATTGCGGTCGACATTGCGGTCGGTAAAGATGTTGAGCGACGACCCCGTCTGCTCGAACAGGCCCCAGAAGAGCGGATTGAGCGCGATCAGGAAGAGCGCGGCAAACATGCGATCGCGATCGACCTTGCCCAGCGTGCCGACCGTCCGCCACAGGATATAGACGACGGTCAGCGCCGAAAAGCCCAGCAGCGCATAGCCCAGCAGTTCGGCATAGCGGATCACCAGCCAGATGGCTGCCACGCCCAGCGCCGCGGCCAGATAGATGGTCCATTCCTGGTTGAGGCCGGTGCCCGTGCGCGCACGCAACTGCTGGGGTGCCGGCGGTTCGCCCTTGCCCAGCAGCCATGGCTTCAGCCATACGAACATGACCAGACCCGCCAGCATGCCCACGCCGGCCGCGCCAAAGCCCCAGCTCCAGCCCCATAGTTCGCCGAGCAGGCCGCAGACGACCGGCCCCAACATCCCGCCCATGTTGATCCCCATGTAGAAGATGGAGAAGGCGGGATCGCGGCGATGATCGTCGCGGGCGTAAAGCTCGCCCACCAGCACGGAAATATTGGCCTTAAGGAAACCGGTGCCCACGATGATGGATGCCAGCGCCAGATAGAAGCCATTCAGGAACAGCGGGTCTTGTCCGCCCGGTCCTTCCGTAATCGCGATCAGGAAATGGCCGATGGCGATGAAGACGCCGCCGACGAGCACGGCCTTGCGCGGCCCAAGAAACCGGTCGGCCAGATAGCCGCCGATGACCGGCGTGATATAGACCAGCGAGGTATAGGCGCCGTAGAGGAGATAGGCCTTGTCCTCGCCAAAGAGGAAATGCTTGGTGAGGTAGAAAATCAGGATGGCGCGCATCCCGTAATAGGAGAAACGCTCCCACATTTCCGCGAAAAAGAGCAGATACAGCCCACGCGGATGGCCGAGCCAGGTTTTCCCTGCCTCGGCGGCACTCATGTCCGAAGTCGCCATTCGGCACCCTTTGCTTATTCTGTGTCCGGCCCTCCATGCTGGGGACCGCTTATGGGCGAGAACCTAGTGCGGATCGGTCCGCCCTGTCAAAAGGGCAGCCGGACCCTTGCGTCGAAGCGTTGGGCGCGCCATCTGTCGGAACGATGTTCAACGACCTTTCCTCCCCGCTCGCCCTGCTCCAGACCCGCCGTTCCGGCAAGCCGCGCGACCTGATCGCGCCCGGCCCGGACGACGCGCAACTGCGCCAGATATTGGAGGTGGCGCTGCGTACCCCCGATCATGGCAAGCTGGCGCCATGGCGTTTCGTCATCGTACCGCAGGACAAGCGCGCCGCATTGGCCGACCTGCTGGAAACCGCCTATCGCGCGGAAAAGCCGGATGCTGGACGGCTGGAGATAGAGGCGATGCATCAGTTCGCCCATCAGGCACCCACGCTGGTGGTGGCCCTGTCGTCCCCGGTCGCGGGCAGCAAGATCCCGGTCTGGGAACAGGAATTGTCGGCGGGCGCCGCGATCATGAACCTGCTGCACGCCACCCATGCGCTGGGCTTTGCCGGTGGATGGCTCACCGGCTGGCCCAGCTTCAACGAAGACGTCCGCGACGCTTTCGGCAAGAAGGGCGAGAAGATTGCCGGCTTTGTCTTCATCGGCACTTCCGGCAAGCCGCAGGAAGAACGGCCCCGGCCAGAATATGACGCGATCGTTTCGACTTGGGGAAGATAATGATAACCGCAAAGCATTGCCGAACAACCTCTGCGCATTGACCCGCATGGCTGTATTATGGCACTGATGCACTATGGCCGACGAATCCAAACCCGTCTATCTCCGCCTGCGTGAGATTATCGCCGCCTCCATCCTGGATGGGGAATTTACCGATGGCGACCTGTTGCCTTCTGTGCGCGCCTTCGCCGCTGCGCAGGGCGCCAATCCACTGACCGTGGCGAAGGCCTATCAGAGCTTTCAGGATGACGGGCTGGTGGTGGTGAAGCGCGGCGTCGGCATGTTCGTCGCGGACGGCGCGACCCGCCGCCTGCGCGAAGCCGAACGCGAACGTTTCCTCGACAGCATTTGGCCACCCGTCGCGGCACAGATCAGGCGGCTCGGCCTGCGGATCGACGATCTGGACCTGGCAAAAGCATGAACCCCATCCCGCAACCCTGAGCCGATCAATCGGCGCACGCCCTTACAGCGCCGCCAGCGCATCCACCGCTTCCTGACGACCGGCAAAGCCGCGCACGGCTGCTGCACGGCCCAGCGCCAGTTTCGCCTCGCCCCTGCGACCGGCAGCTGCATAGGCCTGCCCCAGATGCAGTTGCACCACAGGCACATCGGGCGCCAGCGCCACCGCCTTTTCCAGCAAATCGACCGCCGCCGGTCCCTTCTCGCCGCTGCGCAGCAATATCCAACCGAACATGTCCGCCGTCACCGGATTACCGGGCATCAATCGATAAGCATGAGCCGCATAGGCGCGCGCAACGGTAGGATCTCCATCTTCCATCGCGGCGCGGGCGAGGTCGGCCATCAACACCGCGTCATTGTCCCCAATCCGTGCCCGCACCGCCTGCAACATCCGGCGCGCGCCACGCCAGTCCTGCGCCTGCATCGCCATCTCGCCGGCCAGACGCTGCATTTCGACGTCGTTGGGATTTTGGCTGAGGAACAATTGCGTCACCTGCCGCGCGCGCGGGACGTTGCCGGCACGGACCCAGGCAGCGGCAAGCCGCAGCGCCGTCGCGCGATCGAACCGGATATTGGCGGCCGCCTCATAGGCGCGCGCGGCATCCAGCGGCTGGTTCGCCGCGCCCATCGTGTCGCCCAGTATCAACCAGGCGTCGGGCGCCCCTGGATTGGCACGACTGAGCAGACGCGCCCGCGCCAGCGCCTCACCGTTGCGGCCCGTGCTCAGCAGCGCACGGATATAAGGGATATTGTCGCGCGCGGTCGTGCCGCTGGCCGGCCCAGCACCGGACGCCATCCCATCGTCCGACGCGCTGACGAAGGCATCGCTCGTCGCCCGCACCGGCCATGCGGCCCGCGACAGCATATCGTCCGCCATCGCCCGGTTGCCCAGCGCCTCCTGCACCCGCGCGCCAAAGCTCAGCACATAGGGATCGGCGTCTCGCTGCGCCACGATCGGCGCCAGCGTCGTCGCGGCAGATGCAAAGTCGTCATTATCGTACAAGGCGCGCGCCAACAGAGTCCGGGCCGTGCGATTATCCGGCTGGGCGACGACCAGTGGCGCCAGCGCCTCGGTGGCCAGCACGGGATTGCTGTCCTGCAACTGCAATATGCCGCGCAGCAGGCGGGTCGCAGGTTCGCTGTCCAGCCGACCCCTGGTCCGCTCCAGCAGCTTGCGCGCCAGATCGCCCTCCCCCGCGCGCGCCGCCATCACCGCCTGCATCATCCAGGCACGCGGATTGGACGGATCGATCGCCAGCAAGCGACGGGTCAGCCCCAACATTCGACTGGCCTGCCCGGCATCGGCCAGCGTCGCGGCATATTGCTCCAGCGTGGGCACCGAATCCGGATCGGCGGCCAGCGCCCGCTCGAACCAGGGGAGCGAAGCCGTCAGGCCATATTGCGCGCGGGTCAGTTCCCCACGCAAAGTCAGGGCCTTCGCATCGTTCGGCGCCAGCGCCACCGCCCGGTCGGCGGCCATGATCGCGCCCGCCTGATCCCCCACGACCATCTGCAACCGCCCCAGTTCCACCCAATTGGCTGGGTCGCCGGGTGCGTTCGCCATGGCTCTTTGCAAGGCCGCACGCGCAGCTTGCAGGTCGCCTTGTGCCAGGGCGGCCTGTGCGATCACACGTGCCGCGACGACGCCCGCTTCCCGCGGCAAGTCGGGCGCGCGCGCTTCCTTCAGCGCACCAGTCGGGTCGCCCTGCAACAATGATGCCTGCGCCATGACGGCGCGGGTCGCTGCCGGCGATGCCCCTAGCGTGCGTGCCCGTTCGACGGCAGCCTGCGCGCCTGCGCCATCGCCTAAATCGACCAACGCCTGCGCCTGCGCCACATGGGCGGTCGCTGAATTAGGATCGCGCTTGATCGCGTTCATCAATTCGACCCGCGCCGTGCGCGCGTCCCCTTTGTCGAGCGCGGCCAGGCCGCGCGCCAGCGCTGCGCTGCCATCGCGCTCATGCGCGCGCCATTGCAACATGCCGGCCGCTCCCAATGCCAGCAATGCCACCCCGACAATCAGGATCAGACGAGACCGTCGCATCGGCGTCAGCCCTGCATCTGATATTGTTTGAGCAAATCGTACAGCGTCGGCCGGCTGATGCCCAACATCTTGGCCGCGCCGGAAATATTGCCATCGGTCCGGGCGATCGCGCGGCGGATGGCACGACGGTCGGCCATTTCGCGCGCCGCTTTCAGGTTGACGAGGTCGCCGCCCTCGGCACGCTCGTCATCCAGATCCAAATCGGCAGCGGTGATGAACTTGCCGTCGGCCATGATGACCGCGCGCTTCATCCGGTTTTCCAGTTCGCGCACATTGCCTGGCCAGCCCCAACTATCCAGCGCCGCCAGAGCATCGGGCGCCAGCCCCTTGACCTGCGGGTTCATGTCACGGGCAAACCGCGTGAGGAAATGGCGCGCCAGCAATGCCGGGTCGCCGGGACGATCCTTCAGCGCCGGAATCCGCACGACGATTTCGGCGAGGCGATAATAGAGATCCTCGCGAAAACTGCCGCCTTCGATCATCTGCTCCAGATTCTGATGCGTGGCGCATACGATCCGGGTATCGACGGCGATCGGTTGGCGCCCGCCAATCCTCTCGATGACCCGCTCTTGCAAAAAGCGCAGCAGCTTGACCTGCAAGGTCAGCGGAATGTCCCCCACCTCGTCCAGGAACAATGTGCCGCCCTGCGCCTGCTCGATCTTGCCCGGCGTGGTCTTGATCGCGCCGGTAAAAGCACCCTTTTCATGGCCGAACAGTTCGGACTCCAGCAGGGTTTCAGGGATCGCGGCGCAATTGATCGCGACGAAAGCGCCGCCACGGCGCGGACTGGCGTCATGCAGGCCCTGCGCCAGCAACTCCTTGCCCGTGCCGCTCGCACCCAGCAGCAGGACGGACACCTGCGCGCCGGCCACCCGCTCGATCGTGCGGGCGACCTTCATCATTTCGGGCGCGCCGGAAATGATGCGACCCAACACCCGGCTGTCTTCCGGCGCGGTTTCGGCAAGCCGCGCATTCTCCCGCTCCAGCGCATGGACATGGAATGCACGGCGGACAATCAGGCCCAGTTCGTCGATATCGACCGGCTTTTGGTAAAAATCATAGGCACCGCCCGAAATCGCATCCAGGGCACTTTCCCGCGCGCCATGGCCCGACGCCACGATGACCTTCGTATCCGGCTTGATCTTCAGCATTTCCGCGAGCGTCGCAAAGCCTTCGCTGGTGCCGTCGGGATCGGGCGGCAAGCCGAGGTCCAGCGTCACCACGTCCGGCGCTTCCGCGCGCAGCATCTCGATCGCTTCCTGCCGGTCGCCGGCGATGAAGAGCCGATAATCCTCATAGGCCCAGCGCAATTGTCGCTGGAGACCCGGATCATCTTCCACGATCAGCAATTTGGGGCGTGTGTCGCTCATCAGGCGGCCTTCTCTTGTGTGTCGCTATGGGGCGCCAGCGGCAGGCGCAATGTGAAACGGCTGCCGGCGCCGGGTTTGCTTTCCACCTCGATCCGGCCGCCCATGGCCATGGTCAAAGTGCGCGCCTCGAAAGCCCCCAGGCCAAAGCCCGCCGCCTTGCTGGAGGAGAAGGGCTTGAACAGGTCGCGGCGGATATATTCGGCGCTCATGCCCTTGCCCCGATCGATGATCGCCACCACCGCTTCCCCGGCTTCGGTGGACAAGCGCAAATCGACCGGGCTGTCCGGCGCGCTGGCATCGATGGCATTTTGCAGCAGATGGGTGACGATCTGTTCGACCCGTGCAGGGTCCGCCAAGGCCAAAGGCGCATCGCCGCTGACATGGACCGGATGCTGGCGCGCGCGGGTGCGGGCGACCTGCTGCAACAGGTCGATCAGCGCCACAGGGCGCGGCTCTTCCGCCCGGCCCTTATTATGCTGCGACAGGCGGGCAAGCATGTCGTTCATCTTCCCCACCGATTCCCTGAGCGTCAGCACCATGTCGGCGCGGAATTCGGGGTTGTCGGCGTGGCGCTCCGCATTGCGGGACAGCAGCGACAATTGGCTGACCAGATTCTTCACGTCATGGATGATGAATGCAAAGCGGCGATTGAACTCCTCGAACCGTTGCGCGTCATCCAGCGCCTGCTGGCCCTGCGCCTCGCTGATATGGGTCGCGGCCTGCCGTCCGGCGGCGCGCAACATATCGAAATCTTCCCAATCCAGCCGCCGGTCGATAGGCGGTGGCGCCAGCAGCAGCGCGCCGATCATCCGACCATAATGGATCAGCGGCACCAGCGCCCAGAAGCGCCGATCCTGCGTCAGCCATTCCGGCAGAACCAGCGCACCGTCGCTGTTCTTGAGCCGGCCCAGATCGACGATCCATCCGCTCGCTTCCAATTGCGACACGATTTCGGGCGGGACCGTGCCGATATCCGACAGGTCGCCGCTCCAGTTCCAACATGTTTCGAACGCCAGCCCGCCACGTTCGTCCCGAAGCAGCAACAGGGCGCCGGGCGAATCGGTGATGTCGGCCATCGCCTTCGCCACGCGCTGGCCCAGCGGCGCGGCATCCTCGCCCGGACGACCTATGGTATCGCCAAACCGCATCCATTCGGTGCGATAATCATAGCGATGCTGGAAGAAATGCTTGGCGACCTGCACCTTCCAAAGCGCCCGCATCTGCGGCGAGGGCAACAGCACCAGCGCCGTGACCGCCGTGAAGAAGACCGCCGCAATCTCCACCACCCGCGCATAAGGGCCGGCGATCAGTTCGATCAGCACGGCAGCGGCGGTCAGCACCGCGACATAGAGGCCAACGGCGACGATCGAAAGTGACTGGAACGTAATGGCGCGGGACAATTGCAACCGCCCTGCCATCCCCTTGCGCATGCCGACCGCGATGACCGGCGCGACCAGGCCCATCAGCAGGCCGCGCAGCGCGTAAAGCTCGTTCACCCGATGCGGCGCGAACCAGCAGATGGCGTAGAGGCTGAGATCATAGGTCCACATCGCCGCCAGCGATCCCAGCAGCAACGACACCCCGCCCCGTTCGCGCGAAGGCCAGGCGGTGTAAAGATGATGGACCAGCAACAGGCTGCCGATCGCGGTCATCATCCGCAGGATCAGCGAACAGTTGACGAGCGCATGATGCAGGTCGCTCCCCGGCGACAATTGCCGCCAGACAAGGTCGGTGAATGTCTGCAACATCAGCAGGCCCGCCACCGCCAGATAGACGGCGCTCACGGCAATCGCCGGCCCCGCGCGCCCCACCGGGCCGCGCCGCATCATCACATAAATTGCCAGCAGCCAGGCGGCGTTGCGGATGCTTTCGCCGATCCCCGATAGCGGCTTCGACACCCCCCCGAAAGAGACATAGAGCGCCCAGCAGGATGTCAGGAGCAAAGCAACGGCGAGCAGCCGCGGTTCCGGCGCCTCGCCACGGCGGCGCAGCAGGAAAATACCCAGCGCCGCGAACAGCACGGCGGCCAGTGCATGGCCCCAGTCGCCGACAAATTGAAGGAGCGCTCCCATAACCGCTAACGCCTCAGCGCGCGCCGTCGGGCCAGAGCACGACCCGCAAGGTCTGGATCAGGATCAGCAGATCCAGAAAAGGCGTGTAATTCTTGGCATAATAGAGGTCATATTCCAGCTTGTGCCGGGCATCCTCGATTGATGCTCCGTAGGGATAGTTGATCTGTGCCCAGCCGGTGATGCCGGGCTTTACCATGTGCCGTTCGGCATAATAGCGCAGATGCTGTTCCAGATCCTCGACGAACTGGCGCCGTTCGGGGCGTGGGCCGACGAAACTCATCTCGCCCTTCAGCACCGTCCAGGTCTGCGGCAGTTCATCGATACGCAGCTTGCGCAGCCAATAGCCCAGGCGCGTGATACGCGGGTCATCTTTTTCCGCCCACACCGCCTGCCCGTTGACTTCGGCGTCCAGCCGCATCGTGCGCAACTTGACGATCCAGAATTCCTGTCCGAACAGCCCGACGCGCTGCTGCCGGTAGAAAGCCGGGCCCTTGGTATCGAGCTTCACCAATATAGCGGCGATCAGAATGATCGGGCCGGTCAGCGCCAGCAGGATCGAACTGGCAACCACGTCGAACAGCCGCTTGGCGATGCTCGACAAGCGGCGGCCGGCCGAAAACCCGTCGGAAAAGATCAGCCAGCTTGGGTTGACGCTGGCCAGGTCGACACGGCCCGTCTCACGCTCCAGGAAACTGGAAAGATCGTTGACATGGACGCCAGTCGTCTTGATCCGCAGCAGGTCGCTCATCGGGATCGCATTACGCCGCTCCTCCAGCGCCAGCACCACTTCGCTGGCGTTCAGCCGAACGACGAAGTCGGACAGGTTGAACACGGCGTCGCGGTTGATTGCTTCGGGGATCACCTGCGGCCCGTCATTCATGGCGATGAAGCCGACGACCAGGAATCCGGCGCCACGCTTCTTCTCCAATTCCTTGATCCGGTTGGCGCGATTGCCCGCGCCCAGAACCACCAGCCGCCGCTTGAACGCTTCTCCGCCCAGCATCGACCCTAGCAGCAACCGAACCGTCACCAGCAGCCCCATGGCCAGGCCCATGGCGTACAGCGAGTTGGACCGCCACAACGTTATGCCGGGCAACAGGAAATAGAGGACGGACAGGAAAATCACGCCCAGCGACACCGCCACCAGCAGCCGCGCAAAGGCGAAACGAATGGATTGCAGGGCTTCGGTGCCATAGACGCCGACCGCGATCATCGCGGTCTGGATGGCGATCGCGAAGCTGATCAATGGGCCGGATCGGGTCATGACATGATCGACATCCATGCCGATCTGCCGCGCGCGCAATATCCATCCCCCTTCTGCGGCGCCTAGCAGCAGTGCGAAATCAAGCAGTCCCAGCAGCAGCACCGCATGCGGCACATAATGTTTGAACAGCCTTATCATCGTCGTGCATATCCTGCTGGCCGCCAATCCGGCGCCTTCCGGGGAGCCGGATTGCCTTACAACGGCTGTAAGATAATCCGACAGTGGATATACTCTGCCCGACAATGGCAAAGAAATGCTGAATCCAGGGGCAACTCTTTGGAAAGGGGAATGGAGGCGGGCCGGTCAGACGCGCAGGAAACGCCATAAGCAACGCACATCGTTGCGTCGTCGCATCATCGGCCCGACGGATCGGCCCTGCCTCAATGCTCGTTGCGTAAAGTGTCGGCTGCGTTGCGGGCGGCTTGGCTCACGACCTTCGCGGCATCATCCACGGTTCCCGCAGCACGCGTGATCTTATCGGCCTGGGCATCGCCGCGTCGTTCGTTGGTCATGTAGAAAAAACCGATAGCCAGGATCAATGCAATGGCAATCAGCGCGAAGACGACCCCGCTACCCTTCGATCGACGGACGACGGAAACATGCGGTGACACCGGATGTCGCTCATCGTTCCGGCCAGATGGCATGTCGCCCATAAATTATCTCCTCAAGTCCGGATAACGGACAACGGGAGACGAACGTTCCAATCAGTCATCCTCATGGACGTCAGCGGCGCCGCGTCCACGGCTCAGACGATCGACATCCTCCATAATTTCGTCCAGCACCGCTGTATCGGTGGTTTCCTGGGTACGGCGGGACGGCAGGTCGCCGCTTTCCAATATTTGTTCCAGCGCCGCGCGGCCGCGCGCCACACGACTTTTGATCGTACCGACGGCAACGCCGCAAATCTCGGCGGCTTCCTCATAAGCAAAGCCGCCTGCGCCTACCAGGATCAAGGCCTCTCGCTGCGGCTGAGGCAATTGCAGCAAAGCGCGCTGCATGTCGGAAAGCTCGACATGCTTGTCCTGCCCGGCCGGCGCAGCCAGAATACGATCCGCAGTCAGATCGTCCCATTCCCCGCGGAAGCGCGAGCGGCGCATTTGCGACAGATAATGGTTGCGCAGGATGATGAAGGTCCAGGCGCGCATGTTGGTGCCGGCCTGAAAGCGATTACGCGCTGCCCATGCCTTGAGCAAAGTTTCCTGGACCAGATCGTCGGCCACGTCGCGATTGCCGGACAAAGACCGGCCAAAGGCGCGCAGATGGGGAATCACAGCGGCCAATTCGCGCTTGAAATCCGAATCGGACAGCGTCGCACGTTCTTCGATCCCGCTGATTTCGCCAACGTCCTCATTCATGGGAACAACCCCCGTATCGGATTCCGTATCCGCCGCATGAACCGACGTCGTCAAAGCCATAAGTGTATCCGCATCCTAAACCGATCACTATCAACAACCAACTTTCCGTTCTTTCGCCCTAACGCCAAGTCACCATCGACATGGCGAAGGCCGCCAGCGAAATAGCGAGCACGTGGCGCACCACATTGAGGTAGCGCCTGCGCAAGCATCATCGGTTGTGGAATGTCTTCCCTGTTCGGCCATGACACGCCTCCCGATCGTTACGCATCATTAACGCAGCGTTCCGATCGGGGTTCCGTGACTTTCTGACCTCGCATGCCTTAGGCCGGCGCGGTCGCCTCGTCGAAGAAGAGCGCTTGCGAAATGGCCGCCTTCACCGTCGCACGCTGGAAAGGCTTGGTGATGAGGAAAGTGGGTTCCGGACGCTCGCCGGTCAGCAATCTTTCCGGGAAGGCGGTGATGAAGATCACCGGCACGGAAAATTCCGCAAGAATGTCCTTCACAGCGTCGATGCCGCTGCTGTCGTCGGCCAGCTGGATGTCGGCCAGCACCAAACCCGGCCTGTCAGCCAGCGCCTCACGCACGGCATCCTCGCGGGTCACGGCGATGGCGGTGACGTCATGGCCAAGGTCGCGCACGATCGTCTCGATATCCATCGCGATGATCGGCTCGTCCTCGATGATGAGGACCTTGGCGCGGGTCTGCGCTTCGATCTCGCCCAGCGCTTCCTCGACCAGCGCCTCGACATCGGCACTGTCCAGATCGATCAGGTAGGACACGTCGTCGACGGTAAAGCCTTCCAGCGCGGTGAGCAGCAACGCCTGCCGCGGCAACGGCGTCAACCGCGCAAGACGGGCCTGCGCAATCGCTTCGCGGCCATTGCCGGCGGACATCGGCAAATCTTCCAGATGAGAGGATGACCAGATCGCCTGAAAAGTCTTGTAGAGCCCAAGGCGCGGATCGACGTCACTGGGGAATTCTTCCGGCGCGGCGACGATCGCTTCCAGTGCGGCGCGGACATAGGCGTCACCGTGGTTCTGGCTGCCGGTCAACGCACGCGCATAGCGGCGCAGGAACGGAAGATGGGGGTGCAGTTGCTGTCCAAGCGACATCGTAAAGTCTTCTCCCTGCCCTCTTGGGGCATCATTGTCCCAAAGCATGGGGACGCCGCGTAGGATGGAATGTCGATGACTTCATGACAACCCCCCGCCGCCCCATAGCTGCGCAAAGCCGCACAGCGTAAAAAATGCTTCGGATGACGGAACCAACGACATGGGAATTTGTTTCGCATCCACATGGTTTTTTCGACGAAATCCTGAATTTCTCATGGATTGCATGGTTGTGCGAATTGACGTCATGGCGGAAACCCGCGAAACGGGCGGTCCGGCATGGCGAAAATTGCTGTAGAGGGGCTGATTTTGGTTTCTTCAACGACGGAGCGGGGCGTGGCCAATGACGACAGTATTAGCGACGTCACGTCTCCAGAAACACAAGTGAAGGGCTCCGCCGCCCAGCGCAAGCGTCGGTCGGGCGCGGCTAAGGAGGATGGTAACGTCTCCAACGCCTTGCGTACGGTTTATCAACGCGCTGTAGATGAAGATATTCCCGCCGAAATGCTGGATCTGCTGAGCAAATTGGACTGATACGCTTATGATTGGGGGCAGCCTTCCTCCGGCAGCCCGCTCTATGATCGAGCCTTTGCTGCATTTTTTCCGATCGACCGGCGTCAAGATGTTTCTCATCCTGACCCTGGCTCTTTTGCCTTTGGGGCTGATCGCGCTGGTCGCCTCCTTGCAGGCGATTCGCACCGCCGATTTGGAAAAGGACGCCTTGTTGCGCGTCGCGGTAACGCAAAGCGCCCGCAAGCTGACCGCCGATTTACAGTCGGACCGCACGGCGCTGGAACTGACCGTCAATGCACTGGCCAATGGTGCCGCCGACAAGGGCATGTGTCGGCGGCTGGCTTTTTTCCTGACGTCCCACGATGCCGAAGGCGGTCATTTCTATATCTATGACCGCGCTGGCCGCCGCCTGTGCAATTCCCGGCAGCCCGAACCGGCAGGCATCACCCCGGCCGATCGTTTCGCGCGGCCCATCGCGCAATTGCTGCCAACCCATCTGGTCAGTCGGGTACGCAGCGGCAATGGCCGGTTGGTCGCCCTCTCCTATTATTCGCGCGCCCAGCTGGAAAGCGTCGCCGATCCTGCCACTGCGCTGCAAAATCGGCAACTCACGCTGCGGCAGGGAGCGCGCCAATTGATCGTCAGCCGTCCGGGCGGCGGCGTCAGCGGCCATAGCAACAGCCTGTCCGCCCGTCTCGATCCGCCCGATATCCTGCTTACCATGACGGTGCGCGAACCGCCGGCCACGCTGGCCCGCATGCTGTCGCTCTTTCTCCCGCTGGTCATGTGGTTCGCTGCTGCCGCGATTGGCTGGTTCGTCGTCAATCGACTTCTGATCCGCCCGCTGGTCGTGCTGCGCCGCGTGGTCGCGGCCTATCAGCCGGGCGAAGTATTGGAACCGATGCAGCGCATCCGTACACCTGCGCAAGAGATCATGGCGCTGGGCGAGACGTTTCACGAGATCAGCAAGGACGTCGCCACCCATGAGGCGGAGATGGCAGACGGGCTGGAAACGCAGCGCAAGCTGACCCGCGAAGTCCATCATCGGGTCAAGAACAACCTGCAAATCATTGCCAGCCTCATCAATCTGCACGCCCGATCGGCGCATAATGTCGAAGCCTCGGATGCCTATGCGTCGATCCAGCGCCGGGTCGATGCGCTATCGGTCGTCCATCGCAATCATTTTGCTGAGTTGGAGGAAAATCGCGGCGTCGGCGTGCGTCCGCTCATCAGCGAATTGTCGGCCAGCCTGCGCGGTACGGCGCCCGCTTCGGCCCGCCGGTTCGCGATCCAGATCGACAGCGACAATCTGCACATCAGTCAGGATGTGGCCGTGCCGATCGCCTTCCTGCTGACCGAACTGGTCGAACTCGCCATGATGCTCGCCCCTCAGGCAACCATGCGGATTTCCGTGCAATTGGAAGCGAACCGCGACGATCGGGCGCGGTTGACGATAGTGTCATCCGGCCTCAAGACCTCGGACGCCATGACCAGCTATCTCGACGAACGCTATGGCCGGGTGCTGACCGGCCTGTCACGCCAGTTGCGTGCGCCGCTGGATTATGATGGCGAAACGGGCAGCTACGCCATCGCCATCACCATCATCCCGTAAAATGCCGGATCAGACTTTCCGATAGTCACGCCGGAAATCGGCCGTAAAGCTGGCCAGCGTGCCGGCGGCAATATTGTCGCGCAGCCCCTGCATCAACTCCTGGTAGAAATGGATGTTATGCTGGGTCATCAGCATCGCCCCCAGCATTTCGCCCGCCTTCACCAGATGGTGCAGATAGGCCCGGCTCCAGGTCGCACAGACCGGGCAGCCGCACCGCGGATCGAGCGGCCCCTTATCCTCGTTGAACTTGGCATTGCGAATATTGAGCGGCCCTGCCCAGGTGAAGGCTTGCCCGTTACGCCCCGACCGGGTCGGCAGCACGCAATCGAACATGTCGATGCCGCGTTCCACCGCGCCGACGATATCGTCCGGTTTGCCCACGCCCATAAGGTATCGCGGCTTGTCCTGCGGCAGCATGTCGGGCGCGAAATCGAGCGTGGCGAACATCGCCTCCTGCCCCTCGCCCACCGCCAGGCCACCCACGGCATAGCCGTCGAAGCCGACCTCGATCAGCTTTTCCGCCGATACCCGGCGCAACCCCTCGTCCAGCGATCCCTGCTGGATACCGAACAATGCGGCGCGTGTCGTATGATCGCCGCCTGCATCGAACCCGTCGCGCGACCGCTTGGCCCAGCGCATGGAGCGCTCCATCGACCTGGCGGCCTCGTCATGCGTGCAGCCATTCTTGGTGCATTCGTCGAACGCCATGACGATATCGCTGTCGAGCAGCCGCTGGATTTCCATCGAGCGTTCGGGGGTCAGCATATGCTTCGACCCATCGATATGGCTGGAGAAGGCGACACCCTCTTCGCTCATCTTGGTGAGCGCACTCAGGCTCATCACCTGATATCCGCCACTGTCGGTCAGGATCGGCCGATCCCAGCCCATGAAGCCGTGCAGGCCGCCCAGGCGCGCCATACGCTCGGCGCCCGGACGCAGCATCAGGTGATAGGTGTTGCCCAGGATGATGTCTGCGCCGGTAGCACGGACTTCGGCAGGGCGCATCGCCTTGACGGTGGCAGCAGTCCCCACCGGCATGAACGCCGGCGTACGGATTTCGCCGCGGCGCATCTGGATCGCACCGGTGCGGGCCTTGCCATCGGTGGCATGGATCGAGAAGGAAAAACGGGGGTTGGTCATCGCCGCGCTCTAATGGCGAACCGGCACGCATTCAAGGACCAGCCGATCGGCCGACCGGTTCAGCCCGCCCTGCGCACGCCTTCAAACAGCGCCATCGCATCGATATGGAAGCCTTCGACCCGGCGATAGGGGCCGATGAAGCGCAAACAATCCGCCGACAGGCGCAACGGCCAGGGATCGCCTTGCTCATCGTGCAGGGCGAGGGTGACGCAGGGGCTGTGTGGACGCGGCTCGTTCATGCCCAGCGGCATAATTAATAAAGGTTAACAAAGGCCTGAGCCAGGAATTTTACGACCGAATAACAATGCCGTTTGTGGCTTCTGCGCCACATCAGAGCGGGTTGGATGGGTTTTAGGGCGACCTCCCTGCAACAGTGCTGACCAAAAATGGTTAACGGGCTGTCAATCATGTTCGGGTTGATTGCATGCTGCGTGCGAGCCTGATCTTTTCATGCCGTATAGCAAAATGGGGTCGCAGATGATTGATTCAGGACGGTTTAATCCGACCAGAGATGAGGCTGAGGTCGCATCCGACGACGATGTCTCAGGCAGCGCCGAACTTCCGCCGCTCGCCGCTACGGAAACACCGGGCGACACCGGACTGGAACGGGCATTCCGCCAGTCCACCTTATTCGACCTGGGACAGATCGACGTCCGCTGGGACGAAGATCTTTCGACGCTCTGGGCGTTCATGACGCCGCTGGAACGGCCCAATAGCAATATGGGCCTGATTCGCGACACCATGGCTTGGCAGCGGGAAAGCAAGCGCGTCTTCGACGACAAGCATGCAGGCGATGGAAGCGGCCTGTTGAAATTCATGGTGCTGGGATCGCGCTTTCCCGGCGTGTTCAACCTGGGTGGCGATCTTGAGATGTTCGCCGAATGCATCCAGCGGCGCGACCGCGCCACGCTGTTGAAATATGGCATCGCCTGCTGCGAGATCGTCGATCGCATCTGGCATTGCAACGACATGAACATCATCAACATCGGCCTGGCTCAGGGCGATGCGCTGGGCGGCGGGCTGGAGGCGCTGATGTGCTTCGACGTCATCATCGCCGAACGGCAAGCGCGCTTCGGCCTGCCCGAAGTGCTGTTCGGCCTCTTCCCCGGCATGGGCGCCTATTCCATCCTTTCCCGCCGGGTCGGCCCCGTTCTGGCGCGGCAGATGCTGACGGATGGCCGCATCTATACCGCCGAGGAAATGTGCGACATGGGCATCGTCACCCAGGTGGTCGAAACCGGCGAGGGTGAGGCCGCAACGGCCCAGTGGATCAAGGATCATGCGTCGCATCATGCCGGCTATGTCGGCATCAATCGGGCCGGCCGCAGGGTCAATCCGATGACGCTGGAGGAACTGGTCGATATCGTCGAAACCTGGACCGACACGGCGCTGGCCCTGTCCGACCGTGACCTGCGCATGATGCGCCGCCTGGCCGCCGCGCAAACCCGGCTGCGCGGGTAAACGAAGGACGCGCCGCCGCGATCAGGCGCGGCGGCGGCGTGGCAGCGGATCGGGGCGTTCGCTGCCGGCCAGCGGCCCCGCCGCGATCAGTTCGGCGATCCGTTCGCGCGGGACCGGCCTGCTGAACAGATAACCCTGCACGTTGGTGAAGCCGGCTTCACGCGCGTGGCCGAGTTGGTCCGGCGTCTCGATCCCTTCGGCCACCGTATCCATATTGAGGTCGCGCGCCAGATTGCCGATCGCGCGGACGATGGCGCGATCCTCGGCATTGGCGCTGACGCCGGCCATGAAGCTCTGGTCGACTTTGAGCGTGTCGAACCGGTAGGACCGCAGATAGGACAGCGCACTATAACCGGTACCGAAATCATCGAGCGCCAGCCGCAATCCGATCCGCTGCAATTCGCGCAGGATGCTGTTGGTCTGTCCGCTATTGTCGAGGAAGATCGACTCCGTGACCTCCAGCTCCAGCCGGCGGGCGGGCAGGCCGGATTCCAGCAGCGCGGCGATGACGTTGCCCGGCAGTTCGGCGCATTTGAGCGAAGCAGGCGAAATATTGATGGCGATGCGCACGTCCCCTGGCCAGGCGACGGCGGTGGTGCAGGCTTCGCGTAGCACCCATCCGGTCATCGCCTCGATCATGCCCATGCTTTCCGAAATCGGGATGAATTCGGACGGCGGAATGGGCCCCAGCACAGGATGATCCCACCGCAGCAGCGCTTCGCAGGCATCGATATGTCCCGTCTCCAGATCGACGATCGGTTGATAGAGCAGCTTGAGTTCGCCACCGTCGAGCGCACGGCGCAGACCCGTCTCGATTTCGTGGATACGGTTGAACCGTTCCTTGAGCGACCAGTTGAAGCTGGCGGCACGATTGCGCCCTTCCCGCTTCGCTTCATAGAGCGCCAGATCGGCATGCTGCATCAGTTCGTCCATGTCGCGGCCGTCCTGCGGCGCGACGGCATAGCCGATCGAAGCCGTAACCTGGAGGTGATTGTCGCTCAGGTCAAAGCCATGGGCGAAATAGCCGATAATCTCCTGCGCCAATGCAGCGGCAGTCACGCGGTCCATGTCCGGGCAGATGATGACGAATTCGTCACCACCGAATCGCGCGATGCGCCCGCGCCCCTGCACCACATCGTTCAGCCGCTCCGCTACCCCGCGGAGCAGCTGGTCCCCGACCATATGGCCCAGCGAGTCGTTGATCTCCTTGAACCGGTCGATGTCCATCCACAATATGGTGACGGCATCGTTCCGCTTCTGGTTGGAATCGAATATTTCACGCAGACGCATCTGCATCGCCATGCGGTTTTCCAGGCCGGTCAGGCTGTCGAAACGCGCCAGCCGCTCGAATTTTTCGGCCAGCAGCGATTTTTCGCGCTTGCCCACCAGCGCCTGCACGACGATGCGGTGGATGGTCGAGCTGATTTCGGCCAGGCCCAGTACCATCATCACCATGGCTACGGACAGGACGCGATAACCGGTCGATCCTTCCAGCCACAGGCCTGTCGCCGTCGGCAGCAGCGTAAGGCACACCTGACCGATGGCTATCTGCACTCGGCCTGCATTGCGACCGGAAATGCCGCCGGCATAGCCCGTGGCCATCGATACGCTGAGCATGTGCGTGACCGGGTTGGGCGATCCCAGCAGGGTGACGAAGCTCATCAGGCCCAGCAAGCCAGCATAGCCCCATGCGCCCAGTTCATAGGCCAGTTCCCAACTGCGGGAGGCGACGGCGGTGCCGCGCACCAGTTGGCGATGGAAAAAGACGGCGGAAATGACGCGGAGCGTCGCGACCAGGCACAGGACGGCGACAACAAACTGGATCGGTCCGGGCCTGGACAGCGTACTGATGACGATGCCGACCGCAACGCCGGTCACGGCGCCGATCGTCAAGGACCGGGGCGATGCGTAAAGCGATTCGACCAGGCTCCGCCGTACGTCGGCGTCCTGACCGGTATCCAGCGCCCTGCGCCTTTCCAATAATGTTTTCAGCACGCGCAAATGGCGGGTCTCCGCTTCCCGCTCAGGGCATCGCATTTTCCGTTTATTTTTCGGTTAACATTGTTGTTAGGCGTATGGCCCTTCACATATTTCTCCAACAGGGAGTTGTCCCGATGCATCCGCTAGATCGCCCCGTCTGGAACAGCCTGTCGAGCGGCTGGGCGGCTTTGGCGCAGGGCGACGATCGCGCCCGCCGGCTCGAACCGTTGCACGGCCCGTTCGGCGCGGCGATCGACGGCCATCCCGAAAGCCTTGCCGCGATGGCTGCGCTGGTCCCGGCGGACGGCGAATTGTGGCTGATCGGACCGGAAGCGCTGACCCCGCCGCCCGGCGTCCATGTCGATGGCACCGCCACGCTGGCGCAGATGGTCGCCCCATCCATCACCCCTGCCACCGCGCCACCGCCGGACTGGGTACCGCTGGACGAAAGCGACGCGGCGGATATGCTGGACCTCGCGCTGTTGACCAAGCCCGGCCCGTTCCGGTCGCGCACCCACAGGCTGGGCCGCTTCATCGGCGTGCGGGCGGAGGGCCGGCTGATCGCCGTGGCGGGCGAACGCATGCGCCTGCCCGGTTTTACCGAAGTCAGCGGCGTATGCACCCATCCCGACTGGCGCGGCCGGGGCCTGGCCGGCGCGCTGATGCGGGTCGTGGCGCAGGCGATGCTGGACCGGGGCGAAACACCCTTTCTCCACGCCTATGCCGCGCATGAAAAGACGATTGCCCTGTATCGCTCGCTGGGGTTCGAAGTGCGGGCGAAATTGCCGATGACGGCGCTGGCAGGGAGCGAGCATCCGTCAGCGTAGATCGGTTCAACCGCAATAGGACAGGGAAATAGGGCATGAAAAAAGCCGGTGGATCGCTCCACCGGCTTTTTTCGATGTTCGCGTGAAGCGAGGGACTTCGATCGGCGGGCGGAGCCAGGCCCCGCCCGCCATGATCGTTGTTTTAGAAGTCCATGCCGCCCATGCCGCCCATGCCGCCGCCGGGCATGCCCATCGGCGCCTTGTCGTCGGAGGGCAGTTCCGAAACGGCCGCTTCGGTGGTGATCAGCAGACCAGCAACCGAGGCAGCGTTCTGGAGCGCGGTACGCACGACCTTGGTCGGGTCGATGACGCCGGCGGCGACCAGGTTTTCATACACGTCGGTCGAAGCGTTGAAGCCGAACGAGGTGTCGTCCTGATCGAGCAGCTTGCCCGAAACGACGGCGCCGTCATGACCGGCGTTGCTGGCGATCTGGCGAACCAGAGCGGTCAGCGACTTGCGGACGATGTCGATGCCGCGGGTCTGGTCGTCATTGACGCCCGTCAGACCGGCCAGCGCCTTGGTCGCGTACAGCAGAGCCGTACCACCGCCAGGGACGATGCCTTCTTCGACGGCTGCGCGCGTGGCGTGCAGGGCGTCGTCGACGCGGTCCTTGCGTTCCTTGACTTCCACTTCGGTCGCACCGCCGACCTTGATGACGGCCACGCCGCCAGCAAGCTTCGCCAGACGTTCCTGAAGCTTTTCACGGTCATAGTCCGAGGTGGTGTTCTCGATCTGCTGACGGATCTGCTCGGTACGGCCCTTGATCGAGTCGGCGTCGCCGGCGCCATCGACGATGACGGTGTTGTCCTTGTCGATGGTAACGCGCTTGGCGGTGCCGAGCATGCCGAGCGTGACGGACTCAAGCTTGATGCCCAGGTCTTCCGAAATCACTTCGCCCTTGGTCAGGACGGCGATGTCTTCCAGCATGGCCTTGCGGCGATCGCCGAAGCCAGGCGCCTTGACAGCCGCGACCTTCAGGCCGCCGCGCAGCTTGTTGACGACCAGGGTCGCCAGCGCTTCGCCTTCAATGTCTTCCGCGATGATCAGCAGGGGACGGCCCGACTGAACGACGGCTTCCAGGATGGGAAGGATCGACTGAAGGTTCGACAGCTTCTTTTCGTGGATCAGGATGTACGGATCAGCCAGCTCGACGGCCATCTTTTCCGGGTTGGTGATGAAGTAGGGCGACAGGTAGCCGCGGTCGAACTGCATGCCTTCCACGACGTCCAGCTCGAAGTCGAGACCCTTGGCCTCTTCGACGGTGATGACGCCTTCCTTGCCGACCTTTTCCATGGCTTCGGCGATCTTTTCGCCGACTTCACGGTCGCCGTTGGCGGAGATGATGCCGACCTGAGCGACTTCGGCCGAACCCGAAACCGGCTTCGAACGGGCCTTGATGTCCTCGACGACCTTGGTCACGGCGAGGTCGATGCCACGCTTCAGGTCCATCGGGTTCATGCCGGCGGCAACCGACTTCATGCCTTCGCGCACGATGGCCTGGGCCAGGACGGTCGCGGTGGTGGTGCCGTCGCCGGCGATGTCGTTGGTCTTCGAAGCCACTTCGCGCACCATCTGGGCGCCCATGTTTTCGAACTTGTCCTTCAGTTCGATTTCCTTGGCGACCGAAACACCGTCCTTGGTGATGCGGGGCGCGCCGAAGCTCTTGTCGATGACGACGTTGCGGCCCTTGGGGCCCAGGGTCACCTTGACCGCGTCGGCCAGGATGTCGACGCCGCGCAGGATGCGCTCACGAGCGTCACGCGAAAACTTTACGTCCTTCGCTGCCATGATCTTTTACCTTCGTTTGAGAATTGCAAAATTTGCGAAGTTCACACCGTCACTGGGCGCGAATTTTCGCCGAAATCGGGAAGGGATATCCGGTTCGCAGCTTTACGCCACGATACCCAGAATGTCCGATTCCTTCATGATGAGCAGGTCTTCACCGTCGACCTTGACTTCGGTGCCCGACCATTTGCCGAACAGCACGCGATCGCCGGCCTTGACGTCCAGCGGGGTCACCTTGCCGTCTTCGGCCTTGCTGCCCGAACCGACGGAGACGATCTCGCCTTCCTGCGGCTTTTCCTTGGCGGTGTCGGGGATGATGATGCCACCGGCGGTCTTCGCTTCCGCTTCGATGCGGCGGACGAGAACGCGGTCATGCAATGGGCGAAATGCCATGTTGAGTGCCTTTCCCTGGCGTAATTTGGGATGGGGCGCAGCGGCTGGACAATTGGAGTCGTGCTCCAAACCATCCTGTCCGCCTGTCCTTCTCCCGATGAACCTGTCTTTGTTAGCACTCACTGAACAGGAGTGCCAGCGGCATGAATATGGAAAAATCGTTTCGCTGGTCAAGAGGGCGGAAACGGAAAAATTTCCTGTCCGTGCCCACCCGGCACCAGCGCGTCGCCGCAGATAGGCCTGGCCCGCGCCACCGTCATCCGTGGCGCGACGGATTGCACGGATATTGCGGCTATTCCTTATAGATGTCGCTTCGGGAATCTTTGATGACAGGCGCATCGCTCGCACGTGTCGCCGGTTGAAGGCGGCACAAGCATAAGGAGAGGATGATGCCCTACGCCACGATCCTGGCCGCCGTCGATGTCAACAATCCGGACCTGGCCCATGCCGCGATCGCCGCCGCGGCTGACATTGCCGGTACAACCGGCACCGTCCATATCCTCTATGTGCGCTACTATCTGCCGACCCGCTATTCCGAATTGCTGGCGATCGATTTCGACGAGCGGGAAGAGGAGGAAGCGATAGCCGACATGCAGGCATGGGCCGCCGAAGCCGGACTGGACCCGGCCCGTACGCAGATATTCACCCGGCGCGGTCGCGTGCGCGACGAGGTGCTGATCGAGGCGGAACGGCGCGGCGCCGACCTGATCGTCATCGGGTCGCACCAGCCATCTCTCTCGTCCAGATTGCTGGGATCCAATGCGTCGGCCATCGTCCACCAGTCGCCGGTCAGCGTGCTGGTGACCCGAAACTGACGTTCGTCACCGTGCCGGACGAGCGCGAAACGAACGTCAGATTCATCAGGGTCACCAGCAAATATGTGATTCCAGTGGGGCTTATGGATTTGAAATACGCGCCTTCTATCATTCCCATGATGAGGCGTATTTCAAATCTGCGACACCGTGGTGCGAACGGATGCGAAATAATCATGGATAGTTGAGCGGCGCTCGGTTGCGGGCAGTAACCCCGCTTCCTACCTGCGGGCCACATCCTTTTTATCGGAGCCAGCCCGCATGACCGACACCTACACGCCGCCCAAAGTCTGGACATGGGACAAGGAAAATGGCGGCCCCTTCGCCAATATCAACCGGCCGATCGCCGGCGCGACCCATGACAAGGATCTGCCGGTCGGCGACCATCCGCTCCAGCTCTATTCGCTCGCCACGCCCAACGGGCAGAAGGTGACGATCCTGCTGGAAGAATTGCTGGAGGCGGGTATTTCCGCCGCGGACTATGACGCCTGGCTCATCAAGATCGGCGATGGCGACCAGTTCGGCAGCGGCTTCGTCAGCGTCAATCCCAACAGCAAGATCCCCGCCCTGCTCGATCGCAGCGTATCGCCGCCGCAGCGCGTGTTCGAATCCGGCGCCATCCTGCTTTACCTGGCGGAAAAATTCGGCAAGTTCCTGCCGACCGACCCCGCCGGGCGAACCGAGACGCTCAACTGGCTGTTCTGGCAAATGGGCGCCGGCCCGCTGCTGGGAGGCGGTTTCGGCCATTTCTTCGCCTATGCGCCGGAAAAATACGAATATCCGATCAACCGCTACACGATGGAAGTGAAGCGGCAGCTGGACCTGCTCGACCGGCGTCTGGCGGAAAGCGACTATGTGGCCGGCGCTGACTATACGATCGCCGATATCGCCATCTGGCCCTGGTATGGCGGGTTGGTGCTGGGCCGGGCCTATGGCGCGGCGGAGTTTCTGGACGTGGACAGCTACAAGAACCTCCTGCGCTGGGCGAAGCAGATCGACGCCCGCCCCGCCGTGCAGCGCGGCCGCATGGTCAACAAGGTGAACGGGCCGCTGGAAGAACAGCTGCACGAACGGCACGCCGCGAGCGACTTCGAAACGAAGACGCAGGACAAGCTGGAAGGCGCGGCGTGAGGCCCTCACGTTAGACAGGAACCTGCGTCATCCCGGCCTTGGGCGGGGATGACGCAGGGGGATTTTCAGGGCTTCAATATCCAACCGTAAACCGCGCCTTGCTATGCTGCGGCTGTTCGATCTCATCGGCCAGTGCGATGGCATAATCGGCATAGGATATGCTGCTATTGCCGTCCGCATCGACCAGCAGTTCGTCCTTGCCGAGGCGGAAGCTGCCCTTGCGCTCGCCGACGAAGAAATAGGCGGACGGCGAGAGGAAGGTCCAGTCGATATCGTCCACCCCGCGCAGATAGTTCAGGAAATCCGCGCCCTTGCCCGCTTCGACCTTGTAGGCTTCGGGAAATTCCGGGGTGGTGATGAGCGCCACGCCCGGCGCGACCTCCAGGCTGCCGGCGCCGCCGACCACCAGATAGCGGGGCACGCCGGAGTCGCGCACCACGCCGACCAGCGAGGCCGGATCGGTGTCGGAGAACATGACGGCGCTGACTACCACATCATGGCCCTTGATCGCATCGACCAGCGCGTCGGGGCGCTGGACGTCACCGGCAACGGCCGTGACGCCGTCAACTTTGACCGCATTTTCGGGATGGCGGGAAATGGCCGTCACCTGATGCCCGCGCCGCGCCAGTTCCGCGCTCATTTCCGTGCCAGCGCGGCCGGTGCCGCCGATGATCGCTACCTTCATGCGTCCAATCTCCCTTGGGTGGTTACTGATGGAAACCAGATAGCGATTGCGATATCATAATCGCAAGAAGGCACTTTGCCATCACCTGGTTACGCACAGGAAACTAGCATGGATCTATCCCCGCCCCGCATTGGCGACGCCTATAATCCCGACTGCCCGACCCGCCATGTGCTGGACCGGATCGGAGACAAATGGGCGGTGCTGGTGATGTTGACGCTGAAGGACGGGCCGGTGCGCTTCAACGACCTGCGGCGGCGGATCGGCGCGATTTCGCAGAAAATGCTGTCGCAAACCCTGAAGAGTTTGGAGCGCGATGGCTTGGTCAGCCGGGCCGCCTTCCCCACCGTGCCGGTGACGGTCGAATATCGGCTGACGCCGTTGGCCGGCGGGCTGATCGGCATATTGGACCAGATCACCCATTGGGCCGAAAGCCATGTCGGCGACATCATGGCCGCGCGCCGCGCCCATGACGGTACGGACGCGCTGGCCGCCTGAAATCCCTTCTTGCGCCCGCCCCTGCATCATCGCATGATGCGCGTACGGGATAAGGCAATCTCCCGTTCAGGCGTTCCCCGCCCAAGCATTGCGGCTGTATCGGGCCCTCGGCGCGTCCAGGCGTGTCCGGCCCAAGGGGGACGCGCGTGTCGCAACCGGATCTATCGACATTATTCCGAGTCTTCGGACGGATCGGCCTCATCAGTTTCGGCGGCCCGGCGGGCCAGATCGCGCTGATGCACCGCGAACTGGTGGAGGAACGGCAATGGGTGGAGGAAGGCGCTTTCCTGCGCGCGCTCAATGTCTGCCATCTGCTGCCGGGGCCAGAGGCGCAGCAGTTGGCGACCTGGATCGGGTGGCGGATGCACGGCACGATCGGCGGCCTTGTCTGCGGATTGCTGTTCGTGCTGCCGGGCGCAGCGATCATGCTGGGCCTGTCGGTTCTCTACGCCTTTGCTGCGGACATGAAGCCCGTGGCGGCGCTGTTTTTGGGTATCAAGGCGGCGGTGCTCGCCATCGTCGTGCAGGCGCTGATCCGCATCGCCCGGCGCGCGCTGGACAGCGGGTTCAAGCGGGCACTGGCCTTTGCCGCCTTCCTTGCGCTGTTCCTGTTCAACCTCCCCTTTCCGCTGGTCGTGCTGGGATCGGGCGCGATCGGCTTCCTGCTGGCACGGATGCGGCCGGACTGGCTGCGCGCCCATGGCAAGGCGGCGATCGACGCGCCGGTCGGGCCGCTGCCATGGGCGCAGACGCTGCGGTCGATCGCGATATGGGTCGCGATATGGGCCGCGCCGATGCTGGCGATCCTGCTGGCGCTCGGCCCCGATCATGTCCTGTGGCGGATCGGCCTGTTCTTCTCGCAACTGGCGGTGGTGACGTTCGGCGGCGCCTATGCGGTGCTGGCCTATATGGCGCAGGAGGCGGTGCAATCGATGCACTGGCTGTCGGCCGGCGAGATGACCGATGGCCTCGGCCTGGCCGAAACGACGCCGGGGCCGCTGATTTTGGTGACCCAGTTTGTCGGCTTTCTAAGCGCATTCCGGGCGCCGGCCCCGTTCACGCCGATGGTCGCGGGATTGCTGGGTGCGATGCTGACGACCTGGGTGACGTTCGCGCCTTGCTTCTTGTGGATATTCAGCGTCGCGCCGTGGATGGAGCGGCTGGAGCGCGCGCCACGGCTGCAAGGCGCGCTGGCGGCGTTGACCGCCGCGATCGTCGGAGTGATCGGTAACCTTACAGTCTGGTTCGCGCTGCATATAATGTTCATGCGCGGGGATCGGGTGGCCGCCGGACCGGTCAGGCTGTGGTGGCCGGACTGGACCAGCCTGGACTGGCGCATTGCCGCCATCGCGCTCGCCGCCGCGCTGCTGATCTTCGTGGCCAAGCGCGGGGTGATGACAGTGCTGGCGATCTGCGCCGTGGCCGGGCTGGCGTTGAGCGGGGTTTAGAGCCACATTGATAATGGCTGTTCCCCGGTCATGATGTTACCCCGCCGCCTGCACGATCTTAACCCAGGCCTCTTCGGTAATGACCTCGATCCCCAGCGCCGCGGCCTGTTTGAGCTTGCTGCCCGCGCCGGGGCCAGCCACGACCAGATCGGTCTTGGCGCTGACCGAACCCGCCGCCTTGGCCCCCAGCCGTTCGGCCTGCGCCTTCGCCTCGTCGCGGCTCATCGTCTCCAGCTTGCCGGTGAAGACGACGATCTTGCCGGTGACGGCACTGGCGGTGGTCTCGACCACATAGTCGGGCGGCGACACCTCGCGCAGCAGGTCGTCCCACGCTTCCACATTATGCGGTTCGTGGAAGAAATCGGCCAGCGCATGGCCGACCGCGCTCCCGACATTGTCGACGCCGATATGCTCGGCGATCGCCTTGTCCCGCTTGGCCTGCGTCTCGGCCGGATCGGCGGCGGCGCGCAGGGCGATAATCTCTTCACCGATCGCGCGGATCGCCGGCAACCTGGTGTAGCGTTTGAGCAGATCGCGCGCCGTCACCGCGCCGACATGGCGGATGCCAAGGCCAAAGAGCAGCTTTGCAGCGTCCGGCGCGCGCTTGGCCTCGATCGCGGCGAGCAGATTGTCGACCGACTTTTCCTTCCACCCTTCGCGGCCGATCAGGGCTGGCCGATGCTGTTTCAGGCGAAAGATATCGGCCGGTTCGGCGATCCAGCCCAGGTCGATAAATTCCTGAATCGACTTCTCGCCCAGCCCCTCGATATCCAGCGCGGCGCGGCTGACGAAGTGACGCAGCCGCTCGAACCGCTGGGCCGGGCAGATGAGGCCGCCAGTGCAGCGAAAATCGACTTCCTCCTCCTCGCGCACCGCTTCGGACTGGCAGACCGGGCAATGGGTCGGAAACAGGAAGGGTTCGCGCGCCTCCGCACGGGTCAGATTGTCCACCACCTGCGGGATGACGTCGCCCGCGCGCTGCACGACGATGCGGTCGCCGGGACGCACGCCCAGCCGCGCAATCTCGTCGGCATTGTGCAGCGTCACATTGGAGACGACCACGCCCCCCACGGTCACGGGGGTCAGGCGGCCCACCGGGGTCAGCTTGCCGGTGCGGCCGACCTGAATGTCGATGGCTTCCAGCGTGGTCTGCGCCCGTTCGGCGGGGAATTTATGCGCGATGGCCCATCGCGGCGCCTTCGCCACGAAGCCGAGGCGCTGCTGCCAGTCGAGCCGATCGACCTTGTACACGACCCCATCGATGTCGAAAGGGAGTTCGGCGCGCGCCGCCTCTATCGCCCGATAATGGGCGATCAGCGCTTCCAGACTGTCGACGCAGGCCAGCATGTCCGACACCGGCAGGCCCCAGCCTGCGATCGCCTGCATCACGCCCAGTTGCGTGTCGGCAGGCACGGCGCTGTGCGCACCCCAGCCATGGGCCAGGAAACGCAGCGGGCGGGCGGCGGTGACAGTCGCGTCCTTCTGGCGCAGCGATCCGGCGGCGGCATTGCGCGGATTGGCGAATTGGCGCGCCTTGTCCGGGTCATCGGCCTCCGCGAGCAGGCGCTGGTTCAGAGCCACGAAATCGCCCTTGGCCATATAGACTTCGCCGCGCACTTCGAACAGGTCGGGGAGGTTCGGACCGGTCAATTGCTGGGGAATGTCGGCGATCGTGCGGACATTGGCGGTGACGTCCTCCCCCGTCGTCCCGTCCCCGCGCGTCGCGGCCAGCACCAACGCGCCCTTTTCATAGCGCAGCGAGCAGGACAGGCCGTCAATCTTCGGTTCGGCGGTCAGCGCCAGCGGCGCGTCTTCGGGCAGGGCAAGGAAGCGGCGGACGCGGGCCAGAAATTCCCCGATATCCTCGTCCGAAAAACCGTTGTCGAGGCTCATCATGCGAACGGCATGGGGCACTTTCTTCAGCGTCGATGTGGCGGCGGCACCCACCTGCGCATTGGGCGAATCGGCACGGATCAGATGCGGAAAGGCCGCCTCCAGCGCGTTATTTTCGCGGATCAGCGCGTCATAGTCGGCGTCGCTAATCTCCGGCGCGTCCTGATCGTGATAGAGGCGGTTGTGCTTCGCCACCTCTTTGGCAAGGCGCATCAGGCGGTTGGCGGCCTGGGCGTCGGTGAGGGTCGCGGGGTCGGTCATAACGCCCTCCATAACCTCGTCCGTTCGTCCTGAGTAGCCATTGAGCGAAGCCGAAATGGCGTATCGAAGGATCGCGCGCCGCGCCTGATGCTTCGATACGGGTCTTCGACTTTACTCAGCCCCTACGCAGCACGAACGGTGAATAATTACATGCCCGCCACCGGCACCGTTTCGAAATGCTGCGGAAAGCCCGCAATGATCGGCCGCGCCTGGGCGATGGCGGCGCGCACGGCGGGCAGTTTGAGCGAGGCGGCATGGCTTTCGCGGCTGTCCCAGATTTCGGTGATCCAGATCGCGTCCGGATTGGCCGTGTCGAGGCCACCACATAGGACAGGCAACCGGGCATATCGCCGGTCGCCGACGTCAGGATCGCAACCAGCGCGTCGCGCTTGCCGGGTTCGCTCAGCATCTGGCCGATCAGGCCGTAGCGGGGCCTGGCCTCCTGCGCGGCGAGGGGGACAGCGCCGGCGGCGATCGCGGCGGCGGTCAGGCCAAGCATGTCTCTACGGTTATGGGTCATGCACTCCGATCTCCGTTCGGTTCGAACTTGTCGACAACCCTGCGCGACGGTTCTCGACAAGCTCGAACCGAACGGAGGATGCGTCAAGCTTCCAGCAACCGCTCCGCCTGCGCCCGCGCCTCCGCGGTGATTTCCGCGCCCGACAGCATGCGCGCGATTTCCTCGCGCCGCTCGGCCTCGCTCAGCGCATGGACGCCGGTGCGGGTCACGGTGCCGTCGCTCGACTTGGCGATCAGCATATGGCCCGCGCCCCGCGCCGCGACCTGCGGGCTGTGGGTGACGACCAATATCTGGTTGCTGCGCGCCAGCCGCGACAACCGTTCGCCGATCGCATCGGCCACCGCGCCACCGACGCCCCGGTCGATCTCGTCGAAAATCAGCGTATCCGCGCCGCCCCGCTCGGCCAGCGCGACCTTGAGCGCCAGGATGAAGCGCGACAATTCGCCTCCGCTCGCGATCTTCGCCAGCGGCGCGAAGGGCGCGCCGGGGTTGGTCGAAATCTCGAACTCGACCCGATCCATGCCCTGCGCGCTCCACTGAGCCTCGTCTTGTCGCGCCACCACCGTGCGGAACCGTGCAGCGTCCAGCTTCAGCGGCGCGAGTTCGCCGGCAACCGCAGCGTCGAGGCGCCCTGCGGCCAGCTGCCGCTCGGCCGACAGCGCCTGCGCGGCGGCGCGATAGGCGTCGGCCTTGCCCGCCACATCCTTTTCCAGCGCCGCGATATGTTCTTCTCCGCCCTCGATCGCGGCGAGCTTTGCCGCCATTTCGTCGCGCAGGGCGGCCAGATCGTCAGGCTGCACCTGATGCTTGCGGGCCAGACCGCGCAGGTCGAACAGGCGGGTTTCGATCGCATCCAGCCGGGCGGGATCGAAACTCAGCGCGTCGGCGGCTTCGGCCAGACGATCCTCCGCCTCGCCCGCTTCGACGACCGCACGATCCAGCGCCTCAAGCACGGCGTTGAGCAAAGGTTCTTCGCCCGCGATGCGATCGAGCCGGCGCGCCGCCTGCCGCAACTGGGCCAGGCCACCGTCGGAACCGATCAGGCAATCGCTGACCGCGCTCAGGTCATCGGTCAGGCGCGCGCCCTTCTGCATGGTCGCGCGCTCCTGGGCGAGGATTTCCTCTTCGCCCGGTTCAGGCGCAAATTTGCGCAATTCCTCCACCGCATGGGTCAGATAGTCGCGGTCGCGCGCGGCATTGTCCACCGTCTCGCGCGCGTCGGCCAGCGCATTGGCGGCGGCGCGCCATCCGGCATGGGCAGTGGCGACGGCGCCTGCGTCACACCGGCCATAGCTGTCGAGCAGCGCCCGATGGCCGCGCGGGTTGAGCAGGCCGCGATCGTCATGCTGGCCGTGTATCTCGACCAACGACCCGCCAATGTCGCGCAGCAGGGCGGCCGAACAGGGCTGGTCGTTGACGAAGGCGCGGCTGCCCCCATCGGCCTTTACCAGCCGGCGGATCAGCAGCGGTTCGCCCGGCTCCATATCGATGCCATTGTCCGCCAGCAATTGGGCGACGCGGGTGGTGACAGCGGGCGGTTCGAAGGTGGCGACCACGCTCGCCTGCGCTTCGCCGCTGCGGACCAGCCCGCTATCGGCGCGCGCGCCCAGTGCCAGCCCCAGCGAATCGAGCAGGATCGATTTGCCCGCGCCGGTTTCCCCCGTCAGCACGGACAGGCCGGCACCGAACTCCAGGTCCAGCGCCTCGATCAGCACGACATTGCGGATGGCGAGCGAGGTTAGCATGACATCCGCCTATAACCGTCACTGAACAAATTAGGAACGGGCAAGTTGGTTGAGGTCAAGTCATGCCAATTGCGGATCAGGCCTTGCCGCCATGTTGCTGCATCAGCTTGTAGCTGCGTTCATACCATTTGGTGCCGGGATAGTTGCGACCCAGCACGGCGGCGGCCTTTTGCGCTTCGGCGGGGATGCCGAGCGAGAGATAGGATTCGACCAGACGCTCCAGCGCTTCGGGCGTGTGGGTCGTGGTCTGATATTTATCCACGACCGAACGGAAACGCAGCGTAGCGGCCAGCCACTGGCCTCGGCGCTGGTAGAAGCGACCCACTTCCATTTCCTTGCCGGCCAGGTGATCGTTCACCAGATCGACCTTCAACCGCGCATCGGCGGCGTAGCGGGTATCGGGATAACGGCGGATCAGCTCGCCCAGCGCGTCCAGCCCCTGCTGCGTGATCTTCTGGTCGCGGGTGACGTCGGCAATCTGTTCATAATAGCACAGCGCGATCAGATAATAGGCGTAGGGCGCGTCCTTGTTGCCGGTATGAATCGACAGGAAACGCTGCGACGCGGCGATGGACTCGTTATAGTCCTGGTTCATATAATAGCTGAACGCGGACATGAGCTGCGCCCGGCGCGCCCAGGGCGAATAGGGATGCTGGCGCTCCACCTCGTCGAACAGGGCGGCAGCGAGCTTATACTGGCCACGATCGAGCCGGTCCTTGCCACTGTTATACAGGGTCG
Organism: Sphingobium sp. GW821-FHT02B05; assembly: GCF_059421905.1. NCBI lineage: Bacteria > Pseudomonadati > Pseudomonadota > Alphaproteobacteria > Sphingomonadales > Sphingobiaceae > Sphingobium > Sphingobium sp. GW821-FHT02B05. The sequence continues at coordinate 1,384,813 of NZ_JBWKVW010000001.1, forward strand.
ACACGTCACGGGCGACATATTGGGTGTCGGCCTTGTTCTTCGATGTGGAGCAGCCGGTGAGCACGGGCGAGGCGATCAGGACCAGGGCGGTGGCCGCGCCGATGCGCGTCAAGGTTTTCGTCAGCATGGCCGGGTCATAGCCGAGCGGATCGCCTCCGCCAAGCGGCAGAATGCGCCTTCGTCAACAGGCCCTTCCTCAGGCTGTCCTGGCCGGCAGGTCGAGCCGGGCGATCGCCCCGCCTTGGGGTGCTGCGGTCAGGGAGAAACGCCCGCCCAGCTGGGCCGCGAGCGCATGGGCGATGCGCAGGCCCAGCGATTGGCCCGCATCGCCGCCGGGCGTCAGCCCATGGCCGTCGTCGGCCACCTCCAGCGCCAGCGCGCCATCCACCTGCGCCAGGCTGACATGGATATGGCCGGGCCGGTCGGGCAGGCCATGTTCGATCGCGTTGCTGACCGATTCCGCCACGACCAGCGCCAGTGGCACGATGATATTGGGGTCCAGCCGCAGACCGGCCGGCGCCGCCACGGTCAAGCCGACGTCCCGCCGTCCACTGGCGTCCATGATATCGGCGGTCAGGGCCGACAGGAAGCCGTGCATGTCCTGCCCGGCCCCGGACGGATCGTAGAGCGCCCGGCTGATCCGGCCGACCAGCGCCAGCCGTTCCGACGCATCGTCCAGCGCGCGGCGGGCGACGTCATGATCGACATGGCGGCGCTGAAGCGAGAGCATCGCGGCCACGACCTGAAGATTGTTGGACACGCGATGCTGCAATTCCTGGAACAGCAATTCGCGATTGTCGGCCAGCGAGCGGCTGCGTTCCCGCTCCACCGCCAGATTGAAATTGGCCCGCTGCATGAAGTGGATGAGCGCGATATCCACCACCACCACGCCACTGTAGAACAGCATCGCGACGACCACCGCCGGATTGACCCCGAACCCATTATGCGGCGGGATGAAGACATACCATGAGATGATCCCGCACAGCAGGCCCGCGAAAATGCCGGGTCGCACGCCGAACAGGAAAGAAGACAGGATGACGGCCGGGAAAAAGGTGACGAAGGGATAGCCCACCGGCAGCAAAGGGTCCGCCGCGATGCGCAGCAGCAGCGCCGACGCGCAGAAAAGGCTCGTCAGCACATAAGCATAAACCGGCCGGTCGAGCACGAGCGGCAGGCGTTCGACAAAGCGCGCATTCGTCCGCTGCATGAAGCCCCCCGCTCTGGCCGACCCTGTGGCCGACCCTCGTTACACTAGCAAAACTTTACCCCCGGTCCTTGATCCAGGTTAGCGCGTGGAAAGGCAAACGCAAAAACGGGGCGCCAGTCTGACCGGGCGCCCCGTTTTCCTGCCTTCGTCCGATCTTGCGACCGGACGCAAAGCTTAGTCCTGGGTCAGGAAGTTGGGCAGACCGCCGCTGGGGCCATCATCGTTACCGCCTTCGCTGCGTTCACGACGCGGACCACGGTCACCACCGCCATCACGGCGCGGACCACGATCACCACCGCGACCGCCACGGTCGCCGCCATCGCGACGCGGGCCACGGCCACGGTCGCCACGGCCTTCGCCACGATCGCCGCGCGGTTCACGCGGTTCGCGCGCCGGACGGGTGTCTTCCAGCTCTTCGCCGGTTTCCTGATCGACGACGCGCATGGACAGGCGAACCTTGCCGCGCGGATCGATTTCGAGAACCTTGACCTTCACTTCCTGGCCTTCCGACACGACGTCGGTCGGCTTTTCGACGCGCTCATTCTTCATTTCGGAGACGTGGACGAGACCGTCCTTGCCACCCATGAAGTTCACGAACGCACCGAAATCGACGATGTTGACGACCTTGCCGACATAGACCTTGCCGACTTCGGCTTCCTCGACGATGCCCAGAATCCACTTCTTGGCCGCTTCGATCTGGGCGGTGTCGGACGAGCTGATCTTGATGATGCCTTCGTCATCGATGTCCACCTTCGCGCCGGTTTCGGCGACGATTTCGCGGATCACCTTGCCGCCGGTGCCGATGACGTCACGGATCTTCGCCTTGTCGATCTGGATCGTCTCGATGCGCGGGGCGTGGGCCGACAGCTCGGTGCGGGTCGAGGACAGCGCCTTGCTCATCTCACCCAGAATGTGGGCGCGGCCTTCCTTGGCCTGGCGCAGCGCGACTTCGAAGATTTCCTGCGTGATGCCGGCAACCTTGATGTCCATCTGCATGGTGGTGATGCCCGCTTCGGTACCGGCCACCTTGAAGTCCATGTCGCCCAGATGATCTTCGTCACCCAGGATGTCGGACAGGACGGCGAAGTCCTTGCCTTCCAGGATCAGGCCCATGGCGATGCCCGACACGGGGCGCTTCAACGGCACACCGGCGTCCATCATCGAGAGCGAACCGCCGCAGACCGTCGCCATCGAAGACGAGCCATTCGACTCGGTGATGTCCGAGAGAACGCGGATGGTGTAGGGGAATTCGTCCTTGCTCGGCAGAACGGGGTGCAGCGCACGCCATGCCAGCTTGCCATGACCCACTTCACGACGACCCGGCGCGCCGAAACGGCCGACTTCACCGACCGAATAGGGCGGGAAGTTATAGTGCAGCATGAAGTTTTCATAATGCAGGCCGGTCAGGCCGTCGATCATCTGCTCGGCGTCCTTGGTGCCCAGCGTGGTGGTGCAGATGGACTGCGTTTCACCGCGCGTGAACAGGGCCGAACCATGGGTACGGGGCAGGAAGCCGACCATCGCTTCGATCGGACGGATCTGCGTGGTGGTCCGGCCGTCGATACGCTTGCCGTCCTTCAGGATGGCGCCGCGCACGATTTCCGCTTCCAGCTTCTTGGTCAGCTTGATCCCGGCCATCACGGTCTGGGCGTCCAGGCCCTCGGCTGCGAAGCTGGCCTTCGCCTTGGCGCGGGCTTCGTTCAGCGCGTTCGAGCGGGCCGACTTGTCGGTCAGCTTGTAGGCGGCCGTGATGTCCTTGCCGATCAGCTTCTTCAGCTTCTTCTTCAGGTCTTCGACATTGTCGCCCTTGGCGATGTCCCACGGATCCTTGGCAGCCTTCTCGGCCAGGTCGATGATCGCGTTGGCGATCTTCTTGCTGGCTTCATGGGCGAACAGGACCGCGCCCAGCATGACGTCTTCCGACAGTTCCTTGGCTTCGGATTCAACCATCATCACCGCGTTGCCGGTGGCGGCAACGACCAGGTCGAGTTCGCCGGTCTTCACTTCTTCCAGGCTGGGGTTCAGCTGATATTCGCCGTCCTTGTAACCGACGCGCGCGGCACCGATCGGGCCCATGAAGGGCACGCCCGACAGGGTCAGCGCGGCCGACGCGGCGATCATCGCCACGATATCGGGTTCGCTTTCGCCGTCGAACGACAGAACCTGCGCGATCACGTTGATTTCGTTATAGAAACCTTCGGGGAAAAGCGGGCGGATCGGGCGGTCGATCAGGCGGGAAACCAGCGTTTCCTTTTCCGTCGCGCCGCGCTCACGCTTGAAGAAGCCACCGGGGATGCGCCCTGCGGCCGAATATTTTTCCTGATAGTGGACGGTCAGCGGGAAGAAGTCCTGGCCTTCCTTCACGCTCTTGGCGGCGGTCACGGCGCACAGCACCACGGTTTCGCCATAGGTGGCCAGCACGGCGGCGTCGGCCTGGCGCGCGATACGGCCGGTTTCGAGGGTCAGCGTCTTGCCGGCCAGCTCGATCGAAACTTTCTTTACATCGAACATAGAATTTTCCTTCGCCCACCTGGCCCTATTGCCGGGCGGGGCCTGTCATGCGGGCTAAACCGGACCGCATCGGTTTTGGGGCATCATCTGGCCCCTGGGTCGGATCGGGATCACCGGATTGCGATCCCTTCCCTTCGTTCCCCGGCAGGAAGGCCGGGGTTCAGTTGCGCCTTGTCGGGCCTGGGCACCGTGCCCTGCCCGCTGGACCCCGACCTTCGTCGGGGTAACCCAATACGTAATCGGCCCGCCGAAGCGGGCCGAACGACTGGGTTACTTGCGCAGGCCCAGCTTGGCGATGAGGTCGGTATAACGCGCCCCATCCTTCTTCTTGAGATAGTCCAGAAGCGAACGACGCTTGTTGACCATCATCAGGAGACCACGACGGCTATGATTGTCCTTGTGGTGACCCTTGAAATGCTCGGTCAGGTTGGTGATGCGTTCCGTCAGGATCGCAACCTGGACTTCCGGCGAACCGGTGTCACCCTCAACGCGGGCATGTTCCTTGATAAGCGCTTCCTTGCGCTCGGCAGTGATCGTCATCTAGTCTTCTTCCTTCGGCATCAGGTTAAATCCGCGCACCACCCGGATGTCTCCGTCCAGCATTTCGACCAGCGCCACGGGAATGATCCCGTCGAACGCCAGATGAAGGCCGGTGGCAATGTCGGACCCCGACAGCACCTTCCCCTGACGGAGAGCCAGTGCCTGATCGGGAGAGACTGCGAGAGCCGGGATGTCGTCCAGCCCCGCCGTCAACGGCAGCATAAGCCCACCGATGGTGCCGCCCCTAGCAGCTTCGTCCAATTTGTCCAGCGAAATTGCCGATTCCAGCGTGAACGGCCCCGCCTTGATCCGGCGCAGCATGGTCACATGGCCCACCGTGCCAAGAGCGATCGCGATGTCGCGGGCAAGGCTGCGGATATAGGTGCCCTTGGACACATGGGCGGTCAGGGTGACCGAAGCCAGCCTCGCATCGTCCGTCCGGTTCGCGCTTGTCGAGCAGCGAACCGGCGTCAGCGCATGAATAGTGACATGCCGCAGCTTCATCTCCACCGCCTCCCCCTTGCGGGCAAGGTCGTAGGCGCGCTGGCCGTCGATCAGGATCGCGCTATAGGCGGGCGGCGCCTGCTCTATTCCGCCAGTAAAGCGCGGCAGCACCGCCTCCACCTCCGCCAGCGTGGGCAGATGATCGCTTTGGGCAATCACCTTCCCTTCCAGGTCCAGCGTATCGGTCTGGCTGCCGAACGCGATCGTGAAGTCATAGATCTTGTCGCTGTCGAGCATCCGCCCGGCCAGCTTCGTCGCCTCCCCCACCGCGATCGGCAGCACGCCGGTCGCCAGCGGATCGAGCGTGCCGCCATGGCCGACCTTCCATTTTTCCGTTCCGCCCGACAATTCCCTGTGCGTCCGCAACGCGCGCTTGACCGCGCTGACGGCCTGGGTGGAACCCAGGCCATGGGGTTTGTCGAGAATGATCCAGCCATGCATGGCGGCGGGCCTTATATCGCCCGTCTTGGCGTGTCAGCCTTTAATGCGCTATCCGGGCGCCATGACCATCAAGCTCATCTGCCTCGATGCCGACGATACCCTTTGGCATAATATGCGCCATTTCCATGAGACGGAGGACGCGCTGATCGACATGCTGCGCCCCTTCGCGCAGGTCGACGTCACGCGCGAGCGCATGATCGCGTGCGAGATACGCAACCTGCCGCTCTATGGCTATGGCGCGAAAGGCTTCACCCTCTCGATGATCGAAACGGCGGTGGAGGTGGCGGGCGACAGGCTGTCCGCCGGGATGATCGCGGGGATATTGGCGGCGGGCCGCGCGCTGCTGGCGCATCCGGTCCTGCTGTTCGACGGGGTGCAGGACACGCTGGAACGGCTGGCCCATATCGCGCCGCTGGTGCTGGTGACGAAGGGCGACCTGCTGCATCAGGAAAGCAAGCTGGCCGCGTCGGGCCTGGGCGATCTGTTTTCCGGCATCGAAATCGTCAGCGACAAGAAGGCGGACACGTTCCGTGCGTTGTTTTCGCGCATGAACATCGACCCACAAGAAGCTGTAATGGCCGGCGATTCCATGCGGTCCGACATATTGCCCGCGCTGGAGGCGGGCGCATGGGCCGCCTACATCCCGCAAGAGGGCGCCTGGGTCCATGAACGCGCTGCCGCGCCGTCGGACCATCCCCGCTTCACGCAATTGCAGCAGCTCGCCGACCTGCCCGGCTGGATCGCGACGATCGGCTAGGCCGCCTCGAAACATGTTCCCCGGCAAATGCCGGGGTCACGTCCCACGCTCAGGCTTGCTCCCGCCATTCATCGGCCAGGATCGAATAGATCGCCGTGTCGCGCACATGGCCGGTCCAGGTGATACGCTGCTTGCGAAGAACTCCCTCGCGCACCGCCCCCAATTTCTCCACCGCCTTTTGCGACCGGACGTTGCGCTGGTCGATGCAAAATTCGATGCGGGTAAAGCCACAATCGAGCGCCCGGCCGATCAGCAGCGGCTTGATCCGGCCATTGAGACCAGTGCCGCGCGCGGCAGGCGTCATATAGGTGCCGCCCAGTTCCAGCCAATTGTCGGCGGCCGCCACGCGCAGGAAACCAGACATGCCGACCGCCCGACCATCCGCGACGATCAGGAAGGGGAAGCGATCCGCATTGGCCAGCGTCGCGTCGAACATCGCATCGAAATGGTCGCCCGACCAGTTGGCCGGAAAGATCTCCCACACCGGATCATCCACCGGGCATAGCGCGCGCAGCGTTTCGCGATGCCCTTCACGCAACTGTTCCAGATACAGGCCCGGCGCCTCGATCGGCGCCAGCAATTTTTCCATCCGGGTCATCGCTGCATCTGCTCCACAAAATGGCGGCGGCACAGCGCCACATAACGGTCGTTGCCGCCAATCTCCGTCTGGTCGCCCTGCCGGATCGCCCTGCCCTGTTCGTCCATGCGCAGGTTCATGATCGCCTTGCGCCCGCACTCGCAGATCGTCTTGATCTCGCTCAGCGAATCGGCAAGCCCCAGCAAGGCGGCGCTGCCGGGGAAAAGCTGCCCCTGAAAATCGGTGCGGATGCCGTAGCACAGCACCGGGATGCCGAGCCGATCGCACACCGCGCCCAGTTGCCACACCTGCGCCTCGGTCAGGAATTGCGCTTCGTCCAGCAGCACGCAGGATAGTGGCGTCGCCTGATGCTGCGCGGCGATGGCGGCGAAGATATCAACCTGCGGATCGAACAGATGCGCCTGCGCCTCCAGCCCGATGCGCGACACGATCCGGCCATGGCCGTAGCGATCGTCCAGCGCGGCGGTCCACAACATCGTGTCCATGCCGCGCTCGCGATAGTTGAAGTCCGATTGCAGCAGGGTCGTCGATTTCCCCGCATTCATCGAGCTATAGTAGAAATAGAGTTTCGCCATATTGCTGCGCATAGAGCGGTTTCGCGACGGATGGAAATATCCATGCGGGACGAACATTGGCGCGAACGCTCACCCCACCTCCGTGCGCGATCGTCAATCTACCGCATGCTCGGCGCCACGCCCGCCAGAAACCGCACCAGCGCATCGGCCAGCGCGATGCGGCTGTCGGAAAAACTATGGTCGGTCGGCCATACCATCAGCCGCGAATCCGGGTTGGCGCCCTGTGCGTCGGCGGCGACCTTGCGCGCCATCGCGCCGATCCCCCGCTCTGCACCGATGATGGTCAGCGGCCTGCGAGCATAGGCCGCCAGACGCCGGCCAAGGTCAAATTTCTGTCCGTCCGCCTTGATCTCACCGGTCAGGCTTTCGTAAGTCGCGCCGTTGAGCGGCGGCAGGTCGCCCGCCACTTCCGCCTTCCATCCGGCCTCACCCTGCGCGCTCGCCAGCGACGCGACGGTCTGCGACGGATCCCATGGGTCGATCAGGAACAAGCCTGCGACGCGCGGATCGGCAGCAGCGGCATCGGCGGCCATGAAACCGCCCATGCTGTGCCCCGCGACCACGATCGCGCTGGTATCGATCCGATATTTGGCGACCACCGATGCCTGTTGCAGATATTGGAGCGCGGCAAAGCCATCCTCCGCCGCATGACCGAAGGAGAAGGTGCCGGGGCTGCCCCAGCTGCCGCGATAATGGAGCGTCAGCACATTCCATCCGGCCCGTCGCGCCGCCTGTGCCAGATCCAGATTCTGCTCGTTGCCCGGAAAGCCATGGAGCAGCAGCAGCGTGGGGTGCAGGCCCGATCCGGCGGCCGTGTACATTACCGCATTCATCGCCCCATCCTCGACCGGAATGACGAAGGCGGCCATGCCGGCGGGATTGGCGGCGTCGGGCTTGGGATCGGCAACGACGGCGTGATGGATGGCGGGCTCTTTGCCGATGGCGGGCGTCGCCGCGCAAGACAGCAAGGCGCAAGACAACCAGAAAGCCCGCATGATATAATCCCCGTTCATATTAAGGTGATGACGGCGACAGGCGAGGAATCCCCCACCCGTTTTTCGATCTGCCGATCGAATGTCAGAAAGGCATCCGCATCGCCAGCCATGGCCAGGTGCATCATATCGCTAAAGTCGGCACCGGCTGAAAAACGATCCAGCACCCAATCCATGCCAGCTGGCATGCCGATCGCTTCGGGCAAATCCACGATGTCGCGAAAAGCTGCCTCTATCTGTTCGCGCGGCCAATCATAGCTGGCACGCAATACCCATTCCGTTTCGACCAACACAGTAGGCAGAAGCAGAAATCCCTGACTGATCCGTTCTGCTGCGATGGCAGCCTGTGATGGGTCGTCTCCCGTCAGGAAGCGAATCAACACATTCGTATCGACCGCAGCCGCCATCAATCCTGGGAATCGCGAAACATCCGGGCGACTGCCTCGTCCATGTCCTCAATGGACAGCGACGGTCCCTGATGCCGGTAGCGCGCCCGAATACCCGTCACGATCTCGTCGAAACTACGGCCGGATTTCTTGTGCTGCGGCTTGAGCAATACCCCGCCGGCCATCGGCACCACATCCAGCACCTGTCCCGGCGCAAGGCCAAGCTGGTCGCGCACATTTTTCGGAATGACGACCTGCCCTTTTGCCGACAATGTGGTCTTGGCGTTCATCGCGGTAAGATGCGTCTTACCGCAGGCCGAGTCAATCTTCGCCCTCGTCCTTCACCAGATCCTGCGCCACCTTGGGATCGCGCAGCAGCTTGTCGATATGGCTGCCCTCGTCGAAACTCTCGTCGGCCAGAAATTTCAGCTTCGCGGCATATTTGAGCGCGATCCGATGGGCGACTTCGCGTTGCAGATAGGCGGTATTGGTGCGCAGCGCCTTCAGCACCGCCTCCTCGTCCTGCCCCAGCAGCGATTTGATGAAGATGGTCGCGTGCCGCAGGTCCGGTGACATGCGCACTTCGGTGACACTGACGACATGCTTGGCCAGCACATCGTCATGCACGTCGCCGCGCTGAAGAATGTCGGACAGGACATGGCGCACCTGTTCACCCACGCGCAGCAGGCGGACGGACGGGCCTTCGGATTGTTGTTGAGCCATAATTAATCCTCGTCACCCCGGCGCAGGCGGGGGGTCTCAAGCGACGGCAGAGCCAGGATCGCACGAGACCCCAGCCTTCGCCGGGGTGACGCACTTTCCTGTTACAGCGTGCGCTGACGCTCTTCGACCTCGAACAGTTCCAGCGTATCGCCGGCCTTGATGTCGTTCGTATCCTGCAACACCGCACCGCACTCCATGCCGGCGCGCACTTCGGACACATCGTCCTTGAAGCGACGCAGCGAGTGGATGACCGTCTTCGATACGATGACGTCCGAACGGGTAAGGCGCGCATTGAGCCCCTTTCGGATGATGCCGTCCAGGACGAGCAGACCGGCCGCCTTGTCCTTCTTGCCCGCCGGGAACACCTGAAGCACTTCGGCCCGGCCCACGATCGTTTCGATGCGTTCGGGCGCCAATTGGCCCGCCATTTCGCCGCGCACTTCTTCAAGCAGGTCGTAGATCACGTCATAATAACGCAGCGACACCTTCTCGCGGATGGCCATGGGACGCGCCTTGGCGTTGGGGCGGACGTTGAAGCCGATCAGCGGCGCGCGGCTGGCGGCGGCCAGAGTGACGTCGCTTTCGGTGATCGCACCCACGCCCGAGCTGAGGATCCGCACCTTGATCTCGTCGGTCGAAATGCGGTTGAGCGCCGTGACGATCGCTTCGACAGACCCTTGCACATCGCCACGGATAACGACCGGATATTCGATCATCGTCGTGTTGAGGGCAGAGAACATGCTCTCGAAATTGGTCGGCACCGACGCCGTCCGCTTGAGCGTGAGCTGTTCCTGGCGATAGGCGGCGACTTCGCGGGCACGGGCTTCGTTTTCGACGACGGTGAGCTGGTCGCCCGCCTTGGGCACGCCCGACAGGCCCAGCACCTCGACCGGGGTCGATGGACCGGCAACCTTCACATTCTGACCCTTGTCGTTGACCAGCGCGCGCACCTTGCCGCTTTCTGCGCCGATGACGAAGGTGTCGCCGATCTTGAGCGTCCCCTTGCGCACCAGCACGGTGGCAACGGCACCACGGCCCTTGTCCAGCTGTGCCTCGATTACATTGCCTTCGGCAGCGCGATCGGGGTTGGCGGTCAGTTCCATGACTTCGGCCTGAAGCAGGATCTTCTCGATCAGTTCGTCAAGGCCGGTCTTCTTGAGCGCCGAAACCTCCACGTCCTGCACGTCGCCGCCCATATCCTCGACCACGATTTCCTCGCTCAACAGGCGCTCGCGCACCTTTTGCGGGTTCGCTTCGGGCTTGTCGCACTTGTTGATCGCAACGATCATCGGCACGCCCGCCGCCTTGGTATGATTGATGGCTTCGATCGTCTGCGGCATCAGGCCGTCGTCCGCCGCCACCACCAGGATGACGATGTCGGTGACGTTGGCGCCGCGGGCACGCATTTCGGAAAAGGCTTCATGGCCCGGCGTGTCGAGGAAGGTGATGACATCGCCCTTCTTCGTCGTCACCTGATAGGCGCCGATATGCTGCGTGATGCCGCCGCTTTCGCCGGCAACCACGTCGGTCCCGCGCAGCGCGTCGAGCAGCGAGGTCTTGCCGTGATCGACATGGCCCATGATCGTGACGACGGGTGCACGCGGCTTGAGCGTTTCGACCGCGTCGACATCGCCTTCGATGCCGATTTCAACGTCGGCATCGGACACGCGCTGGATGCGGTGGCCGAATTCTTCGACCAGCAACTCGGCCGTATCCTGATCGATCGGCTGGTTGAGCGTAACCGCCTGCCCCATCTTGAACAGCGACTTGACCAAGTCCGCGCCCTTTTCGGCCATACGGTTGGCCAGTTCCTGCACGGTGATGACTTCAGGCACCACGACGTCGCGGACCTGCTTGTCACGCGGCTGGGCGCCGCCGGCATAATGGGCGCGACGTTCTTTTTCGCGCGCGCGCTTGAGCGCGGCGAGGCTACGGGCGCGGGCGCTGTCGTCATCGGCCAAGGCCTTGGTGACGGTCAGCTTGCCGGACTGGCGACGATTATCCTCGCCCTTCTTGGCGCGATCGGGCTTGGCCGGTTCGGGGCGCTTGACCGGCGTGACCGGGGTGAAGCGACGCGGCGGCGGCGTGGCGGCGGCCGGGGCAGCCGTGGTCGCAGCAGGGCGTTCCTGCGTACCGGTCGGCGCAGCGGCCTCTACCTTTGCAGGTTCAGCCGCAGGCGCAGCGGCTGCTTCGGCAACCGGCTGCGGCGCAGGCTCTTCCGCCGGCGCAGGCGCAGCGGCGGCCGCTTCGGCAGCCAGGCGATTTTCCTCGACCCGGCGCTTTTCTTCCTCGCTGGCGGCGATGCGTGCGGCGTCCTCACGACGGCGCGCATCTTCCAGCGCGGTCATGCGGGCTTCCTCGGCCTCGCGCAGCAGCTTGGCCTGCAATTCCTGACGCGACATCAGGCTCTGCGGCGGCGCCTGGCGCACGGGGGCGGGCTGCGGCGCGCGGGTCTGCTGCGGCGCAGGGGCGGCAGGGCGCGGCGCAGGGGCCTGCGCAACGGGTGCCGGAGCGGGCTCGGCCTGGGGCGCAGCCGCAGGAGCGCCACCGGTCGTCTCACCGGGCTTGCCCAGGACGCGGCGCCGCTTCACCTCAACCACGACCGTATTCTTGCGGCCATGGCTGAACTGCTGCTGCACCTGACCGGATTCCACGGTCCGCTTGATGCCCAGCGGCTTGCGACCCAGAACCGGCTTGTCTTCCTTGCTGTCACTCATAAGTTCGAACTTAACCCTTCACTTCCGCTTCGGCCGGATAGGCCCGCCGACGCCTTTATTCTTCGATGCTTCCGGCCTGCGCCCGCAAGAACGATGCCTAATGGGGCCCAATCGAAGCCTGACCAGAAACGTCCGGCGCATCAGCGGAGACATGCTCCCCATGCACGGACGCCCCGTTAGCGCAACCCAGATAGCTTTCCAAGCGGCCTATGGCCGCGCGCAGGCGCGAAGCTGCCCGCGAGTCGGTCACCGCGATATGGACGACATTATCGCGCCCCATTGCCATAGATAGGGCGTCGCGGTCCACAGGCAAGGTGATGCCTGCCAAATCCGTGCCTTCCGCTTCCTGTCCGACGCGCAGCGCCTGGTCCAGTTTGCGGTTGCCGTCGGCCGCCGCATCGGCCGCATGGAGCAGCAATTGCACCTGCCCCTTGCGACAGGCGACGTCGATTTTTTCAGAACCGGTCAGCAGCATGGACGCCCGCGCCTCCAGGCCCAGCCGGTCGAGCAGCGTCTTGCGCAGCCCCGACTCGATCATGGCCGGCAGGTCGGCGGGAATGTCGATCGTCCCGTCCTTGAAGGAACGGGCGATCGCGGCTTTCAGCTTGCCCTTGGCGATCGCGACTTCCAGTTCGGTGCGCGACACGCCGATCCAGGCACCCCGCCCCGGCGCCTTGGCACGGATGTCGGGCAGCACCTGACCTTCCGGGCCGATCGCCAGACGGATCAGCGTTTCGGGGTCGGCGCGGTCGCCGTTCAATATACATTTGCGTTCGGTCATGCGCGCCCCTCCGCCAAAACGGATGAAAGGGCAAGTCCAACGCTGTCGAGAGGCGCTATTCTCTCATCGGGGAGTGTCCGCAACATTGGCGTCCTCCCTTGCTAGAGTCGATGCGACAGCCCTCGGCATGCCCGGCCGCTGCATGCGCGACCGGGTGCAATATGCTGACAGGATGCCGTCTAAAGCCATGGAGACTTATGCTTCCTCTTCGAACCAGTGGGCGCGCGCGGCCATGATGATCTCATTGCCCTGCTCGTCCGACAGACCATAGGCCGCCAGGATGCCGCCCTTGTCGTCGCTGTTGCTGTCCGTCTTGCGACGGCGCTGGTCGACACGCTTCTTCTGCACCAGTTCGTCGGTGGCCAGGTCCGCCAGATCGTCCAGCGTCTTGATGCCCGCCTTGCCCAGCGTGACCAGCATCGCTTCGGTCAGGTGCGGAATGTCGGCCAGCGCGTCCTCGACGCCCAGATTGGTGCGTTCTTCACGAGCAGCAACCTCACGGCGCTCCAGCGCTTCGAGCGCACGATTCTGCAATTCGGCGGCCAGCTCCTCGTCAAAGCCTTCGATCGCCGCCAGCTCGTCGATTTCGACATAGGCGACTTCCTCCAGCTCGCCAAAGCCTTCGGCGACCAGCAGCTGCGACAGCGTCTCGTCCACGTCCAGTTCGTTCTGGAACAGTTCGGAGCGGGCGACGAATTCCTTCTGGCGCTTCTCGCTGGCGTCGGCCTCGGTCATGATGTCGATCGCCTTGCCGGTCAGCTGGCTGGCGAGGCGGACATTCTGGCCACGACGGCCGATGGCGAGGCTGAGCTGATCGTCGGGCACGACGACTTCGATACGCTCTTCCTCTTCGTCGATGACGACGCGGGCGACCTGCGCGGGCTGCAACGCATTGACGACGAAAGTGGCGGTATCTTCCGACCAGGGGATGATGTCGATCTTTTCGCCCTGCATTTCCTGCACGACGGCCTGGACGCGGCTACCCTTCATGCCGACGCAGGCGCCGACCGGATCGATGCTGCTGTCGCGGCTGATGACGCCGATCTTGGCGCGACTGCCCGGATCGCGGGCGGCGGCCATGATGGTGATGACGCCGTCGTAGATTTCGGGGACTTCCTGCGCGAACAGCTTCTTCATGAATTCGGGGTGCGCACGGCTGAGGAAAATCTGCGGCCCGCGATTTTCGCGGCGCACGTTCAGCACGACCGATCGGATGCGATCGCCCACGCGCACGACTTCGCGCGGGATCTGCTGATCGCGGCGGATCACGCCTTCGGCGCGGCCCAGATTGACGACGACATGGCCGAATTCGACCGACTTGACGACGCCGGTGATGATCTCGCCCACGCGGTCCTTATATTCTTCATGCTGGCGCTCGCGCTCGGCGTCGCGGACCTTCTGGAAGATCACCTGCTTGGCCGACTGGGCATCGATGCGGCCCAGGTCGATGGCGGGCAGCGGATCGACGATGAAGTCGCCGATCACGGCGTCCTTCTTCAGCTTCTGGCCCTGCTTGAGGTCCACCTGTTTGAAATAATCCTCGACCACCTCGACCACTTCGACGACGCGCCACAGGCGCAGGTCGCCGCTGTCCGGGTCCAGCTTCGCACGGATATCGTTTTCGGCGCCATAGCGGGCACGCGCCGCGCGCTGGATCGCGTCTTCCATCGCCTCGATGACGATGGCCTTGTCGATCATCTTTTCACTGGCCACCGAATTGGCGATGGCGATCAGTTCGGCCCGATTGGCGGAAATGGCGTTGGCCATGGCTTTATGAACCCTTATTCTTCGGTTTCAAATTCATCCGCCCCATCGGAGGAAAGCGGCATACTAGCAGAAATCAGCCTGTCGGTCAGCACCAGCTTGGCGTCGCTGACAAGCGAAAACGGAATGACGACGTCGCCGGCCTTGGCGTCGGTGAAGAGGATATCCTCCCCCTCCACGCCATTGATGACGCCGCGAAAGCTCTTGCGACCCTCGACGATTTCGGTCGCGCTGATCTTCGCCTCATGGCTCGCCCATTCCATGAAGTCGGACAGGCGGGTCAGCGGCCGGTCGATACCGGGGGAACTGACTTCCAGGCGATAGGCTTCCTCGATCGGGTCGACCTCGTCCATCACGTCCGAAATGCGGCGCGATATGGCGGCGCAATCTTCGATCACGAGCTGCTTGGTCTTGGGATTTTCGGCCATGATCTGGAGCGTATATTCGTCGCCCGACCCGAAAAGCTTGATGCGCACAAGGTCGAAGCCCAAAGCCTTCACCTCAGGTTCGATCAGCGCGGTCAGTTCGGCGATGTCCGCCATGCAGTCTCCGACAATAAATATGCGTGCTTCGGCGATGCAGCATTCGCCGCCGCGAGCGTCCTGCCCGCGACCCTGACATGTTTGACGATGTAAGGAAGCAAGAGCGATATAGGCATGGTACGAGAAATCTGCAACATTATTCGTGCCCGATCATTCTATCGGAAATTTTCATATCCCCCGTCCGCCCTGCGCTTGTCGAAGGGCCGCTCTTTCTTTCAGGACGGACGGGGTCTCGATCAGCGCAGCCCGAACGGAGGATAGAATGTCCCGCACCTTGATTTCCGCCCTGCCCCTCCTCCTGATCGCCTGCTCGGGCGAAGGCGCCAATAGCCAGACCACCGCCGCTGGCGACAAGCCGTTCAAAAGCTCCGTGATCGCCGACTTCGATTCGCCCTGGGCCATGACCTTCCTGCCGGACGGGCGCGCGCTGGTGACGGAAAAGGCAGGCGAGATGATCCTGTTCGATCCGAAAAACGGCACCAAGATCCCGGTCGGCGGCATCCCCAAGGTGGACAGTGCAGGGCAAGGCGCGCTGATGGACGTCGTCCTCTCGCCGACCTTCGCGAAGGACAAGGCCGTCTATTTCAGCTTTTCCGAAGAACGCGATGGCTTGAAAGGCGTGGCGCTGGCCAGGGGCGCGTTCAACCAGGCAAGCGACGGCACGACCAAGCTCGACGGCGTGACCGTCCTCTTCCGCGCCAGCCCCTATGTCGATGGCAACGGCCATTATTCGGGCCGCATCGCCTTTTCGCCCGATGGCAAATATCTCTTCTTCACCAATGGCGAGCGGCAGAAGTTCGACCCCGCGCAAGACCCCAAGTCCACGCTGGGCAAGGTGCTGCGCCTCAACCTTGACGGCACGCCGGCCGCGGGCAATCCGCTCAGCGCCAAGGGCTTCAACCCCGCCATCTGGTCCTATGGCCATCGCAACCTGCTGGGCATCGCCTTCGACAAGGACGGGCGCCTGTGGGAACAGGAAATGGGGCCTAAGGGCGGCGACGAGGTGAACCTCATCAAGCCCGGCCTCAATTATGGCTGGCCCAAGGCATCGAACGGCAGCCATTATGACGGCCGCGACATTCCCGATCATGCGCCGGGCGACGGCTTCGAAGCACCCAAAGCCTGGTGGAACCCGGTCATTTCGCCGGGCGGCCTGCTTTATTATTCGGGCGACCTCTTCCCGCAGTGGAAAAACTCCCTGTTCATCGGCGGCCTGTCCAGCCAGAGCCTGGTCCGCGTGAAGCTGGGCGGCGAAAAGGCGGAAAAGGCCGATCAATGGGACATGGGCGCCCGCATCCGCGAAGTGGAACAGGGGCCGGACGGCGCGCTGTGGCTACTGGAGGATGGCGGCAAATCGCAGGGCCGGATGCTGAAACTGACGCCGGCCGGCTGATCGGACGCCTTTCAGGACATGGAGGGCGCCCTATATAGGGCGCTTCTCGTTCCCCGGCGAAGGCCGGGGCCAGTTCGACGCACGAAACTGGCCCCCGCTTTCGTCTCCATAAAAGCCGGAGATATCATGAGCGGACCCAAGCTGTTCGAGCCTTTCCACGTCGGCGACCTGAGCCTCGACAATCGCATCGTCATCGCCCCCATGTGCCAATATTCGGCCGTCGATGGCGAAATGACCGACTGGCACCTCATCCATCTGGGCCAGCTTGCCTTGTCGGGCGCTGCCTTGCTCACGATCGAGGCCAGCGCCGTCCTGCCCGAAGGCCGGATCAGTCATGCCGATGTCGGCCTGTGGGACGACCGGACCGAAGCCGCGATGAAGCGGGTGCTGGACGGCGTGCGCGCGCATAGCGCCATGCCCATCGCGATCCAGCTCGGCCATGCCGGGCGCAAGGCATCGACCCATGTCCCATGGGAAGGCGGCGCGCAGATCGCGCCCGACTCGCCCAATGGCTGGCAGACGGTCGCGCCGTCCGACCTGCCCTTCACACCGGGCACTCATGCGCCGATGGCGCTCGACCGGGCCGGCATCGACCGGCTGCGCGACGCCTTCGTCGCGGCGGCGAAACGTGCCGACAATCTGGGCCTGGACGCCATACAGCTGCACGGCGCGCACGGCTATCTGCTGCATCAGTTTCTCTCGCCCCTCTCCAACCGGCGCGACGATGACTATGGTGGCAGCCTCGAAAATCGGATGCGCCTGCCGCTGGAGATTTTCGATGCGGTGCGCGCAGCCTTCCCTGCGCACAAGCCGGTTACGATGCGCGTGTCGGGCACGGACTGGGTGGAAGGCGGCTGGGACATCGACCAGACGATCGCCTTTGCCAAGGCGCTGGAAGCGCGCGGGTGCAGCGCCATCCATGTGTCGAGCGGCGGCCTGGACCCGCGGCAGGAGATTCCGGTCGGGCCCAGCTATCAGGTGCCACTGGCCCGCGCCGTCAAGCAGGCGGTGTCGATCCCGGTGATAGCCGTCGGCCTCATCACCGACTTTGAACAAGCCGAAGCGATCGTCGGCACCGGCGACGCAGACCTGATCGCGATTGCGCGCACCATCCTCTACGACCCGCGCTGGCCCTGGCACGCCGCCGCCCATCTGGGCGCGTCAGTGAAGGCCGCCCCGCAATATCTGCGCTGCCAGCCGCGCCAGTACCGGCATCTGTTCGAATCCTGACCTGCCCCCTGCCCATGCTGTTCCCCGGCACAGGCCGGGGTCCAGTTCGACGGTTGCAACTGGGCCCCGGCCTGTGCCGGGGAACAGTTTATTTCAGACCAGCCGGCTCTGCTTCACCGCCGCTGCGATGAAGCTGGCGAAGAGCGGATGCGGATCGAAGGGCTTGGACTTCAGTTCCGGATGGAATTGCACGCCCACGAACCAGGGATGGTCGGGCCGCTCGACGATTTCGGGCAGCATGCCGTCCGGCGACATGCCTGAGAAGATCAGGCCGCCCTTTTCCAGTGCGTCGCGATAGCCCGCATTCACCTCATAGCGATGGCGGTGCCGCTCACTGATGTCGTTGCTGCCGTAAATGCCTGCCACGACGCTGTTGCCGTCCAGTTTCGCCGGATAGGCGCCCAGACGCATCGTGCCGCCCAGATCGGTGTCCGCCGTGCGCTTCTGCAACCCTTCCTTGCCCATCCATTCGGTGATGAGGCCCACGACCGGCTCGGACGTCTCGCCAAATTCCGTGGTGGAGGCTTGCGTGATGCCCGCCGTGTTCCGCGCGCCCTCGATACAGGCCATCTGCATGCCAAGGCAGATGCCGAAAAAGGGCACATTGCGTTCGCGCGCGAACTTGACCGATTCGATCTTGCCTTCCGACCCGCGCACGCCAAAACCGCCGGGGACCAGGATGCCATGCATCGGCTCCAGGCTGGCGACGATATCGTCCCCCTTCTCGAACAGCTCCGCGTCGATCCACTTGACGTTGACCTTCACCCGGTTGGCCAGGCCACCATGGCTGAGCGCTTCGAACAGCGATTTGTAGGCGTCCAGCAGGCCGACATATTTGCCGACCACCCCGATCGTGACTTCGCCTTCGGGGTTTTGCCGACGATCCATGATATCGTCCCACCGCGCCATTTCCGGCGCCGGCGCATCCTTGATGCCGAATGCGCGCAGCACTTCCTCATCCAGCCCTTCGGCATGATATTGATGCGGCACGGCGTAGATGCTGCTGGCGTCGAGCGCGGGAATGACCGCCTCAGGGCGCACGTTGCAGAACAGGGCGATCTTCTTGCGCTCGCTGTCGGGCAGCGGATGTTCGCAGCGGCACAGCAAAATGTCGGGCTGGATGCCGAGCGATGTCAGGTCGCGCACGCTGCGCTGGGTCGGCTTGGTCTTCAGCTCGCCGGCCGCCGCGATGTACGGCACCAGCGTCACATGGACGAAGATCGACTGGCCGCGATCGAGGTCGTTATGCAGCTGGCGAATCGCTTCCATGAAGGGCAGCGATTCGATGTCGCCCACCGTGCCGCCGATTTCGCACAGCACGAAGTCCAGGTCTTCGGTATCGGCCGTGGCGAACGCCTTGATCTCGTCGGTGACGTGCGGGATGACCTGCACCGTCGCGCCCAGATAGTCGCCGCGCCGTTCGCGCTGGATGATCGTCTGATAGACGCGGCCCTGCGTCACATTGTCCGACTGCCGCGCCGAAACCCCGGTGAACCGCTCATAATGGCCAAGGTCCAGGTCGGTTTCCGCCCCATCGTCGGTCACATAGACTTCGCCATGCTGATACGGGCTCATCGTGCCCGGATCGACGTTGAGATAGGGGTCGAATTTCCGGATTCGCACACGGAAACCTCGCGCTTGCAGCAGCGCTGCGAGCGAAGCGGCCATAAGGCCTTTGCCAAGCGAGGAGACCACGCCGCCGGTGATGAAAATATACCGCGTCATGGGAAGAGAGGCTTAGCCTTTCGGAACAACAAAGGGCAAGCGCGCGAATCTACGCGCGCTTGAAAAAAAGATCGAAAGATCGACGGAAAGTTTAGTTGGCGAGCGGAACCGCGCCGTTCGCCGCCGGAGCGGACGCCGCGTTGCTGGCCACGCCAGCCAGCGGATCGGCGTTAGGCGCGGCCGGCGCAGCCTGCGTCGCCGGAGCCTGCTTCACCAGCGAGGTGTCGATGTCGCTCGGCGCGTGACGCACGGCGGCGATCACCGCCATCACGACCGACAGCAGCACGAAGATGCTGGCCAGCACCGTGGTCGAACGGGTCAGGAAATCCGCCGCGCCGCGCGCCGACATCAGGCCCGCCGGGCTGCCACCCACGCCCAGGCCGCCGCCTTCCGACTTCTGCATCAGGATGACGGTGACCAACAGGGCGGCGACGATCGCCTGAACGACGAGGAGGAAGGTGAACATGGCGACGATGGTCCGGTACAATAGGGTGCGTTGGCGCGCACATAGCGACGATGGCGCGCGGGGGCAACCATTGCAGGCTGCCTCAGCTTATACTGAAGGTCGTTCGTTTCGAGCGAAGCCGAGAAACGCTGGCACAGCGCTTACGGCTCCTCGACTTCGCTCGAAGCGAACGGAGCATGAATTATATCAGGCCGCTGCCGCCAGCTTGCTGTCGGCTGCCGCGATGATCGGCGCGAATTTCGCGGCAGTCAGGCTTGCGCCACCCACCAGCCCGCCATCGACATCGGCGATGGCCATCAGGTCGGCCGCATTGTCGCCATTCATCGACCCGCCATAGAGGATACGCACCTTGTCCGCCTCCGCGCCGATCCGACTGGCCAGCGCGCTACGCAACGCCCCATGCATGGTGGCCACTGCCTCGATCGTCGGGATGCGGCCGGTGCCGATCGCCCAGATGGGTTCATAGGCAACCGCCAGCCAGTCCGCAGCCGCCCCTTCGGGCAGGGAAGCGAGCAACTGGTCGGCCACCACCTGCTCTGCCCGTCCCGCGTCCCGCACGGCCAGTGTTTCGCCCACGCACAGGATCACGTTGATGCCCGCATTATGCGCGGCGACCGACTTGGCGGCGATGTCGGCATTGGTTTCGCCCCGCGCCTCGCGCCGTTCGCTATGGCCGGTGATGACCCAGGTGGCGCCGGCTTCGGCCAGCATCTCGGCCGACAGCGAGCCGGTATAGGCGCCGCTGAAATCCATATGGCAGTTTTGCGCCCCGATGAAGGCGGCGCCCCGCCGTTCGGACCCTGCCATGATGAGCGTCGCGGGCAGGCACAGGCCCACCTCCACGTTCGGATGCGCCGCCGCGACCGCCCCGATCGCCTCGACCTCGTTCAGATGCGCGCGCATCCCGTTCATCTTCCAATTGCCGACAACCAGCTTGCGCCTGCCCATCAAAGCGTTCCTTGTGATTATTGCTGCACGTCGCGCCCTGCCCCTTCGCCGCCGGGCTTTTACCCGCACGTCTCCCCGAAAGAACAGGATGCTGCCACAGCCGATGAACGGCGCTCACGCATTTGTCCAGTCCAAGCCTTGCCGCCGCGCGCATCCGCCCTTAAAGCGGGCCGCCACACAGCCGCAGTTCCGGAACCCCCATGCTTTCTGTCTTTCGCAGCTTCATCCGCTCCAAGTTCGGCGCGCTCATCGCCATCCTCTTTCTGGGGGTGATCGCCGCGGCCTTCATCATGGGGGACATTTCGAGCGGCAAGTTCGGCGGCTCCATCGCTGGCGGCGGGACCGCGGCCAAGGCGGGCGGCTATACATTGTCCGAAACCGAATTGCAGGATCGCGTCCAGCGCGTGTTCGAAAATGCACGCCGCTCCAATCCGGGGCTTCAGATCGGCGACTTCTTCGCGCAGGGCGGCGGCAGGCAGGTCTATGACCAGCTGGTCGCTTCGCTGACGCTGCGCGCCTTTGCCGACGATCAGGGCGTGCATATCTCCAAGCGGCTGGTCGATGCGCAGATCGCACAGATCCCCGCGTTCCAGGATGCGGCCGGCAATTTCAGCAACGACAGCTTCCGCGCCCTGCTGGCCCGCGAACGGCTGACCGAACAGGCGCTGCGCGACGATATCAGCCGCGAAATCCTCCAGCGTCAGATGCTCGCCCCCGTGGGCCTGGGCGTCAAGCTGACCGACAGCCTGGTCCTGCCCTATGCCTCGCTGCTGCTGGAAGCGCGCCAGGGTACGGTCGCGGCGATCCCCGCCATCGCCTTCCTCGACGAAAAGACGCCGAGCGACGCGCAGCTGGCCGATTTCTACAAGAAGAATGCCAGCCGCTACACCATCCCCGAACAGCGCCGCATCCGCTACGCCGTGATCGACGCCGATCGCTTCGCCCAGGCGGCCCAGCCGACCGATGCGGAGATCAGCAGCTATTACAACCAGAACAAGGCCGCCTACGCCGCCAAGCAGACGCGCAGTATCGAACAGCTAGTGCTGCCCACGCAGGCCGCTGCCAAGGCGATCGCCGATCAGGTGAAGGGCGGCAAATCGCTGGCCGACGCCGCCAGGGGCGCTGGCCTGGCTGTATCGACATCCACCGACCAGAGCCGGGAGGCGCTGACCGCGTCGGCCGGCAAGTCCGTCGCCGACGCCGTCTTCGCCGGCAAGCAGGGCGACCTGATCGGCCCGGTCCGTGGGTCGCTCGGCTGGCTGCTGGTGCGCGTCACCTTTGCCAAGGAAACCCCGGCCCGTCCGGTCGCCGCCGTACGCGACGACATCGTCGCCGCGCTGCGCGTCCAGAAGGAAAAGCAGCTGCTCACCGACTTCACCGGCAAGATCGAGGATGCGATCGCCGACGGCGGCACCTTCGACGAAGTGGCGAAGGATAATGGGCTGAAGCTGGAAACCAGCCCGCTGGTTCTGGCCACCGGCAAGCAGGTCAAGGATTCGGCCTTCACCGCCGGTCCGGACCTTACGCCGCTGCTCGCCCCGGTCTTCTCGATGAGTGCCGACGACGACGCGCAGCTGATCCCGATCACCGCCGACAAGCGCTATGCGCTGGCCGCGCCGGGCGAGATCGTCGCCGCCGCCCCGCCCCCGCTGGCAGAGGTCAAGCAGCTGGTGCTGGCCCAGTATAAGCTGAACGCAGGCAGCCAGAAGGCGAAGGCGCTGGCCGAGCAGATCCAGGCAAAGGTCGCCAAGGGTACGAAGCTGGCCGACGCCATTGCCCAGGCCGGCGTCAAGCTGCCCGCGCCCCAGACGCTGGGCGGCCGCCGCGCCGACATCATGCGCGGCGAACAGCGCCCGCCAGCCGAAGTCGCCATCCTCTTCTCGATGGCCGCCAACACGGTCAAGACCCTGCCGATCGGCCAGGATCGCGGCTATTTCGTGGTGCAACTGAACAAGATCGAGCGCGGCGATGCCAAGGGCCAGCCGGAATTGCTCAATCAGGTCCGCACCCAGCTGGGCGAAGTGGTCGGCCAGGAATATGGCCAGCAGTTCGAACGCGCGATCGAAAAGGATATGGGCGTCACCCGCAATGCCAAGGCCGTGGATCAGGTCCGCAGCGCGCTGGCCGCCACCAATAGCGGCGAACAGTAAGATGGCGGTTCATGGGGGGGCGACCGACGGCATCGCCAGCGCGCGCGCCGCGCTGGCGCGGGGCGAATCGGCGCTGGTGTGGAAACGGCAGATTGCCGACACCGACACGCCCATTTCCGCCGCGCTCAAATTGTTCGAGCCGGACCGGGGCGACTATCTGCTGGAATCGGTCGAGGGCGGCGCCGTGCGCGGCCGCCACAGCCTGATCGGCCTCGCCCCCGACCTGGTCTTCCGTGCCGATGGGCAGCAGGCGGAAATCAATCGCCACTGGGCCACCGACCGCGACGCCTTCATACGCCAGGACAAGGGCGCGCTCGACGCGCTGCGCGATCTGGTCGCCGAATGTCGCGCCCATATGGACCCGGCCCTGCCCGCCGCGCTCGCCTGCCTCGTCGGCTATTTCGGTTACGAAACGGTCGGGCTGGTCGAAAAGCTGCCCCGTCCCGCCGCCAACGACATCGGCGTGCCCGACATGCTGTTCGTGCGGCCCACCGTCATCCTGGTCTTCGATCGGCTGGCCGACGCCCTCTATCTGGTCGCGCCAGTATGGAAGGGCAGCTTCGCCGATGCGGACAAGGCCATCGAAGCCGCGCTGGAGCGGATCGACGCCACCGCAGCCCGCCTGGCTGCGCCGCTGCCCGCCGTCCCTGCGCCTGCCGACATCGCCGACGTGGACGTCACCCCGGTGCTGCAACCGGGCCGCTATGAAGCGATGGTCGATCGCGCAAAGGAATATATCGTCGCCGGCGACATCTTCCAGGTCGTGATGGCGCAACGTTTCACCAGTCCCTTCACCCTGCCGCCCATCGCTCTCTATCGCGCGCTGCGGCGGATCAATCCTTCGCCCTTCCTCTATTATCTCGACTTGCCCGGCTTCGCGCTGATCGGTTCGTCGCCCGAAATCCTGGTGCGCGCCCGCAATGGCGAAGTCACGATCCGGCCGATCGCCGGCACGCGCCCGCGGGGCAGGAACGCCGTCGAGGACGCCGCCAATCGCGAAAGCCTGCTCGCCGATCCGAAGGAACGGGCCGAGCATCTCATGCTGCTGGACCTGGGCCGCAACGATGTCGGCCGGGTCGCGTCCGCCGGATCGGTGACGGTGACGGAAAGCTACAGCGTCGAATTGTACAGCCATGTCATGCACATCGTCTCCAACGTCGTCGGCCGCCTGAGCGATGACAAGGATGCGATCGACGCCCTCTTCGCCGGCTTCCCGGCCGGCACCGTATCGGGCGCGCCCAAGGTCCGCGCCTGCGAGATCATCGCCGAACTGGAACCCGAAACGCGCGGCGCCTATGCCGGCGGGGTCGGCTATTTCGGGCCGGACGGCAATATGGACAGCTGCATCGTCCTGCGCACCGCCGTGCTCAAGGATGGCGTCATGCATGTTCAGGCCGGCGCCGGCATCGTCGCCGATTCGACCGCCGAATATGAACAGCGCGAATGCGAAGCCAAGAGCGGCGCCCTGCTCGCCGCCGCCCGCGAGGCGGTAAGCCTCGCCCGCGAAGCACAGTTCGGGCAGTAACCCCATCCGACCGTGTCGAGCCTCGACTGGCTCGCTGCGAACGGCCCGGTGCTTGAGACCCTGCGTTTACCGGCACGCCCGTCCTCCCATCGCGCCGCGCTCCGCCTGATCCAGGTGAAAATGGTCGCGATGGGCAGCATTGTAATCGGGCGACAGCACGGTCGAAAACAGCCCGCATGCCCCGTCCCGCACTGCGCGCAGGAAATCCGCGTCCTTGCCCGTCCCCTTCCAGTCCTTGAGCACGCTGACCTGACGCCCGTCCTTCAGCACAAAGGCCGCGACGTCGATCGCATCGGCCGTGGCATGTTCGCTGAAATCGCCCGCGCTGCGCCCGTACATCCGCCGGCAGCTATAACTGCCGAAATGGCGGATCGACCGAACCGGCTGGCCATAGACACGCTGGGCCGCCGGTTGCACCACCTGCCATTCCCACAGCTTCAACGCCGCGACCACCGGGCAGGATGGCGCCACGGCAGCAGGCGCCAGCCCGATCCCGCCCGTCTCCGCGCGCAACCGCACCGCATCGGCATAGCGACATTGGTCGGCACCGCCCGGCGCCACCGCGACATAATCCACCCCCGCCCGGTCGAGCAGGGCCCGACAACCATCGGCATCGCCGGTCAATGCCGCCAGCTTGCGCCCGGTAAACAGTCCGATCGGCTGGTCCAGATCCAGTTGCGTCCAGGGCAGGTCCTGCGGCCGCTGCCGCATCGCGCCATAGGCCAGCAGGGCAAGACAAGCGAAGGCGACCAGCCAGAGCAGGCGGCGCAGGGTCAGGTGAAGTCGTCGCACGACTCAAGCACGCCGGACCTGCCGCATTGGTTCCATGGTGACGGGATAGCCCAGATGATCGGGGATGCACAAATGCACCTCTCCATCCCGCTCCTCCTGCCACGGCCGTACCTTTTCGATCGGGTAGGCGGCCGCATCCGCGATCAGCGCCGCATAATCATCATGCAACGCCAGCCGCTCCAGATTGCGCCGCGTCGGGAACACCAGTCGCGCCTCCCCCGCCGCCGCACTGGCCAGCGTGTCGGCCGCGCTGCTCCAGAACAGCCGCACATTCTCGGTCGTGTCGACGCTGGCGACCTGTCCTTGGGGCGCGCGGGCAATATAGAATCGCGTGTCGAATATCCGCCGTGCCTGCTCGAACGGCGCGGGGTGCCATCGCGCAAAGAGCGTCAACGCATCCAGCGCAATCCCCAGCCCCAGCCGCTCCAGCATCTCGCCCAGCGTACGCCCGTCATGCAGCCCGTCGCGCAGCCGCAGCACCGTCGCCGCATCCACTGCGCCGGTCGGGCCGATGCCACTCATGCCGATGCCGGTCAGGCCGATGCCCAGGCCCGCTTCCTCGATCGTCTCGCGAATGGCGGCGATCCGTCCCGCCGCCTCGTCCGGCTCCATCTTATGGTCGATCCGCGCGGCCAGATCATGATCCGCCGCGTCCACCGCGCCGCCGGGAAAGACCAGCGCGCCAGCGGCAAAGGCCATGCTCGACGCGCGTTCCACCATCAGCAGTTCGGGCGCAGCGCCATGCCGGTCGCGCACGACGACCAGCGTGGCGGCAGGGCGGCCCTTATCTTCCGCCGCATCATTCTCATCTGTCATGGGACCTGCTCTACGCCCATCCGGCGCTGGCGGTAAAGTCCTTCGGATCAACCCCGTTGAAGGGGTTGGTGGAGCCTAGCGGGATCGAACCGCTGACCTCGTCATTGCGAACGACGCGCTCTCCCAGCTGAGCTAAGGCCCCCGAAGGAGCGCTGCCTATAGGATAGCGTTTTGGCCCTTGCAACAGCATTTTGCACAAAAACCCATGTTCAAGGCTGATCTGGATCAAGCCGCAGAAAAGCCCGGCATTTCCGACGCGACAGGACGCCCGATGGGCAGGACATTACCCCTGCGTAACGCCCGGAACGATGCCCCTGCCCGCTCATTGAACCCCCGTGGACGCCGCGTTGGCGTCATCCATAGAAGGAGAAGGACGATGGGTTACCAAGGCGGACGCCGCTATGGTGGCGAAGACCGTTATGCCGGCAATCTGGACCGCGGGGATCGCTATCGCGGTCAGCGCGACTATGGACGCGGCGACCAGGGCTATCGTTATGGCACGCGCGGCCAGTTCGGCGGCCCCGACTATCGCCGCCCCCCCAGCGACTATGATTATGATGATCGTGGCTTTTTCGACCGCGCCGGCGACGAGATTCGCAGCTGGTTCGGCGATGAAGAGGCGGAGCGCCGCCGCGAATATGACGAATATTATAATCGCCCCTATGGCGACCCGCGCGATCAGTCCAGCCGCCTGGGCTATGCCAGCGCCGGGCGCAGCGATTACCTCCCCAATCGCGGTTTCACGCCCTACAGCGGCGAACGCAGCGGCTATGGCAACGTCGATCATGGCAGCCGCGTAAACTATGGTCCGCAACAGGATTATGGCGCCCATCACGACAGCAATTATCACAGCTGGCGCCAGCAGCGCATCGAGGAACTCGATCGCGACTATGCGGAATATCAGCGCGACAATCGCGACCGCTTCAACAGCGAATTCGGCACATGGCGCAGCCGCCGCGGCGAACAGCGCCAGGCGATCCAGCAGGTGCGCGAACATCATGAAGTGGTCGGCAGCGACGGCGAGCATGTCGGCACCGTCGACAAGCTGCGTGGCGACCGCATCATCCTGACCAAGAGCGACAGCGATGCCGGCGGCGTCCACCATTCGATCCCGTCGAGCTGGATCAAGTCGGTCGATGCGACCAAGGTGACGCTGGAAAAGACCGCGGAACAGGCGCAGGACGCCTGGCGCACCGAACGTGAGCAGAACGCCCTGTTCGGCGAGCGTGATCGCGATCAGAGCGGATGGACCGGCGAAGGTACCGCCAGCAGCAGCTACAGCAGCACGCGCTATCGCTGATCCATAGTCTGGAACATGAAGAGGCCCGGTGGCGACACCGGGCCTTTTTGCAAGCCGCCTTGCGTTGACGCCATCACGGGTGCCAAAGCATCGCACCCTCCCCGCGCGAGCCTGGTGCCATGCCGACCATCATCCTGCTGATCATCTCCAACATCTTCATGACGATCGCCTGGTACTGGCATCTGAAGGGCGGGATGGACAAGCCGATCCTGCTGGTCATCCTCATCAGCTGGGGCATCGCGCTATTCGAATATTGCCTGGCCGTCCCCGCCAACCGCATCGGCTTTGCCAGCGGCTGGAGCGCGGGGCAGCTCAAGGTCGCGCAGGAAGCCATCGCGCTTATCATCTTCGGCGGCTTCATGGTGACGGTGCTGGGCGAACCGCTGCACTGGCGTCACCTCGCCGCCTTCGCCTGCATCATGGGCGCGGTCGGCTTCCTTTTCGTGGGCAGGGCCTGACGATCAGGATACGGGACGCAACGCCTCCGGCACCTCGTCCGCACTGGGGCCATGGCAGGCAAAGCGCGGACTGGCGCTATAGGTGCTGAATTGCTCCAGCGGCAAGGCGGTGCCGCAAAAGGCACATTCGGCGACCATCCGCCCGACGATCCAGTGCTGGCGCGTGCAGGACGGACAATGGTTGACGCTGTTCGCATGATAAAGCGGGCTGAAACCGGTGGTGAAGGGCGGCTGCGCCGTGCGGGAAGCGGTCTGCATGGGCCTTGTCCTCATATTGCCTGTGAAAACAACGCATGAGACTCAAAAGGTATCACTCGCGAACCGAATGACCGCCACTTGCCACCCGGCGGAACTTTCGCCGCCGCGAAACGCTCCCCTCCCGCAACAGCGGAGATGCTTCATGAAGAATGTAATCGGCACAGTCATCGGCGCAGCCATTGATCGCAAGGATGGCGACAGCGGCGTAAAGGGCGCGATCCTGGGCTATATCACGACCGGCGCCATCAAGACGGTCGCGAAAGTCGGCACGCTGGCCGCGGTCGGCTATGGCGTCTTCAGCTTCGCCCGCAACCGCGCCCGCAGCTAAACCAATCGGTCAGACCGGGTTGAAGGCTGTGCCGCGAAACATCGGCATGGCCCTTCCCTCTCGGTTCCCCGGCGCAGGCCGGGGCCCAGTTCAGAGCATGGGACTGGGCCCGGCCTACGCCGGGGAACGCTGCATATGAGCCGCGATCTCGCCCTGAATGGACCGTTCCGGCAACAGCAGCGATGAATCCCCGTAGCTGTAGAAACGATAGCCCGTTTCGATCGCATGGCCATAGACGGCCTGCATCCGCTCCGTTCCCATCAGCGCGCTGACCAGCATGAAGAGCGTGGATTTGGGCAGATGAAAATTGGTCATCAGCCCATCGACCGCCCGGAAGCGATAGCCCGGCGTGATGAAGATGCGGGTTTCATCTGCGAAGGGGCGGATGACATCGTCCTCGCCCGCAGCGCTCTCCAGCAGGCGCAAGGACGTCGTGCCTACCGCGATCAACCGGCCGCCTGCCGCCCGCGCCGCGTTCAGCCGATCCGCCGTGGCCGCGTCGATCCGCCCCCATTCGGCGTGCATGCGATGGTCGTCCGTATCGTCGGCCTTGACCGGCAGGAACGTCCCCGCCCCGACATGCAGCGTCAGCGTCTCGGTCAGCACGCCGGCCGCCGCGATGGCCGCCATCAACTCCGGCGTGAAGTGCAGCGCGGCGGTGGGTGCGGCGACCGCGCCATCCTCCCGTGCGAACATCGTCTGATAATCGCTGCGGTCCCGTTCGTCGGTCTGGCGCTTGCTGGCGATATAGGGCGGCAGCGGCATCCGCCCTGCCCGCTCCAGCAGCACTTCCACCGGCTCGTCGCCTTCGAAGTCCAGCGTCACGCCGCCATCCTCGTCGCGCGCGCCGGCCACCGCCGTCACGCCCGCGCCGAAATCGATCCGGTCGCCCGCCCGCACCCGCTTGGCGTTGCGCAGGAAGGCCTGCCATTGCCGCAAGCCCTGCCGCTTGTGCAGCGTCGCGCCGATCCGCGCCTCGCCCCGCATCCCCTCCAGCTGGGCGGGAATGACCCTGGTATCGTTGAACACCAGCACGTCGCCCGCGCGCAGCATCGACGGCAGGTCACGCACGATCCGGTCCTGCATCGCGCCATCGCCCGGCACCAGCAGCATCCGCGCACTGTCGCGCGGGGATGCAGGCCGCAATGCGATATTTTCAGGCGGCAGGTCGAAATCGAACAGGTTTACGCGCATGGCTGGAAACGCTTCATCCAAACAGTTCGGCCCCGTTCGCCTACGAAGAAGCGAACGGGGCCTTGAAACTACAGCAAAAGCCGCACCGGCTTATTTCTTTTTAGGCGCAGCCTTCTTAGGCGCAGGCTTGGCCGTGTCGATGATCGACACCGGCGGCGCGGGCGGCGTGGGCGGCGTGGGCGCAACCGTCAGCGGCGGCTTGCCGTCGCTCTCGATCGACGCCTGAAGGATCACGCTGGGGTCGGCCGGCGGCTCGCCCTCATGGATCGCATCGACATATTGCATGCCTTCGATCACGCGGCCGAACACGGTATATTTCTTGTCCAGCTGCATGCGCGGCAGCAGCACGATGAAGAACTGGCTGTTCGCGCTATCCTCGCTCTGGGCGCGCGCCATCGACAGCGTACCGCGCAGATGCGGCATCGGATTGAACTCGGCCTTCAGGTCGGGCAGGCTCGATCCGCCGGTGCCGTCGCCCTTGGGATCGCCGCCCTGCGCCATGAAGCCGGGAATGACGCGATGGAATTTCAGGCCATTGTAGAAACCCTGGCGCGTCAGCTCCTTGATCCGCTCGACATGATTGGGCGCGATGTCGGGGCGCAGCTGGATGCGCACGCGGCCACCGCTCGACAGGTCCAGATCCCAGATATTCTGCGGATCGGCCGGGATGGTCGCCGGCGGCAGCTTGGGGGTCAGGTCGGTGCCCAGCGACTTGGCATTGTCCTGCGCCCGCACAGCGGCCTCGGCCTTCTTCATTTCCTCGGCATTGCCGCCACCGCCGCCCTGGGCCAGGGCCACGCCGGACGCGGTGAGGGCGAATGTGATCGCCAGAGTCTTGAGCGCGCTAGTAAAACGCATGGAGCAGCAGTTCCTTGATCTCGTAAAAGCCATGGGGCCAAGCCGCCCTGATAGCGCCCTGATCGCGATTGGCAACTGAACGAGCGCTGAAACGGTCGAGTCCTTTGCAAAATGCCCGGTAAAGCGCATTGTGAAGAGCAGGCTTGTGCGGTTCTCCCCCTAAAGACTCAATCCGTTCCTTTTCGCCCGATCTTTTCGACCCGCGCCACCACTTCGTCGCGCACCACCGGGCTGACGAACTTGTGGATCGGCCCGCCATAGAGCGCGATTTCCTTGACCAGCCGCGACGCAATCGGCTGCAATCCCACATCCGCCATCAGGAAAACCGTCTCGATCCGCCCGTTGATCTGCTGGTTCATGCCCGCCATCTGATATTCATATTCGAAGTCCGCGACCGCGCGCAGGCCCCGGATGATGACGCTGGCGCCCTGCGATTCGGCAAAGTCCATCAGCAGCGAATTGAAACCGGTGACGACGATCTCGGTATCTATGCCGGCACATTCGCGGCGCACCATCTCCAGCCGCTCCTCGTCGGAGAACATGGGCGACTTGGCGATATTGGTGGTCACGCCGATCACCAGCTTGTCGACCAGCTTCGCGCCACGCCGGATGATGTCCATATGGCCAAGCGTAATGGGATCGAAAGTGCCGGGATAGACGCCGATACGCTGTTTGCTCATGACTGTTAGCGATCCCTCTCCACGATATAGTCGGCAATGGCGCGCAGCAGGTCGGCCTCCGGACCATGGCCATGCAGATGCGCCTTGGCCTGCGCGACCAGCATATGTGCCTGTTCGCGCGCGCGCTCCACGCCCATCAGCGACAGGAAGGTTTCCTTGCCCGCCGCCGCATCCTTGCCCAGCGCCTTGCCCGCCAGCGCCGCGTCGCCCTCTACGTCCAGCAAATCGTCGGCAATCTGGAAGGCCAGGCCGATGTCGCGGGCATAGCCGCGCAGCCCGGTACGCGCCTCGTGCGGCAGGCGCGCCATGATCGCGGCCGCCTCCACGCAAAATTCGATCAGCGCCCCGGTCTTGAGATTTTGAAGCCGCGTGACGGTGGCCAGGTCGAAGCGGGTCTTTTCCGCCTCCAGATCCATCATCTGCCCGCCCGCCATGCCGGCAGGGCCACTTGCGGCGGCCAGCGCGCGCACCAGTTCGATCCGCACGAACGGATCGGGATGCGTCTCCTCGTCGGCCAGTATCTCGAACGCCAGGTCGTGCAGGCAATCGCCCGCCAGGATCGCGGTCGCCTCGTCGAACGCCTTGTGTACGGTCGGCTTGCCGCGCCGCATATCGTCATCGTCCATCGCCGGCAGATCGTCGTGGATCAGCGAATAGACATGGATGCACTCGACCGCCAGGCCCACCCGCAGCGCCGAGTCGCGCGAAATATTGAACAGGTCGCTGGTCGCCTGCACCAGCAACGGGCGCAGCCGCTTGCCACCACCGATCGCGGCATGCCGCATCGCATCATAAAGGCGCACGCGCGCATCGGACGGCAAGGGCAGCAATCGGTCGAACGCGGCGTCGATCGCGTGTGCGACCTCCGCAGCGCGCGTCGTCACCAGCGCTGTTGCGGAAGCGGTCCCGACTTCCCCCGTCATGCGGATCAATCCGCGCCGAAGGTCTGGGCGCCGGTAACCGCGCCATTGGCGTCGACCGTCAGCTTGGCGATGCGCGCCTCGGCCGCCTGCAACCGCTCGGTACAGCGCTTGCGCAGCTCTTCGCCCTTCGCATAGAGCGATATGGACTCGTCGAGCGGCACATCGCCGCTTTCAAGCCGGCGGACGATCGTTTCGAGCGCGCGCAGCGCATCCTCGAACGACAGGGTTTCGGTGTCGGGGGTGGAAATATCCTCAGCCATGCCCTTGCATTGGCCGCCGTCACGCCCCCGGTCAAGCCCGCCCCGGCAATAAGCGGGTCGCGGCGCCCGCTGTCATCAAACGGTCATGGCGTCATTTCAGGGGGCATAGCGGGAACGTCGTAGTTTTGCGTTGACGCACCATGTTGCGCATGCACATAAAAGGATCGCTATGAAATATTATCTCCCCCTCATCGCCGTCGCCAGCGTCGCTTTGCTGTCGGCCTGCAACAAGAATGACGAGCCGGAAGTCGTGGGCGGCCCCGCCGACCCGATGGCGGCGCAGCTTGCCAACGCCGCGCCGGTCGAATTGCCGCCGTCGGTGAAGGCGAACAAGCAGTTCCGTTGCAAGGACAACAGCCTGATCTTCGTCGACTATATGAGCGATGACAAGACCGCGCTGCTGCGCACCGAAAAGGGTGGCACCGCCACCTCGCTCAAGGCTGCCGAAGCCGGTCAGCCCTTCACCGCCGAGGGCGGCTTTGAAGTCAAGGGTTCGGGCGACGACGTGACCATTACCGTGCCGGGCAAGAGCGCTCAGGCCTGCCACGTCTAAGTCGCACGACTTTCCCGATTGCCAGGCCGGGCCTTCACACGAAGGTCCGGCCTTTTCATTGCGCCTGACGATCGCACCTCAGCCCGCTCGCTTCGGGCATGTCGAGAAGCGGATGGACCTGCCCTTGCCGTTTCTCGACACGCTCCAAACGAACGGAGATGGTCGATTATCCCACCATCACTCATTGTTGAACATCGCCAGCGCGGCACGGTCGGCATAGGCGTTGGCCAGCCGTCGGTGCGCCATCCTGGCGCGTTCCGATGTGGACGCCTGCTCCATCAGGCGCTGCTTCTTGCAACGGCTGGAAAAATAAAAGAAGTCACTCCCCTTCATGGAAAACCTCTCTGCGGCCTCAATCTCCGTCGAATCGCCACCCCGCCCCAGGACATGAACTTTGGGGAAGGGCGTTAACGAAAGGTTGCCGCCGCGATGAACCGTTGAGGAGAGCGGGTAAATATGCCCCGGCAGCGCTTCGCGCCATGCGATCGCACGCCCACCATTGCCCTTCGCCCACGCCATCGCTAAAGGCGCGGGCATGTCCAGCACCGCACCCCACATCACCCCGGAAGTCGTCGCCGAACATGGCCTCAGCCCGGAAGAATATGACCGCGTCCTGAACGCCATCGGCCGGGAACCGAACCTGACCGAACTGGGCATATTCTCGGTCATGTGGTCGGAGCATTGCTCGTACAAATCCTCGAAGATTCATCTGATGAAGCTGCCGACCAAGGGGCCGCAGGTCATTTGCGGCCCCGGCGAAAATGCCGGCGTGGTCGACATCGGCGACGGGCAGGCGGCCATCTTCAAGATGGAAAGCCACAACCACCCGTCCTATATCGAACCCTATCAGGGCGCGGCGACGGGCGTCGGCGGCATCCTGCGCGACGTCTTCACCATGGGTGCGCGCCCGGTGGCCAACATGAACGCGCTACGCTTCGGCCGCCCCGATCATCCCAAGATGAAGCATCTGATCGCAGGCGTGGTCCATGGCATCGGCGGCTACGGCAATTGCGTCGGCGTGCCGACCGTGGGCGGCGAGGTGAATTTCCACCCCGCCTATGACGGCAACATTCTGGTCAACGCGATGACCGTGGGCGTCGCCGACACAGACAAGATCTTCTATTCGGCCGCTTCGGGCGTCGGCAATCCGATCGTCTATGTCGGCTCCAAGACCGGCCGTGACGGCATCCATGGCGCGACCATGGCCAGCGCGGACTTTGGCGACGACGCCGACGCCAAGCGCCCCACCGTGCAGGTGGGCGACCCCTTCACCGAAAAGCTGCTGATCGAGGCGTGCCTGGAACTGATGGCGTCCGACGCGATCGTCGCCATTCAGGACATGGGCGCGGCCGGCCTCACTTCCTCCAGCGTCGAAATGGCGTCGAAGGGCGGCGTTGGCCTCCACCTCAAGATGGATGACGTGCCGCAGCGCGAAACCGGCATGACCACCTATGAAATGATGCTGTCGGAAAGCCAGGAGCGCATGCTCATGGTCTTGAAGCCCGGCCGCGAAGATTTCGCCGAGGCGATCTTCAAAAAGTGGGAACTGGACTTCGCCGTCATCGGTCATGTCACCGACACCGGCCGCATGGTGCTGGAACATAAGGGCGAGATCGTCTGCGACATCCCGCTTGCCCCCCTGGCCGACGACGCGCCGCTCTACGACCGTCCCTCCATGCCGAAGGACGAGTATAAGATCTGGTCGAAGGTCCAGCCGCTGGGCGACATCGCCGAAAGCGCGGATATCGGCGCGGACCTCGTCACCCTGATGGGCAGCCCCGACATTGCCAGCCGCCGCTGGATCTGGGAACAGTACGACCACATGGTCGGCGCCGACACGGTGCAGCGCCCCGGCGGCGACGCCGCGGTCGTGCGCGTCCATGGCGCGCAAAAGGGCATCGCCATCAGCACCGACTGCACGCCGCGCTATTGCTATGCCGACCCCTATGAAGGCGGCAAGCAGGCGATCGCCGAATGTTATCGTAACCTGAGCGCAGTCGGTTCGACCCCGCTCGCCGTCACCAACTGCCTCAACTTCGCCAACCCGCAGCGCCCCGAAATCATGGCGCAGCTGACCGGCTGCCTTGAGGGCATGGGCGACGCCTGCCGCGCGCTCGACTTCCCGATCGTCTCGGGCAACGTCTCGCTCTACAATGAATCGAAGGCGACCGGCGGCGGTTCGGCGATCCTGCCGACGCCGGCGATCGGCGGCATCGGCCTGCTCAAGGATGTGGACGTCATGGCGACGGTCGCGTTCAAGCAGGAAGGCGACGCCATCTGGCTGATCGGCGGGGCCGAAGAGTCCTTGGGCACCCACCTTGGCCAGACCATCTGGCTGCGCGAGATCGCAGGCCGCGAAGCAGGTGATGCGCCCAAGGTGGACCTCATCGCCGAACGCGCCAACGCCGACATCGTCCGCGCCCTGATCGCCGACGGCAAGGCGACCGCCGTGCATGACATTGCCGACGGCGGCCTGATCGTCACCATCGCGGAAATGGCGCTGGCCGGCAGGATCGGCGCGACACTGGACGTCACGCTCACCACCGCATCGGCCTTTGGCGAGGACCAGGGCCGCTATGTCGTCACCACGGCGGCCGGCGTGGACGTGCCCGGCGCGGTGAAGATCGGCACCGTCGGCGGCACCAGTGTCGCCGGCATCGCCCTCGACACGCTGCGCTCCGCCCATGAAGGCTTCTTCCCCGCCCTCATGGACAGCGAACTGTAAAGGATCAGGAGCGGGCCTCAATCCCGCTCCCGCCTATCCCCGGCGGTAGATATATTCCGCGTCGGTCCACGCGCCGACACGGAACCCATAATCGCCCACCTTCACGAAACCCCGCTTGCCATAGACCGCCTGCGCGCGCGCATTGCCCGACCATACGCCCAGCCATATGGGGCCCGGCATTTCAGCCGCCAGCCAGTCCAGCGCCACATCCATCAGCACCCGCCCGATCCCCCGCCCCTGCGCCGCATTGAGCGCGTAAAGCTGATAGAGTTCCCCCTGATCCGCCGAAGCCTTCGGATGCGGCAATTTGCACGGGCCGACATGGGCATAGGCCAGCAGCTGCCCGTCCGCCGCTTCCGCTACCCATGTCGCATGCGACGGGTCGGCCAGTTCCGCCGCGACGCGCTCCACGCCATAGCTCTCCTGCTCGAACAGGGCGAGGTCGGCGGGTGGATAGGGAATGGCAAATCCGTCGAGAAAGGTTTCCCGAAACGCGGCCAGCTTGAGCCGGGACAGCGCCTGGGCGTCGCCGGATCGGGCACGGCGGATGGTGGCGGGCAGAACGGTCATGCGCCTGAATTGGCAGAGCCCGTGCCCTGCTGCAATGCCTGTCCGATCGAGCAAGGCTGTGATCGTAACCCGCAAAGGGTTCATCTTGCCTCAGACCGTCTCCGACAGCGGCCGTGTCACCCGGCCGAACAGCACCTGATAGCCATCCTCCCCGCCATCGGCCTCGAACGTCGCCATCACCCGGCGCAGATCGGCCGGCCGCAGCGGCTTGTGCCCTTCGCTCGGCACCACGGCGCCGATCCCTTTCAGATGCGCAATCAACCCACGTGCCCCGCCGCAGGCCAGCGCATAATCCTCATCGAAGGCAAAACCGTCCGGATGCCGCCCCACTATCGCCCGCAGCGCATCCAGCGATGGATAGTCGGGCACGCCCGCCACCAGCCCGCAGGCCGCATGGGCGGCACGCCAGCGCGCGAAACTGCCCTGCCCCATGGTGGAAAAGATCAGGCTCCCGCCCGGCCTCAGCAACGTCGCCAGCCGCGCGACCCCCGCCTCCAGATCGTCGAACCATTGAAATGCCAGGCTGGACAGGATCAGGTCGAACCATGGCCCATCGAAAACAGGCGCTTCTCCATCCATCGTCATGAACCGGCCCGCGACCCGGCCATTGGCCGCCGCCTGCTCCAGCATGCCGGGCGAAATATCCGTCGCGGTCAATGCCGCACCGGGCCAGCGCGCCTGAATGTCGCGCGTCAGGAACCCCGTGCCGCAGCCAATCTCCAATATGCGCGCCACGCCATCGGGCCGCTGCCGCTGGGCGAGATCCGCGACCAGCTTCGCCACCAGCCGTTGCGGCCCGGCATGTCCGTCATAATGCGCCGCCGCCGCGCCGAATGCGTCGCTTATCCGTTGCTTGCGCCATTGCCTGGAGCCATCAATCATGGCTAGGCGGATGGCAGAGCCTTGGCTTTATGACCAGCCCCTTTGCAGGACCATCCGCTTCATGACCACCGCCCCGCGCAACCCCGCCCCCCGTATCCAGGCCATGGATGTGCTGCGCGGCTGCGCGGTGCTGGGCATATTGTGGATGAACATCACCGCCTTCGCCCTGCCGCAAAATGCCTATTTCAACCCAGCGGTGGCCGGCACGCCCTCGGCCGCCGACATCGTCGCCTGGGCGGTCAGCCTCCTCTTCGTCGATGGCAAGATGCGCGGCCTGTTCGCCCTGTTGTTCGGCGCGTCGATGCTGTTGCTGATCGACCGGGAGGAGATGGCCGGACGCGACGGACGCCGGGCGCAGATGATTCGCGCCGGCTGGCTGTTCGTCCTTGGCTGCGCCCATTTCTTCCTGCTCTGGTGGGGCGACATATTGCGCGTCTATGCGCTGATCAGCCTGTTCGCGCTGCTGTTCGTCCACCTCGAACCTTTCGCCCTGGTCAAGCGCGCCCTGCTCTTCTTCTTCTTTCAGTTCCTGCTGTGCGCCACCTTCATCGCCAGCCTCTATCTCTGGGGTCACGCCGCCACGGCGCCCGGCGCGCCCGGCGCCATGCGCGATGGGTACGACGCCTTCATGGCCGCCCTGTCCAGCCCCGCCAGCCCCTCGACCCAGGCGGAAATCCTCACCTATCGCGGCAGCTTCGCCACCATCTTCCAGCATAAGCTGACCGGCCTGCCCGGCGACTGGCTCTGGGGCTTCCTCTTTACCGCTTTCGAAACCATGGGCTTCATGCTGCTGGGCATGGCGATGCTCAAGGGCGGCTTCCTGACCGGCAATTGGGACGCGGAGCAATATCGCCGCACCGCCCGCCATTGCTTCCTCATCGGCCTGCCGCCCATGGCCGCGCTGGCGTTCTGGGTGGCGTTCAGCGGCTTTGCCCCGCTGCCCGCTTATGGCGTGGCGCTCGCCTGGTCGCTGCCCTTTCGCATTCCGCTGACCGTCGGCTGGGCCGCGTTCATCCTCTGGCTCGCCGCGCGCCATCGGGACCATCCTCTCGTCGCCCGCCTCGCCGCCGCCGGACGGCTGACGCTCAGCAACTATCTCGCCACCAGCCTCATCATGACCGCGCTCTTCTACGGCTGGGGCCTCGGCCTCTTTGCCAGCGTGCCGCCCGCCGCCCTGCCGCTCTTCGTACTGGCCGGCTGGGCAGCCATGCTGGCCTGGTCGAAACCCTATACGTCCCGATTCGCGATGGGGCCGGCCGAATGGCTGTGGCGCAGTCTGGTCAACGGCCGGTCGCAAAAGATTCGCAAAAGCGACTGAATACTATTGCGACCCATTATCAGGCACGCTATCTGCGGATTCGTCAGGAGAGTGTCTTCGATGGTCGTCTGCGTTTGTAATGCCATTCGTGAAAAGGATGTACGGGAAGCCGCGCGAAACGGGGCCGATACGCCGTGCAGCGCCTATGCCCAATTCGGCCGCCGCCCCAAATGTGGCCAGTGCGTCTCCTTCGCGCGCACCATCATCGCGGCGGAACGGGCTTCGGCCTGACGGCATTGCGAATCAGCCTCAGTCGGCAATCGCGATCTCCACGCAATAGCGCAGTAAAAAACCCCTGATTTACAAGGGTTTTCGACTTAACAGCGTGCGTCCTAAACGATATACGGGCCGGCAACCCCCATTGCCGGAGTAAAGCGCCATGAAAGGCGATCTGAAAGTCATCGAATATCTGAACGAGGTGCTCAAAAACGAGCTGACCGCGATCAATCAATATTTCCTCCACTATCGCGTGCTCAAACATTGGGGCATCGAAAAGCTGGCCAAGTTCGAATATGAAGAGTCGATCGACGAGATGAAGCACGCCGACAAGGTGGCGGAACGCATCCTCTTCCTTGACGGCCTGCCCAATTTCCAGCTGCTCGGTCGCCTGAAGATCGGCGAAACGGTCGAGGAAATCCTCAAGGCCGACCTCGAACTGGAATATGAAGCGCTGCCGGTCCTGCGCGAAGCGATCGCCTATTGCGAATCGATCAAGGATTTCGTCAGCCGCGACCTGTTCCAGTACATCCTCGAAAGCGAGGAAGAACATGTCGACACGCTGGAAACCCAGTTCGAAATGATCGAACGCATGGGCATCCAGAATTATGTCCAGCTGCAAAGCAAGGCGAAGGAAGACTGATTTCCGGCCTGCCGCGGCACCGGCCGAGATACACGAGTCTTATAAAAAGGGGCGTCCTGTAGGGCGCCCCTTTTTACGTTGTGCCAGCCAGCAAACATGTGAAGCCGACGCTCTGTGTTCTTC
Organism: Sphingobium sp. GW821-FHT02B05; assembly: GCF_059421905.1. Taxonomy (NCBI): domain Bacteria; kingdom Pseudomonadati; phylum Pseudomonadota; class Alphaproteobacteria; order Sphingomonadales; family Sphingobiaceae; genus Sphingobium; species Sphingobium sp. GW821-FHT02B05. The sequence continues at coordinate 1,424,185 of NZ_JBWKVW010000001.1, forward strand.
GACGTGGGCCGGGGAACCGGTCCTGTAAAATCTCGATATTACAGCAGCGCGTCGAGCAGCCCGATCAGCGGCAGGTCCGCCGGCGGCATGTCCAGCGCATACATCTGCGCGGGCTTGAGCCATTTGAGCGCAGTCGCGTGGCGCGCTTCGGGCACGCCCTTCCACTTGCGGCATACATAAAGCAGCAGCAACAGATGCCTGTCGCCCAGCGGCTCGCTGGCGAATGTCGCGGGCGCCAGACAGCTTGCATGCGTCTCGATGCCCAGCTCCTCCTCCAGCTCGCGCACCAGCGCCGCCTCCGGCGTCTCGCCCGGCTCCACCTTCCCGCCGGGGAATTCCCACAGGTCCGCCATCGCCTTCCCCGGTGGCCGCTGTTGCAGCAGCACGCGGCTGTCGGCGTCCACCAACGCTACGGCGACGACCATCAGGGGAGAAAAAGAGGGCATATCGGTCCAGTCGGGAGGGCTTTGTTAACCCTGTAGCCTTTACACGACCAGCGGGGACTGTCTGTAGCGAAACGGGGACTATATGCGCGCGCTTGCTGAAATGCTGACCCGTTTGGGCCTGCTGCGCTGCGAGCGCGGCGCCACGGCGGTCGAATATGGGCTGATCATCGCCATGATCGTCCTGGCCATGGTCGTCGCGCTCAACAACGTCGCCACGAAAACCACCAGCATGTGGAACAACGTGGCCACAGAAGTTACCAAATATTAACCATCAATATTTGACAGCAACTTTTCCCCATTAAGAATTTCTCAACCGCCCTCCTCTAATTCGATCCGTGCTGACCACGAATTACCATGCGGGGCGGCCGGGTAGTTAAACGTTGCAATATTTTCCAAGGAGACATCACATGCAGTTCATCCGTAAGATGCTGAAGAACGAAAAGGGTGCCACCGCGATTGAATACGGCCTGATCGCCGCTCTGATCGCCGTCGCCGCCATTGGCGCGATGACCAGCCTGGGCACCAAGCTCGGCAGCACCTTCAACAATGTCTCGAACAAGCTCTAATAGCTTCTTCCGACTTTGTGAAAGAGGCGGTGGACATCGGTCCGCCGCCTTTTTCGTATGTGCCTGGGATATTTTGGTGTCAGCATATGGCGCGCAAAATGCGGAAAAAATGGCAACCGGTTTGCCGCTGAAAGCGATGCCAAAACCAAGACGCCAACGCACGCAACTTGCGTCCCTGTTTAAACGCGGCCTGCTATGCGACGCTGCGTGAACATGCACCTTTGTCACATGCACACCGGCCAGCATCGAACATGCGCGCCTACCAGGTGACGATCTTCACCCGCTGCCCGTCGCGCAGCACGCTATTTTCCTCCAGCGCATTGATCGTCAGGAACCGGTCCAGCTGATAGTCGGTATAGGCCATCCGCTTGGCCAGCGACTGCACCGTATCCCCGGCCTTCACCGTCACCACGTCAACGCGGCGCGGCTTGATCGCCGCCGCCTCCTGGGCGCTCAGGCGCTGCACCGAATCAACCATGTCGACGAATGGACCAACCCCCTGTCCCGCCGGCGTCAGCAGCAGGAAGTGATAGGCCTTCCCGCCCCCGAAATCATAAGCGAACACGGTCGCATCCACCTGGCTGGACTGGGTCGATGCGCGCACGGTGCGATAGGCGGCGGGCAGGCCGTTGATCGTCGTGCGATTGACCTCACCTGTCGGCACGCCGCCCTTGCCCCCGCCCAGCTTGGCAAGGACGCTGTTGATATAGGCGTCCAGATTGCCCGAATAGGGCGCGGCGGCAAATTGCGCCTGCCCGCCCGACCCGGCGATCGACACCGCATCGGCGCCATTTTCCATGCCGAAACCGTTGGGAATGGTGAAGCTGAGGCGCAGGTCGGGATGGCGGAATCGGTTGCCGTCGATCACGCCCTGCTTGGGATCATCGCCATAAAGGACGCCATCCACCGCGTTCAGGAAGGCGTCGCGATTGCGCACCGTGCTGGTCGCCCGCGTCGCTTCGGCGGCTCTGGCGGCCCGCTCCACGCGCGCGCCGGGATCGGGATGGGTACTCGCCCAGGCCGGCGTCGATCGGGCATTGCCCGTCACCTGCGCATCCAGGTCGCTCTGCGCCGCCAACGACGCCAGCATGTCGGACAAGGCGCGCGGATCATAACCGCCGCTCGCCAAATAGCGGATGCCCAGATCGTCGGCTTCATATTCCTGTGTGCGGGAAAATTTGAGCGTCAACAACTGGCTGCCCGTGCCGATCCCTTTCTGGATCAGACCCGAAAAGCCCGAATCGCCCAGCAAAGCGCCCGCCAATGCACCGAGCAGCGCCCCGCCGACCGCATTGCGCTGCGCCGCCTGTTGACGGCGCTGGCCATGCTGGGCCGCGACATGGCCCACTTCATGGCCCAGCACGCCGGCCAGTTCCGCCTCGTCGTTCATCAGCGCCATCAACTGGCGGGTGACATAGACATAGCCACCCGGAATGGCGAAGGCGTTGTTCACCGGCGAATTGAGCAGGGTCACTGTAAAATCGCCCTGCGCATTCGACAGGCCCGATTGCACCGCGATGCGGCGACCGACGCCCTCCACATATTTCGCCTGCGGCCCCACATAGGCGCCGCCAAATTCCTTCAATAATTCAGGATGCTGCTTGGCGCCGCTCGCCTTGTCCTGCGCACTGATGTTCGACACCGTGCGGATTGCGCGCTGCTGCCCGATCACCACAGGCGCGCTCGCCGCCATCGCCAGCACCGCGCCAACGCCGCCCAGCTTCCACTTCCAGTTCATCGTCTCTCCACCCTCGACGTTACCCCAACGTAACGATGAAAATGGCGAGCCGTTCCGGAAAAAGCGAGCGATTTAGCGCCCCTCCGTGCCGTCACAGAGGCGACCGGAATATATAAAAGGCGCCAGCCCGCTTCTCCGGCCCGCTACCCGGCGTCGGTATCTTATGGGTGTCCGGGTGGGGGAGCGGGCTGGCGCCGCCAATCCGCCCTTCAGCCGGATTTCAAACTGTGCCTTTCAGGCGCCGATGGCCAGGAATTTGTCGGCCCGGTCGGTGCGCAGCGCATCTGCCGACAGCCCATCGAGCGCGCCCAGTTCCGCCTCGATCGCCGCGCCCAGATTGGCGATCGCCTGCACCGGATCGCGATGGGCGCCGCCCACCGGTTCCGCCACGATCCGGTCGATCACGCCCAATGCCTTCAGATGCTGCGCCGTCACCTGCATCGCGGTCGCCGCGTCGCTCGCCTTGTCGGCGGTGCGCCACAGGATCGACGCGCAACCTTCGGGCGAAATCACCGAATAGATGGCATGTTCGAACATCAGCACGCGGTTGGCCGCCGCCAGCGCGATCGCGCCGCCCGACCCGCCTTCGCCCACCACCGCCGCGACCATCGGCACGCCCAGCTTCAGGCACGCCTCGGTCGAGCGCGCAATGGCTTCGGCCTGGCCGCGTTCTTCCGCCTGCACCCCCGGAAAGGCGCCCGACGTGTCGACCAGGCTGACGACCGGCAGGCCGAACCGGTCGGCCAGTTCCATCAGGCGGATCGCCTTGCGATATCCTTCGGGCTTGGCCATGCCGAAATTGTGGCGCACGCGGCTGGCGGTATCGTCGCCCTTTTCATGGCCGATCACCATGACCTTGCGCTCGCCCAGAGTCGCAAAGCCTCCGATGATCGCCTGATCGTCGGCAAAGGCGCGGTCGCCGGCCAGCGGCATGAAATTGTCGAACATGCCCGCCACATAATCCTTGAAGTGCGGGCGTTCGGCATGCCGTGCCACCTGCGTCTTCTGCCAGGGCGTCAGCTTGCCATAGGTGTCGGTGAGCAGCTTGGCCGCGCGCTGTTCCAGCGTCGCGATCTCGCCGTCGATGTTGATGTCGCCCACACTGGCGGTGGCGCGCAATTCAACGATGCGCGCTTCCAGCTCAGCGATCGGCTTTTCGAATTCCAGAAAGCTTACCATGGCCCGTGCGTTACGGCGCTGGCGCGTCGTCGTCAACGCGCTGATGCGGCTTCTTCGCGTGCATCCCGGCCAGCGGATGCCGCTGGTTGACCAGTTCGACCAGCCGCCGGCTGTCCACATGGGTATAGATTTGCGTCGTGCCGATATCGGCATGGCCCAGCATGGATTGCAGCGCGCGCAGATCCGCGCCCCCTTCCAGCAGGTGCGTGGCAAAGGCGTGGCGCAACACATGCGGGCTGACCCGCTCGGGCGCGATGCCGCTCGCCGCGGCCAGTGTCTTGACCAGTTGATAAAGCCGGATACGGCTCAAATGGCTCTTGCCCGACGGAAAGAGCCACACGCTATCCCCCGGCACATGCGGCAGCCAGGCGGCGACGGCCGCCCGCGCCCGATCCGATATGGGGACCAGCCGCTCGCGCGCGCCCTTCCCCTTCAGGATCAGGAAAGGCCGGTCATGCGACAGAGCCCGGCGCGGCAGCGACACCAATTCGGTCGCGCGCAGCCCCGATCCATAGAGCAGTTCGATCAGCGCCGCGAGCCGCAGGTCCGCCGGCACGGGATGCTCTGCCTCCAGCCGTTCGGCGATCGTCGCAAAGAATCGATCCACCTCCGCCACCGACAATATCCTGGGCAAGGCGCGCTGCGTCACCGGGCGCGGCAGCGCAGCGGAGGGATTGTCGGCGCGCAGCCCTTCCTCCTCCAGAAAGCCGTAAAAGGCCCGCAACGCCGACGCCTTGCGCGCCACGGACGACGCCGCCAGCTTCGCCCACGCCACAGCCAGCGTCCCCAGCCTGTCCTTGCTCGCCCCGGCCAACCCGCCCAGCAGTTCGCCAGCCCCATTGAGGTCGGCCCGATAGGCCAGCAGCGTATTGCGCGACGCGCCGCGTTCCGCCGCCATCATTTCCAGAAAGCGGTCGATCAGGCCGGCGTCGTCTGCTGTCATGATCAGGCCCGGCTGATCGCCTCGGCCGCGATCATCCGCGCTTCGGGGTCCAGCCCCACGCGATGTAGCGCCGCCACGACATGATAGAGATGCCCGGCCGGCAGGCGGCTCCAGTCCGTCCCCTGCATGCCGACTGCCGCCAGCAACGCGACCGTGCCCTTTTCGCCCCGCTGCGCCGCCGCACCGATGGCGCGCGCCCAGCGGCTGTTGGCGCCGAGCGCAAAGCCGTTATCCTGCGCCAGCGTGGCGGCGTCCTGCGCGGGCAGGCGCGACAGGCCGGCCAGCGCCGCGATCAGCATCCGCCCCTTGTCCGCTCCCACGTCACCGACATAGCTCGACACGCGGCTGCTGTTGATCTCGACCACCGCGCTCGGCGCCCCGACCGCCAGCAGCGCCCAGAATTGCGAAGCGCCCGCACCGTCCAGCTGGCCGATCGCCCGTGCCCAGCGCGCCGCGTTGCGGTCATAACCGGCGGTCAGCATGGAACCGACCAGATTGGCCGCATCCTGCGCATCGGCCTGCGCCACCGGCAGCGCCGCGGCGGCCCGCGCCGTCGCGATCATGCCCAGATAGTCGGGCTTGCCATTGTCGCCCCACCAACTGTGCATCGCGCCGATCCGGTCGCCCACCGTCGCCCCGGAAAAGGCGGTGCGCAGCGAATCGATCCGGTCGGCGGCATCGGCGGGCGCATCGCCATCCGTGCCCAACTGACCGTAGAATCCGACCAGCGCCGCACTGGACAGCACGCCCAGTCGCGCCGCGATATCAACGCCGGGACGACGCTTCACCGCGCTCAGGGCCGGCGCGCGCGCCTCCCACGCCCGAACATGCGGGCCAACGGTGCCATAGAGCGTATCGGGAATTTCGACATTCAGCGCCGTCGCCAGGCCAAAGCGCCAGGCGGTCAGCCGGTCCACGCCATCCCATTCGATCTTCACCGACCGGCGCGCGTTGAATCCGGTGCCGACGACCTTTTCGGCCAGCCGATAATCGATGCCGCGCACCACGCCCTTGCGCTGCGCCTGATTGAGCGCACCGCTCGATGTCCCCTGATCGCCCGACAGCGCCGGGCAGATCGCCCGCGTCATGTCCCAACCGGGCGCCTTGCTGAACCGCAGCGCGCCGGCCGACAGGGGGCAAAGCCCCGCCGGATCGGCCGCCGCCAGATAGGTTTCCATCGCCACGGCATAAAGGCGCGGCGAATAGCGATCCGAATCGACGCTCTGCACCATCAGCCGGGCATTGTCCGCCTCGCCCATGCGCAGCAGCAGCCAGGCGCGCTCCGCCGCCCAGTCCGCGCCGTCGATATCGCGCGGCGTATCCACCGCGCTCAGCAAGGCCCGGCGCAACAGGATGGAGGCCCAGCGCGACACGATCGGCGCATGGGTCTGCTGCATCAGCGCGGCCAGGTATCTGCCGGATTCGCCGCCAAAGGCGTCCGGCTCGAACCCGCGCGTCTGCGGCGTCAGCGGCCCGATCCGCTCCAGCGACCGCCGCGCGGTCTCGGGCAGGTCGTATTTCGCCTTCTGCGCCGCGATTTCCTCCGGCGTCAGCGCGTCTTCGGCCGCATTTTGCGCCTCCACCAGCGACAGGTCGGGCGGCACCGCCGGATTGAGCGGCTGCACCATGGACGTGCCTGGCGCCGTGGACGGCGCGGCGCTGGGCGGCCGCACGGTAACGGGCGCGCCCTGCGCCGGCTGGGCAGGGCGCGGCGCGGCCGGTGCTTCGGGCGTGTCGCCGAAACCGGGCGGCAGCAGCGATTCGGGCGCCTGTTGCGCGACGACCGGCAGGGTCAGCGCCAGCGCAAAACTGCCCAATGCCCATTTCGCATTAGCGCGCGGCCAGCGCATCCGCCTTACTGGCCCAGCTTCTCTGCGGGGATGACCTTTTCGACGCGCTGCTGCGGCTGCTCGCCACCGCGCGACCAGAAAAAGGCCAGCAGCGCGACGAGCAACAGGACCAGAGCGATGGGGATGATCGGCAGGCTGGTGCCACGGCGACGCTGGCCGCCTTCGAAACTGCTGAAGTTGCGATTATTCTTCATAAGTCCTTGGCTATGACTGACCCGGAAACTTGGCCGGGGGAAAGAAAAAGATGCGATTTGCCTCTGTGACGGCTGGCTGTATAGCCCCGCAAGCCATGCAGCGAAACAGCAAAATCCCTGACAGTCCGGCGCGACGCGGTCCCATCGTCCTGGTGGGGATGATGGGCGTGGGCAAATCCACGGTCGGCCGCCGCCTTGCGGCCCGCCTCGGCCTCAGCTTCGTCGATGCGGACGAAGAGATTGAAAAGGCTGCCGGCATGAGCGTGGCGGAGATTTTCGAACGCTATGGCGAATCCTATTTCCGTGACGGCGAACGGCGGGTCATCGCCCGGCTGATGGACGGCGTGCCCAAGGTGATCGCCACCGGCGGCGGCGCCTTCATGCAGGACGAAACGCGCAGGCTGATTCTCGACGCGGCGACCGCCATCTGGCTGGACGCCGATATCGACATATTGGTCGATCGCGTCGCCCGGCGCGAAAGCCGCCCGTTGCTCAAGAATCGCGATCCCCGCATCGTCCTCATGGAGCTGGCGGCGGTGCGCAACCCCATCTACGCGCTTGCGCCCATTCATGTGAAAAGCATCGCCGCCCCGCATGAAGTCGCGGTCGACAGCATCATGGAGCAATTGACCGCATGGCATTAGTCCGCGTCGCGCTGGGTGCGCGCAGCTATGATATCCTGATCGAACAGGGCGCGCTCGACCGCGCCGGCGCCATCCTCGCTCCCTATGCGCGCCAGGGCCGCCTCGTCGTCGTCACCGACGAAAATGTCGCCAAGGCCCAGCTGCCCCGGCTCGACGCCAGCCTGCGCGCCGCCGCCATCGCGGTCGAACCGATCATCCTGCCACCGGGCGAACAGACCAAGAGCTGGCGCCATCTGGAACAGCTGCTCGACGCCCTGCTCGCGCTGGAAATCGAGCGCGGCGACCATATCATCGCGCTGGGCGGCGGCGTGATCGGCGATCTGGTCGGCTTTGCCGCCTCCATCCTCAAGCGCGGCTGCCACTTTATCCAGGTGCCGACTACCTTGCTGGCGCAGGTCGATTCGTCGGTCGGCGGCAAGACCGCGATCAATGCGAAGGCCGGCAAGAATCTGATCGGCAGCTTCTACCAGCCCGCATTGGTCCTTATCGACCCCTCGACGCTCGACAGCCTGCCGCTGCGCGAAACCCGCGCCGGCTATGCCGAAGTCGTCAAATATGGCCTGATCGACGATCCCGCCTTCTTCGCCTGGTGCGACGCCAACGCCGCTGCGCTGCTCGCCGGCGATCCGGACGCCCGCACCTACGCGATCGAGTGCAGCGTCCGGGCCAAGGCCGCGATCGTCGCCGATGACGAGCGCGAAACGTCGGGCCGCCGCGCGCTGCTCAACCTTGGCCACACTTTCGGCCATGCGCTGGAGGCCGACACCGGCTTTTCCGATACGCTGCTCCATGGGGAGGGCGTCGCCGCCGGCATGGCGCTGGCCTTCCGCTATTCCGCCCGCCTCGGCCTCTGCCCGGCGGACGAGGCGAACCGGGTCAACGCCCATCTCCGGGCCGTGGGCCTGCCCCACGACCTTGCCAGCGCGCATGTGCGGGCCGACGGCGCCGAACTGGTCGGCCATATGCTGCATGACAAGAAGATGGCGGCCGGCACCCTGCCCTTCCTGCTGGCCCGCGGCATCGGCCAGACCTTCCTGTCGAAGGACGTGATACTGGACGACGTCGCCACCTTCCTCGACGCGGATCGCGCCGGGGCCTAGCGCCAATTCACATGAAGCGTCCCCGGCGCAGGCCGGGGAACGCTGAGCCATATATTCACGTCATCCTAAAGGTTCGACCTCACATCGAACCTGATAGCCCCGTCAATAGGTCCGGCTCGTCACCTTGGCCGTCCCGTCGGCCAATATCTGGATCAGGTGCGCGCTCTCATTATTGCACTGCGCCTTCCACCCGCGCACGCCATGACGGATCTCCGCGCGCTGCGATCCCGTCACTTCCGGACAGGCGGCGCCGCTATCGCGGATCGCCTTGGCAAAGACGCCATTGCGCAAATCCTCGTCCAGCTTGGCGACCTGTGCCGCCGCGCCGGTTTCCGGCTCGACCCGATTGTCGCTTACCACCCGGTCTGCATCACTATCGCCACAGCCGGCCAGCGCACAGGCCAGCCCCACTATCATCAGCGTCCGCATATATCGTCTCCCACTCACCCGATCGTCTCTGCCCGCTGCCGTCATCCCGCGCAAATCCTCACGCCGATCGCGGGCCCCACAGGATCACCCCGCCCCCGACCAAACAAATGGCCACGCCGATCAGATCCCATCGGTCCGGCCGCACGCCTTCGGCCGCCCACAGCCAGCCGACCGCCGCCAGGATGTAGATCGACCCATAGGCGGCATAGGCTCGCCCGGCATTGTCCGCCTCCACCAGCGTCAGCAGCCAGGCGAACAGGCATAAAGATGCGACACCGGGTACCAACCATCCGATCGACCTGCCCATCCGCAACCACGCCCAAAAGGCGAAGCAGCCCGCAATCTCCGCCAGCGCGGCCCCGATATAGACAAGCACAGCCATGCCCCGCGCCTGGCAGCATCGCGAACCGACCGCAAGGCCGAAACATTTCACCGACCCGGCCCCCGCGCAACATGCCGGACATTCCCCTGCATCATTGCCCGCCTAGACCGGCCCTTGTCAGCGGCACGCATACAGATCCCCCTTCTGTCGCCGCTGATCCTCCCCTGAACCTCGGCCTCCATCTTTTAGCTGGAGGCCCTTTTTTTTGCTCTCGCTCTCCCCACGCAGGCACAAAAAAGGGCGCCCGCAGGCGCCCTTTTCCGCAACCATCCAGAACATCGCGTTTGGGGGAAAACCGGTTCCCGCTTTTCCACGCGATGCTCGAAGGCCGATTACTTCTTCAGCGTCAGGCCGCCGAAACGCTTGTTGAAGCGCGCCACCTGGCCGCCGGTGTCCAGCTGGCGGTTGCCGCCAGTCCAGGCCGGATGCGACTTGGGGTCGATGTCGAGCGCCAGCGTGTCGCCTTCCTTGCCCCAGGTCGAACGGGTCTGGAACGTGGTACCGTCGGTCATCTGAACGGTGATGACGTGATAGTCGGGGTGGGTATTGGCCTTCATGGCGACATTGCTCCGTGTAGAGGCCGGTTCCGACCGGCCATGGATGCTGGAAAAAATAGCGAAGGCGCGCCGTTAGCGGGTTCGGCGCGCCTTGGCAAGATAGTCTCTGCTCTTCCTCCCCTCATCGGGAAGGCAGAACCGCTCAATCCTTGGGCGGATCGCTGATCATCGCGACGAAATTGGCTTCTGCCGCCAGCTTGCCGTCGATCAGCGCCTTGCCGCTGAACTTGCAGATCGCGCCGCGATTTTGCGTCACTTCCACATGCAGGTCGAGCAGGCAGCCCGGCTCCACCGGGGTGCGGAACTTCGCGCCGTCGATGCTCATGAAATAGACGAGCTTGCCCGAATCGGCCAGGTTCATCGATTCCACCGCCAGCACGCCCGCCGCCTGCGCCATCGCTTCCACGATCAGCACGCCGGGCATGATCGGCCGGGTGGGGAAATGCCCCTGGAAAAACGGCTCGTTCACCGACACCGCCTTGATCGCGTGGATCGACTGGTTGGGCACCAGCGTCACCACACGATCGACCAGCAGCATCGGGTAACGATGCGGCAGCGCGGCCATGACCCGACGGACATCCATCGGGCCAAGGGCGGTCGTTTCAACCTCTCCGGTCATCTTTTATCAGCGCGACTTGGGCGCCTGCGCCGGGGTCGCCGGAGCGGGTGCGGCCGCAGCGCCCTGACCCTGGCCACCCGGCTGCCAGCCGGCCGGCGGCGTGATGCCGACGCTGGGGACCAGCGCATTGAGTTCGGTGATGACGGCCGGCGTGATGTCCGCGCCAGCGCCGAAGCTTTCCGTCGCCTGCTTCTTGAACACGATTTCCGACTTGGTCTTGGCGGTCGCGGCCTTCAGCGCGTCGTCCAGCTTGGCGACGATCTGCTGCTCGACATAGGCGCGGGCCAGGCCGACCGGCTGGCCCATGCGCTGCAATTCGGCCTGCGCGCTCTGCTGCGCCTGCTGATACTGCTGATACTGGGTTTCGATCGCCGGGGTCGGCTTGTTGCCGGCGGCCTTCAGCGCGGCCTGAAGCGCGTCGCCCTTGGTCTTGAGGTCGGTTTCGATCGCAGCACGGCGCGTGTTGATCGCGTCGATCTGCGGCTTGTAGGTGGTCTGCATCTGGCTGATCGCGGTGGTGAAGGCGGCGCTCTTGGCGACGGCTTCTTCCAGATCGACCACGGCGATGCCCGACTTGGTCTGGGCAACGGCCGGAACGGCGGTCATTGCAATGGCGGTCATGGGTGCCAGCGTCAGCGCCGCGGCCTTGAAAATCGTCTTCATCAGAATTGAGTCCCTACGTTGAAGGTGATGAGCTTGTTGTCGTCCCCTGGTTCCTTGAGCAGGGCCTTGGCGATGTCGATGCGGAACGGGCCGAAGGGCGAGTTCCAGTTGACGCCAAAGCCCACCGACAGACGCGGCTTGAGCGTGTCGCCGAGATATTGTTCCACAAAGCCGCCCGTCACCGCATAGTCCGACGCACTGGTATAGGCGACCGGACAGACCGGATTGGCGGCCGTGCCGCTCGCGCGGACGGTCGTCTGGCCGGTGGCCGAGCAATAGCCGGCAAATTGGCCGGTGCCGTTGATCAGGCCGGGCGACTTCAGGCCGCCCACGGCGCCGGCATCCATGAACACCGACGGACGCAGGCCCATTTCACGCGCGCCCGAACCCAGCGGGATTTCGATTTCCGCGCGGGCCAGATAGTAGATCTTGCCGCCCAGCGCGTCGTCCGTCCGGTTGTTGGTGCCGGTGATCTGCTCGCCGGTCGCCACGCCATTCTCGACCGTGGTGCTGTAATAGCGGCGCACGATGCGCGGGCCGACGCCGCGAATGTCGAAGCCACGGAATTGCGGTTCGCCCAGGAAGAAACGATCGGTCAGGCGGACCCGGTCGACCAGCTGGCCGGTCGAATCCCGCCGTTCGCCTTCCAGACTGTGGATATAGCCACCCTCGCCCGACAGCGAGAAGATGAAGCCACCGCCCAGCGGCACATATTTCGCGCCCTGCAAGCGCGTCCGGACATATTTCACGCTGCCGCCAAGACCCGCAAAATCCTGGCTCAACGTCAGGTTCTGGCCACGGGTCGCGCGGATGCGATTGTCGCGGGTGTCGTAGATCAGCGAATAGCCGATCGACGACGTCGTCCGCTTGCCGATCGCGTCGCACAGATAGCGGCCGGCCAGGATCGGGTCGCACTGCCCGTCCGTATAATAAGTATCCCTGTCCAGCGTCACGTCATCGAAATTGAGGCTGTAGCGCAGCGCCAGCGACATATATTCGGTGATCGGCACGCCCGCGCGCAGCTGGAAGCCGGTCGTGGTCTGCTCGTAGGTCGTATCGCGCGTGTTGCTCGTCAGATAACGGAAGCTGTTGAGGTCGCGGCGATAGATGTCACCGCCGATCGCGATATTCTTGTCCATGAAATAGGGCTCGGTAAAGCCTACTTCGATCGACTTGGAATAGGCCGAATAATTGACCGAGGTGCGCAGTTCCTGGCCCTTGCCGCGGAAGTTGCGCTGCGTGATCGACGCCGACACGATGAAGCGTTCCAGCGACGAGAAACCGGCCGACAGCGACAATTCGCCGGTCGATTTTTCCTGCACGTTGGTTTCCAGCACGATGCGGTCGGGCGCGGACCCCGGCTTCTGCTCGATGTCCAGCTTCTCCTGGAAGAAGCCCAATGAGTTGATGCGGTCCTTCGAGCGCTTCACCAGGAAGCTGTTGAAGGCGTCGCCTTCGGCCAGACGGAATTCGCGGCGCACGACCTTGTCCTGCGTCAGCGTGTTGCCGTTGATGTCGACCCGCTCGACATAGACGCGCGGCGCGTTGGCGATGCGGAAATTGATCCCCATCGTCAGGCTTTCCTTGTCGCGGTTGAAGTCCGGCGACACATCGGCAAAGGCATAACCGAAAAGCCCGGCCGTCTCGCTCAGCGTATCGACCGTGTCCTCGACCTGCTTGGCGTTGTACCAGTCGCCCTTCTTCATCGGCAGGCGCTTGGTCAGGCCGTCGCCGGACAGGTCGCGAATGTCGGATTCGACCTTCACATCGCCGAATTTGTAGCGATCGCCTTCTTCCACCACATAGGTGATGATGAAGTCCTGCTTGTCCGGCGTCAGTTCCGCCACGGCGGAAATCACGCGGAAATCGGCATAGCCTTCGGTCAAATAGAATTGGCGCAGCTTCTGCTGGTCATAGGCCAGACGATCGGGATCGTAGCTCGTGCCCGACGAAAAGAGGCGGAACCAGCGCGACTGCTTGGTCACCATCTGGCTGCGCAGTTCGCCATCCTTGAACTTGTCGTTGCCGATGATGTTGATCTGGCGGACCTTGGACTTGGGCCCTTCGCTGATCTCGAACACGATATCGACGCGGTTCTGGTCCAGCTGGACCATCTTCGGCTCGATCGTCGCGGCAAACCGGCCCTGGCGGCGATACAGCTCGACGATGCGGGCGACGTCGGCACGCACCTTAGACCGGGTATAGATCTGGCGCGGAGCCAGTTTTATTTCAGGACGAATCTTGTCTTCCTTGAGGCGCTTATTACCTTCAAGGACGATACGGTTGATGACCGGGTTTTCCTTCACCTCGACGGTGAGCGACCCGCTGTCGTTACGGATCTGGACGTCCGCGAACAGTTCCGTTTCGTACAGGTCGCGCAGCGCCTGGTCCAGGCTCTCCTGGCTGTACGGCTGGCCGATGCGCAGCTTTGTGTAGGACAATACCGTATCCGGCTCCAGGCGCTGGGTGCCGATCACGCTGATCGCGCGGATCGTGCCCTGCGTCGGCGCCGTGGCGGCCGTCGTCCCTGCGGGCGCGGCCAGCGTGCCTGCGGGGGCCGGCGTTTGCTGGGCCATCGCAGGAAGGGCCGGCACGCCCGCGATCATGGTCGTCGCCAACAGGGCGGCCACGACCGGGCGCTGCCTCAAGCTGCTCTTCATCGCTGTCACCCGCATCACCTCAAAAACTCGCAATAAAATGTTTCCGCCGACACAGACGACGCCAAACCGGGCTTCCCTGCCCGATGCGCGTCAACCGATCAAGCCGGACAGGCTCTTCCAAAGCCCGAAAGACGACAAATCGTTGAAAGTCACCAGCAGCATCATCGCCATCAGCACCGCCAGACCGGACCGATAGGCCCATTCCTGCGCCTGTGCGCTGACCGGCCGCCGCTGCACCGCTTCGATCCCGTAAAAGAGCAGATGCCCGCCATCCAGCATCGGAATTGGCAACAGGTTGATGAACCCCAAGTTAATCGAGATGAGCGCCACGAAGAAGATGAAGCTTTCGATGCCCATCGTCGCCGCCTGCCCCGAAACCTGCGCGATCTTCAACGGGCCGCCCAATTCCTTGACCGACCGGCCGCCGCTGAAAATCTGCCCCATCGTCTCGACCATGGTGCGCACGATCTGCCCGGTACGCTCGATCGCCACCACGGGCGCGCGCAGCAGGCTGACCGGCTCGATCACCGGATCGCCGGGCGCCAGGCCCAGCCGACCGACCTGGAACTTGTTGCCGAAACCGTCATCCTCGGTGACGCTTCCGATCTTGCCGTCGCGCGCGAAGGTCCTGCCGTCTCGCTCGATCACCATCGCGACCGCTTCGCCGGGGCGAATCTGCGCGTAAAGGCGGATATCGTCGAAGGTCGCCATGTCCCGGCCGCCCAGCGACACGATACGGTCGCCGGCCTTCAGGCCGGCCGCCGCCGCCGCGCTGCCCGGCTGCACCATGCCCGCCACTGCCGGCGTGCGGCTTTCGCCATGGACGAAGGCGAAGGTCGCCAGGATCAGGATCGCGAACAGGAAATTGATCGCCGGCCCGGCCGCCACGATCGCCGCGCGCTGCCACAACGGCTTGGCGGGAAAGGCCTCGGCCCGGTCCTTGGCCGACATTTCCAGCCAGGCCGGATCGGTCATGCTCGCCGCATTCATGTCGCCCTTGAAGCGGACATAGCCACCCAAAGGCAGCGCCGCCACGCGCCAGCGCGTACCGCGCCGGTCCACCCAGGCGAAAATTTCCGGCCCGAAGCCGATCGAAAAGGCCTCCGCCTTCACCCCGCACCAGCGCCCGACCAGATAATGGCCCAGCTCATGCACGAAGACGAGCGGTCCGATGACCGCCACAAAGGCGAGTACGGTCAACAGGAAACCGGGACTGTGGATCAAACCGTCAATCTTTCCATCACTTGGCCCGCCTGCGTACGGGCCTGCCCGTCGGCGGCCAGCACATCGTCGATCGTAGCAGGGCTGGCCGCGCTATAACGGTTCAACACATCCTCTACA
The DNA here is from genome assembly GCF_059421905.1 of Sphingobium sp. GW821-FHT02B05. Taxonomy (NCBI): domain Bacteria; kingdom Pseudomonadati; phylum Pseudomonadota; class Alphaproteobacteria; order Sphingomonadales; family Sphingobiaceae; genus Sphingobium; species Sphingobium sp. GW821-FHT02B05. The sequence continues at coordinate 1,439,496 of NZ_JBWKVW010000001.1, forward strand.
ATCATGGCGATATCAAGGAAGCCGATCCGCCCCGCAAGGAAAGCCGCGACCGCCACTTCATTGGCCGCGTTCATGATCGCCGGGGTGGCCCCGCCCGCCTGCGCCGCCTCTCGCGCCAGGCGGAGCGCGGGAAAGCGTTCCATATCAGGCGCTTCGAAATCGAGCCTGCCAATGCGTGCCAGGTCCAGCGGCTGGCACGGCGCCGCGATCCGCCTGGGCCAGGCCAGCGCATGGGCGATCGGAATCCGCATGTCCGGCGACCCCAGCTGTGCCAGGGTGGACCGATCGCGATATTCGACCATCGAATGAATCACCGATTGGGGATGCACCAGTATCTCGATCCGGTCCAACCCGACAGGGAAGAGATAGGCCGCCTCGATCAGTTCCAGCCCCTTGTTCATCATCGTCGCGCTATCGACGCTGATCTTGGCGCCCATCGACCAGTTGGGATGCGCCACCGCCTGCGCCGGGGTCATCGCCGCCATCTCGTCCCGGCTCTTCGTGCGGAACGGCCCGCCGCTCGCGGTCAGCGTGATCCTTGCGACATCGTCCAAACTGCTGCCGGCAAGGCACTGGAAAATCGCATTATGTTCGCTATCGACCGGCAACAACGTCGCGCCGGATGCGGTCGCCGCCTCCATCATCAGCGCCCCGGCAGATACCAGCGACTCCTTGTTGGCCAGCGCCACCGTGCCACCGGCTTTCAGCGCCGCGATGGTCGGCCGCAACCCGGCGCAGCCCACGATCGACGCCATGGTCCAGTCCGCACCCGTCTGCGCCGCTTCGACCAGAGCCTCCTCGCCTGCTGCCGCCTCGATGCCCGATCCGGCCAGCGCGTCCTTCAGCGCGCCGTAATGCCGCTCCTGCCCGATCACGGCCATCTGCGCACCGGTCGCGCGCGCCTGCGCCGCCAGACCGTCCACGTCGCTGTTCGCGGTCAGCGCCACGACCTTGTAGGCGTCCGGTTCGCGCCGGATCAGGTCCAGCGTCGACAGGCCGACCGATCCGGTCGCACCGAAAATGGAGATGCTTTTCATGCGCCTGCGGCCAATAGCCAATAGAGGATGGCCGCCAGGGGCGCAGCGGTTGCCACCCCGTCCAGCCGGTCCATCACCCCGCCATGCCCCGGCAGCAACATGCCGCTATCCTTCACGCCCGCCCGGCGCTTCATATGGCTTTCCAGCAGGTCGCCCGCCTGCGCCGCCACGGCCAGCAGGCCGCTCGCCGCCGCCAGCTGGATCGGCAGGTCGGCAAAGCGATGCAGCAGGAAACCCAGCACCAGCGCCGCCAGCACGCCGCCGGCCAGCCCCGCCCAGGTCTTGGACGGGCTGATCCGCGGCGCCAGCTTCGGCCCGCCGATCGACCGGCCGGCAAAATAGGCGCCGATATCCGTCGCCCACACCAGCCCCAGCGCCCAGAAGGCCAGCAGCAGCCCGAATATGTTCGGCCCCTGCCCCCGCAGATACAGCAACGCCACGATCGGCAGGCAGATATAGGGGATGCCCAGCGCCAGTCTCGGCTTGCGGCTGGTAAACAGGACGAAGAAGAACGCCGCCGCGCCAGCGATCAGCACCGGCCAGTCGATCCCGGCCGCCAGCGGGCACAGCAGCGCCAGCGGGATCGACACGGCGAACATCGCCGCCTTGCGCTGCTCCGGACTCGCGCCGGTCAGGTCGCCCCATTCCCCCTGCATCAGCACGCCGGCTATTACCAGCAGCGTCCAGAAGATCAGGCCACCCGACAGCAGCGCACCCAGCGCCACCGCGATCAGCGCGACGCCCACGATGCTGCGGGTCCGCAATTCGCTCGTCATTCGATCACAATCCGCCGAAACGGCGGTCCCTCATGCGGAACGCATCCAGCGCCTGCGCCAGCGCGTCGGCGCCGAAATCCGGCCATAGCGTGTCGGTGAAATACAGCTCGGCATAGGCGGCCTGCCACAGCATGAAATTGCTGAGCCGCTGCTCGCCCGACGTGCGGACCATCAGGTCCAGCGGCGGCAGGCCAGCGGTATAGAGCGCCCCGTCGATATCGGCAGCGCCGATCGCGTCGGCCGCGATCTCGCCGGCCGCCGCGCGTGCCGCCAGCCTCTGCACCGCCTGCACCATCTCGTCCTGCGCGCCATAGTTGAGCGCGATCGCGATGATTGGCCCGCTATTGCCCGCCGTGCGCGCCATCGCGCCCTCGATCAACTCGACCAGCGAGGGTTCGAGCGCACGATAATTGCCAATCACCCGCAACCGCACGCCATTGGCGTGAAATTCGTCGATATCGGACTGGATGAAATGGCGCAGCAACCCCATCAGGTCCGCGACTTCGCTCGCCGGCCGCTTCCAGTTTTCGGAGGAAAAGGCGTAGAGCGTCAGGCATTCCAGGCCCAGATCCTGCGCCGCCCGCGCCACCCGCCGCACCGCCTCGACACCAGCGCGATGGCCCGCGACGCGCGGCAGCAGCCGTTTCTTGGCCCAGCGGCCATTGCCGTCCATAATGATGGCGACGTGGCGCGCGCCATGGTCGGACGCAACGCTGGTCAGATCGGGCTTGGCTTGAGTGGCCATCAGAAAAGAATGCGTGCTTTGGCCGCGAAAGAAAAGCCCCGGCTTACTGGCCGAGGATTTCCTTTTCCTTCGACGTCGCCAGCGCGTCGATATCCACGATCGTGCTGTCGGTCATCTTCTGCACTTCGGTTTCCAGGCGCTTGCGCTCGTCTTCGCTGATCTCGCCCTTCTTCTCGTCGGTCTTCAGGCTGTCCATGCCGTCGCGGCGGACGTTGCGCACCGCGATGCGCGCGCCTTCGGCATATTTGCTGGCCAGCTTGGCCAGTTCCTTGCGCCGTTCCTCGGTCAGGTCGGGGATCGGCAGGCGCAGCGTCTGCCCGTCGACGATGGGGTTGAGGCCCAGGCCCGCAGACCGGATCGCCTTGTCGCACGGGCCGACATTGGTCTTGTCCCACACCTGCACCGACAACATGCGCGGTTCGGGCGCGGATACGGTGGCAACCTGGTTGAGCGGCATGTTCGCGCCATAGACGGTGACCATCACCGGATCGAGCAGCTGCACATTGGCCCGCCCGGTGCGCAGGCCCGTCAGGTCGCCGCGCAGCGCTTCGATCGCGCCGGCCATGCGGCGTTCCAGGTCGGACTTGTTATATTGCGGCATGACTTAGGACTCCTGATTCTGCACGATCGTCGCGACACCCTGCCCGGCCAGCACGGTGGCTAGGTTCCCGGTTTCACGGATGTTGAACACGACGATGGGGATATTATTTTCACGGCACAGCGCGATCGCGCTGGCGTCCATGACCTTGAGGTTATCGTTCAGCACCTGGTCGAAGCTGATGCTGTCGTACCGGACCGCATCGGCGACCTTCTTGGGGTCGGCATTATAGATGCCGTCCACGCTCGTGCCCTTGAACAGCGCGTCGCAATTCATTTCGGCCGCGCGCAACGCTGCCGTCGTATCGGTGGTGAAATAGGGGCTGCCGGTACCGGCGGCGAAAATGACGATCCGGCCTTTCTCCATATGCCGCTCGGCCTTGCGGCGAATATAGGGCTCGCACACCGACGCCATCGGAATGGCGGACTGGACGCGGGTATCATAACCCAGCTTCTCCAGCCCGTTCTGCACCGCCAGCGCGTTCATGACAGTGGCCAGCATGCCCATATAATCGGCGCTCGCCCGGTCGAAGCCCTTGGCCGCACCGGCCAGCCCGCGGAAGATGTTGCCGCCACCCACGACGACGCAGATTTCGAACCCGGCATCCTTGGCCGCGGCGATTTCGCCGGCGACACGGGCCACGGTTTCCGGCTCGATGCCGAACTGCCCCTGCCCCATCAGCACTTCGCCGGACAATTTCAACAGGATGCGCTTGTAGGCAGGCCGGGTCATGCGGGGCAAGAATCCTTGGATAGGTGGACAGGGAAAGCGGCCGGACATTAGGGGCGCATGCGCATAATGGGAAGGGCGATTGTTGCCGATATGCAGCTTGCCCGATGGAGAATATGTGCAGGCCCGCCATCGCCCGATCGACGGGCAAGAAAAAAGGGGAGCGACCCTGCGGCCGCTCCCCTCGCTATTCCTGTCGGCTGAAGCGGTCGATCAGACGCCGGCGGCGGCCGCGACTTCCGCCGCGAAGTCGCTGACTTCCTTTTCGATGCCTTCGCCCAGCTGGAAGCGAACATAGGACTTCAGCGTGATGGTCGCGCCGGCATCCTTGGCGGCCTTGGCGACGACGTCGGCGACCGGCGTCTTGTTGTCCATCACGAAGATCTGCGACAGCAGGGCCTGCTCCTTGGCGAACTTGGCAACCGCGCCGTCCACCATCTTGGCGACGATTTCGGCGGGCTTGCCCGATTCGGCGGCCTTTTCGGCGGCGATGGCGCGTTCACGCTCCAGCAGCGCCGGATCGATGTCGGCGGCCGACAGCGCCAGCGGGAAAGCCGCAGCGATATGCATGGCGATCTGCTTGCCCAGCGGCTCCAGAACGGCGGTCGGCGCATCGCCTTCCAGCGCGACCAGCACGCCGATCTTGCCCAGGCCCGGTGCAGCCGCATTGTGGACGTAGGGCACGACGACGCCCTGCGTCACTTCGACATGCGCGACGCGACGGACATTCTGGTTTTCGCCGATGGTGGCGATGTTGGCGACCAGCTTTTCGGCGATGGTGCCGCCGGCGGGGTGCGCCTGCGCGGTCAGCGCTTCGGCGTCGGCAGCGCCGCTTTCCAGCGCGACGGTCGACACGGTGCGCACGAAGTCCTGGAACTGGTCGTTCTTGGCGACGAAGTCGGTTTCGCTGTTCACTTCGACGGCGACGCCCTTGGTGCCGGCGACGACAACGCCGACCAGGCCTTCAGCGGCGGTGCGGCTCGACTTCTTCTGCGCAGCGGCCAGACCCTTGGCGCGCAGCCAGTCGGTTGCCGCTTCGATGTCGCCATTGGCTTCGGTGAGCGCCTTCTTGCAATCCATCATGCCCGCGCCCGAACGGTCGCGCAGTTCCTTGACGGCGGCAGCAGTGATCTCGGCCATGTTTCGGCTCCTAAATTCCTGGATGTTTCAAAAATTCATACGTTCAAAATAGGCGTCAGGGCGCGTTCCGGTGGAGCGCGCCCTCTTGGGTTGCGTTCCCCGGCGCGGGCCGGGGTCCAGTTGGACGGTCCGATCTGGCCCCGACTTTCGCCGGGGACCAGCTATTCTGATACCGATCGCAACCCTCTAGTTCGCCAATCTTGCAGTCGTGCGACGCTTTTAGGCTTCGGCAACGATCTCTTCGGCGGCCGGCTCGTCCAGCGCGCCCATGTCGACGCCCGATGCCTGCTGCGCACCACGGTTGCCCTTGGTGGCGGCGGCGGCGATGGCGTCGCAATAGAGGCGGATGGCGCGGCTGGCGTCATCGTTCGCGGGAACCGGGAACGCGATGCCGTCGGGCGACACGTTCGAATCCAGGATCGCGACGACCGGAATACCCAGCGTGTTGGCTTCCTTGATCGCCAGTTCTTCCTTGTTGGCGTCGATCACGAACATCACGTCGGGGATGCCGTTCATGTCGCGGATACCGCCCAGCGACAGTTCCAGCTTCTCGCGCTCGCGCGTCATCTGAAGCACTTCCTTCTTGGTGAAGCCGTGGGTGTCGCCCGACAGCTTTTCCTCAAGGGTCTTCAGGCGCTTGATCGAACCCGAAATGGTCTTCCAGTTGGTGAGCATGCCGCCCAGCCAGCGATGGTTGACGAAATGCTGGCCCGACTTGCGGGCGGCGTCTGCGATCGGGTCCTGCGCCTGGCGCTTGGTGCCCACGAACAGCACCTTGCCGCCGGCGGCGACGGTGCCCGACACGAAGTCGAGCGCGCGGCCGAACAGGGGCACGGTCTGCGACAGGTCAAGGATGTGGATGCCGTTGCGCTCGCCGAAGATGTACGGCTTCATGCGCGGATTCCAACGGTGGGTCTGGTGGCCGAAATGGGCGCCAGCCTCGATCAATTGGTGCATGGTGACGACAGGTGCCGCCATAATAGTATCTCCTTCCGGTTGGCCCTCTGGGAATCAGGAACCGCGAAGCTGCCTCAAAGGCGGCGCGTGGCACCGGATATGTCGATTCCCATGTGGAATGGTCGCGCCTTTAGCGTCGAAAAAAATGGTTGGCAAGGGTTGACGCCGTTCTCGATTGAGAACATAAAGGGAACAGACGGAACAAATAGGGTTAATCGCCGTTCAATCCGTCATAATGAGCCATGTCGTGTAGATGGCAAGACAGAAAGTGATCCTTATGTTCGCTCTTGTTGCCGCAACCCTGTTCTCCGGCGCTTTCCTGCTGGCCGTCGGCACCATCGCCTGGATGTTCGCGCTCTATCATGACAAGATGGTGGCCGCGCTTCAGTTCGAACCGATCCCCCAGAACCCGCCGGTCTATCACATCCGCATCCGCCGCCCCCGCGTCGCGCAGGCGGCGCCCCGCCCGACCCGCATCACGCATAGCAGCGCGCTGGCCGCCTGATCGGATTTAAAACAGATCGGAAATCCGTTCGGGCTGATCCTGTCGAAGCCCCTCAACCCTGAAATCCTAATTCAGGCCCTTGGCACTATCGCAGCCGCCGCCGCACTTTCCCGCTGCTTGCGCACCTTGGCGTAGGACATGATCCCGAACGGGATCAGCACCACATAGACCGCGCAGATTATCAGCAGCGTCAGCCAGGGATCGGTCACCAGCAGCGCCGCCAGCAGGCCCGCCAGCGCAATCATCTCCAACCTTATGCGCTTGCGCAGCCGCAGCGCCGACCAGCTATAGGTCGCGATGTTGGAAATCATCAGGAAGGCGACGAAGGCGGCCCAGGGCGCCACCACATACCAGGCGCGGAAAATATCCGCGCCCGTCACCAGCCACAGATAGAGCGGCACGAAGGCCAGCCCCGCCCCCGCCGGCGCCGGTACGCCGGTCAGGAAGCCTGCCGACTTGTGCGGCTGTTCGTCCGCGTCGATCGCGGCATTGAACCGGGCCAGACGCAGCGCGCAGGACAGCGCATGGGCCAGCGCGAAGATCCAGCCGAACTTCGGCATCGCATAAAGCGACCAGAGGTAGAGGATCAGCGCCGGCGCCACGCCGAACGCGATCGAATCGGACAGCGAATCCAGTTCCGCGCCGAAGCGGCTCTCGCCACGCAACATGCGCGCGATCCGCCCGTCCAGCCCATCGAGAACGCCCGCGAACAGGATGGACAGCACCGCCCGCTCCCACTCGCCCGAAATGCCGTAGCGCACGCCCGTCAGGCCAAAGCACAGCGCCATCGCCGTCACCGCATTGGGCGCCAGCATCCGCAGCGTAATGCCCCGCCGCAGCCCGCGCGGCACCGCGCGCCGCTGCCGGCTCATGCCACAAGGCCTTTATTCACAACAGCCGGTCGCCCTGAGCTTGTCGAAGGGCGCGTGCGTGCTTCGACAGGCTCAGCACGAACGGCCCAAGATTTAGAAGCGCGAAGGAAAATCACTGCTGGATGCCCGCGATCACGCGCGCGTCGCCCATCTGGCCCAGGATCGTCTCGCCCGCGACGGTGCGCTGGCCCAGGATCACGCGCGGCGCGGTGCCGGCGGGCAGATAGACGTCGACGCGGCTGCCGAAGCGAATGAGTCCGATCCGCTGCCCCGCCGCGACCATGTCGCCGGGCTTGACGAACGGCACTATCCGCCGCGCCACCAGCCCCGCAATCTGCGTAAAGCCGATGCGCACGCCGTCATGCCGCTCGACCAGGATATGCTGCCGCTCATTATCCTCGCTCGCCTTGTCCAGGTCCGCGTTCAGGAACTTGCCGCTGATATAGACCACCGACTTGATCGTCCCGCCGATCGGGGTGCGATTGATATGCACGTCGAACACGCTCATGAAGATCGACACGCGGATCAGCGGCTGGTCGCCCAGCCCATGCTCGCCCGCCATTTCGCGCGGCGGCGGCACCCGCTGGATCAGCGTGACGAGCCCGTCGGCCGGCGCGATGATCGCGCCCTCGTCCTGCGGCACGGCGCGCACCGGATCGCGGAAAAAGGCAAAGACCCAGATCGTCACGATCAGCATCAGCCAGCCGACGATGTCCCAGCCCAGCAGGAACAGGACGGCGGTGATCGCAACCGCGATCAGGCCGAACTTCACCCCCTCCGGATGCACCGAAGGGAAGCGCCATTTGACATTGCCGCCGGCGGCAATCGTGATCTCATCATTTTCCATGGTCACCGTCTTTAGGGAGAGAGCCGCCCCCTGACAACGACCGATCCGGGGCAAGGCTCCGCACAGGGCAGATTCATGCCCTTGCACGGTTGAACATTGCCGCCGCTTTCCGTAGTGCGTCCCCATATTCCACCCAGTAGAAAGAAGGCGAATAGGCGCTATGGCGAAGATCAAGGTGAAGAACCCCGTCGTGGAGATCGACGGCGATGAAATGACCCGCATCATCTGGGAATGGATTCGCGAACGCCTCATTCTCCCCTATCTCGACATCGACCTCAAATATTACGACCTCAGCGTCGAAAAGCGTGACGAGACGAACGATCAGATCACGATCGATTCCGCCAACGCGATCAAGGAATATGGCGTCGGCGTAAAGTGCGCCACCATCACGCCCGACGAACAGCGCGTCGAGGAATTCAACCTCAAGTCGATGTGGAAGTCGCCCAACGGCACCATCCGCAACATCCTGGGCGGCGTCGTCTTCCGCGAACCGATCGTCATTTCCAACGTACCCCGCCTGATCCCCGGCTGGACCAAGCCGATCGTCGTTGGCCGCCATGCGTTCGGCGACCAGTATCGCGCCACCGATTTCAAGGTGCCCGGCGCCGGCAAGCTGCGCCTCGTCTTCGAAGGCGAAAATGGCGAGACGATCGACCGCGAAGTGTTCGACTTCCCCGGCTCGGGCGTCGCCATGGCGATGTACAATCTGGACGATTCGATCCGCGACTTCGCCCGCGCCTCGTTCAACTATGGCCTGAACCTGAAATGGCCGGTCTATCTCTCGACCAAGAACACCATCCTCAAGGCCTATGACGGCCGCTTCAAGGATCTGTTCCAGGAAGTGTTCGAAACCGAAGGCTTCGCGCAGAAGTTCAAGGATGCCGGCATCGTTTACGAACATCGCCTGATCGACGACATGGTCGCCTCCGCGCTCAAGTGGAGCGGCGAATTCGTCTGGGCCTGCAAGAACTATGACGGCGACGTCCAGTCGGACCAGGTGGCGCAGGGCTTCGGCTCGCTCGGCCTCATGACCTCGGTCCTGCTCTCGCCCGACGGCAAGACCGTAGAGGCCGAAGCCGCCCACGGCACCGTCACCCGCCACTATCGCCAGCATCAGCAGGGCAAGGCGACCTCGACCAACCCGATCGCCTCGATCTTCGCCTGGACCGGCGGCCTCAAGTTCCGCGGCAAGTTCGACGAGACGCCCGAAGTGGTGAAGTTCGCCGAAACGCTGGAGCGCGTCTGCATCCAGACCGTCGAAAGCGGCGCGATGACCAAGGATCTGGCGCTGCTGATCGGTCCGGAACAGTCGTGGATGACCACGGAGCAGTTCTTCGAAGCGATCCGCGTCAACCTCGAAACCGAAATGGGCAAGTGGGCCTAAAGGGCTGGAACTGAACCCCGCTCTCGCGGTTTCAGTACGGTAACGGAACGAGGCGGCGCCGGTCATCCGACGCCGCCTTTTTCTATGATCCACCATCTTCCCCGGCGCATGCCGGGGTCCAGCTCGGCCCGTGGAACTGGACCCCGGCCTTCGCCGGGGAACATGTCTGACGAAAGACGCATAGGGAGATTGCGCAGTGTCCACCGGAACCAAGAAACGCCTGGACGTCCGCGCCGCGGTCCCGTCCGACGTGCGCGGCATTCAACGGCTGATCGCCCGTGCCTATCCGGGCATGCCCAATTATTCGCTGGCCACCATCCGGGGTCAGATCAACAATTTCCCCAATGGCTGCTTCGTCGCCCTCTATGATGACAAGGTGGTGGGCTATTGCGCCACCATGCGCGTCAGCAAGGGCATGGCCTTTGCCGTCCATGACTGGGACGAGATTACCGCCAATGGTTTCGGCACCCGGCACAGCGCGGCGGGCGAATGGCTCTACGGCTATGAAATGGCGGTCGATCCCAAGCTGCGCGGCCTGCGCATCGGCCAGCGCCTCTATGACGAGCGCAAGGAACTGGCCGAGGAGCTGGACCTGCACGGCATCGTCATCGCCGGCCGCATGCCCGGCTTTGCCCGCGCCAAGCGCCGCGTCCACGGCCCGCAGGATTATCTGGACAAGGTCGTCTCCGGCAAGATGCGCGATCAGGTCATCAGCTTCCAGCTCAAGAACCAGTTCGAACCGCTCGGCATACTCGAAAACTACCTGCCCGAAGACAAGCAGTCCGACGGGCATGCCGCCCATCTCGTCTGGCGCAACCCCTATGTCGATCCTGACGAAGCGCCCGAAATGCGCGTGCCGCGCGGCGTCGAAAGCGTCCGCATCGCCACCTGCCAGCTTCAGGCGCGCGCGGTCGAGAATTTCGACGAATTCATCCGCAACGTCGAATATTTCGTCGATGTCGCGGCCGACTATCGTTCGGACTTCATCATCTTCCCCGAACTCTTCACCCTGCCGCTCCTCTCCTACGAGCAGAAGAAGCTGACCCCGGTGGAGGCGATCGACAAGCTGACCGCCTATACGCCACGCCTGACCAGGGAACTTGGGCGGATGGCGCTGGAATATAATATCAACATCATCGGCGGCTCCCACCCGACCCGCGCGGACGATGGCGACATTCAGAATATCGCCTATGTGGCGCTGCGCGACGGCTCCATCCATACGCAGGAAAAGATCCACCCGACCCCCAACGAAGCCTTCTGGTGGAACATCAAGGGCGGCGATTCCCTCGACGTGATCCAGACCGACTGCGGCCCGATCGGCGTGCTCATCTGCTATGACAGCGAATTTCCCGAACTGGCCCGCCGTCTGGTGGATCAGGGCGCACGCATCATCTTCGTGCCCTTCTGCACCGACTCGCGCCTGGGCTATCTGCGCGTGCGCTATTGCGCGCAGGCCCGCGCGATCGAGAATCAATGCTATGTCGTCATGTCTGGCAATGTCGGCAATCTGCCCAACGTGGACAATATGGACATCCAATATGCGCAGAGCGCGATCCTGACGCCCTGCGACCTGCCCTTCGCCAGAGACGGCATCGCCGCTGAATCGACGGAGAATGTGGAGACTCTGACCATGGCGGACGTCAACCTCGCCGATCTCAGCTGGGCACGCGCCGAAGGCACCGTCCGCAACCTGCGCGACCGGCGTTTCGACCTCTATCATATCGAATGGGACAGCAACCCCGACCACAGCCACGCGCCCAGCGGCGGCCCCGTCCCCGCCGGCGGCCACAACGCGCCGGGCGGCGGCTAAAATTCTTAACCCTCTCCCCTCGGGGGAGAGGGCTGCGCAGACTTGGCAGCGTACTGCCTAGTCGGAGCTGGGTGAGGGGGCAGCGGCGCATCCTCCCCTAAAAAACCTACCCGGTCCGCCCGATGCTCTCCGCCAATATATTGGCGACATAGGCATTGAGCGAAACGCCTTCGCGCGCAGCCACGAACTTCAGCTTCTCGTGCAGCGACCGGGGCACACGTTGCCGCCATTGACCCAACGCGGCAGGCCCCGGCACATCGCGTCCCAGCGCCTTTGCCGCCGCATGCCATTCGGCGATGGCATTGGCCGCATCCGCCAGTGCGGCTTCGGGCGTGTCGCCATCCCCCATGCACCCGGGCAAGGCAGGCACGGTGGCGAGCCAGCCGCCCCCATCCTTTTCCGACAAAGGCTCGACCATGATCGCATAATCGGCCTGCCGTGGATCAGCTTCAGCCATGTTTGCTATCCTTCACGAACGTCATCAGCTTACGAATATAGACCGGCTTGATCGGACGCTTGGCCGGTATCGTCAGGATGGTATCACTGCCTGGCACCGCCACTTTCCAGTGCGATCCGCCACCCATCGGCGGCAGGCAGGTCCATCCCAACTGGTCGCACAGCGTCTGGACATCCGATATCGTCCAATCCCCGGCGGGATTGCGCGCCATCCTGTCCAGCAGCTTGTCGGCCTTGGTCATCGCATATGATACCGTATATGGTGTCAAAACGCAATCGGTCGGCCCTTACTCCACCGTCACGCTCTTCGCCAGGTTCCTCGGCTGATCCACATCCGTGCCCTTCAGCACCGCGACATGATATGCCAGCAACTGCACCGGCACGGCATAGACCATCGGCGCGATCAGCGGGTGGACCTTGGGCATGGTGATCGTCGCAAGGCACCCTTCGCCAGCCGCCTGCACGCCGTCATAATCGGAAATCAGCACCACCTTGCCGCCGCGCGCCTGCACTTCCTGCATATTGCTCACGGTCTTCTCGAACAAAGGCCCGGATGGGGCGATGCAGATCACCGGCACCGCTTCGTCGATCAGGGCGATCGGCCCGTGCTTCATCTCGCCCGCGGCATAGCCCTCGGCATGGATATAGCTGATTTCCTTCAGCTTCAGCGCTCCTTCCAGCGCGATCGGATAATCGGTCCCGCGCCCCAGATACAGCACGTCGCGCGCCGGCACGATATGGTGCGCCATTGCCTCGATCGCCTCGTCATAGGCCAGCGCGCCGTTGATCGCGGCCGGCGCCTCGGCCAGGTGCCGGACGATGTCCTTTTCCTCCGCCGGGCTCAGCCGCCCCTTGGCCCGCGCCAGATTGGCGGCGAACGCCGCCAGCACCGCCAGCTGGCAGGTAAAGGCCTTGGTCGACGCCACGCCGATTTCCGGGCCGGCATGGGTCGGCAGCAACAGGTCCGCCTCGCGCGCCATCGAACTGGTCGGCACGTTGACGACCACCGCGATCTTCTGCCCCTGCGCGCGCGCATAGCGCAGTGCCGCCAGCGTATCGGCCGTCTCACCCGACTGGCTGATGAAGAGGGCAAGGCCCCCTTCTTCCATCACCGGCTCGCGATAGCGAAACTCGCTGGCGAAATCCAAATCCACCGGCACGCGGGCAAATTGCTCGAACCAGTAGCGCGCGACCATCCCGGCATAGAAGCTGGTACCGCAGGCGACGATGGTGACGCGGCGGATCGCCGACAGGTCGAAATCGGGGATCGGCAACGACACGCGATCGTCCATCCGTTGCAGATAGGCTTTCAGAGTCTGGGCCACGACGACCGGCTGCTCGTAAATTTCCTTTTGCATGAAATGGCGATGATTGCCCTTGTCGATCATCGCGCCAGACACGCCGCTGATCGTCACCGGACGCTCGACGGCGTTATTATCCTTGTCGAAAATCTCGGCGCCCTGCGCCGTGATGACGACCCAGTCGCCTTCTTCCAGATAGGCGATGCGCTGCGTCAGCGGCGCCAGCGCCAGCGCATCGGACCCCAGATAGGTTTCTCCATCGCCATAGCCCACCACCAGAGGCGATCCCAGCCGCGCACCGATCAGCATGTCGGGATGGCTGCGGAACAGGATCGCCAGCGCGAATGCGCCGTGCAGGCGCGGCAGGACCTGGCGCACCGCATCCTTGGGGCTGGCCCCCTGCTCCACCAGTTCGCTCACCAGATGGGCGACGACTTCGGTATCGGTCTGGCTGTCGAAGGTCCGGCCGCGCGCGATCAGTTCGTCGCGCAGCGGCTTGAAATTCTCGATGATGCCATTGTGGACCAGCGCCACTTCGCGGGTCGCATGCGGGTGGGCGTTGCTGGTCGTCGGCGCGCCATGGGTGGCCCAGCGGGTATGCGCAATCCCCGTCGTGCCGGGCAGCGGCGATTGGCCAAGCTCCCTTACCAGATTGTTGAGCTTCCCCTCCGCGCGGCGGCGGTCGATCGCGCCGCCATGCACGGTGGCCACGCCCGCGCTGTCATAGCCGCGATATTCCAGCCGCTTCAGCCCGTCGACCAGCCGCTCCGCAACGTCTTCCCTGCCGATGATTCCAATGATGCCGCACATGAAGGAAAGCCCCGTAGAAACAGATGAGTTTGCGCCCATATAGGGCGTAGATGTCGCCATGCCATTAATGCCGGACCGGCAACAACGCCATGGCCCGATGATGAAAAGAATGTCATTCCGGCCTGATCGTCACCAGCCAGATATCGGGCGGCGCCAGCATCCGCACCGGCGCGCTGCTTGTGCCCACCCCGCCCGACACGATCATCGTCCGCGCGCCCTCCCGATAGACGCCGCACGCATAGCGGGTGCCATATTTCGACGGCACATAGGTAATGCCGATGAAGGGAAAGGCGATCTGCCCGCAATGGCTATGCCCCACCAGCGTCAGCGACCGCGCGCCGGGCAGCTTGGGAAACACATCCGGCCCATGCGACAGGATGACCGGCGCGCCGCCGGTCCGGGCCATCGCGGCCAGCGTGCCCGGCATGTCGACCTTGCGGGTATAGATATCCTGCAATCCCCCGATCGCCAGCGGCCCGCGCCGCACCGCCTCGTCCAGCAACAGGGCGATGCCCATGCGCGCAAAGCCCGCCTTCCAGTCCCGCTCGCTCAGCGCCCGGCGATTGAGCTTGCTGCGACTGTCATGATTGCCCAGCACCGCCACCACGCCCAGCGGCGCGCGCAGCCCCGCAAAGGGCGCGATGCTCGCCTGCGCATCATAGATCGCCCCGCCCTTGTCGTCGCCGATATAGTCGCCGCCCAGCAGGATGAGGTCGGGCTTCAACCCGTTGATCTGCTTGACGATCCGCGTGAGGCGCTCCGGGCTGTTGTCCGGCCCCGACAGATGCGTGTCGGTCAGCAAAGCGACCCGCACCGCCCTGCGCGGCGCATCGGCGGGAAAGGGCAGCGCCACTTCGGCCCGCCGCACGATCGGCATGGCGCTGGCGTTGAGGAACAGCCACAGGGCAAGCGCTACGGCGATCAGGACGATCCCCAGCAACGCCCAGAGCAATTTCCGGATCAACTCACGACCCTGACACCGCGTCATGGCGGGCCCTCACTTGCCCGCCTTCTTTGCCGACATCCGCGCGCGAAAGGCCGCCGCCCATCCCGCCTTGCCGATCTGTTCGGGCCGCACCAGACACAGCGCATCGGCCTCGACCGGCTTCGTTACCACGCTGCCCGCCGCCACGATCGCCCCGTCACCGATCGTCACCGGCGCCACCAGGGCACTGTTCGACCCGACAAAGGCCCCCGCGCCGATTTCCGTCCTATGTTTGAAGAAGCCGTCATAATTGCAGGTGATGACACCCGCACCGATATTGCTCCCCGCCCCCACGCTGGCATCGCCGATATAGGACAGGTGATTGACCTTCGCCCCCTCGCCCAGGCGCGCCTTCTTGATCTCGACGAAATTGCCGACCTTGGCCTTGACGCCGATCTCCGCCCCCGGCCGCAACCGCGCATAGGGACCGATCGCCGCGCCACTGGCGACACTTGCTCCCTCCAGATGCGAAAAGGCGTGAATGACCACGTCGTCCGCCACGGTCACGCCCGGGCCGAACACGACGTTCGGCTCCACCACCACATCGCGGCCCAGCACCGTGTCATGCGCAAAGAACACCGTTTCGGGCGCAACCAAAGTCACCCCGTCGCGCATCGCCTCAGCCCGGCGCCGCGCCTGCCACACCGCCTCGACCCCCGCCAGTTCGGCCCTGCTGTTCACGCCCGCCACTTCCCACGCTTGCGTTTCGATGACGGCGCTCGTCCCGCCGGGCAGCATGACGATATCGGGCAGATAATATTCGCCCGCCGCATTATTGTTGCCGATCTGGTCCAGCAGCACGAACAGGTCGGTCGACCGCACCGCCATCAGCCCGCTATTGCACAGCGTCACCGCCCGCTCGGCCTCGCTGGCGTCCTTATATTCGACCATCTTCTCGATGATGCCCTGCCCGTCGGCGATGATCCGGCCATAGGCGGCCGCATCGTCCGGGCGAAAGCCCAGCACCACCGCGCGCGGCTCGTCGCCCCGGCTCAGCCGATCCAGCATCGCCCGCATCGTGCCCGCGCTCACCAGCGGCACGTCGCCATAGAGGATCAGCACATCGCCCGCAAATCCCGCCAGCGCATCATGGGCCTGCGCCACCGCATGGCCGGTGCCCAGCTGCGCCTCCTGCACCGCGATGACCGCGCCGGTGCCGGCCACCGCCTTTTCCACCTGCGCGCGCCCCGCGCCCACGACCACCACCTGCCGTTCGGGCTTGAGGTCGCCCACGCTCGCCAGCAGGTGCAACAGCATGGATCGCCCCGCGATCGGATGCAAAACCTTGTGAAGCGACGACTTCATCCGCGTCCCCTGCCCGGCGGCAAGGATGATGACGGCCAAAGGACGGTCGCTTGGACGGCTGGCGGAACTGGTCACGATGATTTTCCCGGCAAAAGCTATGACTTGTCCTTCCTCTGCCATGTTTGCCTTGCCTTTGCCACCGCGCAGGCGGCATGGCAGGCGTCATGAGCAGCATCCCTTTCGACATCGTCGGTTTCGACCTGGACGGCACCCTGATCGACACCAGCGGCGATCTTGCCGCCGCGGTGAATTACGCCATCGGCACGATCGGTCGCCCGCCCTTCCCGGCCGCCGCTATCCACCCCTTCGTCGGCAAGGGCGCGAAAATCATGCTGGCCCGCGCGCTCGATGCGTCGGGCGGCTATGACGCCGAAACGCTCGACAGCCTGCTCCCCATATTGCTCGATTATTATGAGCAGAATCTCGCCATCCACTCGCTCCCCTATCCCGGCCTGCTGGATGCGATGGACGCCCTGGCCGGCGCAGGCGTCAAGCTTGCCATCTGCACCAACAAGGCGGAACGCTTCACCATCCCGCTGATGCACCAGATCGGCCTGTCGGACCGGTTCGCGGCCATCGTGGCCGGCGATACCGTCGGCGTGGCCAAGCCCGATCCCGCCCCGATCCGGGAAATGGTCGCCCGCGCAGGCGGCGGTCGCACCATCTTCATCGGCGATACGATCAACGACATCGCCGGCGCGAAAAATGCCGGCATCGCCAATATCGCGGTCGGTTTCGGCTTCCTCGACGGTCCCGTCGAAACGCTGGAGGCGGACGCGGTGATCGACCATTTCGACGAGCTGGTCCCGCTGCTGCAACGCTGGCCCGCCTGACATGCCGCTGCGGCTGGAACAGGATGGCCCGGTCGCCCGCCTGCTGATCGACCGACCCGACCGGCGCAACGCCATGACCCAGGCCATGTGGGAACAGCTCCCCCAACTTGTCGGGCAGGCCATGGCGGATGACGCGATCCGCGTCCTCATCCTCGCCTCCGCCACGCCCGGCCTGTTCTGCGCGGGCGCCGACATCAACGAATTTGCCGCCCGTTCGCGCGAAGAAGACTGGCGCATCGCCAATCAGGCCGCGATCCGCGCCAGCCAATATGCGCTTGCCCGCAGCCAAAAGCCGGTGATCGCCGCGATCGACGGCGATTGCGTCGGCGGCGGATGCGGCCTTGCCATCGCCTGCGACCTGCGCATCGCGTCGCCGACCGCGCGCCTTGGCATCACGCCGGCCAAACTCGGCATCGTCTATTCGCTGTTCGACACGAAATTGCTGGTCGATCTGGTCGGCCCGGCCCGCGCCAGACGCATCCTCTTCACCGGCGCGCTCCACAGCGCCGAAGAAGCGCTGGCGATCGGCCTGATCGAAGAGGTCGCGCCCGATCCCCTGACCGCCGCAGACATGCTCGCGCGCACCATCGCCGCCAACGCCCAGCACAGCGTTCGCGCGTCCAAGGCGATCGTCCGCCGCATCCTTGAAGGCCAGGCGGACGACGATGCCACCACGCTCGCCCTGTTCCGCGACGCCTTCACCCTGCCCGACTTCGCCGAAGGCGTCAGCGCCTTCCGCGAAAAACGCCGCCCGGATTTCTGACCGGCGACATCGGCCTCTCATCCGTTTAGGGAGAGCGAAGGCTTGCATCTCGAACGAGTAACGCCTTGTTCCCCGGCTTCAACTGAGTCAGCGCTATGAGGCGTCAATATCAGGCAGGCGCATATAGCGGTTCAGCCTGACGTTCCAAAACCGAAGAAGTCCAACATACGAAAAGGCCCGGCGCAAACCGGGCCTTTATCGCAAAACCATCCGCACGGGCCGCGCGGATCATGGCAAGGCGGCATGACGCGCGCAGCAATAACCGTTCCCCGGCGCAGGCCGGGGTCCAGTTCAGAGCGTGGGACCGTACCCTCGATAGAAGTCACGCGCCTCCCATCGACTGAGCCGGGGGAACGCAGAAGGATCGCGTCACATCATGGCCCGTCGGGATCAGTTCCCGACCACCGGACGCACGGTCTTGCCCGCGTCCGCATAACGCTCGCCCGTCTCGGCACGCGCGATGGCCGCCGTGATCGGCGCTTCGACATGGGCGATCGCCTTGGCCTTGCAATTCATCTGCGCTTGCAGATCCATCGACGAGCAGACGCGGTTGGCGGCCCGCGCGATCCGGCTGCGCAACTGCTGCTGATGGGCCGGCTGCGCCAGGTCCAGGTCGCCATGATAGACGCCGGTGGTCCGGCCGTTGGATTGAAATTCCTGCGCGGACGCGGCGCCCGCACCGATAGCGGCACTGGCCAGCACAGCGACGGGGGCAAGAACGGCGGCAAATGGGGTCGAACGGAACATGGGGCTATCTCCTCGAAATCTGTTGTGGCCGGCGCCCCGGCAAGGGGGGGGCTATGGGAAGCGCCGGATGCGAACGGGCGGAGCCGGGAAGGTCTTTCAGGGGTCGGCACCTGCCCCGTTCGCCTCATTGTGTTACGCCCCCAATCTGCCCGGCGCCCGTCCGCTTCGACCCGGTAACGATCCCTGTCGGCCAACGACGGCACTGCCGACCAAGCGCCGACGCAGGGGGACGAACGGCGGGACGAACGACATCCGCCCCTTCTGCAAACGACATTTCCGTAAGGGACATGTTGAAATGCGCCTGAGTCGCATCGCCATCGGCACCGACATGCGCATTGCGAGACCGGCTTTAGGGTTTGATGACCGGAGACGGCTTCACAGCGTCATCGCGAGCGAAGCGTGGCGATCCAATCAAGACCCCTCTCGCTGCAAGGGCATCGCGCGAACCACGCAGACAGGGTCATCGCGCGGATCGCGCAGGCAGGGGCATCGCGCGGATCGCGCAGGCACGAAAACGCCCCCGGCGCAAGGGATGCCGGGGGCGTATCCAGATGCTGTCGGGCACTCCGGATCGGGATAACTGTTTGAAGGGGAAACGACGCCATTCGCACTGAACCGTCGCTTAACGGGTGCAACCCGCTCGCCCTATGCCCTCATCATAGCGACAGGATGATGACGATCCCGCCCGCTTCGATGATCCGCCCATGCGCACCGCCCGGCGGCATGGTGGGGTGACGAACAACCCTCATCACGCCACGAACGACATGCGGCGGGCCTTTCAATCCCTTTTGCGCCAGACGCTTCGCAACCGCCCTCGCATTTGATCGTTCGCTTTCCTATCTTCGCCATCGGGATGCCCGCTTCCGCTTGCCCCCGCTCCATCGAACAAATATAGAACGGCCCCATGAGTCTGACCCACATCTCCGTGCGCGGCGCGCGTGAACATAATCTCAAGGGCGTGGACGTCGATCTGCCCCGCGACAGCCTTGTCGTCATCACCGGCCTGTCCGGCTCGGGCAAATCGTCCCTCGCCTTCGACACCATCTATGCGGAGGGTCAGCGCCGCTACGTGGAATCGCTCTCCGCCTATGCGCGCCAGTTTCTGGAGATGATGCAGAAGCCCGATGTCGAGCATATTGAGGGCCTCAGCCCCGCGATCAGCATTGAGCAGAAGACGACCAGCCGCAACCCGCGCTCCACCGTCGCCACGGTCACGGAAATCTACGACTATATGCGCCTCCTCTGGGCGCGCGTCGGCATCCCTTATTCGCCCGCCACCGGCCTGCCGATCAGCGCGCAGACCGTCAGCCAGATGGTGGACCGCGTCATGCTCCTGCCGCAGGGCACGCGCTTCTACCTGCTCGCCCCCGTGGTGCGCGGGCGCAAGGGCGAATATCGCAAGGAACTGGCCGAATGGCAGAAGGCGGGCTACACCCGCGTGCGCATCGACGGCGAAATGTACCTGATCGAGGATGCGCCCGCCCTCGACAAGAAGTACAAGCATGACATCGAAGTGGTCGTCGACCGCCTGGCCGTGGACGCGGACATGGGCACGCGCCTTGCCGACAGTTTCGAACAAGCCCTGAAACTCGCCGACGGCCTCGCCTTCGTGGACTTGGCCGAAGGCGTCGTGCCCGGCCGCGAGGACGAAGCGCAAAGCACCGACAAGAAGATGAAGGGCGCCGGCATCCCCGCCAACCGCATCGTCTTCTCCGAAAAATTCGCCTGCCCGGTCAGCGGCTTCACCATCCCCGAAATCGAACCGCGCCTCTTCTCCTTCAACGCCCCCATGGGCGCCTGCCCGGCCTGCGATGGTCTTGGCGAACGGCAGGAGTTCGACCCCGACCTCGTCGTCCCCAACGAAGCGCTCTCCATAAAGAAGGGCGCGGTCGTCCCCTGGGCCAAATCCAATCCGCCCAGCCCCTATTATATGCAGGTGCTCGGCTCCCTGGCGAAGGAGTTCGGCTTCTCGCTCGAAACCCCCTGGGCCGACCTGCCGGGCGAGGTAAAGCTCATCATCCTGCACGGCACCGGCGGCAAGCCCGTCACCCTGCGCTTCCAGGACGGCAGGAAAAGCTACGAGGTCAAGAAAGCGTTCGAGGGCGTCATCGGCAACCTCAATCGCCGCCTCCTGCAAACCGACAGCGCCTGGATGCGCGAGGAGCTGGCCAAGTACCAGACCGCCATGCCTTGCGAGACCTGCCACGGCGCGCGCCTCAAGCCCGAAGCGCTGGCGGTCAAAATCGCGGGCGAGGACATCTCCCTCTCCACCCGCCGCTCGGTGGTGGACGCGCTCAATTTCTTCACCGCGATGCCGGACGCGCTGAACGACCAGCAGAAGCAGATCGCCAGGGCCATCCTCAAGGAAATCGTCGAGCGCCTCGGCTTCCTCAACAATGTCGGCCTCGACTATCTCAACCTCGACCGCACCAGCGGCACGCTGTCGGGCGGCGAAAGCCAGCGCATCCGCCTCGCCAGCCAGATCGGCAGCGGCCTGTCCGGCGTCCTCTACGTTCTCGACGAACCCTCGATCGGCCTGCACCAGCGCGACAACGACCGCCTGCTCGTGACCCTCAAGCGCCTGCGCGACCTCGGCAACAGCGTCATCGTCGTGGAGCATGACGAGGATGCGATCCGCGCCGCCGACTATATCGTCGACATGGGGCCGGGCGCGGGCGTCCATGGCGGCGCCATCGTCGCGCAGGGCACGCTCAAGCAGATCCTCAAGAACAAGGACAGCCTGACCGCGGACTATCTCAACGGCACCCGCCGCATCGACGTGCCCGCCAAGCGCCGCAAGGGGTCGGGCAAGAAGCTCACCGTCCACAACGCCCGCGCCAACAACCTGACCGGCGTTACCGCGTCGATCCCGCTCGGCACCTTCACCTGCGTCACCGGCGTGTCGGGATCGGGCAAGTCCAGCTTCACCATCGACACCCTTTATGCGGCATCGGCGCGCGCCCTGAACGGCGCCCGCATCGTCGCCGGCGCGCACGACAAGGTGACGGGCCTCGAACATTGCGACAAGGTGATCGACATCGACCAGTCGCCCATCGGCCGCACCCCGCGCTCCAACCCGGCCACCTATACCGGCGCCTTCACCAACATCCGCGACTGGTTCGCCGGCCTTCCCGAAGCCCAGGCGCGCGGCTACAAGCCCGGCCGCTTCAGCTTCAACGTCAAGGGCGGCCGCTGCGAAGCCTGCACCGGCGACGGCCTCCTCAAGATCGAGATGCACTTCCTCCCCGACGTCTATGTCACCTGCGACGTCTGCCACGGCGCCCGCTACAATCGCGAGACGCTGGAGGTGAAGTTCAAGGGGATGAGCATCGCCGACGTCCTCGACATGACGGTCGAGGATGCGGTCGAATTCTTCAAGGCCGTGCCCCCCATCCGCGACAAGATGGCGATGCTGGCGGAAGTCGGCCTTGGCTATATCAAGGTCGGCCAGCAGGCCACGACCCTGTCCGGCGGCGAAGCCCAGCGCGTCAAACTCGCCAAGGAACTCAGCCGCCGCGCCACCGGCAACACGCTCTACATATTGGACGAACCCACGACGGGCCTGCATTTCGAGGATGTCCGCAAACTATTGGAAGTCCTCCACGCGCTGGTCGACCAGGGCAACAGCGTGGTCGTGATCGAACATAATCTGGACGTCATCAAGACGGCGGACTGGATTATCGACATGGGGCCTGAGGGTGGCGTGAAGGGCGGCGAAGTGGTTGCGGAAGGCACGCCGGAAAAGGTCGTGAAGGAGAAGCGCAGCTTTACCGGGCGGTATCTGGCGCCGTTGTTGGGGCTGGAGGCTGTGGCGGCGGAGTGAAAGAACGTCTATTCATCGATCTCACGGATGTCGGTAACAAGTATTCTTTGAGGTACTCCCGCAGCACTTCGAACAAAATAGCAGTCAACTTCAACCATATCTTCATGCATCGCGTTCACCGCGATTTGCTTTAAATCGTCCAAAATCTCTCCAGGAATTGAGAAAGACGGTCGCCCATCCCATTCGTCATTCTCGAATTTCCCCCATCCACTTTCTTTATTAAACTGGACTATGTTAATATCGATAGTTGTAAGCCGTCTATCAACTTTTTGCGTGTCTAACGCGTCGGCCATAGCTTTATTAGCATGCAAAATTCTTGTTTCATTATCGTTTGCGGAGGTGGATATATTTACCTTTCTCGCACTGCGTCGAAGCGGAACATTCATTTCTTTAAGGAGCGGGGCAGCCATTGTAATGAGTTCAGCCTCATCGTCTGCTGGAATGCGTTGCAGGATCGCTCGCTCATCACTTAAAAGGGCTTTCCTTTCTTGATCTGCGAGAAGCCGTTCATATAGCGACCTTATCTGTCCGTTTAGATCATCTTCATTGTCCATCCGCCTTTGCAACATTTCAAGCGTGCGGGCCAAGGCCTCATCTCTACCTTCTATAGTTTGTTCAAAAACGTCGAGAAGGTGGTCATTATTCGCCAATGCAGCTTTGATGGCATCATCATCCGCAGATGAGAAGACTCGATCGATTACGTACGACAACATAGCTCCCAATGGAGCTTCATAAATTACCGGCGCGGCCGCCTGTAGAGCTGGAACAATTACATCAATTCCGAAACTTCCGCGTCGAGTAGGAAGTATCAGGATATCTGGAGTATTATTATATGTTATTTTTTTAGGAAAATTTCCAGTCCGTCGGAAATTATCGAGCTTAACGAGAAGCCTCGATGCTGAGTATTGGAATCGAGCGGACTCATAGAAGTCCATTCGATGCTGGGATGCCAGCTTACCGTCAAAAGTGAATTTGATAGTCTCCACATTACCCCCCAAAATCTGTAGCGCTTTCTTCATTATTGGCTTCGCGTAACAAATGCGTCAATAACCTTGTGTTTTTCCTTATTTGTGTTGCGTCGTGCTAATTCAATTTGGTGTAGATATACCGAACGGCAAGCGCTTGGCTGGAGAATTACAATGCAACGGAGTTGCGGCGACAGTTTATTAAATCCCGAAATCCCTCCAAACCTAATCCACATCGGACCAACCACCTCCACCCCAATTGGCCCCACCGCACTCACCTGCTACACTCCCCCCATGACCAAGCTCACCCCCATCGAGTCCGAGTTCGCGACGACCGAAGAAGCGGAAGCCTATGACGCATGGTTCCGTGCGGAGGTCGAGGCCGCGATGGCATCGGACGAACCCGACATTCCTCATAACGAAGCGATGGCCCGGATGCAGGCCATTATCGACCGCCGCAAAAAGGCGGACGAGCGCAAAACGGCATAGTGCTGCCGGTCGTCTGGAGAGCCAGCGCTCTGCGAAAACTCGAAAGTGTCATCGACTATATCGAAATACGTAACCCGACGGCGGCCGACCGCATAGGCGCTGCCATCCGTCACGCTGCCGATCGCTTGCCCGACCATCCGTATCTCCACCGCACCGGTCGGGTTCCCGGCACGCGGGAAGCGGTGGTCCATCCAAACTATATCCTGGTCTATCGGGTCATGACCGACCGGATTCAGATATTGGCGCTCCATCACGCCCGCCAACACTATCCCTGAAAACCCTATTCCCCTGTCCTACACGCCCCCCACCCACATATCCTCCCGGCAAGACCTTCTCCAACCGGGAGCCAAGCCATGTCCATCCACGACCCCATTCTCCCCACCGCCGCCCCGCAAAGCCGCGCCGATGGCTGGTCCCCGGCGCGACAGCGGCGCTTTCTCGACGTTCTCGCCGCCTCCGGCGTCATCATGCTCGCCTGCGAAGCCGTGCGCATCACCGCCCGCTCCGCTTATGCCCTGCGCACCCGCCATGACGGCGCGGCCTTTCGCCTGGGCTGGGACGCCGCGATCCTGATCGCCCGCGCCCGCCTCGCGACGGATCTCCTCGCCCGCGCCATCACCGGCAATGAAGAAACCATCCGCAAAGACCCCGACAATTACCAGGTCACCCGCCACCGCCACGACAATCGCCTCGCCATGTCGATGCTGTCCCGGCTCGATCGCATGGCCGACTCCCCGGCCGAAGGCTCCGACGCCGCGCTCGCCCGCGTCGTGGCGCAGGATTTCGCCGCCTATCTCGACATGATCTGCCCCGAAGACGTCGCGCAGGCGGAGCTGGACGGCCTCGCCCTCCCCCACACCGGCGAAGAGCCCCGCGGCCGCACGATGGCCGACGCGCAGCTGCTCGACGGTTCCCGCCCGGCCACGCCCGAACCGGTGGTGGAGGCGGTTGCCGCGTCCATCTCGTCGGGCGCCTGCGCCGCGCTCTTCGTCGCCGCGCGCATGCCGCTTGCAGCCGGGCAGAATCCGCAGAGTCCCGTCGCCGATGAACGGTGTGAACTTCGCCCCGAACCGGCGCCGGAACCGCAGCCTGAACCCGAACCCAACCGGTCCGACCTGCCGCCGGAGGAAGCCGCCGCCCGGCTGCGCGGACATTGGTGGAGCAGTCGGCTACAGCGCTGGCGTACCGATTTCCCGCCGCCGCCCGGCTTCACCGGCGATGCGACCAGCAGCGACTATGATGTGGACGATTATGACCGCGATCTGACGCCCGATGAGCGGGCGGCGATGGAGGCGGAACATGCCGCCTGGCTGCAACCCTATGAAATGGCGGCGGCCCGCGCCCGCGACGCCTATTTCCATTTCGCCCCGACCGACGAAGGCCTGACCGAAGAAACCTCCGAAACCCCCGAAGGAAAGGGCACCGCCATGGACGCGCACCCCCATCCCGTGCCCGCCTGAACGCCTGTCCCCGCGCCCGATTTGCTATTTCGCTGCCTATGGCCTACATGGGTGGGGCTATAGTCGCAAATCGACGGTCTTTCGGCGCTTTGCGGCTCCCTCACTCCTTCTTTCCCTGCCCCTTTAGCGACCCGGTGCGTCCACACGGGACGCATCGCAGACAAGAAGGTAATTTCCATGAGCATCGTAGGCACCGTAAAATTCTTCAACGCCGACAAGGGCTTTGGCTTCATCGCTCCCGATGATGGCAGCCCGGACGCATTCGTCCACATCAGCGCCGTCGAGCGCGCCGGCCTCGCCACGCTGCGCGAAAAGGACCGCGTCTCCTATGATCTGGAGCAGGACCGTCGCGGCAAGATGGCGGCTGTGAACATCGCTCACGCCGAATAAGCGGCGTGCGGGGCGGCGGGCTTTCGGGCGCGCCGCACCCCGTTGCTGGCCCCCGCCGCATGTGCTTTTTGCAGGCGCGGCGGGCGGGCCGGTCGGGCGCCGCTCCCATGGCGCCCGGCCTTTCTTCTTCCAGAAGGAGCCTTGCCATGGCCAATCCAGACTATCACGCCCTTGCGGCCAAGGCGCATGATGATGCCGCCGCCGCGCAGCTGGACAATGTCCGCGACCGCTGCCTCCGCTCCGAAGCGGCCTTCCTCGCCATGGCCCGTCGCCAGGATCAGATCGACGTCAGCCGCGCGCTGCGCGAACGGGGCGGCAATCCGGCCTGACCGGGCTTTCAGACATAATCCTCCAATATGCTGGTGCTCAGCAGGATCAGGTTCAGCGCCGCCAGCATCGCCACGTTCCACCGCCGGTCATGGACGAACAGCAGGGCGATCAGCAACGCAAACAACGATAGCGCGCCGCCGGCATAGAATAGAAAGCCCACCGCCCCTGCCGGCCCCTCCGGCGCATCGGGCAGCGGACGGACGCTGTCCAGCACAGCCTGCCCGACCATCGTGGCGATATTGACGCCCAACAGCCCGCCGATCACCAGCCGGTTCTGCTTGTCGTACCAATCGTCGAAATCGGGCCATTGCTCCGGCTCGTCGGGAAAGATCACCGACGCGATCAGATGATAGACGCCCACGATGGTCAGCACGACCACCAGCGTCAGGTAACTGGCGTCCATCTGGTCCCGCATGCTGAACGCCGTGCCCCAGAAACTGGTCAGGTCCAGCATGACGAACAGCCCCAGCAACGGGGTGAGCCATCCGACCCGCACCGGCTTGGCGGCGCGCTTGAGTTTGAGCACCCTGGCAAAGCCGCCCAGTACCTCGGCAATGGCCAGGCCCAGCAACAGGCCGAACACCGCGAACACCAGATCGAAAGCCGACATGCCTCAATTCCCCCACAGCCCGCCGCAAGACTAGCGGAAAGCGATGCTCAGGCAATCGCCCTTGGAACCCCTGTCGCCGTGGCCAGTTATCCCATCAAACCCACTGATTAGGAGATTCCCCATGATCCGCACCCTGATTTTCGGCGCCATCGCAGGCTATGTCGGCAAGAAGCTCTATGACGAAGGCAAGCTGACCGAGTTCAAGGACGACATCGTCGCCCGCTATGGCGAGGCTAAGGCCAAGCTCGACGAACAGCGCGCCGAAACCGGCACCGCGACCACCACCCCGCTGGTGACGCCGTCCGTCACCAGCAGCCGTCCGCTGCCCAACTAAAATCTATTCCCATCCGGCGGCTACAGTCCCCGCTCGCCGCCGGTCGCCGCCCGCTTGCTGCCATACCCCCCTCTCATGGCAGCGACGGGCGGCTTTTCTATGGGCGACACCATCGCCCCGGTGTGTTCCAATGCCCCTGGTGGCATCGTCAACAAACGCATCAACTGAAAATGACATAGAAAAAGGGCGTGGGAATAGTCCCACGCCCTTTCCTACTGCGTCACGAAGGCTTACAGCTTTTCGGTAAGCTCCGGCACGACCTTGAACAGATCACCGACCAGGCCGATGTCCGCAACCTGGAAGATCGGCGCATCCTCGTCCTTGTTGATGGCGATGATGGTCTTGCTGTCCTTCATGCCGGCCAGATGCTGTATCGCGCCGGAAATGCCGACCGCGATATAGACTTCGGGCGCCACGATCTTGCCGGTCTGACCGACCTGATAGTCGTTGGGCACATAGCCCGCATCGACCGCAGCACGGCTCGCACCGACGGCAGCGCCCAGCTTGTCGGCCAGCGGGAAGATGGTCGCCTCGAACGTCTCGCCATCCTTCAACGCCCGGCCACCCGACACGATGATCTTGGCGCTGGTCAGTTCGGGACGTTCCAGCTTGGCGATCTCGGCACCGACGAAGGACGACACGCCCTTGTCTCCGGTCGAGGCCACGGCTTCCACGACACCCGAACCGCCCTCGATCGCCGCCTTTTCAAAAGCGGTGCCCCGGACGGTGATAACCTTCTTGGCATCCTTCGACTTGACGGTCGCGATGGCATTGCCGGCGTAGATTGGACGGGTGAACGTGTCTTCGCTTTCCACCGACAGGATATCGCTGATCTGCATGACGTCGAGCAAAGCGGCGACACGCGGCGCGATATTCTTGCCGTTGCTGGTGGCTGGTGCAACGAATGCGTCATGATGACCCATCAAATCTACGATCAGCGGCGCGACATTTTCCGGCAACGCATGACCAAAGGCCGCGTCGTCGGCGACATGGACCTTGCCCACGCCAGCAATCTTCGCAGCCGCCTCGGCGACACCGCTGATGCCAGCGCCGGCGACCAAAAGATGCACTTCACCCAGCTTCGAAGCAGCGGTGACTGCCGAAAGGGTCGCGTCCTTGACCGCTCCGCCTTCATGTTCAACCCAAACAAGCGTCTTGCTCATGCTGCCACTCCCAGAGCCTTGAGTTTAGTCACCAGTTCATCGACGTCGGCGACCTTGATACCGGCCGAGCGCTTGGGCGGTTCCGACACTTTGAGCGTCTCAAGGCGCGGAGCGATGTCCACGCCGTAATCGGCAGGAGTCTTGCTCGCCAGCGGCTTGGCCTTGGCCTTCATGATGTTGGGCAGCGAGGCATAGCGCGGTTCGTTCAGGCGCAAGTCGGTGGTGATGATCGCGGGCGTGTTCAACTTCACGGTCTCCAGACCGCCATCGACTTCACGGGTCACGTGGACGCTGCCATCGGCAACCTCGACCTTCGATGCGAACGTGCCCTGCGGCAGGTTCAGCAGCGCAGCCAGCATCTGGCCGGTCTGGTTGCTGTCGTCGTCGATCGCCTGCTTGCCCAGGATGATGAGACCAGCGCCTTCTTCTTCCTGCACCTTGGCGAGCAGCTTGGCGACGCCCAGTGGTTCGACTTCATCGTCGGTCTGGATCAGGATCGCCCGATCGGCACCCATGGCCAGCGCGGTCCGCAACGTTTCCTGCGCCTTGGCAACGCCGATCGACACCGCCACGACCTCGGTCGCCACGCCCTTTTCCTTCAGGCGAATGGCCTCTTCGACCGCGATTTCGTCAAACGGGTTCATGCTCATCTTCACGTTCGCCAGATCGACGCCCGTACCGTCCGCCTTCACCCGCGGCTTCACATTATAGTCGATAACCCGCTTTACGGGCACAAGGATCTTCATATTCAACATCCTCCATTATAAACGCCAATACGGGCACGGGCGGACCGTTTCCGGTCCCCCCGCACCCTTTGGTGTATCGTTCAGGCGGGAAAGCGGATCAGGCCGCCTTCCTCACTTCCGCCACGATCTTCTTGGCCGCGTCGCCCAGATCGTCCGCCGGGACGATGGGAAGACCGGAATTGGCCAATATGTCCTTGCCCTGCTGGACGTTGGTGCCTTCCAGACGGACGACCAGCGGAACCGACAGGTTCACTTCCTTGGCGGCGGCGACGATGCCATTGGCAATGATGTCGCACTTCATGATGCCACCGAAGATGTTGACCAGGATGCCCTTCACCGCCGGGTCCTTCAGGATGATCTTGAAGGCAGCCGTCACCTTTTCGGTCGTGGCGCCGCCGCCTACGTCCAGGAAGTTGGCGGGGAATTCGCCGTTCAGCTTGATGATGTCCATCGTCGCCATGGCCAGGCCCGCGCCGTTCACCATGCAACCGATGTTGCCGTCCAGCTTGATGTAGGCAAGGTCGTACTTCGACGCTTCGACTTCGGCCGCATCTTCTTCGGTCAGGTCGCGCAGTTCGGCGATGTCCTTGTGACGGAACATGGCGTTGCCGTCGAAACCGACCTTGGCGTCCAGAACCAGCAGGTTGCCCTGCTCGGTCAGCGCCAGCGGGTTGACTTCGATCTGCTCGGCATCGGTGTCGAGGAAGGCGGCATAGAGCGACGCGGCAACCTTCGAAGCCTGCTTGGCCAAGTCACCGGTCAGGCCCAGAGCGTTGGCAACGGCGCGGCCGTGGTGCGGCTGGAAGCCCGAAGCGGGATCGACCGAGAAGCTGTGGATCTTTTCCGGGGTCGAATGGGCGACCTCTTCAATGTCCATGCCGCCTTCGGTGGATACGACGAACGCGATGCGGCTGGTGGCGCGATCGACCAGCAGCGCCAGGTAGAATTCCTTGGCGATGTCGGCGCCGTCGGTGATGTACAGACGATTGACCTGCTTGCCCGCTTCGCCAGTCTGGATGGTGACCAGCGTGTTGCCCAGCATGTCGGCCGAATGCGCCTTCACCTCGTCCAGGTTGAAGGCGAGGCGTACACCGCCCTTGGCTTCGGGGGCCAGTTCCTTGAACTTGCCCTTGCCACGGCCACCGGCGTGGATCTGCGACTTCACGACATAGAGCGGCCCAGGCAGTTTCTTGGCGGCTTCGACGGCTTCTTCAACCGAGAAGGCGGCGTAACCGGCGGCGATCGGCGCGCCGTACTTCGCCAGCAGTTCCTTGGCTTGATATTCGTGAATGTTCATGGGGCGTGCCCTTTCGCTGAAATCTGATGTCAGCGGCTAAGCACAGCGAAAAGCGACGCACCAGAGAATTTCGCAAAATGACTTTGCAAAATTGCAAAGTCTGTAAAGCCGAAAAAACTGTTTTTGGTGCCCGCCACCCCTGTAACGTCAGAAAGCGCAGCGTAGTGCTGATCCGCTGGTGACGGCGAAAATCTCCGGATCTTCCAACGCGCGGACATTGCGCAGCAGCTGGTCGATGCTCATCTTGCCGCTGTGAGATTTGCGGAGCGATGCGAGCGACTGGAGCTTTCGCAACTGCATCAGGCTCAGCCGGTCCGCCATCCTTTCTGCCATGCAACCTGCCATGCGCGGTGACAGCCCGGCCTCTTCCAACCCGGAACGTAGCCGCGATTCGGGTGTCAGAGAGGTGCAAGCAGGAAGAAGAATGAGGGCGCCGGCCAATGCCGCGCGAAAAGGGAGGTGTCGCATCGCGCTTTTCATGGCCACGTCACGCTGAACAAGGGATAAATGGTACAGCTTCGTAAAGGAAGAATCACCTATGGATCGGATTTTCGCGACCTTGTCGCACCGTGTCGCCAATTGGGCGGGCCAGCCCAGCGCCTTCGTCATGGCGCTCGTCATCGTCATCCTCTGGCTCGTGACCGGGCCGCTTTTCCATTATTCCGACACTTGGCAGCTGGTCATCAATACCGGCACCACCATCGTCACATTCCTCATGGTCTTCCTGATCCAGAATGCACAAAATCGCGACGGTTCCGCAATCCAGGCGAAGCTCGACGAACTGATCCGCGCCATCGACACGGCGCGCGACGATTTCATCGGCATAGAGCATCTGACCGAAGCGGAGCTGGAACGCATCAAGGCCGTGCTGGAGCGGGAATGCGGAGACGACGAAACGCATCGCCTGTCGATCGAGCGGCTGATCGACCGGCGCTGACCCGCTAGGTCAATGCGCCCGGACGATCAGCTTCTCATTTTCCCGCCGATGCGCATCGATGCGATCGCCATAGCTTTGTGCCAGATGTTCATAAGCATCCCGCCCTTGCGGGGATCGCGAGCTTTTCGCTCGCATCAACGACACCTGCTGGCGGTGCAGCAGATAATTGACATCCATTTCCATGGTCGCCCTCCTCCCATACATGCGTGCAGAGATTGGTCGATTGTCCGATGCCGCTTTCGACTCGCAACATCAGCCATGAATTTAGCATGATCGATCCCGTTTTACGAACCTGCTTATCGCGGCGACGAGGCGACCGGACGCGCCAGCCAGCGCAAAACCGCATAGCCCGACAGGGCAGACAGCAGCGATCCCAGCAATATCCCGCCCTTTGCCTCCTCCACCAGCAACGCATCGTTGGGGAAGGCAAGCCCGCCGATGAACAGGCTCATGGTAAAGCCGATGCCGCACAACATCGCCATGCCATAGACCTGCGCCCAGGTCGCGCCGGCCGGCCGATCCGCAAGTCCCAGCCGCACGGCACCCCATATGGCACCAAAGATACCGACCTGCTTGCCGAGAAAAAGGCCAAGGGCGACGCCGAGCGACAGAGGCGAAAGCAGCGCCGCCACGGCCTCTCCACCAAGGTTGAGGCCGGCATTGGCGAAACCGAACAAAGGCACGATCAGATAGGCGCTCCAAGGATGGATGGCATGTTCCAGTCGATGGAGCGGACTATCTACCGCATCCGGCCTGCCCGGCGATGGACGCAATGGCACCGTCATCGCCGCCAGGACGCCCGCCACGGTCGCATGCACACCCGACAGCAGGATGAGGAACCATAAGATCAGGAATCCCACAAGATAGGGCCATAACATCGTCACCCCCGCCCGTTTGAACCCGAACATCAGCGCCAGCAGCACGGCGGCCCCTGCCAACGCCGCCAGGTCCAGCCCATAACTGTAGAAAAATGCGATGATGGCGACCGCCCCCATGTCATCGACAATCGCTACGGCGGTCAGGAACAGTTTGAGCGACGCCGGCGCCCGGCTTCCCAGCAGCGCCAGCACGCCGATTGCGAAGGCGATGTCGGTCGCAGCGGGAATGGCCCAGCCATTGCTCAACGCCGGGCGTCCCGCCGTAACCAGCATATAGACCAAAGCTGGTGCTGCCATTCCCGCCACCGCTGCGATTATGGGTAGCCGCCGTTTGCTCCAGTTGGC
This sequence comes from Sphingobium sp. GW821-FHT02B05, assembly GCF_059421905.1. Classification (NCBI taxonomy): domain Bacteria; kingdom Pseudomonadati; phylum Pseudomonadota; class Alphaproteobacteria; order Sphingomonadales; family Sphingobiaceae; genus Sphingobium; species Sphingobium sp. GW821-FHT02B05. The sequence continues at coordinate 1,471,863 of NZ_JBWKVW010000001.1, forward strand.
CAAGCCTCCGTCCAGAAACTCCCGCTTGATCTCCAACCCCACCAGCAGGAAGAAGATCGCCATCAGCCCGTCATTGATCCACAGATGCGGCGTCATCGGTCCGATGCGCGGCGACAGGATCGGCCCTAGCGGCGCATGCAACGCGGCATGATAGAGATGCCCCGTCGCCGGCAGATTGGCCAGTAAAATGGCTGCCGCCGCTGCGATCATCAACAATATTGCGCCGCCCGTTTCGCCGGTCAGGAACGCCCGCAATGCGGACGGATGCGCTCGATTCATGCCTGTTTCATTCGTTTTAGGTCCCAATCCACCTGCTGCCATCGGTAATTCTCGTCATCTTCAAATATATTATACGCAAAACAAGCAAAATGCTTGGAAGTGTCTTACACAGATGTCATCCTCTCTCGTACAGAATGACGGGGGTCAATGCTTGGGGGACATGCTGGCTGCGGGCCTGATGGCCCTTCATCGCGAATTTCTGCTTTTTGCGGTCGTCGGACTGGCGATTGGCGGGCTGGACGATTTGATGATCGACCTGCTCTTTATATGCCGTCGATGCTGGCGAAACCTGACCGTCTATGCCCGCCATCCGCGCATGACCACCGCGACCCTGCCGCCGTCCCACAACCCCGGATGTATCGCCATCTTCATCCCGGCCTGGCGCGAAGCCGCTGTCATCGGGCCGATGCTGCGCCATGCCCTGGCCGCTTGGCCGGACGACGACTATCGGATTTTTGTTGGCCTCTATCCCAACGATCCCGACACGCTGGATTCGATCGCACCGATCGCGTCGGGCGAACCACGCATCATCCTGGGCATGAACCCGCGACCTGGCCCAACGACCAAGGCGGATTGCCTCAACATCTTGTGGCGGGCGATGAAGGATGTGGAATCGCGCACCCACCGTCCCTTCAAGGCGATCGTGCTGCATGATGCCGAAGATGTCGTCCATCCTGACGAAATTCGCCTGTTCGACTTCATGATCGACCGTTTCGACCTGGTCCAGTTGCCGGTCTTGCCTTTGCCAGGCCATGGCAACTGGCTGGCCCGCGCCATTGGCAACCATTATGGCGACGAATTTGCAGAAAGCCATGGAAAGGCGTTGACAGTACGGGAAGCCCTGGGCGCATCCATACCGTCCGCCGGGGTTGCCTGCGCCTTCGAACGCAAGATGCTTGGGCGCCTGTCCGATCCCTTTTATGGCGGCCCGTTCGATCCGTCGTCCCTGACGGAGGACTATGAAGCGGGCCTGCAAATCGCCCATATGGGCGGCCGCGGCGTCTTCGTGCGCATGCGCGACACGACGGGCGCGCTGGTGGCGACCCGCGAATATTTTCCCGATAGCATCGGCGCGGCCATCAGGCAGAAAGCGCGATGGATGGTCGGCATCTCTCTGGCGGGATGGGACCGGATGGGCTGGCATGGCGGGCCGGCCGAATGGTGGATGCGCATTCGCGATCGTCGCGCGACGCTGGCCGCCCTGGTGCTGTTTGCGGCCTATGTCGCCTTCTTCCTTTCCTGCGTAATCACCTTTGCCAATCTTCTGATACCACTCCAGCCACCGCCGCTATCCCCGCTTGTCACGGGGCTACTCTGTTTCAACTTTTGGCTGATGACCTGGCGCACGATCGTACGCGCCCTGTTCGTAGGCCGCACTTATGGCTGGCGCTCTGGGATGATGTCCATTCCCCGCACGCTCATCGCCAATTTCATCGCCATAGCCGCAGCGCAACGGGCCATCTTCCTCTATGCCGGATCTTTATTGGGAAGGCCGCTGGTATGGGACAAGACACAGCATAAATTCCCCGATCTGAAGACCCAATCATGACCCGCAGCGCAAGCGGTCGTCCCTTGCGCTTCTTCGCCCTAATATTGGCAGGCTGGGTCTGCATCCGCATCTTGGGCCCCGATCTCACACCGTCCCTGCAACCCGATATCCATGCTGGCTCATCAGCACCTCATTCTCTGTCGCCGCTCGCTCTGAGGAATGCCAGCGCCGTGTCGGCCATCCGGCCCATTGACCGGGTCACGTCTTCGACAGGCCCCGAAAGCGCGCCGCAACTCCGGTCGGATCGCGCTCATTATCGCCGGACCAATCGCGCATCACAGTCCATGGAAGACACGCCATTGGATCTTTTGCGGTTCGTAGGGCCGATGTCCGATTTCGCCAAAACGCATGATGAGAGCGGTTCGAAGACCATCGGTGGCCTTCGCTCGCCAACCGCCAGCCCACCGCCGCAGCAGGCCTCTCAGTCGTCCTCGAACCGATGGCGCGCCGGCGCATGGCTTTTCTGGAGACAGGGCAGTTTTGTAGGCCCGCAGACTATTTCGACCGGGCAACTTGGCGGATCGCAGGCCGGCCTGCGGCTGGACTATGACATCGCGCCTCATGCTGCGATCCGGATGACAGGCTATGGCCGACTGACCGGGGCGCTCCAACGTCCGGCCGCACCGGAAGCGGCCGTCGGCCTGTCCATCCAGCCAGTCCGCGCGATTCCCGTTACGCTGGCGACCGAGCGGCGCATCGCGCTCGGCACTGGCGGGCGCAACGCCAATGTCGTGATGGCGGTCGGCGGTTTTGGACCTACGCCGGTAGCGCCATCGATCATGGCCGAAGCCTATGTACAGGCCGGCATTGTCGGCTTCCGGCAGAAGGATGCCTTCATCGACGGAAAAATCTCCCTGAATGCGCCGCTGTCGGGTACGCCCCTCCGTCTCGGCGCCGCCGTGTCAGGTGGCGCTCAACCCGGTGCCGCCCGTCTCGACATCGGCCCGGAATTGCAGTTTCGCCTGCCCCTGCCGCAGGCCAACGCCCGCCTGTCCGTCGAATGGCGGCAGAGGATTGCCGGGCAGGCGCGGCCGGGCTCTGGCCTTGCCGTCACCCTGGCTGCGGATTTTTGATCGATCGCAACCATCGCCGCTTTATATCGGCGTCGGTTGAGGGTAACCCGAACGGGCATGGATCTCTACCTGCCCATAGCCAATCTGTCGGTCAACGCGCTTGTCATCATCGGCCTTGGCGGTCTCGTCGGCCTGCTGTCGGGCATGTTCGGCGTAGGCGGCGGCTTTCTCACCACTCCGCTGCTGATCTTTTACGGCATTCCCCCGACCGTCGCCGCAGCCTCTGCCGCGTCCCAGGTCACCGGCGCCAGCGTATCGGGCGTGTTCACCCATATGTCGCGCGGCACTGTGGATTTCCGCATGGGCGGCGTGCTGATCGCCGGTGGCGTCATCGGCGCGGGGATGGGCGTCTTCATCTTCCGCCTGCTCCAATATCTGGGTCAGATCGATACCGTTATCGGCATCCTCTACGTGCTGATGCTGGGTGGCATCGGCGGCCTGATGGCCAAGGAGTCGATCCAGGCCCTTATCGCGCTGAAGACCGGAAAGCGTCCCCCTGCGCGCAAGCGCCGACACCATCCGCTCGTCGCCGCGCTGCCGATGCGCTGGCGCTTCTATCGATCCGGCCTCTATATCTCGCCGCTGGCCCCGCTGTTGCTCGGCATGGCGACGGGCATCCTGACCATGCTGCTGGGCGTGGGCGGTGGCTTCATCCTGGTGCCCGCGATGCTCTATCTGCTCGGCATGGCAACGCAGGCGGTGGTTGGCACCTCCCTGTTTCAGATATTGTTCGTCACCATGGCAACGACGATGATGCACGCCATGACGACCAAGGCAGTGGACCTCGTGCTGGCCCTGTTGCTGTTGATCGGCAGCGTCACCGGCGCGCAGGTCGGCACTCGTATTTCCATGTCGATCCGCCCTGAATATCTGCGAATCCTACTGGCCGCGATCGTGCTGCTTGTCGCAGCGCGCATGGCCTTGGGCCTGGGCTGGCGGCCGGATGAAATCTACACGATAGAGGTCGGCTGATGCGCCGCCGCGTCGCCCTGTCCGCGCTTCCACTTGCCCTTCTGCTATGCGGCGCGGACGAACCGCAACTGGTGCCAGACGTCTCCCAGCGCGATATCGCAATCCAGTATAGCTTCACTGGCGCGGACCTGCTGCTGTTCGGTGCGATCGTCTATCCTGAAGGCCGCCGCCCTGAAAAGCCGGCCGACATCGTCGTTGTGCTCAAAGGGCCGGAACAGTCCATCACCATGCGCGAAAAGCAAAAGGTCGCGGGCATATGGGTCAATGCCGATGAAGCTCAATTCCGTTCAGCGCCCAGCTTCTACGCCATGGCCTCCTCGCGCCCCATCGACCGGATCGTCGATGAACGCACCGCCGCCATCTATGAACTGGGCGTCGACAAGCTCCAGCTTTCCCCCTCCTCCCTGAATGACAATGGCGAACTGTCCCGCTTCCAGGCAGGGCTGGTCGATCTGCGCGCCCGGTCCGGCCTGTTCGTCGAACGCCCCGGCACGGTGGAGATCACCGACGGCGTCCTCTACCGCGCCCGTTTGCCCTTGTCGGCGCGCGTCATCGTCGGCGACTATACCGCCGAAACCTTCCTGGTGCAGGACGGGCGCGTCGTCGCCGCAGCCGTGCGCGACATCACCGTGCGCAAATCCGGCTTCGAACAGTTCATGGCCAGCGCTGCCGAACATTGGTCCTTCGTCTATGGCCTGGTGGCGATCGCCATGGCGGTGGGCATGGGATGGGCCGCCGGCGCCATCGCCCGGCGCATCTGACATTTACCAACTTCTTATGATTTGGATCGGACCGCGGACACAGTGCCGAAAACCTTGTCCTCGTTCCGCGCCGAACTTGCCCAGATCGTCGACCGCGCTTCGACCTCAGCCGCCGGCTGAGCGCGGCGCAGGTCCAGCGCTATCGACCTAGCTTTAACGCCGGCAATCATCGGCGCCGTATTCTTGGGCCCGCGCCACATCAGGAAGGTCAAGCGCCCACCACCCTTGCGAAACGGCGAGCCGCTCGACCATTGAGTTTTACTCGGCGAACAACTGTACCGGCCCGATCAGGCCGGACGGCCGCAACGGCGCATCGGGCTGGTAAGTCGGCGCGGCGGTGAAGGTGACCTGCTCCGCACCGGGCTGCTGATCGCCGATCAGGCGATTGACCCACAGATTGGCGACCTTGATTTCCAACTCGTTGTTACCCGCCTTCACCAGCTTGCCGATGTCGAGCCGATAGGGTGCGAACCATGTCGTACCGGCAGACTGTCCATTGATGCGTACTTCGGCCAGATCGCCGATCTTGCCCAGATCAATCCAGAGCGGCGCGCCGGGCTTCACCCCCTTGGGCAAAGCGAAGCGCGTATGATAGCGCGCCGTCCCGGAGAAATAGCGCACGCCCTTGTCTGCATTGGTCTCCAGCGGCGTCAGTTTCGGCATGTCAATCTTCGCCGGCGCACCGCGGTTCGGCTGAAAACTGACACTCCAGGGACGGCTGAGCGTGGCGACCTGCCGCGCTGGCTTGGCCGCAATCGTGGCCGATGCGGCCTTGGCCGGATCACGGAACAGGATGAAAAAGGCATCCTCTGCGCCGACATCCAGCGGGATCACCGTTTCCCCGCCCTCTATGCGGTAGGATACGGGGGTCGCAGTCCCATCGATCGCGCGCCACAATTCGGGTTGCCGACCCGCCACACGAAAGTGCGCCTCGATGCGGCCCGCCTTGTCGGTGCGATTGTTGACGAAATAGAGGTCGCCATCGGCCAGCTTGCGGTGGATGAAGCGATAGTCCGCATCCGCAGCACCACTCGCGACACGGAAGTCCGGGCCGACGCCGGCACTGGCCAGTGCGGCTTGGGCATCCTGGCTGGAGATGACCCGCCCCTTGCCGACAGCACCACCACGCCAGAGACGATCGGCCAGCGCCTTGAAGGCGGCGGCGTCATCCTGAAGGCCCGGCGGGCGTTCGGGCGCGGTGCCAATAACCGTCGCGCCAGCGTCCACCAATGCAGCAATGCGTCGCAACGTCGCCAGCGTCATAACCCGGCTCGACCCACCAAGATAGAGCGCGCGATATCGGGCCTTTCCAGCGACCAATTCGCCCTTTTCGACGCTCATGCGGTTGGCCAGGATATCTGCATTGACGAAATCATAGGCGTAGCGGGTCGGCAGATCTGCCGGCACGCCATGTTCGAACAGCGATGTGATCGGCGCGTCCTCGCCATAGAAATAAGCCAGGTCGGCATGGTCGCGGCCCTGCTGGAGCAGATAGCCGGTGCGCGCCATATAATCGACCCAAGGCTTGGCCATCTCCGCCCAGCTTTCATGCCGGTTAAAATATTGGCCGAATATCATGAGGCTAAGGCCCGGCAGCTTGTCGTCCACCGGCTGATGAACCGACGTATGGACGATGGGGCGGTTGACGCCCGATACGAACTCCAGGTCGATGACGCGCTTCAGGTCGGACGGCGCGAAGGCCCAGGGCGCAAAGGCCGATGTCATGCTTTCCGCCGAAACGATATTCTGGCCGTAGATATGGGCGACCGACGCAGCGCCCTTCATATCGCCGATCAGGGTCGGACGCGGCGCGGCGCCCCGGTTGAATGTCCACATCGCCGCCATCGGCACATCGGCATGGGACCGCATGGCCAGATCGTCGCCCAGCACCGGGCGCCCATTTTCCAGTGCCTCGCCATAGACGGTCAGGCCATTTTCATGCGCGACCTTCGCCACCGTGCCATAATGGGCGTCGGCCAGCAGGTCGGCCAGCGTCTGCCGATAGTCATGCAGAAAAGCATCGCTGCGCGCGGCCGACCCCACCACGACGCCGGTCAGCGCAGGCAGGAACGGCACCGGATCATAGCCACGCCGCGCTTGGAACTCTTCAACCATGCGCGGGGTCCAGTTGGACGCACCAACCTCGATACTGTCGGTCAGCAGCGCACGGATACCCTTTTTGCCGATCCAGTCCGCACCCACCGTGTCGCGATACATGCCCAGGTAGGTTTCAAGATAGCGGCGAACGGCAGCGGCATCATATTTATCGACTTCCAGCCCCGTCGCTTCGGGCGTGGCGGGATGGTTAGTCTTGCCGGTCAGCGAATAGCCCATGCGGACGATGCGCCAGTCGCTGCCTTTGGGCGCGGTCCAGTCCAGCGTGCCGTCGGGGCGCAAATGGCCGGTCAGGTCGACGACTTTCGCCGGGTCGATCGCCGGTACATCAGATGCGCGTCCGTCGCTCAACACATTATAGTCCGGCACGATCCCGTATCCGGCCTTCACTTCATATTGATCGATCTTCGGGTCGGCCGACAGCCGCAACGCGCCAATGCCCAGCGTCGGACTATCCGGCCGCGCGAACACATCCATCATCACCGCACCGGGCGCGCCGTCGCCCAATCCGGGCGACTTGGGCGCATCATTGGGCGAAAGCACCAGCCGGAAACGCCGCGCCGTGACGGGGGCAACGCCGATCGTGGCGGACACCTCGGTCAGGGTGAAACGGCCCACCGGCCGCCAGCCTTGCGCCGTCTCCACCTCCAATGTCGGGCGGTAGGCCGGATCACCGAAAGGCGGACGGGCATGGGGCACGAACAGGCTGGCCGAACGAATGGTGACGGGCTTGCCATAGTCCAGGATCAGCGCGCCGGGATGGACCGCGTCGCCCTTGGCCAGTTGCGCGACGGTTTCCAGGTCATCGTCAAGCAACGGCGCCGCGTCCAGCGCAGCACCATCGGCCTGTGTCACCCGCGGTTGCGGCAGAGACGTCGCCACGACCGGATAGGCCAGCACCCGCGCGTCGGCATAATAGCTGGGTAGCGCCCCAGCGTCGGCTCCGCCGGACAGCGGATCGTTGAACTTTGCACTCTGGAACGGCCCCGTGACAGCTGGCGGCGCTGGCAAAACGCCCGTCACCCGCTGGCCGCCACGCAGGTCGGTTTCACTCCAGACCAGCTTCTTCATGGCGTCCTGCGGCTTGACCCAGGGGCCGCCCGTTTCGCTCCAGCCCGGGGAGGCGGCGATGGCGAATTCCAGACCCTTGGCATCGGCCGTCTGGACGGCATGACGGAACGCATCCTTCCAACCGTCGGTCATATAGACCAGCCGTTCCTTGACGATCTGCGGCGTCATCAGGCTGGCATCGAAATTCTGCACGCCGCCAATCCCCATGCGCGCCATCCAGTCGAGATCCTTGTCGATCCCCTCCTTGGTCACATTGCCGTTCATCCAATGCCACCAGACGCGCGGGCGCGCCGACTGGGGCGGATTGCGGAAGCCATCGGCCAGTTCATCCGCCCGCGCCGGCGTGGCCAGGACGGTGCAGGCCAACAAAGCGAAAAAGCGAAGGGTGCGGGGCGTCATCTGGGCAATCCTCTTTCTATCGACCAGCGCGGACGGACGATATGAACCGCCCCAGCGCCAGAGTGGCGACCAGCGCACCAAGCGCACCGCCATAGGTGATTTTGATCGCCAGGGCGGTGCCCCAGCCGATGGTCGACAGGGCCGCCGCGCCGATGGCAAGGGCCAGAAAGCCGCCCAGGACGCCGCCGGCCAGAGCAAAGAGAGCCGCACGAGTGAGGATGGGCCGAAGCCCCGGTCCGTTCCCCAGCCGTTTCCTGGCGATCAGCGCGGGAACCAGCGCACTCATCAGCGCGACCGCGATGCTTTGCGGCACGAAATCGATCGCCAGATTGTCCGGCGCCATCCAGCCGAGCGGACGCGACACGGTCCCGAATACGCCCAGGAAGAAAGCCAGGCTCAACACCCCGTTGATGACGACGCTGATGCCGGCTTCCCGGCGGATCGATACGGCCGGCGCCGTCACTGCCCGGCCTTCGTGCTCAACAGGCCGCGCATGTCCATCCAGGACAGGAACTGCGGCAGCAGCCCCATGGTCGTGGTGCCGGGCTTGCCCATGCCGAAACCATGATCGCCACGCTCATAAGCGTGAAGCTCGACCGGCACATGAACCCGCCGCCAGCTTTCCACTAGCGCATAAGAAGGATTGGGAAACAGGCTATCGTCATTGGCGATGGCCGCGAACATCGGTGGCGCGTCGGCCGGCGCATTGCGCGCCAGCATCGGACCATAGACATAGCCGATGAAGGACGGGCGATCGCCCCCCTTTCCTTCCAGTGCCGCGTTCAGAGTGGTCATCGCGCCCGCGGAAAAGCCGATCATGCCGACCCGCGTCGGATCCACGCCCCATTTGCCGGCTTCACCGCGCACCATCTTCAAAGCCGCCAGCGCATCGAGCGTGGCGCGCGGCTCGGTGATGCCCGGCGCGGCGGTCGGATCGCGCAGCGAATCCGCCATCCGCTTGCCCATATAGGCGGACGCCTCAGCGGTATCGGCCGGGGTCGGGTTCAACCGATATTTCAGAACGAAGGCGGCAATGCCATGTTCGGCCAGCCAGCGCGCGACGCTCCAGCCTTCATGCTCCATCGACAACAGCATGAAGGCGCCGCCCGGCGCCACGATGACCGCTGCGCCGGTCGCTTTGGAGGGATCGGGCAGAACGGGCGTAATGGTGGGCACAGTGACGTTGCGAACGGCCAGATCCTGGCCGAAGCGAACCCAGTTCTCGGCCGATCCCTTGGGTGATTTTACCTGCGGATAGAGCGCAATGGCATCCGGCTCGGCCGGCGCCTGCGCTGGTACCGGAACAGGCATCTGCGCAACCGCCGGAGCGGTCGTCAGCATCGCGGCGATGAGAGCGATACGCTTCATGACGATCTCTCCCTTTACAGCGCGTTACGGCGTGCGATGGCGCCATAGATGCCGGCGCTGGGCTTGGGCGTCCGCGCAAATGTCACCGGATCGACACTATGCAAGCCGAACTTGGGCTTATAACCGAAAATCCATTCGAAATTGTCAAGCAGAGACCAGTGGCAATAGCCGCGCACAGGAATGCCATCGTCGATCGTCGCCTTCAGCCCAGCCAATGCTTCGGGAATGAATTTTGCGCGGATCGTGTCGTCTTCGGTCCCAACGCCATGTTCGGAGACCAGAATGGGCACGCCGGTCGCTTCATGGGCGTAGCGGACCGCGCCGGCGAGTGACCCCGGCCAGACTTCGGTGCCCGACCAGTTGACGGTCGATCCCTTGGGCGCGGGCAGCCGGCCCTTGTCGCCCCACAACGCACGCTCGTAATTCTGCACGCCGATGAAATCGTCGCCCTTCGCGACATGCAGCCATTCGCCATACAGCTCGCCGCGCATCCGGTCGCGCACCGAAGCCTTACCCACGGCCTGATCGTCCATCATGGCGAGCGAAATGCCGACCGGCAGGTCAGGCCGCACCCCCTTGATCGCCGCCTTGCCCGCCTGATGCGCGGCCAGCAGCCCCTTCTGCAAGGCCGGCAGGTCTGCGACATCGGCAACATTGGCGCTAACGAATTTGGGAACGCCCAGCCGCTTGGCCGCGGTTTCCAGCGTCAGCTTCTGAATAGCCCACAACTGCGGCGGCAGCATGGGCTTCAGTAGCAAAAGGATGTTCGGTTCGTTGAAGGTTATGACGCTATGGATGCCCTGCCCCAAAGCGCGCGTCGCCTTGTCGCAATAGCGCGCGAACAGCGACGCGCTTTCCGGGTTGGTCCAGCCGCCTTGCGCACTGAACCAGCGCGGCGCGGTGAAATGGCTAAAGGTCACGACCGGGGCCAGGCCACGTGCCCGACATCCCTCGATCACCGCTCTATAATGGTCGAGCATCGCTTGGCTGAACAGGCCCTTCTCCGGCTCGATCCGCGCCCATTCGATGCCGAAGCGATAGCAGTTGAGGCCCATCGCCTTGGCAAGGTCGAGGTCGGTTTCCCACAAGGCGAAGCTGTTGCAGGCATCGCCCGACGGCTGGCTGAACACGGTGGGTTGCTGGTTTTCCAGGAACCACAGGTCGCTGGCGATATTATTGCCCTCGATCTGGTGCGGCGCGGTGGCCGCGCCCCACAGAAAGTCCTTGGGAAAGGCCGGGTCGGCACTCTTGCGCGCGGCAAAGGCAGGGGCAGCCATGGCGGCAGCGCCAGTGGCCAGAAGGGTTCTGCGGTCCAGCATGTGTCCGTCTCTCCGATTATATATGAAATGTCAGGCAGTAGTTTCGCGCACGAAGGCGCAGATTTCTTGCGACAGCCGCCGGTCGGTGGTGCCCAAATGCATGGCCAGGCTGTAATGATTATGGCCCGAATGAATATAACCGCGCGGCATCGCGCCATGGCGGGTAAGCCGATCCTGCATCAGCCCCAGAAACTCCGCCTGAAAGCGCGGCGGATCAAATTCGGCACAGGCGATCAACAGCGGCAATCTGGTCGAGGCGACCGCTTCCAGCGGCATACGCTCCGGATAAAGCACCGGATCGCCATAATAGAGCATGTCCCGCTGATCGAGAGGCGTATAGCCATAGAGGCCCGAAAGCAGGATGGCGGCGCGAACGTCACGATCTCCAGCCAGCTTGAGATAGGCCGAGACATGCACCGCCCCTGCCGACGTGCCCATCAGGACGATGCGACCGGGATCGCCACCATGTTGCGCAGCATGGTCCTTGATCCAGGCGACGACGGCCGCGACATCATCGGCCCCGGCCGGCCAGACATTGTCGGGCGCCAGCCGATAATTGATGACGACGCCCAGAAAGCCCGCCTGTGCCGCCATGCGTCCGACATTGGCGTTGGGCCAGACCCCCGCGCCGCCCTTGTCGCCTTTTAGGAAACCGCCGCCGTGGACGAAGACCATGATCGGCGCCGGGTCGCTGCCCACAGGTCGGTAGATATCGATCCGATGCCGGTCATGCGGCCCATAAGCAATGTCCGCAGCCGCCACCGGCACTTGCGCCATCAGTGCCGACTGTTCGACATCGAACAGCGCACGACATTGGTCGAGAACATCCGGGCCAAGGTCGGTACCCAGCGCCGCGATGTCCTGTCTGGTCTGGTTCATCCGTCCCCTTTCCTATGCCGTGCGGTAAACAGGCATGGCGGAGCGTACAGCCCCGCCATGCTACTGTCAGATCAGAACTTCGCGTCGAAGCTGATGCCCACCTGGCGGAAGGACTGCGGGCCATAGATGGCACCGATATTCTGCTCGCCCTGGTCGGTGGTGTAGGGGAAATCGCTCTGCATCAGCGAAGGCTCATGCACGTTGAACAGGTTGCGGCCGAACACAGCGACGCTGTAGCGATTATCATCGGTGCGCAGTCCGATCCGGCCACCTACCAGCCAGTGCGGGCGGAAGGTCGTCAGGCTGTTCGAATTGGCTTCGTAGCGCACGCGCGATTTCCAGACCGTGTCGGCGGCCACGAATCCGTTCAAGCGACCCGCCACAGGCGCTTCATATTCACCCGACAGCGTGAACTTATATTTGGGTGCATAGGCCAGTTGCGAGCCGCCGATGTTAGTGCCATCCGTACCGATGAAGTTGGTCGGGTAGGTCGCCTTGGCATAGATGAAGCCGGTATTGAGCGACAGGCCTTCGAAAACCTTGCCAAAGAAGTTGATTTCCGCGCCGCGCGACTTCACTCCGTTGATGTTAGTCTGCACGCAGGAAATGACGGCAGTGCTGTCCACGGTGCACTGCTGCGCCTGGAAATTCTTGATCTTCTGATAGAAGACGCTGAGGTCCGCGACCCAACCGCCGAACAAGGTGGTCTTCAGGCCTGCTTCATAAGCCATCGGGATTTCGGGCAGTACGACGAAAGGCTTGGCCGGTGCCGACGGGATGGCGATCTGGCCGCCCTTGAACCCGCGCGATGCGGTGGCGTAGATCATCATGTCGCGGGCCAGATCATATTGCGCACCCAGCCGCCAGGAGAATTTCTGGACGTCCAATATGGTGCGGCTGAACGGATCGGCGGGCGTGAAATAATCGTAGCGATCCATCGACAGTCGATCGGTCGTGAACCGGCCACCGGCAATCAGGCGCAGGCTGGGCGACAGATGGAAGGTGCCCTGCCCGAAGACGGCAAGCGATTCATCCTGAATATCCAGATCAGCGCCGGGGTTGCGCACGATCGGGATGGTCAGGCCAGGGAACGGCACCACCGACACCGAAAGGCTTTCCGGATCGCGTGTCTGCTTCTGGTTCGAATAGAAAACGCCAGCGGTATATTCCAGGAACTGATCGGCAGGCGAACTGACTCGCAACTCCTGCGTAAACAGGCTCAGCTTGCGGTTCACCGCACCGTTGCCGACCTGCAATTCCAGTGGATCGCCACGGAATACGTTGGTCGCCGCGCCAAAACCTGTTTCGTTCGATTTGCGATAGGCGGTGACGGAGGTCAGCGTGAACGGATCGGCTTCGTAATCGAGCTGGAGCGAGCCGCCGTAATTTTCCGTACGGCCGACATAGGAGGAGTCGGAGCAATATTTCTGATTGCCTTCGCCGGGCGTCACGCCGCAGCTTGCCAGCCGGCCCGTGATCCCGACGCTGTCCCGAAGCAGGCCGCCCAATGCCGTGCCGGGGCCGCTGGTCTGGACGAAGGTGAAGAAGTCGCCACCATTTTCGGCACGGCTCTTGGTATAATCGCCGATCAGGTTGACGGTCAGCCGCTCGGTCGGCTCCCAGAGCAGACGCCCACGCACGCCATATCGATCATTGTCATTATAATCACCGGTCAGTGCATTCTTGTTTACGCCCTGGCGCAAATTGGTGACGCCCGACACACGAATGGCGGTATTGGACGCCAGCGGGATGTTCACGACGCCTTGAATGACCTGATTGCCGAACTTCGACCCGGCGGTGCCGGCATCGGACAATTCGGTGCGCACCCGCGCAGAAAAGCCGCTGGGGTCGGGTGCATTGGTCGTGATGTTGATGACGCCCGCCGACGTCGTGAGGCCGAACAAAGTGCCCTGCGGACCTTTCAGCACTTCGATCCGCGACACGTCGAACAGGTCGGAGATGTTGGCATTGCCCTGGCTGACCTGATCGACGACCACGCCCACCGAGGCGACCGCCCCGGCCGAAAAGGTCTGTGTCCCGATACCGCGAATGGCGCCGCCGCCGCCGGTATTCTGGCCCGGCGCCTGCTGGATTTCCAGCGAAGGCGCGACGCGGCTGAGGTCGTTGACCGTATTGACCTGCTGCCGTTCCAGTTGCGCCTGATTGGCGACGGTGATGGAGATCGGCACCTCCGTCACCTTCTCCGCCTTGCGCTGGGCGGTGACGATGATGTCCGAATTGACGTCCGCTGCGTCTGCTGCCTGTTGCGGCGTTGCGTCCTGCGCAAAGGCGGGCACCGACAGGGCGATGACGCTCGCGCCAGCGAGCGCGGTGATGGTCAGGTTGAACTTACGCATGATGTCCCTCTCCCTTTCTTATGATTGGGTAGTTGTTGATTATTGTTCGTCGATGATGCGGTTGGTGAGCGTGCCGATGGCGCCGATGCTGATTTCGACCTTGTCGCCGGCCTTCATGTAGAGCGGCGGGGTGCGCTTATCGCCCACGCCGCCGGGCGTGCCGGTGGCGATGACGTCGCCGGGGCTGAGTGGGGTGAAAGCCGACACATATTCGATCACGGTCGGGATATCCCAGATCATGTCGCCGACCGGCTGGTCCTGAAGCAGTTCCCCGTTCAGGCGGGTCTGGACGCGCAGGGCGTCCAGATCCTCGATCTCGTCCGCCGTCACCAGGGCCGGGCCGAAACCGCCGGTGCCGGGAAAGGTCTTGCCGGGCGTGAACTGGATATTGTGCCGCTGCCAGTCGCGCGCGCTGCCATCGTTGAAGGCAGAGTAACCGGCGACATAGTTCCAGGCGTCGGCCGCCGCGACCTTGTGCGCGGGCTTGCCGATGACGATCGCCAACTCGCCTTCATAGTCGAACCGTTCGGTCACGGACGGCTTCACCATCGGCTGGCCGTCGGCGACCAGGCTGTCGGCATAGCGCACGAAGATCGCCGGATGCGCTTTCTGCTCGCGGCCGGTTTCCTTGACATGATCGGCATAGTTGAGGCCGACGCACAATATCTTGGCCGGATCGGGGATGACCGGCATCAACACGATGTCGGCTGCGGCAAAGGTCGCCCCATCGGTCAGCGCCGACAGGCTGCCCTCGGCCAGCGCCGCCTTCAGGCTGGGCGTCGCACCGGTCGCCAGTTCGACGATCGTCTCACCGTCAAGGCGGCCAAAGCTGGCGGTGCCGTCGGGGCGGCGAAAGCTGACATAACGCATTAGTGATTTTCCTCAGTCAGAACATCGAGGGGCTGGGCGTCCCATTCGCGACGATGGCGAAATTTCTCTTCGGCGGCGCGCAGGCCGTCGAAATCCTTGGTCGAAATGCCCCATTGGTCGATCCGCCTGGCAGGCCAGGTCCAGTCTTCCGGCGCGCCGGCCTGATAGTCGTGAGGCACCTTCTCGACAGCGGTCGAAAATTCGATGACGGGACCAAAGGGGGCAATGAAATAGGCGAAGACGTTGGCGCCCGGACCATGACGGCCCGGCCCCCAGGCTGGCGCCATATCCTGATCGCGCAAACGGCCGATGCCGCGCATCACCGCGTCGATATCCTCCATCTCGAAGGCGATATGGTTGAGAGAGGCGAATCCGGCACGGGCGAAGGCGGTCGAATGATGGGAGTCGTTGCAGCGCACGAAAACCATGGCCTTGGTCCGGTCCGACACGCGGAAGCCCAGTGCATCCTCGACCAGAAGGCCGGTCGCTTCGGCGTCGGCGCTGTTGAACACGACATGGGTCAGCTTGACCGGCAGGTCGCGTCCCTCAATCGGCGCGACTTCCGCCGCATCGACCAGAAAGCGGAGCAGTTCACCCTCGGCCAGTTCGACGATGATGCCATGGCCGCCGCCCGGATCGGCTGAGGTCACGGGCGCGGCAGGCAGGCCTGCTTCGGTTACGCTGCGCTTCAACTGCTCCAGACTGTCGGCGGTGCAGACGAAGGTAGTGGAACGGACATGAGGGTGCGCCGACTCTTCCAGCGCGACCAGATAGGGATAGCTGCCCGATCCGCGCAGATAATGAATGTCGCCCACGACATCCGCCGGGGCCATGCCCCATATGTCCGTCAGGAAAGCCGCCGCCTCCGCCGCACCCGGCAGCGCCAGCTCGATGCTGCGCAATCTCATCGTTTTTCTCCATGAAACAGACCGGCGGCCAAAATGCCCGCGACGGCGCAGACCTCGTCGCAGTCGCCGGTGTCGCCGCTGATCCCGACGGCGCCGATCACCGCACCTTCCATGTCACGGATCAGGACGCCGCCGGGCGACAGAGCGAGCCGACCGCCGGTGGCGGCGACGACGCTCTGAAAGAAGACGGGGTTGGAAGCCGCGCGCGCGGCCAGAACCCGCGTATCCGCCCCCATCCCCAGCGCACCTACGGCCTTCGCCTTGGCGATATCGAAACGGAACAGGCTGGCGCCATCCTCCCGCACCATCGCCACCGGATGCGCGCCGGCGTCCAGCACCACGACGGCCAGCGGCTGCGCGCCATCGGCGCCGCCCTTGGACAGGGAAGCGTCGACGATGGTCCGCGCCTGATGCAGGGTTAGGCTCATGCGGCAATCTCCTGACGTGTGGCGCCAGCGATCAGGGCGTTGCGCCGGGCGATCAGGTCGCTCGCCTTCCCGGTGCCGAAAACATAATGATCGGGCCGGACCAGCACCGCATCGGCGTTGCGGGCGGCGAGCCAGCCAGCGATCGCGCCGCCGTCGTCCAATTGCGTGAGATCGATCACGGACAAATCGCCGCCGTCGATGGCCGTGCGGGTGAAGAGCCGCCAACCGCTGCCGGCGACATCGTCCAACAGCCGATCGCCGACGCGCGGCTGGATGAAGCGCTCGCCTGCGCCCGCCGTGCCCGTTGCGACAATGCCGGTGGCGATGGCGGGGATCAGGTCGGCGGCGGTGCCATGCTGAGCCTCCTTGGCGGCTTCACGCATGTTCGCGTCTCGCTCTGCCGCCGCTTGCGGATCGAGCATGCAGATATAACGGCCCGCCCCCACGGCGGCGGAAATGACGGCGCGGACATGGGGATCGCGCTCAGGCTGATAGGTATCAAGCAGTGCGTCGGGTGCCTGGCCCTTTAATACAAGGTCGAGCTTCCACGCCAGATTGGCGACGTCGCGCAGGCCATGGCACATGCCCTGCCCGAAAAAGGGCGGCGTCTGGTGCGCGGCATCGCCGGCCAGAAAGACGCCGCCCTGCCGCCACCGCTCGGCGATCAGTCCATGGAAACGATAGGTCGCTGCGCGCACGACCCGGTGCGGAACCCCGGACAGATAGGGCGCGACAAGGGCGGCAACCGCATCGGGTGCCATCATCGCCTGGTCGTCTTCGCCCGGCAACAGCATGAATTCCCAGCGGCGATGGTTGCCGCGTCCCGGCACGATCGTCGCCGGCCGGTTGGGATCGCACATCATGACCGACAGTTTTTGCAGGTCGGCGGCTTCGGGCACGCCCCACAGGTCGGGGAAGCGGACCGGGCCATCGACCTCGGCATCGACCACCAGCCAAGGTTCCTCGAAATCCAGATCGTCCAGCCTGATGCCCAACGCCTTGCGCACGGCACTGCGCGCGCCGTCGCAGGCGATGACATAGCGGGCCTGTTCGCTGCGGTCGCCGGACAGGCGGAGCGTTACGCCGTCCGCATTCTGCTCCAGTCCTTCGAATGCGACACCGAGTTGGACAGTTATATTGGGGTAGTCGGCCAGCGCGTCGCGGAGATGATCCTCCAGTTCGGGCTGGTAAAAGAAATAATCGTTCGACCAGCTGAACGGCCGCGCGCGGCCCACCGTCCCCATGTAGCGGATGACGCCATGGTCGGCGCCGACATGCAGATGTCCTTCGGTATCGCGCATGTCGCCAACGACCCGTTCGATGACCCCGGCCGACTGGAACAGGCGCATCATTTCATGGTCCAGATGCACTGCGCGGGGCAGCGGATAGGGATGCGCCGCCTGCTCGATCACCAGGACCGAAGCGCCGGATTTCCCAAGTAAATTGGCCGCAAAGGCCCCCACCGGCCCGCAGCCGATGATCGCAACATCGAACATGAAAGCGTCTTTCCGGTCAGGCAGCCACGGGCTGGGCAACAGGCGATTTATGCAGTCGCCCGCCAAGCATTATCATCTTGATATTATTGGAATTTTGCAGGATTTTCACATCCTGCGTCGGATCACCGTCTATCAGCAAAAGGTCAGCCAGATAACCCGGCTTCACCTGTCCAACTTGCTGTCCCATCAGCTGCCCGCCGAGCATCGTGGCGGCACTCAGGGCTTCGGCCGGCGTGAAGCCGTAATAAGTGACGAAATGCTCCAGGTCGCGGGCGTTGCGGCCATGGGGATTGAAGGGAAAACCATAGTCGCCACCGGGCAGAACGCGCACGCCCCGTGCCTTCAATTTGGGCACAAGCGCCTTTTCCAGCTCCAGACGCTCGGCCGCGCTCGCCTTCATCGACGCCATATTGATGTGCGGCGGGGGCGACGCTTCCAGCGCGGCGACCGACACGCCGGGACCGGGTGCGTAGAAGATCGCGTCCTTCTTCGCGGCCATCGCGTCGATTGCGGCATCGTCGGCGAAGGAGCAATGATAGAGGATGCGCGCGCCCGCTTCGAGCGCAAGCGTGATGGCGCGCGGCGAATAGGCATGGGTCGCGATCCACAGACCCGCTTCCTTCGCCGCCTCGCCCGCCGCCAGCATTTCCTCATCCGTGTAGAGGATGTCGCCGGACGAACCGGGCTTGAGCGCATCTTCGCCGGAAATGACCAGCTTGAGCGACTTGACCCCTTCCGCCGCGCAATAGGCGACGAAGTCCCGCATGGCTTGCGGACCGCGACCATTGAACACGTCGCCCGTCTCCACGCCCTCTTCGCCTTCCGGGCTGCGCTCCAGCGTCGAGGGGACCAGCCGCGGGCCGGGCGTTTCACCGGCCTCGATGGCGCGGGCGAGGTCAGGTTCGATTTGGTCGCCCAGCGCGCCGGCGGAATAGAGGCTGGTATAGCCATGGTCGAGCAGCACGCGGGCATTGCGCCACGCGGCGACCTTCAGTTCTTCTGGGGGCAGGATGAACTGGTGATAGATTTTCTCGACCGAACTGCCCCAGGTCAGGTGGGTATGCGCATCGACCATGCCGGGCATCAGCGTGCCGCCCTGGCCGTCGATCACATTGTCAGCCGTTGCGTCGGTGTCGGGCGGCAGGATGGCGACGATGCTGTCGCCTTCGATCAGGACGGCACCAGCGACGGGATCGCTGCCCGTTCCGTCGAATATCCGAACATTGCGGATAAGCTGTTGCACCTGAAGTCTCTCCTGCTCTCGTTATGGAGACGTTATAGGCTGCTACGCATAGAAAGAAAAATAATGATTTTTGGATACATCATAGTTTCGAACTATGGATAAGCGTGTCTAACAATTCCATGCCCAGACGTGACAAACGGCCCTCCGCCAATTTGCGCACGCCAATGCTTCGGGCAAATTGTGCTTCCTCGATCGCTATCGCGCGCAGCACGCCGATCGACAATTCGGCCGAGGCGACCTGCATCGGCAAGATGGTCACGCGCTGGCTTCCACGGACCATCGCCTTGGTCGTGAGCAGGGAGTCGCAGCGGATGATATCCCGTGGCACCGGGATATCGGCGGCCATGAACAGCGCATCGACCTGCCGGCGAAAGGCCCCGCGTGCTTCTGGCAAGACCCAGCGCATATGGGCCGTGTCGCGCAACGAAAGGCGCGCGGGCATGTGGTCATTCTGCCTGCCCACGATCAGGGCGAAAGGATCGCGAGAGAAAGTGCGTTCTTCGATGCCTGCGGGCGGCTGTTCGATGCCGGTGGTCACGAACGCCAGTTCGATTTCGCCCCGATGGAGCATCGCCGCCAGATCATGGTCTGGCCGTTCCACCACATGCAGGGCAAAATGGCCGATCCGCGCCTCCATGCGGCGCACCGCGTCGGGCAGCAGGCTGACCAGGGCGCCGGGCGTGCCACCCACCCGCAATGGCCCGGTCACGCCGGCGCTGGCCAGCTTCACTTCGGTTTCCACATCGGCCATCAGGCTGTCGATCGCCTCCGCGCGCCGCAGCAACGCCTCGCCTTCGGGCGTCAGCTGGATGCCGCTGCGCGAGCGCTCGAACAAGGACACGCCGCCCAGCGACTGTTCGAGTTGCGCGATCGCGATCGATACGGATGGCTGCGAGATATTAAGCGCCCGCGCGCCGCCGCTGATGCTGTTGGCACGGCAGACCGCCAGAAAGGTGCGGATGGCGCGCGGATCGATCATCAGGCGACGTCTCCGACGATGGGCGGCCCGACTATGGCTGCATAGATTGCAGGATCGACGTTGCTGCCCGACATCACAACGACGCTGGCGCCATCGCAGGATGGCGCGAGGCCGCTGAGCATGGCGGCCAGTGCGACCGCCCCGCCCGGCTCCACCACCAGTTTGAGCGAGGCGAAGGCGAAGCGCATGGCATCGCGCACCTGATCGTCGTTGACGACCAGACCGCCGGACAGCAGCGCCTGGTTGATCGGGAAGGTCATGCCGCCGGGGCTGGGCGCCATCAGCGCGTCGCAGATGCTGCGGGCATCGGTCGCCACCGTTTCGCGCCGGCCGCTGACGAGCGAACGGGCGGTATCGTCGAAACCCGCCGGCTCGACCGAATAAAGCGCGATATCGGGTGCGCGCGCCTTGACCGCCGTGGCAATGCCGGCGGTCAGGCCGCCTCCGCCGCAACAGACGAGGATCTGACCGATATCGGCACCCACTTCCGCCGCCTGGTCCAGAATTTCAAGGCCGGCCGTGCCCTGCCCAGCGATGATGAAGGGATCGTCGAAAGACGGCACCAGCACTGCGCCCCGCTCCTGGGACAAAGCGGTGGCGATCGCCTCGCGGCTTTCACGATGGCGATCATAAGTCACGATGTCCGCGCCGAGCGCGCGCGTGTTGGCCAGCTTGACCGCAGGCGCGTCGGCCGGCATCACTATCGTCGCCGGCATGCCGAGCAGCTTTGCAGCAGCCGCCACGCCCTGCGCATGATTGCCCGAAGACCAGGCGACGACGCCCGCCGCCCGCTCCCGATCGTCCAGCCGCGCCAGACGATTATACGCGCCGCGAAACTTGAACGATCCGGTGCGCTGCGCCCCTTCGAACTTCAGCAGGACGCGGCGGCCGACGCGATCGTTGAGCGCGTCATTTTCCAGCAAGGGCGTGCGCACGGCGGCCGGGGCGATGACATGGGCGGCGTCGATAATATCGGCGATGGTGATGACGGGCGGTTGATCCATGCGCGGCTCCTTATTGCGTCCAAGGCTCTAGCGCTCCCCCGGCAGGAGGAGAAGCGCCAACCTGCGCCTGCTGGCCCGCTCCTGGTCAGGCGCACGGATGGTCGATCTTTTTGCGACGTCCTGATTTTTTGCTACCCGCGCTACATGCAGATCGCGCGACGCCAGCGTGGCCTGATGGTCGCGGCAGACGATATCTGCATCATGCGCGGCAGCCAGATGGGCGTGCCCCTGAACGCACGCATCCTGATCCGGCCGGGCGACGCGGTGCTGGTCGAACGACTGACCTACGAGCCAGCCGTCGCCGCGTTCCGCGCCTGCGGGGCGAAGATCGTCACGGTCGGACTGGATGAAGACGGCGTCGATGTCGCCGATGGCGAACGCGCCTGTCGCAAGCATCGGGTGCGGGCGATCTTCCTCACCCCGCACCATCAGTTTCCCACCACCGTATCCATGCGGCCCGAACGGCGCCTGCGCTTGCTGGAACTCGCCCGACAATTCGCCTTCGCGATTATCGAAGACGATTATGACCATGAAGTTCATTTTAGTGCACAACCGTTGCTGCCGATGGCGAGCCACGCGCCTGCACGGGTCATCCATGCCGGTTCCACTTCGAAGCTGCTCGCGCCCGCAGTCTGGACGAAACGCTGGGCGCGTTGATCGACTATCGCATGCCTGATGGGGCAGCAATGCAACATGGTCGCCGTTCAAATGTCATGAATACGACCCGAAACGGACCGGAAACGGCAACCAATCCCACCTAACGCGATGCTGCAAGTGCGAAATCGCACATTGTTTGGGGATATAGGGTCATGACGATTTTGCACGCGCTTTCGCGCGCCTGCCTTCTGGGCGGCACCGGTCTGTTCGCTCTGGCGGTAAGCGTGCCAGCTTTCTCGCAGACGCCCGCACCTTCTGCGGCACAGCCGGCAGACGCCGATGGCGAGCCGACCTCGATCGTCGTTACCGGCGTGAAGGCGACGCGCTCCGCCACCGCCATTACCACGACGGAAATCCAGAAGATCCTGCCGGGCGTCGCGCCGTTCAAGGCGATCCAGACCCTGCCGGGCGTCATGTATGTGACCGCCGACCCATGGGGCAACAACGAACAGAACGCCTCGCTCTTCATCCATGGCTTCAGCGCCCAGCAATTGGGGCACACGCTGGACGGCGTGCCGCTGGGCGACCAGAGCTATGGCAATTTCAACGGCCTGTCGCCCCAGCGCGCCATCATCTCCGAAAATGTCGGCAGCGTCGTCGTTGCCACCGGTACGGCGGAACTGGGCATCGCATCGACCAGCAACCTGGGCGGCGGGATCGAGAATTTTTCGAGCGATCCGCGTGCGCAAATGGGCGCTCAGCTCAATCACACGTTTGGCAGCTATGGCACGGCCCGCACGTTTGTCCGCCTGGACAGCGGCGCGTTTGGTGATGGCAATAGCGGCTATGTCTCGGTCCTGCGCCATCGTGCCCGCGCCTGGGATTTCCGGGGCAAGCAGAAGGGCTGGGCCGCCAACGCGAAATTCGTGCACGACGACAGCAACGGCAAGTTCACGGCCTATTTCAGCTATTCCGACAAGCAGGAACCCAATGAGGACGCGACCACCGTCTTCAAGACCCCTGCGAATGCGGCGCAGGCATATCAGCCCTATACCCGCCCCTTCTTCTACCCCGACTTCGACGCAGCAGTCGCCTATCTGAACGCCAGCGGCAATGTGCCGGCGGCCGAAGCGCAGAATTATCGCAACTATTACAGCGCCGCCATCCGCACCGATTATCTGGGCTACCTCAAATATCAGGCCCATCTGTCGGACAAGGTCGATTGGTCGAACCAGATCTATTACCATAATAATGACGGTGCGGGCATCGTTGCGGGGCCGATCACGGTCGCGGGCCTGCCCAACCTGTTCTCGCTCTATTTCCCCGGCCAGAATCTGAAGACGGCCACCGGCAATTCGGGCTATGCGATCCGCACCACCGAATATCGTATCGACCGCGGCGGCATCCTGTCTTCGATCGACGCGACGCTGGGCAACCATCAGATCCAGCTGGGCGCCTGGTACGAATATAACAGCTCGGCCGCCTATCGGAACTGGTATGCGCTCGACGTCACCCGGCCGCAGGACTACAATCCCTATTCCCTGCCGCCGCACGACCCGCTGTTCACCCAATATGCCAGCGAAATGCGCACCAACGTCTTGCAACTCCATGTGCAGGACAGCTGGCAGGTCACGCCCAGCCTGTTGATCCAGGGCGGCTTCAAGTCCAGCCTGCAATTTGCCAGCGGCACCTTCCCGGTGCAGCCGATCATCGGGTCGCTGCCCGGTTCGGCAAGTGCCCTGCCCGAAGGCGAGATCAACACCAAGCGCTGGTTCCTGCCCGCAATCGGTGCGAAGTGGGACTTCACCGATAGCGAACAGGTCTATGTCAATGTGCAGAAGAACCTGCGCCACTTCCAGCCCTATGGCGGCGGCGGCGTTACGCCGTGGAGCAGCGGCAGCCAGGCAGCGTTCGACAATCTCAAATTCAACGGCCGTCCCGAAACATCCTGGGTCTATGAAATCGGCCTGCGCAGCCGCCGCACCATCGACAGCGCGTTCCTGACCGGCATCGAAGCGCAGGTGAACTATTATCATGTCGATTTCAGCGACCGCCTGCTGGGCATCACGCCCGCCGGCGCAATCGGCGGCATCGGCGGCGGTGGCATCAGCGGCGGGACGCCTGCGGTATTCAATGTCGGCGGCGTCAAGACGGACGGCATCGATGCGGCGCTGACGTTGCGGTTCGGGCAGGTGTTCTCGCTCTACAACGCCGTGTCCTACAATCGCTCCATCTACGACAGCGACTATAGCACCATCACCGGTGCCGCCACCGGCACCCGGATTGGCGGCATCGCGACCGTGGGCGGCGTCGTACCCACCGGCGGCAAGCTGATACCCGTCAGCCCGAAGTGGATGAACAAGACGGTCGCGACGCTGACGCTTGGCGATTTCGACGCGCAGCTGATCGGCGACTATGTCGGCCGCCGGTTCACCACCTTTACCAATGATGCGTCGGTCAAGTCGGTGTTCCAGGCCAGCGCCCGGATCGCCTATCGCCTGCCCGCCAGCATGGTCGGCCTGCAAAAGGCTGAAGTCAGCCTGAACGTCACCAACCTGTTCGACACGACCGGCGCGTCAACGGTGCAGGCGAGCGCGAACACCAACAACTATAACGTCTATCCCATCCCGCCGCGCCAGTGGTTCGCCACGCTGTCGGTGAACTACTGATGCAGGCCGGGCCAGTATCGCGCCGCTCCCTGCTTCAGGCGGGTGCTGGCCTGGCAGTCGGCGCTGTAACGGGCGCAGGAGCGGCGATCGCCGCGCCCATGGCGCGCAAGGGTCCGCCACTGCTGATCGCCCATCGCGGCGCATCGGCGCTGCGTCCGGAACATACGCTGGCCGCCTATGCCAAGGCGATCCAGGATGGTGCCGACTATGTCGAACCCGATCTGGTCGCGACGCAAGACGGCGTCCTGGTGGCGCGGCATGAGAATAATATCGCCGACACGACGGACGTGGCGGCGCGGACGGAATTTGCTGGACGCAAGACCGTCAAGACGATCGACGGCGAACGGCAGGAAGGCTGGTTCACGGAAGATTTCACCTTCGCGGAACTCAAGACTTTGCGTGCCAAGGAACGGCTGGGCGCGATCCGGCCCGAAAGCCAGTCCCATGACGGCGCGTTCCAGATCGTGTCGATGGAGGAGATAGCCGATTTCGTGGCAGCCGAATCCGCCGCACGCGGCCGGACCATCGGCCTGATCCCCGAAATCAAGCATTCGACCTATTTTGCCGGCATCGGCCTGCCGCAGGAGCAGCGGCTGATCGATATCATCGGCAAGAGCGCCTATCTCCAACGCGCGCCCTTCGCCATCCAGTCGTTCGAGGTCGCCAATCTACGTGCGCTGCGCGGCAAGATAGCCGCATATCCCAACATCCAATTGGCGCAGTTGATCGGCGACCCGGCCCAGGCCCCGGCCGATGTGCTGGCGGCGGGCGGCAAGCGGTCCTATCGCGACATGCTGACGCCCGCAGGTCTTGCCGACGTCGCGAGCTATGCCGATTATCTTGCCCCCCACGTCCGGATGGTCATTCCTGTCGACAAGGATCAGCGCCTGACGAGGCCCACAGGACTCGTCGATGCCGCGCACGCGGCTGGCCTGCTCGTCAGCATCTGGACCTTCCGTCCGGAAAATCAATTCCTGGCCGCTGATTTTCGCAACGGCGATGGCCCCTCTGCGCGCAATGAGGCAGGCAGTATTGCAGAGATGCAGCGCTACATCGCAACGGGTGTCGATGCGATCTTCACAGACGATCCGGCTTTGGGACGGCGTGCCATGTCCTAAGATCGAAAGAACAGAATTCCCAATCCAGATCGCCCCGAAGGCGACATCCAGCGGCAATATCATCGGCGGTCCGTACAGCAGGCCATGGGGTATATAAGGGGATGTGCGAAGCAGGAACGCGCCCTGTATCCAAACTGTCATTCAATATGTCTATCTGCCACTGGCGATGAGACTTCCCCATCAAAGAGCAGCCTGGCTGGGCCGCCATATCTTCCCACATGAGCCCGCTCTGCGGCAGTGGCTGGCGCGCCGCCCATCGGGTTGGGGCATGGACGTCGATGACATCATCCAGGAAAGCTATGCCATATTGGCGAGCCTCAAATCGGTCGATCATATCCAGACGCCACGAAATTATTTCTTCGAGGTCGCCAAATCGGTCGTACTCCAATCGCTAAGGCGCTCTCGTGTCGTCATGATCGACGCACCCGCCCAGGCGGAGATATTGGAAATTCCCGAACCGGCACCAGACGCAGAGCGGGTCATGTCGGACCGCCAGGAGTTGGAACAGGTCGCGGCCTTTATCGACCGGCTGCCCGATCGTTGCCGTGAGGTCTTCGTGCTGCGCAAATTGCGCGGCCTGTCGCAAAAGGAGGTCGCGCGGCAACTCGATATTGCCGAAAGCACGGTGGAAAAACATATGGTCAAGGCATTCGCCAGCCTGACGCATGCATTCGGACGTGGCGGAAATCGACGCGATCCGGCATCTAGAGACCGTGACCGAGTTTTTGAGACAGAGCGGCGGGATGCCCAACGCTGAACCCAGCATGCGCGAAACCTGCGCCGCGCAATGGGCCATACGCATTCAATCCGGCGAAATGTCCGCCCAGGAAGAGGCAGAACTGGATGCATGGACTGGCCAGGATAGCCGCAATATGGGCGCCTTTACCCGCGCCATGGCCGCCAGCGCCTATTTCGACCGCGCAGCATCGCTGGGCGTCCCCTACCCCCTAGTGCATCCGCAGATGGGCGATGCAGCCGATGTTGACGATCGGGCCGAGCATCCGCCGGAGATTCAAGACCACACACCTGGCGTTTCACGTAGAATGTGGATTGGCGGTGGACTGGGTGCGATCGCCGCAACAGCGGTGGCTGTCGTTGGGTTGAAAAATCTGTTCAGCGGGGAAAGCATCGCTGCATCGATGGGCAATGTTCAGCGCGCGGCGTTGCGCGACGGATCGGCGGTCACGCTCAATAGCCAGGCAGAGATCAAGGTGGCGTTGCAGGATGATGTCCGCCGCGTCGCACTCGTGGCGGGCGAAGCCAATTTCGATGTCGCCAAGGATATGGAACGCCCCTTCATCGTCGACGCCGGACCGTTACGCATTCGCGTCGTTGGCACAAGCTTCATCGTGCGGTTGTCCGATCCCGACACTGTGTCGGTGACGGTCCGTGAAGGTATAGTCGAGGTGCGACATGGCGATGGCGCGCCGACGCGACTGGTGGCTGGCGATCAGTTGGCCTTTGCCGGCCGGAAAGTCATGCAGGAAAAACTGTCTATGGCCGATGTCGACCGGATCGGACTGTGGCAGCGCGGCGAGATGGACCTGACCGGCATGACGCTGGGTGACGCGGCTCGCGAGTTCGCCCGTTATTCGGACATGCGCATCGCCATCGCCGATCCCGCCGTCGCCCGGCTCAAGGTCGCGGGGGTTTATTCGACCAGCGATCCGATCGGCTTTGCGCGGGCGGCCGCTCTGGCACAGGGGCTTGCACTGTCGGTTTCAACCGACGCGATAACCCTGTCGCGGTGAGAGGACCACCGACGCACAAAAAATTTCGCGTCCGGGTGGAGGATCGGCTCCCAGGCAGCATCTAGTCCGCGAACCCGGTCTTGAAGGCCGAATAGCGGGGACATTTTTTTCATGAATTCCAGATTTTATTCTGGCTGCAGCATCTTTGCTGCGGCGGTTGCAGTCGCATGTCCGGCCCACGCGCAGGATCGCGCGTTCGACATTCCCGCACAGCAGATGCAGACCGCGATCGCCGCCCTTGGCAAGCAAGCACGGTTGCAGATCGTCGCGCCCGGCGAAGGGCTGGAAACAATCCGCAGTCGGCCGGTCAAGGGCATGATGAGCGCGCGTGTCGCCCTGCGGCAACTGACTGCCGGCAGCGGCCTGGAGATCGCCGCAGATGACGGCGCCCGCATCGTCCTGCGGCGCGCGGCGGTGCCCCAGCCGGGAAAGCCCATCGCGCAACAGGCAGCCGACGATGACAAAATCGTCGTCACCGGTTTTCGCGCCAGCATGAACATCGCACGGGAGATAAAGCGCAAGTCCGACGCCATCGTTGATAGCGTAGCAGCCGAAGATATCGGCCAGTTGCCGGACAATAGCGCGACCGAGGCACTGGCCCGCCTGCCCGGCGTCCAGATCTTCCGCAATCGCGGTGAGGGCCAGTCGATCACCATTCGCGGCATTGCTCAGGTTGTGACGATGATCAACGGGCAGGAAGCCTATACCGGCTCCTCGCGCCGCACACTGCTCAATAGCTATCCCGCCGGACTTATCCGGTCGATGGAAGTCTATAAGGCGCTGACGCCCGACCTCATCGAAGGCGGAATCGGCGGCGCGGTGGACGTACAGTTGCGCCAGCCGCTTGACTTCAAGAAGGGCCTGAGCGCGGCCGCTACGCTGCGCGGCAGCTATGACGATCAGGCGAAGAAGGCGTTCGGCAATGCCGACCTGCTGGTCGCGGGTAATTGGGACACGGGCGCTGGAGAGATCGGTGTCATGCTCAACGCCTCCTATCTCAAGCGCGATTATTATGAGTCCTATCGCGAAAGCCTCCAGCCCCAGACCAATGCCGCGGGCCAGGCCTTTCCGACCGGCATCCTGCTCAAAAATCCCAAGGGCAGCTATGAGCGCCCGGTCGTTACCGCAG
This sequence comes from Sphingobium sp. GW821-FHT02B05, assembly GCF_059421905.1. Classification (NCBI taxonomy): domain Bacteria; kingdom Pseudomonadati; phylum Pseudomonadota; class Alphaproteobacteria; order Sphingomonadales; family Sphingobiaceae; genus Sphingobium; species Sphingobium sp. GW821-FHT02B05. The sequence goes on from NZ_JBWKVW010000001.1 coordinate 1,500,197, forward strand.
AGCTGCAATGGCGTCCGGCCTATAATTTCGGACTCTATCTGCGCGCCACCCACGTCACCGACGACAATGAATATACGGATACCGACCTTCAGACCAACATGGCGCTGACGACGCCGTTGACCAATGTCGAACTGGTTCCTGGCACCAACATCGTGAAGAGTGCGACGTTCACCGCGACGGCAGATTCCGGGCCGCGCTCCAACCACACCCGGCAATTGCTCGACACGACCCAGCTTGAATTCGGCGCCGACTTTAGTTCCGGCATCGCCACGCTGACGACCAGCGCTGTCTATACGACATCGAAAATCGAAACCGATCAGCAGCTCATGCTGCTTTCATTCAACAAAGCGCCGGTCATCGACGCCGTGTTTCAGAGCGACAGCAAATATGGCGGCTTGTCCTATAGCTATCGCAACGTCGATCTGTCCGACATCGACCAGTTCCATGTACGTGCCTATTCCGACACCCGTACCCGGCAGAAGGGCAAGGGCCTGCAATGGCGCACCGACCTCAATCTGGACACGGGGACAGGCTTCTTCCGGTCGATCAAGACGGGGTTTCGCTACGCCCGGCGCACCGCCGACTATCAGACCGGGACGGGCCTTGCGAACCTCAATCCTCTTGGTCTGTCCATGTCCGAGGTGCCGGGTGGTGCCACGCCCGTCAAGCTGACGCGCGGCGTGTCGGCGGACGACGCGACATTGCCGAGCGGCTGGGTTGGTTACGATGCCAATTGGCTTGCCAGCATGAGCAATGTCAAAAGCGTGAACGCCTATGTCGACTCCCTTCTGACCACCAAGCTGTTCACAGATGGCGGCCGTCCCGCCTTCGCGCCCCAATCCGCCTTCAGTGGAAAGGAAACCAGCTATGCCGCCTATGGTCAGATCAAATATGGTTTCGATCTGGCCGGTGTCGCAATCGACGGCGTAGCGGGCGCGCGTCTGGTCAATACGGTGCTCGCCATCGACGGCACCCAATATGCCGTGTCCCGCTCGCCCACTTCGGGCGGCAATGTGACGAGCTATACGCCTGTTCACGCGCGACAAAACTATCTGGACCTGGACCCCAGTTTCAGCGCGGTGGCGCATTTCACACCGCAGCTTCAGTTGCGCCTGGCCTGGACGAAGACGTTCAGCCGCCCCGATTTCTCGCAGCTCAACCCCAGCCAGACCTTCGCGCAGGTGCTGGCCGGATCGGGCGCTTACACAGGCCGCGTAACGACCGGCAATCCAGACCTGTTGCCGATCCGGTCGACCAACTGGGACGCATCGCTTGAATATTATTATGGCCGTGCCGGCGCCGCCAGCATCGCCCTGTTCCAGCGCGACGTCAAAAACTACATCGTCAACGCGATCGAACAGGACAGCAGCATCCCCGGCGCATTGGGCATCGTTGATGTGACCCGACCGGTCAACGCCGGCGATGGCACGATCAAGGGCATCGAAGCAAGCGTAAGCACCTTCTTCGACTTCGCGCCCGGCATGCTGCGCAATTTCGGCGTATCGGCAAACTATACCTATACGGACTCCAAGCAGGCATTGCCTGCCACGAACGCGACGGCAGCCTTTACGGGGCAGACAGCAGGCATCTCCAAGCACGCCTATAATCTCGCGCTCTTCTATGACGACGGCCGGTTTCGCGCGAAGATCGCCTATAGCTGGCGCGGGCAGTTCACGCTGGCCTATAATCTCACCGATCCGACCAAGAATCTGAACTGGTATCCGATCGAGCGTCTGGCTGCGTCGGCCACCTATAATTTCAATCGCAACCTGTCTTTGACGATCGACGGCACCAACCTCACCAACCGGCCGCAGCGGGCCTATTGGGGGTCGGAAGATTTCCACGACCGCGTCTATTTCGAAGGACGCACCTATTCCGCCGCACTGCGCTACAAATTCTGATTGGAGGCGGTCGACATGAAACGCATCAGCCTTGCACCCATGTTTGCCGCACTGGCGGCGAACGCTGCTGCGGCCCCTCCGGACAATCAGCGCTGGGGTGGGGCATGGGGCTATGCCACCTCGCCTGCGACGAAGGCCGTGCGCGATACGCTACCTGCCGGCACTTATCGCTATCGCCTGCGATCCAGCCAGTCGGGCTCCGCTCTCCGCTTCATATTCACCAATCCGGCTGGCGCGCTGCCATTGGAGATCGGCCGGGTGACGGTAGCCAAGGCTGCGGGAAAGGAAGGCTTCGGCCTCGACACCGCAAGCGAGCGTCCGCTGGCATTTCCCACCGGCTCGCCCATGGGGATCGTAGCCGGAGCGGATCTTTTCAGCCTGCCAGTCGATCTTGCCGTCAAGGCCGGCGACGACCTCATCCTGACGATCGAAACCCGTTCGCCCAGCACCATTGTCGGTGGCAATGCCGGTTTCCCTGTTGCCTTCAGCGAGACGGGCATGACTGCCGACGGGGCGGGTCTGGAAACGCGCAAGCTGCGTCCGTTCGTCACCCAATTTTCTGTGCATAATCCCTCCGCCGACTGCACCATCGTCACCATGGGTGATTCCATCACGGAAGGCGCGCGAGGTACGCGCACCGGCTGGCGCGGCTGGCCCGGTGTTCTGGCACGGCGCCTGATCGAACAAAAAGGCGCGCATTGCGGCGTGGTCAACATGGGTATCAGCGGCAACCGCCTGCTGCGAGAGGGACGCGGTACAGCGGCAGTGGATCGGTTCGATCGGGACATTGTTTCGGTGCCCGGCGTTACGCACCTGATCCTGCTGGAGGGCATAAACGACATATGGCGCGCGGGGCAGCCCGGCGAAGCCCCTGTAGCCGCCGCTGACCTGATCGCGGGCTATCAGCGGATCATCGCGCTGGCCCACGCACGCGGCATCCGGGTAATCGGTGGCACGATCACGCCTGGCTGGGGTTCCAAATATCTCTCACGCGACATGGAGGAAGTGCGGCAGCACACCAATCAGTGGATACGCAAGAGCGGGCGGTTCGACGCCGTCGTCGATTTCGATGCGGCGCTGCGCGACAACGGGACGCCGCCCGCCATCAAACGCCCGTTCGATTCCGGCGACAAGTTGCACCCAGGCGACGCAGGTTATGAGGCGATGGGTCGCGCGGTCCCTCTGTCGCTATTGCGTCCGCTCGTCCGCCCTGCCTACACCGAATAGGAAAAAGCCATGCGCCTTTCGCCACTCCCGCCGCTGATGGCTGTCCTGCTTGCGCTGTCCCCTACTGCCGCGCTGGCGTGGGGCCATCAGGCACATGTCGTCATCGATCGCGCTGCCATCGAGGCTCTGCCGGCTGACGGTCCGATTTTCCTGCATGACTATCTGGACTACATCACCCGCTCGGCCACGTTGCCCGACAAATGGCGAAACGCCACGGAGCCGTTCGCGAAGGTCGAGGAAGATCCCAATCATGGATGGTTCCGCGAACAGTTCGCGTTTCTCAAGCCCGTCCCGCGGTCCCGCTATGCTTTCGTCTTGGCGCTTTATCGCGAACATTTGCGGCTGAAGGACAGTGCACCCGCGACAGCCGCGCGCATGAACGTGCGCTGGACCGGCACCCTGCCCTACGCAGCGATGGAGCAATATGGACAGATGGTCGCGGAAATGCGCTTGCTGCGGGCAGCGCGCGCCAAGGAAGACAAAGCGCAGGCGCGCGTGCTGGAGCAGAATATTGCCCATAGTGTCGTGCGTCTCGGCCATTATGTCGGCGACGGTGCGCAGCCGCTGCACGACTCCGTCAACAGCGACGGTTGGCGCGGCGACAATCCCAAAGGTTACAGCAGAGACGGCAAGATCCACGGACAGTTCGAGTCCGCCTATGTCGCTGCCATCGCCCTGAAAGTGGACGATATCCGACCGTTAATGGGCGCGACCGATCCGCTCAGGGGCGATCTTTTTGATCAAATGCTCGCCTTTCTCGACCATGCGGGCGACCGGATGGAACAGGTCTATGCCCTGGAACAACGCGGCGCGCTGAACGATCCCAAAAATGCCGAGGCCCGCAGCCTCGTCTATCACAGCTGTGCCGCCGGCGCCGCCATGCTGCGCGACATGATCGTTCGTGCCTGGAAAGAGGCGGCCACTGCCCCACAGGTCAGGAACCCCCTGAATCCTTCCGATCCGGCTTTCGATCCGGCAACCGGCTCCGCGCCGCCGCCTGAAGGCAATTTCACATCACCCGGTCCTTTGTCGCACGAATGAAAGAATAGACTTTTAGGACGCGCGCGTCCCGCAAATCCGCATGCGGTCACGAACATACGGGAAGTTGAGGTGATCGGTACACGGGAAGATGGCCGCATGCTGGCTTATGCCTCCGGCAATTTCGGCAAGGCGCTGGTTTTCAGCGGCGCGGAACTGACGATCCTGTTTTTGCTGACTGATGTGTTCGGCCTGAGCGGCACAACCGCCGGATGGTTGATGCTGGCAGCCTTGTGCGGCGATCTGATCTTCGATCTGATCGCTGCGCGGCTGGTCATCCGGCTACGGCGCGCCGGCAAGGGCTATCGCTGGATGGTTGCGGTCGCGGCGACGCCCTGCGCGCTGGCCTTCGCCTTTCTCTATGCCATGCCGATGCTGGGCGCGCGGCAACTATGGATGCTCGCGGCAGCGCTGCTGCTGTTCCGTGGTGCCTACGCGATCATCGACGTGCCGCATAATGCGATGATGGCGCAGTTGACCAGCGACAGCCGCGCCCGCGGGCGCGTGTCGGGTTATCGCCTGTTCTTCAGCACCACCAGTGCGCTGGTCGTCGCGACGGTCCTGACACCAGTGGTGCAACGTGCCGGCAGCAACCATGTTTTCGACCGGATGGCGCTGGCCGGTGCGGTGGCCGGCGGCCTGTTTGCCCTGACCATGATCCTGTGCGCCTGGACTTCCGGCAGCGGCCGGCTTCGTCCTGTGCAGCGCGAAGCTGAATTGGACGGCATCGGTGTACCGCTGCGCGACCCGATGGTGATGGGCATGGGCCTGCTGGCCCTGTTGACCGGCTTTGCCGCGCCGACCTTCGGACGGACGCTGCTCTATATGGGCAGCTATGTCGTCCACCGCCCCGATCTGGTCCCCACGCTGTTGCTGGCGCTGGCGACAGGGCAGTTCGCCGGCGTCCTGTGCTGGACTGCCCTTACCCACCGGTTCAGCAAGAGCGCGCTGCTCGCCATGGGACATGGCATAAGCATTTTGGGCCTGATTGCATTTGGCCTGTGCCTGTCCTGGCCGACGACGCTCCTGGGGTGCGCGGCCCTGATTGGATTTGGCCTCGCCAGCGTCTTCATGCTGCCTTGGGGCCTGCTTGCCGACGCCGTAGATGTCGTGGAATGGCGGCACGCAAGACGGTTCGAAACAGGCTTGTTCGCCTTTTACCTCGTCATGGTGAAGGCGAGCGGCGCGGCCTCGATCAGCCTGATCGGCTGGACGCTGGGCTGGCTGGGCTATGTCCCCGGCCAGTCGCAAACGATGGCGGTCCAGGCCGCCATCATCAGCCTTGGCCTAGGCATCCCGCTGGCCGGCGGCCTCGCCGCCATTCTGCTGATGCGTCGCTTCACATTGGGCCATGCCCGACATGGCCGCCTGCTTGCTGCGCTGGATCGGCGCCGTCAGTCGGGTGCCGATCCGGTCTCCGGATTGAAACGCGGATTGCGGAAATACAGCGGCGCGGGTGTGACCTTGACAGGCGGCTGGGCACTTTCGGCCCAGGCGCGACAGAGCATGTCCCGCAGCATGGAGGCCCCGGCGGCCGTCCGCTCATAGACCATGGCGCGCACATCCCTGTCGGAAAAATCGGCAAAGCCCGCTCGCTTCTCCAACATATAGACCCGTTCCACCTTGTCGCCAGCCTCGTCCAGATAGGCAAGGACGGCATCGAACATGTCGCCGCTGCGATGGCCCGGCGCCCTGATGCGCGGCGCAATGTCCGCCACGGTCAGCTTCATGCCATCGACGAACTGGCTCTCGAACCGACCATGCACGCTGCGATCGGTGGTAAAGCCACCAGAATTGTCACCCCGCCACCCGTCTGAATGGACCGAGTCATGCATGGGTTGCGCACCGTCGCCTATATAGTGGCCGAGGCGGATCGTGTCGAAAGCGCAATGCTGTTCCGGCACCGACGCATCCTGGCCCGCTGCCTGCGCCTTGCGGACTTGTCGCATGCAGACGACCAGCCGGTCATAGGCTTCGATCGCCGCATAGGGCAAGGTGCCCGTCCAGCGCACATTGGTGCGCGCGGCAGTCGCCGGGTCGTTGTCCTTGATCGTTTCATAGCGTTTGTAGAGCGCGATCACGAATTCATAACGTGAGCGCGGGATTGGCTTCAGAAACGAGAATTGCTCCCTGAACCAGCCATGATTGGGGTCTTCCTCTATCTTGGAGAAATTTTCAGAATCCCCGCGCCAGCTGTCGGGCAGCGAAGCAGAGGCAGCAATATAGTCAGTATAGCTCTTCAGGAAGACGGGGCCGTCCTGCGGGATGGAGTCCAGAGCGGCGCGGTCGATCACCGCATGCGCGGTGCCGCCCCAGGCCATTGCGGTGTTGGGGCTAAATGCCAGCGCGCCGAGCGCCAGGGCCAAAGTGAAATTACGCATTGTCATGCCTCCCTTCAGGGATCGAGCGGATCGCGCGGATCGACCCGTGCGGACAGGCGCGACGGGCGGAACAGCAATTCTGTTGGGGTCAGGCGCGCACCGATGGTGCCGGGCTGATAGCCCAGTTCCTTGTCGTTGCGTTGCCCGAACAGCGGATTTTCGATCATCGCACTCTGCCCCGGATTGCAGACGATCAGCGCGTCCTTGTCCAGCGGCGCGGCCATCGCCATCAGCAAGCGGCTGGCGTTGCGCAAATTGGTGGTGGTGTGCCGGGCATAGGGTTCGATGATGATCGCATCGGCCGGCACGCCATAGCGATCAATCAGCGCCTGACGCATCTGCTCCGCCTCGGCAAAGCGGGTCGCGCGCGGATGGGCACGGCCACCGGTCAGGATGATGAAGGGCGCGTCGCCATCAGCGAACCGATTGGCGGCAAGGCGCAGATGATATTTGCCAAACGGACTCATCTGCATGCCATCGACTTCCGGCCCAACCCCGGTGACGATCAGGGCGCTGTAGCGATAGCGTTTCCAGTCGACACCCTTTGCACGTGCCATGGCGGGCGCGTTGAGGCCGCCGGTCAGCGGCTCGAAACCGATCGCGTCCGTGCGATCGCTGACGTCGAGCAGAGCCAGCACATATTCGATGCTGGAATCCAGCGCCTGGGCGGAGCCTTTACGCGGTGTCTGCGCGATCCAGGCAGCGGCGCGCAGACGGGCCTGTCGCTCGCGCACGTCGATCGTGCCGGCACCGTCAATATCCGGGTAGGCCGGCACCTGTCCCAGCGCGTAGCTGCGCAAGGTGGCGTTAATGCCTTCGACTTCACGCCGGATCTGCGCACCGGCGCCGTCGTCCGCCACCGGGACGCCGCGCAGCGATAGCGCAGCTTGGGCCATCAATTCGATCTCGGTCGGGGTCCAGACATTGGCCTGCGCGACGCAATCGACATCGCCCGCGCAGGCCGTGCGTCGATCTTCGCGCCTATGGAGCAGCGTATCCATATCTGGCCGGGCGCGGAAGGCCGCAAGTGCGACGGGATCCTGCCCAAGGGCATCGAGCAGGGGAAAAAGACGCTGCGAGAGCGCCCCCGCCGCGGCGTCGCGCGCCGCCCCGGCAAGAGCCGGGACGGGCGTGATCGCCACCGCCGCCGTCGTCATAAACGAGGCCGCCATGCGGCCGAGGCGGCGAGCCATCACCAGGACTTGCTGACGACGAGGCGGAAGTTGCGACCGAAGATCGGCCGGCCATAGATCGCCTCGGCGCTGCCCTGGCCGCTCAGCGAGTCGGTGCGGGTATTGCCTTCGGTCAATCCATGAGCGTTGAACAGATTGTCGCCCACGACCTGCGCCTGCCAACTTCCGTGCCGAACCGTGATGCCGGCACCGATCGTGCCGTAGGCCGGCAACGCGGTGTTGTTGTAGAGGTCGACATAACGCTTGCCCATATAGGTGTAGCGACCATAGACCGACACATCGGTGTCGCCCGTCTGAAAATCGAAGCTGGGTCGGATATTGCCGTAGATCTTGGGCTGGCGGACAATCTGGTTGCCTTCGGCCTGTTCCGGATCGGCACCGGTCGAGCTTTCGAAATTCTTGTATTTGGGATCGCTGATGGTGAGCGCGCCATTGAGCGAGAACCAGTTGCTCAACGCCAGCTTGCCGTCGAATTCCACGCCCTTGACCTGTGCCTCGCCGATGAAGGGGATGTTGACGTCGTTGCGGCCCGTGGTCGGATCATAGGCCAGGAAGCTGGCGTTCAACGGGTCGAAATTCGTGTAGAAGCCCGTGACATAGAGATAGGAGCGGCCAGAGGCGAGCTTCAGCCCGGCTTCGAACTGGTCGGCCTTTGTCGTGATGATGGTCGGATTGATGCTCATCACGGTCTGGATGTTGGGCGGCGTTTCCAGGTGCGAGGCGCGGCCATAGATGCCAACATGGCTGGAAAAGTCGTAATTGGCGCCGACCGTCCAGTTGGTGACATTGGGCTTGAGTTTCTGATTGAGGATCACGCCGGTAAAGGCGCGGGTGCTGTCATCCGCCAGGGTGGTCGTGTCGCCCAGATTGGCCGCACCGGTCAGCGCCGCCCAGCCCTTGTAGCTGTAGCGTTCATGGCGGATGCCGGCATCGATGCGCAAACCCGGCACGATTTCCCAGGTGTCGTTGGCGAAGACGGCGACCATCTTGGCGTCGCTATCGCCCTGGTTGAGGGTCGCGGCATAGTTGAGCACGCCGTTGTCCGTGACGCGGCCGATTTCCGCGCCGGCGGCATTATAGGCGACCAGGTCCAGCGTGCGCGGCTTGCCCGCCACCTCGATCAGGTAGTTCTGATACAAGGTGCGGCTGTCCTCGCCATAGAAGCTTCCATAGAGGCCCAGTTTGAGGTCGTGGCTGCCGAAACCGGTCTCGAACTTCTTGGCGACGGACAGGTTGGCCTGAGCCGAATAGAATTTCGAGTGGATGTCGCGATACTGACCCTGCATCACCAGACCGGACGCCGAATAGGGATCATAGACGGTATTGGTTCCCGCCAGCGTGTAGCCGAAATGATCGACCGCGCCGAAAGCCGCGGTGGCGCGGGCCAGATAGCCGGCGGCAAAGGCATTGCCGTCGGCCGGGTTGGTGGTCGAGTAGAAGGCACTGAAATCGAGCTTGCCCTGGGTATAGCCGGCCTTGGCCGAGACAAGCCAGCCGTCGAAATCGCCATCATATTGAGCACCGAAATTGATCATCTGCATATGGCGGCCATCCGACAGGTCGCCGGTGCGGCTCTGGATCTGGCCAGTGCCGTCGCGATATTGGAGGTTCACGTTGCGCAGCGACGGCGAGTTCATGGTGCCATCGAAATAGTCGATATATTTGTCGAGCGAGAGGCTGGGATCGCGCGGGTCGGCTATCGGGATCGGCAGGTAGAAGACGTTGTGGTCGTTCACATAGTTGAGGTTCAGCTTGATCGAGCCATTGTCGAAATCATGCTTGATATTGGCGCGGAGCTGCCCGCCCTTGTCATTGGCGAAGCCATTGTCGCGATAGCCGTCATGATAGCGGATGAAGCCGCCGATAGCATAATAGGTGTCGTTGCCCAGCGGGCCAGCCTGATAGGCGTCGAGGCGATAAAGGCCGGTGTCGCCCAGCGTGACCTGCGCCTTGCCGCGCGGCGTGTCGCTGCCGGTGACGGTGATCGCGTTGATGATCGCGCCTGAATAGCTGGCATAGACCGGCGCCGGGCCGCCGCGCACGACCTCCACATGGTCGGTCATCAGATCCTGCTTCAGGATCGCGTCGCCGCGGAAGAAGACGCCGTCATTCTCATGGAACAGCGGCAGGCCGTCCTGCTGGAAGCTGACGAAACCGCCGTCGTTCGGCAGGCCGCGAATGCGATAGATATTCTGCACTTCGCCGCCTGTGATTTCGGTCTGGAAGCCGGGCAACTGGCCGATCAGGTCGGCGAAATTGACAGGCGCGATCTTCTCCACATCCTCGGCCGAGATGGTGTTGATCGCATAGGACACATCGAAGCGGCGCTGGGCACGGGTGGACCCGGTAACGATGATGTCGTCGGGGCCATTGCCGGTATCGGCAGCCGCTTGCTCCGCCGGTGCGGTGTCGGCGGTCTGGGCTAGGGCTGGCGACCCGATGGTGCAAAGCGCGGCAAGCGCCGTGCCGCAGGCCAGTAAAGTCTTGAACATGATGCGTCCCCTCTGAATTGGTCGGGGCGCCTCTGGGCGTACGATGTGACATTTTTAATTATTGTTGTGAAAATAAATAAATCGCCATAACCGGTCCTCGCATTTTACGGGACAGCCGGATCGACATGCAGTTTCCCACCCTGGACAAGGACCAGCAGCGCATTATCCAGATGTTGCGCAAGTCCGGCCCGTTGTCGCGGTCCGCACTCGCATCCGCATTGGGAATCAGCGGTACAGCGCTCACCCGCCTGTCGCGCGACCTGATCGCCCTTAATCTGGTGGAGGAGGTGCCTGATGCGGAGGCACGGGGCCGTGGGCGCCCGGCCATACCGCTGCGCCTTGCGGGCCATGGCGGTTATGCGGTCGGCGCAACTGCGCACAAGGGCTTCATCGACATCGCCCTGGTCGATTTCACCGGCACGACCATCGCCGTCCACCATGAAGCCGTCGAACCCATCGATCCCCAGGGCTTTGCGCGCAAGGTGCGGCGCATGACGCATGAACTGGTGGACCGGCACGGCCTGCTGGGACGTCGCATGTTGGGTCTGGGCGTTGCGGTGCCAGGACCATCATTATCGCCGACCGGCGATCGTTGGAGCGTCGTTGACGTCTTACCCAATTGGCGCGACGCACCGCTGCGCGATATTTTATCCGCCGAAATGGGCTGGCCGCTCTGGATCGAAAATGATGCCAATGCTGCGGCGATCGCCGAATATTATCTGGGAGGCCTGCTGCGGGATTTCGGCACTATCGTTGTGCTGCTCTTGGGCTTTGGCATCGGCGCAGGCGTCATTGTCGATGGCCGGCTCGTGCGCGGTCAATATGGAGTGGCAGGCGAGATCGGCTGCCTGTTCCCTGGGCATCTGCCACGCCCCAGCCCCCTGGATCTGCTGGCGATGCTGCGTAGCGCCGGGTGCGACCTGTCATCGGTTACCGACATCGACTTCAGCGCCCCGGACCAAATCGGCACGATCGAAAGCTGGCTGGACCGCGCCTCCTCGCAACTGGAAGCGATCTGCAACACGGCGTTTGCATGGCTTGATCCGGGGGCAATTGTCCTGGCCGGCACCTTGCCACCCGACATTCTCCAAGCGCTGGCCAGCCGCCTGCATGATTCCGAACTGGTAACGACCGTCCATCAGCGGCGGCCGCCCATACAGATATCGCGCCTGCATGGTTCGCCGATCACTTTTGGTGCTGCGCTGTTGCCCATTCATGCTTTATCCGCAGATGTGTGAGCAGGGGAAGGCTTGATCGCGGACCGCCAGGCGCTGTCGGACCTGGCAAGATACAAGGCCTTTGGCTTCTGCGGCGTGCCGTCCTTCTGGACCGCTGGCGAACTGCCCCGATGATGAACCTGGGGCCAACGCGCAGAATGTAGCGAGCGCGCTGATGGCGTTTCTACGGCGAAAGGCACAATAAGCCCCTTTGTTGAAACAAGCAAAGGACGTCCCCAGCCAGAGGATCGACAATCGGATTTCGCTGTTCAGGAGCGAACCGTCGGCCAAACCTGACAACGGCACGCTAAAAATGGGCATTGCCGTTGAGAAGCGCACTGCCGCTGATAGTGTTCGCCCCCCCGTTCGCTCAAAGCCCCAACTTTGTAGATGGGTTTTGTAGCAAGTGCCCCACCATGGTTACGGCGCATCCGAGAATCGGGGTTTTGCGGTCATTTGGGAGAAAACTGGCTGGGGCGGCAGGATTCGAACCTGCGCATGGCGGCATCAAAAGCCGCTGCCTTACCGCTTGGCGACGCCCCAGCAGGCCGATCATCTCGGCGCGGATCGCCATATAACGTGTCATCGGCGAAAGGAAAGCCCTAGTCATGATAGTTTGATGACGCCAATATGGACGTCGCTCTTTTCCCGGATCACAGCCCTTCATGTCGGTTTCCAGTTCCCCCGCGTCCCCCGCCCCCATTTCTCCGGCATCGCCGCTCTTCCTGCGCGAGGACGAGATACGGCGGGGAATCGAAATGCTCTATTTCGGCTATTCCGCGCTGACCCGGTCGATCGACGAGGGGCTGGCGGCGCAGGGGCTGGGCCGGGCGCATCACCGGGCGCTCTATTTTATTTCCCGCCAGCCGGACCTGACGGTCAAGGATCTGCTGCGCCTGTTGGCCATCACCAAACAATCGCTAGGGCGCGTGCTGAACGATCTGGTCGAGCGCGGCTATATCGAGACTCGCACCGGCGCCAGCGATCGCAGGCAGAAACTGTTGCGGCTCAGCCCGGCAGGCAAGGCGCTGGAAGCAGAGCTTTTCCGCGCCCTGCGCGAGAAGATGGCGACCGCCTATGCGCAGGCTGGCCAAGGATCGGTCACCGGTTTCTGGCGCGTGCTGGAGGGCCTGATTCCCGAGGGCGATCGGTCGATGGTCTTCGGCCTGCGCGGCGGATAAACGACACGGCTGCGAAACCTTCTGCCGCCTCCTGCGCTTAGAGAGGCTATATTCAATGGCAAGAGGAGCCACCATGCGCACATCCCTACTCGCCGCGGTCGCGGTGCTGACCGTCTCCGGCCTGTCCGCCTGCTCGGAAAAGGCGCAGACCAATCTGGAAAATGCCGGGTCGGCGATCGGCAATGACGTGAGCAACGCGGTCGATGATGCAGGCGCCAAGATCGATAACGGGCTGGATCATGCAGGCCACGCCATCGACAATGGGGCCGAGCGGATCGGCGCGGCGAGCGACAATGCCGCCGCCGATGCCAAGCGCGAGGCTGCCGAGGCAAAGCATGATGTCGGCACGTCGCTGGAAAAGGCCGGGAACGACCTGAAGAAGGAATAAGGCTGCCTTTTTCCTTTGGTTAAAACACCACATTCCTGACGAAGCGGACCGGTTCGGTATTGCGGTTGGCGAAGAGATAGGGGCGATCGCTGGTGAAGATCAGGAAGTCGCCCCTTTCCACCCGCCGGGGCGCAATCCCTTCCTGTTCGACGGTCAATATGCCATCGACCACGTAGAGCATTTCATGCCAGTTGGCAGCATCGGCTTCGGCCGGATAGACCTCCCCTGCCCCTAGCGACCATGTCCATAGTTCCGCCTCTCGCGCGGCGGGGACGGTGCCGAGCAGGGTGGCACGGCTGTCGGAACTGTGGCCGCGCCATGCCAGGCTGTCGATCCGACTATTGTCCGGCATTTCGGGTGGGCGCACGAGGCGCGAAAAGCTGACGCCCAGTGCTGCCGCCAACCGGTCGAGCGTCGAAAGGCTGACATTCGCCTCCCCGCTTTCGATGCCGGAGATCATGCGGCGGCTGACGTCCGCTGCCGTCGCCAACCCATCCTGACTAAGGCCGCGTTCGGCACGAAGCGCCCGGACATTGCCGGCGACATGCGCGAGGACATCGGGGCGGCGGTCCATCGGCCTGTCTTGACTGTGCAATATATTACTCATAGGGCATGTGCATTATGTTGCACAATGACGATTCCGGCAAGCCCAACCATCCGCGCCTAATGATCGGCCGTCCCGAATTGGCGCTAATCGGCGTGACCGTCCTTTGGGGCGGGACTTTCCTGATCGTCCATCGTGCAATGCAGGAAACGGGGCCTTTCTTTTTCGTGGGGCTGCGCTTTGGCACGGCGGCGCTGATCGCCCTGCCGTTGGCATTGCCAGTGCTGCGCGGGCTGACGGGCAAGGAGTTGCTGGCCGGCCTGACGATCGGGCTGGGCATATTCGTCGGCTATTCGCTCCAGACCTGGGGATTGCAGACGATCGGCAGCAGCACGTCCGCCTTCATCACCGCCGCCTATGTGCCGCTGGTGCCGATCATGCAGTGGATCATCCTGCGCAGGCGGCCGCGCCTGACCAGCTGGATCGGCGTGGCGCTGGCCTTTGTCGGGTTGATGCTGGTGGCAGCGCCCAAGGATGGGCTGGCGCTGGGCAAGGGCGAGGCGCTGACCCTGATCAGCACGGTGGCGATCGCACTGGAAATCATCTTCATCAGCCTGTGGGCGGGCAAGGTGAATGTCGCGCGGGTGACTTTGGTGCAGTTGGCAGCGACGTCCCTGCTGTCATTCGCCTGCATGGGTGCGATGGGCGAGCAGGTGCCGCCGCTCAGTTGGACCGTGGGCCTGAGCGCCTGCGGGCTTGGCGCGATGACGGCGTTGATCCAGTTCGTGATGAACTGGGCACAGCGGACCGTTTCGCCGACGCGCGCCACGCTGATCTATGCTGGCGAGCCGGTATGGGCCGGGATCATCGGCCGCATTGCGGGCGAGCGGTTGCCGCCCACGGCGCTGATGGGCGGCATATTGATCGTCGCGGCCGTGATCGTGAGCGAAATGCAGTTCGGGCGGAAGAAAAAATGTGAGGAAGCCGACGCTGGGAAAGAACCGGCATCGGCGTAACGCAAGCGCATGCCTGTAGGACAGGCTTTTCTTCGACCAATTCCTTCTACCCTGCCCATTGCTCGACTATATTCGAAACCGAACGGCAGTTATGCTTAGCCGCGCCTAAAGACCGGCGCGCGCTTTTCGAAGAAAGCGGCGAAGGCTTCCTGCGCTTCGGGCGACGTCAGGGATTGGCGGAACAGGCGCGCTTCCTCCTCGATCCGGGCGATGAGGATGGCGGGGTCCCCCTTCATCAGGCGGCGGGTGGCCAGCAAGGCCTGGGGCGGCTTGCCCATCAGCGCCGCCGCCTTGGCACGCGCATGGGCGTGCAGGCCGTTACCCGGCACGATCGCGGTGACGAGGCCGGCGCGGTCGGCCGCGTCAGCCTCCAGCGGTTCGCCCAATAGCAGCATCGCAGCCGCCTTGGCATGACCCAACACGGCGGGCGCGAGCAGGCTGGAGCCAGCCTCCGGCACGATCCCCAGATTGACGAAGGGCATGACGAAACGGGCGTCGGGCGCGGCATAGACGAGGTCGCAGTGGAACAACATAGTCGTGCCGACGCCAACCGCCAGCCCCTGTACCGCAGCGACCAAAGGCTTGTCGAAGGCGGCGATGGCCCGAATGAAGTCGAAGGCGGCGGCCCCGCCTTCCGGCCCGGCCATGAAGTCTTTCAGGTCATTGCCCGCGCAAAAGGCATCCCCCTGCCCGGCGATCAGCACCGCGCCGATATCGGAACGTGCGGAAGCGTCCATCAAAGCTGTCGTCATGGCACGATACATGGGCGCGGTCAGCGCGTTCTTCTTGTCGGCGCGGTCGATCATGATTTCCACGACGCCCTGCTTTTCCGTAATCGCGATATGCTCGCTCATGGGCCAGCCTCTCCTTGCATGCATCCAAGGGGAAATTGTTGGCGCAGGTCGAACGCCGCGTCTATCCCCCCGCCGCAATCCTGCGTTCGACCGGAGCCATGCATGAAGCGCCTGCGCCAAGCCCTCGACCCGTTCCTGCTGCTGCTGATCGCCACCGTGGCCCTAGCGTCCATCCTGCCTGCGCGGGGCAACGGTGCGCGGATCGCGGACTGGATTGCCGATGCCGGCATCGTGCTGCTTTTTTTCCTGCATGGTGCGAAATTGTCGCGCGAGGCGATCTGGGACGGGGCGAAGGCGTGGAAACTCCATCTGGCGACTCTGGCAACGACCTTTGCCGCCTTCCCCCTGCTGGGATTGTTGATCGGGCGATTCGGATTCGTGCCGCAGGATATGCGGGCGGGGCTGCTGTTCCTGACGCTGCTGCCATCGACGGTGCAGTCGTCGATCGCCTTTACCGCGATCGCGCGGGGCAATGTCGCAGCCGCCGTGGTCAGCGCCTCCTTCTCCAACCTGCTGGGCATTGTCCTGACGCCGGTGCTGGTCGCTTTGCTGATGCAGAGGAGCGGCAGCGGTAGCCTGATGTCACTGTCTTCGGCAGAAGGGATCGTGCTGCAACTGTTGCTGCCCTTCGTCGTGGGGCATTTGCTGCGGCCGTGGATCGGCGGCTTTGTGGCGCGGCACAAGGCGATGATCGGGCGGGTCGATCGCGGGTCCATTCTGCTGGTCGTCTATGCCGCCTTCTCCGCCGCCGTGGTCGAAGGGTTGTGGGCCAAGGTGTCTGGCGAAGAATTGGCGGTGCTGGCGGGGCTGTGCATCGTGATGCTGGTACTCATCCTGCTGTTCACGCTGGCGCTGGGGCGGATGCTGGGCCTGTCGCGGGAAGATGCGATCGTGCTGCAATTTTGCGGGTCTAAGAAGAGCTTGGCGTCGGGCGTGCCGATCGCGGGCGTGCTGTTCCCGGCGGCGGCCGTCGGGCCGATCCTGCTGCCCATCATGCTGTTCCACCAAATCCAGTTGATGGTCTGCGCCTGGCTGGCAAGACGGTATGGCGCGCAAGTAGAGAGTGATCCGATCGCGGATTGAGACAGCGAGTGAGACAGGTGAATCGACTTTTCAGAAAGTTTGTTATACACACGTAAAAATAACGATGCCGGGGGGCGTGGGCGGTGATGCAAGGGGAATATGGCGGGAATGATCCCGATGCAGGATGGAGCCTGCCGGCCTGGACCTATGGCGACGCCGAATTTTTCGGGGTCGAGGTAGAGCGGATCTTTCGCCCGTCCTGGCAGATTGTCTGCCATGAGAGCGACATCCCTGCGCCCGGCGATTTCCACTCGCTCGACTATATCGGCGAAAGTGTGATCCTGATCCGCGGCGACGATGGCGCGGTACGCGCGTTCACCAATGTCTGTCGTCATCGCGGGGCGCGGATCGTCAATGAAACCAGCGGTTGCGCGAAGAAGCTGGTCTGCCCCTATCATGGCTGGACCTATCAGCAAGATGGCAGACTGTCGGGCGTGCCGATGAAGGCCAGCTATGGCACGGCGTTCGCGTTGGCCGATCATGGGCTGGCGCGCGTCGAAGTGGATCGCTGGCAAGGCTTTTTGTTCGTGCGACTGGTGGACGATGGCGGGCCTTCGGTGGCGCAGATGATGGCCCCCTATGAAGCGGAAGTCGCGCCGTATCGGTTCCCGGACGTGCGGGCGCTGGGGCGGGTGACGTTGCGGCCGCGGGCCGTGAACTGGAAGAATATCGGCGACAATTATTCGGACGGGCTGCATATCGCGGTTGCGCATCCGGGCCTCAAGCGGCTGATGGGCGACGGCTATGGCGTGGAGGCCAGCGCCCATGCCGACAAGATGTGGGGGCCGATCGTCGATCGCCCGTCCGCCAATCTGTCCGAGCGGGCCTATCAGCATTTCCTGCCGCCAGTGCCGCATCTGCCGGCGGCGCGGCAGCGGCTGTGGACCTATTTCAAACTATGGCCGAATTTCGCCTTCGACATCTATCCCGATCAGGTCGACTTCATGCAGTGGCTGCCGGTGTCGCCGACGCAGACGCTGATCCGGGAGATCAGCTATGCCCTGCCCGACGACCGGCGGGAGATGAAGGCGGCCCGCTATCTGAACTGGCGGATCAACCGGCAGGTCAATGCCGAGGATACGCAACTGGTCGGCCGGGTGCAGGCGGGGATGGCGTCGGCCAGCTTCACCGTCGGCCCCCTGAGCGAGCAGGAAGTGGCGCTCCGGCATTTTTGCGGGCGGGTGCGCGAGCTGATTCCGGAGGCGCGGTTACATCGCGCGCCGGGGATGGGGTGGAGCAGCAAGGCATGAGCGGCGCTGGGGTTTCTCGACTTCGCTCGAAACGAACGGATGTAGGAGCAGTGACATGAGCAAATCCTACGACGCGGTCATCATCGGGGGCGGGCATAATGGCCTCGTCTGCGCCTTTTACCTGGCGCGAGCGGGCTATAAGGTGCGCATTCTAGAGCGGCGCGATGTCGTGGGCGGCGCAGCGGTGACGGAGGAATTCCATCCCGGTTTCCGCAATTCGACCGCCAGCTATACCGTCAGCCTGCTCAATCCCAAGGTCATCCGCGACATGCAGCTGGCCGATCATGGCTATCGCGTGATCGAGCGGCCGATCAGCAATTTCCTGCCGCAGCCCGATGGCGGCTATCTGAAGCTGGGTGGCGGACTGGAGAAGACGCAGGCCGAGTTTGCCAAGTTCAGCGCGCATGACGCCAAGGCGCTGCCGGCTTATTATGACGCGCTGGAGGTGGTGGCCGATATATTGCGCGATCTGGTGCTTAAAGCGCCGCCCAATGTCGGTGACGGGCTGACCATGGTCGTCGAAGCGCTGAAACAGGGGCGACGGGTCGCGGGGCTGGGGCTGGAGCAGCAGCGCGACGTGCTGGACCTGTTCACCAAATCGGCCCGCACTTTCCTGGACAGCTGGTTCGAAAGCGACGCGGTGAAGGCGGCGTTCGGTTTCGACGCGGTGGTCGGTAACTATGCCAGCCCCGATACGCCGGGCAGCGCCTATGTGCTGTTGCATCATGTGTTCGGCGAAGTGAACGGCAGGAAGGGCGCATGGGGCCACAGCGTAGGCGGCATGGGCGCGATCACGCAGATCATGGCCAAGGTCGTGAGCGCGATGGGCGTGGAGATCAGTCTGGAGGCGCCGGTCGCATCCGTTCTGGTGGATGGTGGGCGCGCTGCGGGCGTGCGGCTGGAAAGCGGCGAAGAGGTGATGGGCGGCGCGGTGATCGCCAATGTCGGGCCTAAATTGCTGTATCAGCAGTTGATGGCACCGGCCGATCTGCCCACCGATTTTGTAAAGCGCGTGAAGGCGTTCAAGGCCGGGTCGGGTACGTTCCGCATGAACGTGGCGCTGTCCGCCCTGGCCGACTTCACCTGCCTGCCCGGTGTGGGCGAGCATCACCAGTCGGGCATCATCATCGCGCCGACTTTGGATTATATGGACCGGGCGTTTCTGGACGCAAAGCGCGACGGCTGGTCGAAGGCGCCGATCGTGGAAATGCTGATCCCGTCGACCATCGACGACAGCCTGGCGCCGGAGGGGTGCCATGTCGCCAGCCTCTTTTGCCAGCAATTCGCGCCGGAATTGCCGGACGGGCGTTCGTGGGATGACGAGCGGGACGCAGCGGCGGACCATATCATCGCGACGGTGGACGCGCATGCGCCGGGATTTGCCAGGAGCGTGATCGCGCGACAGATCCATTCGCCGCTCGACCTGGAGCGCAAGTTCGGGCTGATCGGCGGCGACATCATGCACGGCAATCTGACGCTGGACCAGATGTGGGCGGCGCGGCCGGTGCTGGGCCACGGCGCCTATCGCGGGCCGGTGAAGGGCCTCTATATGTGCGGCGCGGGCACGCATCCGGGCGGCGGCGTGACCGGGGCGCCGGGCCATAATGCGGCGCGCGAAGTGATGAAGGACCGGGCGATCTTCGGGAAATGGCGCGGGCGGGCCTGAGCGTTTCAGGACGCCTTGCCCTCCCCGGCTTGCTCCCCTAAAGACCCGGTTCATGCCCGATATCTTCATACCTGACGCCACACCCGCGCTGACCGGCCGGGCGTTGTTTCCGCACAGGCATTTGCTGTCCATCGCGGACCTGAAGCCCTGGGAAATCCGTTTCCTGCTGGACGAAGCCGAGCATTGGGCCACGACCAACAAGGGCCAGGCGCGCAAGCATGACGGGCGGCTGGCGGGTATGACCCAGATCAACGCCTTTTTCGAGAACAGCACGCGCACTTTGTTGTCGTTCGAGATTGCCGGCAAGCGGCTGGGGGCGGATGTCGTCAACATGCACGCCGGCCAATCGAGCGTGAAGAAGGGCGAGACGCTGATCGACACGGCGATGACATTGAATGCCATGGCCGCCGACGTGATCGTCATTCGCCATGCCAGTTCGGGCGCGGTGCGCCTGATCGCGGACAAGGTGGATTGTCCGGTGCTGAACGCAGGCGATGGCTGGCACCAGCATCCCACGCAGGCGCTGCTGGACGCATTGACCATTCGCCGGCGCAAGGGCAGTTTTGCGGGGCTGGTCGTCGCGATCTGCGGCGATGTGCTGCATAGCCGGGTGGCACGGTCGAACATGCTGTGCCTGGCCGCGCTGGGCGCGCAGGTGCGCGCGGTGGCGCCGCCGACCTTGCTGCCGCCGGACGTCGAGATGCTGGGGGCAACGCCGTTCACGCGCATGGACGAGGGGCTGGACGGCGCTGACGTCGTGATGATGCTGCGGCTCCAGAATGAGCGGATGGATGGGGCCTTCATCCCCTCCCCGCGTGAATATCATGCATTGTACGGGCTGACGCCGGAGCGGCTGGGACAAGCCAAGCCCGATGCGCTGGTGATGCATCCGGGGCCGATGAACCGGGGCGTGGAAATCAGCAGTTCGGTGGCGGATCATCCGGAACGCTCCGCGATCACCGAGCAGGTGGCCATGGGCGTGGCGGTGCGCATGGCATGCCTGGACGTGCTGACGCGCAGCGCGCGCGGCGTGGAGGGATGGTCTTGACCATCCCGACCAGCAGGGAAAGTGGGATGGTCTTGACCATCCCGACCAACAAGGAAAGTGGGATGGTCTTGACCATCCCGACCAACAAGGAAAGCGGGTTGGGCATGAGCAAGATCGCCATCGTCAACGGCAAGCTGGCCGACCCCAGGGGCGACGCGCCGGTTCCCGGCACCGTGTTGATCGAGGGAGACCGGATCCTGGCGGCGGGCGATGTCGCGGTGCCGGACGATGCGCAAAGCGTCGACGCGCGCGGGATGATCGTGGCGCCGGGCCTGATTGATCTGGGCGTGTTTGCGACCGACAAGCCGGCCTTTCTTTACGGCGGGATCACGCGCGCGGCGCTGATGCCAGACCAGCGCGCGCCGCTGGACGACGTCGGCCTGATCCGGCAGGCGACGCGGGCGGGCAAGCCTGATTTCTGGGTCCATCCGATCGCGGCGGCGACGCGCGGCCTGCTGGGGCAGGAGATGGCCGAGATGGGCCTGATGCAGATGGCGGGCGCGAAGGCGGTCGGCACCGGGCGCCAGTGGATCGCCGATTCGGGCGTGATGCTGCGCGTGCTGTCCTACGCCAGCGGGCTGGGCCTGACGGTCATCGCCCATGCCGAAGATGGCGGGCTGAGCGCCAAGGCGGTCGCAACCAGCGGCGAGACGGCGACCCGGCTGGGCCTGCCGCACGCGCCGGCCTGCGCCGAGGCATTGGCGATCGCGCGCGACATCATGCTGGTGCGCGAGACGGGCGCGGCCATCCATTTCCGGCTGGTGACGACAAAGGCGGGCTTCGACCTAGTCCGCGCGGCCAAGGCGGAGGGGCTGAAGGTCAGTTGCGGCATCAGCCCGGCCTATCTGTTCCTGAACGATCAGGCGGCAACCGATTTCCGCACCTTTGCGCGGCTGTCCCCGCCATTGCGGGACGAGCGCGATCGGCAGGCGAGCCTGGCCGCCGTGGCGGATGGGACGGTGGACGTCATCACATCCAGCCATGATCCGCGCGGGCCGGAAGACAAGCGCCTGCCCTTCGCCGATGCGTCGCCGGGCATGGCGGGGGCAGAGACGCTGCTGGCGCTCTCGCTCAATCTGGTGCGGGATGGGCATGTCGGCATGGGCCGACTGATGACGCTGCTCAGCGCCAATCCGGCGCGGATATTGGGCGTCGATGCGGGCAGCTTTGCGAGCGGCAGCGCGGCGGACCTGATCTTCGTCGATCCCGATGCGCCGTGGATCGTGGACCGGGCGAAGATGGCGGCGTCGGCGGACAATACCCCGTTCGACCGCGTGCCGGTGCAGGGTCGCGCGCGGCGGGTGATGAAGGGTGGGGTGTTCCTGTAGGGACTGCTGCCCCGGCGAACGGCATTGCGGGCCGTGGCCGGGACCGTGACGAGGCGACAGGGCGAAGTTCACACCGTTGCACGGCTTTTTCGCCGGAAGCGTCCCCGACGCGCTCGCCACGCGCGCGCGACGCGCCACCGGCGCGCCACATGGGTCACGACCGCGCGCCATCAGGGTCACAGGACCGCGCCACCCACGCGCCCGCATCGCGCCTTTGCGCACGGACCGATCGCTGATGCAGTGGAAGGACGAGGCTTTCATCCCGCAGGATAGATCAGAGAAAATCCTACTTTGGAAGCGCGATGGCGGGATGGCTGGTGGCGACCAGAGGCGGACATGTTCCCCCTCCCGTTTACAGGAGGGGGCCAGGGGGTGGGCTGGACGTCGCAACAGCCCACCCCGCTGCGACTAACGCGCTGCGCACGCAAGTCTCGCTGCCCCTCCCGCTTGCGGGAGGGGAATAGCAGGAAACCACCCATTTCGGCAGATCAACCACCCGTCCACCTCATCAGGGAACTACCCTCCCCCCTTGCGCGCTTGCCTTGGGGAACAGCAGGGGAATGTGATGACCGCTACCGTCGCGAGCCAAGTGCATGTCGATGCGCCGTGGAAGATACCGGCGCGGGGATGGTGGGAGATATTGAAGCGCGTCCATGGCGCGCTGTCGGCCAATCATGTCGGGTTGCTGGCGGCCGGCGTGGCCTATTATGCCTTTCTGTCGATCGCGCCTTTGCTGGCGGCCGTGGTGCTGACCTATGGGTTGTTCGGCGATCCGTCGATGGTGCAGCGGCATATGCAGGCGATCATTTCCGTCGTGCCGCAGGACGCCGCATCCCTCATCAACGACCAGTTGCTGGGCGTAGTGAGTACGCGAAAGCCCGCGATCGGGTTCGGGCTGCTGCTGGCGCTGGCGATCGCCGTCTATGGCGCGACCCGCGCGGCGTCGGCGATCATGGAGGCGCTCAATATCGTCTATGGTCAGAAGGAAGGCCGCAACATCCTGAAATTCTACCGCACCTCGATGGGGATCACCTTTTCGGCGGTGCTGGTGGTGGTCGCGGGCGTGTTCACAGCCACGATCATCGGCCTGTTGCAGGATTTCCTGACCAATTGGGGGCCGGGCGTGCTGTTCGCGATCAAGGCGGCGACCTGGCTGTGCGCGGGCTTGCTGGCCAGCACGATCTTCGGCCTCATCTACCGGTTCGGGCCGAACCGGCGCCATGCGCAGTGGCAATGGCTGACGGTGGGATCGGTGGCCGCGACCCTGTTCTGGCTGGCCGCAACGCTGGGCGTATCCTTCTATGTTTCCACATTCGGCAATTACAACAAGACATATGGGTCGCTGGGCGCGGTGGTGGTGCTGCAACTGTGGCTGTTCGTGTCCGCCTATATCGTGTTGCTGGGCGCGCAGATCAATGCGGAGGCCGAGCGGCAGACCAGCGCCGACACGCAAGTGGCCGACCCAATATAAAAAGCGGCATAATGGCGCTTGCCCTCCCCGCACGGCCACGCTAAAGCGCCCTCCTTCGCTGGTCCCGGCCAGTGCAGGAGTGTAGCTCAGTTGGTAGAGCGTCGGTCTCCAAAACCGAATGCCGTGGGTTCGAGTCCCTCCACTCCTGCCAAGCGAACTGGCCGCGAAACCTTGAAAATACAGGGGTTCGCGGCTAGGTTTGCTGGCGAATTAGGTCGCGGAGCGTGCGGCCGCACCCCCGGACGCCGAAGCAGGCGGGATCGGGAGGGCGGACTGTTGCTTCGCGATTTGGTGTTGGTTTCAAGACGTGCAAAGGCAGACGATGGCGAAGGTATCCCCCGGCGAATTCGTCAACCAGGTACAGACCGAAGCGAAGAAGATCGTATGGCCGACCGGTCGCGAAACGGTGATGACCGGCGTGATGGTCGTCATCATGACGACGCTGCTGGGCCTGTTCTTCTTTGGCATCGACACTTTCTTCGGCGCGATCGTCCAGTGGTTGCTGGGCGTGGCAGCGGGTCGTTAAGCCTCCAGGGCTTGGATTTGCGGGCGTCGGGACATTGAGCATAATGCTCTGAACAGGAGTTTAGACGGTAACATGGCGCGCTGGTACATCATCCACGCCTATTCGGGCTTCGAGAACAAGGTCAAGGAATCGATCCTGTCCGAAGCCGAGCGCATGGGCCTGTCGCAACTGGTCGAACAGGTCGAAGTGCCTGTCGAAACCATCACTGAGGTCAAGCGCGGCAAGAAGGTCCAGGTCGAGCGCAAGTTCATGCCCGGCTATGTCCTGGCCAAGCTGGCGATGAACGACGACATCTATCACCTGGTTAAGAACACGCCCAAGGTGACGGGCTTCCTGGGTTCCATGGGCAAGCCGCAGGCGATCAGCGAGGCGGACGCCGCCCGCTATTTCGGCGCCCAGAAGGAAGCCGAAGCCGCCCCCAAGCACAAGGTCAGCGTCGATTACGAAATCGGCGACAGCGTCAAGGTGCTGGACGGCCCGTTCGCCAGCTTCAACGGCGTGGTCGAGGAACTGGATTTCGAAAAGAACCGGGTCAAGGTGTCGGTGTCGATCTTCGGTCGCGCAACGCCGGTGGAACTGGATTTCGAACAGGTCGAACTGTCGAAATAAGCGCCTGCCCCAAAGGCTGGTTTTCAAAAAGGGTCGCCTTTTCTTCGGATCGGTGGCCCTTTTTGGCGTCTAGATGACAACCCGGACAAGGCTGTTCCCCAGCGAGGAGCGGCGGCTTATCGCGACAGGATTGCGGGCCGCGCTGGGATTTTTCCGGAATGGGGCAGACCCCCTTTCCTTTCCGAGCGAACATCGCTATAGGCCCGCGCTTCCATATCGCCCGTCAGGGTGGATGGAGCCAAATGCGGGAGGTTGTCTTCGTGACAACCGTTCGACCGCTAAACTTGAACCGGCAGATGTGTTCGCACATCCGCCAGCTATAGAGTGAGTGACAATGGCCAAGAAGATTACGGGCTATATCAAACTCCAGGTGCCCGCTGGAGACGCAAAGCCCGCCCCGCCGATCGGCCCTGCGCTGGGTCAGCGCGGCGTGAACATCATGGAATTCTGCAAGGCGTTCAACGCGCAGACGGCCAGCATGGACAAGGGCACCCCGCTGCCCACGATCATCACCGTCTATGCCGACCGCAGCTTCACCTTCACCACGAAGCAGCCGCCCGCAACCTTCCTGATCAAGAAGGCGATCAACCTGAAGTCGGGTTCCAAGGAACCGGGCAAGGTCGTCGCCGGCAAGATCACCCGCACCCAGCTCGCCGAAATCGCCCAGGCCAAGATGGTCGACCTCAACGCGAACGACATCGACGCTGCAACGAAGATCATCGAAGGCTCCGCTCGCGCGATGGGCCTCGACGTGGTGGAGGGCTGATATAATGGCGAAGATCACCAAGAAGGCCAAGGTTCTGGCCGCCGCCGTCGACAAGGAAAAGCTGCACGGCGTTGACGAAGCGCTGGGCCTGATCAAGACCCACGCGACCGCCAAGTTCGACGAATCCGTCGAAATCGCGATCAACCTGGGCGTCGATCCGCGTCATGCCGACCAGATGGTCCGTGGCGTCGTCACCCTGCCCGCCGGCACCGGCAAGGACGTTCGCGTCGCCGTGTTCGCCCGCAACGACAAGGCCCAGCAGGCGCTCGACGCCGGTGCCGACATCGTGGGTGCCGAAGACCTGCTCGAATCGATCCAGGCCGGCAACATCGACTTCCAGCGCGTCATCGCCACCCCCGACATGATGGGTCTGGTGGGTCGCCTGGGTAAGGTTCTGGGCCCCAAGGGCCTGATGCCGAACCCCAAGCTGGGCACCGTGACGCCGAACGTCGCCGAAGCCGTGAAAGCCGCCAAGGGTGGTCAGATCGAATTCCGCGTCGAAAAGGCCGGCATCATCCATGCTGGCCTGGGCAAGTCGAGCTTCTCGGCCGAAGACCTGCGCAAGAATTTCGACGCCTTCGTCGACGCGATCGTCAAGGCGAAGCCGTCGGGTTCGAAGGGCAAGTATGTCCGCAAGATTGCCCTGTCCTCCTCGATGGGTCCGGGCGTGAAGGTCGATGTGGCGGAAGTCGCTTCGGTCTGATTTTTGCGCTATAGACTATGAGACAAGCCTCCTTCCTCGGAATGTGGAAGGAGGCTTTCTTGTTTGGGGGATGCGGCGCAAAGCCCGTCCCTTTTGCCATTCCGCAACAGGCAATGGCGGTTGGGCAACCAACCTGAACGGGTGCGACCTGACCTGACGCACCGGCTGATCGCGAACCGGCGACAGCGAGAAAGGTTATGTTGATTCCGTCGGATGAAGGCGGGTCGCTTTTAACCGACGAGAAAACAAAAACATGACATTTGAAACACTCCACCCCCTTCTTGCCCAGGCGTTGACGACCAAGGGCTATGAAGCGCTGACCCCCGTTCAGTCCGAAGTGACGCAGGAAGAAGCGCATGGCCGCGACCTGATCGTGTCGGCGCAGACCGGATCGGGCAAGACCGTCGCCTTCGGCCTGGCCATGGCCGGCGAACTGCTGGGCGACGCCGATCGCCTGCCCCCGCCCGCATGGCCGCTGGCGCTGGTGATCGCGCCGACGCGCGAACTGGCATTGCAGGTCAGTCGCGAGCTGGAATGGCTCTATGCTGGCGCCCGCGCGCGCATTGCCACCTGCGTAGGCGGCATGGACGCCGCCAAGGAACGCCGCGCCTTGTCGCAGGGCGCGCATATCGTGGTCGGTACGCCGGGCCGTTTGCGCGACCATCTGGAACGCGGCGCGCTCGACCTGTCGGCGCTCAAGACCGCCGTGCTGGACGAGGCCGACGAGATGCTCGACATGGGCTTCCGCGAGGATCTGGAAGGGATTCTCGACGCGACCGGCGAAGGCCGTCGTACGCTGCTGTTTTCGGCCACCATGCCCAAGCCGATCGTGGCGCTGGCGCGTCGCTACCAGAAGGACGCGCTGCAAATCGCGACCATCTCGGCCGAGCGCGGCCATGGCGACATCAGCTATCAGGCGATGACCGTCGCGCCCGCAGACATCGAAAATGCGGTGGTCAACCTGCTGCGTTTCCATGAGGCGGAAACGGCGATCCTGTTCTGCGCCACGCGCGACAATGTGCGCCACCTGCACGCCAGCCTGACCGAGCGTGGCTTTGCCGCCGTGGCGCTGTCGGGCGAGCATAGCCAGAATGAGCGCAACCATGCGTTGCAGGCGCTGCGCGACAAGCGGGCGCGGGTGTGCGTGGCGACGGACGTGGCCGCACGCGGCATCGACCTGCCCACGCTGACGCTGGTGGTCCATGTGGAACTGCCACGCGACGCCGAGACGATGCAGCATCGTTCGGGACGTACCGGCCGTGCGGGCAAGAAGGGCACCGCCGTGCTGATCGTGCCCTATCCGCGCCGCCGCCGCGTCGAATCCATGCTGAAGGGCGCCAAGATCCCGGTCGAATGGACGACCGCGCCGAGCAAGGAGCAGATCGCCGCACAGGATGCCGAACGGCTGCGCGCGCGGCTGCTGGAGCCGATGGAACTGGAAGAGTCCGACTGGGCACTGGGCAACGAACTGCTGGAAGCCAAGAGCGCCAAGGAAATCGCCGCGATGCTGGTGCGCAGCGCCCGTGCGGCGATGCCGGCGCCCGAAGAGCTGCTGGACGCCAGCGAGGCGCCTGCGCGCCGTGACGGGCCGCGTCCGGGCTTTGAGGATACCCAGTGGTTCCGCATGGACATTGGCCGTCGCCAGAATGCCGATCCGCGCTGGATATTGCCGCTGATCTGCCGCCGTGGCCATGTGTCGCGCGGGGACATCGGTGCGATCCGCATCACGACCAACGAGACGATGTTCGAAATTCCGCGCGCCATCGCGTCGAAGTTCATCGCGGCGGTCAAGCGGACCGGTGAAGCCAATGACGAGGGTGCGGACGTCAGGTTCGAGCCGACCGAAGGCGCACCGCGCGAGGAAGCGCGCGAGAACCGCAAGCAGCTGCGCCCGTCCAACGACGCGCGACCCAACCGCAGCGGCCCGCCGCGTGGCGGTCCGGGCGGTGGACGTCCGCACAGCGCGCGCCCGTTCAAGGGTGCCGGCGCCGGTGGCCCGCGCAAGGGGCCGCCCCGCTCGCGCGGTTGATCGGCCGGATTTGACAAAGGCCCCGTTCGGCAGGACCGAACGGGGCCTTTTTCTTTATCTCACGCCGCACAGGGTCAGCATGCGGCCGGCCAGTTCGCGTTCGCCCATGACGACATGGGGGACGCCCAGCCGCTCCAGATGCTCGACCTCCGCATCGCTATGCGCGCGGGCGATGACCTGAACCTTGTCGTTGAGGGTGCGCGCATGGTCGTGGATGGCGCCGCCTTCATAGCCTTCGGGCACGGCGATCAGCAGGTGGCGCGCCTCGCAAATGCCGGCGGCGAGCAGATGCTTGTCCTCCAGCGCATTGCCGCGCACCACCGACAGGCCGTTTTCCTCGGCTTCTTCCGCGCGTTCCGGGTCACCCTCCACAACCACGAAATGCACATCGCGTTCATGCAGGCGCAGGGCGATCAGCTTGCCCACGCGCCCATAGCCGATCAGGATGACATGGCCGATGCGCGGCTTTTCCGGCGCCTTGGCGGCGCCCACTTCCGCCTCATCCTCATCCTTCTTGTGGTCGCGCACGATGAGCGAGAAAAGGATGGGGTTGAGGAAGATGGAGACGAGCGCACCGGCCAGGATGAGGTCGCGCGCGTCGGCGGGCAGGACGCCAAGGCCGGTGCCCAGCGACGCCAGGATGAAGGAAAATTCGCCGATCTGCGCCAGGCTGGCCGCGATGGTGAGCGCCGTCACATTGGCGTGGCCGAAGGCGCGGACGATGCCCCAAGCGGCGATCGACTTGCCAACGACGATGATGAGGACGGTTGCCAGCAAGGGCAGCGGATGCTCCAGCACGATCGAGGGATTGAACAGCATCCCCACCGACACGAAGAACAGCACGGCGAAGGCATCGCGCAGCGGGAGCGTCTCCTCCGTCGCGCGGCGGCTGAGCGGCGTTTCGCCCAGAATCATGCCGGCGAAGAAAGCGCCCAGCGCGAAGGACACGTCGAAGGCGAGGGCTGCACCGAAAGCGACGCCCAGCGCAATGGCAAGGACGGCGAGGCGGAACAGCTCCCGCGATCCGGTATGGACCACCCAGTGGAGCGCCCAGGGGATGACGCGGCGGCCGACGATCAGCATGACGGCGACGAAGCCCGCAACCTTCAGCAGCGTGCCCAGCAGCGGCGCTACGAGCGCCCCTGCCCCGCCGCCGCCATCGGCATTGTCGAGGACGCCGGCAAGCGCGGGGAGCAGGACGAGGGCGAGGACCATCACCAGATCCTCCACGATCAGCCAGCCGATCGCGATTCGGCCCCGCCGGGTTTCGACCAGGTCGGCGCCCTGCAAGGCGCGCAGCAGTACCACCGTACTGGCGACCGAGAGCGCGAGGCCGAAGACGATGCCGCCCATCAGCCCCCAGCCCATATAATAAGCCAGGCCCATGCCGAGCAGGGTCGCGACCGCGATCTGCACCAGCGCGCCGGGGACGGCGATATTCCTGACCGACAACAGGTCTTTCAACGAAAAATGCAGGCCGACCCCGAACATCAGCAGGATGACGCCGATTTCGGCCAGTTCATTGGCCAGGCCCGCATCGGCGACGAAACCGGGCGTGAAGGGGCCGACCAATATGCCGGCGACCAGATAGCCGACCAACGGCGAGAGTTTGAGGCGATGGGCGATGGCGCCCATGATGAAGGCGACGACGAGGCCGGCAACGATGGTGCCGATCAGGGGCGTGTGGTGGGGCATGAAAGCCTTTCGATCCTGCCGCCGGACGCTGTGCGCTGCGTCCGGCGGGACATTTATACCACATCCGTTCGGTTCAAGCCTGTCGGGAACGCAGGCTGATGGTTCTCGACACGCTCGAACCGAACGGATGGAAGGGATGTTTATTCTACGACGGTCATCATCACCGCCGACAGGCCGGCTGCCGCGATGGCGAGGCCAGACATGATGGCGGGCATGAACCACCAGGGCGGGCGACGACGACGGATGCGTCGCGCTGCTTTCCTGCGAGCCATGGGAGATGCTCCTTCTTCCGACGAAGCCCGGCTGCGGGGCCGGGCGTTAACGCGAATCGTCAGGAAGCGCGGGGCGGCGCACGGGCGCGACGGGTGCGCGCGGGTGTGGAGGATCGGATGGCGGCGCGATGATCGCCGGTGGGGCCAATCGGCCGGACGTGGCGGAGCGCGAGCAGGACGAGAGCCAGGGCCAGCGCCAGCAGCATGGGCGGCGGTGCGCCCTCCCCACCGGGGCGGGGCGTTTCCACCGCGGTCTGGGACGCAGGCTGGGCGCGGGCCTTGAGCACGACGTCCAGCGTTGCAGGATTGAAGGCGGAGCCGGTGGCGCGGCTGAGCGGTGGCCCCATCGGCGCCAGCGCGGATAGCAAAGTGACCGCCAGCAGCGTCCACAGGGCGGCAAGGATCGGCAAGCGCATCAACGCGCCCTTTCCGATCCACCATGACTCTGTAGCCTGCCGCATGCGCCGGACTTGCTCCTGTAATCGCCCATATATAATGCCGTTCCGGCCTGTGCAGCCGTGAAGATAGGGATGAAAAAGCGGGAAAACCACCCCGGTTCCGAACCGCCATCGGTTGACAGGCGCGAGTCATTCCACTAACGGGCCACATTCCCGCGCGGGTCGGCAAGGCATCATGTCTTTGGTGAGCTGCGTAAAGCAGATTTGAACGAGAAGAGACAAGCCATGTTCGCTATCGTGCGCACGGGCGGCAAGCAGTATCGCGTCGCCGCCGGAGACAAGATCGTCGTTGAAAAGCTGGCTGGCAAAGCCGGCGACAAGGTTACGCTGGACGACGTCCTGCTGGCCGGTGAAGGCGGCGACCTGAAGGACGTTGCCAAGCTGACCGTTGCCGCAGAGATCATCGCGCAGGCGAAGGGCGAGAAGGTCATCGTCTTCAAGAAGCGTCGTCGTCACAACTATCGCCGCAAGAACGGTCACCGCCAGAATCACACGATCCTCAAGATCGTGTCGATCGCCTGAGCGCAGACATAAGTTAAGGAGTTTAGGTCATGGCACATAAAAAAGCTGGCGGTTCGTCGCGCAACGGTCGCGATTCTGAGTCGAAGCGCCTTGGCGTGAAGAAGTTCGGCGGTCAGGAAGTGATCGGCGGCAACATCATCATCCGTCAGCGCGGCACGCGCGTCTATCCGGGCCGCAATGTCGGCATCGGCAAGGACCATACGCTGTTCGCGCTGAACGAAGGCCGCGTGGTATTCCACACCGGCAAGCTCGGCCGCAAATATGTGTCGGTCGACGCCGTGGCGCTCGCCGCCGAATAACGGGTGATCGATGACGGATCGCCCCCCGCAACAGGGGCGATCCTCCCGGCAGATGTCATCAGGCACCTGCCGGTTTTCGAGGGAAACAAGGGGCGCTCCTACCATGGGAGCGCCCCTTTTTCCGTTGCCTGATCCTGACCGGATCATGACAAGGAAATAAAGCAGCACTTCCTCTTCCGATTTCCCTCAAGTCCCTGGAACTCCACGCCTTCTCGCGCGTCTAGCCGGCGGGGAATCATCCAGACCATGCCGTCGCGAAGTCGTCATCATTGGCGGCTAACGGCGCAGCCAAGAGGAGAGACGAGAATGTTTGCCCGTACCCCCCGCCTGCTCCTTCGTCCGGGCTGGATGGAAGATGCCCCCATGCTGGCCCGGACGATCGGTGATGCGTCGGTCCTGCGTAACCTGACCCGTGCGCCCAGCCCCTATGGACTGGACGATGCGGAAGCTTTTCTGGCGCTGCCGCAGCATCCGCAATTGCCGCGCCTGCTGGCCTTTACCCGTACCCAGGGCGCGCCGCGCCTGGTGGGCGGTTGCGGCATCCATCTCGACGAAGATGGCGCACCGGAACTGGGTTACTGGATCGCCCGCCCCTATTGGGGCCTGGGCTTTGCGACCGAAGCTGCGGGCGCGGTGATGAGCATGGCGCGGGCCAATGGCGTGCGCGACATCCGCGCCTGCCACTTTGCCGACAATCCGGCATCGGGCAATGTCCTGCGCAAGCTGGGCTTCCGCTTCACCGGGCAAAAGGCGCAGCGCTACAGCCTGGCCCGCGACGCGATGGTCGATTGCCTGCTGTTCGAGGAAGGCGACGCCATGCGACAGGATAATGACCCGGCCATGGACCTGTATCGCGACGCGCTGCTCGTGGCGGCGTGAATCCATGTTGCGTCATCCCTCCATGTCGGGATGACGCATCGTTTCTAGCCTGATTTCGGCCGATCGAAGACACGGGTGGGCTTGCCGCCATAGTCTGTGTCGACGAGCGCGTGGAAACCCAGTTTCTCCGCGACATGGGCCGACGCGGCATTGTCGGGGTCGATGATACAGCGGAGCGAAGGCGCGGCGACATGTGCGTCGGCCCAGTCGAGGATCGCCTGCATCGCCTCTGTGGCGATACCCCTGCCCCAAGCTTGCGGCGCCAATACCCAACCCGCTTCGGGCACGCCCTCCAGTTCGGCCAGGCCGCGTTCGGCGCTCAGCAGGCCCGCTTCGCCCAGGAAGGCGCCGCTGTCGCGCTCCTCGATCACCCACATGCCGTGGCCGAGCAGCGACCACATACCGGCATAGCGCAGGATGCGGAACCAGACGGCCTGGCTGTCCTGCGGCATCCCGCCGATATGGCGTACGACATCCGCGTCGGCCCATAATGTCCGGCAGTTGGCGTAATCCTCCGCCGCATGGGGGCGCAGGATCAGGCGGATGGTTTCCAATGTGGGGGCTTGCGTCATGCGCTGATAAGACGCCGTCGATCGCGTCCGGTCAAGCCGGCGACGGCAGGGCGCCCTGCGGGAGCGCGTCGGCATAGGGGCTTTCGGCCAGCCCGATCAGCGCGCGATCGTCCACTGCCCAGGGGTGGAAGCCCGGCAGGAAATAGCCAAGCCATGGTCGCGCGACACGGCGCAATATGCCGGGCCGGACCAGTGCGTAGCGGAGCAAACCGCCCCATGCGCGCCGTCCGGTGATGCCATCCTGTTGCAACAGGTCCATCATGCCGCGGGCGCGGTGGTGGAGGAAATGCTTGGTCACGACCAGCATCATGGCGCTCTTTACCCACCAGCGCTTGAACCGCCTCCAGTCGCGTGTGGCGTGAACCCATGTATCGTGAGCGACGCCCTTATGCTCGATCTCCTCGACCGCGTGCCAGCGCCAGAGCGCGGCGATCTCCGGATCGGCCCCGTCCAGATGCCGCGGGTCGCTCAGCAGTTCATGGGCGAGGATGGCGGTAAAATGTTCGAGCGCCATGGTCGCGGCCAGGCTGGCGATAGGTGGCCGCTGCCTGGCGAGGTCCAGCACCATCGTCACGTCGGCGTCCAGGCGCGATACGTCATAGCCATGGTCGGTCACCTGCCGGTTGAAGGCCAGATGCTCGCGGCTGTGGACCACCTCCTGTTTGATGAAGGCGGCGATTTCGCGGGCCAGCCTGTCCGGCACGCCATCGCGAAAGGCGCGGACGCTGTCGATGAAATAGGCCTCCCCGCGCGGGAAGGTGATCGACAGGGCATTGAAGAAAGCCGTGGCGATCGGGTCGCCGTTCAGCCAATGTCGCGCGGCCCGGCGATCGCGTCCAAAGCGACGATCGCGAGGTGTAATGGTGAGATCGGTCGGGGTCATGGGGATGCCTCCGGTTGTTACTTACATTGATGTAAATAAGAGTAACTGACACTCATGTCAATAAAACGCGCACGCCTCAGCCAGGATGAGAGCCGCCTCGTCGCCGTGGAGGCCGCGCGCGACCTGCTGATCGAGGCGGGACCGCAGGCGGTGACGCTCAAGGCCGTGGCCGGGCGGGTCGGCCGGACGCATGCCAATCTGCTGCACCATTTCGGGTCGGCGGCAGGATTGCAAAAGGCGCTGGCGGCCCATCTGGGCGAGACGATCACGGCCAAGATCGGCGATGCGGTCAATGCGGCGCGGCGCGGCGAGGTCAGCCCGCGCATCATCGTGGACATGACGTTCGACGCCTTCGACCGGGAGGGCGCGGGCGCGCTGGCCAGCTGGATGCTGGCATCGGGCAATGAGGATGCGCTGGACCCGGTGGTGGAGGCGATCCACCGGCTGGTCGACAAGCTGGCAGCGAGCGCGCTCACCGCCAACCTCGCCGAATTGATCCGGGAGAATACGCTGATGCTGGTGCTGCTGGCTTTGGGCGATTCGCAGCTGGGTGGCGCAATGGCCGGGGCGCTGGCCCTGCCCCGCGAAAAAGCGCGGGAAATCGCCACGAGGAGCCTGACTTTTGCGCTGATGCAGGAAGCTGCGGCCATTGCAGCGCAAGCCAAGGTTTAACTTTTTGCCTTTTGCGGTTATGGGCGCGCCATGCATTTTCTCGATCAAGCCAAAATCTACATCAAATCCGGCTGGGGCGGCCCCGGCGCGGTCAGTTTCCGCCGTGAAAAATACGAGGAATATGGCGGCCCCGACGGCGGCAATGGCGGCAAGGGCGGCGACATCATCTTCGAAGCGGTGCAGGGCCTCAATACCCTGATCGATTTCCGCTATACCCAGCATTTCAAGGCGCAGCGCGGCACGCCCGGCATGGGCAAGAACCGCTATGGCGCGGGCGGCAAGGACCTGATCATCAAGGTGCCGGTAGGCACGCAGATATTGTCCGACCCCAAGCCGATCGAGGGCAGCGAGGACGAGGACGGCTATCCCGAATATGAGGATCAGGACGTTCTGGCCGACTTCACCGAAGTGGGGCAGCGCGTTACCTTCCTGCGCGGCGGCGATGGCGGGCGTGGCAACATGTCGTACAAGACCAGCACAAACCGCGCGCCGCGCCAGCATGGCACGGGCTGGCCGGGTCAGGAAATGTGGGTGTGGTTGCGGCTGAAGCTGCTGGCCGACGTCGGGCTGGTGGGGATGCCCAATGCGGGCAAATCGACGCTGATCAATCAGGTGACGAATACCAAGGCGAAGGTCGGTGCCTATGCCTTTACCACCACCAAGCCGCAGCTGGGCGTGGTGCTGCATCGCGACCGCGAATTCGTGCTGGCGGATATTCCCGGCCTGATCGCGGGCGCGGCCGAAGGCGTGGGCATTGGCGACCGCTTCCTGGGCCATATCGAACGTTGCCGCGTGCTGCTCCACATGATCGACGCGACGACCGACGATCCGGTCGAAGCGTTCCATGTCGTCACCGACGAACTGGCGGCGTACGGGGAAGGTCTGGACGAAAAGCCGCAGCTGGTGGTGCTGAACAAGGGCGACCTGCTGGGGCAGGAGTTGATGGAGGACATTGCCGACCAGCTGCGCGAGGAAGCGGGCGTGGAGGATGTCTTCATCATTTCCGGCGCGACTGGCGAAGGCGTGGGTCCATTGCTGGATGCGGTGCTGCTGATGATGGATCAGGAGACTGAGGACCGTGAAGAAGGCGGCGCTGAAAGCGAAGCCGGCTGGTCGCCGATCTAGAGCCAGATCATCAACCTCCGTTCGGTTCGAGCTTGTCGAGAACTTTGCGCGGGGGTTCTCGACAGGCTCGAACTGAACGGACCTTTTACTGTGACCTCATCCCTTTCCGGTTTCCCCCCTGCCCTCGTCCGCCGTCTGGTCATCAAGATCGGGTCGGCCCTGCTGGTCGATCCGGCGGGACAGGTGCGGGTGGACTGGCTGCGTACGCTGGTGGCCGATGTGGCGGCGCGCAAGGCGGCGGGTCAGCAGGTCATCATCGTGTCGTCGGGCGCGATCGCGCTGGGCGCGCGGCGGCTGAACCTGCCAAAGGGCGGGCGCGGCAGCCTGGAGGATGCGCAGGCGGCGGCGGCGACCGGGCAGATCGCATTGTCGCAATGCTGGGCCAGCCTGCTGGACGAGAAAGGCATCACCGCCGCGCAGATGCTGGTGACGCTGGACGATCTGGAAAACAGGCGGCGGTATCTGAACGCTTCGGCCACGCTGGAGCGGCTGATGGCGCTGGATGTCGTACCGGTCATCAACGAGAATGACAGCGTGGCGACGAGCGAAATCCGTTTTGGCGACAATGATCGGCTGGCGGCGCGCATCGGACAGGCGGCACGGGCTGACGCGGTTGCGCTGCTTTCCGATGTGGACGGGCTTTACACCGCCAACCCGCACGTCGATGCCAGCGCCATGCTGATAGAGACAATCGAGACGATCGACGCCCGGATCGCGGCGATGGCCGATACCGGCTCCGCGTCCGGCATGGGATCGGGCGGGATGGTGTCGAAGATTCAGGCGGCGCGCATCGCCACGGGTGCGGGCGCGCATCTGGCCATCATTTCGGGCAAGGTGGATTCGCCGCTGGCGCATTGGGCGACAAGCGGGCGCGGGTCCATTTTCCTGGCCGCCCAAGGCAAGGGCGCGCGCAAGGGCTGGCTGGCCGGGCGGTTGACGACGCGCGGGCGGATCATCGTGGATGCCGGTGCGGAAAAGGCGCTGGGCAAGGGCAACAGCCTGCTGCCCGCTGGGGTCGCCCAGGTCGAGGGTATGTTCGATCGCGGCGATGTGGTCGATATCGTGGCGCAGGACGGCCGGGTCATCGCGCGCGGCCTGATCGAATATGACAGCGAAGCGGCGGTGAAGATTGCGGGCAAGCGCAGCGAGGATATCGCGACGCTGCTGGGCGAGATGCCCCGGTCCGTGCTGGTCCATCGCGACCATATGGCGATGGTCTGAGGGGTATGCAGCAGATGCGGATTGCCATTACCGGCGCGACGGGTTTCGTCGGCGCCGAAGTGCTGGAACAGGCGCTGGGCGACGGGTTGCGCGTCAATGCGCTGACCCGCCGGGCACAGCCGCCGCGCGCGAAGCTGAAATGGGTGCATGGATCGCTGGAGGATGCAGCCGCGCTCGACACGCTGGTGCGCGATGCCGATGCGGTGATCCATATTGCAGGCGTGGTGAACGCGCCCGACCGCGACGGTTTCGAGACGGGCAATGCGCGCGGAACCATGGCGGTGGTCGATGCGATGCGCAAGCGCGGGGTCAAGCGGCTGGTGCATGTGTCGTCGCTGGCGGCGCGGGAGCCGGGCCTGTCCGACTATGGATGGTCCAAGGAACTGGCCGAAAAACATGTGAAGGCCAGCGGCCTGGACTGGACGATCGTGCGGCCGCCGGCGATTTACGGGCCGGGCGACAAGGAGATGCTGGAACTGTTCCGCATGGCCAAGCGCGGCATCATGATGCTGCCGCCGGGCGGGCGGTTGTCGGTGATTCATGTGGGCGATCTGGCCGCGCTGCTGCTGGCGCTGTCGGGGGAGCGGGAGAACAGCCTCACCCGCATCTATGAGGTCGATGACGGTACGCCGGGCGGATGGGATCACAAGGATTTCGGGCAGGCGATCGGCCGGGCGGTCGGGCGGTCGGTCAAGACGCTGGCGACGCCGGAATGGCTGTTGAACGTCGCGGCGCGGACCGACCGGCTGGTGCGCGGCAGGAAAGCCAAGCTGACGCCGGATCGGGTCGATTATTTCTGTCACCCCGACTGGGTGGTGGGCAAGCGCAAGCAACCGCCCAAGCGGCTGTGGTTGCCGCAGGTGAAGACCGAGGATGGGCTGAGCGCGACCGTGGCGGCCTATCGGTTGAAGGGCTGGCTGTAGGGTCGCTGCCCCCTTTCCGTTCGGGGACCGGTTACCGATCCTCCGGCGCTGGTTTCCTTGCGCGCTGTTCTGCCAGAAATTCGCTGATCGCCTGACCGCTGGCATTGAGCAACGGATAGGTACGCGCGTCGCTGAGCCAGTCGGGCCGGCGGGCGCCGCTGCCGTAGAATGTGTCATAGACCAGGCTGAAGGCGAGGAAGAGGATCGTCGCGCCGATCAGGCCCTTCACCGCGCCGAAGCCCGCGCCCAGCACCCGGTCGACCGGACCCAGGATCGACTGGCGGGTGCGGCGACCGATGGCGTGGGCGATCAGTTTCCCCACGCCGAAGGTCACGCCGAAGACGAGGACCAGCGCCAGCATGGCGGCGCCGCTGCTGTTGCCGACGAAGGCGCTGAGCAATTCGGCCGTCGGGGCGTGGAACAGGCGGATGGCGAAGATCGCCAGCACCCAGGCGATGAGCGAGAGGGTTTCGAGCACGAAACCGCGCATGAGGCCCAATATGGCGCACCCGCCGATGGCGAGCAGGACGAGAATGTCGATGGCGTTCATTATGCGCTGTCGCTATCCGCGTCCCAGCATCTGGTCAACCAACTGCGCGAGGGTGCGGAAACCACTGACCGCGATTCCCTTCACCCCGTCCGCGGCCGAGGCCGGGATATAGGCGCGGGTAAAACCGAGCTTCGCCGCTTCGCGCAGACGCAGCGGCGAATGAGAGACGGGGCGGATTTCGCTCGACAGGGCGATTTCGCCGAACAGAATGATATCGACCGGCACCGGCCGTTCCGACATGGCGGAAATGAGCGCGGCGGCGACGGCAAGGTCGGCAGCCGGATCGGTCAGACGATAACCGCCCGCAACGTTCAGATAGACTTCGCAGGTCGAAAAGCTGAGGCCGCAGCGCGCCTCCAGCACGGCAAGGATCATGGCGAGCCGGCCGCTGTCCCAGCCGACCACGGCGCGCCGGGGCGTAGCGCCGCTGGACAGGCGCACGACCAGCGCCTGAATTTCCACCAAGACCGGACGGGTGCCTTCCAGTGCGGGGAAGACGGTCGCGCCCGTGACCGTTTCGTCGCGGTTGGTGAGGAAGAGCGCGGAGGGGTTGGCGACTTCCTCCAGCCCTTCAGCGACCATGGCGAACACGCCGATCTCGTCCGTGCCGCCGAAGCGGTTCTTGACCGCACGCAGAATGCGATATTGGTGGCTGCGTTCGCCCTCAAACGCCAGCACGGTGTCGACCATATGTTCCAGCACGCGCGGACCGGCGATGCTGCCATCCTTGGTCACATGGCCGACCAGGATCAGCGCGGTGCCGCGTTGCTTGGCGAATTTGATCAGTTCCTGGGACGAGGCGCGGACCTGGCTGACGGTGCCGGGCGCCCCTTCGATCAGGTCGCTGTGCATCGTCTGAATCGAATCGATGATGAGCAGCGCGGGCGGCGGCCCCTCTCCCAAGGTCGTCAGGATATCGCGGACGGAGGTAGCGCTGGCCAGTTGCACAGGCGCATTGCCGAGGCCGAGGCGCTGGGCCCGCAAACGGACCTGATCGGCGGCTTCCTCGCCACTGATATAGGCCACCGACAGGCCTCTCGCGGCGATGCGCGCGGCCGCTTGCAGCAGCAGCGTGGATTTGCCGATGCCTGGATCGCCACCGATCAGGGTCGCGGAACCATGGACGATGCCGCCGCCCAGCGCCCGGTCGAATTCGGCGATGCCGGTACTGGTGCGCGGGGGCAGTTCGACCTGGCTGTCAAGGCCGACCAGCGTGATGGCGCGTCCGCCATTTTGCAGGTCGTGCCGGGACGAAAAGACCGTTTCCGCCGCTTCTTCGACGATGCTGTTCCATTCGCCGCAATCCTCGCACTGACCCTGCCACCGGCTGGCGACGGTGCCGCATTGCTGACAGACGAATTTGCGTTTTGCCTTGGCCATGGCACGGATATGCCGACGGCGTGCGAACATTGCAAGAACATCAAAACATGATCTGGAAACATCCGCCGCGCTGGCGCATTGAAACGCCATGAAAACAATCCGGGTAGCCAGCTATAATATCCGCAAGGCCATCGGCACCGATCGGCGGCGGGTGCCGGAACGGGTGCTGGAGGTATTGGCGCAGGTGGATGCCGATATCGTCGCGTTGCAGGAGGCCGACCGGCGCTTTGGCGTGCGGTCTGCGGCGATCCCGCCGCTGTTGATGGACAATCAGAGCGGCTATCGGCCGGTGCCGCTGAATGTGCAGACCGATTCCATGGGCTGGCACGGCAATGCGATATTGGTGCGCAAGGAGGCGGAGGTCGCCGCCCATGACGTGCTGCACCTGCCCTATCTGGAGCCGCGCGGGGCGACGATGGCGGAAGTGACGCTGAACGGCGCGACGGTGCGGGTGTTCGGCATGCATCTGGACCTGTCGGGCCTGTGGCGGCGGCGGCAGGCGGCGGCGGTCATCCATGCGGCGGCGCAGGGTGAGGCGATGCCCACCGTGCTGATGGGCGACCTGAACGAATGGAGCGCGGAGCGTGGCTGCCTCGCCGATTTTGCGCGGCATTACAGCTTTGCGCCGTGCGGGCGGAGTTTCCATGCGCGGCGGCCGGTGGCGCGGCTGGACCGGATCATGCATTGCGGCAAGCTGACCCTGAAGGATTGCGGCGTGCATGAAAGCGCAGCGGCGCGGAAGGCTTCGGATCATCTGCCGATCTGGGCGGAGTTTGCGGTTGGGTAACCGCCGCTTTGGGTTGCCAATCCCGCCGCCCTCTGCGACGTTCGCCCCATGAAGGAGCGGGAATTGCGACTGGCGCTGGTCTGCTATGGCGGGATCAGCCTGGCGATCTACATGCACGGCATCACCAAGGAGGTGTGGCATCTGGCGCGCGCCAGCCGGGCCTTTCATGATGGCGTGCCGGCCAGCGGTGGCAGCGAGGCCGTCTATGCGCAGGTCTTGGCGGATATGGCGGCCGCAAGCGGCGTGCGGTTGCGTGTCATGCCAGACATTATCGCGGGGGCCAGCGCGGGCGGGATCAACGGCATTTTCCTGGCGCAGGCGATCGAGACGGGCCAGTCGCTGGAGCCGTTGACGACCATGTGGCTGGACAATGCCGATGTCGACCGGCTGCTGGACCCCGATGCCCGCCCTGCCCGCGCCATGACGAAATTCTGGGCCACGCCTCTGGTGTGGATGGCGGCGCGACGGCCGGGCGATGCGGTGGAGCGGACCGTGGCGCCGGACACGCGCGAGGAAGTGCGGATGAAACTTTCCCGCTTCATCCGGTCGCGCTGGTTCGAGCCGCCCTTTGGCGGGGAGATATTTTCGGCCATGCTGGTCGATGCGTTCGACGCGATGGCGGCGGCGGACAAGGGGCAACCGCTGTTGCCGGACGGGCATCCGCTCGACCTGTTCGTGACGGTCACGGATTTCGAGGGGCATCCCCAGAGCCTGAACCTGAACAGCCCGGCGCAGGTGATCGAGACGGAGCATCGGCTGTCGATAGGCTTCAAGGCGCGCGGGCGCGGAGAACGGGGTTTCGCCGATGCGGCCGAGCTGGTGTTTGCGGCGCGGGCGACGGCAAGTTTCCCCGGTGCCTTTCCCCCCTTTACCGTGCGGGAACTGGACCGGGTGTTGAAGCGCCAGCATCGCGGGTGGCCGACGCGCGACGCATTCCTGGCGCGCGCCCTGCCCCGCCATGCGGCGCGCGGGACGGCGGAGGACGCCGTACTGATCGACGGATCGGTGCTGGCGAACGCGCCCTTCGCGCAGGCGATCGGCGCGCTGAAGAACCGGCCGTCGCGGCGGGAGGTTGACCGGCGCTTCGTCTATATCGACCCCAAGCCTGGGCACCGGTCCATCCGCCTGAACAAGGAGGGCGAGCAGCAGGACGCGCCGACCGGCGAGGATGCGCCGCTGCCCGGATTTTTCCGGACCATCTTCGGCGCCCTGTCCGACATTCCGCGCGAGCAGCCGATCCGCGACAATCTGGAAGCGATCGACCGGCATAGTGCGGGCATCCGGCGGATGCGGCGGATATTGGATGCGTTGCGCCCCGGCATAGAGGCCGATGTGGAAAGCGCGATCGGGCGGATGCTGTTTCTCGACCGGCCGACGCCCGCGCGCCTTTCCGCCTGGCGCGGCAAGGCGCAGCAGCGGGCGGCGAGCGCGGCGGGCTTTGCCTATCCCGCCTATGGCCATCTGAAATTGTCGGGGATCGTCGAATCGCTTTGTTCGCTGCTGTTTCGCCTGAGCGGCGAGGACAGCGCGATGATGCGGGAAAGCTATCGCCAGGCGATCTGGGCCGCGATCCGCGCCGGGGGGGCGGACCAATTGAGCGACGATGGCGGATCGGCGTCGGCGCCGGTCGCTTTCTTCCGCGCCCATGACCTGGCCTTCCGCATCCGGCGGTTGCGCTATCTGGCGCGGCGGCTGGCCGATACGCTGGAACTGGAGGCGGAGGCCGACGATCCGGCGGTGCTGGCGATGCACGATGCCATCTATGGGGCGCTCAGCCTCTACGCCGAGTGCGAGGATAGCGAGTTTTACGGGGCAGAGGCGATCGTAGCGGCCAAGTCCGTGCCGACCGATGCGGCAGCGGCGATGGAAGCGGTGGCAGCTGCACGCGGATTGAAGGCGCGGGACGAAGCGGCCGACCTGATGCTGGCGGAGGCGTTCGCCGGCCTGCCCAAGGGGGGGCGCCGCACCATGCTGCTCGCCTATCTGGGCTTCCCCTTTACCGATATCGCCACCTTACCGTTGCTCCAGGGTGACACTCTGGATGAATATGATCCGGTGAAGGTCGATCGGATTTCGCCGGAAGATTGCTCCGCGATCCGGGGCGGCGGAGCAAGCGCGACGCTCAAGGGCATTGAATTCAACAACTTCGGGGCTTTCTTTAGCAGGGTCTATCGCGAGAATGACTATCTGTGGGGCCGGCTGCACGGGGTAGAGCGGCTTCTGGATATCGTGATTTCGGCCATGCCCGCAGCAAGCCGTCTTTCGCCCGAAGCATTGGCCGACTATAGGCGGGCCGCGTTTCTGGCGATCCTCGATGAGGAAGAGTCGCGGCTGCCCCATGTAGCCGATCTTATCGCCAGCTTGCGGGAGGAGATCGGGTGAGCGGGCGTTTTGGTCTGGTTACTGTGGTGCTGATGCTGGCGCTGGTCGCCGGCTGTCGCGACTCGTCCGATGACAGCGCGCAGGCCGATAACGGCATCGCGCCGCCGACCGTCGTCGCCACCCTGCTGCCGGAGGAGCCGGCGCCGCTGCCGATCAAGAATGCGACCGTCCCGACCAAGGCATCGCCGGTCGTCACCGTCCGCGCCCAGCCGGCGCCGCGGAACGTGATGGACCTGCCGCCGTCGGGCGATGATGTATCCGCCCTGCCCTTCCCCCAGGAAGTCACCGCCTTCATGGTCGACCGCGACGGATGCGACCATTTCCGGGGCGAGCAGGCCTATGATGCGGAACGGCGCGCCTATATCGCCGAGAATATCGCCGAACTGTGCCAGGGGACAGACGCCCGTCTGGCGATGCTGCGCCGACGCTATGCCGGGGATGCGTCGGTGACGAGCGCGCTCAAGGGCTATGACACGCATATCGAGGGCGTGGCGAATTATTGAGGTATCGTCATCCCAGCGAAGGCTGGGATCTCAGGCAGCCTTGCGCTTCCTTTGCTGCGACCCCGGCCTTCGCTGGGGTGACGGGTAACGACTGGGGTCGCCGGCCCGGATCATTTGCCTCACTCCGCCAGCCCATCAATCGCCTTGGCGAGATCGACGTCCCGCTGCGACAGGCCGCCGGCGTCGTGGGTGGTCAGAATTATGTCCACCCGGTTATAGACGTTCGACCATTCGGGATGATGGTCCGCCTTTTCAGCCATAATCGCGACGCGCGTCATGAAGCCGAAGGCGCCCACGAAATCGGTGAAGGTGAAGCGGCGGGAGATGCCGTCCGGGTCCGATACCGGCGTCCATTGCGGCAGGTCGGCGAGCGCAAGGGCGCGTTCCTCATCGGTCAGTTTACCAATCATGTCCCTATCCTCATGAAATGCCTTGGGGTATGTGGCAGGCATGTCGTCCAACGGTCAACCGCCCCGCTTCGCTCCCACCAGGGAAGAGATTGAGACGCTGGCGCTTGTCGCGCTGAGCCGGCTCCCCTCTCCCTTCACCGAGCATCTGTCCGACGTCGTGCTGTTCGTGGAGGATTTTGCGGACGCGGCGATCCTGAAGGAAATGGACCTGAGCGACCCGTTCGAACTGACGGGCCTCTACACCGGCCGAACGATCGGTCAGGAAGCGCAGACCGGGGACGGGCCGCCGACCGTGCATCTGTTCCGCCGGCCGCTGCTGGACGAATGGGTGGAGACGGGCGTGCCGCTGGACGCGCTCATCACCCATGTCGTGGTGCATGAAATCGGCCATCATTTCGGCCTGTCGGATATCGACATGCATGTCCTGGAGGACATGGTCACGCTATGACCGGTGCGGCGTTGCGCCTGACCGATGTGGCCTGCCTGCGGGGCGGGCGGATGCTGTTTACGGGGGTGGACCTGACCCTGGAACCGGGCGACGGCGCGTTGCTGACCGGGCCGAACGGCGTCGGAAAATCCAGCCTGTTGCGAATCTGCGCCGGGTTGCTGCCGGCCTTTGCCGGGACGGTGGAGCGCGGCGGCGGCGTGGCGATGACCGACGAACGGCTGGCGCTGGACGGTGAGCAGCCGCTACGCGATGCCCTGTCCTTCTGGGCGAAGCTGGACCGGACCGGGCCGGATGCGGTCGATGCCGCCCT
This sequence comes from Sphingobium sp. GW821-FHT02B05, assembly GCF_059421905.1. NCBI lineage: Bacteria > Pseudomonadati > Pseudomonadota > Alphaproteobacteria > Sphingomonadales > Sphingobiaceae > Sphingobium > Sphingobium sp. GW821-FHT02B05. The sequence goes on from NZ_JBWKVW010000001.1 coordinate 1,544,399, forward strand.
GGCCGCGATGGCACTGACGGGACTGGCGCAGGTGCCGGTGCGGATGTTGTCGACCGGCCAGCGCAAGCGGGCGATGCTGGCGCGCGTGATCGCAAGCGGCGCGGGCGTGTGGTTGCTGGACGAACCGGGCAACGGGCTGGATATGGCGTCGCTGGACCTGTTGGGCCGGGCGGTGGCCGGACACCTGGCGGCGGGCGGGATCGTGGTCGCGGCGTCGCACCAGCCGCTGCCGATCGACGCACCGGTGACGCTGGCGCTGTCGGACTATCGGGCAGACGCGGCATGAGAATGATGTGGCTGCTGGCGGCGCGTGACCTGCGCCAGGCCTGGGCATCGGCGGGCCTATGGCTGCCCGTCGCCTTCTTGTTGCTGGTCGCCAGCCTTTATCCCTTTGCGGTCGGGCCGGATGCGGCGCTGCTGGGGCGGACCGGCGGCGGGATGCTGTGGATCGCAGCGCTGCTGGCCAGCCTGTTGCCGGTCGATCGGCTGGTCGCGCCGGACATGCAGGCCGGCATACTGGACCAGATCGCGCTGCGCGGCATTGGCGAGGAATGGGTGGTGACGGCGCGGCTGGTGGCGCACTGGCTGGGCTTCGGCCCGCCGCTGATGATCGCCACCCTGCCCGCCGCCGCGCTGCTGAAGCTGGACGGCGGGACTATAGCGACGCTGGAACTGGGGTTGTTGATCGGGACGCCCGCGCTGGCGGCGCTGGGGTTGCTGGTGGCCACGCTGACGGCCGGGTTGCGGTCCAGCGGGGCGCTGGCCGGGTTGCTGGCACTGCCGCTGGCGGTGCCGCTGCTGATTTTCGGCGCGGGGACGCTGGGCGACGGGAGCGGCGCGGCGCTCAAATTCCTGGGTGCGGCATCCTTGCTGCTGGTGGCTATCACGCCCTTTGCCGGCGGCGCGGCGATCCGGGCAGGGCGGGAATAGATCTTTGCCCGCGATAGTCTTTTGTCGCCGCAAATTGCGCGCCGTCATCCGTGCCGGACGACGTCGAAATGCCTTAACTTCACACATTTCCCGTCAATTCGGACATTTTGTTGCGCCGGCCTGATCCTATCGGAAAGCCTCGCATCAGCGCCTTGGCGATGCGCGAGCATGGCATGATGGCGGCCGATAGGACAGCTTTGCGGCCCCATTGATTGACGGAGGCGTGCGAATCAGGCACCTTCCCCTACGGATGCCGATAAAAATCGGCGCCATGGAGAGGACGTCACCATGAACCGAATTCGCCAGAATTCCGGCAATATCTTTCATCGGCTGCTCGTGCGATGTCTGGCCGAACAGCATCAACCCACGGACGAAGAGATTGACCTGATCGCGGGCAAGATCTGGCGTGAAAGCTATGGGGTCATGACGGGCCAGTCGTGGATCGATGTGCTGCCCGACAGCATGGCGCATCGGCAGATGATCGGCGCGGCCAAGATGGCGCTGCGGCCCCAGTGGCGTTGCGAGTTGGGGGCTGGATGAGCGCTGTACCGGATCGCGCCATGTCCTTTGGCAAGGGCGGACCGAGGAGGCGCGGTGGATCCTGAGCCGTAGGCCAGTGCCGCCAACCAAGTTCGGTATCGCCCCGGCCCGACCGGCGCATCCCGCCTCCTCCCTTCCTCCGGCTCGACATCGCCCTGCCCTTGCGCCAAAGGCAGCGACATGTTCGGCCTTGTCGCGTCTGTCCTCTTCGTCCTCATATGGTCCACCGGCTTCATCGTCGCGCGGGCGATGGTGCCCCATGGCGCGCCGGAACTGATCCTGGCGCTACGGCTGACGGCGACGGCCATAGTGCTGAGCGGGGCGGCGCTCTATGCGCGGCAGGCCTGGCCAACGGGGCGGCGGCTGGGGTTGCATCTGGCGGCCGGCGCGATGCTGCATGGCTTTTATCTGACGCTCAGCTGGTGGGCGGTGAATGACGGCATGCCCGCCGGAATCATGTCGCTGCTGGGATCGCTCCAGCCGCTGATGGTGGCGGTTGCGAGCGTCGCATTATTGGGCGAGCGGTTGCCGGGCCGCGCGTGGGGCGGGCTGGCCGTCGCGATCGCCGGCGTGGGCTGCGTCCTGATGCCGGCGATCGAGCGATCAGGCGCGGGCGGGATCGGCATCGCCCCCGCGATCGCGGGCATGGTCGCGGTGCTGGGCATGGCCGGCGGCACGCTGATCCAGCGCGGCGCGATCGCGGGCGACGGAATCGCCGTATCGGGCGCGGTGCAGAATATGGGCGGGGCGTTGGTGGCGATCGCCGCGACCGTGCTGGTGGGCGAATATCGCTGGGACGGGGCGCCGATTTTGTGGCTGGGCCTTGGCTGGTCCGTGCTGGGCCTGTCCGCCGGCGGCCTGTCGCTGCTGGTGTGGCTGGTGCGGCATCAAGGGGCGACGCGCATGTCGATGCTGTTGCTCCTGGTGCCGCCGCTGGCTGCGATCGAGGCCTGGCTGCTGTTCGGCGAGCGGCTGGGGCCGGTGCAGTTGCTGGGCTTTACGCTGGCGCTGGGCGGCGTACTGATCGGGCGGTCGCAGGGGAAGAAGGTGGAGGTCGTCGAGCCGGCCTGAACGGCGTGCGCGTCCTTCGACAGGCTCAGGACGGACGGTTCCGAGAGCATGTCCGTCGTCACATAAACGTCATCGGTTGCAACATCGCCGTCATCATCGGGCGGTAGGGAACGGCATGAGCAAGATGCTGCCCTCCCTTCCCGCCCAGGCCGCCGACATGGCGATGCAAATGGCCTTGCGGCAGATCGACTTCGGTGCCGCCACCGCACGACCGATTACGCCGCCGCCCATGCCGGCCAAGGCGACAGAAGAGACGTTGCCCCTCAAGCGGCGGGAGTGGCTGATGGACGTGCAGGAGCAGCAGCGCGCGCTGTCGCCCTATGCGTCCGGCCTGTTGACCGCAGAACATCTGTCTGGCGAGGATTTCCTGCACGGTTTTTACGCGCCGGGGCGGCCGGTGCTGATCAAGGGCGCGATCGACCATTGGCCGGCGCTGGCGCGATGGACGCCCGATTATCTGGCGAAGACAGTTGGCGACGCCATGATCGAATATCAGGGCGGGCGATCGACCACACAGGATTATGAGCTGAAGAAGGACAGGCATCGCAAGCGCGCGCCGTTCCGCCAGTTCATGGCTTTGGCGCGCAAGGGCGGGAACGACGCCTATCTGACCGCGTCCAACAGCGCCGCCAACGGGCCGGCACTGCGCGTGCTGGAAAATGATCTAGGGCCGATCGACGCCTATCTGACGCGCGCGCCGGGGATGCTGTGGATCGGCGGCGAAGGCACGTTCACGCCACTGCATTTCGACCTGACCAACAATATGCTGGCGCAGGTGAGCGGCACCAAGCGCGTCATCCTGATCCCGCCATCACAGACGCGACGACTGGCGCACCGCTCGCATGTGTTCAGCGATGTGCGGGACGTCACCGACGAGGCGCGGTTGAAGCTGCATCCGCAGGCGCGGGACGTGCTGCGCTATGACGTGTTGCTGACGCCGGGCGACCTGCTGTTCATCCCGATCGGCTGGTGGCATCAGGTGCGGTCGGAAAGCTTTTCGACCATGCTGACCTATACCAATTTCCACTGGCCCAATGTCGGGCATGAAAGTTATCCGGCGGGGTAATTCGCCGTCTTTGCACGCGCAACAGATCCATCGTTGCGCTACGATGGATTGCTTCGCTGCGCTCGCAATGATGCAGCTCGCTTACCCCTCGCGCAGTTGCTCGTGGTGGCGGATGACTTCGTCGATGATGAAGCGCAGGAATTTTTCGGTGAAGTCGGGATCGAGCTTCGCGTCGAGCGCCAGCTGGCGCAGGCGGGTGATCTGGCGATCCTCCCGGCCGGGATCGGCGGGGGGCAGATCGTGAGTCGCCTTATGCTCGCCGACGGCCTGGGTGATCTTGAAACGTTCGGCCAGCATGAACACCAGCGCCGCGTCGATATTGTCGATGCTTTCGCGATAGCGGTTCAAAGTCTCGTCCACTTGGGCCTCCGGTTCCAGATGGCGCGCTTTTTGCCGCATCCGCCGCCTTGTGCAAGCTATTCCCGCTTGCCTTTCACATTTTGCACCGCCACATGGGCGCGGTCATGACAGCACCCGCCTCCGGTAACGTCCACCCGATCGGCCGCGCGAACGCCGCGCCCTCGCTCGCCCCCATCATGTCGCTGGTTGCCGACGGCATGAACCAGGTCAATGCCGTGATCCTGGACCGGATGCAGTCGCGCATCCCCCTGATCCCGGAACTGGCCGGTCATCTGATTGCGGGCGGCGGCAAGCGCCTGCGGCCGATGCTGACTTTGGCCTGCGCCGACCTGGTCGGCTATGCCGGCACGCGCCATTACAAGCTGGCCGCCGCCGTCGAGTTCATCCACACCGCCACGCTGCTGCATGACGATGTCGTCGATGGGTCGGGGCTGCGTCGGGGCCGCAAGACCGCCAACATCATCTGGGGCAACAGCGCCAGCGTGCTGGTGGGCGATTTCCTCTTCTCCCGCTCGTTCGAGCTGATGGTCGAGGCGGAATCGCTCAAGGTGCTCAAGATCCTGGCCAATGCGTCGGCGGTGATCGCCGAGGGCGAGGTCAACCAGCTGACCGCCCAGCGCAAGATCGACACCAGCGAAGACCAGTATCTGGACATTATCGGCGCCAAGACCGCCGCCCTGTTCGCCGCCGCCTGCCGCATTTCCGCCGTGGTTGCCGACCGCAGCGAGGCGGAGGAGCAGGCGCTGGACGTCTATGGCCGGAACCTTGGCATCGCGTTCCAGCTGATCGACGATGCGATCGATTATGAATCGGACGGCGCGACCATGGGCAAGGATGCGGGCGACGATTTCCGCGACGGCAAGGTGACGTTGCCGGTGATCCTGGCCTATGCGCGCGGATCGGCCGAAGACAAGGCCTTCTGGAAGGCGGCGATCGCTGGCCACAAGATCAGCGACGAAGACCTGGCCCATGCCACCGGCCTGCTACGCCAGACCGGCGCCATCGCCGACACGATGGCGCGCGCGCGCCATTATGGCCAGCGCGCGATCGACGCGCTGGGCCGGTTCGATGCCGGTCAGGCCAAGGCGGCCCTTACCGAAGCGGTCGAATTCGCTATAGCGCGGGCCTATTGAGGTTTTCCGGCGCCTGATCGTTCGATCAGACGCCATCCATCGGTCATTTGGCCCCTGACACAGAAAGTACAGGGCTTCGACAGGCTCGGCCCGAAAGGGTCAGAGGGCGGAGCCGGATTACGCCTATGATCCTCTCCCCCGAAACCATCGCTTTCCTTGTGGCCGCAGCGACGATGGCCGGGTGCGTCGATGCGATGGCGGGCGGCGGAGGGCTTATCGCGCTGCCCGCGCTGCTGGCGGCGGGGATACCGCCGGTTCAGGCGGTCGCGACCAACAAGTTGCAAAGCAGCCTGGGTACGTTCGGCGCCTGCGTGGCCTATGCCCGGCGCGGGCATATGGACCTCAAAACCTATAAATGGCCCGTCCTGGCCGCCTTCATCGGGTCCGTCGGGGGGGCATGGTTGCTCCAGCGGGTCGATCCGTCGATTCTGGCGGGTTTGATGCCAGCGCTGCTGATCGCGCTTGCCGCCTATTTCACCTTCTCCCCCAAGTTGAGCGATGCCGATCGCCATGCGCGGGTCGGCATGGCGGCGTTATCCGGACTGATCGGCGTGGTCGGCTTTTACGACGGCTTTTTCGGGCCGGGGGCCGGGGCCTTCTACACGACCATTTTCCTGGCGCTGGGCGGCCTGTCCATCCTGCGTGCGACGGCGCAGACGAAGGCCGCCAATCTGGCCAGCAATGTCGCGGGCTTGCTGACCATGATCGCGGGCGGGCATGTGATCTGGATTGCGGGCCTGGCCATGGCGGTGGGCAGCATCACCGGCGGGCAGATCGGGTCGCATCTGGCGATGCGGTTCTGGTCGCGCCTGATCAAGCCGCTGCTGATCGTCATGTCGCTGGCGCTGACCGCCAAGATGCTGCTGGACCCGAAAAACCCGATCCATATCTATCTGTTCGGATAATCATTCCGCCTGCACCAGCGTCGCCACGCGGCGATGCAGTTCGTCCACGGCGAAGGGCTTGGTCAGCACTTCCATCCCATGTTCGATATGGCCATGGTTCAGCACGGCATTTTCGGCATAGCCGGTGACGAACAATATTTTGAGATCCGGGCGTAGCGTGCGGGCGGCGTCGGCGACCTGACGGCCGTTGAGGCCGCCCGGCAGCCCGACATCGGTGATGAGCAGATCGATCCGCGCGCGCGATTCCAGGATGCGCAGGCCGGCTGGGCCGTCTGCGGCCTCCAGACAATGATAGCCCAGATCGCTGAGCGCATCGACGACCAGCATCCGCACCGATGGTTCGTCGTCGATCACCAGGATGGTTTCGCTCGCCCCGCCCTCGATCGGGGGTTCGCTGATGTCCGTCGCGTCGATATCCTCCTCGCCACGGTGGCGGGGCAAATAGATGCAGACCATCGTGCCGTCGCCCGGCTCCGAATAGATGCGGACATGGCCGTTGCTCTGGCGCGCGAAGCCATAGACCATGGAGAGGCCAAGGCCCGTCCCCTGCCCGATCGGCTTGGTGGTGAAAAAAGGATCGAAGACGCGATCGAGGATCGCCTTGTCGATGCCGGTGCCGGTGTCGCTGGTGCATATGGTGACATATTGGCCCGGCGTGAGGCCATGTTCGCGGGCGCTACGGGCGTCGAGCCAGCGATTGCCCGTCTCGATCGTGATCTTGCCACCGCTGGGCATCGCGTCGCGCGCGTTGATACAGAGGTTGAGCAGCGCATTTTCCAGCTGGTTGGCATCGACCAAAGCGGGCCACAGACCCGACGAGGCGATGGTCTGCACCTCTATCTGCGGCCCGACGGTGCGGCGGACCAGTTCGGAAAAATCGCCGAGCAGCCGGTTCACGACGGTCGGCTTGGGCGTCAACGTCTGGCGACGGGAAAAGGCCAGCAGGCGATGGGTCAGCGCGGCGGCGCGGCGGGTGGCGCCCTGCCCGGCGGTCAGATATTTGTCGACGTCTGCGGTGCGGCCTTGCGCCAACCGCACGCCGATCATTTCGAACGCGCCGGAAATACCGGCCAGCAAATTGTTGAAATCATGGGCAAGTCCGCCGGTCAGCTGGCCCACCGCCTCCATCTTCTGCGCCTGGCGCAGGGCGCTTTCGGCCTGTTCCCGTTCCTCCAGCGCCTGGGCGATGCGGGCTTCGAGCGTTTCGTTGAGGGCCCGCTGCGCCCTTTCCGCCTTGATCCGGTCGGTGATGTCGTTGAACAGCACCGCAACCTGGCGGTTTTCAAACGGGCCGACCCGGAAGGAGGAGACTTCCAGATGATGACCGGTTGCTTCCAGTTCACGCTGGAAGCGGATGGGCTGGCCGCTGTGCAGGACGCCGCCATAGAGCTCGACCCAGCCGTCCGCCTCATCCGGCACCATTTCGCGCAGCTTCTGCCCCACGACATTGGGGATGCCGGCATGGCGGGCATAGGCGGCGTTCGCCTCGACATGGATATAGTCGCTCAACGGGCCATGGGGGCCATCGAAAAATTCGATGATGCAAAAGCCCTCGTCCATCGTTTCGAACAGGGTGCGATACCGGTCCGCTCCCTCCATCTGGCTGGCCATTCCCCTGCTCGTCCTTCCACGTGCCGCTCGATGCGGATCAGCTTGTGTGCGCCCAACGTCCATATTGGCACCTTTTTCCCGTGACGGCGACTATTCTTGCCGCATCTTGCGCGGCGCGACGATTGGCGCGAGGGAGGCGCGATGACCGACCTGCCCATTTATGCCGTCCTGCCCGACCTGCTTGCCGCGTTGCGAGCGGGGAGCAACGCCGTGCTGGTAGCGCCGCCGGGCGCGGGCAAGACGACGGCGGTGGCCCCTGCCCTGCTGAACGAGCCATGGTGCGCAGGACAAGTGCTGCTGCTGTCGCCGCGCAGGCTGGCGGCGCGGGCGGCGGCGGAGCGGATCGCCGAGATGATGGGCGAACAGCCGGGCGGCACGGTCGGCTATGCGACGCGGATGGACAGCAAGGTGTCGGCGCGCACGCGGCTGCTGGTGCTGACCGAAGGTATTTTCGTGCGGCGGATACAGGATGATCCGGAACTGGCAGGCGTATCGGCCGTGCTGTTCGACGAAGTGCATGAGCGCAGCCTGGACAGCGATTTCGGACTGGCGCTGGCTTTGGACGCGCAGGGGGCGTTGCGGCCAGACCTGCGGATCGTGCCGATGTCGGCAACGCTGGACGGGGCGCGGTTCGCGTCTCTTTTGGATGGTGCGCCGGTCATAGAGAGCGAGGGGCGCATCCAGCCGCTGGACCACCGCCACATCGGCCGCGCGGCCGAGAAGAAGATCGAGGATGAGATGGCGGCGGCGATCCGCCGGGCGCTGAGCGAGGAAGCCGAGGGCGACCTGCTCGCCTTCCTGCCGGGCGTGCGGGAGATCGAGCGGACGGCGGAGCGGATCGAGGGCGGCGCGGTCGAAGTCCATATGCTGCACGGGTCGCTGGACCCCGGCGCGCAGCGCGCCGCGATCCGGCCTTCGCGGGCGGGACGGCGCAAGGTCATCCTCGCCACCGCGATCGCGGAAACCAGCCTGACCATTGATGGCGTGCGGATCGTGGTGGACAGTGGCCTCGCACGGCGGCCGCGGTACGACCGGGCGGCAGGCGTGACGCGGCTGGTGACGGAGCGGGCCAGCCAGGCGTCGGCCACGCAGCGCGCCGGGCGTGCGGCGCGGCAGCGGCCCGGCGTCGCCTATCGCTTGTGGGAAGCGGCGGCGAGTGCGGGGATGCCGCCGTTCGACCCGCCGGAGATTTTGGAAAGCGACCTGTCGAGCCTGTTGCTGGACTGCGCGCTGTGGGGGGTGAGCGATCCGTCAGCGCTGCGCTGGCTGGATGCGCCGCCGGCCGCGGCGGTCGAGGAAGCGCGGGGGCGGCTGACGGTGCTGGACGCGCTGGATGCGGACGGGCGGATTACGCCGCATGGGAAGGCGCTGGCCAAGCTGCCCCTGTCACCGCGCATCGCGCATATGCTGGTGCGGGCCGGCGAGATGGGACTGGCCGAGGTCGCGGCGGATGTTGCGGTGCTGCTGGGCGAGCGCGGGATTGGCGGGCAGGATACCGACCTGACATTGCGTCGGCAGCGCTGGCGGCGGGAGAGCGGCAAGCGGGCGGACGCGGCACGAGGATTGGCGAAGCGGTGGGCGAAACTCCTTTCCCCCCTCCCTATTGGGGAGGGGCCGGGGGTGAGTGGCGAACGTAGCGAGCCTTCACCATCGGCGTCGCAAGCGCAGCTGCTGCGGCGCACCCACCCCAACCCCTCCCTGGAAGGGAGGGGTTATTCTGATCATAGCGTCGGCTTGTGCCTCGCCCTCGCCTTCCCCGATCGGGTGGCCAAGCGGCGGTCGTCCGATGGCGCGGACTGGACGAGTGCGGGGGGGCGCGGGTTTCGGCTTGATCCGTTGTCGCCGCTCGCGCGGGAGGCGTGGCTGGCCGTCGGCGAGGTGCAGGGCAGCGCGGCAGGCGCGCGCATCCTGTCCGCCGCGCCGATCGACGAAGCGGACGTAATCGCGCTGTTCGGAGCGCGGATCATGGAGCATCGGACGGTGAAATTCCGTCCCGCCAATAGCGGGATCGAGGCGCTGCGCGAACGGCGGCTGGGCGCGGTGCGGCTGTCGTCCGGGTCGGATGACCGGCCCGATCCCGATGCGGTGGTCGCGGCCTTGGTGGACGGCGTGCGCCAGGGTGGGCTGGACCTGCTGCCATGGTCGGAGGCGGCGCAGTCGCTGCGGATGCGGGGCGCATTTGCCGGGCTGGAGGCGCTGTCGGATGCGGCGTTGATCGAAACGCTAGACGCATGGCTGCCCTCCCTGCTGGCGGGCAGGCGACGGCTGTCGGATATCGACCGGTCGCAATTGTCGGGCGTGCTGGAGGGGCTGATCGGCTGGGACGGCAAGAGCCAGCTGGATCGGCTGGCGCCGCCCGATTTCCGATCGCCTGCGGGCAGCCACCATGCGATCGACTATGCGGCCGAAGGCGGGCCGCGCGTCGAATTGCGGGTGCAGGCGCTGTTCGGCCTTTCCGAACATCCGACCGTGGGGAGCCAGCGCATCCCGCTGGTGCTGTCGCTGACCTCGCCGGCCGGGCGCCCGATCCAGACGACGCGCGACCTGCCCGGTTTCTGGGCGGGCAACTGGCGCGACGTGGCGAAGGAAATGCGGGGGCGCTATCCGCGCCACCCCTGGCCCGACGATCCGGCCGGCGCGAACGCCACATTGCGCACGAAAAATGCGGATGCGCGGCGCCGATAGGGGCTGGGCCTTGACTTGGCGGCGGCCGCTGGTGCAACGCAGCGTGACGAATTTACGGAGTCTTTCGCGATGAACGCGCGCATTTACCAGATCCAGAAAAACGCCCTCCAGTCCGGCAAGGCGCTGACCCATAAATGGGTGCTGGAATATGTGCCCGCCGAAGCGAAGAAGGCCGATCCGCTGACCGGCTGGGCCGGTTCGGGCGACACGCAGCAGCAGCTGAAGCTGAGCTTTCCATCGCAGGAAAGCGCCGTCGCCTATGCGCAAAAGAAGGGCGTGCCCTATACCGTCATCGCGACGCCGCCCAAGACGCTGAAATTGCAGGCCTACGCCGACAATTTCCGGTAAGCGGACGCAAAAGCCATTTCATATTCGGGCGCGTTGCTGCCCGATTGACGCCTTATTCGCTTGCCAAAGAGCGGGATGAGGCGGCAAAAGCCGCGCTTTGACGGAAAGATTTTACCGATAATGACCGATCGCACCGCCATTTTCGACAGCGTCGCCGCGCAGATCGAGCCTTTCAACAAGAAAGGCGTCGCGCTGACCGAAGCCACCAGCTTCGCCGGCGATCTGGAGTGGGACAGCCTGACGGTGATGGATTTCGTCGCCGCCATCGAGGATGAGTTCGACATCATCATCACCATGAACATGCAGGCCGAAATCGAAACCGTCGGCCAGCTGGTGGACGCGGTCGCGAAGCTGAAGGGCTGAACCGCCTGTCCTTTCCCGTTCGGTTCGAGCCTGTCGAGAACGATGCGCTTGGTTCTCGACAGGCTCGAACCGAACGGAGGTCCTGAACCGAACGGATTTTTTATATGACCGACGCTGCCGCCACCGCGAACGATGCGCACACCCCGGCCGAAACGCCCGGCGCGCGCGACCTGTTTTCCAAATTCGATCCGCTGATCAACGAGCGCGAGGCGCTGCTGGCGACCGGCGTGCGCGATCCCTATGCGATCGTGATGGACGAGGTGCTGTCCCCCACCCGCGCGATGATCAAGGGCAAGGAAACCATCCTGCTCGGCACCTATAATTATATGGGCATGACGTTCGACCCGGATGTGGTCGCGGCGGGCAAGAAGGCGCTGGACGAATTCGGCGCGGGCACGACCGGCAGCCGCGTCCTCAACGGCACCTATCAGGGCCACAAGGAAGTCGAGGACGCGCTCAAGGAATTTTACGGCACGTCGGGCGCCATGGTCTTTTCGACCGGCTATCAGGCGAACCTCGGCATCATCTCCACGCTGGCGGGCAAGGGCGACTATGTCGTGCTGGACGCCGACAGCCATGCGTCCATCTATGACGGTTGTGGCCTGGGCAATGCGGAGATCGTCCGTTTCCGCCACAACAGCGTCGAGGACCTGGACAAGCGCCTGGGTCGCCTGCCTGCCGACGCGCTGAAGCTGGTGGTGCTGGAAGGCGTCTATTCGATGCTGGGCGACGTCGCGCCCCTGCCCGAGATGGTCGCCGCGATCCGCAAGCATCCCAATTGCATGATCCTGTGCGACGAAGCCCATGGCATGGGTTTCTTCGGCCCCAATGGCCGGGGCGCCTATGAGGAACAGGGCGTGGAAGGCGAAATCGACTTCGTGGTCGGCACCTTCTCCAAGTCGGTCGGCACGGTGGGTGGCTTTTGCGTATCGAACCATCCCAAGTTCGAAATCCTGCGCCTCGTCTGTCGTCCTTATGTCTTTACCGCATCGCTGCCGCCCAGCGTCGTCGCGACCGCCGCGACCAGCATCCGCAAGCTGATGCACGCGGGCGAAAAGCGCGCCCATCTGTGGAAGAACAGCCAGCGGCTGCATAAGGGCCTGTCCGATCTTGGCTTCAAGCTGGGCAGCGCGACGCCGCAATCGGCGATCATCGCCGTCATCCTGACCGACCAGATGCAGGCCGTCGCCATGTGGCAGACGCTGCTGGAGCTGGGCCTGTACGTCAACATGGCACGCCCACCGGCGACTCCGGCCGGCACCTTCCTGCTGCGCTGTTCGCTGTGCGCCGACCATAGCGACGATCAGGTGACGCAGATCATCGGGATGTTCGAAGCGGCGGGCAAGGCGACCGGAGCAATCGGCTGAGCCGATAACGCCGTGACATGGCGACCGATGGAGCCATGAGTGCGACGAAATGGCCGTGACGCATGGAACCGATCATGACCGATGTTTCGTCTTCGGGCTTGTTGGGCTAGTGTAACGGTCCGATGGCCGAACCCGAACTTCCTGGCGACCCATATGATTTGAGCCGCGTGCTTGTGCGACGCATGCTGCCGCTGCTGCTCGGCCTGTTGCTGATCGGTTCGATGGGTGCGCTGATCTACAGCGCCAGCAACGCATCACGCGATCATGCGCAGGCGCTGGCCGAACAGCAGAACAGTTTCGAGGTGATCGCGCTGGCGCGCGGGTTCGAGGCGCGGGTGGCGCGGGCCGAGGTGACGCTGGCGCGCTATGTCATCAGCCTGGACCCCGATACCGGCCGCCTGTTCCAGGATCAGTGGCGCAGCGCCGCCAGCCAGTTGAAGACGCTGGGCTATGCGACGCGCACCTCCGCCTGGCAGCGCGGCAATGTCGCCGCGTTGCGTTATGCGTTCATCGCGCGTGGCAAGACGCTGAACGAGATTGGCCTGCGCACCACCTACGACCAGAAGATGGCCGCGCTGGCGCGCTTCCATCAGGCCGGCAAGAGCCAGGATCTGCGGCGGATCACAGCGCTGCTCGACCTGGTCATCAAGGCGGAGAATGACCGGCTGCGCGAACGGAGCCTGGCAGTGACGCTGGCCGGCGATCGCAACGAGTGGGTGGGCAAGACGTCGCGACTGGTCGGGCTGGCCATGCTGGTGTGCATAGTGTTCGGCATCTGGTTCGCCAATACCGCCTTTCGCGAGCGACGCACGGCGCGGCGATTGGCGGATGTCGAGACCGAACGCGCCGACCGGCTGGAGGCGGCGGTGGCGGCACGCACGGCCGAACTGTCCGACGCCTATGAGCAATTGAAACAGGAGTCGGCAGAGCGCGCGGCGGCGCAGGATCATCTGCGCCAGATGCAGAAGATGGATGCGGTGGGCCAGCTGACCGGCGGCATTGCCCATGATTTCAACAATATGCTGGCGGTCGTCGTGGGCGGGCTGGAACTGGCCAAGCGCAAGATGGCGGTGAAGCCCGACGAGGCGGACCGACATCTGGACAATGCGATGGAGGGGGCCAACCGCGCAGCGGCGCTGACCCGGCGACTGCTGGCCTTTGCCCGGTCGGAGCCTTTGTTGCCCAGCGCCGTCGATCCTGATGCGTTGCTGAGCGGCATGGCCGACCTGATCGACCGCACGATCGGCGACCAGATCAGCGTGGAGTTCGCCGAGGGCGCGAGCGGATGGCGCATTTTCGTTGACCAGCATCAGATGGAAAATGCGATCCTGAACCTGTGCGTCAATGCGCGCGACGCGATGGAGGGACGCGGTCGCCTGACGATGGCGACGGGGCAGGCATTATTGTCGGACGGCGAAGTCGGCGCGTGCGTGGCGGGCGATTATGTCACCGTCAGCGTGACCGATAACGGGTGTGGCATGACGCCGGACGTCGTGGCGCGTGTATTCGAACCCTTCTTCACCACCAAGCCGGTGGGCAAGGGAACGGGTCTGGGGCTTAGCCAGATTTTCGGTTTCGTGCGCCAGTGCGGTGGCGAAATTCGCATCGAATCAACACCGGGCATCGGCACCGGCGTGCATCTGTATCTGCCGCGATCGGACAGGGCGGGAGAGGTGGCGGAAGCCGAGGCCGGGTTCGCGCGAACGCCGGTGGAGCAGCCGCCCACCCGCATTCTGGTGGTCGAAGACGATGTCCGGGTGTTGAACCAGACGATGGCGGCGCTGAGCGAACTGGGTCACCTGCCGATCGCGTGCGACCATCCGGCAAAGGCCGTCAAGCTGCTGGCGAGCCACGGCGACATCGGCCTGATCGTCAGCGACGTGTTGATGCCCGACATGACCGGCCCGGAAATGGTAAAGGCCCTGCCCGCGCGCTTTCAGCATCTGCCGGTGCTGTTCGTGACCGGCTATACCGGCGACGGCAACGACAGCGCCGATTTTGCGGGACATGCGGTGCTGCGCAAACCCTATACGCTGATGGCGCTGGGGCAGGCGCTAAGCCAGATGCTCAGCGAATCGCGCCACCCCGGAACAGCCGCGGCAGCAGAGTGACCGCGCCCAGCAGCGGCCAGCGCCGTTGCCAGGGCTTGATCTCTATCTTCGTGCCGGCGTGGCGATTGATCTTCCACGCCAGATAATCGATGCCGCCGGCATAGGTGAAGCTGGCCTTGGCCAGGCGTGCGACCGACAGCCGCTTGCCGCGCCGCTGGAGCTGACGCCAGAGCGCAGGGGCATCGGCGGGTGAAGGCGGCAGGCCATCGGCCAGCGCAGCGTCCCCGAAGCGGCGATAGCGCGCGGGATCGGCGTCCACGATCGAAAGGGAGCGGCCCTTTTTTTCGGCCCGCAATTCCGCATTATAGGTCAGGGTAAAGCCGGTCTTCCAGAGGGCCAGCGCATCTCCCGGCCTTGCCCCCTGCCCTTCGTGCATCGGCCTGGCGAGCGAGAGCAGAGTCGGCGCGGCCTGCGCCACGGCAGCGATCGTGCGCTGGCGGGCAAGATCGTCCGACGCCCAGAGCAGGCGCGATGGCTGGGCGAAGCGCGCCCAGACCGAGACATTGTCCGCCGCCGGGCTGTTGAGCCGGGCGAAGTCGGCTTCGGACAGGACCGCATATTTGGCGATCAGACCATTATGTTCGAACGGGAATACGTTGGGCGGGATCAGCCGGTTGGCGGTCGCGAGCCAGCTTTTCCCGTAAGCGGTCGGATAGTCCGAGACGATCAGGTAGAAATCGAGCATCAGCCCGTCGAGATTGGCCTCCCGCAGGCAGGACCCATAGAAGAGGACGGCACGGGCGGCAGCGCAATATTGGGCGGCGAGCGCCCCGGCCATGGCGGCCGCGCGCGGATCGGCCGGGGATGAAAGTTCGGCGGTGACGAGGGGGAGGAGTTGGTGGGGCATGGGTCGGTGTAAAAAGGGTCAATTCCGTTCGGGGCTGAGCCTGTCGAAGCCCCGCTCTTGTTTTCAAGAAAGTGCGACCCTTCGACAAGCGCAGGGCGAACGGATGTTTACCGTTATCCCTTATGAAAGAGCAATGACAGGTTGTTCGCGGGCATGTCGATCAGGCGGTCGAAAAGCAGGCCTTGCCTGTCCGCTGCCGCGATGACATCCTCCACCGATCGCAGACCCCAGCGGGGGTCACGCGCCTTGAGCGCGGCGTCGAAGCTGAGGTTGCTGGCGGCGGTCTCCACATTCTCGCGGGTGTAGGGCCCGTACAGATAAAGCAGGCCGCCTGGCGGCAGCACCTCCCCTGCCCCGCGCAGCAAGCCAAGTGTCGCGTCCCATGGCGAGATATGCACCATGTTGATGCAAAGGATGGCGTCGGCCTGGGCGAGCGGCCAGTCAGCCGCAGCGGCCAGTTGCATCGGGGCGTGCAGGTTGGGCAGCTTTGCGTCGTCGCGCCATGCCGCGATCGAGGCGAGCGCCGCCGGATCGGGATCGGTCGGTTGCCAATCCAGTGCCGGGAAAGTGGCGGCGAAGTGGATGGCATGTTCGCCGCTCCCGCTCGCGACCTCCAGCACAAGACCGGAGGGTGGCAAGGCATCGCGCAGGATATCCGCGATGGCGTCGCGGTTGCGCTGCGTCGCGGGGGCGTGGCGTTTTCCCGCGCCGGCAGGGCCGGAACCCGGTTGCCAGGGTTCCGGCCTGTCGATCATTCGGCGGCGACCGCCAGCGCGGGGTCGGTCCAGGTCAGGATCGGCTTGCGCGCTGCCAGCGTCTCGTCCAGGCGACGACGCGGGGCGTGATAGGGCGCGCCCTTGAGCGCTTCGTCGCCCGCCTTGGCGCGTTCCGCCAGGCTGCGCAGCGCCAGGATGAACTGGTCCAGCGCGGCCTTGCTCTCCGTCTCGGTCGGTTCGACCAGCATCGCGCCATGGACGACCAGCGGGAAATACATGGTCATCGGGTGGAAGCCTTCGTCGATCAGCCCCTTGGCGATGTCGAGCGTGGTGAAGCCGTCAGCCAGGCCCTTATCGCTGAACAGGGCTTCGTGCATGCACGGGCCGCTGCCGCCGAAGGGCGCATCCAGCACATCGTCCAGGCTGCGCAGGATATAATTGGCATTGAGCACCGCATCGCTGGCAACCTGACGCAGCCCGTCCGCGCCATGGCTGAGGATATAGGTCAGCGCGCGGGTGAACATGCCCATCTGGCCATGGAAGGCGACCATGCGGCCGAAGGTCTGACCGTGGTGATCCTCCGCCGTTTCCTCTTCGACCAGGGCGAAGCTGTCGCCCCGCTTTTCCACGAAGGGGAGCGGCGCGAAGGGCGCGAGCGCTTCCGACAGCACGACCGGGCCGGAGCCGGGGCCGCCGCCGCCATGGGGCGTCGAGAAAGTCTTGTGCAGGTTGATGTGCATCGCATCGACGCCCAGGTCGCCGGGGCGGACCCGGCCGACGATGGCGTTGAAGTTCGCGCCGTCGCAATAGACGAAGGCCCCGACGGCATGGACCGCGTCGGAGATGGTCTTCATGTCCCGTTCGAACAGGCCGCAGGTGTTGGGGTTGGTGATCATCACCGCCGCAACGTCCGGGCCGAGGCGGTCCTTGAGGGCTTCAAGGTCCACGCGGCCTTCGGCGGTCGCGGGGATATCCTCTACCTTGTAGCCGCAGAAGGCGGCGGTGGCGGGGTTGGTGCCATGCGCGCTTTCGGGGACGAGGACGACGCTGCGGGCGTCACCGCGCGCTTCCAGCGCGGCGCGGATCGCGAGCAGACCGCACAGTTCGCCATGGGCGCCCGCCTTGGGCGACATCGCGACCGAGTGCATGCCGGTCAGCGTCACCAGCCACTGGGCAAGTTCATGGATGACCGCCAGCGCGCCCTGTACGGTGGACTGGGGCTGGAGTGGGTGGATGTCGGCGAAACCGGGCATCCGCGCGACCTTTTCATTGAGGCGCGGGTTGTGCTTCATCGTGCAACTGCCGAGCGGGAACAGGCCCAGGTCGATGGCATAGTTCTGGCGCGACAGGCGGGTGTAGTGACGCACCGTCTCCTGCTCCGACAGGCCGGGCAGACCGATGCCGTCGGTGCGGGCGAGCGAACCGAGGCGGCTTTGATGCTCGGGCGTCTGAGCGAAATCGACGCCGGTGGTGTCGGTCGATCCGATCTCGAAGATCAGCGCTTCTTCCAGCATAAGCGCGCGATTGCCGGTGGCGGTTGCGGGGGCCATATGGGCTTCCTTGACGGGAACGGGGGTGGTCGGGCGACCTTCCTTCAACATGGTCATGCCGCGATCTCCTGCATAAAAACGCGGTTCAGTTCGAGCTTGTCGAGAACCGTTGCGTGCCCTGCTTCTCGACAGGCTCGAAGCGAACGGGATGAAAGGCGCATGGTCATGCCAGTTCCTCCTCAAGCGCGGCGGCAAGAGTTTCGATATCCTCCGCCGTGACGGTTTCAGTGACCGCGACGACGAGGCCGTTGCCGATCTGCGGCGCGTCCGGGAAGAGGCGGCCGAGCGAGACGCCCGCCAGCACACCCTTGTCGGCCAGGGTGCGCACGACGTCGCGCGCATCCTTGGTCAGGATCAGGGTGAATTCGTTGAAGAAGCCGTCGTTGAGCAGCGTGACGCCCGGCACCTTGGCCAGACGATCGGCGGCCTGGCAAGCGAGGCCGTGGTTCAGCGTCGCCAATTCCCGCAGGCCCCGTTCGCCCAGCAGCGTCATGTGGATGCTGAAGGCCAGCGCGCACAGGCCCGAATTGGTGCAGATGTTCGACGTCGCCTTCTCACGGCGGATATGCTGCTCGCGGGTGGAAAGCGTCAGCACATAGCCGCGCTTGCCCGCCGCATCGACGGTTTCGCCGCACAGGCGACCCGGCATCTGGCGGACATATTTCTGCTTGCAGCCGAACAGGCCGAGATAAGGCCCGCCGAACTGGAGGCCGACGCCAATCGACTGGCCTTCGCCCACCACGATGTCCGCTCCCATATGGCCGGGCGCCTTGATCGCGCCCAGCGCAACGGGTTCCGTCACTACCGCGACCAGCAGCGCGCCGGCCGCGTGTGCGGCGTCGGCGAGCGGGGTCAGGTCGGCGATGCGGCCGAGAATGTCCGGGTACTGGACGACAACGCAGGATGTGTCCTTGTCGATCGATGCGATCAGCGCGTCGATATCGGTCGCGGCGTCCAGCGTCGGCGCTTCATGCACCAGCGCGTCGCCGGTGAACTTCGCCATGGTGTTGGCGACCGAGACATAATGGGGGTGGAGGCCCGACGAAAGCAGAGCCTTGCCGCGCTTGGTAATGCGGCGGGCCATGCCGATCGCTTCCCAGCAGGCGGTCGAGCCGTCATACATGGAGGCGTTGGCGACATCGACGCCCAGCAGGCGCGCCACCTGCGTCTGGAATTCGAATAGCACCTGCAACGTGCCCTGCGCGATTTCCGGCTGATAGGGCGTGTAGGCGGTCAGAAACTCGCCGCGCTGGATCAGATGATCGACGCTGGCGGGCACATGATGCTTGTAGGCGCCGGCCCCCAGGAAGAAGGGCGCCTCCCCTGCCGACAGATTCTTCCGTGCAAGCGCGCCCATGTGGCGCTCGACCGCCAGTTCGCTGGCATGGTCGGGCAGGCCGGGAATCGTGCCGGTCAAGCGGGCTTGCACAGGCACGTCGACGAAAAGGTCGTCGATGGACGCAGCGCCGATGACGGACAGCATGTCCTGCCGGTCGGTGTCGGTAAGGGGTAGATAGCGCATGTATTTCTCCGGTCCCCTCCCTTTTAGGGAGGGTTGATCGGAGTCACGTGCCTCCGATCAAGGGTGGGTGCGCCGCGCCAGCGGCGGCTCTTCGGGACAGGTTCTAGGCTCCCTGCGGTCGCCACCCACCCCAACCCCTCCCTTAAAAAGGGAGGGGCCAGATCAGGATCAGAGGCTCGCCACGAATTTCTTGTAGGCGGCTTCGGTCATCAGGCCTTCCAGCTCGCTGGTGTCGGCGATGCGCAGCTTGAAGAACCAGCCGTCTTCCTCGGCATCGCTGTTGACCAGCGCCGGTTCGTCCTCCAGCGCGCCGTTGCTCTCGATCACTTCGCCCGAAATCGGGGCATAGACGTCGGACGCGGCCTTGACGGATTCCACGACGGCGGCGTCGTCGCCCTTGTCGAAGGTCGTGCCTTCGGCCGGCAGTTCGACGAACACGATGTCGCCAAGCTGTTCCTGCGCATAGTCGGTGATGCCGACGGTGGCGATTTCGCCCTCTACGTCGATCCATTCATGTTCGTCGGTGAAATAACGGCTCATGCTGTGTCTCCCCTCGGAGTGTAGAAAATTCAGGCCCGGACGCTCAGGCCTTGCGGCGATAACGATGCGCAACGAACGGCATCGGCGCAACCTCAGCGGCGATGCGTTTTCCACGCACTTCGATTTCCAGCGCGGTCCCTTCCGCGCTGTGCGGCAGGCTGACCCAGCCCATCGCGATCGGCGCGCCAACGGTCGGCGCGAAGCCACCGGAGGTGACTTCGCCGACCTGGGTTGCGCCGATATGGATGGTCGCGCCTTCGCGGGCCGGCAGGCGGCCTGCGATCTTGAGGCCCACGCGCTTCGCGCCGGGTCCGTCGGCCAGTTCCTTCATGACGCGGGCATGGCCGATGAAGCCGCCTTCCTCGCGCCGGCGCTTGCCGATGGCAAAGCCCAGGTCGGCGCCGATGGTGCTGACGGCAGGAGACAGGTCATGGCCGTAGAGCGGCAGGCCAGCCTCCAGACGCAGCGAGTCGCGCGCACCAAGGCCGATCGGCTTGACCTGCGGCAGGGCGCACAGCGCGTCGGCGAGCAGGGTCGCGTCGTCGGCAGGGATGCTGATCTCGAAACCATCCTCGCCGGTATAGCCCGACCGGCTGATCCACAGCGAAACGCCGCGCCAGGTGAAGAGGCCCGACTGCATGAAGAGAAGGTCCGCGGTTTCCGGAATGAGTGCGGCCAGCGCCTCGCCCGCTTGCGGGCCTTGCAGCGCCAGCAGCGCCTGATCGGCCATATGATTCATGACGACGGCGTCGGGCAGATGTTCGATGATCCAGCCGATATCGTCATATTTGGTCGCGCCGTTGACCACCATATAGATATCCGCGCCGTCGAAGGCATCATTACCGAGGCGCGAGACCATCAGATCGTCCAGGATACCGCCATCCTGATCCAGCAGCATCGAATAGCGCTGGCGGAAGGGCTTCAGCCCCTTGATGTCGCTGGGCAGCAGGGTTTCGAGCGCGTCGTCCACGCCCTCCCCACTGAAGGTCAGCTGGCCCATATGGCTGACATCGAACAGGCCGGCATGTTCGCGGGTCCAGCTATGTTCGGCCATGATGCCTTCATATTGGATCGGCATATGATAGCCGGCAAAGCCGACCATGCGCGCGCCACGGGCGCGGTGCCAGGCATCGAGCGGAAGTGCTTCGAGCGGCAGGTCTTCGAAATGCGTGGCGTCTTGCGTGCCGGACATGAGCGGCCTTTCCATGCAGGAGGTGGTAGCGACAGCATAGACAGGCCCGGAGTCGGACCTGTTACAACTGCCACCCCCTCTGTCACGGAACCTGAGAGCTTTGACCAGCGGCCGTGCGGCCACATGGCTTACCCCTTCGGTGGGACGGAAATCCGTCCGCTTTCCAGAGTGCCTTGCGCGCGATGCGGTCCTTTGACCTGAGAGATTCCGGGGCGGTTGCTCCTTCGGTGACGGGGTGGCCTCAAAGGCTTCCCATGCTCTCCCGCATCATGCCCGGCGAACGAATCCGCCGGAGACATTCAGCGCATTGCGTCAAACGCACGGGCGCGTCAATCGGCCAAAGCCACCAGGCCATAAATCTCCGCATGGCGTTTTTCGGCGTAGCGGTCGGTCATGCCGGCGATGAAATCGGCGATGTGGCGGCTGCGGACGGGTTCTTCGAACGTGCAATCGTCGCGCCATTCGGGCGGCATCAGCGCCGGATCGGCCTGATAGGCGGCGAACAGGTCGGTGACGATGATCCGTGCCCGATCCGCCGCCGCAAGCTGTTCGGGATGATGGTAGAGGGTGGCGTACATGAAGCGCTTGAGATCGCGTTCCTGCTCGGCGAGTTCGGGCGAAAAGGCGACCAGGGTACGGCCGAGCGCGCGGACATCCGCGACCGTTTCGACGCCGGATTGCACGATATTGACGCGGGTGGCGGCGAGCAGGTCGTTGGCCATGACGCCGATCTGTTCGCGCACCAGTTCGCGCAGCAGGCGGTCCTGCGCAACGTCGGGATAGCGTTTGCGCACCCGGTCCCAGCAATGGGCGACGAAGGGCACCTCCAGCAGCTGGTCGAGCGTAAGCAGACCCGCGCGCAGGCCATCGTCGATATCGTGGTTGTCATAGGCGATATCGTCGGAAATGGCCGCCAGCTGCGCCTCCAGCGAGGCATGGCTGGAAAGGTTCAGCGGAAAGAGCGCATCCAGTTCGCGCATCGCCCAGCCCGGACGTTCGATCGGGCCATTATGCTTGGCCAGCCCCTCCAGCATTTCCCAGCTGAGGTTGAGGCCCCGGAACCGTGGATAGGGGCTTTCCAACAGCATCAGCGTGCGCAGCGTATGGGCGTTGTGATCGAAGCCGCCATGCTCTTCCAGCGCGGCTTCCAGCGCATCCTCGCCCGCATGGCCAAAGGGCGGATGGCCAATGTCGTGGGCGAGGCAGAGGGCTTCGGTCAGATCTT
Source organism: Sphingobium sp. GW821-FHT02B05 (assembly GCF_059421905.1). NCBI lineage: Bacteria > Pseudomonadati > Pseudomonadota > Alphaproteobacteria > Sphingomonadales > Sphingobiaceae > Sphingobium > Sphingobium sp. GW821-FHT02B05. The sequence continues at coordinate 1,566,481 of NZ_JBWKVW010000001.1, forward strand.
CATTGAGGCCCAGCGTGCGTGCGGTGGTGCGGCCGATCTGCGCGACCTCCAGGCTGTGGGTCAGGCGGACGCGGAAATGATCGCCATCGGGCGAGACGAACACCTGCGTCTTGTGGCGCAGGCGGCGGAAGGCGATGCTATGGATGATGCGGTCGCGATCCCGCTGAAACACATCGCGCGGCCCCCGCACCTCCCCCCCCGGTTCGGCATGAAGGCGGCCCTGACTGGCGTCGGGATGGCAGGCATAGGAAGCAAGCGTCGTCATGGGACGCCTGTTAGCCCAAAGCGGGGCGGGTTTGAACGGCTAGTGAGGGGCGATTGCATATTTGGTGATGCGGCGGCGGGGTGTGGGTGCGTGCGCATGGTTACAATATTCGTCACCACAGGATGACGATCTCACTAAAAGCCAGTGCATGCCCGGACGGCTATATAGCTCACTCGCCGCCCAGCTTCTCCACCTCCTCGCCGGCATCGCTGCGCCAGGCAAAGACGTCCGCGCCATCCTTTTTCAGGCTGGTTTCCAGTTCCTTGGCGCGGGCGAAGCTGGCGAAGGGGCCGACCAGCAGGCGGTTGGTGCGGCCCCAGCTGGCGCTCCACGCGCCTTGCGGGGCCAGGATCGTGTATTTCTTGCGCAAGCCCTTCATCGTGAAGCCCAGCGCGCCCTTGCTCTGGCCGACGCCGACCTGAAGCCAGTTGCGCGAGGGGTTGGCGGCGAGCCGCTTCTTTTCTTCCGCTGCGGCCCTGGCCTCTGCCTTGGCTTTGGCATCGGCTTCCGCCTTGGCCTTGGCTGCGGCATCCTTTTTCGCCTTGTCGGCAGCCATTTTGGCAGCGGCCTGCCGTTCGGCGCGACGGGAAGCCTGAAGCGCGGCGACCTCATTCAGATCGACGGCCGCGACGCTGGACTGACGCTCGGCTTCCGGCACGTCGATGGCGCGGATGATGTCGGCCAGCGTGCGAACCATTTCGGGGTCAGGCTGCTGCACGCTGGTTGACGGTTGGGCGGCCGGAGCCGGCGACGGCCCGGCGGCGGGCGTCGTTGCAGGCTCAGCCGGCTGAGGCGATGCAGGCGCGGGCGTCGATGCCTGCGCGAGAGCGGTAGCATTGGGCTGCGGGCCGTTGCCGGACGGCGGATTTTGCGCCGGCGTGGCGCGCGCGGCATTGCTCTGGATCGATTCAAAGCCCGGCGCCGGTGGCCCCTGCACGGTGGTGGACGGGAAGCTTTCGCCCGGCCGCAGCGGGACGGTTTCCGTTCTTGTCTGCGCCCCGTTGCCGCGTTCATCGGACGGTAGCGGCTGGACCTGCGGCACGGGCGCCGAACGAGCGGGCTGCGACGCGGGCTGTTGCAGGATCGGCTGGCGCGCAGGTTCCGGCACTGGCGGCCTGGTTGCGGCCTGCGCCACCTGCGTCTGGGCCGGGCGGGCTTGTGCCGGTGGCGTTTGCGCGGGGCGGCGGGCGGCGGCCAGCCGCTCTTCGCGGGCCTTGCGGGCAGCCTCACGCTGCTGGCGGCGCTGCTCGCTGCGGCTGAGCGGTTTCGTCTTTTCAGGCGCCACGGCGGCGACCGCCACCGGCTTGGCTATCGCAATGCCGGGCGCGGGCGGAGTCGGCGTGATCGCGGCGATGCTGGTACCGATCTGCTGCGGGAAATGGCCGAAATGCACCGCTGCGGCCTTTTGCGCGGGGGTGAGATAGGGCATTTTCTGCATATAGGGCGTGATGGCGCCGGCCAGTTGGGCGGGCATGGTCTGTTCCGCCACCTTCTTCGCGTCAGCCTGCTTGTTGTTCATCGCCAGGATGAAAGCCTTGTAGCGCCAGGCGGCCCGATCGCTCTTGTAGAGCAAGGGTTCGAGGATTTTGTCGGACGCCGCGACCTGACCGGCGATGCCGAGCGATGCGGCGTAGCGGCGCACCAGTTCGTCATCATTGGGCGTGCGTTGCAGCGCCGCCTGATAATCGCGCTGCGCGCCGGCCTGATCGCCGGTCATATCCTTTGCAAGGCCGCGATCGGACAGGATCGTCGCGTCGGGATAGCCCAATCGTTGCGCCTGATCGAACAGCCGCAGCGCCTCGACCGGGTTTTGCAGCTTAAGCATCACGCGCGCCAGTCCGGCCTTGATCCGGCCATTGCCGCTTTCGATCGCGTCGGCGCGCGCGTAAAAACCGGCAGCCGCGCGCGGATCGTCCAGCGCCAGTGCCGCCTCACCTGCCCCGATCAGCGCAGCGACATCGCGCGGGTTGGCGGCAAGCCGCGAGAGATTGGCATTGAGATCGGCAGCGCCGAGCGGGCGAACCAGTTGGGACTGGTCGAGTTGCGCCTGCGCCATGCCGGTTGGCAGCACCGCCGCACCGGACAGGCAAAGTCCGAGAATCCAAGGAGAAGTCTGTTTCACATCGGGGCCTTAAACGATCGCATGCTGAATAGGGAATTAGCGCAACGAAAAAGCGCGCCGGGTTGCCCCAGGCAACCGACAGCGCGCTTCATCATGTTTCCACGGCCGGAGCCGGTCTGGAAATTACTGGTTGCTCTGACGATTCAGGAAACGCGGGATATCCACGCCCGGCGCGGCATCGTCAGCGCCCGGCGCCTTTTCAGTCCCACGGGTCAGGCCGGCCATGCGTTCGAACAGGGTACCGCCAGTCGCCACGCGCGGCGGCGCCGCGGCAGGCACGGTCGGTTCGGCCGCTTCGGCACCCAGGACCAGTTCGTCCTGGCTGCTGTCTTCGTCATCGAAGACGGCAGCGGGCTTGGGCGGCGCGAAGGACGGCGACGGGGCGGCCGGAGCGGGCGCCGCCGGCACGTCGAGTTCCAGCGTCTCGGGCTGCGGCGCGGGCGCCGGGGCCGGCGTGGGTGCAGGCGCAGCGACAGGGGCCGGCTGGGCCGCGACGGGCGCTGCCGCAGCCCTGGGCGCTGCGGCCTGCGGCACGGACACCGACGGGCGGTTGGCGAAGCTGAACGGCTGGGTCAGCGGTGCGGCGTTGCCGCCGGCTTCGGCTTCGATGCCTGTGGCGACCACCGACACGCGGATCTTGCCGTTCAGGCCATCGTTGAAGGCGCTGCCCCAGATGATGTTCGCATCCGGATCGACCAGTTCGCGGATATGGTTGGCAGCTTCGTCCACTTCCATCAGGCGCATGTCGTCGCCACCCACGATGGACACGATGACGCCCTTCGCGCCGCGCATCGACACGCCGTCGAGCAGCGGGTTGGCGATCGCCTTCTCAGCGGCCTGAAGCGCACGGCCGTCGCCTTCGGCTTCGCCGGTGCCCATCATCGCCTTGCCCATTTCGCCCATCACCGAACGGACGTCGGCAAAGTCGAGGTTGATGAGGCCGGGCATGATCATGAGGTCGGTGATCGAGCGCACGCCCTGTTGCAGCACTTCGTCCGCCATCTGGAACGCTTCCTTGAAGGTCGTGTTCGGATTGGCGATCAGGAAGAGATTCTGGTTCGGGATGACGATCAGCGTATCGACATGCTTCTGCAATTCTTCGATGCCGGCGTCGGCCGACTTCATGCGGCGATTGCCTTCGAAGGTGAAGGGCTTGGTCACGACACCGACGGTCAGGATGCCGCGATCGCGCGCAGCCTTCGCAATGACGGGTGCCGCGCCGGTGCCGGTGCCGCCGCCCATGCCCGCGGTGATGAAGCACATATGCGCGCCGTTGAGCGCCTCTTCGACCGAAGCGATCGTTTCTTCAGCGGCCGCCTTGCCGATTTCGGGGCGCGAACCGGCACCCAGGCCTTCGGTGATCTGCGGCCCGAGCTGAATACGCCGCTCCGCCGGCGAGCTGTTCAGCGCCTGCGCGTCGGTATTGGCCACGATGAAGTCCACGCCTTCGACCGAAGCGGCAATCATGTTCGCGATGGCATTGCCGCCCGCGCCGCCGACGCCGATCACCGCGATGCGCGGCTTCAGTTCGTCCACATGCGGTGGGCTGATTTCAATGCTCATAAATTCTGCTCCCTCAGCTTCCTCGTCAGGAAGCAACGCCGTCATACAATGTTAACACCAGAAAATAGCGTATTTCACCAGCTATTTTCGTCTTTATAGCATTTCGTCTAATAGTTCGTCTTCATCGCGCGCATCATACGCTGCCACCAGAGCGGGGTACCCAGACGATGCACCGTTTGCGGCGCAGGCGCCATCGTGCGGAGATCAACCGGGTTGGAAGCGCCGTAAAGCGCGAGTCCCGCCAATGTCGCGAAGGCCGGCCCACTATGCGCTTCGGGCATGGCGGACAAGCCCCTTGGTCGCCCGACACGCACGGCGCGGCCTAATGCGCCCTGGGCATAATCGGCAATGCCCTTCATTTCCGCGCCGCCGCCGGTCAAGACGACCTGGCGTCCGGTGGAATTGAACCCCATGCCGGCCAGTGCCGCGTTGACCTCCGTCATGATCTGATTGAGCCGTTCGCAGATGACGCCGACGAGAGCGGCCCGGGTGATCTTGCCCCCTTCCGCATTGGGACCGGCGGCCTGCCCCGGAATGGCCGCTTCGCCATGGGGCGGCGCGATCTCGATCATCTCGCGGAAATCGCGGGGGTTCTGCATGGCGGAACCATAGAAGCATTTGATCCGCTCCGCCTGGCTGCGGCGGATACCGAAGGACGAGGCGATGTCGTCGGTAATGTCCGCCGCGCCCATCGGAATGGAATGGAGGCCGACCAGCATGCCGCCCGCATAGAGCGAGACGTTGGTGACGCCCGCGCCCATTTCCACCAGAGCGACGCCCAGGTCGCGCTCTTCTTCGGAAAGGCAGGCCAGGCCCGTCGCGATCGGCGCGGCGACGATCGAATTGACGTTGAGATAGGCGCCACGCACGCACAGGTCGAGATTGGCGAGCGGCGCGCCGTCCGCCAGCACCACATGGATGTCGACGCCCAGCAGGTCCGCATGCATGCCCAGCGGCTTCTTCACCGGCACCTTGCCATTGATGGTGAAGCAGGTCGGCTGGGCATGAAGGACGATGCGGCCATCAGGGTCGATGCCCTGCTGGCCGGTGGTCAGGAGGTCGTCGATATCGGGCTGTTCGATGCGATAGCCGCCCATGTCGCGCTCGACCGTGACGACATCGCTGACGAGGGACCCGCCCGAAAAGCTGACCCACACATCCTCGATATTGGTCCCCGCGACCCGCTCGGCCTGTTCCACCGTTTCGCGGACGGCCAGTTCGGTACGCTCCATGTCCGCGATGAAACCCCGGCGCACGCCACGGCTTTCCCGCTGACCCGTTCCCAGGATCGCGAGTTCGCCGGTGTCGGTGCGACCTGCGATCAGCGCCGACACTTTCCAGGAGCCAATGTCGATCGCGGTAATGAGCTTTTCGACCTTGGGCTGCGCCATCTTGTCCTAGCCTTCCTCGCCTGCGTCCGGCGCCTTGGCGGTGGCCGCCGCGGCGTCGGTCGGCTTTTCCTCGACCTTGCCCTGCGGCAGGCGCAGGACGAAACGGTCGGGATCGCGCATGTCGAATTTGACGATGCCTCGGCCGAGCAGACGGTTCACACCGTCCATGCGGGCGAAGTTCACCAGGGCGCCGGCGGAATCCTTGTCACCCTCCGGCAGGGAGAGCGTCTCACCCGATTGAAAGCGCAAATCCCAGCGGCGGTTCCCGACCCAGGTCGCGCCTGCCAGCATGGGCTTCAGGGCCGGAGCATTTTCCATCAGGCGATTGAGGCCGGCGGTCTGGCGATTGGCATTGGGGCCGACGACCAGCGGCAGGTCCGGCATGGCGCTGGCCGACACCGACTGGAGCACCACGCCCTGCACGTCGATCAGGTGCAATTGCCCGTCATGCTGCCAGACGGCGACCGGATCGCGCTCGATGATGTCGACCACCAGCGTGTCGGGCAGGCGACGGGAAATACGCGCATCCTTGACCCAGCCGAGCTTCAGCATGTCGGCCCGCACCTTGGGCAGGTCGAGCGAGAGCATGGAGCGATCCACCTGCCCCAGCGCGATATTATAGACGGGCAGTTCGTCCATCCGTTCGACGCCGCGCACTTCGACCTTGTCGACTTCGAAACCGGCACGGGCGGCGATGTCCGCCGCCTGCTGCCGCGCCATGCCGGGGAGGCCGGCGAAGATGGCTATGGACAGGACGATGGCACCGAAGATGCCGACGATCGCCCAGCTGGCCATACGTTGCAGGGTCGCTTCGCTGACGGGCAGCATCTCGACCAGCCGGTCGAGACCGCTTTGACGCTTGAGCACACGGCCGCGGCCGCCCTTCGTCGCCCTTCCCTTCGCGCTGCTCAGCCGTGCGGTGCCGCCGCGCCGGATACGTGCCTCAGCCATCACCATGTCCCCCGGCGCGATCCAACGCCTCTGCCACAATAGTCTCTACCAGCGTGGCATAGTCAATGCCCAGCTTCGCCGCCTGTTCGGGGACCAGGCTCAGGGGCGTCATGCCCGGCTGGGTATTGACCTCCAGCAGGAACAGCCCCTCGATCCCCTGCGTATCGTCCCAGCGAAAATCGGCACGCGATGCGCCCTTGCAGCCCAGCAATTGATGGGCTCGCAGGGCGATCGCCTTGCAGGCTTCGGTAATTTCCGGCGGCAGATCGGCGGGGCAGATATGGTCCGTCATGCCGTCGGTATATTTGGCGTCGAAATCATAGAAGCCGCTTTTGGGGCGTAGTTCAGTAACGAGCAGGGCTTCGTCGCCCAGCACGGCGGTCGTCAGTTCACGGCCGCGAATATAGGGTTCGGCCAGCAGTTCGGAGAAATCCTGCCAGGGGCCGACGCTGTCGCGACCGATGGGACTGCCGTAATTGCCCTCCGCCGTGACGATGGCAACGCCGACCGAGCTGCCTTCATTGACGGGCTTGAGCACATAGGGACGCGGCAGCGGATCGGCGGTAAAGAGGCTTTCGCTCTGCACGATATGGCCGCCGGGCATGGGGATGCCGTGCGGCACCAGCGCCTGCTTGGTCAGTTGCTTGTCGATCGCGATGACCGATGTCGCAAGGCCGCTATGGGTGTAGGTGAGGCCCATCAGGTCCATCATGCCCTGCACAGTGCCGTCTTCGCCGGGGACGCCGTGCAGCGCGTTGAAGATCACATCGGCCTTGGTTTCGGCCAGGCGCGCGGCGACGTTGCGGTCCATGTCGATCCGCGTGACTTTGTGGCCGCGCGATTCCAGCGCCTTGGCGACGCCTTCGCCCGAAGACAGCGAGACAGGCCGCTCCGCCGACCAGCCGCCCATCAGGACGGCGACATGCCAGGGACCACGGCTCATGCGATATTTCCTTCGATCGGTTCATGTGCGTCGTCGGCAAACAGGCCGACCCGCTGGATTTCCCATTCCAGTTCGACGCCGCTCTTGTCCTTCACGCGGCGGCGGACCTCCTCGCCCAGCGCTTCGATGTCCGCGCTGGTGGCGTCGCCGGTGTTGAGCAGGAAATTGGTGTGCTTTTCGCTCACCTGCGCGCCGCCCAGTTGGAGGCCGCGACAGCCCGCTTCATCCACCAGCGCCCAGGCCTTGTGCCCGTCGGGGTTCTTGAAGGTGGAGCCGCCGGTCTTGCTGCGCAGCGGCTGGCTCTCTTCGCGCGCGGTGGCGATACGGTCCATTTCGGCCTGGATCGCAGCGGGTTCGCCCGGTTCGCCACGAAAAGTCGCGCTCACCACGACCGCACCGTCGGTCAGGTTGGAATGGCGGTAGGTATAATGGAGGTCGCGGGCCAGCAGCGTGATCTGCTCGCCAGAGCGCAGCACGACATCGCAGGAGACGAGTATGTCCGCCGTCTCGCGGCCATAGGCACCGCCGTTCATGCGCACGAAACCGCCGACCGTGCCGGGAATGGAGCGCAGAAATTCAAGGCCGGCTATCCCTGCGTCGCGCGCGGTCGATGACACGAGGATGCCCGACGCGCCCGCGCCGCAGGTCAGCGTAACATCATCCAGCCGATCGACCTTCGCGAAGGGCTTGCCCAGGCGCACGACCACGCCCGGCACGCCGCCATCGCGCACGATGAGGTTGGAGCCGAGGCCCAATGCCATGAACGGCACTTGCGGATCGAGCATGGCGAGGAAATCGGACAGATCATCCGCATCCTTTGGTTCGAACAGCCATTGCGCCACGCCGCCCGCCTTGAACCAGACGAGCGGCGCCAGCGGGGCGTCAGCCTTGAGCGTGCCACGAACGGGCGGGAGGGCCGTGTCAGTCGTCAACCGCGCATGCCCCACAGGTTCATCCAGCCCTTCATGGCCTTGAGGCCCGCTTCATTGGCCTGCGCCGCGGCCATGCCGGTCTGCACCTGCTTCTGCGCGGCCTCCACCATGTCGCGCGCGACCTCGACGCCCTGCATCTGGGCATCGATCATGCGCTTCTGCATTTCCAGTCCGACGGCGAACAGTTCGAACATCAGGCGGTTTCCTTCACGCTGTTCACGGCCGGGGCGAGGCCGGCAGCCCATTTGGTGATGTCGCCCGCGCCAAGGCAGATGACCATGTCGTCGGGCTGGATATCGGCGGCGATGACGGCGGCCAGGTCGTCGGCATCGGCGACAGTCGCGGCGTTGCGATGGCCGCGCCGCTTGAGCCCGGCGACCAGCGCCGCGCTGTCCACGCCCTCGATCGGTTGTTCGCCCGCCGTATAGACGGGGGCGGCATAGACGATGTCGGCATCGTTGAACGCCTGCTGAAATTCGTCCATCAGGTCGCGCAGGCGGGTGAAGCGGTGCGGCTGGACCACGGCGATGACGCGGCCCTTGGCGCCTTCGCGCGCGGCGGCGAGAACCGCCTTGATCTCGACCGGATGGTGGCCATAATCGTCGATGACGGTGGCGGTGCCGCCTGCAACCTCAATCTCGCCGACCTTGGTGAAGCGGCGCTTCACGCCGCCGAACTTGGCGAAACCGGTCTGGATGGTCGCGTCGTCAATGCCCATTTGCAACGCCACGCCGATCGCTGCCATGGCGTTCAGGACATTGTGGCGGCCGGGCATCGGCATTTCGATTCCCTCGATCCGGCGGGTCGATCCGTCGCGCTCGCGGATCTGGATATCGAAGCGGTTGCCGCCAGGGATGGGCTGGACATTGTCGCCCCGGATATCGGCCTGCGCGGAAAAACCGTAGGTGACGATCCGGCGATCCTGCACTCGCGGCAGGATCGCCTGCACTTCGGGATGGTCGAGGCACAGCATCGCTGCGCCGTAGAAGGGGACGTTGCCGACGAACTCGACGAAGGCGTCCTTGACCCTGTCGAAATTGCCATAATGGTCGAGATGTTCGGGATCGATATTGGTGACGACCGCGATCGTTCCATCAAGGCGCAGGAAGCTACCGTCGCTTTCGTCGGCCTCCACGACCATCCAGTCGCTGTTGCCGAGGCGCGCGTTGGACCCATAGCTGTTGATGATGCCGCCGTTGATGACGGTCGGGTCCACCCCGCCCGCGTCGAGCAGCGCGGCGACCATCGACGTCGTCGTGGTCTTGCCGTGGGTGCCCGCGATCGCCACGGTGGATTTGAGGCGCATGAGTTCGGCGAGCATTTCCGCGCGGCGGATGACCGGCACGCGATTTTCCAGCGCCAGTTCGACTTCGGGATTGCCGCGCTTGATCGCGGTGGAGGTGACGACCACGGCGGCATCGCCCAGATTTTCGGCCTTGTGGCCGATCATCACCTTGATCCCCTTGGCGCGCAGGCCTTCCACGACATAGCCTTCGGCCACATCGGATCCTTGCACGCTATACCCCAGATTGTGCATCACTTCGGCGATGCCGGACATGCCGATGCCGCCGATGCCGATGAAATGGATCGTGCCGATGTCTGTGCCGACACCCTTCATGCGGGAACTCCCTGGAGATTGAGCGTGGTCGGGGTCGGGCCGACCCTGACCGGATCGTTGACGATGGGCGCGGTGCCGATGCTTTCCAGCAGGTCGGCCATGTCGCGCGCGGCATGGGGACGGCCGCAGTTGCGCGCGCGCTTGGCGGCGTTCTGAAGCGCGCCGGGTTCCAGCGCCATCTTCTGCATCTGCTTGGCCAGTTCGACCGCGGTGAAGCGGGCCTGCGGGATGGTGCGGGCGCCGCCGGCCTCGGTCATTTCCTTCGCATTGGCGGTCTGGTGATCGTCCATCGCACTGGGCAGCGGGATGAGGATCGCCGGACGGCCGGCGCAGGTCAGTTCCGCCAGCGTGGAGGCCCCTGCCCGCGCGATCACCAGATGCGACCAGCCCAGCTTTTCGGGCACATCGTTGAAATAGGTGGCGAGGTCTGCGGGGATTTCCATTTCCGCATAGGTTTTGCGGACGCGCTCAATATCTTCGGCGCGGCATTGCTGCGTGACTTGCAGGCGACGGCGCAGCGCGACCGGCAGCATCGAGAGGCCTTCGGGCACGACGCTGGACAGGATGGAGGCGCCCTGGCTGCCGCCGATCACCAGCACGCGGAAGACGCTTTCGTCGGTGAGCGCGGGGAAATCCTCCTCGCGCAACTGCTTTACTTCTTCGCGGACCGGATTGCCGATCAGGTGGACCCTGGACGCATAGGCCGGTTTCAGCCGCTCTACGTCGGGATAGGCCGTCGCGATCGCATCGACGCCACCGCTGAGCAGACGGTTGACCCGGCCCAGCACGGCATTTTGTTCGTGGATGGCGGTCGGGATGCCATCTGCCAGCGCGCCCAGCAGCGCGGGCATGGCGGGATAGCCGCCGAAACCGACCACGGCGGTCGGGCGAAAGGTTTCGTTGAGGCGGCGGGACATGGCGCGGCCGGCCAGGATCGCCCTGAGCGCGCCAGGCCAGCTGAGCGGGTTCTTCGTCATCCGGCCGGCGGGCATGACATGGACCTGCGCGCGATTGTCGGGCGCGTGATCGAAGATGCCGGGGATTTTCGCGCCCCGCTCGTCGGTGACGAGCGCGACATGATGACCACGCGCCATCAGCTCCTCCGCCACGGCATGGGCTGGAATCATATGACCCCCCGTCCCGCCGGCGGCGAGGACGAAGTGACGGGAAATGCTCATCGACCACTCCATTTGACGACCGTGTGCCGACCCATGAAGGGGTTGCGCCGCGTGAATGCGAGCAGCAGGCCGACGCCGATACAAAGCGCCAGCATAGAGGAGCCGCCGTAGCTGATAAAGGGCAGCGTCATGCCTTTTGACGGAAATATCTGCGCGTTAACGCCCATGTTGATGATCGCCTGAAGGCCGAACTGGGTGGTGAGGCCGGCGGCGGCGAGGATCGTGAAATTATCTTCCTCGTCCAGCAGGCGCAGCAGCACGCGCACCACGATGGCGAGATAGACGCAGGCGATCGCGATGCAGGCGAGCAGGCCGAACTCCTCCCCGATCACCGAGAAGATATAATCGGTATGCGCTTCGGGGAGGCGGAACTTGTTCTGGCCCCCACCCGGCCCGACGCCGGTAAAGCCACCATGGGAGATGGTGCGGAAGGCAAGGTCTGTCTGGTCCGGGCCGGCGTCCAGCTGAACCCCGATGCCCAGGAAGTCGTTCACGCGCTGGCGGCCATTTTCATAGAACATATAGACGGCGACCAGTCCCGCGAGCGCCGCCCCGCCCATCGCGCCGATGAAGCGCATCGACACGCCCGACAGCAGCAGGAGCACGCCAAGACAGGCGCAGAAGATGACCGTCTGGCCGAAGTCGGGCTGGCGCATCAGGATGATGGCGATAAGGCCGGTGACGCAGAAGCTCAGCGGCACGACCGGCAGGCTCATATCCTTGGTACGCAGCGACAACAGCCAGGCGAGCGCCACGACGAAGACGGGCTTGAGAAATTCGGACGGCTGGAAACGGAAGCCCGGCAGGTCGATCCAGCGCTTGGCGCCGTTCACCGTCGATCCCAGGATCGGCACGCACAGCAGCATGACGAAAAAGAAGGCACAGCCGAAGATGGCGAGCCGCCGCGCCTGCGGGCGGGGCAGCATGGAAATGATGAGCATGATGGGCAGGCCGATGAACACCCACATCAGCTGGCGATAGAAATAGATGAGCGGATTGACCGCGACCGAGGCGGTCGACCGGTCGATCGCAGCGACGGGGGATGCCGCCGCGACGGCGACCAGCCCGATCGCCATCAGCGTGACGATCAGCGACAGGAGCACGCGGTCGATTTCCCAGAACCAGATGGCGAGCGCCGTCCGTTCGCGCGGCACGGTGCGGGTGCGGAAACCCTTCACCAGTTCGCCAGCCTTGAACATCCGTGTCGTCCCTTCCCTGCCCATCGTGTCGCCCCCGACTTGGTGGTTAATCGCTAAGAGAATCCAGCGCCGCAACGGCGGCGGCGAAGGCATCGCCGCGCGCTTCGAAATCGCGAAACTGGTCGAAACTGGCGCAGGCCGGGGACAACAGCACCACGTCCCCCGGCTGCGCAATGCGCGCGGCGCGGCGGACGGCGGCGCTTAGCATTTCACTGTCGTCCACCGCCATATGCGGGCGCAGCAGATCGGCGAACATATGCCCCGCTTCACCGATGGTATAGGCGTGGGCGATGTTGGCGAAATGGGGGATGCACTCGTCCAGATTGTCCGATTTGGCGACGCCGCCCAAGATCCAGTGGATGCGCGGCTTGCCGTCCTTCGCCGGCCAGGCGGCGAGTGCGGGCGCGGTGGACGCGGCGTTGGTCGCCTTGCTGTCGTTGACGTAGAGGACGCCGTTGCGGGTGCCGACGGCCTGCATGCGGTGCGGGAGCGAGGCGTAGCTGGCCAGAGCGGCGGATATGGTCGCTTCGTCGATGCCCAGCGCCTTTGCGACAGCGATAGAGACAGCAGCATTTTGCGCATTGTGCGGCCCTTGAAGGGCGGGCCAGGGGTGTTGGGTGGCAGGATCGATGTCGGAAGACGCCACGCGCACCAATCCGGAGAACAGGTTGTCGGCAATCGCTCGGCTTGGTTCATCATCGGTCGCGATGACGGCCACCTGTCCCGGAGACTGCATGGCGAACAGACGCGCCTTCGACGCGACATAGCCTGCAAAGCCGTCGTAGCGATCCAGATGGTCCGGCGTGATGTTGAGCAGCACCGCGACGTCGCAGTCCAGGCTGTGGGTCAGGTCGATCTGATAGCTGGACAGTTCCAGCACATAGACGCCCACGCCATGCAGGTTCGGCTCCAGCGGCGGTTGGCTGAGGATCGGCAGGCCGATATTGCCGCCCATCACCGTCGGGAAGCCCGCCTGCTCGATGATATGGTGGATCAGCGCGGTCGTCGTCGACTTGCCGTTTGTGCCTGTGATGCCGACGACCTTGTGCGGCGGCAGCGTCGGCCGGGCGAGCGCGAACAGCTCGATGTCGCCGATGATGGGGACAGCGGCGATCTTGGCACGCATCGCGATGGGGTGACGGTTCAGCGGCACGCCCGGCGACAGGACGATGCCGTCGAAGCCGGAAAGGTCGATCTCCATCGGATCGCCCAGTTCCGCTTTGCCCGCGACCAGCGCGCGCGCTTCTTCCCGGCTGTCCCAGGCGACGACGCGCGCGCCGCTCGCGACCAGCGTGTCGACCGTGGCGAGGCCGGACCGCGCCAGGCCCAGCACGGCGTAGGTCTTGCCCCTGAAAGCGTCCGAAACGATCATCCGCTTACCTCAGCTTCAAGGTGGCAAGGCCGGCGAGCGCCAGGATGAAGGCGATGATCCAGAACCGGATCACCACGGTCGGTTCGGCCCAGCCCAGTTGTTCGAAATGATGGTGGATCGGCGCCATCTTGAACACGCGCTTGCCGGTGCGCTTGTAAAAGAAGACCTGGATGATGACGCTCAGCGCTTCCACGACGAACAGCCCGCCGATGATGCCCAGCACGATTTCGTGATGGGCCGTCACGGCGATCACGCCGATCGTGCCGCCCAGCGCCAGGCTGCCAGTGTCGCCCATGAAGACGGCGGCCGGCGGCGCGTTGAACCACAGGAAGGCAAGGCCCGCGCCGATGATCGCGCCGCACAATATGGTGAGATTGCCCGCGCCTGGCACATGGGGGATGCCCAGATAATCGGCAAAGTCCGCGCGCCCGACCAGATAGACGATCAGCATGAAGGCCAGACTGGCGATGATGACCGGCATGGTGGCAAGGCCGTCGAGGCCGTCCGTCAGGTTCACGGCATTGCCGAACGCCACGATGACGAAGGCGGCAAAGCAGAAGTAGAACGGCCCCAGTTCGATCGCCGGGCCATTGTAGAAGGGCACGTAGAGCGCGGTATTGCCATGCTGGTTCACGATCATCCAGGCGGCGACGCCGGCGATCAGAAATTCGAAGATCAGGCGCATCCTGCCCGACAGGCCCTTGTGGCTGGCCTTCGTCACCTTGTCATAATCGTCGAGGAAGCCGATCGCGCCGAAGCCCAGAGTGACGAACAGGCAGGCCCAGACATAGGTGGATTGCAGATCCATCCACAGCAGCACCGAAATGACCATGGAGGTCAGGATCATGAGGCCGCCCATGGTCGGCGTGCCACGCTTGGCCAGGTGGCTTTGCGGGCCGTCGTCGCGGATCGGCTGCCCCTTGCCCTGGCGGACGCGCAGCCAGCCGATGAATTTGGGGCCGATGACCAGGCCGATGAAGAGCGCGGTGAAGATCGCCGCGCCCGCCCGGAAGGACAGGTAACGGATCAGGTTGAAAACACCTGCGAAATCCAGGGTTTCGGCCAGCCAGTAGAGCATTAGTTTACATCTCCGTCACGGGCGGCCTCGGCCAGGGCAGCGACCAGGCGGGACAGGCCCACGCCGTTGGAGCCTTTGACCAGGATCGCGTCGCCCGCGCGCATTTCGGTTTGAATGAGGGGGATGGCCGCCGCCGTGTCGGCGACATGGACAAAGGGAATGACGCCGGCCAGCGCATCGACCAGAGGCGTCATTTCCGCGCCAACCAATATGGCATAGTCGACCTGCCCCGCCCCCAGCGGTTCGGCAAGGCCGGCATGAAGTTCTACGCTGCGGTCGCCCAGCTCGCGCATGCCGCCCAATATGGCGATGCGACGATCAGCTTTCTCGCGGCCAAGCTGGGTCAGCGTCGCCTTCATGGACAAGGGATTGGCGTTGTAGCTTTCGTCGATCAGCAGCGCTTCGCCACCGGCAACCGGCAGGATGCGCCGTTCGCCCCGGCCCGGCAGGCCCGGCATTTCGGCGAGCGCAAGGCCGGCTGCGGCCAGATCGCCGCCCACCGCCTCTACCGCCGCCAGCACGGCGAGCGCATTGGACACCCAATGATCGCCGGGCGCGGCCACGGTGAAGCAAAGTTCGGCGCCCGGAAGGGTGGCCGTGACCAGCGTGCCGCCGCCCGGCGCGGGCACGGCTTCGCGCGCGCAGACATCGGCCTGCGGGCTGGTGCCGAAGGTCAGGATGCGGGCGGCGTGGCGCTCCGCCTTGTTATAGAGCGTGGCGACATGCGGGCTGTCATAGGGGATGATCGCCGTGCCGCCCGGTTGCAGTCCTTCAAAGATTTCCGCCTTGGCCTCGGCGATCTTCGCTTCGGTGCCGAAAAATTCGATATGCGCAGGCGCGATGGCGGTGACGATGGCGACATGGGGCCGGACCTGCCGGGTCAGCGCAGACAGTTCGCCGGCATGATTCATACCCATTTCGAACACGCCATAGGCCGTATTGTGCGCCATGCGCGACAGACTCAAGGGCACGCCGACATGGTTGTTGTAGCTTTTGACCGAGCGATGCGCCTCGCCGGGCGCGGCACGGTCCAGCGCCTGGAACAAAGCTTCCTTCGTGCCGGTCTTGCCGACCGATCCGGTGACGCCGATCACCTTGCCATTCATGCGCTTGCGCGATGCTTTTCCCAGCGCTTCGAGCGCAAGGGCGCTGTCGGGGACGAGGATATGGGGGTGATCGACCGGCTCGCTGACGATCGCGCCTGCCGCGCCTTGGTCGAAGGCCTTGGCGACGAATTTATGGCCGTCGGTCGCCTCACCCTTCATCGCGACGAACAGGTCGCCCTGCCCCACTTCGCGGCTGTCGAAGGCGACGCCCGAAACGGCAAACGGCGCCGACGCGGCGCCGCCTGTGGCCTCGGCGATTTCGGCGGAGGTCCAGAGGTCGGTCATAGACACCGAACGGAAAGGTGGGAACCGAGAATCACCCCGCGCACTCCCGCGCCACGGTCACGTCGTCGAAGGGCAGGACGCGGTCGCCGATGATCTGGCCCTGTTCATGGCCCTTGCCGGCCAGCAGGACGATATCGTCCGCGCCCGCCTGACCGATGGCGGCGGCGATGGCGGCACGGCGACCGCCGATTTCCTCGGCCTGCGGCGCACCCGCCAGCACGGCGGCGCGGATTGCGGAGGGTTCTTCCGAACGGGGATTGTCGTCGGTGACGATGACATGGTCTGACAGGTCCGCCGCTACCTTGCCCATCAGCGGACGTTTGCCCGCATCCCGATCGCCGCCGGCGCCGAACAGGGTGATGAGCTTGCCGCGCGTATGCGGGCGCAGCGCCTCAATCGCGGCTTTCAGGCCATCAGGCGTATGGGCATAATCGACATAGACGGGCGCGCCCGCCTTGCTGATGACCGCGCGTTCCAGCCGACCGCGCACTGGCTGGACCCGGCCGAGCAGTTCCATGACCTTGACCGTGTCACCACCCGTCGCGATGACGAGACCAGCGGCGGTCAGCGCATTGGCGGCCTGATAGGCGCCGATCAGCGGCAGGTTCACCTTGTAGAGCGTGCCGTCAGCTTCGACCTCCAGCGCCTGGCCCAACTGGGTCGGGGTGCGGTTGACGAGGCGCAGAGCCTGTCCCTGCACCCCGACGCTCAGCACACGAAGCCCCCGCTTCGTAGCGCGCTGGATGACCTTGTCCGACCATGCGTCGTCGGCCCAGACGACCGCCGCGCCATCAGCCGACAGGACTTCGTCGAACAGCCGCATCTTGGCGTCGAAATAGCTGTCCATGTCGCCATGATAGTCGAGATGATCGCGCGACAGGTTGGTGAAGGCCCCGGCGACGACCGGCAGCCCTTCGGTACGATATTGGTCGAGGCCATGGCTGGACGCCTCGAACGCGGCATGGGTGATGCCTTCGCGTTTGAGGCCCGACATATTGGCGAGGAAGGTGACGATGTCCGGCGTGGTGAGGCCGGTCGATACCTGATCGACCGCGGTCGTGACGCCCAGCGTACCGATCGACGCGGACTTGTGACCCAGCATGCGCCACAGCTGGCGCGCGAGTTCGACGGTGCTGGTCTTGCCATTGGTGCCGGTGACGGCGACGGTCACGTCCGGGAAGGGCGCGAAATAGCGGGCGGCCATCAACGCCAGCAAGCGGCGGGGATTGGCGTGGGCGATGTGGATCGCGCCTTCCACCTTCGCTTCGGGGCGCGCGACGATGGCGACCGCGCCGGCCTTCACCGCGTCGGAAATATAGTCCTCGCCATTGACGCGCAGGCCCTGAAACGCACCGAAGACGGTGCCGGGCGCGACCTTGCGATTGTCGATGGCAAAGCCGGTCACGGACGCATCAAGGCCGGCAATAGCGCCGACCTTGGTCGATATGTCCGCATCCAGCCCCTCGATAAGCGACCCGAGGCGCATCATTCTTTCTCCTTGTCGCCGTGCAGCAGCGGCATCAGATCCGAAATATCCACGTCACGACTTTCGTCCGGCATCACGCCCAGCATCGGGCCGGCGCGCTCCACCACGCGCTTGACCACCGGGGCGGCGGTCCAGGCGGCGGTGCGCAGGCCATATTGGCCGGTCGCCTCGTCCATGATCGCGACCACGACGTAGCGGGGATTGTCCATCGGGAAGGCAGAGGCGAAAGTCGTCACGAGCGAAGTCTTGTTATAGCGCCCCTCCTGGGGCTTTTCGGCGGAACCCGTCTTGCCGCCCACCCGGAATCCCTTGGCATCGGCACTGCGTCCTGTACCCGCCGACACGATCATCCGCAACAGTTGCCGCATCCGCGCGCTGGTGGCGGCGGTAAAGACGCGGCGTCCTTCGGGCACTTCGTCGGGGCGCAGCTTGCGCATGGTGGCCGGACGCCAGATGCCGCCATTGACCAGCGCCGCATAGGCCGCCGCCAGATGCAGCGGCGTGACCGCAATACCATGCCCATAAGCCGTGGTCATGCTGGTGATGCGGCCCCAGCTGGATGGCCAGATGCCCTTGGCCCGCTCGTTGAACTCGATCGGGGCACGCTGGTCGAAATCGAGGCTGCGGAACATCTTTTGCAGCGGCGCGGCGCCCATTTCGTCGGCGATCCGCGCCGTGCCGATGTTGGAGCTGTGCACCAGGATTTCCGGCACGTTGATCCAGCGACCAAGCGAATGATCGTCGCGGATGCGGAAGCCGGCAACAGCAAGGGGCGCGGTGGCGTCATAGCGCTTGCTCATCGACGTCACGACGCCGGCATCCATGGCCGCCGCGATCGACAGCGGCTTGAAGGAGGAACCCAGTTCGTAGCGGGCCTGCACCATATGGTTGCAGAGCGGCGATTCGCTGCACGTCTTGCCCGCATAATTTTGCAGCTTGTTGGGATCGAAGACGGGGATGGAGGCCATGGCGATGATCTCGCCGGTATTGGCGTCCATGATGATGCCGCCCGCGCCCTTTGCCCTGGTCTGTACCAGCTGCGCGTAAAGTTCGCTTTCCAGCGCGCCCTGCACCCGGCTGTCGATCGAGATGGCGAAGGGCTTGCCGCGCTGCGCCGCCTGGGTCAGCCGGTCGTTGAAGGCCGCCTCCACGCCCATGCCGCCCTGCCCTTCGGCGTTGGGCGCGAAGCCCAGCACATGGGCCGCCAGCGTGCGCTGCGGATAGAGGCGCTCTTTCTCGCGCGGGAATTCGATGCCGATTTCGCCCAGCGCGTTCACTGCCGCCACTTCCTCTGGCAGGGCTCGACGGCGCAGATAGGCCCAGCCCCGGCCGGTCAGCTTCTTGTAGAAGGCCGCTTCTGGTTCGTCCGGGAAGATTTCGTGCAGCTTGCGCGCAAGTTCGCCCGGATCGCCGATCAGCTTGGACGGGCGAACCGCCACCGAATAGGCATCCATGGTGCGCGCCAGCGGCACGCCGTTGCGATCGACGATGTCCGCACGCGCCGGCAGGAAAGGCGACAGGCTGCCGTCGCCCGCATTGCCATGCGCAAAAATGCCGACCCAGACGAGTCGGCCGATGACGATGGCGGTGATGAGCATGAACAGGATCAGCAGCAGCATCAGCCGGTTGTGGGCGATGGCGGTCAGGTTGACCCGCGCTCGCCCCGCCCGCTCGCCGCCCGGCTGGACAATGATCGTGGCCATCAGCGCGCCTCCCTGCGCTTCTCGCGCGCCGCCTTGGCGCTCAGGTCGCCCAGCGTGCTGTCATCCAGCAGCTTGGCATCGAGCATCGCCATCCGCTCCGCCTTGCGCGCGACCGGATTGGGCTTCGACACGTCGGCGTCGGCCTTCGCCTGCTGCAAGGGGGTACGGCGCGCGGGCTTGGGCAGCTTGTCGACGGCGTCGGCCGCATGCGCCTCCCGGATCACCGCGATATCGCTGCGGATCTGGGTCGCGGCGGGGCTTTCGGGCACCTTTTGCGGGGCGGATGGCAGGTCGGCCGGGGTTTCGACCATCGCCACCATCACCGGCGGCGCGATATAGTCGGGACCATTGGGCTGCACCCCGTCCAGATGGGCCAGCGCCCTTTCCCCGCCCAGATATTGCTGGGCGCTGGGCGTCGAATACATGAAATCATCCTGGTTCCAGCGTTCCAGCTGCCGCATGGACGCGCGCGCGCTGAATTCCGTTTCCAGATAGCGGATATCCGCCTTTGCCCGCGCGATCTGCGCCCGGACCTTCATCAGTTCGTTGCGTTCGGTCGCGACCTTGAGCGACACCATATAGGCGCCCAGCGCGCCCAGCGCGACGAGGATCACCCAGATCAGGCTCTGCAACCTTTTGACGGCGATCATGAGCGGACACTCCGAAGAGACTGGTGGGCGGGGGCAGACGTACGGATGGCAGCGCGGAGCGTGGCGGATCGGGCGCGGGGGTTGCGCGCCAATTCGGCCTCACCGGATTTCACCGCCTTGGCCGGCTTGGCGAAGGTCGGCTGCGGCCCGGCGGCGCGTTCGGGCATATGCCTGGACCCACCGCTGTCGCCGCCGCTGCGGTTGCGTAGAAACTGTTTGACGATGCGATCTTCCAGAGAGTGGAAGGTGACGATCGCAAGGCGTCCGCCCTCCTCCAGCAGGGCTTCCGCCGCTTCGAGGGCCAACTCCAGCTCCTCCAGTTCGCGGTTCACATGGATGCGGATCGCCTGGAAGGTACGGGTCGCGGGGTCTTTCTTGTCGTGCGGCTTATGGCCCAGCGCCTTGCGGACGATGGCGGCCAGTTGGCCGGTGCGCTCCAGCGGGCGCGCCTCCACGATCGCGCGGGCGACACGGCGCGACTTGGGCTCGTCGCCATAGCGATAGATGACTTTGGCGATCTCTTCCTCGGACGCTGTATTGAGGAAATCGGCGGCGCTCATGCCGTCCTGGCTCATCGTCATGGTGAGCGGGCCGTCGGACTGGAAGGAGAAGCCGCGCTCCGCCCGATCCAGCTGCATCGAGGATACGCCGATATCGAGCGTAATGCCCGACACTTTGTCGACGCCGCGCTCCGCCAGCAATTCCGCCATGCGCGAAAATTCGCCAGGGATCAGCGTGATCCGATGCGCGTCGGCCACCGCCTGCCCTTCCCGGATCGCATCGGGGTCGCGATCGAAGGCGAAGACGCGGGCGCCGGCACGGGCCATGGCGCTGCTATAGCCGCCAGCGCCGAAGGTGCCGTCAACATGGATCTCGCCGGGTTCGATGGCGAGGGCGTCGAGGACTTCGTCGATCAGGACGGGGATGTGGGGGGCATCGCTCACTTCGCTGCCCCTTCCGCGCGGGCGTCGATCCAGCGGCGGACCTTGTTGCGGATCAACGCCGGGCGATCCGGGCTTTCGACCAGGGCTTCGGGCTTCCAGATCTGGAAATAGCGGCCCACGCCGTAAAAGAAGATCGCGTCCGTGATACCTGCTTCTTCCTTGATATCGGGGTGGAGGAAGAATCGGCCGGCATCGTCGAAATTTACGTCCTCAATCGTACCGAGGCGGTTTTCGCGCTCCAGATCGGCGTTGAAGTCGCGCCCGGCCTCATAGGCCTGACGCTCCAGCTTCTCGACCTCCTCGAACAGGAACTGCTTGTGGGACAGGCCGAAGCCGGTGGCGCAGCCATTGTCGAAATGGACCGACAGGCACAGGCGATTTTCGCCGCCGCTGGCCTGCTTGACCAGCTTGCGCATCTCCAGGGGCAGCACGAAACGGCCTTTGCCGTCCGCGACGCTGAATGCGTTGCCCGAATAGAGAATGACGTCCGACACGATGGCGACCTGGCCCCTTGTTTTCGGGGCACAGGCCACCTGTCGCCGGAATCATGAGAACGATCATCCAGCGCACAGGACAACGCAAAGCCTGACGAACCCCAATGCCGGTTTTCCTACCAAGCATGAGGGCGGACTGCAATGGGAAAGCATGGGTGACGATGGGAAAAGACGGTGAAATACGGGACTAACCGGATTTGTTATCTTTCACCCTTTCATGTTCTTTTTCTGTTCCATGGCTGGAGACCCGTCTTTTCCGGCCAAAGAGCATCGCACCCATGATCGCCCATATCGTCCCAGCGAGAAGCGCCCATCGCAGGGCGCCGATGACGTCCCCCGGCTCCCGAATCCAGCGCCGGTCGCCGGGGACGGCCTTACCGCCCAGCCAGTGGATGAGGCGAGCGGGCGTATCGGCCACCCAATAGCGCGGATCGATGGGGTGCGCGGGATCGGCGAGCCAGAGCCGGTCGTCGATCGGATCGGCGTCGCCCAGCAGCAGGGCCGCGCCATGCCCTACCTGCTTGCGCTGCACGATCCCGTCTCTCTCCGCAGTGGGACAGGCGCGCGCGCCCGACAGGGTGACGAGCGTGCCGTCGGGCGCGAAATGCCGGATTTCTTCGCTTGTAATGGCACATGGGCGGAACCCCCAATGATCGAGCAGCGGCCCCAGCAGCGTGACGGAGGGCGCGCGGCGGCGGTCGCCCAGAGGCAGGGCGGACGGCCAGCGGAGCAGCGGATCGGCCAGCACCAGTACGGTCCCGCCATCCCGCACCCATTGGTCGATCGCGACCAGTTGCGCCGGCGTCAGCGCGCGCGGTTGGGCCAGCAGCAAGCGGTCGGCGCCCGACGTCTTGAGTTGAAGCGGATCATCCATTGGCCTGACGGTGAAACGGGTCCGCAGGAGTGTGACGATCGGCGCATCGCGCGGCCCACCCCTGCCCGCCTCCTCCCAGAAAAGCGGCAGGCCGGTAACGACGGCAAGACTGGGACGATCCGGGACAGGTCGGACCTGTTGCGCAGGGCCGCGCCAGAGGAGAATGGCGGCAGCGGCGATCAGACCAACCCCAACAGCTATTGATACGAACCTTCCCCGGCGCAGGCCGGGGGCTGCTTCATATGGGCCAGCCGCATAACGCCTTGGCATGAGCAACGCGCCACCGAATATGGCGAGCAATGCCACCGCCAATAGCCCCACCGCTGCCAACTGATCCGGCGGGCGCGCTGCGGCCAGCGCGCAGAAGATCAGCGCCATCCCGACGCCCCCCAGCGCCACCCAGGCCTTCATCGCCCCAGTCCGGCGCGCAAGGAGCAGGCCCAGCGCGCCCAGTAGAAAAGCCGCAGGCAGTCCCCAGTCCCAGGGATCGGCCTGCCCCGTCAGAAAGGCGCGCTGCAACCCGGCAAAGAAAAGAGCGAACGGCGGCAGCCAGAGCCAGAGGAAACGCTTCAGGCCTGCCTTCATTTGCCCAGGATTATCTTTCGTCATCGCAAGCGTAGCGAAGCCATGACGATGAGAATGGAGGCCACGCCGACCCTTAGCGCTGTTGTTGCGCGGGATCGCGGTCCATGGGCTTGCGAATATTGGGATCGGGCTGAAGGTCGGGCACGATCGGCGCCTGCTCCGGCGCGGGTTGCACGCCCAGTTCCGCCAGAGGCTCCTTGGGTGAGACGGCATTTTGCGTCTGGCTGAGCGTGGGCACCACAGGCGGCGGCAGCGCGGCGTCGTCCATCCGCGCCTTTTCGATCACGATATTGGCGAGGCCGACCAGCAGCACGACACCCGCCAGGCCGGTAAGGCCGATCTGGACGCGCTGTAACCCTTCCTGACGGCGGGGTGCTTCAGCCATGCTTGCGCTCTTATTGCCTTCGCCGCGACCCGTGTCGGCGATCATGCAGTGTGCGCGAGCCAGGGGAAGACGGTCAAGCCCTTAGATTCCAGCCATTGCCGGTTATAGAGCGTCGACAGGTACCGAAAGCCTGTGTCGCACAGGATGGTCGCGATCCGCTTGCCCGGCCCCAATTGCTTCGCCAGCGCGACTGCGCCCGCGACGTTGATGCCCGACGACAGGCCAAGGCACAGCCCTTCCTCCGCCAGCAGGCGGCGCACCCAGAGCAGACCGTCCTCGTCCGAGATACGGAATTGCGTGTCGATCGGCGCGCCGTCCAGATTGGCGGTGATACGCCCCTGCCCGATGCCTTCGGCAACCGAGGAGCCTTCCGCCTTCAATTCGCCATGGGCATAATAGTTGAACAGCGCCGCGCCATGCGGGTCACTCAAGGCGATGGTGATCGCCTCATCCTTGGCCTTGAGGCCCAGGCCCACGCCCGCAATCGTGCCGCCAGTGCCCGCCGCGCAGGTAAAACCGTCGATCCGGCCTTCCATCTGGGTCCAGATTTCCTCGGCCGTGCCGACGATATGCGCCTTGCGATTGGCGATATTGTCGAACTGGTTGGCCCAGATCGCTCCTTCCGTTTCCTCCGCCAGTCGGCGCGAGGTGTGGACGAAATGGCCGGGGTTGGAATAGGGCGCCGCCGGCACCGTCACCAGCTCCGCGCCCAGCGCGCGCAGCGTGTCCATCTTTTCCCGGCTCTGCGTCTCGGGCATGACGATGATCGATTTGTAACCCTTTGCATTGGCGACCAGCGCGAGGCCGATGCCGGTATTGCCCGCGGTCCCTTCGACGATCGTGCCGCCAGGCTTGAGCAGTCCCTTTTCCTCGGCATCGTTGACGATGAACAGGGCGGCGCGATCCTTCACGGACGCGCCGGGATTGGCAAATTCGCATTTGGCGAAAATGTCGCAGCCCGTCTCCTGCGAGGGGCCGGCGAGGCGCACCATCGGCGTGTTGCCGATCAGCGCGAGACTATTGGATTGAAGCAGCATGGCACCCGCATAGCGGAGCGAGCGCGGCTTTGCCAAGCAAGGGAATGATGACCCGGCAAAAGCGCGCATTTTAACCTTTGCGCCGATCATCGTCCCATCGCGGAACAATAAGAAATGCGAGGAGGAAAGAATAAGGATTTTAGGCTAAGGGCTTGCGGGCGGGCGACGGCTGGTCGCCACTTGACGGGATGGGCATGGGCATGCTGGCACAGATGCGGGGATGGAGGGGGCATGGGGCGATCCTGGCGATCGCGCTGTTGCTGCTCGTCGCGCCGCGCCTGATCACCGCCGCGCCGCTGGATATGCTGCGCGGCGAGCAGGATATCGGCCATGCCGACCCGTCCGAGGAATCGGCGCAGAATTTCCCCGGCTCTGCCTTTTTCTACGCGCAGGGCGCGTTCGATCCGGTGCCGGGCGTCGCCACGGTACAGAGCGAGCATGTGCTGGGACTGGACGAGGCGACGCCCGCGCCGGCAATGCTGTTCCGGGGGTTGACCGGCCTGGACAGTTATCGCGCGCTCAACTGCCTGACGTCGGCCGTCTATTATGAAGCGGCGAACGAACCGGACGAAGGGCAGCGCGCGGTGGCGCAGGTGGTGCTCAATCGGGTGCGCAGTCCGCTCTGGCCCAATACGGTGTGCGGCGTCGTCTATCAGGGGTCGGAACGCGCCGACTTTCGATGCCAGTTCACCTTCAGCTGCGACGGGGCCATGGCACGCATGCCGGCGGCGGCGGCCTGGATCAGGGCGCGGCGCGTGGCGGAACAGGCGCTGGCCGGCAAGGGCTATACCCCTGTGGGCCTGGCCACCCATTATCATACGCTGGCAGTCCGGCCGGAATGGTCATCCAGCCTTCAGGCGGTGGCGGTGATCGGCGCGCACATCTTCTACCGCAATCCGGGGTTCAACGGCACGCCCGCCGCCTTTCGCATACCCTATCTGGGGCGGGAGACGATTTCCGGTCCGGCCCGCACCAGCTGGCCCGCCAGACCGGTAACCCCGGTGGAAACGCTTGCGCCCGCTTACGTGCCGCAGGGCAATGTCCCGATGCTTGCGCAACAGCCCGCCGCGCCGCGTGCCGGCTCGACGCCCGCCCCCGCACCACAGCGCGCCGACGACGGCCTGCCGGAGTCCACGATCCGTCCGGAATATCGCAACACGGGACGACCGCTCATCTGATTTCGTCCGCTGGCCGGCGATTTTTGTGGTTAAATATCCAGTCACCATCGAAGCAGCTGTAAAAAAAGCATTTAAAAAAGTGCATTTTTTGGTGCTTGCGGGAACCGATCCGTGTCGCGGAGGGTTTTATATTCCGGATAGCAAATCTTTTGCCCCCCGCTCTTGCTATCCACAAAATATGAGCCCGGAATGCTTCCCCCCCCGACGCATTCCGGGCTCAGAATTTTTCGGGGCAGCTTTCTTCCTGAAATCATTATTCTTTCCGGCTGCGGAACGTATCTTTCCAGCGCGGGTTCTTCCCTTCGTCACCGGGATGGCGCCGCCGTCCGGTCACAGAATTTACGAGGAGACTTTCGATGACGAAGAAAATCCTGGCTGCCGTGCTGCTCACGGGTTCGCTGATGGTCGCTGCGTGCAACACGGTCGAAGGCGCTGGCCGCGACGTGCAGAGCGCCGGCAAGGCCGTGGAAAAGAGCGCGAACTAAGCGCCGCGGATTTCGCGTTTCACTACCCCCTCCCTAGCATGGCCCGCCCGTCAAACGGCGGGCCTTTTTTTGGCGCTCGACCCGACAGCGGGCGCTCGATCCGACAACGGACTGTCATCCGTCCACGCGCCCAGACGCCCATGACCACAGCGCCCATTCACCGGGAAGACTCAGGCGGAGGCCTCTTCCGCTTCTTCCGCTGCTGCCATTTTCGCGGCCTTGCGGTCGGTGAACCAGATGGCGATGATCGTGATTTCGTAGAGCAGCAATAGCGGGACGGCCAGCATCAGCTGCGACACGACGTCGGGCGGGGTCAGCACCGCAGCCAGGATGAAGGCGGCAACGATCATATAGCGGCGCATGCCGATCAGCTGCGCGCGCGTGACGAAGCCCGCCCGGTTGAGCAGCATCAGCAGCACCGGCATCAGAAAGCTGATGCCAAAGGCCAGGATGAACTGCATCACCAGACCCAGATAGGCATCCGCGCTGGGCAGGGCCTCCACCGACAGGCCGCTACTATTGCCCTGAAATTCCAGAAAGAAATGGAAGGCCATGGGCATGACCACGAAATAGGCAAGGCTGGCGCCCATGGCGAACAGGAAGGGCGTGGCCAGGATGAACGGCAACAACGCCTTCTTCTCCTTGGCATAGAGACCCGGCGCGACGAAGGCCCATAGCTGGTTTGCGATGATCGGGAAGGACAGGCAGAAGGCCCCGAAGAAGGCGATCTTCACCTGCACGAAAAAGGCTTCGTACAGCTTGGTATAGACCAGCTTGCCGCCGCCGTCGCCAAATGCCTCCTTGAGCGGATGCACCAGGATCGCGAACAGCTGCTCTGAAAAATAGAAGCAGATCGCACCGGTCAGCACCAGCGCATAGACGCATTTGAGCAACCGGCCGCGCAACTCGATCAGATGGTCGAGCAGGGGCGCCTTGCTGTCATCGATATCGCCGATCATGCCGCCGCATCACCCTTATGAGGCTGAACGACCGGCGCTTCGGCCACATAGGGCGGCCCGTCGTTCGCCGATGTCGGGGCGGGCGATGGTGCCGGAGCGACCGGCGCCGATTCGGCAACGAAGGGCGGATGCTCTGCCGGCGCGGAGTCCGCGACATAAGGCGGCGCATCCTGCGCGGACGTATCGACCGGTGCAGGCAGCGCGTCGTCGGACGTTTCGGGCGGATGTTCTTCCATGATCCGCTTGTTCTGCGCAGCCCATTTCTTTTCCAGCTCTTCCAGTTCCACTTCGCGAACCATGGCGTCTATGCCGGTGCGGAAATGGCGGGCCATGCCCTGCGCCTTGCCCACGATCTGCCCCACCTTGTAGAGCGCGCGCGGCAAGTCCTTCGGCCCGATCACGATCACGGCAATGATCACGATCACCAGAAGTTCGGACGAATCGATACCAAACATGCGGGACTATCGGCCTTGCTGGAGGATCAGGCCTTGGTCTTTTCTTCGGTCGCGCTGGGCGTCGGCGCGTCCTGCTCAGGCACGCGATGACCATCGATGCGCACGGCGGGCTTGGCCGGCGTCACATCATCGTCATCGTCCGCCATGCCCTTCTTGAAGCTCTTTATGCCCTTGGCAACGTCGCCCATCAGGCCGGAAATGCGGCCGCCACCGAACAGCAGCATGACGACCAGGAGCACGATCACCCAGTGCATCAGCGAAAAGGAACCCATTTTTCAATACTCCTAGCAGAAGACCTATCTAGGCCTCTTCCTCGTCATTTTCCAGAACGGATTGTCCGCCCATACCCTCCAGCGCCAAATCGACGGGGTCGAGCAGGCCAGCGGCGCGCAAATCGTCCATTCCAGGAAGGTCGCGACGGCTGCTAAGCCCGAAATGTGACAGAAAATCTACGCTGGTCGCATAGATAAGCGGGCGGCCGGGCACTTCGCGACGGCCGGCGGGACGGACCCAGCCCGCCTCCATCAGCACGTCCAGCGTCCCCTTAGCCACTTGCACGCCCCGGATCGCTTCGATTTCCGCGCGGCTGACCGGCTCATGATAAGCGATGATGGCCAGCGTCTCCATGGCGGCACGCGACAATTTGCGCGGTTCGTCCTTCTCGCGCCGCAGGATATGGGCCAGGTCGCTTGCGGTCTGGAAATGCCAGCGCCCGCCCCGCTCGACGAGGTTGATGCCGCGCCCGGCATAATGATCCGACAGCATCTGCAACGCGGTGGCAAGATTGCCGCCATCCCCCACATGCAGTTTGAGTTCGGCTGGACTAAGTGGTGCTTCGGCCACGAACAGGGCGGCTTCCACCGCACGCAGGAAATCGTCGGGCGGGCCGCTCATGCCGGGCTGCCCTGATTCGATACTGGCGCGCGGAGGTAGATTGGCGCGAAGATGCCGTCCTGCTGCATCTCCAGCCGCCCCTGCCGCGCCAGTTCCAGTGCGGCGACGAAACTGCTGGCCAGGGCGGACTTCGCCTTGGGCGCATCCAGGTCAGGCGGCAGGAAAGATTCAAGCCGGGTCCAGTCCAATGCCGTGCCGACCAGCGATCCGACCCGCTGGATCGCCTCATCCAGCGTCATCACCGGGCGGACCGCAATGGTGTGGACCACAGGCTGGGTCCGGGCGCGAATCTGGCCATAGGCCTGGATCAGGTCGTAGAGGCTGGCGCGCCATCGCGCTTTCCTGATGAGCCGCAGCCCTTCGGGCTTGCGCCGGGTGAAGACGTCGCGCCCCACCCGGTCGCGCGCCATCAGCCGGGCGGCGGCATCGCGCATCGCATGGAGCCGCTGGAGCCGCAATTGCAGCCGCAACGCCATGTCTTCGGGACTGGGATCTTCCTGTTCCTGCCGGGGCAGCAGCAGCGCGGATTTGAGATAGGCCAGCCAGGCCGCCATCACCAGATAATCGGCCGCCAGTTCCAGCCGCAACTGCCGCGCGCCGTCGATAAAGCCCAGATATTGCTCGGTCAGCGCCAATATGGAGATTTCGCGCAGATCGACCTTCTGCGTGCGCGCAAGGCTGAGCAGCAGGTCGAGCGGCCCTTCCCACGCATCGAAGCTGACGGTGAGCGTCTCGGGACTGGGAACAGCCGGCTGGCTGAACAGATCCTGCGTCAAGCGAGCGCCAGGTCCAGCAGCGAATCGCGCGTCGCCAGCAGTTCTTCCAGTTCCGACCGGTCCGCGCCGCGCGTGACCGACGCCATCGCCCGGTCCAGCCGCGCGCGCGCCTGATCCGTGATGTCGGGCAGCAGGCCGGCAATGCCGACCATATCGTCCATCCGCGCCCAGCAATTGAGCGCCAGGTCGCAACCCGCCGCGACCACACCGGCCGCCAGTTCGGGGATGCTGCCCTGCAACGCCTTCATATCGAGATCGTCGGACATGAGCAGCCCGTCGAAACCGATGCGCTGGCGGATGATTTCGCCGATGATCCTGGGCGACAGGCTGGCGGGCCGCTCCGCATCCCATTCGGTATAGACGACGTGCGCGGTCATCCCCATCGGCGCGCGATTGAGCGTGCGGAACGGCGCCAGGTCGGTTTCCAGCGCATTGAGGTTCGCGTTGACGATCGGCAGCGCCAGATGGCTGTCCACCATCGCCCGGCCATGGCCCGGCATATGTTTGACGATGCCGACCACGCCGCCTTCGGCCAGCCCTTCCAACGTGGCGCGGCCCAGCGCGGCGACGCGCATCGGATCGGCGCCCAAAGTGCGGTCGCCCATGATGTCGCTCGCGCCTTCCTGCCGCACATCCAGCAGGGGCAGCGCATCGACGGTGATGCCGACCTCTGCCAGGGTCAGCGCGATGGCGTGGGCATTGGCACGCGCCGCGGCGATCGCGCTGGACGGGGCGATGTCATAGAGCCGGTCGAAGGCCGCGCCGGGCGGGAAGCTGGGCCAGACCGGCGCCTGCATCCGCGCGACCCGGCCGCCTTCCTGATCGATCATGACGAGCAGGTCGTCGCGACCGTGCAGCGCACGCAGATCGTCGGTCAGCGCCCGGACCTGCGCCCTGTCGGCAATATTGCGTTTGAACAGGATATAGCCTGCCGGCTGCGCGTCTGCGAAAAAGGCGCGCTCGTCGGCAGTCAGGGTTTCGCCGGAAAGGCCGAAGATAACGGGTTTCATGGGGAGGATCGTAGCGCGTCGAACCGCGATTGTCGAAGGGGAAGAGCAGCGCCCTTCCCTCTTCTATCAATTCACGACCATGCAGCTTTCGCCGGCGACTTTCAGTTTGCCGCAGATGGTGCTCGCCTGTCCGCCGGCGCTGGCGCGCAGGCGGTAAACGGTGCCGCCGCCGACCTGGGCCGGTTCGACCGACATGGAGAGCGGCGCGAGATAGGCAAAGCGCTTGGATAATTTGGTCCAGGCATCCTTGGCGCCCGATGCGCTGCCATAGGCGCCCAGCTGGATCATCGCGCCGCCAGCGGCTGGCCTGACCGTTGCGGTCGGACGCGCGCTGGTTTCGTCGGTGACGCGGGCGGTTACGCTGGCGGCGGGCTTGTTCGGGGTCGCGGGCGCGGGGGCGGCCGGCGCGGGCGCGGTCTTGGCGATCGGCGCTTCGGGCACACGGCTGGGGTCGATGCGACCGTCGCGCACGACACCTTCGCTCGCGGCGAAGCTGGCATCGCCTTCGCCATCGAACTTCTTGGCATCGGCCTCGTTGGCGGCGATCTTGTAATCATCGGTCGGCGCCGCGATCAATTGCCCCTCGCCCGCGCCACCGGCGCCGTTGCGATTCTGCATCCACCACACGCCAGCGACGACCGCGCCGATCAGCGCGAGGCCGAGCAGGATCAGGCCGAGCAGCCGCAAGGGAGATATGCGGTCGTCCGCATCATCGTCGATGGCCGGCTCCAGCCAGGGCAGACGATCTTCATCGTCCAGGTCCAGTCGTCCGCGCGCATAATCGCTCATGATAGTCAGCGCCTCACTGCATTTCCGTCAGGGCCGCAACGCCCATCAGCGCCAGCCCGTTACGGATAATCTGCCCTATTCCTTGCGCGAGGAAAAGGCGCGTCGCAGTGAGCGCCGGATCCTCGGCCAGGATGACGCGCGCGCGCGGATCGTCATTGCCCATATTCCACCAGCCATGGAAGGCGGAGGCCAAGTCATTGAGATAGAAGGCAACACGATGCGGTTCGCGGGCCTGCGCGGCCCCTTCTACGACACGCGGGAATTGCGCGGCGAGCTTGACCATGGCCAGTTCCGCCGTCCCAAGAAGGGACAGGTCGGGCGCAGGCAGGACGATCCCGGCCTCCTGCGCGCGGCGGCCGAGCGAGGAAATGCGCGCATGGGCGTACTGGACGTAGAAGACCGGATTGTCCTTAGACGCCTCCACCACCTTGGCGAAGTCGAAGTCCATCTGGGCGTCGGCCTTGCGCGTCAACATGGTGAAGCGGACGACATCCTTGCCCACTTCCTTGACCACATCGGCCAGTGTCACGAAATTGCCCGCGCGCTTGGACATCTTCACCGGCTCGCCATCGCGCAGCAGGCGGACCATCTGGATGAGCTTGACGTCGAACCGCGCCTTGCCCTGCGTCAACGCGGCGACCGCCGCCTGGATGCGCTTGACCGTACCGGCATGGTCGGCGCCCCAGATGTCGATCAGCTGGTCGGCGCTCTGGGCCTTCTGGTAATGATAGGCCATGTCGGCGCCGAAATAGGTCCATGACCCGTTCGACTTCTTGATCGGCCGATCCTGATCGTCGCCAAATCGGGTCGAGCGGAACAGCGGCAACTCCACCGGCTCCCAGTCGTCGGGCAGTTCGCCCTTGGGTGCTTCCAGCACGCCGTCATAGACCAGGTCGTGCGCACGCAGCCAGGCTTCGGCCGCCTCCGGCTTGCCGGCCGCCTGCAATTCGGCCTCCGAAGAGAAGAGGTCGTGATGGATGCCGAGCAGCGCGAGATCGTCGCGGATCATGTCCATCATCTTTGCGACCGCAAAGGTGCGGAAGGTAACGAGCCAGTCGGCTTCGGGCGCGCCGACGAAGCGGTCGCCATATTCGGTCGCAAGCGCCTGCCCCACCGGCACCAGATAGTCGCCGGGATAGAGACCTTCGGGGATCGCGCCTACATCCTCGCCCAGCGCTTCGCGGTAACGCACATGGGCCGAGCGAGCGAGGACATCGACCTGACCGCCCGCATCGTTGATATAATATTCGCGCGTGACCCTATGCCCGGCATATTCCAGCAGCGTGGCGAGCGCGTCGCCCACCACGGCACCACGGCAATGGCCCATATGCATCGGACCGGTCGGGTTGGCCGATACATATTCGACATTGACGGTCACGCCCTGCCCGAAATCGGACCGGCCATACTCATCGGCGTCCGCATGGATCGCGGCCAGTTCCGCGCGCCAGGTCGGATCGGTCAGGGTCAGGTTGATGAAGCCCGGACCAGCGATGGTCGCGCCTTCGACTTCGTCCAGCGCCTGCAACTTGGCCACGATCGCATCGGCCAGCGCGCGCGGATTGGTGCCCGCAGGCTTGGCCAGCACCATGGCGGCGTTGGTGGCGAGGTCGCCATGGGTGGCGTCACGCGGCGGCTCGACTGTGACCGGCTTGCGGTTGAGGCCGGCAGGCAGCGTGCCTTCGGCCTCCAGCGCGTCGAGCACGGCATCGAGATGGGCGGTGAAACGGGTGTAAAGGGACACGGGCTTTTCCTTCAACGCCGTTCGCCCTGAGCGAAGTCGAAGGGCTCGCCTGAACGAAGTGAAGGCACTTCGCTCCGCTCAGTGGCAGGCTTCGACTTCGCTCAGCCCGAACGGGGGGTAGTTCAATGGGCTTTAACGGGTCGCATTATATCGGAGCTGATCCTGGGTCAGGTTGAAACCCACGAGCAGCTCGAAGCTGGTCTTCTGGAGCGCCGCCTTGACATCGGGCTGAGCGAAGGGGTCGATGGCGGCGTCGGCATCGCCGGCCTTGCGCTTCGCCGTGATCTTCTGCTGGATGTCGGCGGGCAGCGTGGCGGCAGCCTTGTCGACATAGCTGCCGGCCTTCGCCTGCGCGCTGGCACGATAATCGCCAGCGGCGAAGTTCAACGTCACCTGACCCACGCGCTTGGCGATCACGGCATTGCCGCCGCGCACCACGGCGGAGAAATAGGGCAAGGTCACCTGCCGAGCGGCGCTGGCGTCGTTGCGCCGGGCGTTCACCGTGAAGGTCGCTTCGGTATAGAATTGTGCGCCATCCGCGCAGGTGGAACGCAGGTTGGTGATCTCCGCCACCACGTCGATGCCCGCAGCGTCGGTACGACCGGGCGCGGTGAAGAGCGTGATATCGCCGGTCTGCGCGGGGATCGCCGCCACCGGGCAGGCCGAACGCACCGCGACGATACCGCCGGTCGCATCAATCTCACCACGCCGCGAGCAGCCCGCCAGAGCCAGGGCCAACATTCCGGTCAGGGCGATATGAGACAATTTCACAGGCAGATATTCCTTCAAACGGCCCACATGACCAGAAGCTTTGCGCTTCCTTATCCATCCGCCGCCTGCCACGCAACTGCCCATCCCCTCCAACCAAAAGGAAGCGGCTTTCCTCTGCCCCCATTCTTCTCTAAGCGGCAAGACATGACGCACGCGCCCACCGCCCGCCCGCCGATGAAGCTCCTGATCGCCGCACCGCGCGGCTTTTGCGCCGGGGTCGATCGCGCCATCATCATCGTCGAAAAGGCAATCGAGGCCTATGGCGCCCCGGTCTATGTCCGCCACGAAATCGTCCATAACAAATTCGTCGTCGACGGGCTGAAGGCCAAGGGCGCGATCTTCGTGGAAAGCCTGGATCAGGTGCCCGACGGTGTGCCGGTGGTCTTTTCCGCCCATGGCGTGCCCAAGGCGGTACCGGCCAAGGCGGAACAGCGGGGCCTGTCCTATCTGGACGCCACCTGCCCGCTGGTCAGCAAGGTCCATCGCCAGGCCGAACGGCAGGTCGCGGCTGGCCGCCATATCCTGTTCGTCGGGCATAAGGGGCATCCCGAAGTCATCGGCACCTTCGGCCAGGTGCCAGACGGTACGATGAGCCTGATAGAAACGGTCGAGGATGCCGAAGCCTTTACGCCGGCCGATCCCGATAATCTCGCATTCCTCACGCAAACGACCCTGTCGGTGGACGATACCGCCGCAATCGTCTCCGCGTTGGAGCGCCGCTTCCCGTCAATATCCGCGCCCAAGGGCGAGGACATATGTTATGCCACATCGAACCGGCAGACGGCGGTGAAGGCGATCGCGCCCAGATGCGACGCCCTCTACGTGATCGGCGCGCCCAACAGTTCCAATTCGCTGCGGCTGGTGGAGGTCGCCGAACGGGAGGGGACCCCCGCCCGGTTGATCCAGCGCGCGGATGAGATCGACTTCGACTGGCTGGAAGGCGTCGAGACGCTGGGCCTGACCGCCGGTGCCTCCGCCCCTGAAATATTGGTGCGCGAAGTGGCCGACCGGCTGGCCGAACGATTCGCTGTCGAGGAAGAACAGGTGGAAACGGCACGCGAGACGATCGCCTTCAAGCTCCCGCGCGGACTGGAGACTGCCTGAACCATGGCCGTCTATACCCATGTTCCCGCCGAAGAGATCGACGCCTTCCTCACCCGCTATGACGCCGGGCGCCTCGTATCGGCCAAGGGCATCGCCGAAGGGGTCGAGAACAGCAATTATCTGTTGGAAACCACCGGCGCCGATGGACGCGGTCACCGTTACATCCTGACGCTCTATGAAAAGCGGGTGGATGAGGAGGACCTGCCTTTCTTCATGGACCTGCTCGACCATCTGGGCGCGCGCGGATGCCTCGTCCCCCGCTTCATCGCCGATCGGGAGGGCAAGCGGCTCCAGCAATTGTCGGGTCGTCCCGCCTGCCTGATCGAGTTCCTGACAGGCATTTCCGTCACCGAGCCGACCGGCGGGCAGGCACGCGCGGCCGGCGTTGCGCTGGGTGAATTGCACAAGGCGGCGCAGGGTTTTGCCGGCGAGCGGCGCAATGCACTCGACAAGACCGGCTGGCACGCGCTGGCGGCCAAATGCGGCGCGGATTTCGACCAGATCGAACCGGGCCTTGGCGCGCGGGTGGCGACCGAACTGGCGTTTCTGGATGCCCACTGGCCGGCCGACTTGCCCCGCAGCGTCATCCATGCCGACCTCTTTCCCGACAATGTCCTGATGCTGGGCGAAGACGTCACCGGCCTCATCGACTTTTATTTCAGCTGCACCGACGTCCGCGCCTATGATCTGGCGGTGACGCATAGCGCCTGGTGCTTCAGCAATGACGGCGCGACCTGGCATGGCGAACGCGCAGCCGCGATGGGCGAAGGCTATATGCAGGCCCATGGGCTGAGCGATGCCGAACGCGCCGCCTTCCCCATCCTGTGCCGGGGCGCGGCTTTGCGGTTCCTGCTCACGCGCGCCTATGACTGGATCAATACGCCCGCCGACGCACTGGTGACGCGCAAGGATCCACTGGCCTATCTGCGCCGGCTGGAATTCTATGCGAAGGCCGATCCGGCGGAATTGCTGGGCGCATGACCGACCTGCCCAAAGTGGAGATTTTCACCGACGGCGCGTGCAAGGGCAATCCCGGCCCCGGCGGCTGGGGCGCCGTGCTGCGCTTTGGCGATACGGAGAAGGACATTTCCGGCGGCGAAGCGCAGACGACCAACAACCGCATGGAAATGATGGCGGCGGTCGAAGCACTGAATATGCTGAAAAAGCCGTGCCAGGTGACGCTCTATACCGATAGTAAATATGTGATGGACGGCATCACCAAATGGGTCTTCGGCTGGCAGAAAAGGGGTTGGCGGACTGCGGATAACAAGCCGGTGAAGAATGTCGAAATCTGGCAATTGCTGCTGAAGGCTGCGGCCCCCCATAAGGTGACGTGGCAATGGGTGAAGGGCCATGCCGGCCATCCGGAAAACGAGCGCGCCGACGCGCTTGCCTGCGCGGCAGCGGAGAGTTTCCGGAAATAAGGCGCGCCGTCAGCGCCGCAGGATCGCCTCGATCAGCGTCACGTCTTCGGGCTTGTCGGCGTCGATACAGGCTTCCGGGCTGTCCATCGCAACCAGCCGCGCCGCAAGACCGAACTTGCGACCGATCCGCGCCATCCCGCCACGCAAAGTCAGGATGCGCAGCAACGCGCCCAGCAATGCGAACGGGCCGAAGGCTGCCAGGATTTTCCAGCCCTTTTTGCGGTCCTGCTCCACCTCCTGCCACAGGGAGATGATCGCGCTCGCCTTGTCGCTGCCGAACCAGAAGATGTTCGCGCCCGACCACCAGCCGTCGCGGAATTTGAGCCAGGTGCGGCGCGACTGCGGATAGCGGGCCAGCAAGGTCGCCCGCTCCACCATGGCGACCGCGACGTCCGCACCGCGCGCTTCCGCCACGAACTGGTCCAGCATGGCGCGGTCGAGCAGCACATGATCGGCGGTGGTCATCAAAATCGGGAACGGCACGTCGTCCCCCTCCAGCAGCGCCAGCAGCGAAGAGGCGATGCCCTGCCCGCCCTTTTCGAAGCGTATGCGCGGATGGTCGGCCAGCCAGGCGGTGGCGGGATCGGCGGCGAACAGGTCCGCGCGCTGGGTCAGGATCACCACTTGGCCTATCGCGGGATGATCCAGCAGCGCGCGCGCCGGGCGATTGATCATCGGCTCTCCACCCACCGGAACCAGCGGCTTGACCGCCACGCCGGCGGCCTGCGCCAAGGGATCGGGAATGGGGCGTGCGCCCGCGAGCAGGATGGCGGTGACTGCGGCGGGAAGAGGAGAGGTCATCGCCGCGCCCTAGAGCATTCTGAAGTCGGCTGGAACAGCCGACGGTTCGCAGAATGCGGAAAACGATAAATTGGAGCTACCCCGCGGCGGAAAGGGACTTATTTGCCAGACGCCACGGGCGCCGCCGGAGCCTTTTGCGCGAAACTGTCATGCAGGCCGACGCGCAGCCCACGATATTGCGCCAGTCGCGCGCGGAAGGCGGATAGTTCAGCCCCCGCCAGCTGCGCCGTCGTGGTGAACTTCACCGACAGCGGATTGACCGTCGCGCCATTGCGATACAGCTCATAATGGAGATGCGGACCGGTCGACAGGCCGGTCGATCCGACATAGCCGATCACCTGGCCGCGCCGCACCCGCTGACCCGGTGCCGCCGCGATGCGGCTCATATGGGCATAGCCGGTGGCGAGACCCCCGCCATGCTGGATGCGGACATAATTGCCATGGCCGCCATGGCGACCGGCAAAGGCGACCACGCCGTCCGTCACGGCGTAGATGGGCGAGCCGTAGCGCGCCGCAAAGTCGATGCCGGCGTGCATGCGGGTATAGCCCAATATCGGATGGCGACGCTGCCCATAGCCCGACGACATGCGCCCGGCGACCGGCGCCGACAAGACGCCGCGCCGTTCGCCCACACCCGACGCTTCGAACCATTCGGTGCGGCCGTCCTTCGTCCATTTCAGCATGTCGACCGACTTGCCGCGCGATCGTCTAAGGCCCGCATAGAGGAGATCGCCCACCTCCACATCGCCGGTTTCGGCACGGCGATATTCGGTGACGATATCGTAGCGGTCGCCCGCCCCGATCCCACCCAGATCGACCTGCCCCGCGATGACGCGCAGGAAGGCCTGGACCGCCCTGGGCGGCGCGCCGGCCGCGCGGGCCGAGCGATAGATGCTGTCGCCGACCACGCCCTGAATCCGCAGCGGCGTATTGTCGACGCGGATGGGGATGCGCCTGACCGACAGCACGCCGCCGGCGCGCGTCAGTTCAAGGGCAAGGTCGAGCCGGGCACGGAAGGCCAGCTTGTCGAGCGGACGCGGCCGGTCGCGGCTGGTGCGACGCCCCAATATGATGTCGAGGCGCGTGCCGGGCTTCACACCCTCGCTCAAGTCGCCGCCGACCATCGCCGTCACGGTAGCGACGTCGCCGCCGCTGACCCCGGCGCGTGACAGGGCACGGGCCAGCGTGTCGCTGCTGCCGATCTGGGCACTGAGTTCGATCTGCGGGCGCTCCGGCGTCTCGCGCAGCGGCTGCACCGCATCGGTCGCGCCCATGTGCCGCCCGCTGTCAGCGCCGAGCGCGAGCGGAGTCATCATCTGGCTGCGCACCTCGTCATAATGCGCGTCGCTCAGGCGGGCACCGGGCAGGCCCGGAATCGGCTGGAAGGAAGGCGAGAGGTAGAGCGCCGTGGCACAAAGGCCGAAGCAGGTGGCAAGGCCGCGGAACCAGGTAAGGCTGCCGACCCGTTCGGCAAGGTCGGGGACCAGATCGACCTCATCCGCCCAGTCGCGCAAGCGCGTGCGCCAGTCTCGTGGCTGCGGCGCGGCGCCGGCACGCGCGAGGGAATCGGCCATCCACAGCGACATGGACGCGCCGCCCTGTTGCGATCCCAACTGGCTTTCCTGAAACAAACCCGCGACCCCAAAGGCATTTTTATCATTGCTGCGCCGGCAACGTCCCCCGCGCCATGCGTGGGCGGGACTGTTGTGAACGCACAGGGTTAAAGTCAAATAAAGACGTCCGTATGACGAACAACCGTGCGACGAACCGTGCCCATGGCCCGACGGGATTGGCGTTTGCGGGCGGAACCGCAAAACTCCTTGCTACCCGGCCGGTCCTGCCCGACATAGCGAGCATCATGGCCCAGTTCGCCCGTTCTCCCATCACCGCTGTCCTCGGTCCGACCAACACCGGCAAGACCCACCTTGCCGTAGAGCGCATGTGCGGCCATTCGAGCGGCATGATGGGCTTTCCGCTGCGCCTGCTGGCGCGCGAAGTCTATGACCGGGTGGTCGCGATCAAGGGGCCGCAACTGGTCGCACTCATCACCGGCGAGGAAAAGATCGTGCCGCCGGGCGCGCGCTATTTCCTCTGCACGGCCGAATCCATGCCGCTCAGCGGTGGGCGGGAAACCGGCATCAAGGAGGATTTCGCCTTCGTCGCGCTGGACGAGGCGCAATTGGGGTCTGACCCGGAACGCGGCCATATCTTCACCGACCGGCTGCTGCGCGCGCGGGGTCGGGAAGAGACGATGATCCTGGGGTCCGCCAGCATCAGCCGCCTGGTCAAGGCGTTGGTCCCGGATATCGAAATCATCGGCCGCCCGCGCTTTTCGACGCTCAGCTATGCCGGCGCCAAGAAGCTGTCGCGCCTGCCCAAACGATCCGCCATCGTCGCCTTCTCCGCTGAAGAAGTCTATGCCGTCGCTGAAATGCTGCGCCGTTTCCGGGGCGGCGCTGCGGTGGTGATGGGCGCGCTCAGCCCCCGCACCCGCAATTCGCAGGTGCAGATGTTTTTGAATGGCGAGGTCGACTATCTGGTCGCCACCGACGCCATCGGCATGGGGTTGAACCTGGATGTCGCCCATGTCGCCTTTGCATCCCTGCGCAAATATGACGGCCGCCGCAGCCGCCGCCTGACCGTCAGCGAAATGGCGCAGATCGCCGGGCGCGCGGGCCGTCATCACAAGGATGGCACATTCGGCAGTCTGGGCGGCGAGGATGGAGACGCCGCTTTCACGCCGGAAGAGATCGAGGCGATCGAGGCGCATCGCTTCCCGCCGATCGAGCAGCTTTTCTGGCGCAACGGCACGCCCCGCACCGACCGGCTGGAGCATCTTCTGGCCGATCTGGAGCAGAAGCCGCAGCGTCCCGAACTGCGCGCCGCGCCCGAAGCGGTGGATCTTGCCGTATTGCGACGCATGGCCGACGATCCGCTGGTGATCGAACGGGTCAAGGGCAAGCGGCAGGTCGAACGGCTGTGGAGCGCCTGCGGCCTGCCCGATTTCCAGAAGCTGGGCGCGGACCATCATGGCCGCACCGTCAATCGCATCTGGCAATTTCTGTCGGAAGGCACCGGCCATATCCCGCGCGACTGGTTCGCCCAGAATTTGGCCCGGCTCGATTCGGTACAGGGCGATATCGACACGCTGTCGGGCCGGATCGCCGCCGCGCGCACATGGTCGTACATCGCTCATCGCCCCGATTGGCTGGCTCATCCGGCCGAAATGGCAGAGCGCACCCGCGCGCTGGAGGAAAAGCTGTCAGATGCGCTCCACGCCGCGTTGACGCAGCGTTTCGTCGATCGGCGCACATCCGTCCTGCTGCGCGATATCGGGCAGAATGCGAGCAATCTGCCGGTCACGGTGGAGCCGGACGGGAGCGTCTGTGTCGATGGCGAGACGATCGGAAAACTTGACGGCTTCCGATTCTCCGTCGATCCCGCTACGCGACATCAGGACAGGAAGATGTTGCTGGCGGCCGCGGAACGGCGCCTTGGAAAGGTATTACGAGTGAAGGCAGACGAATTGGTGGGCGCAGCGGATACGGATTTCGCGCTCATGGACGAAGCAGGACAGGCACCGGGCATCGCCTGGGGCGAAACGCCGGTGGCGTCGCTGCTGGCGGGATCAAGCCTGCTGGCTCCGGAAATTCGGCTGGATCGCGCGCTACTTAGCCTGGGCCAGGATGTGCAAAAGCAGGTCGTGACCCGCATCGCCGCCTGGGTCGAGGCCCAGAAGCAGAAGCATCTCCTCCCGCTCGTCAAGATGAACGAGAGCGCGTCCGATCCTGAAGTCCCCGCGGTCGTGCGCGCCGTCTTTGCGCAGCTTGGCGACGCCGGCGGCGTGATCGCGCGCACCGATCTCGATTCGGCGCTCGGCCATCTCGACAAGGATCAGCGCCATCTGCTGCGCAAGGCGGGCATCGATATCGGCGTGCTCGACATCTATCATCCCGGCCTGCTGAAGCCCGGCGCGGCGCGCTGGCGCTCGGCGCTGCTGGCGGCACGAATCGCCAAGCCCTGCCTGCCGCTGCCCGGCCCCGGCCTGACGCTGATCCCGGCCGGCGAGAAGTTCGAACAGATGGGTGCGCGCATTGCCGGCTTCCGTGGATTTGGCGAGCAGATGTTGCGCATCGACATGGCCGAGCGCATGGCCCGCGCCGCACATGAAGCCATCGCCAAGAACGAACCCTTTACCCACAGCAGCCCGCAAATCGTGTCGCTGGGCCTATCCGAACCTTCCTTCCTGCAATTGATGCGGCTCGCCGGTTTCCGTCCGGTCACGCCGCCGGCACCGGAAGTGGTTGAGGAAACCCCTGTGGAAGCCGCCGAAGCCCCGACCGAAGGCATGGACACTGTGGAAGGCGCCGCAGAAGCGCAGGTTGCTCCTGTCGCTGGCGCCAACTGGACGTTCAGGGGCCGACAGAAACCGCGTGGCGATCGTCCGCAAAATGGCCGCCCGCATCAGGGCCAGCAGGCCCGCAACCAGCTGCCGCGCGACGGCAAGGATGGCGGCAAGCCTGGCGGCGGCGCTCGTCGTTCCGACAAGGATGGCCGCCCGCCGCGCTCCGGCGGGTCCCGCCCGGCCTCGCCCGGCAGCACGCCGGCGCCGGCCAACAACGCCTTTGCCGGCCTTGCCGACCTGCTCGGCCGAAATGGCTGACCCGGTGTCGGGCGTCGGCCATGGGCCGACGCTGCGCATCGACAAATATTTGTGGTTCGTCCGGCTGTGCTCCAGCCGGTCGAACGCACAGAAACTGGCGGAAGATGGCCATATCCGCCTGAACGGCCGCCGGATCGAGCGTGCCCATTCGCCGGTGCGAACGGGCGACCTCATCACCTTCCCCCATTTCGACAAGGTGCGCGTGGTCCGCGTCGTCGCCCTGCCGGCACGACGCGGGCCGGCGCCCGAGGCCCAGGCCTGCTATGAGGAACTGACGGTCGGCGGATAGACCGCAAGCCTTGATCCCGACGCATGAATTTGAGAGTCGTTCGCACGAAACCCGCCCTAAAGCCCTGACAACAATATCCTCATTGACCTTCGCGCGTGTGGGGCATAGCAGGGCCGCGCTTTTTCCAATCCTACGAGTGCCCAGACAATGACCTATGTCGTGACCGACAATTGCATCCGCTGCAAATATATGGATTGCGTCGAGGTCTGCCCCGTCGACTGTTTCTACGAGGGCGAGAATATGCTGGTCATCAATCCGAACGAGTGCATCGACTGCGGCGTGTGCGAACCGGAATGCCCGGCCGAAGCGATCCTGCCCGATACCGAGAACGGCCTTGAAAAATGGCTGGAACTCAACACCAAATTTTCCGCCGAATGGCCCAACATCACCGTGAAGGGCGAAGCGCCTGCCGACGCCGACGCGATGAGCGGCGTGGAAAACAAACTGGAGAAGTTCTTTTCCCCCGAACCGGGCGAAGGCAGCTAAACCCTTTGCGCGCCCTATGGCGTCCCATATTGCGCCACAGGAACAACCCCACCCCCAGACATTGTGTCCGGGGGTGGTAATTTTGTTACGAATCTGCTAAATAGCTCCGTGACGGCTGGATGTTCCCTATCATCCGGCTCTGGAGAATACGCTTCATGTCTTGACGGTGTCGCCGTGGACCCCTCGGCATTTGTCTCGCATCTGCCCCGCGACGGCCCGTTCCCCGGTTGAATTGGAAAGGTATCAAATGGCTGCCAAGGCGCTGTCCTTTGACGTTGGTGATTATGTCGTTTATCCCAAGCATGGCGTAGGCCGTGTAATCGAGCTTCAGAAGGAGCAGATTGCCGGCATGGAACTGGAGCTGTACGTGCTCCGTTTCGAAAAGGAGCGCATGACGCTTCGCGTGCCGACCAACAAGGCGGAAGGCGTGGGCATGCGCAAGCTGTCCTCCAACAAGACCCTCGAAGAATCGATGGAAACGCTCAAGGGCAAGCCCAAGGTAAAGCGTACCATGTGGTCGCGCCGCGCGCAGGAATATGAAGCGAAAATCAATTCGGGCGACCTGGTGTCGATCGCCGAAGTGACCCGCGACCTGTTCCGTGCCGACGACCAGCCTGAGCAGAGCTATTCCGAACGCCAGATCTTCGAAGCAGCGTCCAGCCGCCTCGCCCGCGAACTCGCCGCGATGGAAGAAACGGACGAGCCGACCGCGCTCAAGAAGATTCTGCGCATCCTCAATGAGGCTGCGCCCAAGCATGTGAAGGTCGAGGGCTGATCCCCTCATTCCTTGCCTGAATGAAGAAAAGGGCGTCCGGCCACGGGCGCCCTTTCTCTTTGGACGCTGCGGAAAAGCCGCCTTCGTCCGTTTCCTCCCCTGTAGGTAATGACAGGGGAACGATATGATGCATGACCAGTCCAACGCACGGCAGGATCTTCTCGAACGTGGCTATTCCCGGCGACAGGCCGCCCGCATCATGGGCGTGCTGGGCGCCGGCGTCGCAGCCGCGAGCGCAGGCACGCCGCTCTGGGCGCAGCGCAACAACGGCCCGGAAGAGGGCAATTTTCCCAAGGTCCGCATCGGCTCCAACGAATGCTGGACCGGCCCCTTCCCCGTCGCACAGGCGGAAGCCGCCAAGATCATCGGCCATTCCAATTTCTACCATCCTGGCACCGAAGTCACCGATTTCAAGACAACGCTCGCCACGATCGAGGGCGTGCCCGCCGACCATATCCTGCCATGGCCCGGTTCCAGCGATCCGCTGTCGCGCATCGTCGTTGCTTTCTGTTCGCCCAAAAAGGGCCTGGTGACGGCGGACGTCAGCTATGAACAGCCCTGGGGCACGGCCGAATGGGCAGGCGCGAAAGTGACCAAGGTGCCGCTGACCAGCGACTATCGCCATGACGTGAAGGCGATGCTGGCCGCCGATCCGCAGGCTGGCCTCTATTATGTCTGTTCGCCCAACAACCCGACCGGCACGATCACCCCGATCGCGGACATCGAATGGCTTGTCGCCAACAAGCCAGCCGGATCGGTCGTGCTGGTGGACGAGGCCTATCTCCACTTCTCCCATGCCAAGTCCGCCGCCTATCTGGCCGCCAAGCG
The DNA here is from genome assembly GCF_059421905.1 of Sphingobium sp. GW821-FHT02B05. Classification (NCBI taxonomy): domain Bacteria; kingdom Pseudomonadati; phylum Pseudomonadota; class Alphaproteobacteria; order Sphingomonadales; family Sphingobiaceae; genus Sphingobium; species Sphingobium sp. GW821-FHT02B05. Next base: position 1,610,070 of record NZ_JBWKVW010000001.1, read on the forward strand.
CGACGATGTCGTCGTGCTGCGCACCTTTTCCAAGCTGTTCGGCATGGCGGGCATGCGGCTGGGCGCGACCATCGCATCGCCCGCGCTTCACGAGCAGCTTATGCGCTATGACGGCAAGCGCATGTCGACCAACCTGCCGCTGCCCTCGGTCGTGTGCGGCACGGTAGCCCTCACGCAAAAGGCGCTGATCGAACAGCGCCGCGCCGAAATGATCGCCGCGCGCGACTATACGTTCGCGCATCTCAAAAAGCGCGGGATCAAGTTCATCCCGTCGGACGCAAATATGTTCATGGTCGATTGGGGCAAGCCAGCCAAGGGCGTGCAGGATCAGTTCCTGGCAGCGGGCGTCGGCATCGGCCGCAACTGGGCGCCTTGGCCCACCATGTCGCGCGTGACGGTCGGTTCGATGGCCGACATGCAGGCCTTCTGCGCCGCGCTCGACAAGATCATGGTCTGAGATGAGCGAAGGGGCTGGTACCACAGGTTGCCAGCCCCCTTCATTCCTTAATCCTTCTTGACCGCGCCGGCCGCATCCTTGGCCGCGTCACCGACATCGCTGGCGGCGGAGCCGACCTGCTCGGCTGCGGTGGATACCGCATTATCCTTGTTCGTCTGGCTGCTGATCAGGAAGAAAGCGGCCACCGCCACCACGACCACCAGCAGCAGGATTGCGATGGTCGTGCCGCCACCGCCGCGCTTTTCGATGATTGTCGTGTGCGTCGCCGGACGCTCCTGATAATCGGACCGATTATCGGTCATGTCTTGCTCCTCCTCGTCATGCCACCCGCCCGTTCAATGCCGGGCGGGGGATGTTGTTCCGGGAGCGAGATGGTCGCGATCAGTCCTGCGTCGGTACGAAGGCGCCCTTGGCGCGATCCTTCACCACCTTGTCCGCGCGAAATACCGACCCGCTCATGGTGATATAGACGCCCGGTTCGGCCACCTGCGCGGTGGCGAAGGCCATGCCCAGGTTGAAGCTGGCGTCGCTCTCGCCGAAGCGGGCGGGGGCCAGCGCACCGACCAGCACGATGGTCTTCCCTTCGATCCCGGCCATCTCTCTGGCTGTGTCGGTCATCGTGTCGGTGCCATGGGTGATGACGATATGTTTTTCGCGGGCGGCCGCGACGCGCGCGACGATCAGCGCCCGATCCGTCTCGTCCAGTTCCAGACTGTCCTTGCGCGTCACTTCCTCGATGCGGAAAGGGCGCTTCACCCGCGCGACCTCCAGCAGCTTGGCCATCACCGTTTCCCCGACCTGATAGTCGGACAGGGCGTCGAAATAGACTTTGTCGATGGTCCCACCGGTGGTGAGCAGCAGGATGGGGGTTTCGGGCGACAACATGAGCAACTCCAGGGTGATTTCGGCGCGCCTTACCGCAAAAGCGCCGCCCCCGGAACCGTGCTTAGTCGCCGCGCGCCATCGCCTCGCCGCGATCGCGAGCGGCGGCCAGCGTATCGGTCAGTAGCGCAAGCAGCCGGTCGTCGGCGTCCAGCACATTGAGCCCCTGGCGCGTCATGCCGCCGGGGCTGGCGACCTGATCGGCGAGCGTAGCCGGGCTGACAGAGGCGCGTGCGGCCATATTCGCCGACCCCTGCACGGTTGCCAGCGCCATGCGCGCGGCCTGATCGGCGGGGATGCCGATCGCTTCGCCCGCGCGAGCCAGTGCATCGACGAAGCGGAACAGGAAGGCCGGGCCGCATCCCGACAGTGCCGTCACCTGATTGAACAGGGCTTCGTCGGCGATCCATTCGACCAGCCCCAGAGGCTGGATCAGGGCGCCGATCGCGTCGCGTGCAGAGGGATCGGTGGCATCGTCGCTGAACAGCGCCGTCACCCCCTGGCCCAGCCCCACCGGCAGGTTGGGCATGGCCCGCACGACATCGCGCGCGACGGGGAAGCGGCTGCGCAATTCGGCCAGCGTCGTGCCGGCGAGGATCGACACGATCCGCGTGTCGATCGCACAAAGCGGCGCCAGCGCGGCGGCGACATCGGCAATCTGATAGGGTTTCATGCCCAGCAACACGGTTGTGCCGGCCGGCAGCACCGCCGGATAGTCCGTCACCACCGCGACGCCGTCGGCCACCGGCTTGCCGCTGGGGCGCAGCACGGTGATACGGGCAGGGTCCAGCCCCTGGTCCAGCCAGCGGGACAACATCTGCCCCGCCATATTGCCGCAGCCGACAAGGAACAGGTGATCGGGCCAGATGGCAATCATGCAGGTCAGGCCTCGCCGCGGGTTTCGATCAGGCTGGCGGAGATCGCCTCGGATGGCGACTTGCCGCCCCAAAGGACGAACTGGAACACCGGATAGAAGCGTTCGCATTCGTCGATCGCGGTTTCGACCAGCAATTGCGCCTGATCCAGCGTCAACGTGCCGCCCGCGCCCAGCAGCGCACCGTGGCGGAACAGGATGATGCCGCTGGACGACCATAGCTCGAAATGGCCGAGCCACAGCTGCTCGTTGATCAGGCCCAGCGTCTCGTAGATGGTGCCGCGCTTTTCTTCGCTGACACGAATGTCGGGCAGCGCCAGCAGTTGCAGCACCTGATCTTCGTCGCGCCAGATACCGCGCAGCTCATATTGCGCCCACGATCCCTGGGTATTGGCGACAATTTCATCCTCGCCGACCTGCTCGTAGCTCCAGCCATGCGCCTCGAAATAGGCGCCCAGCATGTCGATCGGCGCGGCTTCCCCACCGCCATGTTCGAATTCGTCACTATCCATCATCGGCGCGCCTTATCACCGGATGCGGTGAAAGGACAGACGCGAGTCAATCCGCCGCGGGCTTGGTGGCCTTGACGCTCTTCGTCACCGGTTCGGTCGTCTTGCCTTCCAGCGCGTCGAGCCGGGCCTTGAGCAGCTCGACTTCTTCGCGCGCGGCGGCGGCGACGGCCTTGACCGCGTCAAATTCTTCACGCGACACGAATTCCAGGCCGCCGATCCATTCCTTCGCCCGCTCGCGCGCGTTGGATTCAAATTCGCGCGTCACGCCGGCCACGGTGCCGGCAGCGCCGTTCACCAGCTTGGCCAGATCGTCGAAGAAGCGGTTTTCGCTCTGCATTGCACTTGTCCTTTTTGCGGCGCGATGGGCGCGCCCGTAGATCATATCTGGGTTCTGAGCGCCGGGGCCACAAGGGTCGCCGCATCGGGGTTCAGCACAGCAATCTCATAGTTGAGGAAGGAAGCGAAGGCCAGCCATGCCAGATAGGGCAGCAGCAGCACGCCGGCCAAGCGCCGAATCCGCCAGAAAAACGCGGTCGTCACCGCCACCAGCACGGTCAGGATCAGGATCAGCGCTAGCGCACTGCCCACCTGATGCGCGCGAAAGAAAAGCGGCGACCAGCAGAGGTTGAGCAGCAATTGCATCAGGAACAGTGCGATTGCCCCGCCCCGCCCCTGCGCCCCGCGCGCATGCAGCACGATGGCGAAGGCCAGCGCCATCAGGACATAAAGGATGGTCCAGGCGACGCCGAAGGCCCAGCCCGGCGGCATGAAGGCGGGCTTGTCCAGCGCGTCGAACCAGCGATTGCCATAGCCGCTATTGGCAAGGCGCCCGGACATGAAGCCGAGGAAGACGATAGCGGGCACCGTCACCAGCGCCCAGCGCAGATAGGCAAGACGCAATTGACCGGGCGACGCAATCTCGTTCATCGGCAAGGCAGCTCCAAAAAGCCATTATTCGGCGGGTTCCGGCGAATCCTTGAGCGCCGAATCCAGCTTTCGACTGACGGTTTGCGGAGAAACCGTCCGCTTGGCAACGCGGGAATAGAAGATCGGAATGAGGAAAAGCGTGATGAGCGTTGCCAGGCTGACGCCGAACACCACGACGGTGCCGATCGAGTGCCGCGCGGCCGCCCCGGCCCCGCCCCGCATCACCAGCGGCACCGCACCGATGACGGTCGCGATGGACGTCATCAGGATTGGGCGAAGGCGTCGCTTGGCCGCTTCGCGAATGGCTTGCGCGACGTCCATCCCCTCATCGCGCAGCTGATTGGCGAACTCGACGATCAGGATGCCGTTCTTGGCGGCGAGGCCCACCAGCATGACGATGCCGATCTGGCTGTAGAGGTTGATCGAGCCGCCCATGATCGCCAGCCCCAGCGCGCCGCCCGCCACGGCCAGCGGCACGGTGGCGATGATGATGCCGGGATGGACGAAGCTTTCAAACTGCGCAGCCAGCAGCAGATAGACGATCAATATGGTAAGGCCGAAGACCAGCCAGATCGACCCGCCGGTTTCGCGCAAGGACTGGCTTTCGCCGCGATAGCCGATGGCCAGCACTTCGGGTGACTGACGCGCCTGATCCTCCAGGAAGGTCAGTGCCTCGCCCAGCGAGGTGCCGGGCGCCAGCGCGGCAGTCAGGGTGATGGCGCGCAGCTTGTTGTAGCGGTTGAGCTGACGCGGCCCGGCGACTTCGCGCACCTTGACCAATGTGGACAGCGGTACCAGCGCGCCGGTGCGGGACCGGACGTTGATCCGCTCCAGATCGGCGACGGTCCGGCGGCCGTCCTCCTCCGCCTGCACCAGCACGCGATATTCTTCGCCCCGGTCGACATAGGTGCCGACGCGGCGGGAACCAAGCAGGCTTTGCAGCGCCTGGCTGACATCGTTCACCGATACGCCCAGATCGCCGGCACGGGCCAGATTGGCCTCGATCCGCATCTGCGGCTTGGTTTCCTTGTAATCGCTGTCGACGTTGATCAGGCCGGGATAGTCGGCCGCCGCCGCCATGATCCGGTCGCGCGCGGCGACCAGCCCTTCATAGGTGGAGCCGGCCAGTACGATATTGACCGGCAGGCCACGCCCGCGCCCCAGCCCCGATCGCGGCGCCGCATTGCCGCGCACGCCCGGCTGGTCGGCAATCACCTTGTTCACGATCGTCGCGACCTGCGCGGTGGTGATGGTACGATCTTCCCATGGCCGCAGGAAGGCGATGACGTTGCCGCCATTATAATCGTCCGTCGCGCCGAAACCCGACGGGGTGCGGATGACCAGATTCTGGAGCGTGCCATCCTTGCGCAGGAAGGCCAGATCATCCTCGATCTTCTTCATATAGGCCATCATGCGGGCAAAGCCGGTGCCTTCGGGCGCGCTGATCTGCGCTTCCACTACGCCGGTATCTTCGGCGGGCGCGAGTTCGCTCGGCAGGCGGGTGAAGAAGAAGCCGGCGACACCCAGGAAGAGGAATACGCCCAGCAAGGGTAGCAACGGCTTGCGCAAGGCGCCGTCCAGCCAGCGCGCATAGCCATGTTCCAGCCGCTGGAAACGATCGTCGATCCAGCGCGCGAACCGCCCGCGCTCGGCCGTCTTGAGCAGCTTGGAACACATCATCGGCGCCAGGCTGAGCGAGATGAAGCCGGAGAAGGCGATGGCCGCGATCATGGCGATGGCGAGTTCGCGAAACAGCAGGCCAGTCTGGCCGGCGAGGAACATTACCGGCACGAATACCGCGCAGACGACCAAGGTGGTCGAAATGATCGCGAAGCCCACCTGCCGGGTGCCGAGATAAGCGGCGACCAGCGGATCGTCGCCCTGTTCGATACGGTGATAGACATTTTCCAGCACGACGATGGCGTCGTCCACCACCAGACCGATCGCCAGCACGAAGGCGAGCAGGGTCAGCAGGTTGATCGACAGGCCAAGCAGCCACATGACAGCGCAGGTCGCCAGCAGGCAGATCGGCACGGTCACCGCCGGGATGATCGTCGCGCGCACCGATCCCAGGAACAGGAAGATGACGAGGATGACCAGCAGCGCCGCCTCGATCAGCGTGTCATAGACATTGTCGATGGCGCGTTCGATGAACAGGGATTCGTCGGTGCCAATGGCGACGCGCATGCCCTGCGGCAAGGTCGGCTCCAGTTCCTTGATAAGCGCCTTGGCCTTTTGCGCGACGGCCAGCGTGTTGGCGCCCGACTGGCGGATGATGCCGATACCGATCGCGGTGCCCTGGTTCGACCGGAAGCTGGTATAGGGATTTTCCGCCCCTTCCTCGATCCGGGCGACGTCGCCCAGGCGCACCTGATAGCCGTCCGTGCCGCGGCCCACGACCAGCCCGGAAAATTCCGCCGGCGTGGCGAAGGGCCGTTCGACGCGCAACGTCTGGTTCTGGTCCTTCGATTCGAAGCGGCCGGCGGGCAGTTCCACATTCTGGCTGCGTAGCGCGGCCTCGACATCGGCCGGGGTCAGGCCGAAGGCGGCCAGCTTTTCCGCGTTGAACCAGATGCGGGTGGAGGGCCGCGCTTCGCCGCCGATGGTGACGCGGGCGACGCCATCTATCGCGGAGAAACGGTCGGCGACGTTGCGGTCGAGATAGTCGCTGATCTGGATCGACGACCAGCCGGGGCGGGAAAAGGCAAGGAACAGGATGGAGCGGGCGTCGGAATCGACCTTGCGGATTTCGGGCGCCAGCGCGTCTTCGGGCAGATCCTCCACCACCGAACCGACACGATCGCGCACGTCATTGGCGGCGCTGTCGATGTCGCGCGACGGATCGAATTCGATATTGATGTTGGATGTGCCGTCCTGCGACGTCGATGTGATCGTCTGGATGCCCTGCACCCCCGCGACGCCATCTTCGATCAACTGGGTGATGCGGGTTTCCACCACGGAGGCCGCCGCGCCGGTATAGCTGGTTTCGACCGACACGATCGGCGGATCGGTATCGGGATATTCGCGCACCGACAGGCTCATCCAGCCGACGACGCCGACGATGCAGAGCAATACCGCGACGACCGCGGCGAAGACCGGGCGGCGAACGGAAAGATCGGACAATTGCATCAGCGCGCGCCCTTGCCCGATCCGTCCCTGGGCTGTGCATCATTCTTGTCGCCAGCCAGCCGGACGGTAACGCCGTCGGTCAGCTTCACGACGCCTTCGGTCACGACCTTCTGGCCCGGCTTCACCCCGCCCAATATCTCGACCCGACCGTCCTGGCGGATGCCGGTGCTGACCTTGGTCCGCTTGGCCGTGCGATCCTCGACGACGAAGACGAAGCGCTCGTCGCCGTCACCCACGACCGCCAGTTCGGGCACGGACAGCGACTGGCGCCGGCGCGCCATCACGCTGACGGTCAGCAACATGCCGGGTTTCAACGCCTTGTCGGGGTTGGGCAGGATCGCCCGCACCTTCACCGCGCGCGTGGCCGGGTCGATGACCGGGTCGATCGTCGCGATGGTGCCGTTGAACGGCCGGTCGGGCCAGGCGGCCGATACCGCCTTGATCGGCATGCCCGTGCGGATCATCGCCAGCCGGGTTTCGGGGATGGTGAAGTCCAGCTTGATGCGGCTGATGTCGCTGACCGTGGCGATCGCCGTTCCCGCCGTCACGATCGCGCCGGGCGACACGGTGCGCAGCGAAACCCAGCCGCCGAAGGGCGCGCGGATCACCCGGTCGCCGATCGAGGCACGCGCAAGTTGCGCATTGGCGCGGGCGGCATTGGAGAGCGCCACCTGCTGTTCCAGCGTGGCGCCGGTGGCAAAGCCGCGATCCTTGAGCGACTGGATGCGTTGCAATTGCTGGCCCGCCTGAAGCGCGGTCGCCTCCGCAGAGGCAAGTTCGGCCTGTTCCTGGCCAACTGCAAGACGCGCGATGACCTGCCCTTTGGCAACGAAGCCGCCATCGGCGAAGTTCAGCGCCTCGATCCGTTCCGTGACCGGCGCAGACAGCACGACCTGCTCATTGGCAAGCGCGGTGCCGACCGCCTCCAGATCATCGGTAAAGGCAGCGGGCGCGATCGGCTGGATTTCCACTAACGGAACGGCGCGCGGTTTCTGCTGCTTTTCGCCGCTGCAACCGGCAAGACAAAGGGCGGAGAGAATGACAGGCAAATAAGGGCGCATGGCGGAGGGCTATCGGGCCTTTCGGGGCGACACAATGGGAAGCTTTGTCGCAATATGTATCAGTATATGTCGGGGGCTGAGAACGAAGCTGAACCCGTTATCCGCCAAGGCGGGCGTAGAGAAGAAATTCCACATTGCCCTGCGGCCCGGTAATCGGGCTTTGCGTCAGTCCCGCGACAGTCCAGCCCTGCGCGACGGCCCAGTCCTGCACCTCGGCGCAGACGCGATCGTGGACGGCGGGATCGCGGATCACGCCATTCTTGCCGACCTCTTCGCGCCGCGCTTCGAACTGCGGCTTGATGAGCGCGACCATCTGCGCACCGGGCCTGGCGAAGCTGAGCGGCCTTTCAAGCACCTTGGCCAGGCTGATGAAGCTGGCGTCACACACGATGATGTCCACCGGTTCGGGGATATGGGCATCGGTCAGAATGCGGGCGCTGGTCTGTTCATGCACGACGACGCGATCGTCGGAGCGTAGTTTCCAGGCGAGCTGATTGGTGCCGCTGTCGACCGCATAGACCTTCGCTGCGCCATTGGTCAGCAGCACGTCGGTAAAGCCGCCGGTCGAGGAGCCGACGTCGATGGCGACGAAGCCGGTGACGTCGATGCCAAATTGCTCGATCGCATGGGCCAGCTTGATGCCGCCGCGCGATACCCAGGGATGATCGCGACCGCGCACATCAAGGTCGGCATCGGCGGCCACCTGCTGCCCGGCCTTCTCCACCTTCTTGTCGCCCAGGAAGACGAGGCCGGCGAGGATGAGCGCCTGCGCACGGGCGCGGCTTTCGGCCAGGCCGTTGTCGACGAGCAGTTGATCGGCACGGACTTTCGCCATCAGCGCACCAGTCCGGTCAGAGTGGCGGGGGTCAGCAATTGCGGCAAGGTCTGGGCCTCCTTGCCCGGCGCATAATAAAGATAGAGCGGCACGCCGGAGCGCCCCTGGCTTTCCAGAAAGCGGGTGATGGCGGGATCGGCATTGGTCCAGTCGCCGACCATGACGGTAACGCCGGCCTTGTCGAAGGCGGCACGGGTTTCGGCCCGGTCGATGGCGGCGGCCTCGTTCGCCTTGCAGGTCAGGCACCAGTCGGCGGTGAAATAGAGGAAGACCGGCTTGTTGGCGGCGCGCAGTTCGGCGAGTTTCGAGACAGCGAAAGAGACAGTGGAATCGCCAGCTTTCGCGGCGGTCGGCGCGCGGGTCGGCAGGGCATAGGCGGCCGCCGACAGGATCGCCAGACCGGCGATGGCGGCGATGAGGCCGCCGCCATCGCCCCGCCGCTGGCGACCGCCCAGTCCCCAGAGCAGCAGGGCGAGCAGCAATGCGGCCGACAGGCCGATCGTCATGCCGGGCACGCCGCGCTGCTGCCCCAGCAGCCAGGCGAGGCCCAGCGCGGTCAGGAACATCGGGATGGCCAATATCTTCTGGAACGTGCTCATCCAGCTACCGGGTTTAGGCAAACGATTGCGAAGCGCCGGCACCCAGGCGAGCAACAGGAATGGCAGCGCAAGGCCAAGGCCCAGCCCCGCAAATACCGCCAGCGCGGCGGCCAGGGGCAGCAGCAGCGCCGCGCCCATCGCCGCCGCCATGAACGGCCCGGTACAGGGCGTCGCAACAAAGGCGACGAGCGCGCCGGTCCAGAAGGAGCCTGCCACGCCGCCCTTCCCTGCCAAGCCTTCACCGCCGCCATAGGCGCGGAGGTCGAACAGGCCGGCCAGATTGAAGGCGATCGCCGTCACCAGCAGCAACAGCGCCAGGATGATGCGCGGATCCTGCAACTGGAAGGCCCAGCCGACCGCGTCCCCCGCCGCGCGCAACGCCAGCAACAGGCCGCCCAATGCGAGGCAGATAAGGATGATGCCGGCAGTATAGGCCAGCGCTTCGCGCCGGACGGTGCGTTCGTTACCGCCCGCCCTGGCCAGCTTCATCGCCTTCAAACCCAGGATCGGGAAGACGCAGGGCATGATGTTGAGCAGCAGCCCGCCCAGCAGCGCGCCGCCCAGGGCCGCGAAGATGGCGCCCCACTGACCGCCGCCCGATGCCGCGCCGGCCACCTCGCCCGGCCGGGCGGTCAGCAGGAAGCCGACATGATCGCCGGTCCGCAGGACCGCCTGAACGGTGCCGTTCTTAGCGCCATCGGCCGCGTCGGTTTCCAGCAGCAATTGATCGCCTTGCCGCGTCACCGCCTGCGGGGCAGCGTTGCGGATCAGCCCGTCGGGCAGCGGAAACAGATGCACATCGCTTGCCTGCGCATTTGCCGGGAAGGGCACGGAGAGGCGGAGCTTGCCGTCCTTGATCGCATAGGTCGCCTCCGACCCCAGCGGGCGCGGCAAATGGGTGCGCCAGCCATCGAAGCGCGCGCGCGTGGCCGTCAAGACCTGACCGTCACCGACGATCAGGTCCAGCGTCAGGTCGCCGCCTTCGGGCACGCACACCTTGTCGGTGCAGGCCAGCCACTGAGCCGCCGCCTTCACCGGCAGGCGCGTGCCGGGCGCCACATCCGCCGCGACCTTCAGGTCCGCCAGCACCGCATAGGGGCCTTCATAGACATGGTTCATCAGGCCCGCGATCAGCAGGGTTTCGGGCACCGGATAGCGCAGCGCGCCGACGGTCACGCCCCTTGGCAAGGTCCAGTCAACGGTCATGCCCAGACCCGCATCGCCCGGATTTTCCCAATAGCCGTGCCAGCCCTGTTCCGGCACCATGGCAAAGGCGATGGTCGTGCCCTCGCCCGCCCTGGGCACGGCGCTTTCCGCCGCCAGTGTCGCGGCGATATGCGCCGCCGCGCCGCCAAAAGCACTTTGGGCGTGCGCGGCAGACAGGCCTGCCAACAGGGCAAGCGTCATGAATATGACTTGAAAAATCCGCATCGGGCCTCTGGTCGGTCAGGTGCAAGGGGGCTAGGTCGCTCCCTATCCGCCGTCAAGGCATGAGAAGGTCATAGAATATGTTGAAACGAGTCGCCGCCGCCCTGTTGCTTGCCAGCGCCCTGGTCCCTGTCGCGCCCGTCGTCGCGCAAAGCCCGGCGTCCGCGCCTGCCGCAACAGCCGCGCCCGCCTCTCCACCCAAGCTGATCGTCGCGATCAGCGTCGACCAGTTTTCCGCCGACCTGTTCAGCGAATATCGCCAATATTATACCGGCGGGCTCAAGCGCCTGACCAGCGAAGGCGCCGTCTTCCCGCGCGGCTACCAAAGCCATGCCGCGACTGAAACCTGCCCCGGCCATTCAACCATCCTGACCGGCAGCCGCCCGTCGCGCACCGGCATCATCGCCAACAACTGGTTCGATCTGAACGCCAAGCGCGATGACAAGAATGTCTATTGTGCAGAGGATGAAAGCCAGCCGGGGACCGACAGCGACCATTATGAGGCATCGCCCCTGCATCTGAATGTGCCGACTCTGGGCGGTAGGATGAAGATCGCCAATCCCGCCACGCGCGTCGTGTCGGTCTCCGGCAAGGACCGCGCCGCCATCATGATGGGCGGGCCGACCGCCGATCAGGCCTGGTGGCTCGGCCCCAAGGGCTATGTCAGCTACAAGGGCGTGACGGTTCCGCCGCTGGTCGCCAAGGTGAACGATGTGTTCGCCCAGCGCTTGGCGCAGCCCAATGCCGGGTTCGAACTGCCCGCCCAGTGCGTGTCGAAGGATTTCGCGGTACAGGCGGGCAATCGTTCCGTCGGCACCGGCCGCTTCGCGCGGCAGGCGGGCGACTATACCGGTTTTCGCATTTCGCCCGAACAGGATGCGCTGACGCTGGCCTTCGCCGCCGCCGCGATCGACAGCATGGCCCTGGGCAAGCAGGCGCAGACCGACATCATTTCGATCGGCCTGTCGGCGACCGATTATGTCGGCCACACCTATGGTACCGAAGGCACCGAAAGCTGCATCCAGGTCGATCGTCTGGACCGCGAACTGGGCGCCTTCTTCGATAAGCTGGACAAGGACGGCATCGACTATGTCGTCGTGCTGACCGCCGACCATGGCGGCCATGACCTGCCCGAACGCCACCGGCTGAACGCCATGCCGATGGAACAGCGGGTGGACAAGGCGCTGACGCCAAAGGCGCTGAACGCCACCATCGCCGAAAAGGTCGGCATGGCCGGCAAGAAACTGATCTGGGGCGACGGGCCGGCCGGCGACCTTTATTTCGACAAGGGGCTGACCGCCTCCGAGCGCGCGAAGGTGGAGGCTGCGACCTTGGCCTATCTGCGCGCGCATCCGCAAGTGCAGACCGTCTTTACCAAGGCGGAAATCGCCGCTACCCCTTCCCCATCCGGGCCGCCCGAAAGCTGGAGCCTGATCCAGGAAGCGCGCGCCAGCTTCTATCCCGCGCGGTCGGGTGACCTGCTCGTGCTGCTCAAGCCGCGGGTCATGTCTATCCCGGAAAGCGCCGTGATGGGCGCGGTCGCGACCCATGGTTCGCCCTGGGACACGGATCGCCGGGTGCCGATCCTGTTCTGGCGCAAGGGGATGCAGCATTTCGAACAGCCGCTGGGCGTCGAGACGGTCGACATCCTGCCGACGCTGGCCGCGCTCATCAAGCTGCCGGTGCCCAAGGATGAGATTGACGGCCGCTGCCTGGACCTGATCGCGGGGGATGGGGACAGCTGCGCGCCATAATCTTGGCTGCTCCTCGGCTCAGGGCGGGGTCCAGATGGCGGCGTGGAACTGGACCCCGGCCTGCGCCGGGGAACAGCAAAATCGACTGATCGCCGACTTGAGAGCATGATGCCAGCCGGCAGCCGTGCCAGCTGCCTTCGAAATGGTCTCAGATATTCTCCCCGATCCCGTCCGTCGCTTCCTCGACCAAAGCGTGGACGCGGTGCGGGGCGGATACCTGGACGCGGCTGGTCACTTCATATTGCGCCTTGGCCTGACGGACGTTGGAGTCGGCCGGTACGCTGTCGGTCAGCCAGACATTGCCGCCGATGACCGAGCGGCTGCCCACGATGATGCGGCCCAGCACCGTCGCGCCGGCGTAGATCACCACATCATCCTCGATGATCGGATGGCGCGGCAGGGCCTTTTCCAGATGCCCCTTCTCGTCCGCCGGGAAACTGCGCGCGCCCAGCGTCACCCCCTGATAAAGGCGCACCCGCGCGCCGACGATCGCGGTTTCGCCGATCACCACGCCGGTGCCATGGTCGATGAAGAAGGACGGGCCGATCTTCGCGCCGGGGTGAATGTCGATCCCGGTCTTTCCATGGGCGATTTCCGAGACGATGCGGGCCACCAATGGCGCGCCCAGTTCATAGAGACGATGCGCCAGCCGGTGATGGATGATCGCCAGCATCGACGGGTAGCAGATCAGCACCTCATCCACGCTGCGTGCGGCGGGATCGCCCAGGAAGGCCGCATCGACATCGGTGTCGAGCAGGGTGCGTAATGCCGGCAGGCTTTCGGCAAAGGCCGATATGATCCGCGCCGCTTCCTTGTCCACGGCCTCGACCGGCTGCCCCTTCAGCGCATAGATAAGCTCCAGCCGGATCTGACCATGGAGACGGCTAAGGACGGTTTGCAGCGTGTCGGCGACATAGGCGTCCTCATTATGGAGGCGCACGAAGCTGGGGCCGAGCCGCAGGGGAAAGAGCGCGCCGCAGAGCGATTGGGTGATCTTCGCCATATTGTCGCGAGAGGGGAAGCCCTCGGCGCCATATTCGGCGTGATGCCGTTGCGATTGCCGCCAGCGGCTGCGCGCGCTGCTCAGCGCCGCGACCAGCCCGTCAACATCCCAATACCCCTCGACGATGCGATCGTCGTCCTGTCCGTCTGCCATCTTGTCCGCCTTCATGCGCTTATTGCCGGGGGCATAGCGTGGTGACGGGGACAGGGATAAACGAGTTTTGCTTGGGGCCGAACAGATTCTCTTTTAGCCGCGCCCCGCCTGCCTGGGCAGATACAGGCAGATTTCGGCGCGCAATCCGCCTTCGGGCCGGTTGGCCAGGATGAACTGGCCGCCCTCCGCCATCACCGCCTTCTGCACGATGGCAAGGCCCAGACCCAGCCCGCGCGTATTGCGCTGACGCGCATCGTCCAGGCGGGAGAAGGGCCGGAGCACTTCCTCCAGCCGCTCACGCGGGATGCCGGGACCGTCATCATCGACGCGGATCAGCACCTCATTGCCCTTGCGCTCCAGCGACACGCGGGCGCGATCGCCATAGTGAAGCGCATTCTCGATCAGGTTGCGCACTGCCCGGCGCAGCGACAGGCCGCGCACTTCCATTTCCAGATGGTCCGGCCCGTTATAGTCCACATCCTGGTCATGATCCTGAAACGCATCGACGATGGTGGCGATGCTGACCGCGATGTCGGTGCGGACCGGCGGTTCGGGATCCTTTTCGCCGCCAAGGAAAGCGAGCAGCGATTCCAGCATCGCGCCCATTTCCGCCAGGTCGCCGCCCATGGCGTCCTGCACTTCGGGGTCTTTCACCATTTCCAACCGCAATTGCAGCCGGGCGAGCGGCGTGCGCAGATCATGGCCGACCGCCGCCAGCGTTTCCGTACGCTCGTCGATAAGGCGGTGCATGCGTGCCTGCATCGCGTTGAACGCGGTGATGAGGTTGCGCACGTCGTTGGTGCCGGCTTCGGGTACGATCACTTCGGAGCCGCGACCGATCCGGTGGGTCGCATGGGTCAGGTCGCGCAGCGGGGCCAGCGTTCGGCGGATCAGCAGCAGGCCCGCGAGCAGCAGCGCCAATACCGGGATCAGCGCCAGCCCCAGCCGGCCGATGGTGAAGGCCCATTTCCCACCGCTATGGTGCATGCCGAAATAGAGCCAGCTGCCATCATGAAGTTGCAGCCCACCATTGATTTCAGAATGGCGCCCCGGCGTCAGGCGCAGCCACAGGCCGGATTTTTCCAGGCTGGGTTCCCAGTCGATGATCTGGCGCCGCATCCGCTCCAGTTCGGGCGATAGCGGCGGCGGCGGCGGGGCGGCCGGGGACCAGTGGACATCGTAGCGGTCGGTGGTCAGTTGCAGGCCAAGCGCGGGACGTTCGTTGCGCGGTTGTTCGAGCAGCAGCTTGCGCGCGATGACCAGATGTTCGGCCAGGCGCCGGGCCTCGTCATCCTGCAACGACAAATGGCTGGCCCGCTCATAGACGAGCGTGCCGACGGCAAATTCCAGCGTGACGGTCAGCAGCAGGATCGCACAGAGCCGGCCGAGCAGGCCGAGCGATCCCCTGAACTGAAGTTTCAAGCGCGGCTGACCTCTGCATTGAACATATAGCCCACGCCGCGCACGGTGGTGATCGGCGCGCCCTTGTCCTGCGTGGACAATTTGCGGCGCAGGCGGCTGACCAGCACGTCGATGCTGCGGTCGGAGCTGTCGCCCATGCGGGTGCGGGACAGTTCGATCAGCCGTTCGCGCGCGATGACGCGCTGCGGATGGCTGAGGAAGGAACCGAGCAGGTCGAACTCCGCCCCGGTCAACTCCACGATCGCGCCGGTGGGCGAGCGGAGTTCGCGGCGGGGGAAGTTGACGCTCCAGCCGTCGAAATGGGCTTCGCTCTCGCGATGCTCGTCCGGGCCGCGCTCCACGCCGACGCGGCGCAGGATGGCGCGGATGCGGGCGATCAGCTCGCGCGTGCCGAAGGGTTTGGGAAGGTAATCGTCCGCGCCCAGTTCCAGCCCGACGATGCGGTCCGTCTCGCTGCCCTTGGCGCTGATGAAAATGATGGGGACATCGCTCTTGCGGCGGATCTGGCGGCATAGGTCAATGCCGTTGGTACCCGGCAGCATGACGTCCAGCACCACAAGGTCCACTGGGCCAGCGTCGAAGGCCACCCACATTTCCGGGCCGGACGATGCGGGCCGCACCTGATAGCCATGTTCCTGAAGCGCGCGGGCCGTCAGCGTGCGCAGCGGCGGATCGTCTTCGACGAGGATGATCGACGGGGCGGTCATGAAAGCGTCAGCGCACAAAATGTCATGCTTTGGAGATAGGCCGCGCCGTATCGAGGGTCAACTGCGCGCCCCCGACCAACGGGTCAATCGCGACTGGAGCAACAATTTGTCACGCCAGCGAAAAGGGCCGGCCCGACGCATCGTGTCGGACCGGCCCTTTTTCAGGCAAAGCCAAGGCTTCGAATCAGAAGGCCGCCGTCAGCGAGAAGACGACCTGGCTGCGCACGATCGACTTGCCGGCGTTGTCCGCATCCGCCACCGACAGGTTGGGACGAAGGTAGTTTTCCTCGACGCGGGCGATGTCGGTATCGACATAGGCCACGCCCAGGGTGAGCGGCGTACCGGGGATGGCGACATCCGCGCCGACTAGCCAGTCCATATATTTGCCGGTGGGGGCAACCGAGGTGCCGTTCGGGCCAAGGCCGCTATTGCCCTTCGAATAGCCCAGATGCGCCTTCAGGCTGACCGGCGTGTTGGGAACCGCGCCACTGACGTCCACCCAGCTGTAGAAATTGTCATTCTTCTTGCCGGGGCTGTCGGGGACGCCGCCAGCATAGCTGAATGCGTCATTATACCATTTGCCCAGCGCCTGCTGCTTGGGCGCATAGGCGACGCCGACCAGGGCCTTGACCGGGCCAAGCTGGCTCGACAGCTTCACATAGGGTTCGGCGAAATCGGTTTCGTCCGCACCCGACGGATACATGTACCAGGTCAGGCCCACGTCCAGCGTGGTGGTTTCGTTCAGCGGAACTGCATAGCCGGCGAACAGGTCCAGTTCGATGCCGGCGCCGCCAAAGGTGCCCCAGCCCGCCAGGTTCGACGCCCAGGTGCCGACATAGGCGCCGCTTTCATGCGTGGCGGTGATGCCCCCCTGCACGGCCATGGCCTTGTCCGACTGCGACACGCCACGGAAACGATAATCGGACACGAGGCCGACGCTGCCGGTAACCGTCACGGGGCTGGTGGGTTCTTCCTGCGCAAAGGCCGGGGCGCTGGAAAGGAGCGCGAGGGCGGCACAGGCGATTTGGTACTTCATGAACATTCCCCTTTTACGTTGGAATGTTCCGTCCTGCATTCGCCGCCCAGGGATCTGTTGTTGATCGTCCCCGATGCCAGCGAATGATCTTGGCCTATTCGGTCCTGTCCTTCGCGCAAACTGCTTTTGCCGCAGCTGCGAACGGATCGGGACTGCTGTGCTATACAGGGCACGGTTCTTTGCTATTTGGGCAATATTATGTTGCTATTTCGTTTCTAACAAATTGGAGCAAAAGGAAACCGCCATGCCCCGGGGGAAAGGCACGGCGGTTCAAAATGTCGCCCATGTCGTTGTGAAGGGATCAGGCGACCAGTTGACGCATCCGACCGGTCGCACCGAACAGTTCGACGGGTGCGCCGGTCCCGCGCCGGCGATCGACCCATTCGCGCAGCATTTCGGCGCAAGTATGGTCGATATGGCCCAGACGCTCGACGTTCAGGATGACAAGGCCGGCGGTCGGGAGCGATTCCAGTTTGGCCGACAGCTTGGGCAGGCTGAGGAAGGTGGCGGTACCGCGCAGCGCCACTTCATGCGCTTCGCCCCGGCTTTCATCCTCCACCTTCAGGCGCAGGCGGGTCGCGTGGGGCAGCAGTTCCAGCATCGACAGGCCGATGCCCACCAGCACGCCGGTCAGCAGGTCGGTCGTCACGACGCAGATCAGCGTTGCGGCCCATACGATCGCAGGCAGCGGACCATAGAGGTGGAAGAGATGCTTGACGTGCGCCACGCTCACCAGGCGAACGCCGGTGATGACGAGGATGCCGGCCAGCGCGGCCATCGGGATTTCCCGCAACAGCCAGGGCAGCAGGGCCACGAAGCCCAAAATCCAGATGCCGTGCAGGATCGCGGACAGGCGGGTCTTGGCCCCCGCCTGCACGTTGGCCGACGAACGGACGATCACGCCGGTCATCGGCAGCGCGCCGGCAAGGCCGCAGAGCAGGTTGCCCACGCCCTGCGCGCTCAATTCCTTGTTGTAATTGGTCCGCACACCATCGTGCATGCGATCCACGGCGGCGGCCGACAGCAATGTTTCGGCGCTGGCGATGAAGGCGATTGCGATGGCCGTGGTGATGACGGTCGGGTTCAGCAACTGCGCCAGCAGGCCCTGTTCGGGCAGGCTGACCGCCGCGACGATCGATTCGGGCACCACGACGCGCGCGATGTCCAGGCCCAGCGCGAAGGCGACGAGCGTCGCGGCCACCACGCCGACGAGTGCGCCGGGCACCAGCTTCATCGAGGCGGGGCGGAACTTCTCCCAGCCCAACATGCTGAAAATGGTGACAAGGCCGACGGCGAAGGCAGTGACGGTATCGCCGTTCGACAGGCCCAGAATCTGGCCGGGCATGGCGATCAGATTGTGCAGGCCGCTCGACAGCGGCTTGTCGTCGAACAGCACATGGAACTGGCCGACCACGATCAGCACGCCGATGCCCGCAAGCATGCCATGCACGACGGCGGGCGAAATGGCGCGAAACCAGCCGCCGACCCGCAACATGCCTGCAACAACCTGGATCGCGCCCGCCAGAATCAGGATCGGCCCCAGGGCCGAAAGCCCCTGTTCGCGGACGATTTCAAAGACGATGACGGCAAGGCCGGCGGCGGGGCCGCTGACCTGCAACGGAGAACCCGCGAGCAGGCCGACGACGATGCCCCCGATGATGCCGGTGATAAGACCCTTTTCCGGCGGCACGCCGGACGCAATGGCGATGCCCATGCAAAGCGGCATCGCCACCAGGAAGACGACGATCGACGCCGTGAAATCGCGGCCGAAATTGCCGCCGGAAAGAGCCTTCAGCATGATTTACTCCGCCGCTTGGGCATAAACCGATTCGCCGGCGAGGCGACGGCCGTGGGGAAGAGCGACCGGCATCGGCTGGCCTTCGCGCAGGGGCGAGAAGCGACCGGTTTCGCCGTCAAGGCCAAGCACCTGGCCGGCGTGAATGTCGACATACCATCCATGCAGCGCGATTTCGCCACGGGCGATGCCCGACGCGATCGACGGATGGGTGCGCAGGTGGGCGAGCTGAACCACGACATTTTCCAGCGCCATGTTGCGCAGCTTTTCCGCGTCGCTCAGATCCGTGGGATAATTTTCGCGGCACACCTTCTGCGCGGCATGGCTGTGACGCAGCCAGGCGGCGACGTTCGGCATCGACGTCAGGTCGGCGTCGGTCGCCAGTGCCTTCATCGCGCCGCAGTCGCTATGGCCGCATACAATGATGTCGCGCACGCCCAGCACCATGACGGCATATTCGACCGTCGCGGTCACGCCGCCCAGCTGGCTGGCATGCGGCGGCACGATGTTGCCGGCATTGCGGCACACGAACAGGTCGCCGGGCGCAGCCTGCATGATCTGTTCGGGGACGATGCGCGAATCCGCGCAGGAAATCATCAGCGCCTTGGGGCTTTGGCCATGGTTGGCCAGCTGGTTGTACAGCGTGCTTTCGCTGGGATAAACCTTGGTTTCAAAGTCAAAAACGCGACCGATAAGCTCGTTCATGGAGTCTATCCTCTTCTTTGAATGACTATCTCCGGCCAGGGGGCGGACCGGTATAGTGTGAAGAATAGACAAGCGGTTTTGCTGCGGCGCAGCGGGATTGTTAAAAACTATGTCTGGCCAATGAAAGCGCCCGGCGAGCGAAAAACCGCCCGAAATGGCGGTTTTTCGCAATCCTTTGCCATTCAGCGCCGATCGACCACCGCGCTGAACATATATCCCACGCCGCGCACAGTAACAATCGGCGCAGCCCGGCCGCCCTCCCCCAGCTTGCGGCGCAGCCGGCTGACCAGCACGTCGATGCTGCGGTCCGACGAGGGCGTGTCGCGCACCCCTGCCAGTTCCATCAGCCGCGCGCGCGCAATCACCGTCTGGGAATGGTCGAGGAAGACCGATAGCAGCGAAAATTCCGCCGCGGTCAGATCAACCTGATGTCCGGCGGGGTCCGTCACCTCGCGCCGGGCAAAGTCCACCACCCATCCTTCGAAAATCGCCTCCGTCTGGCGACGCAGACCCAGTGCCCGCTCGCCCCGCCCCCGACGCAGCACAGCCCGCAGCCGCGCCGCCAGTTCGCGCGGCGAATAGGGCTTCGCCATATAATCGTCGGCGCCCAGTTCCAGCCCGACCACCCGGTCGACCTCCGAACTGTTCGCCGCGACAAGGATGATGGGCACGTCACTGCGTTCGCGCACGTCGCGGCACAGGTCCAGCCCGTCCGGTCCGCGCAGCGCCGCATCCAGCACCAGCGCGCCGACCGGCGTAGTGGTCAGCGCGCTGTAAATATCGTGGGCAGAAGCCGCCGGCAGGGCGCGAAAACCACTCTGCTCCAGATATTCACGTATCGTCTGCCGCAGATCCTGATGTGTCTCTGCGATCAATATCAGCGGTGGACTCATCCGCCTTTCACGACGCCTTTGGTCAGCGCGCGCACGCCATCCAGCTCATTGACCAAAACGGCACGATCCTGCTGCGCGACGGCGACGGCTTCGGCCGACCGGGTGGCCGCATAGCGGGCGACCTGCGCGTCGATCTGGTGGCGGGCGGCTGTGCAGGTGCCGGCATAGCTGCCCGACAGCGGGGCGAAGCGATGGATCGCCTTGCCAAAGGCCGGGATCGCCTGACCCTGGGCAGCGACCGATCGGGTCACGGAGACGTCGGCCTGCCAGCGGCAAACCGGGATCGCGCCACGATTGGCGAAGCGGGGTTCCACCTCTCGCAGGCTGATTGCCGGCTGGGCGTGATAGCTGGCCGTATAGGCCTGCGCGCCATGGCTTATGTCGGTGCTGTGGATGGTGCCGGGGGCAGCGGCAAGCGCCGCCACGCTGGATGCCAGGATCAGGAACATGGATGTCTCCTCTGCGTCATGGGCGATCTGCGCCATCTTGGCCGGGCAGATACGGATGACAGAGGATTAAGGCTGGCAAATGTCTCCGCAATTTGCCGAACGTAACAAATCATTGCTGAAGTTCGGTTTCAGGCAATGATTCATTGCGCTGCCAGCAATATCGGATTGGGCATAGGCGCTACCATGCCGCGAACATGGCCGATCAGCGCAGACAGCCACAGGGCATCGCCCGCTGCGCGATGCCGGGTCGCCCCCCGCCCGTCGGCAAAGGCCACGGCCGCGCCCACGCGGGCCTCGTCCGCTTGTTCCTCGTCGAACAAGGTGGCGACATGCTGGATGGTGAAGGGCGACGGCACGCCCGCTGCGGCTGCCAGCGTATCGAGCCAATATTGGTCGATCAGGCTGTCGGCGATGACCCGATGCCCCTGCGTGGCGGCGATCAGCTCGGCAAGCACCACCGATGCCGGCAGACCTTCATACGCGATCCGTTCGCGGCTCAGGCCGTGCAACGCCTCGGCTTCGGGTGTCCAGTCCCAGCCGGCCCAGTCGTCATGCGGGCGAATCAGCCAGCTGCGCGACATATCGCCATCGGCTATCCCCACTTCGATCGGGAAGGACCGTCCATGGCGTGGCAGGCAGGACGCCTCGAAATCGATGGTCGTGATGTGCAAGGCACAGCTCCATATTGTCGCGCGGCATGCCCCCTCCAAGCCTGCGCCGCGCGTTTTTCCATGCGCCCCTTTCGGCCCGAACTATGTCATGGGCAAGTCAATCGCCAGCCCCTTCAGCAAAAATCATATGGGCCGAAACTTCGGTGCGGCGAAGGGCGCGACGGCGCCGAAATTGTCTGCTAGGCACCCGAAACCAAAGGGAAACACCACGTCATGACCGTCGTCGCCGCCTATCTCTATCGCAACGGCCAGCGGGTCCGCCCGGTGGCGATCGACGAGCGAATCGACTGTGCGCCCGACAAGTCCGAATTCATCTGGATCGGTGTTGCGGAACCGACCGAGGCGGAAATGCAGATACTGGCCCGCACCTACGGGCTGCATCCGCTGGCGGTGGAGGATGCGATCAAGGCGAATCAGTTGCCCAAGATCGACATTTATGGCGACCAGCTGTTCGTCGTCACGCGCACCGCCCATGTCGAGGGCGATGCCATCTGCTACGGCGAAACCGCACTCTTCTTGGGGCATAATCATATCATCAGCGTGCGCCATGGGTCCGCCCGCGCCCATCTGGCCCTGCGGGAAGAATTGGAGGCGGTGCCATCCCGTCTGGCGCAAGGCGTGGACTATGTGCTGCATGCCATCATCGACTTCATCGTCGATGGCTATCTGCCGATCATCGAGGGGATAGAGGAGGAAGTGCTGGAGATGGAACAGCGGATGATCGACCATTTCCTGCGCCGCGAGGACATTACCCGCATCTTCAGCCTGCGCCGCCAGTTGATCCGGTTCCAGCGCATCCTGCTGCCGATGCAGGAGGTGGCGACCAAGTTCGTCAAGATGGACCTGCCCTGCATCGACCCGGAAGCCCGCCCCTATTTCAGCGATGTGCGCGACCATGTCCGCCGGGTGCAGACGATGGTGGACGATCTGCGCGAGATCCTGAACAGCGTATTCGAATCCAGCAATCTGCTGGAGCAGCAGCGCACCGGCGACATCACCCGGCAACTGGCCGCCTGGGCCGCGATCCTGGCGGTGCCGACTGCGATCGCCGGCATATATGGCATGAATTTCGAACATATGCCCGAGCTGCGGAGCCGCTACGGCTATCCGGTGGTGCTGGGCGTGATCGCCGTGATCTGCACCCTGCTCTATACCCGGTTCAAGAAGCTGAAATGGTTGTAGCCGGCGGTGGCGCCACCGACTCGCGGATCACCAGTTCATGGGCCAAATAGTCGTTCACTCGCTCTGCGCCCCCTGCCCCGTTACGCGCCAGATTGATCGCCAACGTCGCGGCCTGCGCCGAAATCTGCTTGCCCGGATGCTTGACCGTGGTGAGCGACGGCCAGATCTTTACCGCGATCGGCGTGTCGTCGAACCCCGCGACGGACAAGTCGCGCGGCACGTCCAGCCCGCGCCGATGCGCCAGTGAGACGATCGCGGCGGCCATGTCGTCATTGCTGGCGAAGATGGCGGTCGGCCGGTCGGGCAGGTCCAGCAACGCCGCGCCCGCGACCAGCCCCGATTCAAAGCTCATATCCCCGGTCGCGATCAATTCCGGCCGGATCGGAAGCCCCGCCGCCCGCAGCGCCGCCTGATAGCCTTCGCAGCGGGTACGGTGGATGAGGTGCCCTGCGCCGCCGCGAATGAAGCCGATGTCCCGATGGCCCAGGCCGATCAGATAGGCGGTCATGTCCAGCGCGGCGCCGAAATCGTCGATCCGCACGCAATGATCGCCCGGCAGTGCGTCACCCGGCGACATGGCCACGACCGGCACCGGAAAGTCGCGGGTCAGGCCGTGGCGATTGGCAACCTCGCAATAGGGCGGCACGATCAGGATCGCATGCGCGCCATTTTCCACCATACCCTGCATCTGCTGTGCGATTTCCCTGGGGTCGCCGCTTTCCAGCGGGCGCAGCAACAGTTGCGCGCCCAGCCGGCTCGTCGCGTCCAGCGCGCCTACCAATATGGAACTCAAAAACGCATTTTCGATATTGCGGTAAAGCAGACCGATTCGCGTCGCGCTGGCGCTGGCCAGCGACCGCGCCGCCATGTTGGGCACATAATTGAGCTCACGCACCGCCGCCATCACCGTATCGCGCGTGCTTTGCCGTACCTTGCTGCTGTTGTTGAGCACATTGGACACGGTCATGGCCGACACGCCGGCATGATCCGCGACGGTCTGAATGGTAATGGCCTGACTGGCACGACGCCCCGAACGGGCCATATCTGGCGACTCCCTGACCGGCGCACCCTGCACCTTGGCCAGATGTTTAACGCTATATTCCCTGCGGTTGCAAATGGCGTCGAAGGCCCCTGTTGCAGGAAATCCGCAACATGACGGGAAAATGTAGCGCTAAAATATTGCTGTTGACATTGCCGTCACTGCGGAAGATTTAGCGCTACAACCAAGCGGTCAAACCGCTGGTCGGACCAGTTGCACAACCGCACGCCAAAACGGTGCGGATCAGGGGAGGATATATGCGTTTTTCCAAGACCATAACGATGCGCCGCGCCGCGGTGTCCGCATTCAGCCTGGGCATCGCCCTGGCCCCTGCCGCCGCGATGGCGCAGGACGCCGCGCCGCAGACCCCGCTGGATGGCACCGACATCGTCGTCACCGCGCAGAAGCGCGCCGAACGCTTGCAGGACGTACCGTTGGCCGTGACGGCCGTGGGCGCCGACGCGCTGGCCAATCGCCAGATCAACGATAGCAGCTCGCTGGTGCAGGCCGTCCCTTCGCTGACGTTCCAGCAGGGCGCGACCCCCACCAACAGCAGCTTCCGCATCCGCGGCATCGGCACTGCGCTGTTCGGCCAAGGCGTCGAATCCTCCGTTTCCACCGTCGTCGATGGCGTCGTCGCCGTGCGCCAGACGCAGGGCTTCACCGACCTGGCCGATATCGAGCGGGTTGAAGTGCTGCGCGGCCCGCAGGGCACGCTGTTCGGCAAGAATGCGACCGCGGGCGTCATCAGCGTCACCACCGCCCGCCCCTCGCGCGAGTTTGAGGGCAAGGGCGAAGCGACGATCGCCGAGCATGGCGAATATCGCGCCCGTGGCACCGTGTCCGGCCCGATCAGCGACACGCTGCGCGCCCGCGTCACCGGCTTCTACAATGATGTGCGGGGCGTCGCTCGCAATATCGCCACCGGTAGCTGGGACAATGGGTCCAAGAGCTGGGGCGTGCGCGGCAAGCTGGAATGGGATGCGACCGAGAATCTGAACCTGCTGTTCGCGGGCGAATATCGCAAGACGGATGCGGATTGCTGCGCCTCCACCTGGATCGCGATCACCAATCCGAACCTCCAGTCGCTGGTCGGCCCGATCAACGCGACGCGCGAAAACCGCACGTTGAACGATGAAAGCGTGACCTATTCCAACAGCAAGCAGCAGACCTATTCGTTGCAGGCCGATTGGGATCTGGGCGGCGCGACCGTCACCTCCATTTCCGCCTACCAGAAATATCATCTGGACGTGAACCAGCCGATCGAACGCATCAACAGCAATGTGCCGTTGTTCGTAGGCAGCAGCGCCACCTATGCCTATTTCAGCCAGAACCATGGCATCGTTGACCTGGACGCCTTCAGCCAGGAACTGCGCATCGCCAATAATGGCAATAGCGACCTCAACTATGTCGCCGGCGTCTTCTACATGCATTCCGACATCGAACGGCCGTTCGATCGCCGCCGCGCCCGCTGCACCGCCGGCACCTTCGGCCAGCCCTGCGCCACGAGCAACATCATATGGCAATCGGCCAGGAGCGACGTTCGCCTGAAGCAGGACAGCATCGCCGCATTTGGCCAGGTCGACTATCGCATCGTGGGCGGCCTGAAGGCGATCGGCGGCCTGCGCGTGCAATATGAAAAGGGCACCAACAGCGGCACCCGTACCGCACCGATCGTGGCAGGCGACGTGATCTTCCCCGGCAACGCATCGACCAGCGGTTCGATCAGCGCCAGCGACACCGCCGTCACCGGCAAGGCGGGCCTGCAATATGAATTCAGCCGCAATGCGCAACTCTATGGCAGCTATACCCGCGGCTACAAGGGGCTGGGCTATGACATGGAAATCTCCACCAACCTGGCCGATCAGACCGTGCTGGAGCCGGAACATGTCAATGCCTATGAAGTGGGCTTCAAGGGGCGCACCGCCGATGGCGTGCTCAGCGTCACCACCGCCCTCTTCCTTGCCGACTATACCAATCTTCAGGTGCAGGCGAACCGCTCCGACATCGCGTCGGGCGTGGTGCAGTTCGTATCGACCAACGCCGGCAAGTCGCGCACCAAGGGCTTCGAGATCGAGGCGACCGTGCGTCCCGACGATCATTTCAGCCTGACCGGCGCCGTCACCTATTCCGATGCGAAGATCGATATCGATGGCCTGAACTGTCCGCAGCAGATCGCCGCGACGGCACCGGTCATGACCGGCACGCCGATCAACGTCTGCTATCGCACGGGAGCAGGGGTGACCCCGACGCAAAATCTGCGCGGCGCCACCCTGCCGGTCAGCCCCAAGTGGAAGATCAGCATCGCCCCCCGTTACGAAGCGCAGATTCCCGGCACCGACTATGCCGGCTTCGCGCAGGTGGGCGTCAACTTCCAGAGCGCCATGAACTTCTCTGTCGAGCAAGACCCGCTGCTGGAGCAGCCGGCCTATACGCTGGTCGATGCCAGCATCGGCGTGAAGCAGATTGACGGCCGCTACAGCCTGACCCTGTTCGTCAAAAATCTGTTCGACGAAAACTATCTGACCAGCATCGGCCACACATCCTTCCTGGGCGGCAATTATGATCTGGTCGGCACGTTCAACAAGGATGCCGACCGTTACTTCGGCGCCACGCTTGGCGTGAAGTTCTGATCCTGGGGGCGCGGCGGTGCCTTGCCGCCGCGCCCTTGCCGAACCGCCCGCACTTTTCGCGGCGCGGCCGCCGCGATGACGCCTTCACCGATCCGAAATGAGCAGCATCATTCACAATCCGACTTCCCCCCTTTCACCCGGCGCCGGTCCTCTTGCCCTCTCCCCGGAGGACATGGCCTGGGTGGAAAAAACCCGCGATGCGATGAGCGTCGAGGCGCAGATCGCACAGCTTTTCGTCCTGTCCGCCCGGCATGACAGCATCGCGGAAACCGACGGCCTGCTCGGTCATGCACCGGGCGGCATCCATCGCTTCCCGACGCATGATATCGACGCGGCATGGACCGCCACGCGCCATGCGGTGGAACGATCGGAAGTTCCGCTGATCCTGTCGGGCGATATAGAAGGCGGCACGGTCAGCGCGCCCTTCACAACCGCCATCCCTAACCAGATGGGCATCGCCGCTTGCGACGACCTCACGCTGAGCGCCGATCTTGCCCACATCGTCGGGCAGGAAAGCCGGGCGCTGGGCTATAACTGGTCCTTCACCCCCGTCGTCGATATCAATCGCGCCTTCCGCAATGCGGTGGTCGGCACCCGTTCCTATGGCGCCGATCCCGACCGCATCCTGGCGCAGGCGCGCGCCTATGTCCGCGCCTTGCAGGCACAGGGCGTGGCGGCGTGCGCCAAGCATTGGCCGGGCGATGGGCTGGACGATCGCGACCAGCATCTCGTCACCAGCGTCAACGACATGGACATGGACGAATGGCGCGCGACCTTCGGCCGCATATATGGCACGCTGGTCGATGATGGCGTGATGACGATCATGTCCGCCCATATCGCCCTGCCCGCCTATATCCGCGAAAAGATGCCGCACGCGGGCGCGCAGGCCTTCGAACCGGCCTCCGTCTCGCGCCTGCTCAATCATGACCTGCTGCGCGGCGAGCTGGGCTTCCGCGGGCTGATCGTGTCCGACGCCACCGTCATGGGAGGTCTCACCAGCTGGATGGACCGGGCCGAGGCCGTCCCCGCCGTTATCGAGGGCGGCTGCGACGTCTTCCTGTTCAGCCGCGATCCGGTGGCCGACATGGACCTCATGGTGCAGGGCCTTCGCGAGGGCCGCCTGTCGGAACAGCGCCTCCACGACGCCGTCACCCGCTTCCTGATGCTGAAGGCGAAGCTCGGCCTGCACCGCATGACCCCGGACGAGCGCATCGCGCCGATCGAGCAGACCCGCTCCCTGCTGCGCCAGCCCGCCCATCTGGACAGGGCTGCGCGGGCCTGCGCCGCCAGCATTACCCTGGTCAAGGATCGCGAAGCGCTGATCCCGATCGCGCCGGACAGGCACAAGCGCCTGGTCATCATTTCGGACGAAGGGTCCAGCTTCTTTTCCGGCGCGCCCGAACGCGATTTCACGCCGTTGATCGCTGGCCTGGAAAGCCGGGGCTTCACCATCCGCCATTTCGATCCCGAAGCGATGCCGACGTCGGGGGATACCGACCTCATCCTCTATCTGATCGGGCAGGAAGCGACGCCCTCGCTCAGCCATATCTTCCTCGACTTTGCCAAGCTGCACGCCAGTCCGCGCAACGGGATGATCCAGTTCAACCGGGAAATCCCGACGCTGCTCGTCTCCTTCGGCCAGCCCTATTATCTGTATGACGCGCCCAATTTCGCGACCTATATCAACGCCTATGCCTCACTGCCCGACGTGCAGACGGCATTGGTGGAGCGACTGGTGGGTGAAGCGCCCTTTACCGGGAACAGCCCGGTCGATGCTTTTTGCGGGAAGGAACAACTGACATGGTAAGCCCCCGCAGGATCGCCGCGGCATCGCTTTTCGCGCTCGCGCTGGGCGCCGCCGCGTCACCGCCCAAGGGCTGGCGCGACCTCAACCATAATGGTCGGGTCGACCGGTATGAGGATAGCCGCGCGCCCATCGACGCGCGGGTCGAGGATCTGCTGAAGCAGATGACGCTGGCGGAAAAGGCCGGCATGCTGTTGCACGGCACGCTGCCGACGCCCGGTTCCGCGATCGGCTTCGCAGGCAAGGCCTATGATGCCGATGCGACCACCAAGCTGCTCAATGATCGCCACATCAGCAGCTTCATCACCCGCCTCGTCGTGTCGCCGTCCGACCTCGCCGCGCAAAATAACGCGGTACAGAAACTGGCGGAGGCCGGCCGCCTGGGCATCCCCGTCACGATCAGCACCGATCCGCGCCATCATTTCCAGGCGACATTGGGCGCCAGCACCACCGGCGGCGGCTTCTCGCTCTGGCCCGACACGCTGGGCTTTGCCGCGCTGGGCGACACGGAAACCGTGCGCCGCTTCGGCGACATCGCCCGGCAGGAATATCGCGCCGTCGGCATTCATATGGCGCTATCGCCGCAGGCGGACCTTGCCACCGAACCGCGCTGGCCGCGCTTCGCCGCCACCTTCGGGTCCGATCCGGCCGAAGTCTCCCGCCTTGCCGGCGCCTATGTGGACGGCTTCCAGCATGGCCGCACCGGCGTCCGCCCCGATGGCGTCGCGACCGTGGTCAAGCATTGGGTCGGCTATGGCGCCGAACCCGAAGGCTTTGACGGCCACAATCATTATGGCCGCAACGCACGGCTGACCGACGCATCCTTCGCCCAGCATATCCGCGCCTTCGACGACAGCCTGGCCGCCCACAGCGCCGGCGTCATGCCCACCTATGTCATCGTTCATGGGCCCAAGATCGCAGGCCAGCCGATCGAACCGGTCGCCGCCGGCTTCAACAAGCAGATGCTGACCGGCCTGCTGCGCAGGGAGAAAGGCTTTTCCGGCCTGATCGTCTCCGACTGGTCGATCACCAATGATTGCCCGCAAGCCTGCATGGCGCCCGATGCCGCCAATCCGCAGACGCCCGCCTCGATCGGCACGCCATGGGGCATGGAAACGGCCGACAAGACGACCCGCTTCGCCAAGGGGCTGAATGCCGGTATCGACCAGTTTGGCGGCGCGAACGATCCCGCCCCGATCCTGGACGCGCTCGCCAAGGGTCTCGTCAGCGAAAAGCGGATCGACGAATCCGTCCGTCGCGTGCTGCGCCTGAAGTTCGAACAGGGGCTGTTCGACAACCCCTATGTCGATGAAGCCGCCGCAGCCCGCATCGTCGGCAACCCGCAGGCTCAAGGGCAGGCGGACGCGGTCCAGCGCGCCAGCCAGGTGCTGCTGCGCAACGACGCCGCCATCCTGCCGGTCGCGCCGGGCAAGCGCATCTGGCTGCACAATGTCGATGCCGCCGCCGCCCGTGCCGCCGACTTCACCGTGGTCGCAGACCCTGCACAGGCCGACATCGCCCTCATTCGCACCGCTACCCCGTCCGAAACGCTGCACCCGCATCATTTCTTCGGCGCGCGCCAGCATGAGGGGCGGCTCGATTTCCGCGCCGACGACAAGGATGTGCAGGCGCTTCGCCGCGCCGCCGCCCATGTCCCCACCATCGTCGCCGTGGAGATGGACCGCCCGGCCATCCTGACCGCGATCGAGCCGATGGCCCGCGCGATTCTCGTCACCTTCGGCGCCAGCGATGCCGCGGTGCTGGATGTCGTCACCGGGCGCGCAGTGGCAAAAGGCCATATGCCCTTCTCGCTCCCCCGCTCCATGGCCGATGTCGAGGCGCAAAGCCCCGACCTGCCCGATGATGGCCCCGCCCCCGCCTATCCGCGCGGCGCCGGTATCGTCCTCAAGGCGTCCGCCCAGTGACGGACGGCATGATCCATCTGCCCGGCGGCACCTTCCTGATGGGGTCGGACCGATTCTACCCGGAGGAAGCGCCGGTGCGCCGGGTGCAGGTGGACGGCTTCCGGATCGACGAAACGCCCGTCACCAACCGGGACTTCGCCCGCTTCGTGGCAGCGACCGGTCATGTCACGCTGGCGGAAATCGCGCCCGACCCCAAGGACTATCCCGGCATGGACCCGGCGATGGCACAGGCTGGATCGCTGCTGTTCCAGCGCACGGGCGGCCCGGTGTCGCTCGACGATTACAGCCAGTGGTGGCAGTTCAGCTTTGGTACCGACTGGCGCCATCCCCATGGACCGGACAGCCGGATCGAGGGACTGGAGGATCATCCCGTCGTCCATGTCGCCTTTGCCGATGCGGAGGCCTATGCGAATTGGGCGGGCAAGGCGCTGCCGACCGAGGCGGAATGGGAATATGCCGCGCGCGGCGGGCTGGACGCCGCGGACTATGCCTGGGGCAACGCACTGGCACCGGAAGGCGCGATGATGGCCAATTACTGGCAGGGCGCCTTCCCCTATGGCAACACGCTGGAGGACGGCTATGAGCGCACATCCCCGGTGCGCACCTACCCCGCCAACGGCCATGGCCTGTACGACATGATCGGCAATGTCTGGGAATGGACGACCGACTGGTTCGCCCAACCGCGCGTCGAGCGCAAGGCCAAGGGCAGCTGCTGCGTCCCGGCCAATCCCCGCGGCGGCACGAAGCGCGAGAGTTTCGATCCCGCCACGCCCGGCATCGCCATCCCGCGGAAGGTATTGAAGGGCGGATCGCATCTATGCGCGCCCAATTATTGCCAGCGCTATCGCCCCGCCGCCCGCCATGCGCAGGCAGTGGACAGCGCCACCAGCCATATCGGTTTTCGCTGCATCATCCGGGACAAGAAGGGAACCCGTCCATGACCCACGCCCGTCGCGCGCTGCGCGCCGCCGCGATCGCCGCCTGCACCCTGCTGGGTCCGGGCGCCTTCGCCAAGCCGGTGAACGCGCCGCAGCCGAAGCCCACAAACATGATCTTCGTGCTGGTGGACGATCTGCGTTACGACGCGATGGGCTTCCTGACGCCGGGCCTCCAGACGCCCAATATCGACCGGCTGGCCAGGGACGGCGTCTATTTCCCCAATGCCGTCGTCACCTCCTCGCTCTGCTCGCCCAGCCGCGCGACTATCCTGACCGGCCAGACCGCGCGCAACCATGGCGTGGTGGACAATAATAACAGTTCCGAAGAAGGGCTGACCTTCTTCCCCAAATATCTTCAGGCAGCGGGCTATCAGACCGGCTTCTTCGGTAAATGGCATATGGGCTTCGATACCGACGCCCCCCGCCCGGGCTTCGACAAATGGGTCAGCTTCAAGGGGCAAGGCGCCTATTTCCCGACCGAACAGCTCAGTCCCGAAAAAATCGCGGCGGGCGAGCGGCAGATGCTCAACGTCGATGGCGCGCATGTAAAGCGCACCGGCTATATCACCGACGAACTGACCGATTATGCGATGGATTGGCTGGAGAAGGGGCGCGATCCGTCCAAACCCTTCTTCCTCTATCTGAGCCACAAGGCGGTCCATAGCGATCCGCTGCCGCCCGATCGCTACAAGGCGCAATATGGCGACCTTCAGATCAAGCTGCCCGCCAGCATGGCGGACACGCCGGAAAATAATGCGGGCAAACCGCTATGGGTCCGGAACCAGCGCAACAGCTGGCACGGCGCCGACTTCCCCTATCACACCAACAATCCCATGACGGAGCAGGTGCGCGACTATTATCGCACCCTTTCCCCCGTGGATGAGAGCCTGGGTCGCATCCTGGCGTATCTGAAGAAGAACCATCTCGATAAAAATACGATGGTCGTCTTCTATTCCGACAACGGCTTCCTGATCGGCGAACATGGCCTGATCGACAAGCGCAACGCCTATGAACCGTCTGTGCGCGTGCCGATGATCGTCTGGGCGCCCGGCATGGTGCCAAAGGGGGTGACCAACCCCGCGGTCGTGCGCAACCTGGACCTGGCGCCGACCTTCCTCGACATCGCCCATGTGGCGAAACCCGCACAGATGGAGGGGAAGAGCTTCCTGCCCGTCGCCGAGGGCAAGATTGACGAAAAGACCTGGAACCCCGGCGATTTCGTCTATGAATATTATTGGGAATGGAGTTTTCCGCAGACCCCCACCACCTTCGCGATCGAGCGCGACCGGGTGAAATATATCCAATATCATGGCGTGTGGGATCTGGAGGAACTGTACGACCTCAAGACCGATCCGGACGAGATGCACAATCTGATCCAGGATCCCAAGTGGTTGGATACCAAGATCACCCTGCGCAAGGCGCTGTTCGACCAGCTCGCCAACAACCAGGGCGCGCATGTTGTGCCCTATACGCGCAAGACCAGTTCCGGCCTGGTCAACCGCAATATCGACGGCCCGCATGCCGCCGATTTCCCGGCCGACTGGTATGTGCAGCCCAATCTGCCGACCAAGATGAACGACCTGTTCGCTGACAGCCCGGCCAAGGCCAAAGCGGACGCCGAAGGCAAGACCTACCACCCGTGACTATGGCCAGCCGGCCCTTCTGAAAGTTCGCGTCGATGACCGCATCCCCTTCGCCGGAAACCACTCGCCCCGCCGTGTCGCTGGGCTTCGTCGCCATTTATGTACTGGCGCAGTTCGGCATCTGGGTCGCGCTGCTGACCCCGGTGGTGATGACGCTGGCGCTGCGCGTGGGTGAGATTGCGAGCGAGGCGGAGAAAGGCCGCTGGCTGGGCATCATCCTGGCGATCGGCGGCTTCGTGGCGCTGGTTGCCACGCCGGTCTGCGGCGCCCTGTCGGACCGGACGCGCAGCCGCTTCGGCCGCCGCCGACCATGGCTGCTGGGCGGGCTGCTGGTCGCGGGCGCCGGCCTGCTGCTGCTCGGCCTTGCGCCCAATCTCCTGCTGTTGGGCGTGGGCTGGATCATCTGCCAGGCCGGCTTCAACGCGATGCAGGCGGGATGCCTGCCGATCCTGCCCGACATCATTCCCGTCCGCTGGCAGGGGCGTGTTGCGGGCATGCTGGGCATGACATCGACCATGGGCACCTTCGCAGGCAGCTGGATCACCCAATATACCCAGGGGTCGTCGCTGCTGATGTTCCTTGCTCCCTTCGCGATCACCGTGGTCAGCATCGGTATCCTGTGCTTCATCCTGCCCGATCGCCAGGCCGCCGGCAGCGATGATCGCCGCCTTGGCCCCATCGCCATGCTGCGCGCGATCGGCGCCCCTTTCCGCGACTGGGACTTCAGCTGGGCCTTTGGCAGCCGCTTCCTCATCATGATGGCCTGGTCGTTCCTTTTGACCTACCAGCTTTTCTTCCTGACCGATCAATTGTCGCTGGAAAAGGCCGCCGCGACGCAGGTGATGGTAAAGTCCATGGCGATCATCGCCACCGCCACCATCGCCATATCGCTGGTCGGCGGCTTCATCACCGACTGGACCGGCCGCCGCAAACCTCTGATCTTCCTTGCCGCCGCGCTGGAGGGCGCCGGTTTCCTGACGATCGCCCTCGCCCCGTCCGTCTCGCAATTCCTGGTCGGCGTCGCCATGGCCGGCATCGGCAAGGGCCTCTATTTCGCGGTCGACCTTGCCCTGCTGGCCGCCATCCTGCCCCGGCCGGAGGACAGCGCGAAGGATATGGGCGTGTTCCAGATCGCCAACAGCCTGCCCCAGTCGCTGGCCCCCGCCATCGCCCCGATCATCCTCGCGATCGGCAGCGCGCAGGGCAATGACTATGCCGCCATCTACTTCGTCGGCTGCCTTTTCGCCCTGATCGGCGCGATCACCATCTGCCCGGTGCGCCGATCCCGCTGATCTTGCCCATTTCCCCGATGCCCTATATGAACCATATATGATTCATATAGGGCAGGATGGACTGTGGGTATCGTCAACATAGAGGATGAGCTGCACGATCAGCTGCGCAAGGCCAGCAAGGCTGCCTACCGCTCGATCAACGCGCAGGCCGCCTTCTGGATCAGGATCGGCATGTTGTGCGAACTGAACCCCCAGCTCAGCTTTCAGCAGATCGTGGCCAGGGAATATCAGGAGGCCGGCGTTGATCCCGCCCCCATGCCGGTGCCGGCAGGATGATAAAGACCCCCGCCGAAATCGAGATCATGGCGGAAGCAGGCCGGTTGCTGGCATCCGTCTTCACCTGGCTCGACGCCCAGCCGCTCGCCGGGCGCACGACGATGGACGTCAACAATGCGGTCGAGCGCCTGATCGTCGATCAGTTGCAGGCACGGCCCGCCAGCAAGGGCCAATATGGCTATGGCTTCGTCCTCAACTGCTCGATCAACCATGTCGTCTGCCATGGCGTGCCCTCAACGCAGGAGGTGCTGCGCGACGGCGACATCGTGAATTTCGACATCACGCTGGAAAAGGACGGCTATATCGCCGATTCCAGCAAGACCTACATGATCGGCGACGTCACGCCCGCCGCCCGCCGGCTGGTGAAGACCACTTATGATGCGCTGTGGAAGGGCATCGGCATGGTCCGGCCCGGTGCCCGCCTCGGCGACGTGGGCCATGCGATCGAGCGCCACGCCAAGCGCGCCGGCTATGCGATCGTGCGCGACTATTGCGGTCATGGCATCGGCACCGAAATGCACGAAGAGCCGCAGGTCCTGCATTTCGGCAAGCCCGGCAGCGGCATGGTGCTGAAGGAAGGCATGGTCTTCACCATCGAGCCGATGCTGAACCAGGGCCGCCGCACGGTACGGACGCTGGACGATGGCTGGACCGTGGTCACCACCGACGGCAAGCTGTCCGCCCAATTCGAACATACCGTGGCGGTCACGGCGACCGGCGTGCGCGTCCTGACCCTGCGTCCGGACGAAAAGCCGGCGCGGTCCTGAAAATGGCGCTATTGAGTGAGGCACTCGGAAAAGAGCGATCTGGAACCCGTCAGGGTGCCCACGCCGACGCTTGAGGCTTTAGAAATGGTGCACCCGACGGGATTCGAACCCATGGCCCTTAGATTAGGAATCTAATGCTCTATCCTGCTGAGCTACGGGTGCCCGGCGACGGCTCTATTGCGCGTCGCGGTTCCGGTCAATTCTTAGCTTGGGGTGGAATGACCGGAAAGGGCAGCGGCGCGACCTCGACACCCTCTGCGATCAGCGCCTTGGCCTCGGCCGGTGCCACCTCGCCATGGATGCTGCTGCGGTCCTGCTCGCCATAGTGCATGGCGCGGGCCTGTTCGGCAAAGCCGCGCCCGACCCAGGTGGAACCTTCCAACGCCTTGGCCTGCGCCTGCCCCAGCGCTTCGACCAGCGCCTGCATCTTCGCCTGATCCGCAACGTTCATGACCGGCGCGGTCGGCTCCTGCCGCGGGGAGGACGCCGGCGCCACTTCGGTGCGGCTATTGCCCTTCGCCCCCACGGCCGGCGCCATCACCGCCTTGGTCACGTCCGCGTCGCCGCATAGCGGACAGGTCAACAGACCCCGCGCCTTCTGGTCCGCATAATCGGTGCTGGACCCGAACCATGCTTCGAACACATGGCCCTGGCCCGCGCATTTCAGGTCGAATACGATCACGAAACAGTCACGTCCTTGGGTATCATACGGCGGTTGGAGATGGCGGGCACGCGCCCGCGCACATCCCCTATGCGCGACAGGTCGATATCCGCAAGCCCCAGCCCGGCGGTTTCGCCCATGTCGAGCAGGACTTCGCCCCAGGGATCGATCACCACGCTATGGCCATAGGTGATGCGGCCATCTTCATGATGGCCCACCTGGGCCGTCGCGATGACATAGCAGCCGGCCTCGATCGCCCGCGCGCGCAGCAGCACATGCCAGTGCGCCTGCCCCGTGGGCACGGTAAAGGCAGCCGGCGCCAGCAAGATCGTCGCGCCCGCATTGGTCAGCGCCCGGTACAGATCGGGAAAGCGCATGTCGTAGCAGATGGAAAAGCCCATCCGCCCCCATGGCGTATCGGCCGCGACCACCTGTTCGCCCGGCCCATAGACCGAAGATTCGCGCCAGCTTTCCCCCGTCGCCAGATCGACGTCGAACAGATGGATCTTGTCGTAGCGCGCCCGGATCGCGCCCGTGTCGTCGATCAGGAAACTGCGATTGGCCCAGCGCCCGTCGGCCCGCTCGCCCTTCAGGGGCAGCGACCCGATATGCACCCACATCCCTTCGCGCGCGGCGGCATCCCGCACGGCGGCCAGCACCACATCCTCCGCTTCGTTGCGCAGCGTGTTCGCCGCCCGCGCCCGGTCGCGATCCAGGCACCCGGCCATTTCGGGGGTGAACAGCATGTCCGCCCCCTCCGCCTTCGCCCGCTTCACCATCTCCACGATGGCGGCGGCGTTGGCGGCGGGATCGACCCCGCTGGTCATCTGGAACAGGGCGGCGCGCAACATGCTCATAGGCCCAGCAATGCGTCCAGCTTGCCCGCCCGGTTCAGCGCGGACAGGTCGTCGCTGCCCCCGATATGGGCGCCGTCGATGAAGATTTGCGGCACGCTGGACCGGCCGGGCGCCCGCTCCAGCATTTCCTCGCGCTTCGGGCCGCCCATCGTGATGTCATATTCTTCGAACGGTACACCCTTGTCGGTCAGCAGCGCCTTGGCCCGCGCACAATAGCCGCACCAGTCCTTGGTATAGATTTCGACCTTCGCCATGATATCGGAAAACTCCTTTCCCCCGAAATTGGGGTAAAGCAGCGCTTTGTCAATCAACGGGTTGGGCAATGGCGTCCGGAAGCACCCGCGCCCAGCAAAGCAGCCGCACGTCCCCGGCCCCGCCGCGCTTCAGCATCTTCGCACAGGCAGCCGCCGTCGCGCCGCTGGTATGGACATCGTCGATCAGCAATATGCGCCGGCCCTTCAGCCGCTGCGCGCCCCCCAGCGCGAAGGCGCCACGCACCATCTTCGCCCGCTGCTTCGGGTTCATGCCCCGCAACGGCGCCGTGCGCTTCACGCGCCGCAATGCCTGTTTGTCCACCGGCCAGCCCGTCAGCCGCCCCAGATGATCGGCAATCAGGGCCGACTGGTTGAAACCCCGGTTCCACAAGCGCCAGCGGTGCAACGGCACCGGCACGATCAGGGCTTCCGTATCCCCCACGTGACGCAGCATCTGCCGCGCGATCAACCGGGCCAGGCCGATGCGCCGCCCATATTTCAGGCGCAGCGCCACCGTCCGCGCGACATCGCCATAGGCCAGCACCGCCCGCGCACTGTCCCATGGCGGCGGATCGGCCATGCAACCCCCACATTCCGCCCCTTTCCCCATTTCATGCGGGAAAGGCACGCCGCACCGCGCGCAGCAGGGCTCGCCCAGAAATTCCATCCCGCCCCAGCAGGACAGGCAGAAAGCGAAATCCTCCCCCACGATGGCGCCGCAACCGGGGCAGCGCGGCGGCAGCGCATAATCGACCGCAGGCTGCAAAAGCCCCTTGAGAAGCGGGAGGACAGGCATCATCTGCCTTGTCCGCACTTCGCGCCCGATGCACAAGGCCCGCCATGGATTCCCGCCCCGACATTTTCGACCGCGATCGCCGCGCGCGCCACCGCGACCGCATGTTGCCCGCCTTCGCCGACCATGACTTTCTCTACCGGGCGATGCTGGACGAGTTGCTCGACCGGCTGGGCGACGTACAGCGCGACCTGCCCGAAGTGCTGCTGATCGGTTGCCCGGACGGCAGCGCCAGGGCGGCGCTGGAGGCGATGGGCAAGCGGGTGGCCTGCGCCGACCCTGGCTTTGTCGCGGCCAGTATTGCAGGCGGCGTACAGGCCGACGAAGACGCCCTGCCCTTTGCCGACGACAGTTTCGATCTGGTCATCGCCTGCGGTACGCTCGACAGCGTCAACGACCTGCCCGGTGCGCTGATCCTGATGCGGCGCGTGCTGCGCCCCGATGGACTGATGCTCGCCGCTTTTGCGGGCGCCGGCAGCCTGCCGCGGCTCAAGGCGGCCCTGCTCGCGGCGGAAGGCGACCGGCCCGGCCAGCATGTCCATCCGCAAGTCGATGTGCGATCGGCCGGCGACCTATTGAGCCGCGCCGGCTTCGCCATGCCCGTCGCGGACGGAGACGCGCTGGATGTCCGCTATGGCGACGTCATCCGCCTGATGCATGATTTGCGCGGCATGGGCGCAGGCAATGTGCTGGAGACGCGCGCACCGGCCCTGACCCGCGATGTGCTGATGCGCGCTGCCGCTCATTTCGCCGGAGCCGCCGACCCGGACGGCCGCACCGCAGAGCAGATGGCGATCATCTACCTGTCCGGCTGGAAACCCGACCCCAGCCAGGCCGCCCCCGCCAAACGCGGCAGCGCCACGGTATCGCTCGCGGCGGCGCTGAAGGGGAAGGACTGATCCTTCCCCTTCGCACGCTCAGGGAATGAGGCGATCGGCGCGAAGGCGGTCGAACAGCGCGAAGAAGGCATCGTCGGTCGGCAAGTAAGTCGTAAAGCCCATCCGACGGCTTTTCGACATGTCGGTCACCACTTCGATCGGACGACCCAGATCGGCATCCGTATGCCAGGGCGAGATGAGACGGGTGATGTCCGCTTCGACCAGTCCGTCGCGTTCGGCGATGCGGCCCCAAGTCGCCGCGTCGTCCGCCATCTGCCGTTCCAGCGGCAGGATTTCGCCATCGAAAGGCGCAGCCTCCAACCCGAACCATGTTGCAATCCGGCCCCACAGCCACTGCCAGCGGAACACGTCACCATTGACGATGTTGAAGGCTTCGTTCCGCGCCGATGCCGTTTGCGTCGCCCATAGCAGATGCTTCGCCAGCACCGTGGCGTCCGTCATGTCAGTCAGGCCATGCCATTGTGCGGCAGAGCCGGGAAAGCGGAAGGGACGCCCCGTTTCGCGGCACAGCGTCGCATAGACGGCCAGCGTCGTCCCCATGTTCATCGCGTTGCCGACCGCCTTGCCAATGACCGTATGCGGGCGATGCACGCTCCAGCCGAAACCATCCTGTTCTGCCGCGGCGAACAGCTCATCCTCCTGGGCATAATAGAAATTCTCGACGTCCAGCCGCCCCTGTTCTTCGCGAAACGGGGTCTGCGGCAACACGCCTTTTCCATAGGCCTCGAACGGACCGAGATAATGTTTGAGGCCGGTAACCAGCGCGACATGGCGTGTGCTGGCACCGGGACGAAGACCATCGAGCAGGTTGCGAACCATGGCCGCATTCACCCGGATATTCTCCGCCTCGCTATCCTGCCGCAGCCAGGTGGTGATAAACACCGCATCGGGCCGGATATCGGCGAGCGCTGATGCCGTCGCTTCGGCATCCCGAAGGTCAGCGACGACAGGCAGTACGCCAGCCTGGCTTATCGGTCGCCGCGCCAGACCATGCACCGTCCATCCTTCAGCGGTCAGAAGTGCAGCGGTAGCGCCGCCCACGATCCCGCTTGCGCCGACGACGAGTGCCGTTTTTTCCGTCATGATATTCCGATCAGTATAGAGTGTATAAAGTGTCAGTCCGGTGCCATCGCATGTGGGCCATTTGCAGTGCCAAGTGCCAGTTTGCCGACCACCGGCGCTTCATAGATAGCCCGCGATGTCCATTCTTCATCCTGACGGCGATATTCGACATGGCTCGCCCGCCGGAACGCCGCACCATCCCATACGATCACCTGCAACTCCATCTCGTTGTTTCGCCGCACATGCAGCCAGTTGAAACTTTGCGGTTCGGCGTTGCGCAGCCGGGTGGAGGTCGCCGTCCCGGCCTGGATCACCAACGCGCCGCCGCTATGTTCCACCATCTTCTGCGCGGCCTGCGCATAGGTGCGATGAAAATGACCGGCCAGCGCCAGATGCACCCCGGCCTCGCAAGCGGCCCTGACCGCGTCATCGTGCCGGCCGACCGCTTCGCTCAATTCCCCGCCCTTGCCGATCGGCATGGAAAAGAGCGGATGATGGGTGACAAGGATGCGGGTCTTGTCCGGCGCCACCCTGGCGAAGCGATCGCGCAGCAGGTCCATCTGGTCATGATTGATCCGCCCGTCCTTGATCGTGAGCGAACGGGCGGTGTTGAGTCCCAGGATCGCGACCTCCCTATCCTCGTAAAAGGGGCAGAGATCGTTGCTGATATAGCGTTTATAGCGCGCCAGCGGCCGAGTGAAACGGCGCACCACATCATAAAGCGGCACATCATGATTGCCCGGCACCACCAGCGTCTTCAGTCCTGCGCCGTGCAACCTGTTGAGCCAGGCGGCGGCCTGTTTGAACTGCTCCACTCGTGCCCGCTGCGTGAAATCGCCGCTGATGACGACCAGGTCGGGCCGCCTTTCCTCCAGCCAGGCGGTGGCGGCGTCCACGATCTTGCGATGATTGGCGCCAAAGTGAATATCGGAAAGATGAGCGATGCGAGCCATGGCACAGTAACGATTGCGCGCCACAGGGTTTCCAACGGACCCAAATCCCTTCTCGCGGAGTTATTGCGGCATGGAAACGAACCCCCTCCCCAAAGACGCCATATTGGTCGTCAACGCCCATAGCCGAAGCGGGCAGGATAATTTCGCGCAGGCGAAGGCCAAGCTGGAAGCTGCCGGCGTCCGCCTGATCGCCGCCCATGCGGTGGAAGACCCCGAACAGATGGCCGCGACCGTGCGCAAGGCGGTGGAAAGCGGCGCGCCCATGGTGATCGTGGGCGGCGGCGACGGATCCATGTCGGGGACGGTGGACGAACTGGTCGGCAAGCATGTCGTGTTCGGCGTACTGCCGCTCGGCACGGCGAACAGCTTCGCCCGGACGCTGGGCCTGCCGCTCGACCTGGACGGCGCGGTGCAGGCGATCGCCAACGGCCAGCGCCGCCGCGTGGACCTGGGCATGATCGACCGCGACTATTTCGTGAATGCGGCCTCGCTCGGTCTCTCGCCGATGATCGGGCAGACCGTGCCACACAAGCTGAAGCGCTATCTGGGGCGGATCGGCTATCTGCTCTGGGCCGTCAAATGCTCGGTCGGCTTTCGCGCCTTCCGCCTGACCGTCGACGATGGTGTGAAGGAACGGCGCATGTGGTCGACGGAGGTACGCATCCTGAACGGCCCCTATCATGGCGGCGTAGAGCTTTCCGATCACGCCGATGTCGACACCGGGGAAATCGTGGTGCAGGCCGTCGTGGGCCGCAGCAAGCCGCGCCTCGCCTGGGACTGGTACGCCAAATTCTTCAAACTGCGCGATCGTAACGCGCATACCGAAGAGTTTCACGGCACATGCTTCAAGATCGACTGCCACCCCCGCCAGCGCATCTCCATCGACGGTGAAGTATTGGCGAAAACGCCCGTTACGGTGAAGATCGCGGCCGGCGCGGTCGAGGTGGCGGTGCCACGCGGCGATTGACGCCTGCTCCATTCGATCCGGGCAAAGTCGGGAGGCGGATAGCGCAATATATGCGTTTCTCGACCACGCTCGAAACGAAGGAAAATCTCACGCAAGGCGCAACAAAAAAGGGACCGGAAACCGGCCCCTTCTCTGTGTTCGATGGTGTCGAAGACGCTTAGCGCTTCGAGAACTGGAAGCTACGACGGGCCTTGGCCTTACCGTACTTCTTACGCTCGACGACGCGGCTGTCGCGGGTCAGGAAGCCTTCGGCCTTGACCGCGCTGCGCAGCGCCGGCTCGTACTTCGACAAAGCCTGCGCAATGCCGTGCTTCACGGCGCCGGCCTGACCCGACAGACCGCCGCCCTTGACGGTGGCGATCACGTCATACTGGCCTTCACGCTCGGTGACGCCGAACGGCTGGTTGATCACCAGGCGCAGGGTCGGACGGGCGAAATAGACTTCCTGGTCACGGCCGTTGACCGTGATCTTGCCGGTGCCGGGCTTTACCCACACGCGGGCAACGGCGTCCTTACGACGGCCGGTGGCGTAGGCGCGGCCGAGGCTGTCGATTTCCTGATCGCGCAGCGGGGCCGACGGCTGAACCGGAGCGGAGACGACGGGCGCTTCACCTTCCACGGCGTCGGCGGCGACAGGCGCAGCGGCGACGGGGGCGTTCGCGGCGATCGCCGCAAGGTCGGACAGGGACTGGCGGTTATCGGACATTATGCACCCACCTTGTTCTTGCGGTTGCGCGACACGAAATCGAGCACTTCGGGGTTCTGGGCTTCATGAGCATGCTCGGCACCGGCGAAGATGCGCAGGTTGCGCATCTGCTGACGACCCAGCGGACCACGGGGGATCATACGCTCGACGGCCTTTTCCAGGACGCGCTCAGGGAAACGACCTTCCAGAATCTTCTGGGGGGTGGTTTCCTTGATGCCGCCGGCATAACCGGTGTGCTTGTAGTAAACCTTGTCGGTCA
This sequence comes from Sphingobium sp. GW821-FHT02B05, assembly GCF_059421905.1. NCBI lineage: Bacteria > Pseudomonadati > Pseudomonadota > Alphaproteobacteria > Sphingomonadales > Sphingobiaceae > Sphingobium > Sphingobium sp. GW821-FHT02B05. The sequence goes on from NZ_JBWKVW010000001.1 coordinate 1,652,272, forward strand.
GCTTGCGACCGGTGAACTTCACCTTGCCGGCGTTGATGATGATGACATTGTCACCGCAATCGACGTGGGGCGTGAAGCTGGTCTTGTGCTTGCCGCGCAGGATATTCGCGACGGTCGATGCGAGACGGCCCACGACGGCGCCTTCGGCGTCGATCAGGATCCACTTCTTTTCGACCGTTGCCGGGGTCGCCGGCTTGGTGGTCTTCATCAGCGCCTTCATGGTGCCAATACTCCAGATGAAAAATGAAACCGGGCGCCGTTGCCGACACCCGGAAGTGGGGCGCTAATGACGGTAGCGGCGCAGGAAGTCAAGAGATTCGGGGCGTTTCCCGACGGGTAAAATAATACCTTCGCCTAATCGGCGGGCGTCAGAGTCCGTTTTTCCACCAGCGGCTGTCCGCCTGCGATCAGGCTTCGCTCCTGACTTTCCACCAGACCGGTGACCCGCGACAGGCGATATTTGATCGAAACCTGCACACCGTCCCCGGCCAGCTTTTCGTCCAGAACCAGCATGTCGCCATCCTGCCCGGACAGCGTCAGCGCGCCTTCGACCGGCACCGGGCGCACAAGCGGGGACCCGGCCACGCTGCGCAATCCGCGCCCTGCGCCACCTGCGACATCACTACTGGCGAAAAGAAAAATCGGACGCAATTCGCCCGACAGCAAAGACAAGCGCCCTTCAACTGACAGGCTGTCGAACAAGGCGCGGACCTTTTGCGCCGCCCGCTGGCGCTCGCTATCAGGCTCGGCCGCCACGACATCGACGCCGGCCCGCACCTTCGCCCAGATCGCATCTTCATCATCCAGCGCGACGATCTTGCCCTGCCCATCCAGCCGGAAGCGCATGGCGATCCCGACCAATGGCCCCAGCGCTGCGCGATAAGGGTGCGCGCCCGGTTGGGGAGCGTCCGTGTCGATCGCGCGCAAAGTGACGGTGAGGACATAACCCTCCCCCACCCGTTCGAACCGCAGATCGCGGCTGGCGGTGAAGGCGCTGACCTTGCCCGCCACTGGTCGATGCTGTTCGATGCGATAGGTCAGTGCCCGGTCGGTCGGCGGCGCAAAGGGGATTGCGATGGTCTGCGCCGCGACCGGCTGCGCCAGCGCGATTGCGACGATGGCCAGCGGCGTCCTCACCGGCGCGCGCCCACGGCATGGGCGCCCCAGGCGGCGGCGGCCACGACCAGCGTGCCGACAGCCTGATGCAGCACTGCCAGTGGCAGGGCGATGCCGCTGATGACGGTGGCGATGCCCAGAACTATCTGAGTCCCCAACGCAGCGTTGATGGCGATCGACGCGCCACGTTGCCCCGCCCGCTTCGCCAGCCGCGCCAGAAGGATCAGCATCACGGCCGCGACCCAGGCCCACCAGCGATGCAGGAAATGGACGAGATAGGGATCGCTGGACATGGTGGCCCAATATGATCCCATCCAGCTGATCCCCTCCGGCACCAGATGATCGTTCATCAGCGGCCATGTGTTGGACACATAGCCGGCGTCCAGGCCAGCGGTGAACGCGCCCAGCATCAACTGGATCAGCAGCACCAGCAGCACCGCCAGCGCGAAGGGGCGCAACCGCGCCGGCCGCGCGCCGCCGGAGCGCGCCAATGCGCGCAGATCCAGCGCCGTCCAGATCAGGCCGCCGATGATGAACAGCGCCGTCAGCAGATGGACGGCCAGCCGATAATGGCTGACATCCGTGCGCACGGACAGGCCGGACTTCACCATCCACCAGCCGATCGCGCCCTGCAATCCGCCCAAAGCGAGGAGTGCGACCAGACGGAGACCATAGCCCGCGGGAATGGCACGACGCACCGCGAACCAGATGAGCGGCAGCGCAAAAGCCACGCCGATGAGCCGGCCGAGCAGCCGATGCAGCCATTCCCAGAAGAAGATGAACTGGAAGTCCGACAGGGTCATGCCTTGGCGCAACTGCTGATATTCGGGAATTTGCTGATATAGGCGGAATGCCTCTATCCACTGGGCATGGGTCAGTGGCGGAATGGCGCCGGTGATCGGTTTCCACTGGGTAATCGACAGGCCGGATTCGGTCAGGCGCGTAATCCCGCCCACCACAACCATGCAAAAGACCAGGAACGCCACGGTCAGCAACCAGCGGGCAATGGCGGCAGGGCGCGGGGCGCGGAACGAAGCGGCTGTCATGGCCCGGTCCATGCGCCCATGCCGGCCCCTTTTCAAGCCGTCGCAGCGCATATCGGGCATGGACAAATCGGCCCAGAGGCTGGCAATTGGGAAACAAATTGCGCCAAGGGCGTATGAAACTGACATGGTTTGAAGCAGGGATTTTGTCATGACCGCCGCACCGACCGGCATAGCCGCGATGATCGCTGCGCAGGGACCGGTCGGGGCTCTCATCGCCGCGCTGGACGACAGTTCACCGCTTGGCCCGGTGGACAGCTGGTCGCCCATCCTGGTGTCGACCGTCCGCCTGATGCTGTCGTCCAAGGCGGAAATCGTGCTGTTCTGGGGGCCGCAATATTGCGCGCTCTATAATGAAACCTACGTCCCCACGATCGGCGACAAACATCCCCATGTGCTTGGCCGTCCTGGCTGCGAGGGCTGGGCCGAGTTATGGAGCGACCTCGGACCGTTGCTGCGCACCGTCTATGAAGGCGGCGAAACGGTCCATGCCAAGGACCGCCCCTTTTACATCGAACGTGACGGCGGCCGGGGCGAGCATGTCTATTTCGACATCAGCTATTCCCCGGTCTTCGAAGGCGACGGGTCGATCGGCGGCGTCCTGTGCATCGTCAGCGAAACCACGCAGCGCGTGCTGGCCGAGCGAGCGATGCTGGCCGAGCGCAACCGCCTCTGGGCACTGGCTCGCGATCCCTTTCTGATCGCGGATACCGCAGGCGTCTGGCTTGCCGCCAGTCCCGCCTGGACCGACATATTGGGCTGGACCGAAGAGGATCTGATCGGCCGCACGTCGCAATGGATGGAACATCCCGACGATATCGCCGCAACCCGCGAACGCATCGACGATCTGGCCCAGGGCGAAACGGTGATGCGCTTCGACAATCGGTTCCGGACGAAGGATGGCAGTTACCGCACCTTCAGCTGGACCGCCGTGCCGGATGGCGACATCATCTATTGCGTCGCCCGCGACGTCACGGAGCAACGCGCCCATGCGCTCGCGCTGGCCGATACCGAAGCGGCGCTGCGACAGGCGCAGAAGATGGAAACGCTGGGTCAGCTGACTGGCGGGGTAGCGCACGACTTCAACAATCTGCTTCAGATCGTGACTGGCAATCTGGAATTGTTGCAAAGAGCGCTACCTGCCGATGCGACGCGGATGCGAAACATGGTCGCGCGCGCCGCCGCAGGCGCGGACCGGGCAACCATATTGACGCAGCGGTTGCTGGCCTTTTCCCGCCGCCAGCCACTCGACCCGCGCCCGGCAAATCCCAACCAGCTCGTCGCCGGCATGTCGGACATGCTGCACCGGACGCTGGGCGAGACGATTCGCGTCACGACGATCGAAACGCCGCGAAGCTGGCCGATCGAGGTGGATGTCAACCAGATGGAAAATGCGCTGCTCAACCTGGCGGTCAATGCGCGCGACGCCATGCCTTCAGGCGGCCAATTGGCGATCGAGGTGACCAATCGCGTCATTGACGCCGATCAGGCAGCGCAGGACGGCGAGCTGACGCCGGGGGACTATGTGGTAATATGCGTATCGGATTCGGGCGACGGTATGGACGCGGAAACGCTGGCTCAGGCGATCGAACCCTTTTTCACCACAAAGGAAGTCGGGCGCGGCACCGGCCTTGGCCTGTCGATGGTCTATGGCTTCATCAAACAGTCGGGTGGCCATATGCGCGTCCAGTCGCAGCCGGGCCAGGGCACCAGCGTACGCCTCTACCTGCCCCGTCACCATGGCAGCGTTGCTGCCAACGATGCGCAAGATGTGCCGCCCCGGCCGCTGCGGGGCGGGGCCGAAACGATCCTGCTGTGCGAAGATGACGATAATGTCCGCGCCTATTCGCTCGAAGTGCTGCGCGACCTGGGTTATCATGTAATCGCCGCCAACGATGGCCCTGCCGCCCTCGCCGCGCTGGAGGCAGCGGACAGGCCAGTCCATTTGCTCTTTACCGATGTGGTCCTACCAGGCGGCATGACCGGAGCGGATCTCAGTCGCGCGGCCAAGACGCGCTGGCCGGACCTCAAAATCCTGTTCACCACCGGTTATGCCCGCGACGCCATCGTCCATCGTGGCCGGCTGGATGCGGGCGTGGAGCTGCTGACCAAGCCCTTTGGCTATGCCGACCTGGCCGCGAAGATACGCGAGGTTCTGGATCGGGCCGAACAGCCAGCCGAAGGTGTCGCCTGAAAATTCAAACGGCCGCGGCGTTCCATGCCGCCACAAGATCGCGGCCTCTCTGCCCCACAGTCGCCGCGTCGTCGCCCGGCTTGTAAAGCGCGCCACCGACGCCAATGCCTTCGCATCCGCCAGCAAGCCACTGCCCGATCGTATCCGCGCCAGTACCGCCGACCGCCCACACGCTGACATGCTTGGGCAGCACGTCCTTCACCGCCTTTACATAGGCCGCGCCCAGTTGCGCCGCCGGGAACAGCTTGATCCGCTTCGCGCCCGCAGCGATCGCGGCGAAGGCTTCGCTGGGCGTCATGAAGCCGGGCAGGAGTTCCAGTCCCAGCTCTGCGCCCCGCGCGATCACGGCTGGATTGGTGTTCGGCGTCACCATGATGCGCCCGCCCGCGCCATGCAATTGCTCGACCGCTTCGACGCTCAGCACCGTGCCGCCGCCGATCAGCGCGCGATCGCCAAACGCATCCTGCATCGCCGCGATGCTCTTCAATGGCTCAGGCGAGTTGAACGGCACTTCCAGGATGCGGATGCCCGCTTCTACCAGCGCCGCGCTGACGTCGATCGCCTCTTGCGGCTTGATGCCGCGCAGGATGGCGCAGACCGGCGGCGCGCCGTCGGCCAGCAATTCGTCCAAGGTCATGCCGTCAACTCTCCCGTAAAACCAAGGCCCGCGAGCGCGCAGCCGTCACCATCCAGCGCACGGCATGCGATGCCCCGTGCGTCGAGCGCCTGCGCATAGCGGGCGGATAATTTCTTGTCGCCAATCAGCACCACGTCGTCCGTGCCGGTCAGCGTCTCCATAATCTCCGCAATCTCGCAGCCGATCAGCAGGCCGGACAGATAGCCCAGCGCCCAGTCGCCCGACCGACCGCTGCGCAGCCGCATGGCCCGCGCCGCGAACAACGACTGCAACAGCTTGGCATCATTCGCGCGGTCCAATCCTTCGGCGAAACCAGCGGCTTCGTGGGCCGGATCGGTCAGCTCGACTTTCGGCCCCAGTGTCGACTGGTCGCGCAGCAGGGCAAACAACTCGCCGGTCGGCATGGTGCGGAAAGAGACGATCCGGCCGTCCTCGACCAACGACCATTTATTGTGCGTGCCCGGCAACACGATCAGGTGCCGACCGTGGCAAAGCGCGGGGTCGCGCGCCAGGGCGCCAAAAATCTGCGTCTCCTCGCCCCGCATCACATCAGGGACGCCGTCCGCGCTCTTGCAGGCCAGACCCGCCATGATGGCGAGTGGCGCACCGTGCCAGTCGAACCGCACGGCCGCCTGCCGCCATGTCGCGGCGTCGGCGGGACAGTCGGCATAGGGCGCCTCGACCCAGCCGTCGCGCGCGCCGGCCATGCCGCAAAGTGTGATCGATTCCGGAGCGCCATCATCCAGCCAGAGTGCCATCGTTTCGGCAAAGGCGGCCTCTGCCGCGCGCCCGACCGCGCCGATACCCGGCCCGTCGCGACGCGCCACGATAGCCCCCTGTTCGACCCGGAACAGGCGCAGGCGGCTGGTGCCCCAGTCGCCGATCACGGCATAACCCCCTACCGCACCGGTCATCGCGGCCCGGTCCTGACTTTATTTATGGTAGCGCTCACATTACCCCACTTCGGGTGCTTGAAATGTTATTTGTCTGAGTATATCAGGAGGGCAAGCGCGTCAACGCGCCATGCCCTATTTTTGCGTCAGGATGCCCCTATGAGCGATTCGCCCAAGACTGCCCCGAAGCTGCGCAGCCGCGCCTGGTTCGACAACCCGGACAATATCGACATGACCTCGCTCTATCTGGAGCGCTATCTGAACTTCGGCCTGTCCCTCGAGGAACTGCGCAGCGGCAAACCGATTATCGGCATCGCCCAGACCGGCAGCGACCTGTCACCCTGCAATCGCCATCATCTGGTGCTGGCCGAACGCATGCGCGAGGGCATTCGCGAAATGGGCGGCATCGCGTTGGAATTCCCGGTCCATCCGATCCAGGAAACCGGCAAGCGCCCGACCGCTGGCCTCGACCGCAACCTTGCCTATCTGGGCCTGGTCGAAGCCATGTATGGCTATCCGCTCGACGGCGTGATCCTGACCAGCGGGTGCGACAAGACCACGCCGGCGCTGCTGATGGCCGCCGCGACCGTCAACATTCCGGCGATCGCCTTGTCGGTGGGCCCGATGCTCAATGGCTGGCACAAGGGTGAGCGCACCGGTTCGGGGACGATCGTATGGCATGGCCGCCAGCTGCTGGCCGCCGGCAAGATCGACGATGAAGGCTTCATCAAGCTGGTCGCATCGTCTGCACCGTCCACTGGCTTCTGCAACACCATGGGCACCGCCAGCACCATGAACGCGCTGGCCGAAGCACTGGGCATGATGCTGCCCGGCAGCGCGGCGATCCCGGCCCCCTATCGCGACCGGCAGGAAGCGGCCTGGCGCACCGGGAAGCGCATCGTGGAAATGGTGCATGAGGACTTGAAGCCCTCCGACATCATGACGCTCGACGCCTTCCACAACGCCATCGTCGCCAACTCGGCGATCGGCGGTTCGACCAACGCGCCGATCCATCTGGCCGCAATCGCCCGCCATATGGGCGTGGACCTGCCGCTCAAGGACTGGGAAACCGTCGGGCATAAGGTGCCGCTGCTGGTCAACATGCAGCCTGCCGGCGAATATCTGGGCGAGGATTATTATCGGGCCGGCGGCCTGCCTGCCGTCATCAGCCAGCTGATCGATCAGGGCCTGATCAAGGAAGGCGCGATGACCGTCAATGGCAAGACCATGGGCGAAAATTGCAAGGGCGTGGAGATCGAGGATGAAAAGGTCATCCGCCCGTTCGGCCAGCCGCTAAAGGACGAAGCCGGCTTCCTGGTCCTGACCGGCAACCTGTTCGACGAAGCGGTCATGAAGACCAGCGTCATCAGCGACGAGTTCCGCCAGCGCTACCTGTCGAACCCAGACGACCCCGAAGCCTTTGAAGGCCCGGCGGTCGTGTTCGACGGGCCGGAAGATTATCACCATCGCATCGACGACCCGTCGGTCGGCATCACCGCCGACACGCTGATGTTCATGCGCGGCGCCGGCCCCATCGGCTATCCGGGTGCGGCCGAGGTCGTGAACATGCGTCCGCCATCCTATCTCATTACCGAAGGCGTGTCCGCCCTGCCCTGCATCGGCGATGGCCGCCAGTCGGGTACGAGCGGAAGCCCGTCGATCCTGAACGCTTCCCCCGAAGCGGCAGCCATGGGTGGCCTTGCGCTGCTGGAAACCGGCGACCGCGTCCGCATGGACCTGAAGGCCGGTACGGTGAACGTCCTGATTTCCGACGAGGAACTGGAGGCCCGCCGCGCCAAGCTGGTGGCCGAGGGCGGATTCAAATATCCCGCTTCGCAGACCCCATGGCAGGAAATCCAGCGCTCGGTCGTGGGCCAGATGAACACCGGCGCCATCCTGGAAGGCGCGGAGAAATATCAGCGCATCGCCCAGACCATGGGCCTGCCGCGTGACAATCATTAATTCTTGAAAGCAGCGGGGCGGCTCTCCATCTGAAGGCCGCCCCCTTCCCTGTCATTTCAGCATGATATGTGCCGCAAACGGACCAGATCCCGGCTGCACGATCGATCAGCCATTCCATCCTTCATTCAGGAGAACATCATGTTCAACGGAGCCATCCTTATCGGCGCGAGCGAGCGCAACGGCGGCGAGCCTTTCTACGCCATCGACCCGTCGACCGGCGCGAAGGGCGAGGTCGCCTTTTCCAACGCATCGACCGCCGATGTCGCTGACGCGACCGCTTTGGCCGAGGCCGCGTTCGAAACCTTCTCCACCCTGACCCCCGACGCACGCGCCGCTTTCCTGGAGGCCGTCGCCGACCAGATCGTCGCTGTCGGCGACCTGCTCATCACCACCGCGATGAGCGAATCCGGCCTGCCCCGCGGTCGGCTCGAGGGCGAGCGGGGCCGCACCGTCGGCCAGTTGCGCCTGTTCGCCAGCTATGTCCGCCAGGGCGACTGGCTGGACGCCACGATCGACAAGGCGCTGCCGGAACGCACCCCCCTGCCGCGCAGCGACCTGCGCCGCGTCAATCAGGCGCTCGGCCCGGTCGCCGTGTTCGGCGCGTCCAACTTCCCGCTCGCTTTCTCGGTCGCGGGCGGCGACACGGCATCCGCCTTCGCGGCCGGTTGCCCGGTCGTGGTGAAGGGGCATCCCGCGCACCCCGGCACCGGCGAACTGGTCGCCCGCGCGATCATCGCGGCGGTCGCGGCCTGTGGCCTGCCCGAAGGCGTATTCTCCTACCTGCCCGGCACCACCAACGATCTGGGCGGCGCACTGGTCGCTGACGCCCGCATCAAGGCGGTGGGCTTCACCGGTTCGCGCGGTGGCGGCATTGCGCTGATGCAGATCGCCGCCAAGCGGGCCGAGCCGATCCCGGTCTATTCGGAAATGTCGTCGATCAACCCGGTCGTCCTGCTGCCCGGCGCGCTCGCCGCGCGCGCCGAAGCGCTGGGCACCGCATTCGTCGGCTCCATGTCGCTGTTCGCCGGCCAGTTCTGCACCAATCCCGGCATGGTGATCGCGCTCGACAGCCCCGATCTCGACACGTTCGTCGCTTCGGCCGCCAACGCCCTGTCGGCCAATGCGGCGCAGGTCATGCTGACGCCGGGCATCCACGCCGCCTATGAAAAGGGCGTCGAGGCACTGGCCAGCGCAGATGGCGTGACGACCGTCGCGCGCGGTACGGAAGCGGACGGCGTCAATCGCGGCCAGTCCGCCTTCTTCTCCACCGCTGCCGACCAGTTCCGCGCGAACCCGGCATTGGCGCATGAAGTGTTCGGTGCATCCTCGATCCTGGTGAAATGCGCCACGATCGAAGACGTCATCGCCACGATCGCCGATCTGGAAGGTCAGCTGACCGCAACGCTCCAGATGGAAGCCAGCGATGCGGACGATGCCGCCAAGCTGCTGCCCACGCTTTCCCGTAAAGTGGGCCGCGTGCTTGCCAATGGCTGGCCCACCGGGGTCGAAGTGACCCACGCCATGGTCCATGGCGGTCCCTTCCCCTCCACATCGGACGGCCGCTCGACCTCGGTCGGTACGCTGGCGATGATGCGCTTCCTGCGCCCGGTCTGCTATCAGGACGTACCCGATGCGCTGCTGCCCGCCGCGTTGCAGGACGCCAATCCCTGGGGCCTGACGCGCCGTAACGAAGGCAAGCTGGAAGTGGCCGCATGACCATTCGGGCAGGTCTGGTAGGGCTCGGCAAGATCGCGCGCGATCAGCACCTGCCCGCCATTGAAAAGATAGACGGCATCGACCTGGTCGCCGTCGCCAGCCGCAACGCGCAGGGGGAAGGGGTGAATAATTACCCTGACCTCGGCGCGATGCTGGCGGGCGAACCCGACCTTGACGCCGTCATCCTCTGCCAGCCGCCGCAGGTCCGCTATCATGCGGCCCGGCAGGCGTTGCTGGCGGGCAAGCATGTGTTTCTGGAAAAGCCGCCGGGCGCGACCGTGTCCGAAGTGGAGGCGCTGACGGCGCTGGCGAAGGGGCAGGGCGTCACGCTCTATGCCAGCTGGCACAGCCGCTATGCCGCCGCCGTGGCCCAGGCCAAGGCGTGGATCGCGGCGCGCAAGGTCGAGCGGATCGACATTCAGTGGCGCGAGGATGTGCGTCACTGGCATCCGGGCCAGCCCTGGATATGGGAAGCGGGCGGTTTTGGCGTGTTCGATCCGGGCATAAACGCCCTGTCGATCCTGACCGAGATCGTCGGCGAGCCGATCACCGTTCTTTCGGCGGAACTGGAAGTGCCGTCGAACAAGCAGGCGCCGATCGGTGCGACGCTGGCCATGGCAACGGCATCGGGCGCAGCGATAGACGCCGTGTTCGATTGGCGCCAGACCGGTCCGCAGACCTGGGACATCGCAGTGGAGACAGACAAGGGCAGCCTGCTCCTGTCCGAAGGCGGCAACACGCTGCGCCTCGATGGCGAGGTACAGATGAAAGCGCCGGACGAAGAATATCCGACCATGTACCGTCGTTTCGTGGGACTGGTGGCGGACAAGGCGATCGACGCGGATACAGCGCCGCTGCGCCTTGTAGCGGATGCCTTCCTTTGCGGGCGGCATTGTCCTACGGCAGTGTTCGAGGACTGAGCTATAGGAGCGGGCATTGGGTAGCGGGCGCAAGATCGGATCGGAGGACAGCGTGCTACGCATCCATCAGACGATCGCCCGCGACCTTGGCACCGCGATCCTGACCGGCCGGCACCGCCCCGGCGAATTGTTCGAGGGTGAGATCGAGGCGTCGGAGCGGCTGGGCGTATCGCGCACCGCCTATCGCGAGGCGGTACGCATCCTGATTGCCAAGGGGATGCTGGAAAGCCGTCCCAAGGCGGGTACCCGCGTGCTGCCGCGCAGCCGCTGGAACGTACTGGACCCCGAAATGCTGGCGTGGATGTTTGCCGGCGAGCCGGACGCCGGCTTCATCCGCGACCTGTTCGAATTGCGCGGCGTGATCGAACCGGCGGCCGCCGAATTTGCCGCGCGCCGCCGTACCGATGAGCAACTGGCGACGATGGAAGCGGCGTTGGCGGAAATGGGGCGCTTTGGACTGTCCACCCCTGACGGCCGCGCCGCCGACCAGCGTTTTCATCATGCGATCCTGGCTGCCACCCATAATGATGCGTTGGAGGCGCTGGCCAGCTCGGTCGGGGCAGCGGTCAGCTGGACCACCACGTTCAAACATCGCAAGAAGCTGATGCCGCGCGACCCCCTACCCGACCATCGCGCCGTGTTTCAGGCGATCGCCGCACGCGACACGGCCGCCGCACGCGCGACCATGGCCGAACTGCTGCGCCTGGCGCTCGCCGACATGGATATCGCGCTGGCGGAGCCTGGCGGGTAACGCGCCGGGCAAGCGCTCACCCCAGAATAAATTCCACACCCGCCTTGGCGTGGATGCCGGTGCAGTCGTAGATCGGCAGGACATTCGCCTTCACGTCCACGATCAGCTCCAGTTCGGTGCAGGCCAGCACCACCGCCTGCACATCTTCCTTCGCGATGTCGGTGAGTTCCGACTTCATATAGCGTTCGGATTCCTTGCTGACCTTGCCCACCGTCAATTCGTCATAGACGATCTTGTCGATCCGTTCGGCCAGCTCCATGTCGGCCGGCAGCAGCGACACGCCATGGGATACCAGCCGCTGACGGTAGAATTTTTCGGTCATCACGTTGCGCGTGCCGATCAACGCCGCTTTTTCGATACCATCCGCCTGCATCCGGTCGCCCACCACTTCGGCGATATGGATGATGGGGATGCCGACCTGCGCCTGCACCTTGTCATAGACGCGATGCATGGAATTGGCACAGATCAGCAGGCTTTCCGCGCCCGCTTGCTCCAGCCGCCGGGCCGACGCAATCAGCTTGGCGGCGGCGGCGTCCCAGTCCGCCTCGTTCTGGCAACCGGCGACCGACGCGAAGTCGAGGCTGTCGATCAACAGCGGCGCGCTATGCTGTCCGCCCAGCGCACGATGCACCGCCTGATTGATGATTGCATAATAGCGGGCGGTGGAGGTCCAGCTGAGGCCGCCGATCAGGCCGAGTGTGTGCAATGCGTGTCTCCGCTGCGCAGGAAGGGGTTCAGATGGCCAAGCGTTAGGGGAAGCACGCCCCGCTAGGCAAGGCGCTTTACGCAGCCCGTCTGATGGTCCGCGCGCGCCACCCCAGACGCAGCCCGGCCGCGCCCGCCATGCCTCCGGCCAGCACCAGCGCGCTGTTACCCATCGCCAGCCCCAGCGCCGCCGCCGACCAGCCCGCGCCGCTGCCGACCAGCGCCAGGCCAGACTGCGTGCGCCGGACCAGCATCAGCAGCGCGCCAAGCACCACCGACGCGCCGATGGCAACACCCCCCAGCAACAGCGCGCCATGGGTTGGCGTGACATGGCCCTGCCCGTCCACCAGCGCGAAGGCGAAGGGATTGAGGAACAGGGCCACGCCTGTCGCCACGCCCGCCAGTCCCAGCAGGCCATGGGCCACCAACACCAGCCAGGAGAGCCGATGCGCCGCACACCGCCGCGCGAGCGTCAGGCCTATGCTCCCGCCGATCACCAGGGCGCTAACGATTTCCGGCAGGTTGACGACATCATGGCTATAAAGCGCGGCGCCCACCGCCAACATGCCGCCCGCCAGCGCAAGCCGGTTGCCGACACGGTGCCCGCGCAACCAGAGCGCACAGAGCAACAGTCCGGCCGCGACGAGCCACATGCCCGCCACCAGCGGCGAAGGATCGACCCCGTCGATGCGCGCACCTAGCCAGGACGGGTCGAAGGCGGCGCTCACCCGACATCCTCGCCAGAGTCATCCTGAGCTGGCGCGACCGGCGGCCAGCGCCGTTCGGCTATGCCGACCAGTAGAACGGCCGCCACGCTGGCGATGAGGACGGCGAACAAGGCGAGATAGCGGGCGCTGGCGCTGCCGGCTTCGGCGGCGGCGATCACGGCGCCGACCAGCATGATCGCCGGCAATGCCCCGACACCCGAGCGCCAGAGCGGGCGATCCGGATCGGCATCCGGCCGGGCGGCGATGAAGCCGCCCGCAATGGCCAGCAGGAACAGGGGCAACAGGCCGACGCCGTTCACGCCCCCTCCTTCCGGCAAGGAAATGCTATGGCGATCAGCTGGCGATCAGCAGGACGACCAGCGCAGCCAGAGCCACGGAGACGATCGTGCCCCACTTCACGAAACCCACGAAGCTGCCATAAGTCTGGTTCGCGGCCTTCATATTGCCTTCCGACGCCATATCCTGTCCCCTTGTCGCGATGATTGCGCCCATCTCTTATCGTCTGGGCGTCATGGCCTCAACCCGGCATGCCCAAGAAAATTCCGCGCGGTTAAGTCCGCTTTTACTCCCTGTGCTTACCATCATGCCCAGCTTTGCACATGAGGGGTTTGATGACGCGCGACGGCGTACCGATGCTGATGCTGATCGACGACGAACCGGCCCAGAGGCGGCTGGTATCGGCGCTGGGCGCGCGTGCGGGATGGCGCACCATCTTTGCTGCCGATGGCGAAACCGCCATCGCCACGCTCGGCACGCAGGACGGGATGCAACTGGATGCGATCATCCTGGACCAATGGAGCCCGGACTATGAACCGTCCGGCCTGATCCGTGAAATTCGCAGCCGCCGCCCTGCTTTGCCCATTCTGATCCTGACCGCGCATAACAATGTCGCCATCGCCGTGGAGGCGATGCGTGCCGGCGCGACCGATTATCTGTCCAAACCGATCGCGCCCGAACGGCTGCTCGCGGCTTTGAACGCGACCCTGGCCGAGGGCGCGGCCGCAGGCGAGTTGCGCCCGCTGACCGAAAAGATCACCGCCCCGCTGTCTTTCGAGGACGTGGTCGGTTCCGCCCCGCAATTCCGCGCGGCGCTGGCCATCGCGGCCAAGGCGGCGCGCGCCCGCGTCCCCGTGCTGATCGAAGGCGAAAGCGGCGTCGGCAAGGATGTGATCGCCCGCGCCATCCACGCCGCATCGCCCCGCCACAAACAGGCGATGGTCACGGTCAATTGCGGCGCCATCCCCGCCAACCTGGTCGAATCGGAACTGTTCGGCCATGAGCGAGGCGCCTTTACCGGGGCGTTCGACCGCCATGTCGGCCGGTTCGCCAGCGCGGACATGGGCACCATCTTTCTGGACGAAGTCAGCGAGATGCCGCTGGATGCGCAGGTCAAGTTGCTGCGCGTGTTGCAGGATGGCGAAGTGCAGCCGATCGGCGCACGCCGCCCGTCCCATGTCGATGTGCGCGTCATCGCCGCGACCAACAAGCGGCTGATCGAGGAAGTCGAGGCCGGTCGTTTCCGCGAGGATCTCTATTATCGCCTCAACGTCGTCCAGCTGACCGTCCCGCCCCTGCGCGAACGCATGGGCGACATCCCCGCCCTGTCGCGCCACCTGCTTGCCCGCATCGCCACCCAGCCGGGGTTGCGCGGCCTGGGCGTCACCGACGATGCGCTGGCCTTGCTGATGCAGCATGGCTGGCCGGGCAATGTCCGACAGTTGCAGAACGCCCTCTTCCGCGCCGCCGTATTGTGCGAGGGCGATGCGCTGACGCCGCAGGATTTCCCACAGATCGCCGCCCATATTCAGGCCGGAAGCGCCAGCGTGCTGCCCATGCGCCCGCGCGCCGCCGGCCATCCGCATCGCGACGGCGCAGGCATCACCCTGTTCGAAGGCGACGGGCATGTGCGCCAGCTGGCGGAGATAGAGGCTGACGTCATTCGCCTGGCGATCGGCCATTATCGCGGTCGCATGACGGAGGTTGCGCGGCGGCTGGGCATCGGGCGATCCACCCTCTATCGCAAGCTGGCGGAATTGGGCATCGACAGCGCGGCATGACCGGCCGAGCATATGGGATCAACGGGCGGATCGGGCTACAGCGTTGAATTATCCGCGCGGCTATGCTTTGGATCGGGCCATGAAACATCCAACCCTTGTCGCCCTCCTCCCCCTCGCCCTGCTTGCCGCCTGCGGAAGGACCGAAAAGGTCGCCGACATGCCGAGCCAGGAGGAGTTGGCGGCGGCCGCTAATGCCGCCGCAGCCAATGCGATCGCCAATGCGCAGGCGGACGAAGTCGAAAACCGCAATTATGTGAACCAGACGCGCGGCTTTTCGGTGACCTTCCCTGAAGGCTGGACCATCGACAAGGACGCCAGCAACGCCGACGGCGCCGTCTATCAGGATCCGGGTGCCGGCGCCGACGTCCGCGTCTTCTGGCAAAAGAATGACAATGACCAGACGCTCCAGCAGATCGTCGAGGCGGTCAGCAACGGGGCCGAAGGGGTCGATGGCGATTTCATCGGCGAGAATGAATATCGCGGCACCGCCAATGACGGCGAAGGCAATAATGTGGGGCTGCGCCTGCTCAGGCAGGCCGACGGGTCGATCGTGACCGCCACCTTCGTCTATCCCGAAATGCTGAGCGAACAATATCAGGGCATTGCCGAACAGACGCTGGCCAGCCTGCGGGTCTTTGCGCCCAAGGCCGAGGCGGAAGCGGCCGCAGCGGCGCCCGCCGCCAATGCCGCTGCACCGGCCGCGACGAGGCCCGCCAACTGACCCTGACGATCCGCCGCTTCACCCCGGCCGACCAGCCGGGCGTGCTGGACCTGATCCTGACGATCCAGCGCGACGAATATGGCATCGCCATCACCGCGCAGGATCAGCCGGACCTGGGCGATATCCCGGCCTTCTATCAGGACCGGACCGGCGACTTCTGGGTCGCGCAGGCCGATGGCCGGCTGGTCGGCACGATCGCGCTCAGGGATATCGGATCGAGTCAGGCGGCGCTGCGCAAGATGTTCGTTGCCGCCAGCCATCGTGGGCGGACCGCCGGGGTGGCGCAGGCTTTGCTCGACAGGCTGATGGCGCAGGCGCGAGACAGAGGTGTTCGCGCGCTATGGCTGGGCACGACCGAGCAGTTTCTGGCCGCGCATCGCTTCTATGAGAAAAATGGCTTTGCGCTGGTGGCGGCGGAAAATCTGCCGGCCAGCTTCCCCAAAATGGCGGTCGATACACGATTTTATCGGCGGCAACTGGGCTGAGCGGCGCCAGCCTGAACAGGATATGCGTTGCTTAACTTCGCACATTTCCCGTTGAATTCGACATATCGAAACAAGAGTTGGACATTTTGTTGCGTGGGTCGGCTATAGCGATGGCGCGAGACAGACCCTAGCCGTCGGGGCTGGAATAGGACAGCTTCGCGCAAAAGGCGTCATGTGCCGAATATTCGTCACCCCGGCCTTTACCCGGAGCCCTGCTGCCTTCCTTGATCTGGCGCTGACCAATATCCTTCAAATCGCGCTCAGTCCCGCATCGGCGAGGCCGCGCCACAGGTGCAGCGCTTGCACGCTTTCCTTCACGTCATGCACGCGCACCATCTGCGCCCCCAGCTGCGCCGCACGGAAGGCAAGCGCGACCGAGCCGCCCAACCGATCCGCCGCCGGCGCCTCGTTCGACAGGGCACCGATCAGCCGCTTGCGGCTGCCCGCAAACAGCAAGGGCACGCCCAGCGCCTGGAAGGTGGCGAGGCCGTTCACCAGCGCGAGATTATCCGCCAGGCTCTTGCCGAAACCCAGGCCGGGATCGACCATGATATTGGCCCGCGCGATACCGGCGGCCTCGCAGGCCGCGATCCGCGCCTCCAGATGGTCGAACACATCGGCGACCACATCGCCATAGCCGTCGGGATTGTCATGGGGATCGTCGCCGGCCGACGGCGCGTGCATCAGGATGACCGGGCAACCTGCCTTCGCCACCACGTCCAGGCTGCGCGGATCATGCGCCAGCGCACTGACGTCGTTGATGATCTTTGCGCCCGCGCCCAGCGCCGCCTCCATCACGGCGGCTTTGCGCGTATCGACCGACACAGAAACCCCGGCCGCCGCCAGCCGCTCGATCACCGGCGCGATGCGGGCGATCTCGTCGCCTTCCCAAACCTTTGCCGCCTTGGGCCGGGTCGATTCCCCGCCGACGTCGATCAGCGCGGCACCGGCCGCCGCCATGGCGAACCCCGCATCGGCCGCCGCCTGCGGATCGCCCACATGCTTGCCGCCATCGGAAAAGCTGTCGGGCGTGACGTTCAGGATCGCCATCACCTGCGGCGCGTCGAAGCGGATCGTGCGATCGCCCAGGACGAGCGGCGCGCGTTGGGCCGAGATATTCGCCGCCAGTTGGTGCGCCCGCTGCGCCAGCGGTCCGGGCAACGCGGCGATGGTCGCCTCAAACTCCGCCACCGGCACCGTCAGCCGCGCGATCCGCCGTGCGCCATCGAAGGCGCCGAGTTCAAAGCCCTGGAACCAGATCAGCCCATTGCCCATCCGCGCCACGCTGCCATCAGGCTGGCCAATCGGGGTCGGCACGAACCATGTGGGCTTGAGGTAGAGGCGGGCGTGAGGGGGGAGGCTGACCATGGAAATCCCTATCCGTTCGCTTCGAGCGAAGCTTTGGGATCGTTAAGGCTCGTTGGCCAGCAAATAGGTCTGGCGCAGCGTGTCGATGGCGGCCAGCTTGCCGTCCACCTCGACATGCCAGAAGGTCCAGCCGTTGCAGCTGGGCGCGCCTTGCAATGTGGCGCCCATCTTGTGGATGGAGCCGCTGTCGGTGCCGACGCTGAGCGATCCGTCCGCGCGGACCTCCGCCTGCCAGCGGCGCTTGCTGTCCATCAACAGCGTGCCCGGGTTCAGATAGCCAGTCTCGACCAGCGTGCCGAACGCCACCTTGGGCTGCTGGCGCGCGGTCTGCATGATGGTGAGCGCACTTTCGTCCAGCGGCAGCGCGGCTTCAATGCGTTCCAGCGCCACTTCGATATAGTCCGGCTCGCGTTCGATGCCGATCCACTTGCGGCCGAGGCGCTTGGCGACGGCGCCGGTGGTGCCGGTGCCAAAGAAGGGATCGAGCACCACGTCGCCGGGCTTGGTGGTGGCCAGCATCACGCGATAGAGCAGCGCTTCGGGCTTTTGCGTCGGATGCGCCTTCGTCCCGTTGCGCTTCAGTCGCTCCTGCCCGCCGCAAATCGGCAGCACCCAGTCGGAGCGCATCTGCAACTCGTCATTGAGCGTCTTCATCGCCTTGTAATTGAACGTATATTTGGCGTCCTCGCCCTGGCTCGCCCAGATCAGCGTCTCATGCGCATTGGTGAACCGCGTGCCCTTGAAATTGGGCATGGGGTTGGATTTGCGCCAGATGATGTCGTTCAGGATCCAGAAGCCTTCGTCCTGGAGCGCGGTGCCGACGCGAAAGATATTATGATAGCTGCCGATCACCCACATGGAGCCGTTGGGTTTGAGGATACGGCGCGCCTCGCGCAGCCACGCCTTGGTAAAGCGATCATAGCTGCCCAGCGTGTCGAACTTGTCCCAATCATTATCGACCGCATCGACGCGGCCGCCTTCGGGCCGGAACAGGTCGCCACCCAGCTGGAGATTATAGGGCGGATCGGCAAAGATCATGTCGATGCAATTGTCGGGCAGCTTGGCCATTTCCGAGATGCAATCGCCGCGGAGCAGCCGGTCGGCCTCGACCTCTACGGACGCAATCGCCTTCTTCCGCCGCGGCGCTGCGACGCGCTCCATTACACCCATGGTCTTGGCCCCCAAAATCGTCTTGAGGCCCAGCAGTGAGTCCTTGGGAGTCCGCCGTCAAGATCAGCGGCTTAGGCGCCGGGCTTCAGACAATAGTTAACGACGATGAGAACGAAGCAGGCACCCACAAGATGTTGAGTCGGCCGACTCCGCACAGACTCTACATGGGGCGGTGTTGCGCAAAAGACTCTCCGCCGCCGGCCGCCTGACTTTTTTTGGTTAACGCCGAAAACAGGCGAGTCGTCACGTAAAACTGGACATATTCATAACCATATGATTATGAATCGACGATGACGAGTGAATCACGAACCGCCGATCGCGACGCCGCCACCGATGCCCTGTTCAAGGCGCTGTCGGACGGCACCCGCCGTGCCCTGCTGGAGACGCTGGTGCGAGAGGGCGAACAGAATGTGCAGGCGCTCACGCAGGTGTCGGGCGTATCGCAGCCGATGGTGTCCCGCCACCTTGCCAAGCTCAAACGTGCCGGCCTCGTGACGGCGCGTCGCGCGGGGCGCGAAACCTGGTATGCCGCGCGGGTGAAGGGGCTGGGCCCGGTGATCCAGTGGATGGCGATCCATGGCGCGCTCTGGTCGCAGCGCTTTTCCGCGCTTGAGGGGCTGGGTGGTTGAGACGGGCATGTGTCGTCACCCGTTCTTGAGCCGGGGCCCCCGCTTTTGTTCAAGCGGTGGGGAGAAGTAAGCGGGACCTCGGATCGAGACCGGGATGACGTGGACATATTCTCCGGTCCGCCGGCACCTAACGGCAGTAACCCTCCTGCCCTTTCACCACGATCAGGCAGTCACTCTTGCCGGCCAGATATTTGAAGCCGCTTTCGTCACCGTTGCCCGGCCGGATCGCCAGATCCTTGCCATCGCGCACGAAACGGATCGTCGTGCCGTCGGCGATACCCTGATAATCGCCCTGCCGGTCCAGATTGTCCTTGTTGGTCAGGGCATAATGGCCGGGCTTTCCATCGGGCGAAGGCTGGATGTCCAGGAACAGCCCCTCCGGCCCGGTCCATTTGCCGACCCAGTCGTCGGTCGGCAAGCGCGCGTCGGCGCTCTGACCGTAGGCCTGGTTGTCGGTGGGTGCCGCGTCGCTCTCGTCGAACGTCTCGACCGATGCGACATTGGCGGCGTTGTTGGCCAACGATTGATTGTCGGGCGTTTTGGCGCAACCGGCCAGCAATATGGGCAGCAGCACAAGCGGGGAAAGGGCGCGTATCATCCGTCAGTCTCCTTCATCGTCCGATCACAACCACCAGCCGTCCCGATATGATCCCCGGAACATGGGACGATCTCTTGCCAGCCGCCCCGTCCGCGCGCAAAGACGATATGGGGGAATGACGATGACCGACAGATTTGGAGAGCGCGCAGGCACGACGAGGCCCAGAGCGCGTTTCGTGCGCGAAGCGGCCGACGTGCGGCGGCAGGCACTGATCGAGGCGACGGCGCGGTGCCTGGCCGAAAAGGGCGTCGGCGGCACATCCGTCCGCGCCATCTGCGCGCGCGCGGGCGTCTCGTCCGGCCTGCTGACCCATTATTTCGACGGTGTCGATGCGCTGATCCTGGCCACCTATGTCGATGTCGGCACGCGGGTGTCCGTCGCGCTGGACGCCGCGATCGAGGCGGCCGGCGACGATCCACGCGACCGGCTGCGCGCCTGTCTTCAGGCCAATTTCCGCGAACCGATCCTGGACCCGGATCTGCTCGCCACCTGGATCGCCTTCTGGAGCTTGGTCAAATCCGATCCCGCGATCGCCGCCGTCCATGCCGCCGTCTATGCCGGAACGCGCGCGCAGCTGGAGGCGCTGTTGCAGGCCGCCGCCCCTGCCCTTCCCCCGTCGCAGACCCGCATAGCCGCGATCAGCCTGAGCGCGCTGGTGGATGGTCTGTGGCTGGAGCTGTGCCTTGATCGATCCACCTTTTCGCCGGAGGAAGCGCAGGCCATGGTCGAGGCCGCGATGGGAACATTGTTGCAGATTTAAGGCGAGGCGTTCGATCAATCGGACAGGCTCTGATCGTTTTTCTCACTTAGCGCATCCGAGAAAAGCAATTTCCCCCGAATCGACCGCATCCCTACATGGGTCTTCGCAACCGCAATATTATTCATCAGGAAAAGGAAGCCCATGGCTCTCATCAACACCCCCCTGAAGCCCTTTTCGGCCACCGCCTACAAGGAAGGCAAGTTCGTCGACATCACGGACGCCGACGTGAAGGGCAAGTGGGCCGTCTTCTTCTTCTACCCGGCCGACTTCACCTTCGTCTGCCCGACCGAACTGGAAGACCTGGCGGACATCTACCCCACCCTCCAGGGCATGGGCGTGGAAGTCTATTCGGTATCGACCGACACCCATTTCAGCCACAAGGCCTGGCACGACACGTCGCCGGCGATCGGCAAGATCAACTATTTCATGGTCGGCGACCAGAACCACGCGCTGGCCACCCAGTTCGACGTTCTGCGTGAAGGCGTCGGCCTGGCCGATCGTGGCACCTTCGTCCTCGATCCCGAAGGCGTGATCCAGCTGGTTGAAATCACCCCCGAGGGCGTGGGTCGCAACGCGGCCGAACTGCTCCGCAAGGTGAAGGCGCTCCAATATTGGGCCAGCCATCCGGGCGAAGTCTGCCCTGCCAAGTGGGAAGAAGGCGAAGCCACCCTGGCCCCGTCGCTCGACCTGGTCGGCAAGATCTAAACAACCGATTTCCAGTCAGATGGGACATCTGACGACCCGGAAATCGCACCAAACCAAGTCCTGAGAAGGCACTCGCCGGACCGGGTCGAGCAAGAAGCTCCCCGGCCCGGCGGGGTTTTTATCCCGATATTCATCGCTATCTTCGAACGGAACGCCGGGCCTTCGGGTCGCACTGCCTGGCGAACGGATCGTCGCGCGCATTAATCCATGGAGACGCACAAGATGTTGGACGCAAATCTCAAAGGTCAGCTGAAGGCCTATATGGCGAACATCACCCAGCCCATCGAGCTGGTGGCGTCGCTGGACGATGGCGCGAAGTCGCGTGAAATGAGCGAATTGCTGGGCGAGATCGCGGAGCTGTCGGACAAGGTTTCGGTCGTGACGGGCGCGGACAAGCGTAAGCCCAGCTTCATGATCCGCCGCGTGGGCACCGATATCGGTGTGACCTTCGCGGGCCTGCCGATGGGGCATGAATTTACCTCGCTGGTGCTGGCGTTGTTGCAGGTCGGCGGCCATCCGTCGAAGGCGGCGCAGGATCTGATCCAGCAGGTCAGGGATCTGGACGGCGACTATGCGTTCGAAACCTATTTCTCGCTGTCGTGCCAGAATTGCCCCGACGTGGTGCAGGCGCTCAACCTGATGAGCGTGCTCAATCCCCGGATCAGCCATGTCGCCATCGACGGCGGCCTGTTCAAGGAGGAAGTGGACGCACGCAAGGTGATGGCGGTGCCGACCATCTTCCTGAACGGCGAACCCTTTGGCCAGGGCCGCATGGAGCTGGAGCAGATCGTCGCGAAGATCGACAGCGGCGCGGAAGCGCGCGCTGCCGAGAAGATCAAGGCGCAGGACCCGTTCGAGGTTCTGGTCGTTGGCGGCGGCCCCGCCGGTGCGGCAGCGGCCGTCTATGCAGCGCGCAAGGGTATCCGCACCGGCGTCGCGGCGGAGCGCTTTGGCGGGCAGGTGCTGGACACGATGGATATCGAGAATTTCATCTCGGTATCGCGCACAGAAGGGCCGAAACTGGCGTCCGCGCTGGAAGCGCACGTCAAGGATTATGATGTCGAAATCATGAACCTGCAAAAGGCGGCCAAGCTGATCCCCAGCAAGACCGAGGGCGGCTATCATGAAGTCGTGCTGGAAAATGGCGCGTCGCTCAAGGGCCGTACACTGATCCTGTCCACCGGTGCCCGCTGGCGGCAGATGGGCGTGCCGGGCGAAGAGGAATATCGCAACAAGGGCGTCGCCTACTGCCCGCATTGCGACGGTCCGCTGTTCAAGGGCAAGCGCGTGGCGGTGATCGGCGGCGGCAATAGCGGCGTCGAAGCGGCCATCGACCTGGCCGGCATCGTCGCCCATGTGACGCTGGTCGAATATGACAGCCAGTTGCGCGCGGACGCCGTGTTGCAGCGCAAGCTGGCCAGCCTGCCCAACGTCAAGATCATCACCTCGGCGCTGACCACCAAGGTGGACGGCAATGGCGAGCGGGTCACGGGCCTGTCCTACAAGGACCGCAACCATGGCACGGAGCATGATGTCGAACTGGAGGGCATCTTCGTCCAGATCGGCCTGGTCCCCAATACCGAATGGTTGAAGGACGCGATCGCCTTGTCGCCGCGTGGCGAGATCGAGATCGACGCGCGCGGCGAAACCAGCCAGCCGGGCATCTTTGCGGCGGGTGACTGCACGACCGTCCCGTACAAGCAGATCGTGATCGCCATGGGCGCGGGATCGACGGCGGCGCTGTCCGCTTTCGATTATCTGATCCGCCTGCCGGCCAGCGAGGAAGCGGCGCAGGCGGCGTAAGACAAACGAAGCTGTTCCGCGGCGAAGGCCGGGGTCCGGTTCCACGCTCTCAACTGGACCCCGGCCTGCGCCGGGGGACAGCCCTAGAAAGGCCGATCCGGTAACGGGTCGGCCTTCTTGCTTTTGCGTGACGCGGTTTCCGGCAGTGCGATCAGCACCGGCAGGACGCAAAGCGCCACGACCGCGATCATGGCGCCCGGCGCGGGCGCCCAGCCGCTCGCCGCCACCAGATGATGCGCCAGCCATGGCGTAAGCCCGCCGAACAGGGCGGTCGCGCTGGTCGCACCAAAGGCCAGGCCGCTGAGCCGCCCCTCCCCCGGAAATTGCTCGGCCGTGGCGACGGCGCCCACAGCGCTGACCGCGCCGCCAAGGCAGGCCAATAGCACGGCCCCCGCCAGCGCCAGCCCAAAGCCGCCGCGCATCATCAGGAAAAGCAGCATCGGCAGCAGCACGCCCGCGATCGCCAGCCCGACCAGCACCGGCCGGCGCCCAACCCGGTCGGTCAGCAGGCCGGTCATCGGCGTGACCAATATGACCGCCAGCGCCGCCAGCGTCGACAGCCACAGCGCGTCGGCTTCCCCGGTCGCGCCCATGGCGGACAGGAAGCTGGGCACATAGGTGATGCCGACATAATAGGTGATCGATCCCAGTGCCGAAATGGCGAAACCCCGGCCGATCGCGGCGCGATGATGGCGCAGGCTGTGGCGCAGCGGCGACCGGGGCGTCGTCGCCTGCGCCTGTTGCCGCAGGAAATCGGGGGATTCCTCCATGGTGGACCGGGCCAGCAATATGATGCCGGCCAGCGCCGCACCGACCAGGAAGGGAATGCGCCATCCCCAACCCGCCAGCGCCATATCGTCCAGCGAGGCGACGGTGATGGCGGACACGCCCGCCGCCAGCAACGCCCCCACTTCGCTCGCCGCCGACGCCAGCGATGTGACGAAGCCGCGCCGCTCCGCCCGCGCGCCCTCCAGCAGATAAGCAACCACGCCGGTATATTCGCCCCCCACGGAGAAGGCCATCAGGCAGCGAAGCCCGATCATCATCCAGCCCGCCGCCGGACCGACCTGCTCATGGGTCGGCAACATCGCCGTCGCCAGCATGGCCGCGGTCATCATTCCCATCGACAGGATCATGGTCGGCCGCCGTCCATAGCGATCGCCGATATGCCCAAAGACGATCGCGCCGACCGGCCGCATCAGATAGGCGACGGCAAAACCCGCCAGCGCATCCCCCAACCCGACCGCACCGCCGCCGAAAAACACCCGCGACAACACGGTCGCGAAATAGAGATAGAGGGTGAAATCATACCATTCCACAATGGTGGAAAGCGCCGCGACCGCCAGGGACCGGGTGGGCAGCGGCTGAGAGGAGGTGGAACGGGCCTGCATCGATACTCCTTCGCCTTCGCCGCCATATGCCCCTTCCTGCGCCGATATCTGTCGCGTTGGAAGGGGGGCTGCGACAAGGCGGGAGACCGGCATCGCGATATCATGCGGCGACAGAGCAATGGCGGAGATGGGTGGGTAGCGGAACGGCGGGTTTTGAGCCTAACGCCCTGGATACCGTCATCCCAGCGAAAGCTGGGATCTCAGGCAGGCGCACATTGCGTCAACGGATAGCGCAAGACGGCTGGCCTTCTTCTACTACCGCCTGAGACCCCAGCCTTCGCTGGGGTGACGGCTATGGGACAGATCGGAAAGATCGCGATAAGTTGGCAAATGGCTGATAGTCGCCATACCCTCCTTCGTCATGCCGGCTTTTGTCCGGCATCCCGCTTGCTCCGGCAAAGCTCGAAAGGACGTGCGTCGCGAGCCTGCAAAAGCGGCCGGGGCGACGAAAGTGGCCCGCCTACCGACCTATTATCCCGAAGATGCCGGGATCGACCTCCAGCATCGGCACCTCTCCCGGCCCCGCGTCTGCCGGCATGGTCGCGGCCGGCACTGGCGACAGGATAGCGCCTCCGCGCGTCCGCGGCTGCCCGAACGTCACCACGCTACTACCCGGATCGCTCAGCACCAGCGCGTCGAGCTTCAGCGCCGCGCTCAGCCGCGCCTGCGTCACTTCCACCAGCGTCCCCATCTTCGTCATCGCGAACAGCTGCCGCGCAAAGGCGTAGGGCAGACGGATGCAGCCATGGCTGGCGGGATAGCCCGGATTATGCCCGGCATGGAGCGCAATCCCGTCCCAGGTCAGCCGTTGCATATAGGGCATGGGCGCGTTGCTGTAGAGGTTGGAGCGGTGCCATTGCCGCTTTTGCAGGATCGGATAGTCGCCGATCGGGGTGCGGTGCCCCTTCATGCCCGTCGATACGCTGGCCATGCCGATCAACCGGTCGCCGACATAGACATGGATCATCTGCTTTTCGATGCTGATGACCATATAGATCGGCCCGTCGCGCGATGCGTCCCAAGGACCGGTTTCCAGCCAGCGATAGCCACCCGGCGCCATCGCCGCTTCGCCCGCAGCCTGCACCGGACCGGCCGACCCGCCTGCCATCAGCGACAGGCCCACTATGGACGCAAGGGCAAGAGCGCGCAGGCAGGGCGACAAGAAACGCATAATGGTTTCTTAACCATGATCGCCGCCAGCGCCACCCCCGGCTTTGCCCCGCCGATCATGCGGTCCCATCGTGGGACAAGCTACACCAAGGGACCGACGCGAAGCGCTCGCAATAAAATGATAGAAATGGCGCGTGAAAGGAATAAAATGTTTCACAGCCGCGTCGCAGTCTGTAGAGGGGCGCGATCATAGTCTGAAGGATTCCGAGTCATGCCTGCCTATCGTTCCCGCACCACCACCCATGGCCGCAATATGGCGGGCGCCCGTGGTCTATGGCGCGCGACGGGCATGAAGGACGAGGATTTCGGCAAGCCGATCATCGCGATCGCCAATTCATTCACTCAATTCGTGCCAGGCCATGTCCACCTCAAGGATCTGGGCCAGCTGGTCGCGCGCGAAATCGAGGCGGCGGGCGGCGTCGCCAAGGAATTCAACACCATCGCGGTCGATGACGGCATCGCAATGGGCCATGGCGGCATGCTCTATTCGCTGCCCAGCCGCGATCTGATCGCCGACAGCGTCGAATATATGGTCAACGCCCATTGTGCCGACGCGATCGTGTGCATCTCCAATTGCGACAAGATCACGCCCGGCATGCTGATGGCCGCGATGCGCCTCAACATCCCGGTCGTCTTCGTGTCCGGCGGGCCGATGGAAGCGGGCAAGGCGACCGTGCGTGGCAAGAAGGTCGCGCTCGACCTGGTCGACGCCATGGTCGTCGCCGCCGACGAAAATTATACGGACGAGGAAGTGAAGACCATCGAACGGTCGGCCTGCCCCACCTGCGGCAGCTGTTCGGGCATGTTCACCGCCAATTCGATGAACTGCCTGACCGAAGCGCTGGGCCTGTCGCTGCCAGGCAATGGATCGACGCTGGCCACCCACTCCGATCGCGAGCGCCTGTTCCGTGAAGCCGGCCATGTCATCGTCGACATCACCAAACGCTATTATGAGCAGGATGACGAGAGCGTCCTGCCGCGCAGCATCGCCAATTTCGCGGCGTTCGAAAATGCCATGAGCCTGGACATCGCGATGGGCGGGTCGTCCAACACGGTGCTGCACCTGCTGGCGGCCGCCTATGAAGGCGGGATCGACTTCACCATGGCCGATATCGACCGGCTGTCGCGCCGCGTGCCGTGCCTGTGCAAGGTCGCACCAGCCAAGAACGACGTCCATATGGAGGATGTCCACCGCGCCGGTGGCATCATGGCGATTTTGGGCGAACTGGAGCGCGCGGGCCTGATCGACGCAAGCCTGCCGACCGTGCATGCGCCGACCATGGCCGCCGCGCTCGCCCGCTGGGACATCGGCCGCACCAATAGCGAGGAAGTGCGCAACTTCTATCGCGCGGCGCCCGGCGGCGTGCCGACCCAGACGGCGTTCAGCCAATCCGAGCGCTGGGAGGAACTGGACACCGACCGCGAGCATGGCGTGATCCGTTCGGCCGAACATGCCTTTTCCAAGGATGGCGGCCTGGCCGTGCTGTTCGGCAACCTCGCGCCCGAAGGCTGCATCGTGAAGACGGCCGGCGTGGACGAAAGCATCCTCGTCTTCCACGGCCAGGCCCGCGTCTATGAAAGCCAGGACGCGGCGGTCGCGGGCATCCTTGGCAACGAAGTGAAGGCCAACGACGTCGTTGTCATCCGCTATGAAGGGCCAAAGGGCGGGCCGGGCATGCAGGAAATGCTGTATCCCACCAGCTACCTGAAGTCGAAGGGGCTGGGCAAGGCCTGCGCGCTCATCACCGACGGGCGTTTTTCCGGCGGCACGTCGGGCCTGTCGATCGGCCATGTGTCCCCCGAAGCGGCCGAAGGCGGCCTGATCGCGCTGGTCCAGACCGGCGACCCGATCGTCATCGACATCCCGGCCCGTGTCATCAAGGTGGACCTGGACGACGCGCTGCTGGCGGAACGCCGCGCCGAAATGGAAGCCCGCGGCGCCAAGGCATGGAAGCCCTTCGGCCGCAAGCGCGACGTGTCCCCGGCCCTGCGCGCCTACGCCGCAATGACCACCAACGCGGCCAAGGGCGCGGTGCGCGACGTCAGCCAGATCGAGCGCTGATCGACATGCGTCCCGCCAGTTGCCATGCCGGCGGGACGGAACACATGAATTGCTTCGATCGGCGGCATGGATCCATGCGCAGCATTGCGGTAATTTACGCAGCGACAGCCCTACAAAGTTGACGGCCTTTGGAGCGGAAGGCATAAACGCTTCGATACATAATTAATCATGCCTTAAGCATGATATGGTGAGGATGTGGTTGAAATCGATCTCCTTTCCGATCCTGACGGGATCATGGCGATCTTTGCAAGCGGCCAGTGGGAATTGGTCGATGTAGATTTGCTCTATCGAAATCTGAGAATTGAGCTGAGCAGGCGGCGCGCGCATGGGCGTCCTGTTCGTATCCTTTTCGATATTACAGAGGCGCTCCGCCCGACCGAGGCTGTCGCCGCCCGCACGCTCTGGCAAATGCAGCGCACATTCCAGTCATCGGATCGCGTAGCGATATGGACCAACGATATCGACCAGAAGAAGCGTCTGAGGGCATTGCTTGCAAGCACCAATGTCGCCGTGTTCAGTTCGAAACTGCCTTCGGAGATGTGGCTGACAAGCGATATCGATCGCCCTTATTAGCATGGATAGGCCATGACCGGCTAATGCGCGGGGACGTCTTGCAACCAGTTGGCCGATAGGGATCGCCCCATAGGTCCATGAACCAGGGCAACCTCGCAACGACGACCTTGGCTGCGAGGCCTGGAACAGGCTCGTCGATCAGCGCTGGCGCATCGTGCCTATCGGACGCCGCAAATAGGCGCACGAGCGAAGATCAAGGCAGGTTGGTATAACAACTGACAGTCGCTGCTGACGACCCACTCCAGCGCTTGAAGCCGTTTCCGATCCGATCCCATTGGCCCGGCTGCCCTACGTCCTTGGCTTGCCGCGTTTTCCGAGTCAGCAGGCGACTCCAACAACGTAGAAACGCTCTAATTTGTACGGATAGCACGAAGCGCCTTCTCATCCAGACGATAGAATAGCATAAGCCCCATGCTGATACAGATCAGCAGCGCTGGAATGATCGATGCACCAGCATAGAGGCCCGAAATAGCCGATTGCGGCTGATCGACCAGTTTACCCCCCGTCGTGGGGATATAACCGGAGAAGGACAGGACGGCCCCGGTGATCGCTGCGCCCAACGCAAAACCCAGTTTTTCCACGATGGTGTAAATTCCTGAAAATATGCCCTCGCGGCGCAGGCCGGTCTTGATGCGATCATATTCCATGATGTCAGGCAGCATGGAGATGCTGAGCAATGTCGTGCCGGCCGCCGCCAGCCCATTTATCGCGCCGCGCCACCAGATAGACGTCAGGCTCAGGTCCGGGCCAGTAAAGAACCAGCTGCCATAGACAATTGCAAGGCAGGCGGTGGCGACGATATAGGCGTTTCGCTTGCCGATGATGCGGGCTGCGCGAACCCACAGTGGAACCGCCAGAGCAGAAACGACATTCTGCACGACGGTCAGATGTATCAATCCTGTATAGCCGACCTTCGCGACATTCAGCAGAAACAACAGTTTCGTCGTGTTGATGACGGCGATCGCCATGAACTGAGCAATTTTGATGGACATCAGGAGCACGAAAGGCCGGTTGGTGACGAGGGCCCGGATCGCCTCGCTCTTGCTCATATGGCCAATGGGGCTTGCGTTGACGAAACGGGCCGTGCGGGTCCCCGCGAAGCAGGCCAGCATCGTTGCAGTGAGGATCGCGCCCGTCACCGCTCCCATAATGGCGTAGCCAGCGCTTCCCCCGCCCGCCCAGCTGATCAGTGCCGCCGTCCCAGCCGAGGAAATGATCTGGCCGAAGGTGATAAAGAAAGCGCGAAAAGAAAAGAGGCGCGTGCGTTCATGATAGCCGTCGGTCATCTCGCCCGCCATGGCGACATAAGGCACGGAAAAGAGCGAATAGCCGGTGGAATAGACGACCAGCGCCATCCCCATCCAGATGACGAGACCCATGCCTTCCAGCTTGGGTGGCATGAAGATCAACAGGAAAGACACGCCCGATATCAACGCGCCGACGAGCAGATAGGGACGACGCCGACCCCAGCGACTGCGAGTCCGGTCGCTGACCATGCCGATCACGATGTCCGCCACCGCATCATAGAGTTTCGAGACGGTGAGCAGCAGCCCCGCCAGGCCAGCCGACTGCCCAAGCACCGTCGTCATCAGCGCCGGAAAGAAGGTCGTGACGGTATTCAGCAGGATCGCGATCCCCAGCGAACCGATACCGAAACCGATACAGAGGCGAGTCGGCAGGCGATCCTCGATCGATGAAGTTGCAATCGTTGCCGACACTTAAGGCCTCCCTGAAGGGTGAAGGCGAAAGCATGCACGCTTTACGGAAGGGGCGACGAACGGATCGATGACTATCCGCAGGGTGGATAGACACGGACGAAAGCAGCAGTAGCGGCGATCGGAGCGCTAATCCGAATGGACGAGCCAGGGAGACGGGCATGACCATCCGCCGACATTATGCCGATGGCCGCTGGGGCCAGATCCACCTGCGGATCGCCAAGGGCGGCAGGGTGGACGCCCCGCCTCTACTGATGCTGCACCCCACGCCGAAGTCCGGCTGGATATGGGAGCCATTGATGCCATTGCTGGCAGCCGGGCGAACTGTGATAGCGCCCGACACGCCAGGCTATGGGGCGAGCGATGCGCCGTCCGATCCGGCTGCCATCACTGATTTGGCGGCCGAGATGCTGGACCTGATGACGACGCTGGCGCGCGACGGGTTGATCCCGGCGGGGCCGTTCGATGTCGTGGGCTACCATACTGGATCGGTCATCGCGGTAGCCATGGCGCTTGCAGCGCCCGAACGGGTGCGGCGGATCGTGCCGGTGTCCCTGCCGCTCTATGACGCCCAGGCGCGCACCGCGCGGATGGAGCGGCTTGCCGCCGGCACCACCCTGGCCGATGATGGCAACCATCTGCTGGCCATGTGGCAGCACATGCAGACCCTGTTCGATCCGCGCATCGACATCGGCTGGAAGCAGGAATCGCTCACCGAAAATCTGCGCAGCGGCGCGCGTGCCTATTGGGGCTATGCCGCGGTCTATGGCTATGATCTGGCGGCGGCGCTGCCCATGCTGATGCAGCCGGTACTGCTGATCGCGCCGGAGGACGATTTGTGGCAACCGACGCAGCGGGCCGCGCCGCTGATCCCCCATGTTACAGTAACGCCTTTGCCCGGCGCGGGACATGGCCTGTTCGTGCTGGAGCGCGACGCCATTGCGACGATGATCGACACATTCCTGCGCGCACCCTGACCATTTTATTCGCCCTGCGAGGAAAATACCCGCCCCTTTTGTCCTCGCTCTGTCGGTTCGTTAAAGAGCAGTTCCGCGCAAGGAGGTTTCCCATGGACTATGACTATATCCCGCTCCCCGCCCGCCAGCCGCTCAAATGGCCGGACGGCAAGCAGGTCGCGTTGATCCTGACATTCAATCTGGAGACCTGGGATCTGACGAAGGACACCGACAAGCCCTATTATGCAGGCGGCCCGTCGATCCTGCCCGATATCCTGCCCGGCAACACGCCCGATTTCCCCAATTTCACCTGGCGCGAATATGGTCAACGGGTCGGCATCTGGCGCCTGTTCGATCTGTTCGACGAATTGGGCGTGCCGGCGTCCTGCACCACCAATGCCGTCACATTCGAACGGCGCAAGGCGATGACCGACGCAGTCCTGGAACGCGGTTGGGAATTATTGACTCACAACTGGGAGCAGGGCGAACTGCTGACCAATTTCGCGCAGGATCCGACGAAGGAGCGCGAAGTCGTAACGCGCACACTGGAGCAGTTCGAAAAATTCACGGGGCGCAAATCCAAAGGCTGGTTGTCCTCCTCGCTGCGGGGCACGTTGCAGACGGCCGACATCCTCGCCCAATATGGCGCGACCTTCTATTGCGACATCATGAACGATGATCAGCCCTATCTGCTGAAAACGCCGCATGGCCCGATCGTGTCGGTCCCCTATTCGAACGAGATCAACGATTTCACCTTCATCACGCGGAAAAATTATACGACGGACCAGTTCCGCGACGCGCTGATCGAGGAACTGGACGTGCTCTATGCCGAGGGCGCGAAGACCGGGCGGATCATGAATGTCGGCCTCCACCCGCATGTGTCCGGCCGCGCGCATCGCGTACGGGCGCTGCGCGAGTTCATCGAACATGCCAAGTCGCTGCCGGGCATATGGTGGACCACACGTGAGGAGATTGCAGACTGGTATCTCCAGAATCATGAAAGCCATATTCCGGGCCAGCTCGGCTGATGGACCATATCGCCGCCCTTCGCGCGCTGATCGCGCCCGGCGGGCGGCTATTGTCCGTGCCGGGATGCTGGGACGGGCTGACCGCCCTTTTGGTCGAGAAGGCCGGTTTTCCGGCCGCTTTCGTCACCGGCGGGGGCATTGCCATGGGGCGCTTTGGTCGCCCCGACATCGGCCTTGTCACCGCGACCGAGGTGATCGACACGATCACGGCGATCCGCGACCGGGTGGCGATCCCGCTGATTGCGGACGGCGACACGGGATTCGGCAATGCGCTGACGCTTGCCCGCACGGTCCGCGGATTCGAGCGGGCAGGCGCAAGCGCGATCCAGATCGAGGATCAGGGCTTTCCGAAGCGCTGCGGCCATATGGCGGGCAAGACCGTGGTGCCGATGGGCGAGGCGCTCGGACGCATCCGGGCGGCTTTGGACAGTCGGGACAGGATGCTGGTGATCGCACGCACGGATGCGCTGGCGGTCGAGGGGCTGAACGCCGCGCTCGACCGGGCGGACGCCTATCTGGAAGCGGGCGCGGACATGATCTTCGTGGAAGGACCCCGCGACATGGCTGAACTGGATGCCGTGTCGGCCCGCTTCGCCGGGCGCGTGCCGCTGGTCCACAATCTGGTCGAAGGCGGTTTCACGCCGACCAACGACGCCCAAATTCTGGAACGTGGGGGGGTTCGGGTTGCGCTGCACCCCCTTCTCCTGATGCATGGCCTGGTAACCGCCGCCCCTGGCTGGCTGGCGCATCTGGCCGCGCATCGCACCACCGACGGACTGCCGCTGGCGCGGCTTTCCGACATGAACGCGCTCACCGGCGCGGCCGATCTCATTGCTTGGGGAGACGATCATGCGGGATGACCTGCAAGAGGATTATGCCGCCGCCGGCTTCGGCGGTCGATTGCCGTTCGGGCAGCGGCCCGTGCTGCTGATCGTCGATGTCGTGATGGCCTATCTGAAACCCGCCTCGCCACTCTATGCCGGGGTGGAGGCGGCACTCGCTTCCAACGAACGCATTGTTGCCGCCGCCCGCGATGCTGGCGTGCCGGTAATCTTCACCAATGTGGTCTATGAGCCGGGCGGCGCGGATGGCGGCATATTCTTCCGCAAGGTGCCGGCTTTGCGCGCTTTCACGCGCGGGTCGCCGGACGGCGCCTTTCCCGACACGCTGCAACCGCGCGCGAACGAGATGGTGATCTCGAAACAATATCCGTCCGCTTTCTTCGGCACCTCGCTCGCCTCCACGCTGCACGCGATGCGTGTGGACACGGTGATGGTGACCGGATTTTCGACCAGCGGCTGCGTGCGGGCAACCGCGCTCGATGCGCTGTGCCATGGCTTTGCGCCCTTCGTGATCCGCGAGGCATGCGGCGACCGGGACGCCCGGCCGCATGAGCAAAATCTGTTCGATATGGCAGCCAAGATGGCCGAGGTGGTGAGCGAAAAAGACGCCGTCGCCCTGATGCAGAAAGGACGTAATCATGGGTGACATGCTGGGTTGGCGGAAGAAGTTCGGCGTGCTGGGGCCATCGACCAACACGGTGGTGCAACCGGATTTCGACGATCTTCGCGTGGCGGGAGTGACCAATCATTATAGTCGCATCATCGTGGAGGACGCCAAGGCACTGTCCGACGAAAGTTTCATGGCAGGGACGCTCAAGATCGACGAGGCGACCCATGAAGCGGTGCGCGGTGTGATGACCTGCCGCCCCGACTTCCTGGTCATGGGCATGTCGGCCGTCACCTTCTATGGCGGCGCCGAAGGATCGGCCCGGTGGTCCAAGGCGGTCGAGGAGGTCGCCGGCGTTTCGCTGTGCACCGGCGCGCAGTCGCTGATCGCTGCCTTCAGCGCCTATGGCGGGATCAGAAAGGTGGCCGTGCTGTCACCCTATTACCCGGTCGCCAATGCGGAAGTCGCCAAGTTCATGAGCGACCATGGCGTGACCGTGGTGCGCGACACGCCGTTGCGCTGCCCAAGCTGGACGGCGATTGCAGAAGTGCCGCCGGCACGGCTACGCGATACGGTGCTGGGACTGGACGGCGACGATGTGGATGCGATCGTGCAGGTCGGCACCAACCTGTCGATGGTCCGCTTTGCCGCGGCGGCAGAACTGTTCCTGGGCAAGCCGGTGATCGCGATCAACACCGCGACCTACTGGAACGCGCTGCGCATGAACGGGATCATGGACAGGAAAGAAGGCTTCGGCCGGTTGATGGCCGAGTTCTGACCCCTTATCCGGTGCGCAGGCGTGCGGCGAGCACGGCCAGCGCGCCGGAAAGGACGAGCGGCACGGCGAAACTCAGGAACACGGCCCAGAGCGGCAGCTTCGCCGCCAGCAACATGCCGCCGACCGCTGGCCCCAATATCGCCCCGCCCCGGCCGATGCCCACCGCCCAGCCGGTTCCGCTGCTGCGCGTTTCGGGCGGATAGAGTTCGGCGCAAAGTGCGTAGAAGCCGCTGAAGCCGCCCTGAAGGGTTAGGCCGATGCCGAAGGCGATGAGCAGGACCAGGGCGAGCGGCAAGGGCGCGGAAAAGAGCAGCAGCAGTATCGCTGCGCCGCCAAGGAAGAGGCGGATCAACCGAGCGATCGACGTGCGGATCGCAAGCCAGCCGATCGCGGTCGCGCCGACGCAGCCGCCCAGATTGAAGATCGTGCCCGCCCATAGCGCTGCGCCAGGCGCAAGGCCCGCTTCGATGGCGAGGCCCGGAATCCAGCTGGTGATGAAATAGAGGACGGCAAAACCGGCGAAGGTCGCGCACCAGAGCGCCAGCGTCGATCGCCAGCGGCCCGCGATGAAGAGCCCACCGACCGGCGGCGTGGCGCTGCGGTTTTCTTTCCCCTCCTCCAGGAAGCGGCGGGATTCGGGCAGGCCGATCCAGGCGACAGGCAGGACCGCGAGGCTGATGCAGCCTGCGCCAAGCAATGTCGCCTGCCAGCCGAAGGTCGGGATCGCAGCGATGCTGGCCAAACCGGTAAGCACCGCGCCGATCGGGTAACCCGCCTGAAAGAGGCCGATGGCAAAGCTGGTCCTACCTGGTGGCGCATATTCGGCCGTCAGCGCGGCGATGCTGGCAAGAAGGGTGCCGATGCCGATGCCGGCAACGATGCGCGCGATCAGAAAGGGCGTGAGGCTGCCAGCCAGGCCCGTACCCAACATGCCTGCGCTCATCATCATGAGAGCCATCAGCACGATCGGACGCCGTCCGATACTGTCAGCGAAGGGCGCGACCAGCAAGCAACCGATCACCATGCCGGCAAGCCCGGCGCTGAAGATCAACCCCATCATTTCAAAACCGATGGTCCAGTCCGCTGCCATGGCGGGCGCCACATAGGACATGATGAGAACGTCCATGCCATCGAGCGCATTGATGAGAGTGCAGATGGCCACGACCCGGCGGCGTAGCGGCGTCCATCCGCTATCGATCGGTTCGCTCATCGCGCGCCATCCAGAGCGCGCGCCACCGCCTCGATCAACCGGTCGCGCTCCGCATCGAGCCGTTCCTGAAACGCCGGATCGGGGGCGAAATCGTCGATCATCGCGGCCACATCAATGCCCCGGTCCGCAAGGACCGTTTCCAGCACCATCTGGCGGTCGCGCATGACCCACAACTCACGCGCAAGCGCCAGCACGGCGTCGGCGACACGGTCCAGCGAGGCGGCAGGCAGGATCGTCCGGTTGGGCGTCGGGTCAACCATGTTTGCGGCCCACCACATAATAGGGATTGCCGGTCGGCGAAACGCCGGTCGATGTCACATCGACGAAGCCTGCCGACCGAGCCCCCTCACCCAAATCCAACTGGGCTGATGAACGCCAAAATGGCTCGCCGCCCCATTTCGCTGACCAGTCGAAGCGCCAGGCGGCCAGCCGATCCAGATCGGCATAGCGCGGCACGTCCGCCATCAGCAGCATTCCGCCTGGTCGCAACAATCGCCAGGCTTCCGCGAACCATCGGGTGATGATGCGCGGCGGCAGTTCATGATGGATGGCATAACTGGTGACGAGGTCCGTGCTTTCGGCGGGCAGGCCACTCTCCTCGCCTACTCCGACCCGCAAATCCCACCTGTGGCCCAATCCGTTGCCGACCCGCCGGGCCTGCTCAAGCATCCGTCGCGACGGGTCTATGCCGATGATCCGCGCGTCCGGAAAGCGCTCTGCCAATGCGACCGTGTAATGGCCGCTCGACGTGCCGAATTCGACGATATCACGCGCGGCGAAATCGCCCAGCGCCTCGAGCACCCGGCGACGCTGGGCATAGATGTCGCCCGGATAGATGCGCGAGACATAGCGGCGATGCACAAGCTCGCCATGAACATAGCCGTTATAAGGCGATGCGTCCCATCCGCCCCGCGTGCGATGAAACCAGATTTCCGACCAATAGCGCGGCTTGGCAGCGCCATCGTCCGTCAGGGTCGAGGCACCCTGCTCCAGCGCGTCCAGCGCAGGAACAGCGATGTCCGCTACTTCATCGAACGCCTCTTCGCACACGCGGCCATGTTCCCTAGCGCTCCAGTCGCCGAGCCAGGCATGCGTCGTCCATGGCGCCACATCCCGCAGCGTCGCATCGATCAACGCATGGCGCGCATCCATGTCGTCGGGCAGCGTCCCGGCCGTCACGCCCCTGTCCGCCAAAACGCCCTCGCATGCCTGCTGGCGACGGCGCGCGGCCAGCCGCACGCCCACCTCGAAATCGATGCGCGCGCGCCCGCGCTGCTTGAGAGGAATGTCGATCATCCGCGCCTCCAAATATCTGGATGACGCTCATCCACGCGCAGCCCCGCGACAATCGCGCGCACCATTCTGATCGCTGGACGAACAGATCGCACAGGACGACCCGCAATTTATCGACCTGCGGATAAAGCTGGCGGGCAGGTCGCGGCCGGGGCCGCCACTTCCTAGCAGATGGGGCGACCATAGATTTCAGGGGACTTATGACCGATCCGCATATCAAACAGGCCGGTGAACGGGTGCAGGTGGTGATCGCCGGCGCAGGCCCGGTCGGATGCGTCGCGGCCACCTATCTCGCCCAACGGGGCATCGACGTGATGCTGGTGGAATCGGGACCGGACTGCGCACAGGACATGCGCGCCTCCACCTTTCACGCACCAACGCTGGAGATGCTCGACACGCTGGGCTTCACCGAAAAGCTGTTCGAGCGCGGCCTGAAAGCCCCCATCTATCATTGGCGCGACCGGCGCAGCGGCGACATCCTCTCCTTCGACATGACCGAGATTGCCGACGCCGTCCGATATCCCTTCCGCGTCCAGTGCGAACAATATCATCTCGCCCGCATGATGGCGTCCGCGCTGGAGGAACTGCCCGCCGCGCAGGTGCTGTTCAACCACCGTCTGGTCCATCTGGAGCAGGATGGCGATGGCGTTACCCTTTCGCTGGAAACGCCCAACGACATCCGCACCGTGCGGGCTGATTACCTGATCGGGGCGGATGGCGCATCTTCCATCGTGCGCAAGTGGCTGGGTGTCGGCTTCGATGGGTTCACCTACCCTGAAAAATTCCTGTGCCTGACCACTGAAACGCCGCTGGAGGAGTATCTCCCCGGCTTGGCGCCGGTAAATTATGTCTCCGATCCCGACGAGTGGCTGGTGCTGCTGCGCGTGCCGACGCTTTGGCGCGTGCTGGTGCCGGCGAATGATCTGGATGAATCGGTCGACCTGCGATCCGATGCCAAGAAGAACGCAGTGTTCGACGGGCTGACCGGCGATGGCACGGCGGTGGAAACCTTCCATCGCACCGTCTATCGCATCCACCAGCGCGTCGCGAAGCAGTTCCAGGTCGGCCGCATATTCCTGATGGGGGACGCCGCGCATCTCAACAACCCGCTAGGCGGATTCGGCATGAACAGCGGCATTCATGACGCCTTCAACCTGTGCGAGAAGCTGGTCGAGGTGATCCAGAACAAGGCCGATCCGGCGCTGCTCACCCGCTACGACCGCCAGCGACGGCAAATGACGCATGATTTCATCCAGAGCCAGACGATCCAGAATATGGAGCTGATGCGCGGTGGCCAGTCCGAAGCGCACAGGTTGCAGCGCGCCAAGATGGAGGCGTTGGCCAATGATCCCGAAAAACGCCGTGCCTATCTGTTGCGGCAGGCGATGGTGACCAGTCTGGCAGACGCAGCCGCGATCGATTGACGAGAGGAGCCGGCATGGACATCGACCCAACCCGCACCGCGCTGGTCGCGATCGACCTGCAAAAGGGCATCGTAGCGAACAGCACCGCGCCGCACGCATCCGCCGATGTAGTCGCGCGCAGCCGCGCCATCGCCGAAGCGCTGCGGGTTGTCCGTGGCATCATTGTGCTGGTGACGGTCGATTTCCACAAAGGCTTCGTCGATGCTTTGGCGCAACCGGCCGACATCAGCGCGCCCCGTTCATCCGACGGGCCGCCCGCCGATTTCGCAGAGATCGTGCCGGAACTGGGTGCGCATGACGGCGACATGCGCATCGTCAAGCGGCAGTGGGGCGCGTTTTACGGCACCGAATTGGACTTGCAACTGCGCCGTCGCGGCATCGACACGATCATCCTGGCCGGCATCGCCACGCATATGGGCGTGGAATCAACCGCCCGGTCGGCGTGGGAGCATGGCTATCGACTGATCTTTGCGGAGGATGCGATGGCCAGCTTCAGCGACATGCTGCACGCTTTTCCGATCGCGCACGTCTTCCCGCGTTTGGGGCATGTGCGCAAGACCGACGACATCGTCGCCGCGCTCAGCTGAGCGTCGCGACGATCGCCTCGGCCTTCGCCGTCAGGCCCGCTTCGACCGGCACCAACCGACAATCGGGCGCGGCCTTCGCCAGCGCTTCTGCCTGCGCGCGCAGGCCCGGTATCTCTCCCACAGCGTCGAGCAGGTAGAAGGGGCGCTCAAGCCGCTCCAGCCGCGCGCGGGTAGGATAGGCAAAGGCCGCGCGATAGGCGTGATGATAGGTGCCCAGCGCCTTCAGTACCTCCATGGCCGCACTGTGCAGCGCATCCGCATCAGGCACCGCGCGCGTCATGAGGCGATGCGCGGGATCGCGGACATAATGGGGGAAATGCAGCGCCTGATCGCGGACGAAATGGAAGGCCCAGAGGAGATGCGATCCATAATCGTCGGGCTGCACTTCGGGCGCGTAGCGTTCGATCAGTTCGTCCCGCAGCGCGCCTTCATATTCACCGATACCGTCTGCAACGATGGCGGCCACGCGATCGGGGTGCCGCACCCCCGCCTCCACGGCGATCCGAGCGCCCGTGTGCGCGCCGTAGATGTTTGCCCGATCGATGCCGAGCGCATCCATCAGGCGAACGAGCGCATCGGAATAGTCGGCCATGTCTGGCGATTGCGCGATCAGCGCGGCGCTGTCGCCGTTGCCCGGCGTGTCCGGCGCGATCAGCGGCGGCGCGTTGCCGGTCGCCATGAGCGCTTCGACCAGCGGCACCAGATTCGCCGACGATCCGGGTGAGGCATGGAGCAGCAGCAACGGCGTGCCGCTTCCTTCGACATGACGATAATGGGTCAGCCCTTCGGCGACACGGGCAAAGGCGCGGTCGATCACGCCCGGCCCGACGCCACGAACCAGGAACCGAACACGCCCTTCGACGTCTGGCCAAAGCCCCCCTGCCCCGGCTGCGGATCGCCGCGCGCCGCATCCTGATAGCCGGTCGCGACCTTGGTGAAGCCTGCCTGCCGCATCAGGGCGTCATAGTCAGCGCTGATCGCCGCCCGCCAGGCCGGCTCGTTGTTGTAATCCGCCTCGATCTGTCCGCGGATACGGCCCCAAAGATCCATCGCTTCGTAGCGCTGGGGCACTTCCAGATGGATGGCGACGCCGCCCGGCGCGAGCAGTCTGCGGCTTTCGGCGAGAATGCGCGGGATCGCATCGGCCGAGGTTTCGTGCATCAGCACGGCGGAAAAGACGAGGTCGAAACTGCCGCCAGGATAGCGCGTGCCTTCCGCATCGTCCTGCGCGAGATGCACGGTCGCGCCCATCGACGCGGCGCGCGCGCGGGCATAGCGCAGCATCGACGCGCCGAGATCGATACCGTGGACTTCGGCTTGCGGAAACGCCTTGGCCAGCGGCACCAGGCTGGCGCCGACGCCGCAGCCCAGCTCCAATATCCGGCTTGGCTCGAAATCGGGAAAACGGGCGAACAGATGCGCCAGCACGGTGCGCCCCCGCCCGTCATTCAACAGACCCCCATTGCGCCCCAGCATATAGACCGCCCCGCCGCGATCCATGATCGCGCCTTGCAACACGCCACCTTCGTCATGCTGGTAACCGCCCGGCATCAGATGGACGTCGCGGCTTTCGATATAGGCGGGCAGGCCCGCATCATCGGGCAGGGTGACCGATCCCGCTTCATGCACGGCTGCCTTGGCGTCCAGTTCCTTGCCCTGCCGCGCGACGCTGGTGGCGATCGCATCCCATAGCATGTCCTGCGATGTGCGGCGCAGGCTGGCCCAGGCGCGGAAAATGTCCTGTTCGTGCAGCGCTTCGTAGAGCCTTTCCTCGCGCGCATTGCTTTGCGCGCCCGGATCGAGCCGTGCGGCCAGCGTGCGCTGATGCCCTTCCACCTCGCCGCCGATCCAGCCCTTGAGGTCACGGATGAACAATTGTTCGGCCAGTTCGTCATGGCTGGCCTGCGGCAACATGGGATGGGCGGTCATGCGGAAGGCTCCTCCTCATGGGCAGCCCGCTCCGCATCGTCCTTGAGCGGGCGGAAGACCTTGGCGATCAGGCGCTGGCGGGTCGCGTCCCGTTCCTGTGCAGCCATGGCATCGGGAACATAATCCTCGATCGCGGCGCGCGGCACCATGCCCGATGCGTCCGCCAGCCGCTCCAGCGTGTCGAGCCGTTCGCGCGTCATCGCCAGTTCCGACGCCAGCGCTGCAACCATCGCGAGCAACCGGTCCTCCGCCGGCGACTGGCCCTGCACGGCCAGGCGGCGATTGACGGGCGGACGGGGCATCAGGACGCGCTCCTCAAGGTCATGCTGCGTTCGTCGAGCGGGTAGAAGCGCAGCACGACAATGCTCGCCAGCAGGAAGCCGGTCGAGAAAACGCAATAAACGAGCGTGATGCCGGTAATGGCGCTCTGCGGCTGCTCGACGGCTTGATGTCCGGTCGACTGGATATAGCCGAACAGGCCCAGGATGATGCCGGTTAGCGACGCACCGATCGCCTGCCCCAGTTTTTCCACCAATATGTACACGCCCGCGAAACTGCCCTCGCTGCGCTGGCCGGTGGCGAGATATTGATAGGCTATGGTGTCGGGCAGCATTGATTGGCTGATCATCACGATCCCGCCATTGCCGAACCCGGCGAGCAGGCCGATACCACCGATGATCCAGCCATGGGTGCCGGGACCAAAGGGGAGCCAACTGGCCCAGACGAGCGCCGTGAACAGCCCCGCGATCGTATAGGTCTGCCGCTTGCCATAGGTGCGCGCGCACCAGAGCCACAGCGGCTGGACCAGAACGGTGCCGATGGTGAGCGTCGCGTAGATGATACCGAGCCAGGCATCGCTCATCTCCAGCCGTCGCTGGACGAAGAAGGCGGCGGACGCGGTGTGCAGGCCAGCCGCGCTCATCAGCATCAGCTTTGCCCCCTGCAACACCATGAAGGGCCTGTTGCGCGTGGCGAGTTTCAGTTGCTGGCGATAGGGGAGATGGTTCTTGTCGATTTCGCGGTGGCGCGCGGGCGCGGTCAGGAAGAAACAGCCCATCAGCACGGCAAAGATAAGCAGGCCGACGATGATGCCCATCATCCGATGGCCCATCAGGCCGCCGCCGAACAGGGCGATCAGCGACGCGGTGGCCCAGCCGCCGACCAGATTGCCCAGTGCCCCGTTGATGACGCGGAAAGACATGAGTTTCGATCGCTCATGCGGATTATCGGTCATCTCCGCCGGCATTGCCATGTATGGGACGGCAAAGACCGCATAGGAACTGGCGTGCAGGATCAGCAGGCCGGCCAACAAGGCGACCGCTCCTGCCCGATTTTCAATCACCGGCGCGTTGAAGGCCAGCATGAAGGTGAGGCCGCAGGCGAAGGCACCGGCCAGCAGGAACGGCCTGCGGCGGCCCCAGCGCGACTGGGTGCGATCGGAAAAGCCGCCGAAGATCGGATCGGCGATCGCGTCGTAAATCTTTGCGAGCGCGAAGACAGTTCCGGCTATGGCGGCGGGAACACCCATATAGTCGGTCATGAAGCGCAGGAGCAGATAGCTGCCGACCATGAAGGCGGTAAGACCCATGGTGCCCAGCCCCCATCCGAACTGAAGGAGGAAGGGCAATCGGTCCGTCGTCGAATCGGCTTGGCCCATGGCGGCGGAGTTGGG
Organism: Sphingobium sp. GW821-FHT02B05; assembly: GCF_059421905.1. Taxonomy (NCBI): domain Bacteria; kingdom Pseudomonadati; phylum Pseudomonadota; class Alphaproteobacteria; order Sphingomonadales; family Sphingobiaceae; genus Sphingobium; species Sphingobium sp. GW821-FHT02B05. The sequence continues at coordinate 1,694,470 of NZ_JBWKVW010000001.1, forward strand.
GGTAGATATCTGGGTCACGGCCATACACAATCATGACGGTCGGCAAGGCGCATCAAGGGTCGCCCTTCTATCCACCTGACGATCAATTGTGCGGGATGGGCGGCGCGCAATGCTATCATGGCGCTTATGGAGCAGCTATGACCGCAGCACGCAACGGCTATACCGACGCCCGGTTCGGGCAGCTCCACTATCTGGAGGGACGCCCAGATGCGCCTGCGCGCCGCCCCCTCGTCCTGCTGCATCAGAACCCGTCCAGTTCAGAGGAATATCGCCACCTGTTGACCGAAATGGCGAAGGACCGGCGCGTCATCGCATTCGATACACCGGGATTCGGCATGTCCGCCCGGCCGGAGCAGCCGATCGCCATGGCCGAATATGCTGCCGCCTTCGCCGAAGGGATAACTGCCCTGGGGCTGGACGAACCGGTCGACCTGTTCGGATTTCACACTGGCACCTTCCTCGCGATAGAATTGGCCAAGCTGCTGGGCAACCGCGCGCGGCATCTCGTGTTGTCAGGCATCCCCTTTCGGCCGGAGGCGGAGCGGCGCGAGCGGCTCGACCAGATTCATGCGGTGCAGCCGCCAACCGATGATGGCGAAGCGATCTTCGCACGATTGCGATGGCTGTGGAACTTCACCGTCGCGCAGCGCACGCCGGGCATCCCCATCGAACGGGCGGCGCAAATCTGGGCAGAGCGCGCCAAGCCGCTGCACCGTTACTGGTGGCCCTATGAGGGCGTGTGGACCTATCCGGTCGAGGAACGGCTGGCGCAAATCGCACAGCCCGTGCTGATCGTGCAGCCGCACGAGCCGCTGCTGGAGCATAGCAAGGCAGCCGCCCGACTGATTCCTGACGCGCGCGTCGTGGAACTGCCAGGCATGGACCGCGATATTTTCGAACCCGAAGGCGGCGTATTGCGGATCGCGCAGGCGCTGCGTGCCTTTTACGATGAACAGGAGACGACCCATGCTGCTTAACCGCGCCCGCGCCAACGCCATCATGGATCTGCACGGCCTCGACGGGCTGGTCGCTGCCTTTCAGGAAAATATCTACTATCTCTCCGACTATTGGGGCTCGATGTTCCTGATGTCGCGCAACTATACGCTCTATGCCTTCCTGCCGCGCGACGAGAGCAAGCCTGCTGCCCTTATCATGCCGGGCACAGGCGTCTATCATCTGGAACATGCCCCGACATGGATGCCCAATGTGGCGACCTTCATCACCCGCATCGCGCCCAAGGCGATCCCCGAACGCGACTTTGAATTTTCGACCGAGGAACTGATCGAGGAACCGGCTTCCGGCGGCGATCAGGTCGTGACGGCAGAGGCGGTGAAGGACGCGCCGCTTACACCCTATCCGACGCGGCCGGGTGCGCCGATGGCCCCGCGCGACCAGCAGTTGCTCGACCGCTACGCCCAGCATCGCGGCGGCGCGGAGGTTACGGCGTGCCGCGCGCTGGCGGGCGCAATCCGCGCTGCGGGCCTGGAAAAAGGGCGGCTTGGGTTCGATGATCCGCGCGTGCTGGGCTGGTTGCAACAAGTGGGGCTGGACGATCTGCGGGGCGTCGATGCGCTCAATATCTTCAAGCAGATCCGCATGGTGAAGAGCGAGGCTGAGATCGACCTGCTGAAAACCGCCGGGCGCATGAGCGAGACTGCGATCAATACCGTAGTGGACGCGATGGAAGTCGGCATGCCGCTCGACGAACTGGGCCGCATCCATGCCCTTTCCATGGCGCAGCAGGGCGGACGATCCGAATGGATCATCGCCAATATCCGTGGCCTTGCAACAGGCGTGGTGGAGCCGAACGAACTCATCAAGCTGGATTCGGTGGGAAGCTGGCAGCAATATCGCGGCGATGTCGGCCGATCCGTCTATTTCGGCACCCCTACCGACGAGATGCTACGCCGCTTCGACGCAGTAAGCGCGGCGCTGCGCATTGCCTATGAGGCAATCCGGCCGGGCAAGAGCTTCAAGGAGATTGTCGACCTGACATTGAAGTCGGTGCACGAGGCAGGCTTCCCCGGCTTCGTCATTGCCGGGCCGCATTCGGTGGGGCTGGAGCATACGGACCATCCGGTGTCCGTCGGGCCGGAAATGCCCGGACATCACCCCCTCGTCTTCGAGGAGAATATGGTCTTCACGCTGGACATGCCCTATCATGAGTTTGGCTGGGGCACGACCCATGTCGAGGACATGATGATCGTGCGGGCCAATGGCTGCGAGCCGATCACGTCGATGGATACAGCCCTTCGCGTGAAACCTATCTAGCCGGGGAGGCTGGCCTTGATCCCCGTCCCGACTAAATGGTGCGGGCTTCCGAAAGTCGCCGTCGATCGCGGTCGATATCCGCAGGGAAGACATGGCGCTTCTCTGCGGCCTAGAACTTTTCTTCGACCGTCAGCCGCGCGTGCGCGAAGGGCTGGCCGCTCCAGAAGAAAAGGACGACGCTGCACCCGCGATAGGGATGCTCGTCCGGATCGTCGCTTCTAGCCCTTGGCCAGCCGCGCCGCCGCTCGACCGGCCAGCTTGCCCAGCGTCGTCGCGGCAAGCAGGCCGTTCCCGGCAAGATAGCCGTCCGCACCGGGCCCGGATATGCCCCGCGCCGCCCCGCCGCCCGCAAACAGATTGGGGAAGGGCGATCCATCCGCCTTCAATACACGCGCATCGCGATCGACCACCAGACCGCCCTGCGTATGGAAGAGCGCGCCTGTCACCTTTGCGGCATACCAGGGACCGGCCAGTTCGGGCTTGCCTGAAAAGTCGCGGCCGAAGGCGTCGCTCGTTTCACCGCGCGTCATGGCGGCCACCCCCTCGACCGTCCCGGCCAGCGCCTCGACCGGCAAACGCACGGCTCCGGCCAGTTCATCGACCGTGTCTGCCCACACCACTGCGCCCGCGCCCAACGCTTCCCGATAATCGTCGAAGTCGAGCATCAGTTCATGCAGCCTGTGATCGAAGATCGACCAGGCGACATGGCCCGGCTGCGCATTCACCTTGGCCGCCTGCTCGGAATAGCCCGACGCCTCGTTGGAGAAACGCAGGCCATCGGCATTCACCTGAAAACCGCCTTCCATGATGAGCGGCCAGAGGATCGGAACGCCATGCCCCGCAGCCAGCCCGCCATGGCCCTGATAGGCCCCAAGGTCAGCGACCGCCGCGCCCAGCTCCTCGCCCCAACGCAGCGCGTCGCCCTTGTTGCCGGGATGCCCGTGAAAGACAGCCTCTGCCATATCCGGGATATGGCGTGCGACAAGATCAGCCGCACCGCCAAAGCCCGAACAGGCCAGGATCAGCGCGTCGCAAATGATGGTTTCGGTCGTACCGTCGGGGCGCAGGACGCTCAGCCCGGTGACACGGTCGCCTTCGCGCGTCAGATCGCACGCGGTTGCCTCCGTCAGTATCATCACTTGCGCCCGCTCGGCCGCGGATTCCAGCGCCGCCATCAATTCGCCGCCCGTGCGGTGGGGAGTGCCATACATGCGCTGTGCGCTGTGGCCGGGATACAGAAAGCCGCCGATCAGGGCGAGAGGTAGGCCATGAGTGTCGCGCAGCCAGGCGATGGTTTCGGCGGATTCGTTCGCGATATGGCGGGCCATGGCGGCATCGGTCGCGCCCTTGGTCTTGGCCAATATGTCGGCGGTGAAGCGATCCGGGCTGTCAAAGATTCCTGCGGCGGCCTGCTCGGGCGTCCCGGCGGCGGGGATCAGGCCGGTCGACATCGCGGTGGAGCCCAGCGGCGTCTGATCGCGCTCGATAACCAGTACCTCCGCGCCAAGGTCGGCGGCGGCCAACGCGGCTGCGAGGCCCGTTCCGCCCGCTCCTATGATCACGACGGAAACATGGATGGCATCCATGATAATCTCCTTACAGATAAGCCCAGGGGCGAAGTGCCCGGTCATGGGCGCGAAAGGCCGTGATGGCCCCGGCTCGCAACAGGGTCAGGCCGATCTCGTCCAGGCCATCGAGCAGCATGGCCTTCGCTTCAGAATCGATGGCGAAGGTCCAGCGCTGCCCGCCTGCCGCCATGACGCTCTGACTCGGCAGATCGACGGTCAGCGGACCACTTGCCCGCGCAAGCGGCCATGCGTCCAACTCGACCGGAACAATGCCGTTGCGCACGCAATTCGCGCGAAAGATCGGGTTGAAGCTGGGTGCTACGATCACGCGGAACCCATATTCGGCCAGCGCCCATGCGGCGTGTTCCCGACTGGACCCGCATCCGAAATTGATGCCACCCAACAATATCTGCGCATCGACATAGGCAGGCTGGTTCAGGATAAAATCGGGCGCGGGCGTGCGCCCCTCCTTGTAGCGCCATCCTGCGAACAGACCGTCCGCCAGCCCGGTCTTGGCGACAGATTTCATCTCGCGAGAGGGAATGATCGCGTCCGTATCGATATTGTCGCGAATTAAAGGCGCGGCGATGCTGGTGAGGGATTTGAACCCAGTCATGATTGCGCCTTCAACAGGGAGGGGTCGGCGATGCAGCCGGCAATGGCCGAGGCGGCAACCGTTTCGGGCGAGGCAAGATGCGAGCGGGTGCCTGGTCCCTGCCGACTTTCGAAATTGCGATTGGTGGAGGTGACGACGCGCTCCTGCGCGCCGAAATGCTCACCCCCGGCGAAAAAGCACATGGAACAGCCCGGCTCGCGCCATTCGAACCCCGCATCGAGGAAAATGCGATCAATCCCTTCCGCTTCGGCAGCGGCCTTGACCTGCCCCGATCCGGGGACACAGATGGCGCGGACGCCGGGCGCGACCTGGCGCCCCTTCAGGATCGCCGCTGCGCGCCGCAGGTCCGAGAGGCGGCTGTTGGTGCACGAACCGATGAACGCCGCGTCGATCGGCTGCCCGATCAATGCCGCGCCTTCCTCCAGACCGATATAGTCGCGCGCGCGGACCAGCGCTTCCTCTACTCCCCGCGGCACTTGGCCGTTTAGCGGGACGGCCTGCTGCGGGCTGGTGCCCCAGCTTATCATGGGCGCCACATCGGCAGCGTCGATGGTCAGTTGCGCGTCGAATTGGGCGTCCGCATCGCTCGCCAACGCGCGCCAGTCCGCGACTGCCGCGTCCCAGGCTTCTCCTTTCGGCGCGAAGGGCGCATCCTTCAGATAGGCGAACACCTTTTCATCCGGCGCAATGATTGCAGTGAAGGCCGAAAATTCGGTCGCCATGTTGCAAAGAGTGAGCCTCCCCTCCACGTCCAGCGCACGCACGGCGTCCCCTGCATATTCGACCACATGTCCCTTCCCGCCCGCCGACCCGAAGCGGGCGAGAATGTGCAGTGCCAGATCCTTGGGTGTGACGCCGGGACGCAATGCACCATTCACAGTCACGCGCATGGTGTTGGGGCGCTTCACCCGCAAGGTGCCGGTGGCGAGCGCATGTTCCGCTTCGCTCGACCCGATGCCCCAAGCCAAGCCGCCCAGCGCCCCCTGGCTGCATGTATGACTGTCCGGGCAGACGAGACTGAGGCCGGGAAGGATGATGCCCTGTTCGGGCGAAATCACATGGACGATGCCCTGACGCGGATCGCCAAGGTCGAACAGGGTGATGCCCGCCGCGATAGCAGCTTCGCGCGTCGCGACGATGAAGTCGCGCCCGGTCGGCATGATGGTCCGGTCGCTCCGTCCCGGCAGCGTATCGACGACATGATCCATCGTCGCGAACACCTGACGCGGCGCAACGATCGGCCGCCCCGCCTCCGCCAGACTCTTCAGCGCGATGCCGCCGGTCCGTTCGTGCAGCAATATCCGGTCGATCAGGATCAGATCGCTGGCCTCTCCCAACGATTCGACCCGATGCGCGTCCCAGATCTTTTCGAAGATCGTTCTTCCCATGCGGCGACGGTAAACGCAGCCGCACTAATTTGCTATATCAATATAACAAATAAATCGCTTGGCGAGCAAAGGGAAGTGCGGCACGCCGGGAGAATGGCATCCCCACGACGCGCCGGCCGGTCCGGCGGCATCCCGCTCTATCAGCAGATATTCCTCACGCTTCGCGATGAAATCACATCGGGCAAGCGTCCAGCGGGATCTGCGGTGCCGACCGAACATGAAGTTGTCGCCCAGTTCGACGTATCGCGCATCACCGCGCGCCGTGCGCTCGATGAATTGGCGGCACAGGGTCTGGTCGAACGCAAACGTCGTGTTGGTACGCGCGTCATCTTCCAGGAACAGACCATTCCGATCGAAGCGAATATCGAACAGGCAGTCGAATCGCTGATCGCCTTCGGTCGGCGGACGCGTGTGCGCGTCGTGTCATTCGAACGGGAAATCGCCAGCCCGCAAATTGCAGACCTTCTGGACCTGACCGATGGCGCGATGATCGTGCGGGCGTTGCGGGTCCGCTTTCTCGATGATCTGCCCCTCGGCGCGATCGAAAGCTTCGTGCCCGAACAGGTTGCGGGCGCACTCAATGGCAGGGATTTGATGACCACGCCGCTGCTGGAACTGATCCGCACGTCCGGCCATGCGATCGGGGCAGCGAGCCAGACCGTATCAGCGGTCGCCGCCGACCCGTCCCTCGCGGCCTTTCTTCAGGTAGAACCGCGCGCGCCGATCATTCGCGTCGATCGGTTGGTGCGCGACCGAAGCGACAAGCCGCTGCTGGCGACGATCGCGCAATATCGCGGCGACCGTTACCGCCTGACCGTCGATCTGGGGGCGCGGGCCGCCGCAGACTGAGCCGCCTTCAGGCAGCCGGCGCCGTTGCCCAGCCGATCTCTTCCAGGATCGATTCCGCGTCGCCCCCCGCTTCGGGAATGTCGTGGCGCAGCGGCAGACGCTCGCCATCGAACTCGATCGGCAGGCCCGGCAGCATCGTCTTTTCGCCGCCGGGAATGGTAAGCGGCAACAGCCCCCCAGCATTGAGATGTGGGTCGTCGAACAGATCGTCAGGCCGGGCGATCGGCGCGAAGGGCAAGCCTGCCCCTTCGATTGTCGCAATCAGTTCCGCGCGGGTGAATTGCGCAAGATGCGCGCGTACGCGCGGCAGGATGACGTCGCGCGCCAGCACGCGCTGGTTGTTCGCGGCATAATCGGGGTTGGCGCCCAAATCCGTCAGGCCGAAGGTTTCGCAAAATATCTTCCACTGACTGTCGCTGACCACGCCAAGAAAAAGCTGCTCCCCCTCCACAGCCGTATCGAACACATCATAGATCGCCCAAGCCGAAATGCGCACTGGCATGGGCTGCGCGGCTTTGCCGGTGACGGCCTTCTGCGCCATATGCTGGCCGACGAGGAAGGCCGTCGTCTCGTAGAGCGCGCATTTGACCGTGCCGCCCTCACCGGTCCGATGACGACGCTCCAGCGCAGCGAGGATGCCGATCACGCCGAACATGCCTCCGGTAACATCGATCACGGACGCGCCGGCACGCAGCGGACGTCCGGGCGGGCCGGTCATATAGGCAAGGCCGCCCATCATCTGCGTTACTTCGTCCAGTGCGGTGCGATGTTCATAGGGACCGGACAGAAAGCCTTTGGCCGAACAGTGGATCAGGCCGATATTGTCATCCTTGAGCGCTTCATAACCCAGGCCCAGCCGGTCGAGCGTGCCAGGCCGGAAATTCTCGATCACGATATCCGCGCCGATGCAGAGCTTGCGGGCGATGGCCAGCCCGTCTTCGGATTTCAGGTCGAGGCAGATGGATCGCTTGTTGCGGTTGAACATCGGAAAATAGCCTGCGCCCGATCCGAGAAGGCGGCGCGTCTGGTCGCCGCCCTGCGGTTCCACCTTCACCACGTCTGCGCCCAGATCTGCCAGGATCACGCCTGCCGATGGCCCCATCACCATATGCGTGAATTCGACCACCCGGATGCCGGCCAGAGGCAAGGCGCTATCGTCCATTCCGCAACTCCATTGATCAGTTCGGTTTAATTGATATAAGAATAATACAATTAAGCCAAGCGGAGTTTATGAACATGGCTGTTCTGATCAGTGAAGTGGGCCCGCGCGACGGGTTGCAGAGCATTTCTACGATCATGCCGCTGGAGGCCAAAAAGGCGTGGATCGCAGCGGAAGCCGCCGCCGGGGTGACGGAGATTGAGGTCGGCAGCTTCGTCCCGGCAAAGCTGTTGCCGCAGCTTGCCGACACGGCGGAGGTCGTGGCCTTCGCCCGTACGATTCCCGGCCTGACCGTCGCGGTGCTGGTGCCCAATCTGCGCAGGGCGCAGGCCGCGATCGAGGCCGGTGCGCACAAGATCACCCTGCCCCTGTCGGTGTCCGAAACCCACAGCATGGCGAATCTGCGCCGCACCCACGATCAGGTGATCGAGGAAGCGCGTGGCATCGCGACCCTGATCGCCACCCTACCGGAAGCAAAGCGGCCTCATTTCGAAGGGAGCCTTTCCACCGCCTTCGGTTGCACGCTGGAGGGCGCCATTCCCGACGCGCAGATAGCGCGTCTGGCCGATGCGCTGATGCAGGCGGGCTGCGATGAGGTCGGCCTATCCGACACCACCGGCTATGCTGATCCGGCAGCGGTAAAGCATCTTATCAGGCTGGTGCGCGGCGTCGTGGGCGACGGCGGACTGACCGGCATACACTTGCACAATACGCGCGGCCTGGGCCTTGCCAACGTGCTGGCAGCGCTCGACTGCGGCCTCACCACCTTCGACGCATCGCTCGGCGGTCTTGGCGGCTGCCCCTTCGCGCCGGGGGCATCGGGCAATATCGTGACAGAGGATCTGGCGTTCATGCTGGAGGCAATGGGCCTCGACACCGGGATCGACCTGCAAAAACTGATCGCTGTGCGATCAATCCTGGCCAACGCCTTGGCGAACGAACCGCTTTACGGCTTCCTGCCTGACGCTGGCCTGCCGCTGGGCTTCCGTCCGGCGCAAGAAAGGGTCGCGGCCTGAAGGAGGTTTCATGACGATTGTGGGCACAAAGATGGTGTCGGACGGCAAGACCGCGCGCCAGATTTTTGACGAGGTGATGGCCAATCCGGCACGCAGCAAGTTCGGCTTCGGCACCAAGCTCGCCATCGTCAATGTCGACCTGCAAAACGCATATACGCGGATAGACGAGTTCAAGACCGCCTATGAAACCGATCCGCGCCAGATCGAGCATATCAACACGATTTCCCGTTTGGCGCGGCAAAAGGGAATGCCGGTTATCTGGACCCATGTCGCTTATGCCGGCACGGCGGCCGACGCGGGCGTCTGGGGCACGCGGACGAATACGCCCGACTCACTCCAGAACATCAAATATGGATCGCGCCGCCATGATTTCGACGAGCGGTGCGAAATCGATCCGTCGATCGACGTGGTTTACGACAAACGCATGCCATCGGCCTTCTTTGAAACGCCGCTCCAGAGCCTGCTGGTGTGGCACAAGGTCGATACCGTGGTCATTACGGGCGGCTCCACCTCGGGCTGCGTCCGGGCGACGGCAGTCGAAGCGCTCAGCCGAGGCTATCGCGCCATCGTTCCCATCGAGACGACCGCCGACAAGCATGAAAGCTATCATTACGCCAACCTGACCGATCTTCAGCTGAAATATGCCGATGTCGAGCCGGTCCAGACAGTGGTCGACTGGCTGGAGAATTATGGTGCGTGAAGGGCAGGCGGATCCGGGCCTCTACGATTATCTGCCCTACCGCGGTCGGCCGAAAATCGAATGGCCCGGCGGCAAGAGTGTCGCGCTATGGGTGTCGCCCAACCTCGAATATTACGAACTGGACCCACCGACAAACCCGCACCGCAAGAGTTGGGCAAAGCCCCACCCCGACGTCGTCGGATACAGCCATCGCGACCATGCCAATCGGGTCGGTCACTGGCGGATGGCAGATGTCATGACGAAGCACGGCTTCCCCGGATCGGTCAGCCTGTCCGTGGCGCTGTGCGATCATATTCCTGACGTCGTCGAGGACGCGAACGCGCGCGGCTGGGAATTCTTCAGCCACGGCATCTACAATACCCGCTATTCCTATGGCATGGACGAGGCGCAGGAACGCGCGATCATCGAGGATTCGATCCGCACCGTCCGCGATGCAACCGGACAGACGATCAAGGGCTGGCTCGCGCCTGCCCTCACCCATACGCCGCGCACGCTCGACCTGATCGCCGAATATGGGCTGACCTATACCTGCGACCTCTATCATGACGACCAGCCCCAACCGGTCCATGTCGCGCAGGGCAGCCTCATCTCCATGCCCTACAGCCTGGAGGTCAACGACCATTATGGCTTCTTCGTCTATAACATGTCCCCGCGCGAATATGCCGATACGCTGATCCGCCAGTTCGACCGGTTGGCGCGCGAAGGCGAGACGTCCGGCACGGTCATGTGCATACCGCTGCACAGCTATCTGATCGGCCAGCCCCACCGCATCGGCGCTTTCGAGGATGTACTGCGCCACATCGCTGCCGATGGCCGCGCATGGATCACGCGCAGCGGCGACATCGCCGACCACATTCTGGCGCAGGGAGATGTTCGATGACGCTCGACCCCAGCTACCTCAACTATCCCCGCCGCCGGCGGGGGATGGACCATGATCTCTATCCTTGGTCAAACCTGTTCGAGCGCACACCCATCGTCTGGCCGGATGGACGCAGCGTCGCAGTGCCGATCATCGTTAGCCTCGAATGGTTTCCGATCCTGCCGAACGACGCGCCGTTCCGCGCGCCGGGGCATATGCAGACGGCCTATCCCGACTATCGCCATTATACCTCGCGTGAATATGGATTGCGCGTTGGCATCTACCGCTTGCTTGATGCCTTCGCGGCCGCGGGGATGCGCGTCTCGGTCGCGACCAATTCCGCCATAGCCGAACGCTACCCATCGCTGGTCGCAGACATCGTAAGGGCGGGGCATGAGATCGTCGCTCATTCCACTGATATGAACGGCACGATCGCCAGCGGCCTGCCCGAAGAAGACGAACGCGCGCTCATCATGCGATCGCTCGATACATTGGAACGGGCGACTGGCATGCGTCCGCGCGGCTGGCTGTCCATCGCCCGGTCGCAAAGTTTCAATACGCCCAGGCTGCTGGCCGAGAGCGGTGTGAATTACATGCTCGACTGGGTGAATGACGAACTGCCCTACCGCATGACCACTCCGGCCGGTGCCATCGTCAACCTGCCACTCAACCATGAACTGTCGGACCGACAGATCATCACCGTGCAGCAAAATTCGGCCGACAGTTACGCACAGCAGATGCGCGACGCTTTCGATTGGCTGTCGTCAGAGGCGGCGACCACCGGCGCGGCAAGAATGCTGCCGCTGCATCTGACGCCTTATATCATGGCCCTACCCTATCGCATCGACGCTTTAGAGGCGTTGCTCCGCTGGGTCGCGGCTCGCCCGGAGGCCTGGGTCGCCCCGGCAGGCGACGTTGTGATTGCCGCCGCACTCTAGACCGTTCTACGTTGAATGCGACGCAGGACATGCCCATCAGGTTTTGTTTTCGCATCATTTCAAGCGCAAAACCGGTTCCCGCTTTTCCGCATGATGTTCTAATCTGATCGTCTGACGGAGAAATGGGGGCGTTGCAGGCTACGGTCGCACCCATTTTCGATGGAGGATTTCACTATTTTATCCGTCTGTCGGATAGAATATTTTCGAAACCGCTATCAGGTCATCAGTCAGTCACAATGTGAACCATGGAAAAAGGCGTTCCGATTCGCTCGCTCTCGCGCGGCATTGCGGTGCTTCAGGCCGTCAATCGCGGCAATTCTTTGTCGATGATGGAAATAGCGCGGTCGTCCGAAGTTCCCTACCCGACCGCGTGCCGCATCGTGCAGACATTACTGCATGAAGGGCTGATCGAACGGGAACCCGCGCGCAAACGTTATCGCCCAACCGCGCTGGTGCAGGCGCTGGCCCACGGATTCCAGGGCGATGCCGAGCTGGTCCGGGCGGCACGAACGCATATCGTGGACCTGACCCGGCGCGTCGGCTGGCCGATTTCCCTATCGACGCAGGTCGGCCATTCCATGGTGATCCGCGATTCCACCCACGCTCTGACGGCGCTGACCTTCAGCCATTATCATCCCGGCTTCACCCTGCCGATCTTGGAGTGTGCGGCGGGGCACGTCTATCTGGCCAATATCGGGGAGATGGAGCGGATCGAATTGTTCCGAGCGATCAAGCTGCTTCCAAAGCGGGTGAACATGCATGTCATCGACCTGATGGAGAATGGCGATCTGGTCGAACAGATACGCGGCGCGGGCTTCTCCACGCGCGGCTATAACCAGTTCACCCGCAATCCGGGGAAGACATCCTCGATCGCCGTACCGATCCTCACGCGCAAGGGCACGGTCGCAGGCGCGCTGACACTGGCCTTCTTCGCATCGGCGACGAAGATGAGCGACGCGGTAGCCCAGTTCGTCGCGCCGCTCAAAGCCACCGCCGAAGCGATCAGCGGCGATCTGGACTGACGGGCGCGACGGCATCCGTCGCGCCCTGCGCCCTCACTTGAGATCAGGCTGCCAGATGCGCGGTTCCACCCGTGGCGTAGCGGGATCGGTATAGCGGCTGACCGGACGATCAAGGCCCAGATGCTCTCGCAGGGTCGTCCCCGCATAGGCAGTGCGGAAAAGCCCGCGCCGCTGGAGTTCCGGCACCACCTTGGCCACGAAGACCTCCAACTGGTCGGGCAGCACCGGCGGAACAATGACGAAGCCGTCCGCAGCTCCGGCATTGAACCACTGCTCCATCGCGTCGGCGATCTGGACCGGCGTGCCGGTAAGCGCCGCGCTGGTGCGGCCGGCCGCGATCCGCCGAGCGAGCTGGAGAATGCTGACCTTCCCATCGCGCGACATTTCGGCGACGCGCGCCTGAATCGAACGGGCGGCATTGCTGTCGGGCATATCGGGCAACGGGCCGTTCAGGTCCAGCTTTGTCAGGTCCAGTGTTTGGCCGATCTGCATCTGCAACATGGCGATGGCGAGGTCGGGATGGACGAGCGCTTCCAGTTCCGCTTCGATCGCGCGCGCTTCCTCCTCCGTATCGGCCACCAGCGGCTGGATCGCGGGCATGATCTTGCACGAATCGGGCGATCGGCCTGCGGCCACTACCTGCCCCTTAAGCGCGGCGTAGAATTTGGCGGCGCTCGGAATATTCGGGTGGGACGTGAAGACGACTTCGGCGGTCTGCGCGGCCAGCGCCTGTCCGGCGTCGGACGACCCCGCCTGCACGATCACTGGATGACCCTGCGGCGGACGGGCGCAGGTCAGGGGACCGGCCACACGGAAATGCTGGCCCTGATGCTCCAGCGCATGGACCTTGGCCGGATCGAAATAGCGACCGGCGGCCTGATCGACCTCGACCGCGTCCTCCTCGAAACTGTCCCACAGGCCGGTCACCACGTCCAGAAATTCGCCGGCGCGGGCATAGCGTTCGGCATGGCCGAAATGCTGGTCGCGGCCGAAATTGCGCGCTTCGTTCTGGCTGGTCGATGTGACCACGTTCCAGCCCGCACGCCCCCCGCTCAGATGGTCGAGCGTCGCCATGCGGCGCGCGACGGCATAGGGTTCGTTATAGCTGGTCGACAGGGTGCAGATGAGACCAAGTTTGTCCGTGCTCGCGGCCAGCGCGCCCAGCAGTACCAGCGGATCGATCCGCAGCGCATCCACGCGCGCATAGGCGTCGCGGCCGACGATCGTGCGATAACCCTGTGCGTCGGCGAAGAAGATCGCATCGAACAGACCTGCTTCGGCAACCTCTGCAAGATGGGCGTAATATTTCAGGCTATGCTGGCCGCCGGACGGGGTAGCCTTGCGCCAGCCGGCGACATGCGCGCCCAAGGCCGATGGAAAGGCGAGCAGGTGCATCTGACGCGAGGTGCTCATCGCTTGTCTCCTTGATGGGAAACGCCGGGCTAGCATAGCGGGCGACACGCCAAATTGATGCGGACAAAATGACCGCATGGTGGACATAGCGCTCACTTTTTGCCTGACTGGTGGATAGTTTTTCACCCCGATTGGACTTGTCCCTGCCGATCCGCCCTCCTGCGCCTACAACAAAAGGCCGACGAAAAGATCGAGCCTTGCCATTCGCAGGACCAAATTCCAGCAGTTATATAAGGGGTATGGATATGTTCGGTCGGTCACAAACGAAGTTACGCATTGGTCTATTCGCATCCGTCGCTGCCGTGGGCATCATGATGATACCGAGCCTTGCTTCAGCCCAGACCGACGTTGCGCCCCAGGCCGATGCGGGCGGTGGGCTGGCCGAAATCACCGTGACTGCACGCAAGGTCGGCGAAAACCTGGTCGATACACCGGTCGCGATCACCGCGTTGACCGCCGAGGCGCTCAGCGCCCGCGGTGTACAGGGCTTCCAGGAACTCAACGACTTCGTGCCGGGTCTGCGTTACCAAAACAGCGCCGCGAACCGCAACGACCGCAGCTTTCACACCTATTCGATGCGCGGAATGTTTCCTGGCGATTCCCCCAACCGCCAGGCCGTGACCGTCTTCGTCGATGGCGTGCCTGTTCCTTCAGGCGCCATTCCGGGCATGACCGATGTGCAGCGCGTAGAAGTAGTGAAGGGTCCGCAGAGCGCCTATTTCGGGCGCTCGACCTTTGCCGGCGCGATCAACTTCATCACCGCGCCGCCCTCGCTCACCGATTTCCATGGCTCGATCGATGCGTCGCTCGACCTCTATTCGACGGTCAACGTCAAGGTGAGCGTCGAAGGGCCGATCATCACCGACAAGATCGGCGTGCGCCTGTCGGGCACCTATTATTATACCGACGGCCAATATCGCAACGTTGGCTTCGGCGGCACGTTGGGCCAGCGCGAGACGAAGTCGGTCGCGGGTTCGATCATCATCAAACCGACCGAGACACTGACCATTCGCGGCTACGGCACCTACTGGCAAGACAGTGACGGCCCGACGGCCCAGGCGCTGCTGGGCGAATCCGACTATAACTGCAATACGGGCGGCACCGGACGCATACCGCGTGGCAGCACCACTGGTTTCAACACCATCTGCGGCAATCTGGGCGACATCGCGACGTCCAAAATGTCGCAGAACACCCGCGCCAAGGGCAGCAACAATTTCGGCGGCGTGACCAATCCGGCGATCGGCGCGGTTCTTCCGGCGGACTTCATCGACCATCTCGGTCTGGAACGCGAAGCCTATCAGACATACGGCATGTTCGACTGGGAACTGGGCGACTACACACTGTCGGGTTCGGTTTCGCACAGCGGCAACGATTGGGCGGTGCTGACCGACACCTATAACCGGGCGGACACGACCGGTTATTCCTCTACCGTCCTGCTGCCCTACAATATCGATAATACCTCGGCCGAACTGCGTCTGGCGACCCCTGAATATGGCCCGCTCAGCTTCATGGTCGGCGGCAACTATTATTGGGAGAGCATCAATTTCTTCACGCGCGCCTATCGCCCGACGACCAGCGCAAATCCGGCCAATCTGGGCGTGCCGACCGACTATCGGGCCCGCACCTGGGGCGCCTTCGGATCGGCCAACCTCAAGATCACCGACAGCCTGAAGCTGAGCGGGGAAGCCCGCTATCAGTGGGACACGATCAACCACATCGCCTATAGCGCATCGACCGGCGCGACCGTCACCGACCTGTCGCAGACTTTCAGGTCTTTCTCGCCGCGCCTCATCCTGAACTATGAACTGGCGCCCTCGGCCAGCACCTATCTGTCCTGGTCGAAAGGCACGCGCCCCGGTACGTTCAATACCAATTATCTGGCGTTCAGCCCCGCCATCCAAGCGCAGTTGACCGCCAATGCGCCGGGCGGATCGGTACCGGTCGCGGTGGCCGAAGAAAAGCTGACCATGTATGAATTCGGCTTCAAGGGTGAACTGTTCGATCGCAAGCTGCGTATCCTGTCCGCTTTCTATTATGGCGAATGGCGCGACCGCCAGATCAACCAGAATGTGCCCTACACGATCGGCACAACCACCTCGACAGCAACGCTGACCTTCCCCAATGGATCGACCAACGTGTACGGCGTGGAACTGGAAGCGACCTACAAGCCGAGCCGTCCCTGGACGTTCGAGGGCACGTTCAACTGGGCGAAGACGGACATCCGCTTCACAGACTGCTCGGAATGCGTGCAGGACTCCGGCGTGCGCAATCCCGTAGGCGACCTGATGGAGCGCTACCCGGAATTCTCCGGTTCCGCCGCAGCGACCTATGAGCAGCCCATAGACGATATGTGGACCGGATCTATCCGCCTCGACTATGTCTATACCGGCAAACAATATGCGACGTCGGACAATACGGCCTGGATCAACTCGGCCAGCAAGTTCAACCTGCGCCTGGGTATCAATTCGGACAAGTACACGTTCGAAATCTTCGCTCGCAACCTGACCGACGACAAGACGCCATCGAACCTGCTGCGCAACACCAATCCGAACAGCAGCGTCACCCAAGGCCTCAACACCTTCATCCTGGCGGCACCGGAACGCCGCACGGTGGGCATGCGCGGCGTAGCGCGTTTCTAAAGCGGGGCGGGCGGCACCGGGTCATTTCGGCGCCGCCCTTTTTTTTCCTCTTTTCCGGGACATAAATATGCTTCTCAACCGCGCGCGCGCCGATGCCATCATGGATCGCGAAGGGCTGGACGGGCTGATCGCCGTCGCACCGATCAACGTCTATTATCTGTCGGATTATTGGGGCGCGCTCATGCGGATGCGGCGCAGCTTCTACAATTACGCGCTGCTGCCGCGCGATCATGACAAACCGGCCGCGCTGATCGTAACCGGGGTGGAGCATCTACGCTTCTTCCACCGGCCGGAATCGACCTGGATGCCGAACATCCAGAGCTATGTGCATCCCGTCTATTGCGACCGCCGCGACTTCGACCCCGATGTCGAAGATCCCGAACATGTCGAATATGGCATGAAATGGCCGATCAAGCATGACCAGCTTTCCCCGCGCGACGAGGAATATCTGCAATTCATGGAGGGTAATCGCGGCAATGCCTCCGTCAATGCGCTATATGCGCTCAAGAAAGCCTTGCAGGATGCCGGCCTGACCAATGCCCGGCTTGCCTCCGACGACCCGCGAGTGGGTCCATGGTTGCAGGAAATCGGCCTGCCCGACATCAGTGTCGTCGAAGGGACCACGACCTTCCGCGACATCCGCATGGTCAAGACGCCCGACGAAATAGCCATCATGCGCAAGGTTGCGAAGATGAACGAGGAAGCGCTGGAGGCGGTGATCGACAGCCTTCAGGTCGGGATGCCGCGCGACGATCTGGAGATCATCTACAATGTCGAAATCGCCAAGCGCGGCGGTCGCGGCCTGTATCTCGCCACCGGGCAGAACGGTACCAACAATAATATGGGCCGGGTGCTGGCGGATGAGACCATCACGTTCGACGGGCTATGCGAATATCGCAACTATCATGGCGACCTTGGACGCATTGCCCTGTGCGGTACGCCTCGGCCGGACATCGTAGAGCGGGTGAAGGCGCTGGAAGTCGGGTGCGAGACTGTGCTCAAGGTCGTAAAGCCCGGAGTCACCGGCCGCGAAGTGTCCGACGCGGTGATCGAAGCCGTGCGCAAGGCAGGGTTTCCTGGCTTCTTCTTCGCCACGCCCCATTCCATCGGCCTGGAACATTCGGACCACAAAATCCCGATCGGCCCCACCCTGCCCGGTGGCAATGGCGAATTCATATTTGAGGAGAATATGATCTTCTCGCTCGACATGCCCTATTATGAAATCGGCTGGGGGAACCTGCACACCGAAGACCAGATTTTGGTCACGGCCAACGGCGTAGAACCATTGACCAATTGCGACACATCATTGCGGCTTCGGCCGGTCGCCTGACATTCTTGCGATAGCGGCGTCGTCTCAGACGCCGCTATTGCCTTGTCTTGCGAACGATCATCGCCGCACCGGCATCCAAGGGCAGGCGAACAAACCAAAAGATCGATAGTAGCGACAGAAGCGCCACCGCGATAAATGCGGGCGCAATTGTCTCGATCGTCGTGCTTTGTGAGCCGGTCAGCCGTTGCGTGAGTTGAACGGCGATGACGGCAATCGCAACCCCAACCCCCTGCGCCATTTGCTGACTCACGCTCGATATCGTACTGGCCGCTGCAAATTCCCTCTCACTTAACTCGGAATATCCGACGATGTTGAGCAGCAGAAGTTGCAAAGAGCGCAGCAACCCCTGCACGAACAGTAATGCCAGAATATATATATGCGGCGTATGAGCATTGAATATCGCGCACAGCCCGACCGTCAATGCCAGCAGCACGCCGTTCACTACCAGCAGCAAGCGAAAACCGAACAGAACGAGCAGCGGATTAATGCAATAGCGGCTGAGTAATGCGCCCACCGCACTGGCAAAAATCAGCCCGCCTGCTTCGATCGCGCTCAGGCCCAGTCCCACCTGAAAAAGCATCGTGAGTAAAAAGGGTACTGCGCTTACCAACATGCGCGGGAACATGCCGCCGATGGTGCTGAGCCGGGCGGGAAAGCTGGCGAAAGAGGAGAGGGAAAGGACTGCGGCGGGCTTCGCGCGCGCATGGATGACATAGACGATCCCGCACAGCAGCGCGCCTGCGACTATCGCTCCTGTTGCCGCTGGCGTGACGTCGGCCCTCGTCACGGCGCCCAGCCCAAAGGTGACGCCGATCAGGGCCAGGACGATCAGCACCGTCCCGATCACATCAAGTTTTACAGGTGAGGTAGGCTGTTCCTCCACGCATAGAAGAACCAGAATGATGCCCAACAGCGTGAGGGGCATGTTCAGCAGGAACAGCCAGCGCCACGATAATTCGGTTACAATGATTCCGCCAACTGTCGGCCCGACAACCGGCCCCAGCATGATCGGCATGGTCATCACTGCCAACGCGCGCACGAAATCTTGCGTCTGCGCAGATCGCAGCACGATTATCCGACCGACGGGCAATAACATCGCGCCAGCGCAGCCTTCCAGAATGCGCGCAACCAACAGCAGAGTCAGATTGCTGGACAGACCGCAGAGCAACGCGGCCCCTCCAAACAGCGCGAGCGAGGCGATGAACGTGCGGCGCGGTCCTGCTCGGTCTGCCAACCATGCGCATAGTGGCAGTGCTGCCGTCGCGCCCATCAGATAGGCGGTGATGATGACGTTGAGGGACAGGACCGGTGCCGAAAAATCTCGCGCAATATCGGGCAAGGCCATGGTAATTGCGCTGGAGTCAAACGCCTGCACAAAGGCAGCGCCCCCCACCACGGCAGCCGTGATTGTCGCGCGACGATCGCGCTTCACCTCAGTGACCATCGCAACCAGCGCTGACGGTAAGCGCAGCGAAAACGCGGCGCCATTGCGTTCGGGCGGCCCGTTCGTTGAAAATCCCTGCCTGTTTCATGATACCCATCTATCAGGGTGGCCAGCATTCAGCTTTGGCTGCTCCCGCACGGGCCGTGCAGTGCCATCTCGACTATCTCCACTAGCCGGTCATTCCAGGCATCCGAACGTAAAGGGCGTGCCTGACAGACATTCAGATCACCAAAATCCTGGCTGCCTGGACCCAACACGCAACCCGCGTAAAATCATTCCGACTGCGTTGCCGATCTCTGCAAGCTGGGCCACTGATCTGGTCGCCCGCATCGACCTGATGGCACAGCGGGCGCGTGATCGTGACCAGATCGGCAAAGCGCTCCACCATTCGACAAAGATTTCAGAAACCATCCGTCGCAGGGCTTACCGGACGGAATTTCCCCGTGCGCCAATCCGGGGGCCTGACCGCTACACATCGATTTTTACCCGGAGAGAAATTGGTCTCGGCAGCCAAGCGATTGCGAAATTGTAGCCGCCGCCACGTCAATGCGTTGACGAACGGCCAGCATGCCTTCGGCGAATGTCGACATGAGGGTGAGCGGTGATGATCAGCGATGACCACTCGGACAGGGCCGCCGCTCACATCCGCTCTCTGATTCTCAGGGTGTCAGAAAGGGCGGATGCCACTGATCGCCGCGTCTGATCAACCAGCTATCCAGTAGCTCGTAGCCAAGGCTGTGGGCAAATCGCAGACCTGCCTGACCGCTCCTGTGCCATCTGATAATGGCTGTGCGTCGAACGAGGCCTGCTATGTGAACGGTGACCTCAGCACCGGGGGGAAGATTCTCCGGCATGTCGGCGAGCCGGACTCCAAACAAGGATATGTCGCGCAAAATGGCGACGATCCGTGCTCCGTTCACCTCGACTTTCACCTCAGCCGAAGCAGGAACCCGAACCGATTCCGCGCCTCCATTTCCCCGCGCTTGGTCCCGCATCAGTCGGTCCATAGGGACTGGCTGGCCGAATTTGAGCTTGATCCGCTCGTCCTGTGCGCCCTCGACGGATGTGGCGATGGATAGGCCGTTTCGCAGGCCCAACGTCAGGCCCGTGCCGGGCATCACGGGCAGACTTGCTCTGACGATAGCATGATCAGAAGCCAGGGCGCGGATCAGGCACAGGCTTTGATGCCTGTCCGTCGACAGCGTTCCGATATGGAGAAGAGATATGGCGCGTTCAACGCTCATTCGATGAGCTTCAGGATGTCGCGCTGACTGGCATTGGCCTGTGCCAGCATCGCAGTCGCTGCCTGCGTCAATATCTGGTTTTTCGCCAAAGCTGTCGTCTCGGCGGAGAAATCGGCATCTTCTATGCGGGAGCGCGCATCGGTCAAATTGACGATCGAACTGTCGGCCTGCGACATCGTCGATTCCAGCCGAAGTTGAGAGACACCCAACGTGACCCGCACATCGCTGACCTGCGCCAACGCGGCGTCGATGACATCCAGCGCCTGCTGTGCGGTCACGCCGATGGAAGCGTAGGATTTATAGTCGGAGTCGGTATATTCGATATGGCCGGGAACATCGTGCCACACCTGAAAACCATCAGCATTGGTGTAGGTATATTGCCGTGGCGCGCCGACGTCGTTGGCCAGGGTCAGGTCGATATTGGCAATCCCGACGAATCGCTCGAACCCCGCGACGTTCATGTCGGTGCCTAGCAGGGTAAAATTGTCGCTGGCGCTGCGCAGCGTGGGAATTTCGATCCGGGTCGTGTCGTTCGCATTGGCCCCGGTCTGGATGTTGATGACCGTTTTTCCCGCATTATGCGTCTCGTCATAGAGGATATTGTTCTCGACATAGATATCCTTGAAATCGGTGTCGTTGTTATAATCGTGCGCGACGATCCCATTGGCGGTGTCTGAAAACAGCTCGATGCCATTAAATTCGGCGTTGCCGAGAAGGGCGTCGATATGGGCAACGGACTGGACCATCTCAGCTTGCAAGGCCGCCAGATTTTCAGGGGAATTGATGCCGCTGGACGCCTGCACCGCAAGCTCCCGCATGCGTTGGAGCGTGTTCTGCACCTCACCCATTATGCCTTCGGCGGTCTGAAGCAGCGATATGCCGTCGGCGGCATTCCGTCTTCCCGCCTGCAATCCGGTAATCTGCGATGACAGGGTGCTGCTGATCGCCAGCCCTGCGGCATCATCCTTTGCAGAATTGATCCGCTTGCCCGTCGATAGCCGTTCGGCGGCCTGCGATTGCGCCTTGCTGGCGGCCTCTATTGCCCGCTGGGCGCGAAGCGCAGCGCTGTTGGTGCCAATGACGCTCATGCTGTTCCCCGGCTGGGTCCGACAGGCCCCGATGTGCGGACCCGAAATGGATGTCCCCGGACGGCGCGGGTCGCATGCGCCATCCGGGAACCGAAAGCATCGCCCCCGTGGAGCACATTCATGTCGGGGCGGGATCAAGCCGACCATCCGGGAATTTCCCGGACAGAAACTGAAAGGACGGGATTTTTCCCGGCTTGGCAGGTCTTCGCACATCCTTAAGACGGGCCGGGATGTCCGGACCTGCTGACCATTCCCTTTTCGACAACCCGAAACGCGGCATAACGATCTTGCTGGCCTATGGCGTCGCTTTCGTGTTGGCCCATCATGTCGCGCGACACTGGGGTGGTGCGCATTTCTACAGCCTCTGGTATCCGGCCGCCGGTGTGCGGGTGGCGCTTTTTTGGCACTGCGGGGCACGCCATGCGCCGATCGTCGCGCTGTATGAATGCCTGATCCAATTGGCGGTCGGCGTCGTTCATATTGATTCTCCGACGATCTGGAACGATCTCGCCGGGGTTGCGCGTCCATCGCTGATCTACGGGGCAACGATCGGTCTTGTGCGGTGGATGCAGCGGCGCGGGACGTCCGACCTCTCGATCGCGCCCATGCCCTTCGGCCTTGCATCGGTGCTGGCGCCTACGGCGGCCGCTTTCACGGCGGGCCTGTGGGAATGGATCCGGCCCAGCATCATGCCCGACCTGTCGGCGCAGCCTTTTGCGACCACTATTGCAGCCTTTCTGGTTGGCGATCTGCTTGGCGTGCTATTGATCGCGCCGCCCTTGCTGTGGCTCGCCGCGCGTATCGACGGCGCGGATAGTGCGGAAACCGGCGGATGGCCGTCCGCTGCGCGCGTGATCGAAACCGGGGCGGTCTTTTGTGTCGGGTGGATATTGGTGGCCGGGCTCGCCAGCGTGGACCCGCAAATCGCCCTGACCCCGGTTCTGGTAACATCGACATGGGTGGGCCTGCGTTGCGGACGACATGGCGCGTCGGTCGCGATCATGCTGTGCGCGGTCATCATCCTGCCATGGTCCGCCCCGATGACGTCGGTCGCGACACGCTTTGCCCTGCATATGTGGCTGGCCGGGGTTGCCATCTCCGCCTATCTGGCGGGCAGTTTTGCCGATGCGCAGGCGCGCGCGCGTCGCGACATCGCCCGGCGTGACCGCATGTTGTTTCAGGCCGAACGCTTGAAGACGCTCCGCGCGATGTCGGTCGCCGTCATTCATGAAATCAGCCAGCCGCTGTCGACCCTCGCCATCGAGAGCCGCCACCTCGCCGCCACCAGTCGGTCGGATGATCCCAATCTTGCCGATATGGCCGAAAGCGCGGCCCTGATCGAAAGAAAGGCGCAGGCATTGGCCGAAATGGTCCGTCGGCTGCGTCGGTTCGGTGGCCGGGCGGTCGATGAGCCATCGGCTCTTTCCATGCGGCGACTGGTCGAGGATTGCATCGCTATCCTTTCCGGGGAGGCGCGCGCCTTGCGATGCCATATCGCCCTGACCACGCAGCCGGGTGATCTGATGGTGCATGGGCAGGAAGTGGAACTGACGCAGGCCTTGCTCAACCTGATCCGCAACGCGATGGCCGCCTCGCCGGGGGGATCGATCGCGGTCGATCTCGCCGCCGACATGGCGACGGTCAGTGTTCGGGTCAGCAACCGGAGCGACACTGCCCCGCTCGACTATGCCGGAATGGGCATCGGGACGCTGGTCGCACGCGCGATCGTGGAGGCGCATGGCGGTGTGCTGAACAGGGAGGGGACGGATGCGAACATGATTCACCATATCATCCGCCTGCCGCTGATGGAGGCGAACGATGGCTGACACGGACCAGCGTGCCCTTATCCATGTGGTGGATGATGACGGTGATTTGAGTGCGGCCGTATCGCGACTGCTGGCTCGCAACGGCTATGATGCCATGCCCTTCGTCGATCCTGCTGCCATGCTGGATCATCACGCCAAAGCGCCTGCCCATTGCATCGTGACCGACGTCATGATGGGGGACATGGACGGCTTTGCAATGGCGCAGAAATTACGCACCATCGATGCGGCGGCTGCGATCATATTCATGACGGCGTGGCCGACCACGGCCAACGCGGTCGATGCGATCCGGCGTTATGGTGGGCTGGACTATCTGGAAAAACCGATCGATGAAGATCGCCTGCTCATTGCCGTAGCCGAGGGCATTGCTTGGAGCCGCCGCCGCCGCGCAGCCTTTGCCCGCATAGCGTCTCTGACGCCGCGCGAACGCGATGTGCTGGCCTATCTGGCGCAGGGCATGAGCAACAAGATGGTCGCGGCGGAGCTGGGGTTGAGCCCGAAGACAATCGAAGATCATCGGGCGTCGATCGTCGCGAAAACGGGCATTTCCAGTGCGGCCGGTTTGATAGCCCTGATGCGGGAACTGTCAGGCTCTTGAGTTGGGCGCTGGCGTTGCCTTCATCATGCCATGCCATGGGTACCCGAAGCAGTAGCCCCGATCATGCAGGCGACAAGAACGCACGCCTCGATCCTGAGAAGCAAACTGGATCGGTCACGATCATACTCGAAAATCCAATACCGTTAGCGGTTGATCTGGCCGAGCCAATCGCGGACCTGATTGAGCGTGCGCCGTTCCTGGTCTGCCTCCATGACGAAGGCGTCTTCGATCGTTGCGCCGGTCGCATGGGATGCCAGCACCGCAAGACTGCCGCCAACACCATATCCGCCATGCGTTATGAACGGGCGAAGCGTCTTCCCGCGTAGATCATGAGCCTTCAGGAACGAGCGGATTGGCGGGGGTGTCGTCTCCCCCCAGATAGGAAAGCCAAGGAAGACAGTGTCATAGCCGGCAATGTTGTCGACCTTGGCCGCCAGTGGAGGTTCAAACCCGCTGTCTCGCTCGCGCGTGGCCTGCGCGACATGCTGCTCATAATCATCCGGATATGGTCGCGCGGGACGGATTTCGAAGAGATCAGCCGGCAGCGTTCGCTGCAAGGTTCCTGCAATCACGCGGGTATTGCCCGATCGGGTGAGATACGCGACCAGTGTCTTGCCGGCACTGGTACGGGGCTGCTCGGACTCCTGCGCACATGCCGTGCCAACCAGTGACAGCATTGCCGGGGTCACCAGCACGGTACGGCGCGAGAACCGCTGCGGACCTTGAGTCATACGATCTCCGGCAGTTTCGCCAGATGCTTGTCGAGTGTGATCGGATATTCCCGGACCCGCACCCCGGTCGCGTTGTAAACCGCGTTGGCAATGGCGGGTGCGACGCCGGAAATACCAAGCTCGCCGACGCCCTTGGCCTTCACTGGTGACATGGTGGGATCGGTTTCCTCCAGGAAGATCACCTCCTGATGCGGTATGTCGGCATGGACCGGCACTTCGTATCCGGCGAGGTCGTGATTGACGAAGAAGCCAAAGCGCTTGTCAACGGCCAGCTCTTCCATCAGCGCCGCGCCCGCGCCGCCGACCATGCCGCCAATCACCTGGCTGCGGGCGGTGATGGGGTTGAGGATACGTCCGGCCGCGCAAACGGCGAGCATCCGCCGGATGCGGATTTCGCCGGTATAGGCATCGACGGCAACCTCGCAGAAATGGGCTCCGAAGGTCTGCTGTTCGAACCGCTTCGACAGGTCGCCATATTCCATCTTGTCTTCAGCCGTGATCGCACCGTCCTTCGCGGCCTGCGCAAGCGGGGCGCGTCGGTTGCCGGCCCGGACTTCGCCGTCCACGAACTCGGCGTCGGCAGAGTTGAACCCCAGCTTCGTCGCTACGGCTTCGCGCAGCTTCACGCACGCGGCATAGGCACCGGCCGTCGCGGATGCGGCACCCCCCTGTCCGCCACCCCCGAACGCTTCAGGAAAATTCGAGTCTGCGAGCTTCACCACGACGCGATCGAGGGGCAGGCCCATCATTTCCGCGACCGTCTGGCCGATGACGGTGTAGCTGCCCGTCCCCATGTCGGTCATGTTGCTCTCGACGGTCACGATCCCCTTGCTATCGAGCGTGACCCGCCCACCGGCGGGAATGATAGGCGCGCCGCGAATGGCGGATGCCATGCCCATGCCGATCAGCCAGCGGCCTTCGCGGCGGCTGCCGGGCTTGGCTTGGCGCTCCTGCCAACCGAAGCGCTCGGCGCCCGTGCGCAGGCACGGAACGAATTGACGGATGGAGAATGGACGCGGAGCCTGACCTGACTCGCCCGGAACGACCTGGGTGTCGTTGATGACGCGCAGCTCCACCGGGTCCATCCCCAGCTTCTCGGCCAGCTCGTCCATCGCCACTTCGAGCGCCATCAGGCCCGACGCCTCGCCCGGTGCGCGCATCGCATTGCCTTCGGGCAGGTCGAGCGTCGCGAGCCGGGTCAGGTTGAGGCGGTTTGCCCCCCCATAGAGCAACTGCGTCTGCGCAGCCGCGATCTCCGGGCCGCCCCCCGGCAGATTGCCGGAGAGGGTTTCATGACCGACCGCGACCAGCTTGCCGTCGCGACCCGCCGCCAGACGGACCCGCTGGATCGTGGCGGGGCGATGCGTCGTGTTGTTCGGCATCAGCGGGCGCGGCAACGCCACCTTTACCGGGCGGCCGACGGCGCGAGCGCCAAGCGCCGCAAGGATCGCGTCCGAACAGACGCTACCCTTTCCGCCGAAGCCGCCACCAATGTAGGTCGCGACGACGCGGATCTTGTCCTGCGGGATATTGAGCTTGTTGCCGAGGTCGCGACGCGCCCAACCAACAATCTGCTGCGCCGACCATATTGTCAGCAGATCGCCGTCCCAGCGTGCGATCGTGGCGTGCGGCTCCAGCATCATGTGACTGTGATCCGGGGTGGTGTAGGTCGCATCGACCTTCACGGGAGCAGACGAGAACGCCTTGTCGAAGTCGCCGATGCGGACGTCTGGCTGACGCTGATGCGGCTTTGCTCCCGCGCGTGCAGCGGCCAGATCGAACGCGCCCTGACCGCGCGCATAATCGACGCGGATCAGCGATGCGGCATGCCGCGCCTGCTCGAACGTTTCCGCGATGACCAGCGCGATAGCCTGATGATAATGCTCGATCTCCGGCCCTGCGAGGGGCTTGGCGACGTAGAACCCCTGCGTCTTGATCGGCCCGGCATTATCGGCCGTCACGATTGCGAGGACACCCGGCGCGGCCCTGGCCTCGCGCATATCCATCGACGATATGCGCCCCTTGGCGATGGCCGAACCGACGACATAGCCATAGGCGGCGTTCGGCGCGGCTTCGTGGTTCTCGTAGGAATAGACTGCGCGCCCGGTCGTCTTGAGCGGCCCTTCGATGCGCGGGTGCGGCTTG
Organism: Sphingobium sp. GW821-FHT02B05; assembly: GCF_059421905.1. NCBI lineage: Bacteria > Pseudomonadati > Pseudomonadota > Alphaproteobacteria > Sphingomonadales > Sphingobiaceae > Sphingobium > Sphingobium sp. GW821-FHT02B05. The sequence goes on from NZ_JBWKVW010000001.1 coordinate 1,721,311, forward strand.
CCCACGACCGTTTCCCGATCGATCGGGTTGGTGCCCGCTGGCGTGTCGAACTTCATGCTGACTTGCCCTCCGCGATGGTGGCTGCAAGCGCCCGCGTCGCGAGCGGTATCTTGAACGCATTTTCCTCTGTCGGTTGGGCGTTTGCGAACGCTCTGGCCGTCACGGCTGCGGCCCCTTGCGTCATCATGGCATCGGCCGCTTCGACCCGCCACGGCTTGTGCGCGACCCCGCCGAACGCGACACGGCCGCTCCCGTCCTTCTGGAGGACGGCCGCGACCGAGACGAGCGCGAACGCATAGGACGCCCTGTCACGCACCTTCTCATAATGGTGCGTGCCGCCAAGCGGCCGGGGCAGCGTCACCGCCGTAATCAGCTCGCCGGCTTCAAGCTTGTTGTCGAGGTGGGGATTGTCGCCGGGCAGACGGTGGAAATCGGCGATCGGGATGGCGCGGGTCGTGCCATCCGCCTTGACCGTCTCCACGGTCGCATCCAGCACGCGCATCGCCACGGCCATATCGCCGGGATAGGTGGCAATACATTGGTCGCTGGAACCGATCACGGCCAGCTGACGCGAATAGCCGCCGATCGCAGCGCAGCCCGCCCCCGGCCTGCGCTTGTTGCAGGGCATGTTGGGGTCATAGAAATAGGGACATCGGGTCCGCTGAAGCAGATTGCCCGCCGTTGTCGCCTTGTTGCGAAGCTGGCCAGAGGCGCCTGCCACGATCGCGCGGGTGAGCACGCCATAATCGCGACGGACGCGGGTGTCGGCAGCGAGCGCGGTGTTGGTGACCAGCGCGCCGATCCGCAAGCCGCCATCCGTTGTCGGCTCGATCCGATCGAGCTTCAGGTCCTGGACATCGACCAGATGCCGGGGCGTCTCGATCTCCAGCTTCATCAGGTCGAGCAGGTTGGTGCCCCCGGCAAGGAACTTGGCGCCGGGCTGACGGGCAACAGCGGCGGCGGCTTGCGCCGGCGTCTTCGCGCGCTCATAGGTGAAGGGCTTCATGCGCCCATCTCCTTCTCAGCGGTTCCCGCGACTTCCGCCATCGCCTCGGCGATGTTGGAATAGGCACCGCAACGGCAGATATTGCCGCTCATCCGCTCGCGCATTTCGATGTTGGTCAGCTGAGGTCGAGCGGAAAGATCGGCCTGGACGTGGCTCGGCACCCCGCGCCCGATCTCGTCCAGCACCGCAATGGCCGAACAAATCTGGCCCGGCGTGCAATAGCCGCACTGATAGCCGTCATGGCGGACGAACGCGGCCTGCATGGGATGGAGATTGTCGGGCGTGCCCAGCCCCTCGATCGTCGTCACCTCGTCGCCCTGATGTTGCACGGCAAGGCTGAGGCAGGAATTGATCCGCTCACCGTTGACGATGACGGTGCATGCTCCGCATTGCCCATGATCGCAGCCCTTTTTCGTGCCGGTAAGCTTCAGATGCTCGCGCAGCGCATCGAGCAGCGTCGTGCGCGTGTCGAGCGTAAGGTCGCGGCGCTTGCCATTGATGGTGAGCGATACCGGCATGGTCGCGGGCGGAACCGCCTTTAAGGGTTGCGCCTCGACATGCGGGGCCGCGGCCAGCGCAGCCGTTGCGGCACTGGCGGCGAGAACGCCTCGCCTGGACATCTCCATCTCAGACATCATCGCCATCTCTCCTGTTACAGCTTGTTGTATAACTCGTCCGCGACTGGTTCGAGCCATGTCACGGACATACCATCGAGCGCTTCGGAGACCGCGACATGGGTCATCACGCTGTCGCGCGCTGCACCATGCCAGTGCTTGACGCCCGGCGAGATAAACACGGTGTCCCCCGTCGCGATCGGCATGGCAGCCTCGCCATCGGCCTGGACCCATCCGTGTCCAGCGGTGACGATCAGCAGTTGCCCCAGCGGATGCGTGTGCCAGTTCGTATGCGCGCCCGGCTGGAACGTTACCGTCGCACCGCCGAGGCGCGCATCGCCGGTGCCTTTGAAGGGCGATGCGACGGACACGCTGCCGGTGAAATAGTCGGCGGGACCAGATTTTGGCTCTTGGCCGGGACGAATGACCTGAACGTCTGACATGGCGGCAACCTCTTGTCTGGCAAACACCTTGCCCGCGACGCCAATGGCGGCGTTCGCCTTCGGCCATCCTGCGTAGAAAGCGAGATGAGTCAGGGCCTCAACGATCTGCGCTTGGGTCAGCCCGTTTTCGAGACCGCGCTGGACATGGAAAGCAAGCTGGTCGCCGTCACCCCCTGCGGAAAGCGCGGCGATGGTGACAAGGCTGCGGTCGCGGGGCGACAAGTCGGTACGCCGCCACAAGTCGGCGAACACGACATCGTTGGTCAGCTGCGCAAGCTTGGGTGCGATCGGGGCGAGCGTCCTGTTGACGGTCGCGGCACGCGCGGGATCGGATGCGGGGAGCGGCGCGGTGGCCGGAGGCACCGCTGCAAGCGACTGTAGATCGACATGGCGTGCGGCAAATAGCTTCTCGACCTCGTTCAAGGCCGACACGGCGTTCGGCCACCCGGTATAGAAGGCGAGCTGCGTCACCATGCCGGCCACCTCGGACGGCTTGATACCGTTATCGAGGCCACGATTGAGATGGCTCGTCATCTGCGCGGTCTTGCCCATGGCAATCAGCACCGACAGAGTGACGATGCTGCGGTCGCGCGGAGCCAGCTCGGGTCGCACCCACAGGTCGCCAAACAGCACCCGGTCGGTATAGCCAGCCAATGCCGGCGCGATTGCCTGCATGTTCTTGGGCGCAACCGAGGGACGATCCTGCGCCTCGACAGGCACGGCCATCGCCAGAGCGGCGGCAGTTGCGGTAGCGATCTTCATAGTCTCGTCTCCCATCTCACCCGCTCATCAGCCCGGCCACGACGATCACAGCTTCCGTTCGCCGAGCCACTTCACCATCGCCGGATCGCGATGATCGAAAAAGCTGCTGATGTTCCGATCGAGCTGGGCGATGGCATCGCGGTCGCCGGCGTCGAGATCGAAATCGAAAATATCGAAATTCTGCGCCATGCGCTCCTTGCGTACCGATTTGGGGATCGCGACGATGCCCCGGTCGGTCAGCCAGCGAAGCACGACCTGAGCGATGCTCTTGCCATGCTTGTCGGCGATCGGCTGCAACAGCGCGTTCGTGAACAGGCCGTTCTTGCCCTCCGCGAACGGTCCCCATGCCTCTGGCTGGACGCCGTGCTCCTCAAGGATCTTCACCGCGTCGGTCTGCTGGTGGAAAGGATGGATCTCGATCTGGTTGACCGCCGGCTTGACCGCGTTGTGCAGCACGAAGTCGACAAGGCGATCAGGGTAGAAGTTGCTGACCCCGATCGCGCGGATGCGTCCCGCCTTGTACAGTTCTTCCATCGCGCGCCATGCGCCGTACACGTCGCCATAGGGTTGATGGATCAGCCATAGGTCGAGATAGTCCAGCTCGAGCTTGTTGATCGACCGCTCGAAGGCGGCCTTTGCTCCTTCGTAGCTGGCATCCTGGACCCAGAGCTTGGTGGTGACGAACAGCTCGCTTCGATCGATGCCGTGGCTTTTGATGGCAGCGCCAACCGCCTCCTCGTTGCCGTAGGACGCAGCGGTATCGAGCAGGCGATAGCCGACGTCGATCGCGTCGCGGACGCTTCGCTCGCATTCTGCGGGATCTGGCACCTGAAACACGCCGAAGCCAAGGATCGGCATCTTAACGCCGTTGTTGAGCGTGACGCAGGGAACGTTGCTGGTCATGGGCGTGGTCCTCGATCGGTTCAGCGATTTACGAACTGCTGATGCGAGGCCGCATAGCGCTCGCCATGAACTTCGATCCCCGACAGGGCGTCGGCGATGCGCGCCAGGTCCTGATCGGTCAGCGCCAGATCGGCACCCCCCAGGTTCTCCTCCAGCCGGTGGAGCTTGGTCGTACCAGGGATGGGCACGATCCAGGGACGCTGTGCGAGCAGCCATGCAAGCGCGACCTGCGCGGGCGTGGCCCCCTTCTCGCCGGCGATCGTCGTGACCAGATCGACAAGCGCCTGGTTCGCCGCCATCGCATCCGCCTGGAAGCGCGGCACGGTGCTGCGGAAGTCATCGGCCGCGAAAATGGTGTCGGCCTTCAGCTTGCCGGTGAGAAAGCCCTTGCCGAGCGGTGCAAACGGCACGAAGCCGATCCCCAGCTCTTCGAGCAGTGGCAGGATCTCTGACTCCGGCTCGCGCCAGAACATCGAATATTCGCTTTGAAGTGCCGCGACGGGCTGCACCGCATGGGCGCGTCGGATTGTGTCGGGGCCGGCTTCCGACAGGCCGAAATGTTTGACCTTGCCCTCGGCGATCAGGTCGCGAACCGTTCCGGCCACGTCCTCAATCGGCACATTGGGATCGACGCGGTGCTGATAGAAAAGGTCGATGCAATCGGTGCGCAATCGGGACAGCGCCTCGTTCGCGACCTGCCGGATACGCTCGGGACGGCTGTTCAAGCCATCACCCGGTTTGCCGTTCTCGAACCCGAATTTGGTGGCGATCACCACCCGATCGCGAACCGGCGCCAGTGCTTCGCCGACAACCTCCTCATTGTCCCCCGGCCCATAGGCTTCGGCCGTGTCGAAGAAGGTAATGCCGCGATCGTGCGCCGCGCGCAGCAGGGATACCGCCTCCGTGCGATCGGTCGCGGGGCCGTAGCCATAGCTCAGCCCCATGCATCCAAGCCCAAGAGCCGACACCTCAAGGCCGCTGCGGCCCAATATGCGCTTCTGCATCATCAAAATCCTCGTTTGGCCCGTTGCTCACATGCCGGGCCATGATGATCGAAAGGTAGCGTGAAGCCGCTCTGACAATTAGACAGGGCAAATCGCTTGGGTCTATGACATCATGTCATGAAACTTGATCGGCCAGGCTGAATATGAAACGTGAAGAATTGGGCAATCTTGCAATGTTTCTGGCCGTCGCAGAGGAGCGTAGCTTTACCAGGGCAGCGGCAAAGCTGGGCATTTCGCAATCAGCGCTGAGCCATACCGTGCGCCGCCTGGAGGCCAAATTGGGGCTGCGGTTGCTTACCCGCACGACCCGCAGCGTCGCGCCGACGGAGGCCGGTGAACGTCTGATCGAGACGCTGCGACCTGCATTCGATACGATCGATGACAAGCTGGCGACGCTGACGGAGCTTCGCCAACGTCCCGGAGGGACTGTTCGAATTACGTCCAGCGCTCATGCGGCGCGTGCGGTGCTGTGGCCGGTCATCGACCGCCTGACGGCCGAAAATCCCGACTTGAACATCGAAGTCAGTATCGAGGGTGGCTTTGTGGATATCGTTGCCGATCGATATGATGCCGGCGTGCGCCTTGGCGAAGCGTTGGAACAGGACATGATTGCGGTGCCAATCGGTCCGAAACTCCGAATGGCTGCGTTCGCTTCTCCATCCTACCTGGCTCGCCAGGGAACGCCCCTAACGCCTTATGATCTGGCGAAACACAATTGCATCAGTCTGCGAATGTCCACGTCCGGCGGACTATATGCCTGGGAATTCGAGCGCGGCGGCAAGGAGCTGAGGGTCAAGGCCCAGGGTCAATTGGTGTTCAACGACGCGCACCTCATCATGACAGCAGCGCTTGCCGGACATGGGATCGCTTTCATGGTCGAGGATCATGTTCTCGATCACTTTTCAGACGGATCTCTCGTTCGCGTGCTCGACGAATGGTGCGAGCCTTTCGATGGATATTATCTCTATTACACCAGTCGCAGGCAGCCTTCTCCCGCGTTCAAGATGCTGCTTGAAGCGCTGCGCTTCCGGTCCCAATGATGATATCACCATCCGGCTATACGGCATGTTTCGTCACCAGCTGATATTACAAGACAGCTGACGATGATGACAGCGCGTCCAATCGCGAGGACTGGATTCCCGTCCCGTGTACGGCCATCCTTGATCAAGCAAGGTTGGATCGCGTCAATGCCTGGCCAACCGCATGAATGAACAAGCTGGCAAGCGGGTTTGAGAAGCGCACTTTCGAAGCGGCAAAGAAGCGAGAGCAGCTCGTCAGCTAAGGGTGGGAGAAGAGACAGCCCGCTCTGAACAAGCCTCCAATCGAATGGCTGCTTGAGTATGTTGTCGCGCAAGAGTTGCCAGCCCGCTGATGCCGATAGCGGTCCATAAATCAGCGCGCGCTCGGTTGTTGGCGCTCGTCCAGATCCCCACGTGGATCAGCCCAAAGGCAGATAAACCGAGCAACCTTGCAGCCATCGGCCGAAAGGCACTTTCGCTAGGTTTTCGAGGATTTCCTGCTGAAAGGCTGGTGCCGCTTACGTGACTCGAACACGTGACCCCATCATTACGAATGATGTGCTCTACCAACTGAGCTAAAGCGGCGTCGGGGCGGGCAGATAACAGCGGTTGGGCGATTGGACAAGCGGGCATTTCACTCCGCGCGCGCCTTTTTTCCGCCCGCATCCCGTTCGCCCTGCCCCGGCCAATCCGCGCCATCCTGTTTACGCCAAATTTACCATCCCGTGCCACTGTCGAGTCCCGGAATAGTTTTTCAGCGCAAGGTAGGACGATCGAATGGACACGCTGCGGGGGCATGATGCCGCCAATGACGAGGACGATTTCGACTATGTCGGCGACGCGCAGATGGATGCGCCGCCCGCCGTCATCTCCGATGAACGGCGCATGCAGGTGCGCGCCTATAATTATTGGGCGTCGTTGCTGGGCGACCGCACCCTGCCCTCGATCGAGGATCTGGCCCCCGAACAGCTGGAGGATTTCGGTCCCTATTCGGTGCTGCTCGATTTCAGCGTGGGCCTGGACAATCCCGCCATCGTCTATCTGGGCGCCGCGCTGCGCGCCGAATGTCAGATAGAAGGCGCGATCGCCTATATCGACGATGTGCCGGCCCGGTCGCTGCTGTCGCGCCTGACCGACCATTATCTGCAAATCATCGCCAATGCCGCGCCGATCGGCTTCGAAGCCGAATTCGTCAACCAGCGCGGTGCGGAAATCATGTATCGCGGCATATTGATGCCCTTCTCGTCCGACGACGAAACGATCGACTTCGTATTCGGCGTCATCAACTGGAAGGAGCTGGCCAGCCGCAGCCTGACCGATGCGCTGGAACTGGAAGTGGACGAGGCGATGCGCAGCGCGCCGGCGGCGCGCGACACCGCGCCGATCTGGGCCGACGGCCCCGCCGCCGACCAGCAGAGCAACAGCTTGGCCTTCGGTATCGAAGCGGATGATGAGGACGACGACGCGCTCGACCTTACCGGCATGGAATGTCCGACCGAGGATGCGCCGCTGGCCGACTGGCTGGCCATCGCCCGCGATGGCGCGGCCCGTGTGCGGATCAGCGAGGCGCGCAGCCATGCCGCCCTCTATCGCGCCGTCAGCCTCTCCTATGATTTCGCACAGGTCGCCCGCGTCCGCCCGGACGACTATGCCGAACTGCTGCATGATTATGGCATCAAGGCGCAGGCCCGCAGCCCGATGACTGCCGTCATCAAACTGGTCTTCGGAGCCACTTACGACAAGACGCGCATCACCGAATATGCGACCGCGCTGGACCATGCGATGACCGCGGGCCTGAGCGTCGGATCGTTGGCCGCCTATCTGTCCGACTATGTCGGTGGCCTCAAGGCGCTGGTCCGCGACGAACGTGCCCAGCGCCGGTCGCAGGCCCCCGCCAGGCCCGATCGCCGCCAGATGGCGCGGGACGCGGTAAAGGCCGCCGTCGCGATAGATCCGGTCGCCGTCGCCACCGATGCCGATGGCCTGGCCGTCGTCATCGCCCGGCGCGAGGCCGATGGCACGCTGGCGATCGTCGCCGCCCTGCCGGGTGACAGCGATCTCAACCAGCGGGTGATCAGCGCCGCCGCGCGCTGATACGGCAGGTCCGGCCATGATCTGCCGTCAACTCGTCAGAAAATAGGTCCGGACTGTGCGCATCCGCGCTCGACATGCTGCGCGGGCTGAACGATAGTCGCCTCGACCGACCGGCCCCGCACATCGCGCGCGGGCCATGTTGCGTTGCATCATATTATTTCAAAAATCGGAAATTTTATTTCCTGCAAGGGTTGAGCCGCCTCTTGGCCGGGCGCATATAGGCGGCCCTAAAGCCGAGGAGTCGCATGGCGGCGATCCAGCGCCTCCTCCGTTATGAATCATGCGGGACAGACCCGTGGCAAGAGGTGAGCGAATGACGGCGCTGGCGGAAGCGAAGAACAAGGAAGTCGACCAGAATATTCGCGAGGCGCTGGAAGGCGCGCTCAGCCGGGGCGCCCTGCCCGGCGAAAGCGAGGGGTTTGACGAGACCGCACTGGCTGGCGCCGCCGCATTTCTGGGCCGTACCGCCAATGGCCGCAAGCCGGGCCATGAGGCGATCGCGGTGGAGACGATGGGCGAAGGCGCCAACGGCCGCTTCATGCGGCTCGCCATCATCAATGACGACATGCCCTTCCTGGTCGATTCCATCGCCAATGCGCTGGCGGCGGCCGACATCACCATCCACCGTCTGCTCCATCCCGTGCTGTTCGTGACGCGCGACGGCGATGGCGCGCTGACCGGCCTGTTCGAAGAGGATGCGTCCGGCGCCCGCCGCGAATCCATGATCTATATCGAAACCGACCGCGCCGATGCGAAGGCGCGCCGGGCGCTCGAAAAATCCTTGCAGGAAACGCTGGCCGACGTGCGCGTCGCGGTCGCCGACTGGCCCAAGATGCAGTCGGCGATGGCCGCCGATGCCGATGCCGTGCCGGATGAGGAAGGGGCCGCCCTGCTGCGCTGGTTCCTGACCCGCCATTTCACCCAGACCGGCCATGAAATCCTGCACCGCGACGGCAGCAGCAGCGCGCCGCTCGGCATCTGCACCCGCCATGACAAGCCGCTGATCGCGCCCGCCTCGCTGGAGGCGGCCTTCACTTGGTTCGAGGAGGGCAAGCGCACCCCGCTCATCATCAAGTCCAGCCGGATTTCGCGCGTCCATCGCCTGGTACTGCTCGACCTCATCATCATTCCGGTGCGGGACGGCAAGACGGTCAAGGCCCTGTCGATCCATGCCGGCATGTGGACCAGTTCCGGCCTGTCGGCGACCCCGGACAAGGTGCCTCTGCTGCGCTCCGCCCTGTCCACGCTGATGGACAAGTTCGGCTTCGACCCGCAGGGCCATGCCGGCAAGACGCTGGCCCATGCGCTGACCGCCCTGCCCCACGACATCACGATCGGCTTCGACCGCGACACGCTGGAGCGACTGGCGCTGACCTTCATGTCGCTGACGGATCGGCCGCGGCCCAAGCTGGCGCTCGCCACCAGCGCGCTGGCGCGTCACCTCTATGCCTTCGTCTGGCTGCCGCGCGACGAGCTGTCCACCGCCCGCCGCGTGAGCATTCAGGACATGCTGGCGCTCAAGAGCCATGGCACGGTGCTCAGCTGGTCGATCGCGCTGGAGGAAGGCGGCCTAGCGCTGCTACGCATCACGCTCGACCTGCGCGATGGCGGGATCGTACCCGATGACGTCGCGCTCGACCGGATGCTCAAGCAGATGGTGCGTGGCTGGATTCCGGCGGTCGAAGAAGCGCTGGCCGTTACCGAGGAGCCAGGCCGCGCCGCCGCCATGGCGCAGCGTTATGGCGGCGGCTTCCCGCTCGCCTATCGCAACGGCGCAGGTCCGGAAGAAGCCGCCGTCGACATCCGCCTGATCCATGCCCTGTCCGGGGACGGCGACAAGTCGATCCGCATCTACCGCAATCCCGAAGACAGCGCCCAACGTCTGCGGCTTAAACTCTACAGCCATGTCAGCGTCGCCCTGTCCGAAGTCGTTCCCGCCTTCGAGAATTTCGGCTTCCGCGTGATCGAGGAAATGACCACCGCGATCAGCGGCAGCGCGGCCGAAGGCGGCACGCTGGGCCATGTCCAGCGCTTCGTGCTGGAACTGCCAACCGGCGATAATGCGCAGCTGGTGGTCGATCGCGCCGAGGTGGTGACAGAAGCCATCGCCCAGGTACTGGAAGGCGTGGCGGAAAATGACCGGCTGAACGAACTGATCGTGACCGCCGGCCTCGCGCCGCGCTCCGTCGTGCTGTTCCGCGCCCTCTATCGCTATCTGCGTCAGGCGGGCGTCGCCTATGGCATGGCGACCTTCGCCGATACGCTTCGCAAGGCGCAGGGCATCGCCAACACCCTCATCACCCTGTTCGAAGCGCTGCATGATCCCGCCACGCAGGATGGCGCGGCCGACCGCATCGCGCAGGCGCAATCCGACATCGACGCCGGGCTGGAGCAGGTGACGGCGATCGACGAAGATCGCATCCTGCGCCTGCTGCGCGCCGTCATCACCGCCACGCTGCGCACCAATTTCTACGCCCCCGCCGCGCAGGAGGCGATCGCCTTCAAGCTGGACAGCGCCCTGGTGCCCGGCCTGCCGGCGCCGCTGCCCTGGCGCGAAATCTGGGTCTATTCCCCGCGTGTCGAGGGTATCCACCTGCGCGCCGGCCCGGTCGCCCGTGGCGGCCTGCGCTGGTCCGACCGCCGCGACGATTTCCGCACCGAAATCCTGGGCCTCATGAAGGCGCAGCGCGTGAAGAATGCCGTCATCGTACCGACCGGCGCAAAGGGCGGATTCTATCCCAAGCAACTGCCCAATCCGCAGGCCGATCGCGACGCCTGGATCGCCGAAGGCACCGAAAGCTATCGCATCTTCATCCGATCCTTGCTGTCGATCACCGACAATATCGTGACGAACACGGTGCAGCACCCCGCCGACGTCGTCGTGCATGACGGCGACGATCCCTATTTCGTCGTCGCGGCGGACAAGGGCACGGCGACTTTCTCCGACGTCGCCAACGCCATCGCGCTGGATCGCGGCTTCTGGCTGGGCGACGCCTTCGCCAGCGGCGGCTCCAACGGTTACGATCACAAGGCGATGGGCATCACGGCGCGTGGCGCATGGATTTCGGTCCAGCGCCACTTTGCCGAAATGGGCGTCGATGTGCAGAGCGAGCCGGTCAGCGTCGTGGGCTGCGGCGACATGTCGGGCGACGTGTTCGGCAATGGCATGCTCCTCAGCAAGGCGATCAAGCTGGTCGCTGCCTTCGACCATCGCCACATCTTCTTCGACCCCTCGCCCGATCCGGCCAAGAGCTGGGAAGAGCGCAACCGTATGTTCGCCTTGCCGCGATCCAGCTGGGAAGATTATGACAAGGCGCTGATTTCCAAGGGCGGCGGCGTCTTCTCCCGCGCGCTGAAACGCATTGCGCTGACGCCCGAAATGCAGGCGATCCTGGACGTTCAGGACAAGGAGATGGAGCCGGCCGCGCTTATCTCCGCGATCCTCAAGGCGCCTGCCGACCTGCTGTGGTTCGGCGGCATCGGCACCTATGTGAAGGCCGCCGCGCAAAGCCATGGCGATGTCGGCGATCCGGCCAATGACCGGCTGCGCGTCAATGCCGAACAGCTGCGCGTCAAGGTGATCGGCGAGGGTGCGAACCTGGGCACGACCCAGGCGGGCCGCATCGCCTTCTCGCTGCATGGCGGGCGGATCAACACCGACTTCATCGACAATAGCGCGGGCGTCGATTGTTCGGATAATGAGGTCAACATCAAGATCGCGCTGAATAAGGAGATGGCCGAAGGCCGCCTGCCCTTCGACAAGCGCAACACGTTGCTGGAAAGCATGACCGACGCGGTGGGCGACATCGTGCTGGAGGATAATCGGCTCCAGGCGCTTGGCCTCTCCATCGCCGAAGCGGGCGGTGCGGCCGATCTGGCCTCCTATGTCCGCCTGATCGAGACGTTCGAGGAAACCGGGCGGCTCGACCGGCAGGTGGAGGGGCTGGCCGCCAACGACCAGTTGCTACGCCGTGGACAGGACGGTCAGGGTCTCACCCGCCCGGAACTCGCCGTGCTGCTTTCGACCGCCAAGCTCGCCTTGCAGGATGCGATCGAACATGGCGAGCTTGCCACGGACGACAGCATGATCGCCGAACTGATGGCCGCCTTCCCGGAAGCGATGCAGAAGAAGGAAGCGGACGCGATCGCCGGCCATGCGCTCAGGAAGGAGATCATCGCCACCAAGGTCGCCAACCGCATCGTCAATCGTCTGGGCCTCATCCATCCGTTCGAGCTGGCGGAGGAGGAAGGCTGCTCGCTCGCGGATCTGGCCAGCGCCTTCCTGATCGCGGAACGCCTGTACGATATCGGCACGCTCTGGGCGGATATCGACGCGGCGGATATGTCGGAAGGTGCGCGGCTTGCCCTGTTCAGCGACATTGCCGGCGGCATGCGGGCGCAGATAGCCGACATATTGCGCGCCCTGCCCGCCGGTACGTTGCCGGCCGAAGGGCATGAGCGACTGGCCACAGGCGTCGGCCTGCTGGCCAGCCAGGTCGATGACCTGCTGACCAGCGAGGCGCAGCGCCGCACCGCCGCCGTCACCGACAGGCTGATCGGCCTTGGCGCGCCGGAAACGCTGGCAGTGCGCACCGCCGGCCTGTTCAAGCTGGATGGCGCCGTCGGCATCGCCTCGCTCGCCGCCCGCATGGGCGTGGAGGAAGTCGCGCTGACCCGTGCCTTCACCCATCTGGGCGAAGCGGTCGGCATCGATTGGGTCCAGTCCGCGGCCGCGCGCATGGAACCGACCGATCCGTGGGAGCGGCTGCTGATTTCCGGCGTCGCCCGCGACATGCAGCAGGTCCGTCTCGACTTCCTGGCCCAGGGGAAGGGCAAGGACGTCGCCACTCACGTCGAAGACTGGTTGCAGGCCAAGGGCGCCCGCGTCCGCCAGTTCCGTACGCTGGTCCAGCGCGCCAAGGCCGCCGCGACCCCCAATGTCGCCATGCTGGCGGAGATTGCGGGACAGGCGCGCGGCTTGCTGGGGCGCTGATCCACTCCACAACAAAAAAAAGGGGCGCCATCCCATGCGGATGGCGCCCCTTTTTCATGCGTCGATTTTTCCGCGAGCCAATGTCTTGATGTGAGCCACCGCCCCTGCGTTCCCCGGCGACGGCCGGGGAACGCTACACCCTATGGCATCGCGATATTACGATTGCGGCGGCGTATCTGTTGCCGGCTCGTCTTCTACATCGTCGCCATAGGTATCGGGCACCACCAGCTTGGGTGCGTCCTTCTTGCCCGGCGTGCGGATATCCTCGCCATAGATGGGCACGAATTTTTCGTCGGACACCCGTCCGTGCAGCGCCTCGATCTCCGCCTTGCGCTGGCGCAGATACATGGTCTTGTACACGGTATAGGGATCGTCTTCCTTGCGGATCGCCGTGATGGTTTCGTCGAACGCGGCGCGCTCGCCCAGCTGGTTCAGGATCGTCGAAGGGATGACATAGGTGGGTTTGTTGAACGGCTTGCCCACGGCAAAGGGCAGGATCATCTTGTCCACCGTGTCGCCGACAATGTCGCGCAGCGTCGTCGGCCCGACGATCGGCAGATACATGTACGGACCCGGCCCGATGCCATAGAAGCCCAGCGTGTTGGCCAGGCCATTGTTGCGATGGGGCAGGTTGAACGGCTTGCGCTTGGCGACATCGAACAGGCCGACAAAGCCCAGCGTCGAATTGACGCCGAACCGCCCTACCGTCTCGAATGCCTTGCCCGGCTTGAACTGGAGCAGATAGGCGGCGGCGACCACCGGGTCCTGCAAGTTGGAGAAGAAATTGCGCAGCCCCTTGCGCACCGGGCGCGGCAGGCCCTTATTATAGGCCTTGGCCACCGGCTCCACGACTGCCTTGTCGACCGACTGCACCGCTTCGAAACTCTTGGCGTTCAATTGCTCCAGCGGATCGCCCTTGGGCGCGCCCTTGTCGCCCGTGACGACAATATCCTGCGCGGCATCATCTTGCGGAGCGGGCGGCGTGGCGGCTGGCGATGGGGCAACCGCCGCCGGCACGGCCGGGGAAGCATCCTGTATCGCGGCAACATCCGCAGCCACAGCCAGTTGCGGTACAGCGCCTTGCGCCTGCGCCCCCATCATCATCATTCCCGCAGCAACGGCCGGCACCAACATAATATATTCCTAGCAGCGGCCCCGCGCTCTCCCCGCAACGCCCTTCAAAATCCATGACGTACCAGACATATTTAATCCGTGTTACATCAGGCATACAGCGCGGCTAGAGGTGGTGGGCCGCATCGTCAATAGCAAGGCCTGCCTGCCGATCCTCCCGCCGGGGCTGCTCGTCGCACCCTCTTACATTTTGATACAAGATTATCGGCGCGACTCGTTTGCAACTGCGAGTCGTTCGCGTTATGCGATGCATAGCCATTTCGCAGGACAGACTTTATTTCGATGCACGGAACCGCCCGCATCCACACGCCCAGGAAGAAGAGCGCCAAGGCCTTCTGGATGAAGCAGCTGCATACCTGGCACTGGGTCAGCTCGGCGATCAGCCTCATCGGCCTGTTGCTCTTCGCCTTTACCGGCATCACGCTCAACCACGCCGCAGACGTCGAAGCGTCGCCGCACACGATCGAAAAAAGCGCCACCCTGCCTGCCGACCTGCTGAAACAGGTGGCGGCCGACGATGCGCCCGATGCCAGGAAACCCTTGCCCGCGCCCGTCGCCGACTGGGTGGAAAAGTCCGTGGGCCAGTCAGGGCAAGGCGTCGCCGAATGGTCGGCCGATGAAATCTATCTCGCCTTGCCCCGCCCCGGCGGGGACGGCTGGGTGTCGATCGACCGGCATGACGGCAAGGTGGCCAGCGAAAGCACCAGCCGCGGCTGGATCAGCTATCTCAACGATCTGCACAAGGGCCGCAATGCCGGGTCGCCATGGAAATGGTTTATCGACATCTTCTCGATCGCCTGCTTCGTCTTCGCGCTGACCGGTCTCGTCCTGCTGCAACTGCACGCCAAGAAAAGACCAAGCACCTGGCCACTGGTCGCCGCCGGCCTCGCCATTCCGGCGATCCTTGCCATCATCTTCATCCATTAACGGGGGATTATTTCGCTTATGCAGATCAGCCATCGCCTGCTGCTGACCGGCACCGCCGCGCTGGGCGTGGCAGGGGCCGCCGCTCCTGCCACGGCCCAGACGATCAACGTCAGCGTCAATATTCCGCGCCTGTCGGTCGCAGAATATCATCGTCCCTATGTCGCCATCTGGGTCGAAAAAGAGGGCGCGGCACCCCGCAGCCTGGCGGTCTGGTATGATTATGACAAGGCCAAGGGCGAAGGCACCAAATGGCTGCGCGACATGCGCCAATGGTGGCGGGCATCGGGCCGTGCGCTGAATTTCCCGGTCGATGGCGTCAGCGGCGCAACCCGCGCGCCGGGCGACCAGAAGATCGCCTTTATCGCCGGCAAGGGGCCGCTCGGTACGCTCGCGCCCGGCAATTACACGCTGCTGGTCGAGGCCGCCCGCGAAGTGGGTGGCCGCGAAGTCGTCCGCCTGCCCTTCTCCTGGCCGCCAAAGCCAGGCGCAACGGTCCGCGCGGCGGGCAGCAGCGAATTGGGCGCCGTCGCCCTCAGCTTCGGAAAGTAACAGGGGAAAGACCATGAAGGCCAGATTTCTGATCGCGGGCGCGCTCGCCGCCCTTTCGCTCGCCACCACGGCGCAAGCCCATCGCCAGTGGATGATGCCGTCCTCCACCACCCTGTCCGGCACGGACAGCTGGGTCACCGTGGACGCGGCCGTCTCCAACGACCTCTTCTATTTCGAACATTTCCCGATGGGGACCGACAATATCGTCGTGACCGAACCGGACGGCGCGACGGGGAAAATCGAAAACGCCGCCAAGGGCCGCTATCGGTCGACCTTCGACGTCCATCTGACCAAGCCCGGCACATACCGCATCGCCAATGTGTCGACCGGCGTGATGGGCAGCTACACGCTGAACGGCAAGCAGGAACGCCTGCCGCGCGGCACGACCAAGGACAAGCTGGCCAGCGTCATTCCCGCCGGGGCGACCAATGTGCAGACCGCCGAAATGGCCAGCCGCAACGAGATTTTCGTGACTCTGGGCGCGCCCAGCACGACCATCTTCAAGCCCGCCGGCGTCGGCATCGAGCTGGTCCCGGTCACCCATCCCAACGATCTCGTGTCCGGCGAAGCGGCCACCTTCCAGTTTCTGCTGGACGGCAAGCCCGCTGCGGGCCTGAAGATCACGGTCATTCCCGGCGGCATCCGCTATCGCGACGCGCTGGGCCAGATCGACCTTGTCGCAGACAAGGAAGGCAAGGCGTCGATCACCTGGCCGCAGCCGGGCATGTATTGGCTGAACGCCACGATCGGTGGTGGTCGTGAGGGCGGCCCCGGCGGCGAAGGTGGACCCGGCGCTCCCGGCGCCAAGGCCGGCGAAGGCGCCCCGCCGCCGCCGCGCCCGCAGGCGCCGGCCGGCCCGCCGAAGCGCCGCGCATCCTACATCACCACGCTGGAAGTGCTGGCCCCCTGACACTGCCGGCGTCCCATGGCGTCCGCATCGCGATTGCGCCCGGCCTGTCGCCCGATCAGTTGGTCGGGCGACGACAGCCGGGCGCAATCATGTCCTATGGCGGCCCGACCATGGGCACCAGCTGGTCGGTCCAGATCGTGGCACCGCCCGCAGGCTGCGCCGTTGCGATCGAGACGGTCCTCGCCCGCATCATCGACCAGATGAGCCATTGGGAGGCGGACAGCGCGATCAGCCAGTTCAATCGCGCGCCGGTGGGCGAATGGATAAAGCTGCCCGCCGATATGCTGGACGTGCTGCGCGCCGGGCTGGACATGGCCCGGCTGTCGGACGGCGCCTTCGATCCCGCCATCGGCCGGCTCGTCGATCATTGGGGGTTCGGGCCGAACGCTTTAGCATCGCCCTATGCCATCGCCCGGCCCTGGACCCGAATCGAGGTCGAGCGCGGCCATGCCCGACGGCTGGCCGATGTGGCGCTCGATTTCTCAGGCATAGCCAAGGGTTTCGCCGTCGATGCCGTGGCGTATGCGCTGCGTGACATGGGCGTCACGAATTTCCTGATCGAAATTGGCGGCGAATTGCGCGGCGACGGCGTAAAGCCCGACCTTCAGCCCTGGTGGGTGGATGTCGAACCGCCCACCGACCTGCCCGTCCCCACCCTGCGCATCGCGCTGTGCGACATGGCCGTCGCCACCTCCGGCGACTATCGCCGCTTCCGCATGGCAGACGGCACCCGCCTCTCCCACAGCATCGATCCCGCAGCTGGCCAGCCGATCGAGGAAGGCGTCGCATCGGTGACGGTGCTGCACGATCAGGCGATGCTGGCCGACGCCTGGGCCACCGCCATCACCGTGATGGGGCCGAACCGCGGCATGCACCTCGCCACCCGTCATGGGCTGGCGGCGCGCCTGGTGATGCGCACGCGCGACGGTGGGCAGGAATATATGACGCCGGCAATGGCCGCGATGCTGGCGTGAAGACAAATAGGAAATGGCCCGCTTAACTTCGCACATTTCCCGCTGATTCAGACATTTCCTTACAAGAGTTGGACATTATATGTCGATCGCCGGTCGGCCGCAGCAATCCTTCCAGCCTGGATAGGCTGTTAGCGCAAACGGCGCGTGTAGGACAGAAATGGGTGGGTAGGAGACCGGCGGGTTTTAAGTGTACGCCCTGGATACCGTCATCCCAGCGAAAGCTGGGATCTCAGGCAGGCGCACATTGCGTCAACGGATAGCGCGAGACGGTTGGCCTCCTTCTACTACCGCCTGAGACCCCAGCCTTCGCTGGAGTGACGGCTATGGGACAGATCGGAAGGATCGCGATAGGTCCGCCTCTCGTCGCCGCCAACCCGTCAGGCGTCGGCCCAGCGGCGCAGCAGGTTGTGATAGACGCCGGTAAGGCGGATCACCTCGTCATGGTCCTGCCCCATGGCAGCAGCGACGCCCTGCACGCTGCGGTCGAGGTCGAACAGCATCTGCCGTGCGCCATCGTCGCGGACCATCGATTGCAGCCAGAAGAAGCTGGCCACCCGACGCCCGCGCGTCACCGGCTCGACCCGATGCAGCGAGGAGGACGGATAGAGGACCGCATGGCCCGCCGGCAGCTTCACCTGCTGCACGCCGAAATTGGTCTCGATCGTCAGTTCGCCGCCATCATAAGCGTCGGGCGCTTCCAGAAAGACGGTGATGGACAGGTCGGAGCGAACGCGAAAGCCCGTCCCGGCCTGGATCCGCACGGCATTGTCGACATGAACGCCGAAATTCTGACCCCCGGCATAGCTGTTGAACAAGGGCAGGAAAATCTTGAGCGGCAGAGCGGCGGCGATGAACAGGGGCGATTGGCCGAGCGCATCCAGCACCATCTGCCCGGCCCGTTTCGCGGCATCGCTTTCTTCGGGCAATTGCAGGTTGCGCTTGGCCAGCGCGGACTGGTGGCCGGAGGTGATGTTGCCATCCACCCAGTCGGCGGCATCGATCACGGAACGGATGGCGGCGACGCCGGCGGCGTCGATCAGGTCGGGTATGGCAATCAGCATGGGAAAGGCGTGTCCGTCAGGCGGCGTCGGTCCGCAGGATGAAGGGGATTTCGACCACGCCCTTGACCCGCACAGGCTGGCCGCTGCGCAGGATCGGCTTCCAGCGCCAGCCCTTCACCGCGTCGCGGGCGGCATTGTCGAGCCGGGAGGAGCCGCTGCTTTGCGCCACGCTGATGCTTTCGACCGCCCCGTCCAGCCCGACGATCAGGCTCAGCACCACCGTGCCCTGTTCATGTTTGCGACGGCTTTCGATCGGATAGCGCGGCGGCCTGCCCGCTACCATCTGCGCGCCGAGGTCGCCGCCCTGCACGATACTGGGCGGGGCCGGTGGCGCGACGGGGGCCGGCGGGCCGGCCACGGCCACCGTGACCGCGACGGGCATGGGGGTCGGCACCGGGGTCGGATCGGGAGTCGTCTGCACGGTCTGGACCGGCACGGGTGTTTGCACGATGGGCGGCGGCGCCACCACGGCCGGCTTGGTCGGCGGTGGTGGTGGCGTTTCGGCTGCCGGGGGCGGTGGTGGCGGGGTCAGGTTGACGACCGTCAGCTTCGTGGCTTCCGCCCGTTGCACATGGTTGCGGACCTGAATGAGCGCGCCGATCGCCAGCGCATGCAGGACAAGAATGGCCGCAATGGCAGGAAGATTGGGCCGCGACCGTGCGCCATAGCGAGCGGCGGCGGAAGGGCCTGTGTCGACAGGCGAACGGGACATGACGGGCGCGGGCGCGACCGCCTGCTCCGCAATGGCATCATAGTCGTCGATCGGCAGACTCGCGGCTTGCAGCATGACAGCGCCTCCCTTTCCGCGCCATAACGCGAAGCCTAATGCGAATCAATTGCGCTTTGGCAATATTCAGCAAAACTGGCCCCGGCCGCCAGCGGCCGGGGCCAGGCAAGGATCAGAACTGATAGTTCAGGCTGAACACCGCCGACCGGGTCGGCGCCGGCTGCGCCCAGCTGCCACCCACGGCGTTGCGCACGGTCGTCACATATTTCTCATTGGTGAAATTCTGGACGTTGACCTGCGCCTTCAGGTTCGGCGTGATCGGATAGTTCACCATCAGGCGATGGATGGTGTAGCTGGGCACATAATAAGGGACGTAGGTGCTGCCGCCGACCGCGCTCAACTGTGCCAGCGATGGCTGGTTCAGCAGGAAGCGGCCCTGATAGGTCAGGCCATAGCCCAGTTCCAGACCAAAGTCGAAACGGTAGGTGGTGAACAGGCTGCCCGAATGTTTGGGCGTGTTGGTCAGCGCATAGCCGGCCGTCGGGTCGAGGAAAGCGGCACTGTTGGCGCACGCACCTGCCGCAGGGTCCGTCGTGCCGGGATTATCCAGGCAATAGTCCGAAACGCCCTGTTTGATCTTCGATTTCAGATACATGTAGTTGGCCGAAATCGTCCAGTTGCTGGTGATGTTGCCCGATGCGCCGAAGGATATGCCTTCGACCCGCTGGCGACCATCGGTCGCCTGATCCGGCAGGGTCGGGTCGCCCGACACGACCTTGATCTGGTCACGATCGTTGCGGAAGGCAGCCAGCGTCAGCAGCAGCTTCTTGTCGAACAGGTCGGCCTTGGCACCGATCTCGTAGTTTTTCGTGGTTTCCGGCTTCACGAAGCAAGTGCCGCTGCCACCGGCCGCATTGGCCACGGTGCAGGTGCCGTCGACCGAGGCCTTGGACGGCAGCTTGCTGTTGCCATAGGCGACATAGAGGCTGGTGTCCGGCGTCGGCTTCACCACCGCGCCGACGCGATAGGAGAAGAGATTGTCGTTCGTGCGCGGGAAGCTGGTCGCCGTGGTCAACTGGCCCAGCGTCGGCGAACCGGCGGTGGCGTTGTAGGCGAAGCTGCGGCTCAGCCCCTTCACATTTTCATAGCGCACGCCGCCGTTGATTTCGAAGAAATCGCTGAACTTGAGCGTATCGAACAGATAGGCGGCATAGCTGGTCTGCTCGCCCAGCGCGCGGCTGGATCGGATGAAGTTGATCGGACCGTTATATTCGTTGTTGCCATAGCTATAGCCGGCCGGCCCCTGAACCACCTCACCGGGGTTCGCAATGTTGACCAGCGGGAAAGCGGGCGTGGACCCGTCGGCATTGCGGGGCAACGTACCCTGCTCCTGCCGATATTGTTCCCACAGCGCCGACGCGCCGAGGACCAGCGTATGCCCAACGCCACCGGTATCGAAATCGGCGCTCAGGTCGATCTGGTTATAGGCGGTCGTATTGTTGATGAAACGCTGAACGCCGCGGCCACCGGTGGGCAGATAATAGCCGGCGGGGACCGTCGCCGGGCAGGCGGCCGATATGCCGGTATTAACATCGGCGGGCTGGAAACCGGTCGAGAGGCAGAAGGTGCCGTTGGGCTGGCTGGTGATCGTATTCTGGCGAATATGTTCGTAGCGGGTCAGGTTGCGGATCTTGACCGCGTCGCTGAACTGATGGCTGAAGATCGCCTGGACCGAGCGGGTCGTGCTGTTCTGCTGATCCAGATTGGCAAAGCCATAATAGCCCGAACGATCGAATTCCTCAAGGAAGCCGCCCTCTCGCGGATAATAGCGCACGCCATATTGGGGCATCGCTTCATCATGCAGATATTCGCCCTGCACGGTCAGGCTGGTCGGGCCGTCGATGCCGATGGTGATGGCAGGGGCAAAGCCATAGCGCTCATAATCCTCGACATCGCGGCCGGGCACGTCATTCTTGTGATAGACGGCGTTCAGGCGCACGGCGATCAGATCGTTGACGCGCTGGTTGGCGTCGATCGTGGCGCGGTAATAATTGTCGGTGCCGATGCCGGCGTTGAGGATGGTCTGATCGTCGGCCAGCGGACGCTTGGTGACAAGGTTGATCGTACCGGCGACCGATCCGCCGCCGTTCATGACCGAGTTGGCGCCATTGGTGACTTCGACCTGCTCGATATTATAGACTTCGTTGCGATTGAGGAAGGCGCCCGAACGCACGCCGTCGATCGTCACGTCATTCTTGGCGTCCTGTCCACGCAGGATGATGCGGTCGCCATAGCCAAAGCCGCCCTCGCCCGCGCCAAAGGTGATGCCGGGCACGGTGGACAGCACGTCGCGCAGGGTGAGCAGATTTTGCTGCTGGATGGTTTCCTTGCCGATGACGGTGATGGTCTGCGGCGTGTCGAGAAGGGGCCGGGTATATTTGGGCGATTCCGCCTTCTCCACCTTGATCGTCGATTCATCGATCGCGCTGTCGGTGACGGTCATGCCGCCCAAGCGCGCAGCCTGCTCCCCGCCTTGTGCGCTTGCATTGGCTGCAAATGCCATGGCGCCAACACAACCGAGCGCCAGAAAGGACGTCATATTCCCGGACTTCAACATGTTTACAGGTCCCCTTTTTGTTGGGGACGCTGCTATTGCGAGTCCTTCTCAGAGTCAACGCTATTGCGACTGATTATTACCGATCTTGCAAGATTGTTGCAGGAAGAGCCAACTGCGAATGGCGCTGGCCAGATTGGGCGGATGCGGCACGGCGAGCCGCTCCGCATCAATGCAGGCGACGAGCGCGTTGACGGGCAATTGTTGCTGCGCAGCTTGGGCACGCAGCGCGTCCCAGAAGATGGGTTCCAGACTGATGGCGGTCTGGTGTCCCGCTATGGTCACGCTGCGCTTGACCGGCGGGGAGAAGGGCGACCCCTCCGGCCCATCGGGGCCTTGGTCAGGATCGCCCCCTGACATCAATACATATGCTGGCCGCCGTTGATCGACAGGGTGCTGCCGGTCACGAAGCCACCATCCTCACTGCACAGGAACGCGACGCCGCGCGCGATTTCATGCGCCTGCCCCAAACGGCCGACGGGGATTTTCGCCACGATCTTTTCCAGAACGGCAGGCGGCACCGCGGCCACCATGTCGGTGTCGATATAGCCGGGCGCGATCGCATTGACGGTGATGCCCGACCGGGCGCCTTCCTGCGCCAGCGCCTTGGTAAAGCCATGGATGCCCGATTTGGCGGCGGCATAGTTCACCTGGCCATATTGGCCGGCCTGGCCGTTGATCGAACCGATATTGACGATCCGGCCCCAGCCGCGTTCGCGCATGCCGCCGAACGTTGCCTTGGCCATGTTGAAGCAACCGCCAAGGTTGATGCGCATCACCTCGTTCCAGTCGTCGAAGCTCATCTTCGCCAGCACGCCGTCGCGAGTGATACCGGCATTGTTGACGACGATATCGACCGGGCCGAGCGCCTGCGTCACCTTCGCCACGCCGTCGAGGCAGGCCTGATGGTCGCCGACATCCCATTTGAAGGTGGCAATGCCGGTCTTTTCGGTGAAGGCCTTCGCCTTTTCCTCATTACCGGCATAATTGGCAGCGACGGTGTAGCCCAATTCCTTCAGTGCCAGGCTGATCGCCTCGCCGATGCCCCGCGTTCCGCCGGTCACGATCGCTACTCTCGACATCTGCTATCCTCTTCCTGCAACGGGGTCAGTCGATCCAACCCGAAAGCTCGCGGCTCATAAGCCTCTGGTAAAGGGTGATAGCTTCCGCCGATGCGTTTAGACAGGGCAAATAGGCAAAATTTTCGCCACCCTGGCGCAAAAAGACATCTTTCGCGCGCAAAGCGATTTCCTCTAGGGTTTCAAGGCAATCCGCCGCGAAGCCGGGCGTGACGACAGCAATATTCCGGACACCATCCTGTACCAATTTGGCGAGCGTCGCTTCGGTTTCCGGTTCGAGCCATTTGGCCCGGCCGAAGCGCGACTGGAAGCTCATATGGACAGGCAGGGACAAAGCCTCGCGCAACAATCTGACGGTCTTGACCGACTGGCAATGATAGGGATCGCCCAGATGCAAGGTGCGTTCCGGCATGCCGTGGAAACTGGCGAGCAGCGCATCCGGCACGAAATCGAGTGCGGCGACATGCCGGTCGATGGACGCCTTCAATGCCGCGATATAGGCCGGATCGTCATGATAGGGCGGCAGGGTGCGCACCGCCGGCTGCCAGCGCATCGCCGCCAATGCGGCAAAGGCGGCGTCATTGGCGGTCGCCGTGGTCGCGCCGCTATATTGCGGATAGAGCGGCGCGAGCAGGATGCGATCGCACCCCTGGGCCTTCATCGCGGCGAGCTTTTCAGCAATGGCGGGATTGCCATAGCGCATCGCCCAGTCGACGAGGACATGGGGCATCGCCTGCTGCAACGCCTGCGCGGTGGCGCGGGTGTAAACGGCCAGCGGCGAACCATCGGGCGTCCACACCTGTTGATAGGCATGGGCGGATTTTTTCGGGCGGGTGGTCAGGATCACGCCATGCAGGATCGGCTGCCAGACGAGTTTGGGAATTTCCACCACGCGCGGGTCGGACAGAAATTCCGCCAGATAGCGGCGCACCGATTTGGCGTCGGGCGCGTCCGGCGTGCCGAGGTTGATGAGCAGCACACCCACTTTGGGCGCAGGAATGGCGGGATGATCGGCAGGCAGGGTCATGCGGTTCCTACTAAAGGCAGTCTGCGCAGGCGCTGACCTGTCCATGTGTACAGGGCGTTCGCGATGGCGGGGGCGACCAGTGGCGCGGCAAGGTCGGTGACGCCAGCTGGGTCGGCGGTGCTGCGCATCAACTCCACCGTGACCTCTCCGATGTCCGCCAACCGTGGCAGGTTCATGCGACCCAGAATGGCGCGGGTTGGCATCCCCTTTTCATAAGGGACGGACGCACCCATGGCATAGGCCAGGCCATAGATCAGGCCGCTTTCGATCTGCTGCCGGGCGATGTCGGGATTGACCTGATCCCCGGCATCGACCGCCGCGACGATGCGATTGACGCTGAGCGCGTCGCCATTCATCGCCGCCTCCACCATGACGGCGGCATAAGCGCCATCCATCATGTGCGCGGAAAGCCCCTGCCCGCTGCCGGCTATCCCGCCCTGCCAGCCGCCCATCGACGCCGCGGTCGAAAGGCAATGGGCGAGACGCGGATTGCCGCCGAGCATCTGGATGCGGAAGGACATGGCCTCTATCCCTGCCAGATGCGCCAGTTCGTCGATGAAGCTTTCGGTAAAGAAAGTGCCATGCAGATGCGCGTTGCCGCGCATGAAGCCGAGTGGCAGCCCGACATCGGCCGGAAAATGATCCACCGCCCAATTTGGAATGGCATAAGGCGGCACCATGCCGGCCACCGCCAGCCGCGTGACCGTGTCCGCCGCATCGGCGGCCGCTTCATGCGGCAATTTGCGATCGGCGATCCGTGACCATGTCTGGGTCATGGCGCAGGGCGCAGCGACCTTGGCCGACCAGCCTTCGATCGCGCCGTTTCGGCCGAGCTTGGCGGCCATCCGGGCGTGGGCCGGGGCGCTGGGGCGATCCTGGATCACATCTTCCAGCCGCGACCAGAGCAATTGAACCGGCCGCTTCATCTCCTGCGCGAGGAGCGCCGCCTGCACACCGACATCCCAATCCATGGCGCGCCCGAAGGAGCCGCCGGCATGGAGCGGATAGACCGTCACCCCCCGTTCGGACAGGCCGAGCGCATCGGCGATCGCCGCACGGGCCAGGCCGGGCGCCTGCGTCGCCATCCAGATTTCGGCGCCATCCCCCGTCACGCGGGCGGTCGCGCAAGGCGGTTCGATCGACAGATGCAGGCCGGCATCGACCTGATATTCGCTGGCCAATATGGTCGCGCCATCGAACACCGGACCAAGGTCCCCCTGCGCGTAAAGGCGGCGACCGGCCGATCCTGCAAAGGCCGCTTCCAGCGCATCGTCCATGCTGCCGCTACTGACGGGCACCCCGCGCAAGGTGAAGACCGGGTCGGCCAGATCGAGTGCCCTGTTGGCCGCCCACCAGTTGCTGGCGATCGCCGCGACCCACCGTTCACGCCGGATCAGCCGCAGGAAGCCGGTGACCCCGCCCGCGCTGCGCTCATCCACGCCGGCCAACAGGGCGTCGCCGATCGGCCCCTGCCGGATCGAGGCATAGACCATGTCGGGCAGGCGGATGTCGGCGGCATAATTATGGCTGCCGTCAATCTTCGACGGGGTGTCTAGGCGCGGCAGATCCTGCCCCGACAGGCGCCCGTCCTGCCCCTGCCGATAGGGCAATATGTCGGGCAGGTCGAATCGGGCGGCGTCAGCGACGATATCGCCGATCTTAATGCGATGGGCCGCGCCATCGGTGATGATGCCATCGAGTATGTCGCAGCTTTCCCACGGGATGGCCCAGCGCGCCGCAGCCGCCTTGCACAACAGGACACGCGCTGCCGCACCGGCATCGCGATAGGCGTCGCGGAACATGGGGATGGAGGTGCCGCCGCCGGTCAGCATCAGCGCGCCGCGCGTCGCATATTGATTGAGCGCCCAGTCGCCCGCCCCGCCCAGCAGGCGCGTCCAGTCGCTCGCCAGCCATTCGCGCGCCAGCAGCCTGTTGGCGTAGAGCGGGCTGACCGGCGCACTCTGCACCGCGACCGTGCGCCAGTCAGCGCCCAGCTCGTCCGCCAATATCTGCGGCAGGACGGTCGTGACGCCCTGCCCCATTTCGGTCTGCGGCACGACGACGATGATCTGCCCCGATGCGTCGATCTTCAGGAAGGCGTTGAGGATCGTTTCGGTCGCGCCGGCATTGAGATTGGGCGCGTAGCTGCGCGGCCAGACGCCCCAGGCGATCATCAGGCCCGCCGCCGCGCCGCCGCCCACCAGCAGGGTGCGGCGATCAATGCCTGTTTTGGTGCCGGATTGCTTCCGCGGGGTGCGCGCCATGCCTGCCTGATAGAGGCGCAGGCGCGTGCTGCCTAGCGCTAATCCGCAGCGATCGGCGCGATGCCGAAGCGCGGAATGTCGATCGCCGGACAGCGGTCCATCACTACCTGCAATCCCGCCGCCTCGGCGCGTGCGGCGGCGGCTTCGTTGACGACGCCCAACTGCATCCACACCGCCTTGGCTCCGACCGCGATGGCATCGTCCACCGCCTCGCCCGCCGCCTCGCTGCGGCGGAAGATATCGACCAGGTCGACAGGCACGCCGATGTCGGACAGGCGCCCCCAGACGAATTCGCCATGGACATGCTCGCCGGCGATCTGCGGGTTGACCGGCAGGACGCGATAGCCATGGTCCTGAAGAAATTTCATCACGCCATAGCTTGGGCGATCCGGGCGATCGGAAATGCCGACCAGCGCGATGGTGCGGGTGCGGTCGAGCAAGGCGGCGATATCCTGCGGGGCGGTGAGAGGCATGAGAGTCTCCTTTTGCGATGACATGGGAAGGACGTCGCTGCATGCAAGACGTTCCCTTCGCGACACCACGGGGTTAGTCTGTGCCCATGTTTGCCATCCGCCCCGACGACCTGACCGATCCGCAGACCCGCGCGCTGCTGGCGCTGCATCTGTCTGGCATGCAGGATCATTCGCCGTCCGACGCCGTGTTCGCGCTGGACCTGTCTGGCCTGCAAGCGCCCGATATCAGGCTATGGTCGGCCTGGGACGGCGATGCGATTGCAGGCGTGGGCGCGCTGCGGCTGCTCGATGCCGAGCACGGCGAGATCAAGTCGATGCGGACCCACCCGGACTTTCTGCGACAGGGCGTGGGCACGGCGTTGCTGCTTCATGTCATCGACACGGCGCGGGCGAACGGCCTCAAACATATGAGCCTGGAGACGGGACGCGGCACCGCCTTCGGCCCGGCGCTTGCCCTCTATCGCCGCCATGGCTTCGTCGATGGCGGGCCGTTCGGCGACTATCGGGTGAACGGCTTCAGCCAGTTCCTGCACCTGCGCCTTTAATCAGGCCGCCTTCAGCCAGTCCGCCACCTTCTGCGCGATGGCGCGGAAAGCGTCGGCATATAGGCCCTCGCCCGCCGCCGGGGGATCGCCCGCGTCGGACTGGCGGCGAATGTCGATGGCCAGCGGAATGCGGCCGAGGAAGGGCATGGACAGGTCGCCCGCCGCGCTTTCCGCACCGCCCTGCCCGAAGGGATCGGAGATTTCGCCGCAATGGGGGCAGGCATAGCCAGCCATATTTTCGACCAGACCGACCATCGGCACGCCAGCCTGCACAAACAGACTTACCGCGCGGGTCGCGTCGATCAGCGCCAGATCCTGCGGCGTGGACACGATCACCGCGCCGGCAGGCTTGTGCTTCTGCACCATGGTCAACTGGATATCGCCGGTGCCGGGCGGCATGTCGACCACCAGCAGTTCAGCCTCGCCCCATTCCGCGTCGATCAGTTGCGTGAGCGCATTGCCGACCATCGGCCCGCGCCACGCCAGCGCCTTGCCCGGCTCCACCAGATGCGCCATCGACAGCATCGGGATGCCGATCGGACCGGTGACGGGCACCAGCTTCTTGTCGCGCGCGACCGGCTTTTGGTCCTCGCTCCCCATCAGCTTGGCCTGCGACGGGCCATAGATGTCGGCATCGACCAGCCCCACCTTGATCCCCAGTCGGTGGAGCGCGACGGCCAGATTGGCCGACAGGGTCGATTTGCCCACCCCGCCCTTGCCCGACGCGACCGCCAATATCCGCAACGGCTTGCGCTCTTGCGCGGGCTTGCGCTCAGCCGTCATGGCGATGCGGACATCGGCCACGCCCGCCACGGTCATCCCCCCTTCGCGGATCGCGGCGGCCAGCCCGTCGCGCTGCTCCGGCGACAGGCCGCCTACGTCCAGGGCCAGGGTCATCACCCCGTCCTTCAGGCGCGGCGCACTGGCGCGGCCATCGGTGAGAGCGGTCAGACGGGCGGTGAAATCGGCAAGATCGGTCATGACGAAGCCCTGTAGGAAATAATCGCAGCCATTTGCACTGTTTTTCGGACAAGAGCCTTCCTATAGAAGACAGTATGAGAAGAATATTCGGGTGGATGCCCGCGATCGCAGCGATGGTCCAAGGCCCCTGGGGCGGCAAGAATGACGGCCCGGGCGGGGACGGGCAGAAAGGCGGCGACGGCGGCCCACGCAATCCGTGGACGCAGCCGGGCAAGCCGTCCGGCGGCCAGAAAGGCCCGTCCGCGATCGAAGAATTGCTGCGTCGTGGTCGCGAAAGCTTTGGCCAGGGCGGCGGCAATGGCAGTGGTGGCGGCCTGCCGCCCCGCGCGGCCGGCCGGGCCTTGTGGCCAGTCGCGGTCGGCCTGGTGGTCATCTTGTGGCTGGTCCTGACCAGTTTTCACCGCGTCGGGCCCCAGGAACGTGGCGTCGTCACCTTCCTCGGCAAATATAGCCGCACCCTCACGCCGGGCATAAGCCTGACCCTGCCCGCTCCGTTCGAGGCGGTGACGACGGTCGATGTGGAAGAAATCCGCACCATCGACATCGGATCGGCCAGCGCCGAAAGCGAAAATCTGGTGCTGACCGGTGACCAGAATATCATAGACCTTGCCTATTCGGTGCGCTGGAACATCCGTAACCCCGAGCTCTATCTGTTCCAGCTGTCGGAACCTGACGCCAGCGTGCGCGAAGTCGCCGAAAGCGCCATGCGTTCGGTGCTCGCCAGCGTCAGCCTTGACGATGCGCTGGGTGCGGGTCGCACCGCGATCGAGCAGCAGGTCGAACTGCGCATGCAGGAGATACTGGACGGCTACAAGTCGGGCATCCGCATCCAGGGCGTCGCGATCAAGCAGGCCGACCCGCCGACCGCCGTGAACGATGCGTTCAAGGCCGTGTCCGCCGCGCAGCAGACCGCGCAGACCTACCTCAACGAAGCGCGCGCCGCCGCCCAGCAGGTGACCGCCAAGGCGCAGGGTGAAGCCGCAGCCTTCGACAAGGTCTATGAACAATATAAGCTGTCGCCCGACGTGACCCGTCGTCGCATGTATTATGAAACCATGGAGAGCGTGCTGTCGAACGTCGACAAGACCATCGTGGAGGGCAATAATGTGACGCCCTATCTGCCCCTGCCCGAAATCAAGCGTCGCGCGCAGGCCGCCCCCGCCACCGATGCCACCAGCACGGGAGGCCAGTAATGCCCGCCATCCTGCGTCATCCCGTCGCCCTTGCGCTGATCCTGCTGGCGCTGTTGATCCTGATCGGCAGCACCGTGGCGATCGTGCCCGAAACCAAACAGGGTGTGATCGTCCGCTTCGGCGATCCCAAGGAAATCATCAATCGCTACCGCCCCAATGAAAGCTTCGGCCAGACGGGCGCCGGCATCATCCTGCGCGCGCCGTTCGTCGATCAGATCGTGTGGATCGACAAGCGCGTGCTGTCGGTCGAAATGGAGCGCCAGCAGGTGCTGTCCACCGATCAGCTGCGCCTTCAGGTCGATGCCTTCGCCCGCTATCGCATCATCGATCCGCTGCGCATGTATATTGCAGCCGGCAGCGAGGACCGCGTGTCCGACGCGCTGCGCCCGATCCTGGGCTCCGCGCTGCGCAACGAACTGGGCAAGCGGCCCTTCGCCGCGCTGCTCAGCCCCGAACGCGGGCAGGTGATGCAGAATATCGAGGCCGGCCTGGACCGGGTCGCGCGCCAATATGGCGCGGAGATCGTGGACGTACGCATCAAGCGCGCCGATTTGCCCGACGGCACGCCGCTGGAAAGCGCCTTCACCCGCATGCGCACCGCGCGCGAGCAGGAAGCGCTGACCATCCGTGCGCAGGGCGCCAAGCAGGCGCAGATCATCCGCGCCGAAGCCGACGCGAACGCCGCGCGCATCTATGCCGAAAGCTTTGGGAAAGACCCGTCCTTCTACGATTTCTATCGCGGGATGCAGAGCTATCGCTATACTTTCGCGCCCGACCGTCCGGGTCAGACCAACATCATCCTGTCGCCGGACAATGAGTTCCTGCGGCAATTTCAGGGACGACGTTAATCTTTCGTCATGATCCCGCCCGGATCATTACGGAACCAGCGTCATTCAATGAGGGTTAAGGCAAAGCGGAGCATCTGAGGGCTTCCTAAAAGTCCCGCCTTCCTTACCCCTGAAGCTTTGAAGAGGACCGTCACGAGTGCGTTACGCTTATGCCATTACCGGCGCCCTGCTGCTCGGCGGCACCGCCATCGCGGTTACCACCAGTTCCAATGTCGGCGCGCAGACCGCGCAGAACGAAGGCCTGACGGCCGCAGCGCCTGCGGGCGCGCCCGCGAGCCTGGCCGACATGGTCGAAAAGCTGCAACCGGCCGTGGTCAATATTTCGACCAAGCAGCGCGTGAAGGTGCAGAACCCGTTTGCCGGCACTCCGTTCGGCGACCTGTTCGGCCAGGGCCAGGGCGGCGGCCAGCCCCAGACGCGCCAGGCCCAGTCGCTGGGTTCGGGCTTCCTGATTTCGGCCGACGGCTATATCGTCACCAACAACCATGTGGTGTCCGCCGGTGCAGAAGGCGCCAGCGTCGATTCGATCACGGTTACCATGACCGACAAGCAGGAATTTCCCGCCAAGCTGATCGGCCGCGACCCCGCCACCGACCTGGCGGTGCTGAAGATCGAATCGCCCAAGCCCCTGCCCTTCGTGAAGTTCGGCGACAGCACCAAGGCGCGCGTGGGCGACTGGGTCGTGGCGATCGGCAACCCCTTCGCCCTGTCGGGCACGGTGACGGCGGGGATCATTTCCGCGCTGCATCGCAATACCGGCGGCACGTCGGGCTACGACAAGTTCATCCAGACCGATGCGTCGATCAACCAGGGCAACAGCGGTGGCCCGATGTTCGACATGCGCGGCAACGTGATCGGCATCAACAGCCAGATCCTGTCGCCTTCGGGCGGCAATGTCGGCATCGGCTTTGCCATTCCGTCGGAACAGGCCGCCCCGATCGTCGCCACCTTGCAAAAGGGTCAGACGATCAAGCGCGGCTATCTGGGCGTACAAATCAGCCCGCTGGGCGAAGATCTGGCGGATTCGCTGGGTCTGGCCAAGAATCGCGGTGAATTCGTCCAGGGCGTCGAGCCGGGCAAGGGCGCCGAGAAGGCCGGGATCAAGGCTGGCGACGTGATCGTCAGCGTGGCCGGTCAGGAAGTGACGGCGGACCAGAATCTGTCCTCCATCGTCGCCAATCAGGACATTGGCGCGCGCGTGCCGATCGTCCTCATTCGCAACGGCCAGCGCCAGACCGTGACCGCGATCGTGGGCGAGCGCCCGTCGGAAGACGAGCTCAACAATTTCGCGCAACCGCAGGGCGATGAAGATTTCAGCCAGCAGGAGCAGAATCCGGGTCAGGCGACGCAACAGGCGCTGGGTATTTCGGCGATCCCGCTGACGCCCGGCATCATCCGCCAGCTGGGCATCGCCGCCGATACCAAGGGCGTCGTCATCACCGCCGTCGATGGATCCACCGATGCGGGCGCCAAGGGCCTGCGTCGCGGCGACGTCATCATCAGCGCGAATAATCGCCCTGTAGCCACTCAGGCGGAACTGGACGCTCAGGCCAAGGCGGTTTCGGCGCAGGGCCGCAACGCCATCCTGTTGCAGGTGCTGCGTCGCGGCCAGCCGGCCATCTTCCTGCCGGTGCGCCTGCGCGACAAATAAGCGGCTCTTGCCGACGGCGTCCGGCTCGCTAGAGTTGGGATAGCCAATTCAGACCCGTTCGGGCCGTATCTGTCGACAGACGTTCGACAGGTGCGGGGCGAGCGGGTCTTCGTTTTCGGGGATTTTTGATGATCGACGGTATCTTCATCGGCCTGGGCGCACCGGAGAAGGAAGGCGGCGTGCCACAGACGCTGAACCTGCGTCGGGCAAATCGCCACGGCCTGATCGCGGGCGCGACCGGCACCGGCAAGACGGTGACGTTGCAGGGCATCGCCGAAAGCTTTTCCGCGCTGGGCGTGCCGGTGTTCCTGGCCGACGTTAAGGGCGACCTGGCCGGCATATCCATGGCCGGCTCCCCCACCGCCAAAAATGCCGACAAGCTGGTGGCCCGCGCGGCGGAAGTCGGGATCGCCGACTATAGCTATGCCGATAATCCGGCGATCTTCTGGGATCTTTACGGGCAGCAGGGTCATCCGATCCGCACCACCGTCAGCGAGATGGGGCCGCTGCTGCTCGCGCGCCTGATGGGCCTTAACGAAACGCAGGAAGGCGTGCTGTCGATCGCCTTCAAATATGCGGATGAGGAAGGCCTGCTGCTGCTGGACCTTGGCGATTTGCAGGCGATGCTGGCCCATTGCGCCGAAAATGCCGACACGCTTTCGGCCCGCTATGGCAATGTGACCAAGGCCAGCGTCGGCGCGATCCAGCGGCAATTGCTCCAGCTGGAAAGCCAGGGCGGCGAACATTTCTTCGGCGAGCCGGCGCTCGACATCCACGACATGTTGCAGGTGGATGAGAAAGGGCGCGGCTATGTAAATGTGCTGGCCGCCGACAAGCTGATGCAGTCGCCCAAACTTTATGCGACCTTCCTGCTGTGGCTGCTGAGTGAGCTGTTCGAAACGCTCCCCGAAGTGGGCGACCCGGACAAGCCCAAGCTGGTCTTCTTCTTCGATGAAGCGCATCTGCTGTTCGATGACGCGCCCAAGGCGCTGACCGACAAGATCGAGCAGGTGGTGCGCCTGATCCGGTCGAAGGGCGTGGGCGTCTATTTCGTCACGCAAAACCCGATCGACATTCCCGAAGATGTGGCGGGGCAGCTCGGCAACCGGGTGCAGCATGCGCTGCGCGCCTTCACCCCGCGCGACCAGCGCGCGATCAAGGCTGCGGCGGAAACCTTCCGCATCAATCCCGACCTGAATGTCGAAACGGCGATCACCGAATTGAAGGTCGGCGAGGCGCTGGTCTCGCTGTTGCAGGAGGATGGATCGCCGGGCATCGTGCAGCGCACGCTGATCGCCCCGCCCCGTTCGCGCCTCGGCCCGCTCGATGCCAAGGAACGGGCGATCATCCAGTCGATATCGCCGGTCGCGGGCAAATATGACACCGCCGTCAACCGGGAGTCGGCAGAGGAAATCCTCGCGGCGCGCGGACAGGCCGCAGCGGCCGCGGCGCAGGCTTCCAAAGCGCAGGCCGAAGCCGACAAGGCCGCCGCCACGCAAGCGAAGGTGGAAGCCAAGCAACGCGAGGCGGAACTGAAGGAACAAGCCCGGCGGGAAGCCGCGGAAGCGCGCGAGGCGGCCAGGCCCAGCGCCTTTGACAAGGCGGTCCAGTCCGCCACCCGCGCCGCCGGCTCTTCTGTCGGGCGGCAGGTCGCCAATGAACTGGGCCGGGCGGTATTCGGCGGATCGAGCCGCAAGTCTTCGTCGGGCGGCATTGCCGGCAAGCTGGTCCGTGGTATCTTGGGCAGCCTGTTCAAATAGGCTATCGTCAGGGCGCAACAGGGAGATGATCGACATGAAAGCGACAGCGAGTTGGACAGGTGCAGCGATGTTTCTGCTGACCACGCCCCTGCATGCGCAAATCGTCGTCGTGCCCCGGCATGTCGTGGGCGCTGCCATCGTCAGCGACATCGTCGCCGACCGGCAGGCGCAGCGTGACGCGCGGCAAACGCCCTATGCCACGCCTGGCTATGGGTCGATCTCCACTGCGGCTGCGGCGCGGGATGCCTGCGCGGAAAAGGCGCTGTATCAGGCGGGGCCGGCGTCGCGACTGATCGGGGCGGCGCGGGCCAGCACCATGTCCACAGGCTGGGAGGTCGAGGGCGTGGTGGGTTCTGGTGACGGCGACATTCCCTTCGTCTGCTCGGTTCGCAACGGGTCGGTCAGCGGCATAATGTTGCGGAAATAGACCGCGCAAACGCCCGGTTCGGGTGGGTAGCGGACTGCCATATGTCGGGTCGGGCGGCTGCAAAAATGCCGCCATGCCCTCGACCATGCCGCTTTCAATGTAGGATTTTGTCTGATCTATCCTGTGGGATGACAGCTTCGCCCTGCACCTCCATGATCGCAATGCCCATGCGCAGGCGGCGCCTGGGGTGTAAACTTGGTGGCGCATGCGCGTCTGACCGGGGACGCTTCGGGAGCGCGTCGGTGACGCCTTGCGAGCGCCTCGCGAGCGCTTCGGGGGTGCTTGCGGCCCAAAAGCCGCGTGACGGTGTGAACTTCGCCGTTGCAGGAAAAAGCGTAAAAAGAGCGACGGAAAGTCTCGTCTTCGACAATTTCAGCCCGCCCCTCATAGGTCGCAAAGCAAATCTTGTCGCACGGCGGATCGCGGCGCTGTTGCTTCGGCAATATAAGCCCCGCTAAAGCCCCTGGCATGACGGCCTCTCCCCCCTCCCGCCATCCGCTGCAATTCCCCAATTTCCGGGCCTATCTGGTGGGGCGTTTCTGCGCGACGCTGGCGCAGTACAGCATGATGATCATATTGGCGTGGCAGGCCTATAATATCGCGCGAGAGACGATGACCACGGCCGGCGCATCGGCGCAGCTCGGCCTTATCGGCCTGGCCCAGTTCCTGCCGCTGTTCCTGCTGACGCCCGTCACCGGATGGGTCGCGGATCATTATGACCGGCGGATCATCACCCGGTTGACCCTGGCGTTGCTGACCATGGCGGCGGCCTTGCTGGCGTTCGCCACTTATGAAGGCTGGGTCAACCTGCCGCTCATCTTCTTCATCGCGGTCATCGTCGGCATCGCCCGCGCCTTCAACGGACCGGCCTATGGCGCACTCGCGCCCAATCTGGTGCCCGCCGCGGTGCTGCCCAATGCCATCGCCCTGTCCTCCGTCGCCTGGCAGGCGGGCGACATATTGGGCAAGGCGCTGGGCGGATACGCCTATGCGATGGAACCCTGGTTCGCCTATGCGCTGTCCGCCGTCCTGTTCGGGGTCGGGCTGGTATCCATGCTGATGATCGGGCCGGTGCCACAGCCGCCGCGCCAGCAGGGGCGCCACCCCATCCGCCAGATGATCGACGGCTTTACCTATGTACGGGGCAACCGGCTGGTGCTGGCGACGATCACGCTGGACCTGTTCGCGGTGCTGCTGGCCGGCGCCACGGCGCTGCTGCCCGTGTATGCCCGCGACATCCTGCATGTGGGGTCGGAAGGCTATGGCCATCTGGCCATCGCGCCGGGCATCGGCGCAGGATTGACGGCTTTATGGTTCTCGTTCCGCCCGATGAAGACGGAGGTCGGCCTCAAGATGCTGGGCGCGGTCATCCTGTTTGGCCTCGCCACCATCGCGTTCGGTTGCACGGCCTTCCTGCCGCGCGACATCGCGGTGGAGGCTGGCGTGGCCGCGCTGGTCGTGCTGGGCGGCGCGGACATGGTATCGGTCTTCGTGCGCCAGTCGCTGGTGCAGCTGCATACGCCCGACGCCATGCGCGGCCGCGTGTCCAGCCTGTCGCAACTGACCATTTCGGCGTCCAACGAACTGGGCGAGGCGGAGTCCGGTTTCCTGGCCGCCCTGGTCGGGCCGATCGCCGCCGTGATCGGCGGCGGCGTCGGTGCTATCATCATCACCATCATCTGGGCGCGACTCTTTCCCGAATTGCGCCTTGCACGTAGCTTCGATCCACCCGACATCGGGCGAGCGGAAAACAGCTTGGAGAAGACACAATGAAAGCTGCCACGATTCTCGAAACCATCGGCAATACGCCGCATGTCCGGGTGAACCGGCTGTTCGGCGACGCTGAAGTCTGGATCAAGTCGGAACGATCGAACCCCGGCGGGTCGATCAAGGACCGCATTGCGCTGGCCATGATCGAAGCGGCCGAAGCCAGCGGCGAATTGCAGCCCGGCGGCACCATCATCGAGCCGACGTCGGGCAATACCGGCGTCGGGCTGGCCATGGTCGCGGCGGTCAAGGGGTACAAGCTGATCCTGGTCATGCCCGAAAGCATGTCGATCGAGCGCCGTCGCCTGATGCTGGCCTATGGCGCCAGTTTCGACCTGACGCCGCGCGAAAAGGGCATGAAGGGCGCGATCGAGCGCGCGCTGGAGCTGGTGTCGCAGACGCCGGGCAGCTGGATGCCGCAGCAGTTCGAAAATCCCGCCAATATCGACGTGCATGTCCGTACGACGGCGCAGGAAATCCTGGCCGATTTCGCCGACACGCCGATCGACGCGCTGATCACCGGCGTGGGCACGGGCGGCCATATCACCGGCGTCGCCGAAGTGCTCAAGAAACAGTGGCCTGCCTTAAAGGTCTATGCGGTCGAGCCCACCCTGTCGCCGGTCATCAGCGGCGGCCAGCCCGGCCCACATCCGATCCAGGGCATCGGCGCGGGCTTCATCCCGGCCAACCTGCATACGCAGCTGCTGGACGGCGTGATCCAGGTCGATCCGGCCGATGCCAAGGATTATGCGCGCCGCGCCGCAACGCAGGAAGGGCTGCTGGTCGGCATTTCGTCGGGCGGCACGCTGGCGGCGATCGCACAGAAGTTGAAGGAGTTGCCCACTGGCAGCCGCGTGCTCGGCTTCAACTATGACACTGGCGAGCGCTATCTGTCGGTGCCCGACTTCCTGCCCGAATAAGGCCCGGAACAAGGCAAGCTCGCCTACTGCCGTTCGCCCTCTACCATAGGGGCGGACGGCGCGCCGTGTGGCCTGCCTTGTTTCGATCCCTGTTCCTGCCTAAAGGCACACTGCGCACAAAGGTCCGATCGATGCTGAAACAGGTTCGGCATGACGTGGCTGATAGTCGGAAACGTGGCGAACCGCGCTGACGACCGATCCGGTGCAGGGCCATGATCCGCGTGAAACGAACCGACCTCTCCACCCTTTTGTCCTGGATCGTCTGGGCGCTATTGTTCATTGGCCTCCCCATGGCCGTGGCCGGCTGGGAAAGCCATCGGCAGGCGGCCGATGCGCCCGCTCGCCTCGCGGTCGCCCATGCGGCACGGGGCAAGCGGCCATCGACGCCGCCTCCCCCGGTCGAACCGGTCAAGGTCTATGCTCTGGAGCGGGATCAGGCCGTGGCGTTCAATGCCGCCATCCCCTTTTCGCGCGATCCCAATCCGGCAGCCGCGCCCTTCCGCTTTTCCGGCACGCAAACCGACCTGGCCCGCGCGACGGACTGCCTGGCGGCAGCAGAGATATTTGAAGCGGGCGACGATGCGGTGGGTGAGCAGGCCGTCGCACAAGTGGTGCTGAACCGGGTGCGTCACCCCGCCTTCCCCAAGACGGTATGTGGCGTCGTGTTCCAGGGACAGGAGCGCAGCACCGGTTGCCAGTTCACCTTCAGCTGCGACGGAGCCTTGGCCCGCATACCGGGCCCGGCCGCCTGGGCGCGCGCGCAGGACATCGCGCGCAGCGCACTGGCGGGCAAGGTCTATGCGGCAGTCGGCCATGCCACCCATTATCATACCGACTGGGTCGTCCCCTATTGGAGCAGCAGCCTGGACAAGATCACGGCGGTCGGCACGCACCTCTTCTTCCGCTGGCGCGGCTGGTGGGGGACACCGGCCGCCTTCCGCAAGACCGTCGATCCGGGCGAGCCGCTGATCCCGCGGATCGCCGCTTTTTCGATCGCGCATCGCGATGTGACGCTGCCGCTGCCTGGCGCCATCACGCCGGTCGGCGACAGCGCAGAGGCGATCGCCGCGCAGGCGCGACAGGCGATCGGCCTCGATCAGATCGGCAAGAGCGTGGCAGGCGTGCGGCTGATCGCCCTGGCGGACATCCGCAGCTTCCTGGTCGAACTGCCCAAGGGCAGCAAGCCGGACAGCTGGCCGGCCAGCGCGCGGACCTTCTGCGCCGGGCGTCCGCAATGTCGGATCATGGGCTGGACCGCGGCGGACGCCCCCACCGGCCTGCCATTGACGCTCGCCAATCTGGCGGCGATGCGCTTTTCCTACATCCACGACATACAAAGCGGGTTGCAGCGCGCCTTGTGGAATTGCGGGGTCATCCCCCGCGCGGCCAAGAGCGAATGTATGCGCCAGCGCATAACCGCGGCGTCTCCCGCACCGATGTTGACCGGCGTGCGGCGCAAGGAGCGGTTCGAAACGGTGAAGATCCTGCCGCCCGGCATGGCGGGTAACGCCGCCACGGCCACGCCGGACTGATAGGCACCGGCCACGGCGGGCCGGAATATCGCAGGGGGACCGGTATCCATCGCCACCCCCCTTCACAAACAGCCACATAGCGCCTATATCAGCGTCAATCCGGTCGTCCTGCGACGCTATGCGTTGATGGTCGGCCGTCCCCCGGATCGCTCGGGGTCCAGCATCGAATTGCGCGCGAAGCTGGCGGAATTGGGCGACTTTCGACGGGTCATCAGGTGCTGACAGTGCGGATCGGACAGTCCCGGCCCGCACTTTTTTGCGTGGAATAGAGGGTGCGAATCACCCGCTTTCCCATAGCGCTTCGACTGAATTTCCGCCGGGATGCGGAAAAACACGACGAACTGACGACGTTTAGACAGGTAACAGGCAGGAACCGCATGGCGACCAAGGCTCTCCCCCCCATCAGCAACACCGGCGCCAAGAAGCGCATCCGCAAGGTGTTCGGCGACATCCATGAAGTGGTGCAGATGCCGAACCTGATCGAGGTTCAGAGGGAGAGTTACGAACAGTTCCTGCGTTCCGACCCGTCGATCGGCTATGTTTCGGGCCTGGAAAAGACGCTGCGCAGCGTCTTCCCGATCCGCGACTTCGCCGGCACCGCCGAAATGGACTTCGTCCATTATGAGCTGGAAGATCCCAAGTACGACGTGGAAGAATGCCGTCAGCGCGGCATCACCTACGCCGCGCCGATGCGCGTCACCCTGCGCCTGATCGTGTTCGAAGTCGATCAGGACACCGAAACCCGTTCGGTCCTGGATATCAAGGAGCAGGACGTCTATATGGGCGACATGCCCCTGATGACGGGCAACGGCACCTTCATCGTCAACGGCACCGAGCGCGTCATCGTCAGCCAGATGCACCGTTCGCCGGGCGTCCTGTTCGATCATGACCGTGGCAAGACCCACTCGTCGGGCAAGTATCTCTTTGCCGCGCGCGTCATTCCCTACCGTGGTTCGTGGCTCGACTTCGAATTCGACGCCAAGGACATCGTCAACGTCCGCATCGACCGCAAGCGCAAGCTGCCGGTCACTGCGCTGCTGTTCGCGCTGGGCCTGACGCCGGAAGAAATTCTGGGCGAATTCTATAACAAGGTTACCTATGTCCGCGGCGAAGGCGGCTGGGTCATCCCCTATCTCGCCGAAGCATGGCGCGGCCTGAAGCCGGCGTTCGACATCGTCGATGCCGCTTCTGGCGAAGTCGTGTTCGCTGCCGGTCACAAGATCAGCCCCCGCGCCGCCAACAAGGCGGAAAAGGATGGCCTCGCCACGCTGCTGATCCCGACCGAGGAAGTCTATGGCCGCTACAGCGCCTATGACCTCATCAACGAGAGCACCGGCGAAATCTACATCGAAGCCGGCGACGAAGTCAGCCCTGAGAATCTGGAAAAGCTCGACAAGGCGGGCGTGGACCGTCTGGAACTGCTGGACATCGACCATGTCGGCACCGGCGCATGGATTCGTAATACGCTCAAGGCCGACAAGGCCGAGGATCGCGACCAGGCCCTGTCCGACATCTATCGCGTCATGCGCCCTGGCGAACCGCCGACGAAGGAAACGGCCGAAGCGCTGTTTGCCGGCCTGTTCTTCGATCCGGAACGCTACGACCTGTCGGCCGTGGGCCGCGTGAAGCTGAACATGCGCCTCGACCTCGATGCCGAGGACACGGTCACCACCCTGCGCGTCGAGGACATCCTCGCGGTCGTCAAGGAACTGGTGAACCTGAAGGACGGCAAGGGCGAAATCGACGATATCGATAACCTGGGCAACCGTCGCGTCCGTTCGGTCGGCGAATTGCTGGAAAACCAGTATCGCGTCGGCCTGCTGCGCATGGAGCGCGCGGTCAAGGAACGCATGTCGTCGGTCGACGTGTCGACGGTCATGCCGAACGACCTGATCAATGCGAAGCCCGCCGTGGCGGCCGTGCGTGAATTCTTCGGCTCCTCGCAGCTGTCGCAGTTCATGGATCAGACCAACCCGCTGTCGGAAGTCACCCACAAGCGCCGCGTATCGGCGCTCGGGCCGGGCGGTCTGACCCGCGAACGCGCAGGCTTCGAAGTCCGCGACGTTCACCCGACCCATTATGGCCGTATCTGCCCGATCGAAACGCCCGAAGGCCCGAACATCGGTCTGATCAACAGCCTCGCGACCTTCAGCCGCGTCAACAAGTACGGCTTCATCGAAACGCCGTACCGCAAGGTCGTGGACAACAAGGTCACCGACGACGTCGTCTATCTGTCGGCTATGGAGGAGGCCAAGCACACGATCGCGCAGGCCAACGCCGAAGTGAATGCCGACGGCACCTTCGTCGAGGATCTCATTTCTGCCCGTGAGGCCGGTGAGTTCCTGATGGCGCCCAAGGACCACATCACCCTGATGGACGTCAGCCCCAAGCAGCTTGTGTCGGTCGCCGCATCGCTCATTCCGTTCCTGGAAAATGATGACGCCAACCGCGCGCTGATGGGATCGAACATGCAGCGTCAGGCCGTGCCTCTGGTCCGCGCCGAAGCGCCGTTCGTGGGCACCGGCATGGAAGGCACGGTCGCCCGCGACTCCGGCGCGGCCGTCGCGTCCAAGCGGGCTGGCATCGTCGATCAGGTCGACGCGACCCGTATCGTCATCCGCGCGACCGGCGACATCGAAGCCGGCCAGTCGGGCGTGGACATCTACACGCTCCAGAAGTTCCAGCGTTCCAACCAGGATACCTGCATCAACCAGCGTCCGCTGGTGAAGGTGGGCGACCTGATCGAAGCCGGCGACGTCATCGCCGATGGCCCGTCGACCGAGTTCGGCGAGCTGGCGCTGGGCCGCAATACGCTCGTCGCGTTCATGCCCTGGAACGGCTACAACTACGAAGACTCCATCCTGATCTCCGAACGGATCGTGAAGGACGACGTCTTCACCTCGATCCATATCGAGGAGTTCGAGGTCATGGCCCGCGACACCAAGCTGGGGCCGGAGGACATCACCCGCGACATCCCGAACGTCGGTGAAGAAGCGCTGCGCAACCTCGACGAGGCTGGCATCGTGTATATCGGCGCCGAAGTGGAGCCGGGCGACATTCTGGTCGGCAAGATCACCCCCAAGGGTGAATCGCCGATGACTCCGGAAGAAAAGCTGCTCCGCGCGATCTTCGGCGAGAAGGCGAGCGACGTGCGCGACACGTCCCTGCGTCTGCCGCCGGGCGTTGCCGGTACGGTCGTGGAAGTGCGCGTGTTCAACCGTCACGGTATCGACAAGGACGAACGTGCCATGGCGATCGAGCGGGAGGAAATC
Source organism: Sphingobium sp. GW821-FHT02B05 (assembly GCF_059421905.1). Classification (NCBI taxonomy): domain Bacteria; kingdom Pseudomonadati; phylum Pseudomonadota; class Alphaproteobacteria; order Sphingomonadales; family Sphingobiaceae; genus Sphingobium; species Sphingobium sp. GW821-FHT02B05. Next base: position 1,762,781 of record NZ_JBWKVW010000001.1, read on the forward strand.
GACCGTCTCGCCAAGGACCGTGAAGACGAACGCGCCATCCTCAACCGCGCGACCTTCAACCGCTTGTCGGAAATGCTGACGGGCCAGACCGCGTCTGCCGCGCCCAAGGGCGTCAAGAAGGGCGTCGTCATCGATGAAGCCCTGCTGGGCGAAGTCGAACGGCACGAATGGTGGAAGTTCGCCGTCGAGGACGACAGCCGCCAGGCCCAGATCGAAGCGATCAAGGGACAGTATGACGAAGCGGTGAAGTCGATCGTCGACAAGTTCGAGGATCGCGTCGACAAGCTCCAGCGCGGCGACGAGCTGCCGCCGGGCGTGCTGAAGATGGTCAAGGTCTTCGTCGCGGTGAAGCGCAAGCTGCAACCGGGCGACAAGATGGCCGGCCGCCATGGTAACAAGGGCGTCATTTCGCGTATCCTGCCGATCGAGGACATGCCGTTCCTGGAAGACGGCACCCATGTCGACATCGTGCTGAACCCGCTGGGCGTGCCGTCGCGCATGAACGTCGGGCAGATCTTCGAAACGCATCTGGGCTGGGCTGCCCGCGGCCTTGGCCAGCAGCTCAAGCACGCGCTGGAAGACTGGCGTGAAGCCAATCCGAACCCGCAGCCGGGCGACATGCCCGACGCGGTCAAGGAACGGCTGCTGACCTCCTACGGCGATCGCTATGCCGAGCAGATCGAAGCCCGCACGCCCGAGCAGATCATCGATCTGGCCGAGCATCTCCAGCGGGGCATCCCGATGGCGACGCCGGTGTTCGACGGCGCCCGCGAAGCGGACGTGTCGGACATGCTGGAACGCGCAGGCCTGCACACGTCGGGCCAGTCGGATCTGTATGACGGCCGCACCGGCGACCGTTTCGACCGCAAGGTGACTGTTGGCATCATCTATATGCTGAAGCTGCATCACCTGGTCGACGACAAGATCCACGCCCGTTCGATCGGCCCCTACTCGCTCGTTACCCAGCAGCCGCTGGGTGGTAAGGCGCAGTTCGGTGGTCAGCGCTTCGGTGAAATGGAAGTGTGGGCGCTCCAGGCCTATGGCGCTGCCTACACGCTCCAGGAAATGCTGACGGTGAAGTCCGACGACGTGGTCGGCCGCACCAAGGTTTACGAAGCGATCGTCAAGGGCGACGACACGTTCGAGGCCGGCATTCCCGAAAGCTTCAACGTGCTGGTCAAGGAAATGCGCTCGCTGGGCCTCAACGTCGAACTCGCCGCGATGGACGCGGCCGAAGACGACGACGGCTTGGCGCAGGCGGCGGAATAAGGGGTTTTGCGGGCACTGCCTTCCCCAGGGCAGTGCCCCTCCCCTGCCTCGCTCCAGATACTTTACCCTCTAGAGGGACTTGAAATATGAACGAACTGACCAACTTCGCGAACCCGGTCCAGAAGGCCGAAACCTTCGATCAGATCCAGATCGGCCTTGCCTCGCCAGAGCGCATCCGGTCCTGGTCCTTCGGCGAGATCAAGAAGCCGGAGACCATCAACTATCGCACGTTCAAGCCCGAACGTGACGGCCTGTTCTGCGCCCGCATCTTCGGTCCGATCAAGGACTATGAATGCTTGTGCGGCAAGTATAAGCGCATGAAGTACAAGGGCATCGTCTGCGAAAAGTGCGGCGTGGAAGTGACCGTGTCGAAGGTCCGCCGCGAGCGCATGGGCCATATCGAACTGGCCGCGCCGGTCGCGCACATCTGGTTCCTCAAGAGCCTGCCCTCACGCATCGGCCTGCTGCTCGACATGCAGCTCAAGCAGCTGGAGCGCGTCCTCTACTTCGAATCCTATATCATCACCGAACCCGGCCTGACGCCGCTGGAGAAGTTCCAGCTGCTGACCGAAGACGAACTGCTCGACGCGCAGGACGAATATGGCGAAGACGCCTTCTCCGCCGGCATCGGCGCGGAAGCCGTCAAGCAGATGCTGATGGATCTCGACCTGGAAGGCGAGAAGCAGGCGCTGCTGGACGAGCTGGCCGTCACCAAGTCGGAATTGAAGCCCAAGAAGATCATCAAGCGCCTCAAGGTCGTCGAGAGCTTCCTGGAATCGGGCAATCGGCCGGAATGGATGATCCTGGACGTCGTGCCGGTCATTCCGCCGGAACTGCGCCCGCTGGTGCCGCTGGACGGCGGTCGTTTCGCGACGTCGGATCTGAACGACCTGTATCGCCGCGTCATCAACCGTAACAATCGCCTGAAGCGCCTGATGGAACTGCGCGCGCCGGACATCATTGTCCGCAACGAAAAGCGCATGTTGCAGGAAGCCGTCGACGCCCTGTTCGACAACGGCCGTCGTGGTCGCGTCATCACCGGCGCCAACAAGCGTCCTTTGAAGTCGCTGTCGGACATGCTCAAGGGCAAGCAGGGCCGCTTCCGTCAGAACCTGCTCGGCAAGCGCGTCGACTATTCGGGTCGTTCGGTCATCGTGACCGGTCCGGAGCTGAAGCTGCATCAGTGCGGCCTGCCCAAGAAGATGGCGCTCGAACTGTTCAAGCCGTTCATCTACGCGCGTCTGGATGCCAAGGGTCTGTCCATGACCCTGAAGCAGGCCAAGAAGTGGGTGGAAAAGGAACGCAAGGAAGTCTGGGACATCCTGGACGAGGTGATCCGCGAACATCCGGTCATGCTGAACCGTGCGCCCACGCTTCACCGTCTGGGCATCCAGGCGTTCGAACCCGTGCTGATCGAAGGCAAGGCGATCCAGCTGCACCCGCTCGTCTGCTCGGCCTTCAACGCCGACTTCGATGGTGACCAGATGGCCGTCCACGTACCGCTCTCGCTGGAAGCCCAGCTGGAGGCGCGCGTGCTGATGATGTCCACCAACAACATCCTGTCGCCCGCCAACGGCAAGCCGATCATCGTCCCCTCGCAGGACATGGTTCTGGGCATCTATTATCTGTCGATGGAACGTGTGGGCGAACCGGGCGAAGGCATGCTGCTGTCCGACATGCAGGAGGTCCATCAGGCCCTCTATGCCAAGGCCGTCACCCTGCATTCGAAGATCATCAGCCGCGTGCCGCAGACCGACGAAAACGGTCAGCAATATATGAAGCGCTTCGAGACGACGCCGGGCCGCATGCTGCTGGGCGAATGTCTGCCCAAGAGCCACAAGGTACCCTTCGACGCCGTCAACCGCCTTCTGACCAAGAAGGATGTGGGCGACGTGATCGACGAGGTCTATCGTCACACCGGTCAGAAGGACACGGTACTGTTCGCCGACGCCATCATGGCGCTGGGCTTCCGCCACGCATTCCAGGCCGGCATCTCGTTCGGCAAGGACGACATGGTGATTCCGGATTCGAAGGAAGGGTCCGTCGCCGAAACCAAGGCGCTGGTGGCCGACTATGAGCAGCAGTATCAGGACGGTCTGATCACGCAGCAGGAAAAGTACAACAAGGTCATCGACGCCTGGAGCCGTTGCGGCGACGTGGTGGCGAATGCCATGATGGACGAAATCCGTGCGATGCCGATCGATCCGGAAACCGGCCGCCAGAAGCAGATCAACTCGATCTACATGATGGCGCACTCCGGTGCCCGTGGTAGCCAGGCCCAGATGAAGCAGCTGGCCGGCATGCGCGGCCTGATGGCCAAGCCTTCGGGCGAGATCATCGAGACGCCGATCATCTCGAACTTCAAGGAAGGTCTGACCGTCCTTGAGTATTTCAACTCCACCCACGGCGCTCGCAAGGGTCTGGCCGACACCGCGCTCAAGACGGCGAATTCGGGTTACCTGACCCGCCGTCTGGTCGACGTGTCGCAGGATTGCACGATCGTCGAGGATGATTGCGGCACCGAAAAGGCGCTGGAGATGAAGGCCATCGTTCAGGGTGGTTCGGTCATCGCCTCGCTCGGCGAACGCATCCTGGGCCGCACCACGGCGCAGGACATCGTCGACAGCAAGGATGGCAGCATCGTCATTCCGATCGGCACTCTGCTGGACGAACCGATGATCGCCCAGATCGAAGCCATCGGCACGCAGGCCGTGAAGATCCGCAGCCCGCTGATCTGCGAAAGCAAGATGGGCGTTTGCGGCAAGTGCTACGGTCGTGACCTGGCCCGCGGTACGCCGGTGAACATCGGCGAAGCCGTCGGCGTAATCGCGGCTCAGTCGATCGGTGAACCGGGCACGCAGCTGACCATGCGTACCTTCCACATCGGCGGCGCGGCCAACTTCAACGAAACGTCGAACCTGGAGGCCCTGGCCGACGGTACGATCGAACTGCGCGACATGCCGACGATCACCGACAAGAACGGTCGCCGCCTGTCGCTCGCCCGCAACGGCGAGATCGCGATCATCGACAGCGAAGGCCGCGAACGCGAAACGCACCGCCTGCCGTACGGCGCCACCATCCTGTTCGCAGATGGCGATGCCGTGAAGAAGGGCGACCGCTTCGCCGAATGGGATCCCTTCACCATGCCGGTGATCACGGAAAAGCCCGGTATCGTTAAGTATGTCGACCTGATCGACAACAAGACGCTGACCGAGCAGACCGACGAAGCCACCGGTATCGCCCAGCGCGTGGTGATCGAACATCGTGGTGCTGCCCGCACCAAGGAAGATCTTCGCCCGCGCCTCACCCTGCTCGACGACAATTCGGGCGAAGCCGCACGCTATATGCTGGCGGTGGGTGCGACCCTGTCGGTCGACGATGGTGCGCAGGTTCAGGCCGGTGACGTGCTGGCGCGTGTCAGCCGCGAAGCGGCCAAGACCCGCGACATCACCGGTGGTCTGCCGCGCGTTGCCGAGCTGTTCGAAGCCCGCAAGCCCAAGGACAATGCGATCATTGCCAAGGTGTCGGGCCGCGTCCAGTTCCTGAAGGATTACAAGGCGAAGCGGAAGATCGCCATCAATCCCGAAGATGGCGGCGAGCCGGTCGAATATCTGATCCCCAAGAGCAAGGTGATCGACGTTCAGGAAGGCGACTTCGTGAAGCGCGGCGACAACCTGATCGGCGGTTCGCCCGATCCGCATGACATTCTGGAAGTGCTGGGTATCGAGCCGCTGGCCGAATATCTGGTCGCTGAAATCCAGGAAGTCTATCGCTTGCAGGGCGTGAAGATCAACGACAAGCACATCGAAACGATCGTTCGTCAGATGTTGCAGAAGGTCGAGATCATCGAGTCCGGCGACACCACCCTGCTGGTGGGCGAGCAGATCGACCGTGAGGAAATGGACGAGATCAACAGCAAGCTCCAGCCGGGCTTCGCGCCCGCCGCTGGCAAGCCGGTGCTGCTTGGCATCACCAAGGCCTCGCTCCAGACCCGTTCGTTCATTTCGGCGGCGTCCTTCCAGGAAACCACCCGCGTCCTCACGGAAGCGGCGGTCCAGGGCAAGAAGGACACGCTGGTCGGCCTGAAGGAAAATGTCATCGTCGGCCGCCTGATCCCGGCGGGTACCGGTGCCGGCATGAACCGCCTGCGCGTTGCCGCTTCGTCGCGTGACGCGGCGCTGCGGGCCGCGCTGCGCGCCTCCAGCCAGGTGGACCTGATCGCACCCAAGTCGGCGGCCGCCGAACGCGCCGCCGAACTGGCGCAGGGCCCGGAAGCGGCCATCGGCAACGATGCGCTGGCTGCCGTCGAAGGGGAAACCCATGGCAGCGATGCGGATGCGGGCGATTACCTGCTGAAGAGCGACGGCGAATAAGCCCTTTGAAAGCATGGGAGCCGCACCCTATATAGAGTGCGGCTCCCATGCCCTTCCCTTCCGCAAGGAAGAGAAGATATGCCCGTCGGACGCAGCTGCGTTCGGCGGGCTTTCTTTTTATCCGAACGCAGCGAAATGCCATAAAAGTCGCGCAATTATATCAGAAAAGCGCTTGACCGACTCTCAAACCCCGCCTATCTGCGGCGTCCCAAGCGCGGTGCGCTCAGGATTGATGCCCGATCCTCTAATGGTAAGAGAGCGGACTCTGACTCCGTCAATCAAGGTTCGAGTCCTTGTCGGGCATCCAAATTTCCAAATGAGCACATAAACATAGCCACGCGGCTGAACATTGATCGCTATGCCGCGATCAATAGCCCTGCTGACGGATGGCGTCGATCATGTATCGCCACACATTGGCCGCATCGCTTTGATAGGCGAGCAGCGATTCATCCGGACCGATATGGCGGATGATCTCCACCCCCGCCTCCTTCATCGGCAGGATTGGGTCGTGCAAAACATCGATCACCGCGATTACCTGCGGCACATGACGCCGCCAGTCGGCTTCGTTACCCGGCGAGGCGAGACTGACTCCTGCATTGGCTTCCAACGCGCATAAGGCGCGAGCGGCTCGTTCGATAGGTGTCATGTCACGAAGGTCGCCAAAGCGACCCATGCCGTCCAGCGGCATCGTCGGTGCGCTATGCCGGCACGATCGCCCGGGCGACCGCTTCTGCCACCTTGATGCCGTCGATCGCGGCAGAAAGGATGCCACCAGCATAGCCCGCCCCTTCGCCCGCCGGATACAGGCCGACGACGTTGAGGCTTTGGAAATCCTTGCCGCGCGTGATGCGGATGGGTGAGGACGTGCGGGTTTCCACGCCGGTCATGACCGCGTCGGGATGGTCATAATGGGCGATCTGGCGGCCAAAGGCGGGCAGCGCCTCGTGGAAAGCCTCTACCACATAGTCAGGCAGGCAGAGCGACAGGTCGGTCGGCGTGACGCCCGGCTTGTAGGAGGGCACCACGTCGCCAAGATGCGTCGAGGGTCGGCGCGCGAGGAAATCCCCGACCGTCTGGCCCGGCGCCCAGTAGGAAGACCCGCCCGCCTGATAGGCCAGGCTTTCCCAATGGCGCTGGAGCGCGATGCCGGCCAGTGGCCCGTCGGGATAATCTCTGGCTGGGTCGATGCCGACCACCAGCCCGGAATTGGCGTTGAATTCGGCCCGGCTATATTGGCTCATGCCGTTGGTGACGACCTGCCCCTCTTCCGACGTGGCGGCGACGACGCGACCGCCGGGGCACATGCAGAAACTGTAAACGGTGCGCCCGTTGGCGCAATGGTGGGCAAGGCTGTAGGCCGCGGCGCCAAGGTCGGGATGGCCGGCGCAATTGCCATAGCGGGCGCGATCCACCCAGCTTTGCGGATGTTCGATGCGCACGCCGATGGAGAAGGGCTTGGGTTCGATATGGATGCCGCGCGCGTGCAGCATTTCGAAGGTCGGGCGCGCGCTATGGCCGACCGCCAGCACGACATGGTCGCTTTCGATCACGCTGCCATCGTGCAGCACGATGCCGCGCAGCTTCTGCGTCCCGTCCCCCTGCCGTTCCAGCACCAGATCGTCGACGCGATGCTGCCAGCGATATTCGCCGCCCAGCGCCTCGATCTGCCTGCGCATCGCCTCCACCATGGTGACGAGGCGGAAGGTGCCGATATGGGGATGCGCTTCCCACAAGATATCGTCAGGCGCGCCAGCGGCGACGAATTCCTCCAGCACCTTGCGGCCCAGAAAACGCGGGTCTTTGACGCGGCAATAGAGCTTGCCGTCGGAGAAGGTGCCCGCCCCGCCCTCGCCAAACTGGACATTGCTGTCCGGGTTCAGTTCCGCCCGGCGCCACAGGCCCCAGGTATCCTTGGTCCGTTCGCGCACCACCTTGCCGCGATCGAGAATGATGGGCCTGAACCCCATCTGGGCGAGGATGAGGCCCGCGAACAGGCCGCATGGGCCGGCGCCGATGACGATCGGGCGCTGGCCCTGCCAGCCATCGGGCGCATGGGCGACGAACGTGTAGCTGGTGTCCGGCGTGGGGCGGACGTCATGGTCGTCGGCGAAACCGGCGAGTAGCGCCGCTTCTTCCGCGACATCGACGTCGAAGGTGTAAACCAGCATGATCGCGGAGCGACGGCGCGCGTCATTGCCCCGCCGTACCAGACTATGCCCGCGCAGGTCGTGCGGTTCGATGCCAAGGCGGGCGCAAATGGCGGCGGGGATCGCCTCGGCCGGATGGTCGAGGGGCAGTTTCAGGCCGGAAAGACGGATCATCGCTGCGCCATAGTCCTTCGCGGCCTGAAAATAAACTAGGTCCCCCACATCCGAACGGCGAGCCGACCGGCCAGCCATTCGCCCGCCAGCGCCGCAAGCATCGACAGGCCGGTGAGCGGGAAGAGCAGGCCAAGACCCAGCATCAACCCGGCGACCATGCGCTGGGTGCCCGGTGGCGCAGGCGGCGGCTTGGCGAACCGGCGTTTCCACCAGAGGATCGGCGCGGTCAGGCAGAGGGCGAGCAGGCAGAGGCAGCCGGCCAGCATCAGCAGCCGGTTCGGTTCCCCATATTGCTGGCCCTGATGGGTCGCGACGCCCCATTCGACGCTTTTGGCGCCAGCGCCAAACTGGCGCCAGTCCATGTTCTGCACCACAGCGCCAGTGCCCGCGTCGATGGTGATGGCACGAGCATCGTCGGCGCGGGTGGTGAGCGCAGTGACCAGATAGGGCGCGCCGGGGCTGGATGGCAGGAACAGCTGATAGCCGGAAGCCAGGCCATGGCGCCCCGCGATCCGGGCTACGGCATCGACGCCGACGTCGCCGGGATCGCCGCCTGGCGCATTATCCTCTCGCAGGGTCCAGGGCAGCGCCTGCTTCGCTGCCGGCGCCCAGGGGTTGACCTTCATGGGCGGACGGCCCGCGCCATTGGCTGCGATGACGGCGCGCAGGCCGCCGCCCCATACATCCGTCCAGGGCATCCCGGTGACGGCCAGGAACAGGATCACGCCGGCCGACAGAAAGCCGAGCGTGCCATGCAGGTCGCGCCAGAAAAGCCGTCCGCCGGCGCGCCCCCGGATCGCCAGTGCCGGGCTGCCGCGCCGGGGCCAACGCAGATAGAGGCCGGTGATGCAAAGCAGGATCGCCCAGCCCGCCACCACCTCCACCAGCCGGTTGCCGATCGGGCCGGTCAGCGCCAGGCTGTGCAGGTCGCGGACCGTCTGCATGATGCCGCCATCGTGCATCTGGCCCAGCGGGCGCCCGCTGAAGGGATCGACGAACGTGACGGTCGATCCTGTCGTCACGCGCCAGCTTTCGTTGCGCCGGGCGGGCACCAGCAATTGGGTTGCCGGTGCTCCCGTCCCCCGTGCAGCTTCGATCAGGCGCGATGGCGGCAGTGGTTGCGCATCCGGCGGCGCGGTAATCCGCACCGGATAAAGGAACGCCTCCACTTCCGGCTTGTAGAGATAAAGGGCGCCGGTCACTGCCATCAGCGCCAGCACCGGCAGGACGATGAGGCCGGCATAGAAATGCCAGCGCCACATGGCGCGATACAGGTCCCGCTCCATCAGAAGCGCGCCCGCACGCCGGCATAGAAGGCGCGCCGTTCGACAGGATAGAAGATTGCGCGACTGGTCGCGGGCAACGCGGCATAGTTCACCACGGCGCTGACATCGCCGATGGCGCGCTCCCCGGTCAGGTTGCGGGCGTCGAGGAACAGGGTGACACCATCGCGCAGTTGCGCCTGTGCCCCCAGGTTGAGCAGCGCATAATTGCCAACCCGCTTGCTGTTGGCATAATCGACCCAGGCGCCCTGCGGCAGCCATTCGACCGCCGGCGCAATGCTGAGCCTTTCGGTGCCCAGCGTTAGTTCCGCGCGATAGAAATGGCGCGGCACCACCGGCAGGCGATTGTCGCCGAATTGCGCATCGTCGCGGAACCGGAAATCGCTGAATTGATAGACCTGTCGCAGGCTGGCCCAGGGCGTCAGGGTCAGGTCCAGCCCGGCCTCGATCCCCTGATGCCGGGTACGGTCGGCATTGAAGGTCGCGGCGGGGATGGTGCCGGCGATGACGCTATATTGCAGCATCTCGCCCTGTATGTCCGCACGATAGAGGCTGACATCCCAGGCCGCGATGCCCCGCCGGCCGCGCGTGCCGATTTCTGCCGTCCATGCCTTTTGCAGGCCGACCGGCGTGAAGCCCGGTGCGCCACCCGTCGGCGTCTGGCTGAGTTCGCCAAAGCCGGGCATTTCGACCGAGCGGCTATAATTGGCATAGAATTGCAGGGTTTCGGCAGGCTCATAGAGCAGCCCCAGTCTGGGTGCCAAGCTGTCGAAGCTGGCGTCGCCGCTGCGCGCCGGGACAAGGCGATTGGCGATCCGCCGCTCGCCATGGCTGTAGAGGCCGCCTGCGATCAGCCAGAGGTTCGCGGCGGGCGCGATCCGCGCTTCGGCATAGCTGTTGATCGTCTGCGCCTTTTGCAGGGCATTGGCGGTCAACGCGCCGGACCTGCCGTTCAGGTTCACGAACTGGCGCGCCACCGTGCGCCCGAATCGCGCCTGGCTGCCCAGCGTCAGGGCCACCGGCATGCCGGCAAGGTCGCCTTTGAGGTCGAGGCTGGCGAAAAGGCCGCGATCCTCCGACGTCTGGTCGATCAATTGATAGATGGGGTGGGACAAAGCCTTAGCATTGTAGAAGAGGCCGAAGGCCAGCGCGCCATGAGAAAGGTCGATGGTGGTGCGATTCTGGAGACGGATCGAATCGATGTCCCGGGCCTGATTGCCGGTGAAATTGCCCTTGCCGGGGTTGGCCAGCGCGTCCGATTCGCCCAATGCGCCTGCCAGATGCTGGCGGATGGTCTGGGCGCTGGCATAGAAGCGGGTTTCCACCCCCTCCCCCAGCTTCAGCCCGACATTGCCGTTGAAGCGCAGCGCCTTGCGGTCGCCATGGGCGCGGTCGCTGTCGGACCGGTCGCCTGAGACAGCGAGATAGACATCCGCGCGATCATCGGCATGGCCATAGGCGATCTTGCCGCGCAGCGTGTCGAAGCTGCCGCCGTCGATGCGTATCTCCGTGCCCGGCATGCTGCGTCCGGTCGGCGTCACGGCATTGATCGCCCCGCCCAGCGTCGATCCGCCGAAGCGGAGCGCATTGCCGCCGCGATAGACTTCCAGATGCTGGAAAATTTGCGGGTCGAGTTCCTGGAAGTCGCCATTGTCGTCGGCGCTGTTGATGGGGATACCATCCTGCAACAGCGTGAGGCCCCGCATATGATAGCCGCGCGACAGGCCCGATCCGCGGATGGAAATGCGCACCTCCTGCCCGAAGCGCGGCTGGGTATAGACGCCGGGGGAGAAGGCTAGCGCATCGCGTAGCGAGACGGCGGCCTTGTTCGCGAAGTCGTCGGCGGCGACGACATCGACGCCGCCGGGGGTCTGCTGGACGCGGGTGGCGGCTTCTTCGACGATCGGGCTGGCGGTGACGATGATGGCGCTTTGTTCGGCCTCCTCCGCCCAGACAGAGTTGGTGGACAGGACAAGGATCAGGGCGCACAGCGGCAGGCCGCGCGCGACATGGTAATGACGCATGAATGGGGTAACTTTCTGAAAGAATAACGAGATTTCGGCAGGCTAGACTGGGACGAGCCAGAGAGCCTGTGACGTTCAGAAAGTGGCGGGGGGTCCCAGGGATGGCGGCGGCGGCGCGGCCAGGCGGGCGATCAGCCCTGTTTTGAGCGCGAAGGCGATCGGGCCGAAAGCCAGGTGCCAGGCGGGTAGCGGCAGGTCGGCTGCCATGAGCGGCGGGACCAGCGGCTGCACCGATGCTGCGAACGGGCAATGCTGCTGCCCGGTCATGCCGTCGTCGGAGTGATGACTGCCCTTTTCGGGTGCCGCGCCACGCGGCACGACGACATTGACCGGTCCAGTGCCGGTACAGAGCGTCACCACGACGCCCCGTTCCGTGCGCACCGGCATGAAGCCGGATGGCGCGATCAGCTGGATGGCGAGCACGAGCAAAGCCAGCGCCGCCAGCAGCGCGCGTGCCTTCTCCGACCGTCTGATCGCCCCCATCATGTTCCTGACGTAGCGGCGACAAGCTGCCTTGTCATCCGGGCAAAAGGTCCAAGCCGACCATTCACTCACCTTGACGTAAACGTAAAGGCTATTTACATCTCCTGTCATGAACACGCGCAGCAGCATCGCCGGCATCGAATTGCCCGACCATAGCGAACGGCAAAGCTACACGATCACCGACCTGTCCGAGGAATTCGGGGTCACGGCCCGCGCGCTGCGCTTTTATGAGGATGAAGGGCTGATCTCGCCGGAACGGCAGGGCCTCGCCCGCATCTATTCGCGCCGCGACCGCGCCCGCCTCGCCTGGATATTGCGCGGCAAGCGGGTCGGGTTCAGCCTGACCGAGATTCGCGAGATGATCGACCTTTATGACGCCGACGAAGCGCATGAGGCGCAGCGGCGCGTCACCGTGGACAAGTGCAAGGCGCGGATCGACCTGCTGACCCGGCAAAAGGACGATATCGACGCGGCCATCACGGAGCTGGCCAGCTTCATCACGACCATCGAACAGAAATAATCCCCCTCCCCCCGCCGGGGAGACTTAGAAGAATAATCAGGAGAAGATCATGCCCAGCTATGCCGCCCCCGTTCGCGACACCCGCTTCGTGCTGGACCATATTGTCGGGCTGGACCGCTATGCCAACCTGCCCGGATTTGAAAATGCCACGCCCGATCTGGTCGAGGCAATTTTGACCGAAGGCGGCAAGATGGCGGCCGAAGTGCTGTTTCCGCTCAATGCCGTGGGTGACAAGGAAGGCTGCACCCGTCACCCCGACGGCAGCGTGACCACGCCCACCGGCTTCAAGGCCGCGTTCGACCAGTTTGTCGCAGGCGGCTGGACCACGATCCACGGCCCGGCCGAATTTGGCGGTCAGGGCCTGCCCAGCGTGCTGGCGACGGCGGTGGACGAATATGTGCTGTCGGCCAATCAGGCGTTCGAAATGTATCATGGGCTGACCGCCGGCGCCGTCGCGGCGCTGATCGCCAAGGGCAGCGCCGAACTGCAACAACGCTATATTCCCAAGATGGTGTCGGGCGAATGGACCGGCACGATGAACCTGACCGAACCCCATTGCGGCACCGACCTTGGCCTCATCAAGACCAAGGCCGTGCCGCAGGCCGATGGCAGCTTCAGCATCACCGGCACGAAGATCTTCATTTCGGCGGGCGAGCATGACCTGGCCGACAATATCATCCACCTCGTTCTTGCCAAGACGCCGGATGCACCGGAAGGCAGCAAGGGCATTTCCCTGTTCGTCGTTCCGAAGATGTTCGTGGGCGACGATGGCGCATTGGGGGATCGCAATGCCGTGTCCTGTGGATCGATCGAGCATAAGATGGGAATCCATGGCAACGCCACCTGCGTCATGAATTATGACGGCGCGACCGGCTGGATCGTGGGCGAGGAGAATAAGGGCCTGGCCGCGATGTTCATCATGATGAACGCGGCGCGGCTGGGCGTGGGCCTTCAAGGGCTGGGCCAGGCGGAGATCGCGTTCCAGAATGCCGTTCATTATGCCAAGGATCGTCGTCAGGGGCGCGCACTGACGGGGCCGAAGGAGCCGAACGAAAAGGCCGACACGCTGTTCGTCCATCCCGACGTGCGCCGCATGCTGATGGAAGCCAAGGCAATGACGGAGGGTCTGCGCGCGCTGATCCTGTGGACGTCGCTGCAAGTCGACCTGTCGCACCATGCCGCGACGGAAGAAGAGCGTCAGGCGGCCGACGATTTGCTCCAACTGCTGACCCCGGTGGTCAAGGGCTATGGCACCGATCGCGGCTTCGACGTGGCGGTCGCCTGCCAGCAGGTGTTCGGCGGCCATGGCTACATCTGGGAAAATGGCGTGGAGCAATATGTGCGCGACGCCCGCATCGCCCAGATTTACGAAGGCACCAACGGCGTGCAGGCGATGGACCTGGTGGGCCGCAAGCTGCCGATGAACGGCGGGCGGGCGCTCCAGTCCTTCCTCAAGATGGTGGGCGAGGACGTCGCCACCGCCAAGGCCGACGAAAAGCTGGCGCCGATCGCCGAAGCGCTGGAAAAGGCCAGCGGCCAGCTAGGCGCGGCGACCATGTGGCTGATGCAGAATGCGATGAAGAACCCCGAACATGCCGGGGCCGGCGCGCATCATTATATGCATATTTTGGGTATCGTCGCGACCGGCCTGATGTGGCTTCGCATGGCAAAGGCCGCGACCACGCTGATCGCGGCGGGCGAAGGGGACGCCAAATATCTGGAGGCGAAGCTGGTGACGGCGCGCTTCTTTGCCGAACGCATCATGCCCGATGCAGGGTCTCTGCGGCGCAAGATCGAGGGCGGTGCCGACGCCCTTATGGCGCTCGATCCGGATATGTTTCTGGCAGCCTGATCCGGCGACCAATATCATGCGAAGGGCGGTCCATCGGGCCGCCCTTTCCGCATGGACATCATGCTGCGAGCGGCAGCCGCTCTTCGACGGGGACGGGCGTCACATCGTCTGCAACCGGCGCGGTCGCCTCGGTCTTATTGAGCGCGGAAATATAGCGCTCGGCAGAGACGACGTCGCGGCGATAGGAGAAATACAGCGCAAGAAGGGAAAACATGACAGGGCCTTTATTGACTTTGCTGCGTTGCAGCATCGCAGCCTATCTGGGCTTTTGAGCGCGCCTTCGCAAATGCAATGCGGGCGAGGGCGATTGCAGGAATTACATGTTGCGACCGGGAGCGCCCCTTTGGTCTCCCCTTCCAGTAACGGGCGGAGTTCTATCAGGTTTCCCGTCCATGCCAGAGCATCACGGCCATTCGCCTCCCCTAGCAATCGGCCAGACACGCCATTAGGGTTCGGACATGTGCCACCAGCCCGATCGTGCGACCGCCGCAGCCTCCTCTTCCCGCACGCTGGGCCTGGCAGCCTGCATCGCCCTCGTCATGGGCAATATGATCGGGTCGGGCGTGTTCCTGCTGCCTGCCAGCCTCGCGCCGTTCGGCTGGGATGCGGTGGCGGGGTGGGGCTTCACCATCGCCGGATCGCTGGTGCTCGCCTTCGTCATCGCGAGACTGACCGTCGCCATGCCGGACGCCAACGCATCGCAGATGATCGCGCGGGCTTATGGGCCGCTGGCGGGCTTTGCGATCGGCTGGATCTACTGGATTTCCATCATCATCACCAACGTCACCATCGCGGTGGCGGCGACCGCGAATCTGAGCAGCATCATGCCGGTGCTGGCGAAGCCCGGCCTGGGCGCCGTCTGCTCCATCGCGTTCCTGTGGGCGATGACGGG
This sequence comes from Sphingobium sp. GW821-FHT02B05, assembly GCF_059421905.1. NCBI lineage: Bacteria > Pseudomonadati > Pseudomonadota > Alphaproteobacteria > Sphingomonadales > Sphingobiaceae > Sphingobium > Sphingobium sp. GW821-FHT02B05. The sequence continues at coordinate 1,777,798 of NZ_JBWKVW010000001.1, forward strand.
TATCAACCTGATCGGTGCGCGGGCAGCCGGCCTGACGCAGATCGCCACCACCTGCATCAAGTTGGTGCCGATCCTCGTCGCTCTCATTGTGCTGTCGATCATCCTGAGCAACGGTAGCGCGCAGGTCGAACCCTTCCCTGCGCAGGGGCTGACCGGGGCTGGCATCACCGCTTCGGCCGCATTGACGCTCTGGGCCCTGCTGGGTTTCGAATCGGCCAGCGTGGCGGCGGATAAGGTACGCGATCCCGCCCGCACCATCCCGCGCGCCACGCTCATCGGCACGGCGGCAACCGGCCTTATCTATCTGATCGTCTGCTCCGGTATCGCGCTGACCCTGCCCGCCGCGGAAACGCAGACCGGATCGCCCTTCGGCGCGTTCGTCAGCCATTATTGGTCGGCGGGACCGGCCCGCTTCATCGCCATTTTCGTGGTGATCAGCTGCCTTGGTGCGCTCAATGGCTGGACGCTGCTCCAGGGCGAAGTGCCATTGGCAATGGCGCGGGCGGGTGAATTGCCGCGCTGGCTGGCGGCTACGGATGCCAAGGGCACGCCGGTGCGCGGGCTGATCCTGTCGACCGTGCTGGCCAGCCTGATGCTGGTCGCGAACAGCTTGCAGGGGTTGGTGGCATTGTTCACGGCGATGGCGCTTCTGGCGACGTCGGCGACGCTGTGGCTCTATGTGGGATGTGCGCTGGCCAGCCTGAGATTCCGGCTGGTGATGCCGGCGGCGGTTATCGGGCTGGGCTACGCGCTCTGGACATTATGGGGCGCCGGACTGGTGGCGAGCGGGTCGAGTATCCTGCTGATGCTGGCGGGCCTGCCCTTTTACTGGTGGGCGCGGCGGGGGCGTAAGGCGTCGTAAATCATCCGTTCGGTTCGAGTCTGTCGAGAACTGTCGTCGATACGCCTTCTCGACTTCGCGCGAAGACTATTCGAACCGAACGGATTTTTTAGAAAATTTAGTCCGCCCACAAATCCTTGAGCTTGGAAAAGAAGCCGCTGACCTGCGGGCATTCCTCACCCGTTTCCGTTTCGCGGAAGGCTTCCAGCAATTCCTTTTGCTTGGCCGTCAGCCTGGTCGGCGTTTCCACCTCGACCTGAATGACCAGGTCGCCATGGCCACGCCCGTTCAGAACCGGCATGCCGCCGCCGCGCTGGCGCAATTGCTTCCCCGACTGGATGCCGGTCGGGATTTTGATCTGATGCCGGATGCCATCCAGCCCCGGCACTTCGATCGACCCGCCCAGCGCCGCCGTGGTGAAGCTGACCGGCGCACGGCAGAATAACGTCGTGCCGTCGCGTTCGAACAGCGCATGCCGCTTTACATGCAGGAAGATGTAGAGGTCGCCCGCAGGAGCGCCGCGCGCGCCGGCTTCGCCCTCGCCCGACAGGCGGATGCGGGTTCCTTCGTCCACGCCGGCCGGGATGTTGACCGACAGGCTCTTGGGCTTGTCCACGCGCCCTTCGCCGCGGCAGGCTTTACACGGGCTTTCGATCACCTGGCCTGCGCCATGGCAGGACGGGCAGGTGCGTTCGACCACGAAGAAGCCCTGCTGCGCACGGACCTGTCCATGGCCCTTGCACGTGCCGCAGGTCTTGACCCCGGTGCCGGGCTGGGCGCCAGACCCCTCGCACGTGTCGCATGCGGCCGATACGTCGATCGCAATCTCGGTCTTCTTGCCGTGATAGGCTTCGTCGAGCGTGATTTCCATGTCGTAGCGCAGGTCCGCGCCGCGACGATTGGCCTGACGCCCGCCACCGCCCTGTCCGCCAAAGCCGGACTGGCCGAAGATCGTCTCGAAAATATCGCCCAGGTCGGAAAAGCCACCGGCTCCACCGCCGCGGAAGCCGCCGCCTCCACCGCCCCCCTGCTGTTGCTGGGTGTAGGCCGCATGACCGTAGCGGTCATAGGCCGCGCGCTTTTGCGGGTCTTTCAGGCAGTCATAGGCTTCAGATACAGCCTTGAACTTGGCTTCGCTGTCCGCGCATCCCCCGGTTTTGTCCGGGTGATATTTCATCGCCATCTTGCGATAGGCGCTCTTGATCACTGCGCCGTCAGCGGTACGCTCGACTTCGAGCAGCTCGTAATAGTCAACTTCGGTCGTCATAGAGGCCCCCGCCCGCTTCGCCCGTCATGCCGATGGCTATCGGCATGACGGGCGATGGGCATAGATTATGCCTTGTTGTTATCGTCGACTTCCGAGAATTCGGCGTCGACGACGTCGTCGTCAGCCTTGGGCGCGTCCGCACCCGGAGCCGCCGCATTGGCCTGCTCCTTCTCGTAGATCGCCTGGCCGAGCTTCATCGCAATGGTCGCGAGTTCCTGCGCCTTGGTCTTCATCGCTTCGGCGTCGCCGCCTTCGATCGCGGTCTTTGTTTCCGCAATCGCCGCTTCGATCTCGCCCTTCAGCGATGCGTCGACCTTATCGCCATGTTCGGCCAGCTGCGCCTCGGTCGTGTGGACCAGGCTTTCGGCATTGTTCTTGGCTTCCGCCGATTCGCGACGCTTCTTGTCGTCTTCGGCAAAGCGCTCGGCATCCTTGACCATCTGGTCGATATCGGCGTCGCTAAGACCGCCCGACGCCTGGATGCGGATCTGCTGTTCCTTGCCGGTGCCCTTGTCCTTGGCGGACACGTTGACCAGGCCGTTGGCGTCGATGTCGAACGTGACTTCGATCTGTGGCACGCCGCGCGGAGCAGGCGGAATACCGAGCAGGTCGAACTGGCCGAGGATCTTGTTGTCCGCCGCCATTTCACGCTCGCCCTGGAACACGCGGATGGTCACCGCCTGCTGATTGTCGTCGGCGGTCGAATAGACCTGCGACTTTTTCGCGGGGATGGTGGTGTTGCGGTCGATCATGCGGGTGAACACGCCACCCAGCGTTTCGATGCCCAGGCTCAGCGGGGTCACGTCGAGCAGCAGCACGTCCTTGACGTCGCCCTGAAGCACGCCGGCCTGGATCGCCGCGCCCATGGCGACGACTTCGTCCGGGTTCACGCCGGTATGCGGTTCCTTGCCGAAAAATTCCTTCACGGCTTCGCGCACCTTGGGCATGCGGGTCATGCCGCCGACGAGGACGACTTCGCTGATGTCGCTGGCCGACACGCCTGCGTCCGCCATCGCCTTCTTGACCGGGTCCATCGTGCGCTTGATGAGGTCGGCGACCAGACGCTCCAGATCGGCGCGGGTGATCGTCTTCACCAGATGCTTGGGACCATTTTGGTCGGCGGTGATGAAGGGCAGGTTGACTTCGGTCGTCTGCGCCGAGGACAGCTCGATCTTCGCCTTTTCAGCGGCTTCCTTCAGACGCTGGAGGGCCAGCTTGTCCTTGGTCAGGTCGATGCTTTCCGCCTTCTTGAAGTCGGCGGCCAGATATTCCACCAGCTTGGCGTCGAAATCTTCGCCGCCCAGGAAGGTGTCGCCGTTGGTCGACTTCACTTCGAACACGCCGTCCCCGATTTCGAGAATCGAAATGTCGAACGTACCGCCGCCAAGGTCATAGACCGCGATCGTCTTGCCGTCCTGCTTGTCGAGGCCGTAGGCCAGCGCAGCCGCAGTCGGCTCGTTGATGATGCGCAGCACCTCAAGGCCTGCGATCTGGCCGGCGTCCTTGGTCGCCTGACGCTGGGCGTCGTTGAAGTAGGCGGGCACGGTGATGACCGCCTGCGTCACGGTTTCGCCGAGATAGGATTCGGCGGTTTCCTTCATCTTCTGAAGCGTGAAGGCGCTGATCTGCGACGGGCTATATTCCTCGCCACCGGCCTTGACCCAGGCGTCGCCATTCGGGCCCTTCGCGATGTCGTAGGGAACGAGCTCCATGTCCTTCTTGGTCAACGGATCGTCGAAGCGGCGGCCGATAAGGCGCTTTACCGCAAAAATCGTGTTGTCCGGATTGGTGACCGCCTGGCGCTTGGCCGGCTGACCGATCAGACGCTCGCCATCCTTGGCGAAGGCGACGATCGAGGGCGTGGTCCGCGCCCCTTCCGCATTTTCGATGACCTTGGGCTTGCCGCCATCCATGACAGCGACACAGCTGTTGGTGGTACCCAGATCGATCCCGATTACTTTTGCCATCTCTTCCTCTTGTAACCCCAAACATATTCAGCGGTTGACGGCCATATGCCTCACATAAGCGCCAAGGCAAGGCCGGTCTGCAAAGCGGGATATAGGCGCGGTTACGCTTGGCACAAGACGCTGGGGCGTTTACCTGATGGATCGACCAGAAACGAGACAAGTTATGGAGTGTCGGATGCGCGCGCGCTTTGCCCTTTTCGCCCTGGCGGCCCCCTTGGCGCTCAGCGCCTGCGGCGACCCTGCGCCATCCTATATCGACCAGGCCTGGGTGCGGCTGTCGCCCAACAAGGACACGCCTTCGGCGGGCTATTTCGTCGTCCATGGCGGGGATGCGGGGGTGCAGTTGCGCGGCGTACTGACCGACTATGCGCTCAAGGTCGAAATGCACGAGACGGTGAGCAAGGACGGCATGACCACGATGGAGCGGATCGAAAGCGTCGATGTGCCGCCCAAGGGGCAGGTCGCCTTCGCGCCGGGGGCCAGGCATCTGATGATCTGGGGCATCAACGATACGGCGATCAGCCGGGGCAAGATGCAGTTCACTTTCCTGATGGGCAATGGCGACCGGCTGCTGGTGGACGCGGTGATCCGCAAGCCCGAAGCGGCTGGCGCGGCAAAGCCCGCCGATAACGCGGCACCCGGAACGCCTCAACATTGACCAGCCGCCTACTGACGCAGCAGGAGGCGGCGCTGGCCCGGACCCTGTTCGGGGCGGAAATCGACTATGGCAAGGTGCGCGTGCATGCGCGCAAATGGTGGCCGTTCCAGCCGAGGAACGTCACCATGGCGCCGGACGGCGACCTGTGGTTCCATCCGGATGGCGGGCTGTTCTGCAGGGATTTCTGCGACACTCCGCTGCATATCCAGGGGCATTTCATCCATGAGATGACCCATGTGTGGCAGGCGCAACGATCCGGAAAATGGTGGCTGCCGCTGATGCGCCACCCCTTTTGCCGCTATGGCTATGATGTGGTGCCCGGCAAGCCGTTCGCGCGATATGGAATAGAGCAGCAGGCGGAGATCGTGCGCCATGCGTTTTTGCTGCGACGGGGTATCGCGGTGGCGGGCAAGCCGGGGCTGGATGTGTATGAGGCGCTATTGCCATTTGGCAGGGCGGACGGCTGAGCGACGGTTGTCGGCCCTCCCCTGCCAGGGGAGGATTGACCTCAGCTCGTGATCGTCAGTTGGCCCCGCTTCACCAAGCTCCAGCCAGCATCCCTTCCAGCAATAGCGCGAAACTCATGCCGTCGGCGCGCGCCGCTATGGCGGACAGGCAGTCCTGGTCGTCACGACCGGGGCGGCCGGGACCGGTCATGTTGGGCTTCATGTTGAGGTCGAACAATGTGTAGGCGCCGCTGGCGTCCGCACGGCAATCGATGCGGATGACGGCGCGCGCGCCGACCAGCGCCGCCGCCCGGACGCAGGCGTCCAGCATCGCTTGAACGGCCGGTGCCGCCAGTTCCGATTCGTTGATCGCTACGCTGTTGGCGGTCACGGCGACGTCGCCATTATAGGGCGCCACGCCGTCCTTCTGGTTGAAGCGACGCACGGGGCGCAGTGCCCGGTAGGTACCGTCGAGCGGCGGCATCACCGTGACCGTGACCTCTTCCCCGGCCAGATATTCCTCGACGATCAGTGTATCGCCGAATTTCGCGTCCGCGATCAGGGCGGTCGCTGCCGACAGCAACCCTGCCAGATCGGCAACCCGGCTGACGCCCTGACTGCCGCGCCCGCGCACCGGCTTCACGATCAGCGGAAAGCTCAACGCCGTTTCCGCGATCGCCGCAACGACATCCGCCAGCGCCGACACGCCCGGCCGCGCCGCCTGCGCCATCAGGAAGGAGCGTGCGACCGGCAGGCCCGCCGCCTCCAGCATCCGGTTCGTGGCGAATTTGTCGTCATAGCGCTGCATCAGTTCGGGCAATTGCCCCACGATCCGCACCTGTCCCAGCACGGCTTCGAGCGGATGCCCTTCGAACAGCACGCTGTTGGCCCACAGGATGTTGGCACCCGCGGCGATCGCCTCCGCGATGCCGTCGGCCGTGTCGGGGAACACCCAGTCGAGCGGCCGGGCGGGATCGGGAGCGGCCACCGGGGTCACCACCCGATGTCCCCGCCCGCGCAGCACGAACCCGATATCCGCGCCGCCATCGGAATAGCCGCCCGGCTTGGCATCCTTGCGCAGCCCGTCGATCACCGGCGGCGGCAGCGCCTGATAGAGGATGGCGATCGCGTCCTGCTGCTGCGTCATGTCGTCTCCACATCCTGCCCGAATGAAAAGGGGGCCAGCCCTGCGGCCAGCCCCCTCCTCAAACTTCTGCCTTGGAACGCAATGTCTTAATAGACGCGCGCCTTGGGCTTCACATATTCCGCTTCGTCGGTCATCGTATAGTCGTGGACCGGGCGATAATCGAGCGTCACCTTGCCGCCCGAACCACCCCAGCCTTCGAACCAGCTGATGGTGTGCTTCATCCAGTTTTCGTCGTCGCGGTTCGGGAAATCCTCATGCGCATGGGCGCCGCGCGATTCCTTGCGCGCTTCGGCGCCTTCCATCGTGCAGATGGCCTGGCTCATGAGGTTGTCCAGTTCCAGCGTCTCGATGAGGTCGGTGTTCCAGATCAGCGAACGATCGCTGACCTTGACGTCCTGAAGCCGCTTGTTGACCGCCTGCATCTGGGTGACGCCTTCCGACAGCAGGGCGCTGTCGCGGAACACGGCGGCATGCTTCTGCATGGTCCGCTGCATGTCCATGCGGATATCCGCCGTCGGCGTGCTGCCCTTCGCATTGCGATAATGGTCGAGGCGGCTGAGCGCCAGATCGGCGGCATCGGCCGGCAGCGCCTTGTGCGGCGCATTGGGCTTCAGATTTTCCTTCAGGAACAGGCCCGTGGCCCGGCCGAACACGACAAGGTCGATGAGGCTGTTGGAGCCGAGGCGGTTCGCGCCATGGACCGACACGCAGGCCGCTTCGCCGACCGCGAACAGGCCCTTGACGATCACTTCCGGATCGTCGCCAACCTTCGTCACCACCTGACCATGATAGTTACAGGGGATGCCGCCCATATTGTAATGGACCGTCGGCGTCACCGGCAGCGGTTGGCGGGTAAGGTCCACGCCCGCGAAAATCTTGCCGCTTTCGGTGATGCCGGGCAGGCGCTCTGCCAGCACCTTGGGATCGATATGGTCGAGGTGCAGGAAGATATGATCCTTATGCTCGCCCACGCCGCGCCCTTCGCGCATTTCCATCGCCATCGAACGCGACACGACGTCGCGCGACGCCAGATCCTTGGCCGACGGGGCATAGCGTTCCATGAACCGCTCGCCTTCGGAGTTGGTGAGGTAACCGCCCTCGCCACGCGCGCCTTCGGTGATGAGCACGCCCGCGCCGTAGATGCCGGTCGGGTGGAACTGCACGAACTCCAGATCCTGGAGCGGCAGACCCGCGCGCAGCACCATGCCGCCGCCGTCGCCGGTGCAGCTATGGGCCGAGGTGGCGGAGAAATAGGCGCGGCCATAGCCGCCCGTCGCCAGCACGACCGCATGGCTGCGGAAGCGATGAATCGAACCATCTTCCATGCAGATCGCGATGACGCCACGGCACTCGCCATTTTCCATGATGAGGTCGATGGCGAAATATTCGATGTAGAAGTCCGCGTCATATTTCAGCGACTGCTGATAGAGCGCGTGCAGCATGGCATGACCGGTACGGTCCGCCGCGGCGCAGGTGCGCTGCACCGGCGGGCCGGCGCCCATATTCTGCATGTGGCCGCCGAAAGGACGCTGATAGATCGTCCCATCCTCGTTACGGCTGAACGGCACGCCGGCATGTTCCAGCTCGATCACCGCCGCCGGCGCTTCACGCACCATATATTCGATGGCGTCCTGGTCGCCCAGCCAGTCCGACCCCTTGACGGTGTCGTACATGTGCCAGGTCCAGTGGTCGGGCGAATTGTTGCCCAGCGACGCGGCGATGCCGCCCTGCGCCGCCACGGTATGGCTGCGGGTCGGGAACAGCTTGGTGATGCAGGCGGTCTTGAGGCCCGCTTCGGCGCTGCCCATGGTCGCGCGCAGGCCGGAGCCGCCCGCGCCCACGACGACGGTGTCGTAGGTATGGTCGATGATCTTATAGGCTTCGGTCATGGCTTGACGACCCCGATGAAGGCGATCTTGGCGATCGCGAAGATGCCGGCGGCCGCGCCGCCAAAGGCATAGAAATTGAGCACAAGCATGGAGAAGAAGGCCAGTCCCTTGTCATGGACATAATCCTCCAGCATCACCTGCATGCCCAGACGCAGGTGCCAGAAGATGCTGACGATCATCAGCATCATCGGCACCGCGACCAGCGGATTGTGAATCCAGCTGACGACGCTTTCATAATCCAGGCCGGGCAGGCTGAGCAGGCTGAAGAGCAGCCACAGGGTCAGCAGCAGATTGCCGACGGCAGTGTAGCGCTGCGCCAGCCAATGATGCGCGCCATGCTTGGCGGAGCCGAGGCCGCGAACGCGACCGATGCCAGTACCGGTACCCATCAGAGCGCCTTTCCGAAGATGGTGAGCCAGACGAAGCCGGTCGTGAGCAACGACAGGATGAAGGTCGCGATCGACCACATCTTGTTGTTCTTCAGCTCATAACCCGCGCCCATGTCGAGCACGAAATGGCGGAGGCCCGAAAAGAGATGCTGGAAGAAGAACCAGGAAAGGCCGATCATCACCAGATAGCCGATCGGCGAGGTCGCGCACTTCACGAAGGTCGCATAGGCCTCCGGACCGGTCGCAGCGGCCATCAGCCACCAGATGAGGCCAAGCGCGCCAGCGGTCGCCAGACCGTTGCCCGTTACGCGGTGCATGATGGAGACGGCCATGGCCGGCCCCCATTTCCAGATCGTCAAATGCGGCGAGAGCGGCCGGCTGTTGGAACGCGCCATGTCTACCCTAGTCCTTAGATACTTGTCCCTGAGTCCGCTCCCCTTAAGAGCGAAGCGCCACGAGGGCAAGCAGCGGAAGGCCATAGAAAGTTGCCGAGGCTTTTCCGATAAGCGCCAGCAGGCATAAGAAGTGATTAACCAACCCACGCTAATGATCGAACGCGAACCGATCATGTCTTCAGCAAGGGCCGTTCCCGCATGCCGTCCAGTCTCCCCTCCGCCGCCATCACATCGGACTATATGGCGGACGTCGACCCCACCGGCGCGATCGCCCGTGCCGCGCGCGAGGTGGGCGAACTGATCGAGCAGGATCTGGGCAGCGTCAGCGCGACATTCTTTACCACCTATATGCGTGAAACCGGCCTGAAGGATAGGCTTGGCGGCGCCATCATCGCCCGGATCGAGCAGGAAGCGGACCGTTATGTCCGTGAAAAACTGCTGCATTTCGCAGAAGGGCGCTGGGCGCAATCGGCCGCCGACTGTGTGCGGCATGCCCGCAAACATGACGTGTCGGTGCGGTCGGTGATGACCGCCGTGGCCGCCGCGAACGAACGTGTTACCGATCTGATCTGGGAACGCTGCCATGACGACGGCGCACGCTGCCGCAAGTTGCTGAGCATGATGTTGCAGATCGCGATGATCGATTCGGGCTTCATGAGCAATGTGCTGGCCAACGATCAGGCCGAAAACCAGCGTATCGAACGTCAGCGGTACGGTACGCTGTTCGAACAGCGAATCGTCGGCGAAATCGACGGCGCGTCGAAGCTGGGCGAATCGCTGCGCGAACAGGCCAAGGATGCGTCGGCCGCGACGCGCGGCATGTTGGGCAAGGCTTCCGAAGTCGCTGCCGCCGCCGAACAGTCCGCCCTTGCCATGCGCGAAGCCGCCCGCACCTCCGCCGGCCTGATCCGCGCGATCGAGGATGCCCGAACCGAAGTCGAAAGCTCCGCCGAAGTCGCGCGGCGCGCCTCGTCCCAGTCGGGCGACGCGGTCGCGATGTCGGCTACCCTGTCCGAACATGCCAAGTCGATCGAATCGATCCTGGGCCTGATTCGCGACATTGCCGGGCAGACCAACCTGCTCGCGCTCAATGCCACGATCGAGGCGGCCCGCGCCGGTGATGCCGGGCGCGGTTTTGCCGTCGTCGCGCAGGAAGTGAAGAGCCTGGCCAACCAGACCGCCCGTGCCACCGACGAAATTGCCAGCAAGATCGCCGATATCCAAGCCTCGACCCGCCAGTCGGTCGAGACGAACGAGCGCATCCGCGACACGGTGGGCGAAGTGCAGGCCAGCGCCGAGCGTATCCGCCATGCCATGGACGCGCAGGCGCAGACCGTCACCATGATCACCGCCGCCGTGGATGAAACCGCGCTGGCGGCTGATTCGATGTCGACCACCATTTCCGCCATCCGACAGGATACTGAAGTGGTGGCGTCGGAAATCGACCAGTTGGAACGCGGCTTTGTGAGCGTGGAGGGCAAGCTGGCCAGCCTGCGGCATGCCTCGTCCGACTTCGGGCGTCAGGTCGCCTGAGCGGCGCGCTCAAGCAACCTTATCTCCGAACGGATGCTTGCGTAGGGCTGTTGCGAAGCTTCCCCTCCCCCCGCCGCTGGTCTAAAGGCGGCGGGATGAACGATGTCGCAAACGCAGCCCAAAGCCAGCCAGTCCAAAGCTGGAAAGTCACCCTCCCCTGTACCCGCGCCGAAGCGGAGGCGCTGGACGGCGACATTGCGGCCTTCGCCATCATGGACCGGCCACCGGTGCTGATGACCAGCGAGGCTGCGCCCGATGACGACAACGCATGGCAACTCGACGCCTATTTCGAAGGCAAGCCCAGTCCGGCCGCGATCAAGCTGCTGCGCACGCTGGTGCCCAGCGCCGCACGGGTCAAACCGATCGTCGAAGCCCTGCCCGACGAGGATTGGGTAACGCTGAGCCAACAGGGGCTGGAGCCGGTGACGGCCGGCCGTTTCCATGTGCGCAACATCGCCGCCGACCCCGAACTGCCTGGCCACGTCAATTTGCTGATCGAGGCAGGACGTGCCTTTGGCACCGGGCAGCATGAAACCACCGCCGGCTGCCTGGCCATGCTCGACCGGATGCGATCGGTCGGCATGCGTTTTCGCCATGTCGCCGACATCGGCACGGGCACCGGGCTGCTCGCCTTCGCTGCGCTGACCCTGTGGCCGCGTGCCCATACGATCGCGTCGGATATCGACGCCGTCGCCGTGGAAATCACTGCCGACAATGCGCGGACCAATGGCGTGACGCTGGGCGACGGGGCGGGCCGGCTGGCGCTGGTGACGGCGGCGGGCGGCAATCATCCGGCGCTGATCGGGCGAGCGCCCTACGACCTGCTGATCGCCAACATCCTGGCCGGGCCGTTGATCGAATTGGCGCCAGCGCTCTGCGCCCTGGTGGAGGAAGGCGGCAGCATCGTGCTGGCCGGTCTGCTCAACGAACAGGCCGATGCGGTGATCGCCGCCTATCGCGCCCAGGGCATGCGCCTGGCCGAACGCAGCGACCGGGGCGACTGGCCGACATTGCACTTGCGCAAGCGGCCCGTCATCGGCTGGAAGCGCCCGAAGCGCATCGACAGCGCCGCACGCGGCGAAGCCCCCGGTTTCGGCAGCATTTGAAGGATCAGTTCATGAGCATCACCCGCACCGTCCTCGTCCAGCAAATGGACGGCGACCCGTTCGAACATGTCGTCGTGGCCGACACCGCAAATGATGATCCACGCCCCGGCATCCTGCTCTTCCCCAATGTGCTGGGAACCAAGGAGGCAGATTTCGCCTATGCGCAGAAGGTAGCGGCGCTCGGCTACACGGTGCTGGTCGCCGATATCTTCGGTCAGGGCAAGCGCACGAGCCGTGCCGACGCCAATCCGGCGCTCTACATGGACGCATTGAACGCCGACCGCGCGCTGCTGCGTGATCGGGCGAACGGCGTGCATGCGCTGCTCAAGGGGCTGGGAACGGTCGATCCGGCACGGACGGCGGCGATCGGCTTCTGCTTCGGCGGCAAATGCGTACTCGATCTCGCCCGGTCCGGCGCGGACATATCCGGCGGCGTCAGCTTCCACGGCGTCTATGAAGCCCCACCCTTCCCCAATGCGAACATCGGCGCCAAGCTGCTGATCTGCCATGGCTGGGACGACCCGATCGCCCCGCCGGAAGCTACCGTAGGGCTGGCGAAGGAACTGACCCAAGCCGGCTGCGACTGGCAGATTCACGCCTATGGCCATACCGGCCACGCCTTCACGGACGAGGCGGTGAACATGCCGGAAAAGGGCCTCGCCTACAGTCCGGACGCAGACCGCCGCAGCTTCCGCGCCATGACGGATTTTCTGGGCGACCTGTTCGGCTGACCCCGATGGTCAGCGCGTCGGGATACGCCGCGCGCTGGCCAGATGATGGGCGTGGGTGATGGCCACGGCGAGCGCGTCGGCCGCATCCGGCCCGGCGATCTTCGCGCCGGGCAACAGGCGCTGCACCATGGCATGCACCTGATCCTTCGACGCATTGCCGACGCCCACGACCGATTTCTTCACGAGCCGGGCGGCATATTCGCCGACCTCCATGCCCGATCGCGACGCATTGAGCAGGATGACGCCGCGCGCCTGCCCCAGTTTCAGCGTCGATTGCGGGTTCACATTGACGAACACCTCCTCGACCGCCGCGCCATCGGGCTTATGCTCCAGGATGAGGTCGGTCAGCGCCAGGTCGAGCGCCAGCAGCCGCGTCGCCAGCGACATCGTGCTGTCGGTCTTGATCTGGCCATTGCCGATATGGGTCAGCCGATTGCCATCCGCGGCAATCAGGCCCCAGCCGGTGGTGCCAAGTCCGGGGTCCAGGCCAAGAAGGATCATGGAAAGGAAATCCGTTCGCTTCGAGCGAAGTCGAGAAGCCTTGCGCTTTTCGTGTCTCGACCAGGCTCGACACGAACGGAAGAAGGCATGTCAGCCCAGCTTTTCCATCACTTCGTCGGAGACTTCGTAATTGCCCCAGACGGTCTGGACGTCGTCATCATCTTCCAGCGTGTCGACCAGCTTCATCAGCGTGGCGGCGTTGCTTTCGTCGACTTCGACGGTGGTGGTGGGCTTCCAGGCCAGCTTGGCGCCGTCTGCGGCGCCCAGCGTGGCTTCCAGCGCCTTGGCGACTTCGTGGAGCGCGTCCATCGCGGTCCAGATTTCATGCTCGTCCTCGTTGGACGACACGTCCTCCGCGCCGGCTTCCAGCGCCGCTTCGAAGATGGCTTCGGCGTCGCCCGCGCTCGCCGGATAGGTGATGAGGCCAAGGCGATCGAAGCCATGGCTCACCGCGCCCGACGCGCCCAGATTGCCGCCATTTTTGGAAAAGGCGGTGCGCACGTTGGTCGCGGTACGATTGCGATTGTCGGTCAGCGCCTCGACGATGATCGCTGTGCCGCCGGGGCCGTAGCCCTCATAGCGCACTTCCTCGTAATTCTCCGTATCGCCCTTGCTCGCCTTGTCGATGGCGCGCTGGATATTGTCCTTGGGCATCGACTGCGCCTTGGCCGCGTTGACCGCCAGGCGCAGACGCGGGTTCATGTCCACATCGGGCATGCCCATCTTGGCCGCGACGGTGATTTCGCGGCTCAGCTTGGAGAACATCGAGGAGCGCTTCTTGTCCTGCGCGCCCTTGCGATGCATGATATTCTTGAATTTGGAATGGCCTGCCATGGTCCTGAATTCTTATCTGCCGTTGAAATAGGATGGGCGCCCTTACACCAGCGGCCGCCCAAAGGGCAACCGCCAGCGCGCGTGCGCCATCATTGCCCGGTAGTTTGCAGGGTCAATAGAGGATCGCGGTGCCCGACGCCGACACCATCAGCATCGACCCGTTGGAGCCGATCACTTCATAGTCCAGGTCCACGCCGACGACGGCATTGGCACCCAGGCTCGCCGCGCGGGTGCGCATTTCGGCAATGGCCTGCTCGCGGGCGCGCTGAAGCACATCTTCATAGGCGCCCGACCGCCCACCCACGATATCGCGGACGCTGGCAAACAGGTCGCGAAACAGGTTGGCGCCCACGATCACCTCACCAGTGACGATGCCGAGATATTCCTTCGCGGGCCTCCCCTCCAGACGGCTGGTGGTGCTGACGATGATCTCGGACATGGACGCTTCTCCCTTGATGAAGAATCCGGCCTCCGCCGGATTTCCGCGCCGGCCCTCTCCTCCACCTGGCCAGGCAGTATCATATAGATGGCCGGGTGGGGGAGAGGGCCGATGCGGCTCAAAGATACGCTTAAGCGTAGCTGACAAACAGCGCCTTATTCCATGCCCAGCGCAGAAAGATAGGTCTGGAGGATGGCTTCCATCTCCTGCCGGTCATGCGGCTGCATCTTACGCAGGCGGATGATCTGGCGCATGATCTTGGCATCATAGCCGGTCGCCTTGGCCTCCAGATAGACGTCCTTGATGTCGTCGCCGATACCCTTCTTTTCCTCTTCGAGCCGCTCGATGCGCTCGATGAGAAGACGTAGCTGGTCGGCTGCGACGTTGCCCTCGCTCATGGGAATCTCCGTTCGTTGTGAAATGTGAATCAGGCTGAATGAATCAGGTTGGCGGACGCCTCTAATGACTGTCGGCGTTCTTCGCCACACTCTCCTGCATCTTTGCGATCTGCTGAGGCGTGGCTTCGCCCTGATGCTGCGCCTTCCACTGCGAAAAGGGCATGCCGTGGATGATTTCGCGCGCCTGATCCCGCGTCAGATCGCCGTCCGCTTCCGCAATCCAGTCGGCCAGGCAGTTGCGGCAGAAGCCCGCCGTTCCCATCAGGTCGATATTCTCCACATCGGTGCGATGCTGCAAATGCGCGACCAGACGGCGGAAGGCGGTTGCAGCAACGGCATCTGTGACTATGGTATCGGACATCGGCGCGAGAAACCCTTTCGCTGAAAACTACATCATCCTGTCGTGCAGCATGGATAACGCATAACCTCGCCCCGGCAAACCGGGAGCGATCATGACGCTCAGGAGAAGACATGACGACACTACCGCCCCGCTCTCGCAAGGTTCGCATCCTGGCGACCCTTGGTCCTGCGAGCGACACGCCCGAAATGATCCGGGCGCTGTTCGTCGCCGGGGCCGATGCCTTCCGCATCAATATGAGCCATGGCGCGCATGAGGATCATGCCGCACGCATCGCCATCATCCGCGATCTGGAAAAGGAATTCCATCGGCCGACCACGATCCTGGGCGACCTTCAGGGACCAAAGCTGCGCGTGGGCACGTTCGAAAAGGGCCTGGCCATATTGGAAACCGGCGCGCCCTTCGTCCTGGACCAGGACGAAACGCCGGGCGACGCGCGCCGCGTCAACTTGCCGCACCCCGAAATCTACGCCGCGCTGGTGCCCGAAACGCGCCTGCTGCTGGACGACGGCAAGCTGGTGCTGCGGGTCAAGACGGTCGGAGAGAAGCGCATCGACACGATCGTCGAAGTCGGCGGCACCCTGTCCAATCGCAAGGGCGTGAACGTACCTGACGTCGTCGTGCCAGTGCCGGCGCTGACGGACAAGGATCGCCGCGACCTCAGCTTCGCGATAGAACAGGGTTGCGACTGGATCGCGCTCAGCTTCGTCCAGCGGCCCGAAGACCTGGCCGAAGCGCGCAAGCTGATGGGCGGCTATGGCGCGCTGATGGCCAAGATCGAAAAGCCGTCGGCGGTGCAGCGACTGGAGGAAATTATCGAACTGGCGGACGGCGTGATGGTCGCACGCGGCGACCTGGGCGTCGAACTCCCGCCGCAGGCCGTACCACCGTTGCAAAAGCAGATCGTCGCCACCGCGCGGCGCATGGGCCGCCCGGTGGTCGTCGCGACCCAGATGCTCGAATCGATGATCAAGTCCCCCTCGCCCACGCGCGCCGAAGTGTCGGACGTTGCCACGGCCGTCTATGACGGCGCCGACGCCATCATGCTGTCGGCGGAGACGGCGGCGGGCGACTGGCCGGTCGAGGCGGTCGCGATGATGGACAGTATCGCCCACAGCGTCGAACGCGATCCCGGCTATTTCGGCCGGCTCCACTATACCGAAACGCGCCCTGACCCGACCACCGCCGACGCACTGGCCGAAAGCGCCGGCAATATCGTCGATGTCGTGGGCGCCAGCGCCATCACCTGCTTCACTTCGTCGGGCAGCACGGTCCGCCGCGTGGCCCGCGAGCGGCCGTCAGCGCCGATTCTTGCGCTGACACCGCGGTCGGACACGGCGCGCAAGCTGGGCCTGACCTGGGGCGTGCATGCCATCCGCACCAAGGATATCGGCAATTTCGAAGAAATGATCGGCAAGGCCCGGCGCATGGCGTTGCGCCACGGCATGGCCGAAAAGGGCGGCAAGATCGTCGTGCTGGCCGGCGTCCCCTTCGGCACGCCGGGGTCGACCAACGTTCTGCATGTCGCGGCGGTGCGCGGCGACGAACTCAAGGGCCGCGACGAAGGCTGAACGATCACACCCTCCCTCCGTTCGCTTCGAGCCCTTCGACTACCTGCCAAGGCAGTCGCTCAGGACAGGCCGAGGTCGATAAATGGGCAGCACTATGCTGCCTCGTTACGCGACAAGCTCGAAACGAACGGAGGGAGGGTGATTCGATTCGCGCGAATCGCCTTCCGCTCCAAGCTCGGACAAACGCAGAAAAGCGCCCGATCCATGACCGGGCGCTCTTTTTGCGTTACAAGACCTGCCCCCCGAAGGAGCAGTCCGGCTTTTAGCCCTGGCGGGCCTTGAAGCGGCGGTTGGTCTTGTTGATGACGTAGGTGCGGCCGCGACGACGGATCACGCGGTTGTCCCGGTGGCGTCCCTTGAGCGACTTGAGCGAGTTGCGGATCTTCATGGCTAGGCCCTTGATGGAATCTGAATTTGTTCGAAAATCGAAGCGCAGCCCCTATGGGCGGGGCGGACCAAAGTCAAGGGCGACAGCCGCTCTTTTGACTCTGTTCATCCTTCATGCAGCAAGTTCGTGGCTTCAAGCGTTGGAGGGGATTATGCCCCTCGCACCGTCTATAGCATGACATGATAGCCGAATGCCCGTTGGAGTTGACCCCATGCCGAAGCGCCTTCTTTTCATCGCCGCCATCGCCCTTCCGCTCGGCGCCTGCGCGACGGCCGCCCCGCGCGTGGAAGTGACGCGATTCCATATCGACAACCCGGCCCGCTCAGGCTCCGTCGCGGTCGAGGAAATGCCGGGCAATCCCGACATCAGCCTGGAATTCCGCACCTATGCCGGCGCGGTATCGCAGGAATTCCAGCGCGTGGGCTTCAGCGCCGCCGGCGAAGGCGCGCAGAGCGATTATGTCGCGCTGGTCAGCTTCAGCCGCACCTTTCGCCCCTCCGGCGTCGATCGCAGCAGCGACAAGCCGGTCAGCGTGGGCATGAGCGGCGGGATCGGCAGCGGTGGCGGGCGCCGGGGCGGCACCTTTGGCGGCCTGGGGCTGGGCGTCGGCATCAACCTGTCGGGCAAGCCCAAGGATATCGTGACGACCCAGCTGCATGTGCAGCTGCGCCGCCGGTCCGATTCGACCGCCATCTGGGAAGGGCGCGCCTCGACGGAGGCAAAACAGGGATCGCCCGCCGCCCAGCCCGCTACCGCCGCGCAGAAACTCGCCGCGGCGCTGATCGGGGGCTATCCCGGTGAATCGGGGCGCACTATAATGGTCAAATGACCATCAGCATCTCCAGCGGCTTTGACAGCGGCAATATTCGCACCCTCTCCATCACCGACTCCCCCGCCGGCGTCCGCGCCGAGCTGGAGATCGTGACGGACCATCAGAGTGACTTCTATCAATGGTTCCATTTCCGGCTCGCCAATGCGGCGGGGCGCGCCGTGGAACTGGCCATCGTCAATTGCGGCCAGTCGGCCTATCCCGACGGCTGGGCAGGCTATAGCGCCCGCGTCAGCGAGGACCGCGAAAACTGGCTGCTGGCCGATACCAGCTATGCCGATGGCACGCTGACCATCCGACTGGAACCGGACAGCAATGCCGTCTGGATCGCCTATTTCGCACCCTATTCGATGGAGCGCCATCACGATCTGATCGCCTGGGCGGCCAGCCAGCCGGGCGTCGAGCATCGCGAACTGGGCCTGACGCTGGACGGCCAGCCGATGGACCTGCTCACGATCGGCGACGGCCCCAAGCAGGTGTGGCTCTACGCCCGCCAGCATCCCGGCGAATCGATGGCGCAATGGTGGATGGAAGGCGCGCTGGAGCGCCTGACCGACGAGGAAGACGCGGTCGCCCGTCTGTTGCGGCAGAAGGCGACGATCCACCTCGTCCCCAATATGAACCCGGACGGCAGCCGTCGCGGCCATCTGCGCACCAATGCGGTCGGCGTGAACCTCAATCGCGAATGGCATCAGCCGACTGCCGAGCGTAGCCCCGAAGTGCTGATGGTCCGCAATGCGATGGACGAGACGGGCGTGGACTTCGCCATGGACGTCCATGGCGACGAAGCGATCCCCGCGGTGTTCATCGCAGGGTTCGAAGGGATCCCGTCGATTACGGACAAGCAGGTCCAGCTTTACCATCGCTATCGCGACACGCTGGCCGCCCGCACGCCCGATTTCCAGACGCGGCTGGGCTATCCGGTGGCCGGCGCGGGCAAGGCGAACCTGTCCATGTCCACCAATCAGGTCGCCGAGCGATTCGGCGCGGTGGCAATGACGCTGGAAATGCCGTTCAAGGACAATGACGACCTGCCCGACGCCGATTTCGGCTGGTCCCCCGCCCGCTCCATCCAGCTGGGCAAGGATTGCCTGGCCGTGCTGGCAGAGATGATCGAGGATATTTGATTGTTCCCCGGCAAAGGCCGGGGCGCAGTCTTTAGACCTGAACCGGACCCCGGCCTTCGCCGGGGACGGACAAGCTGATCTTGGCCCTTACTGCCACGCAAAGGGCAGCGGCGCTTCGCGGAAGGCGAAGCGGTCGAGATGGTCGGCGACCACCTGCTTGAACCGCTCGACATCCGCATCGGGGTTCGGCTCCAGCACGACCACCAGCGCTTCCTGCTGCGCGGTCATGCGGATCGGCCCCATGGGGAAAGCGATGACGCCCTGTTCAGCGTCGAAATCGACGTCGAACTTGTGGCTCCAATGTTTGCACAATTGCTGGAGATAACGGCTGCCATTGGTGGTCGGCACAGTTGCGGTCAGGGGCATATTCAGAGCCTTTCGATCTTGGCGACGGCTTCGTCGATCAGGGCGGCGACGTCGAACATGGTCTGGTTATCGGCCCCTTCCTTTTCAAGGCGTTGCTGGATGGCAAAACGCAGATTGTGCATCGCGCGGCGTACCGGGCCGCCATCGACCCGCTCGGCCTTTTGCGCCATCGACGCCAGCCGCTCCAGCGCCAGGTCGAGCGCCGCCTTGCGCTCTTCGATCTGCGCACGGCCCGCATCGGTGACGGCAAAGCGCTTGCGGCTGCCCTCGCTCGGCTCTTCGGCGATGAGGTCCATTTCGGACAGCAGGGTGAGCGTCGGATAGACGACGCCGGGGCTGGGGGCATAGGCTTCGCCCGATAGCGCCTCGATCGCGCGGATCAATTCATAGCCGTGGCGCGGTTCATCGGCGATCAGCTTCAGCAGGATGAGCCGCAGCGTTTCATTGTCGAACAGGCGCCGGCGACCACCGCCGCCGCGTCCACCGCGACCGCCACCGCGCGGGCCGTCCTCGCCAAAGGGATCGCCGCCACCGAACGGGCCGCCATGGCCACGGCCAAAGCCGCCGGGGAAGGCGAAGCGGTCATGCCCATGCAGACCGCGATGATGACCGCCATGGCGGCCGTGAAAATTGTGGTGATTACGCATCATTTGCTCTTTCATATATGTCATGATGCAATGCGATATATCTTAAAAAATCTCATCGTCAAGATTTAAGATAGATCTTAATTGTACCACGATATCTTAGAGCGTTGAAAAATCGATCGGCGCGTGCCGGTCCAATGTGCGGCTCTGGTCCTCCAGCGGATATTTGAGGCCGCTGGCACAGTTGAACAGCACCGCGCGATCGTCCCGCCCGATCAGCCCCTCGTCCAGCGCACGTTGATAGGCCGCCAGCGTGGCCCCGCCCTCCGGACAGAGCAGCAAGCCATCATCGCGCGCAACATCGCGCACCGCTGCCGCGATCGCCGCGTCCGAGACGGCCAGCGCCGCGCCGCCGCTTTCCCGCACCGCGCGGAGGATCAGGAAATCGCCCACGGCCTTGGGTACGCGGATACCCATGGCGATGGTTTGGGCGTCCTCCCAGCGCTCGGCAAATTCCACGCCCTGTTCGAAGGCGCGAACCATCGGCGCGCAGCCTTCGGCCTGCACCGCGAACATCTTGGGGCGCTTCGATCCGATGAAGCCGATCTTCTCCAGTTCGTCGAACGCCTTCCACATGCCGATGAGGCCGGTGCCGCCGCCGGTGGGGTAGAAGATCGCGTCGGGCAATTCCCAACCGAGCTGTTCGGCCAGTTCGAGGCCCATCGTCTTCTTGCCCTCGATCCGGTAGGGCTCTTTCAGCGTCGAGAAGTCGAACCAGCCGCGTGCCTTGACGCCCTGCCCCACGATGGCGCCGCAGTCGTCAATATAGCCGTTGACGCGATAGACCCGCGCGCCCTGCGCCGCGATTTCCCGTACGTTGATTTCAGGCGTGTCGGCGGGACAGAAGATCACCGACCATGCCCGCAACGGCGGCATAAGCGGCCAGCGCCGCGCCGGCATTGCCGTTGGTCGGCATCGCCACCTGGGTCACGCCCAGTTCCTTGGCCATCGAAACCGCCATGACGAGGCCACGCGCCTTGAACGACGCCGTCGGCAGGCGCCCTTCATCCTTGGCCAGCAGATGTGCCCCACCCAGCCGCGCCGCCGTGCGCGGGAGCGGAATGAGCGGAGTCGCATTTTCGCCCAGGCTCACGATATTGGCCGTCTGTCGCACCGGCAGCAATTCACGCCACCGCCACAGGTCCATCGGCCGCTGGGCAAGCGCTTCCTTGGTCAGCGTGGCCCGGACGCCCTCCAGATCATAGCGCACCAGCAGCGGCTTTCCCGCCGCCGAGAGGCCGTGCAGCTTGTCCGCCTCATAGCGTTCGCCGGTCAGCGAACATTCCAGATGGGTGACGAAGGTCGGACGGTCGGTGGTGAGGTTGAGGTCGTGCAACACAAAAATCTCCGTTCGGGCCGAGCTTGTCGAAGCCCCCGCCCTTCTCTTCTAGAAAGTGGGGCTCTTCGACAGGCTCGGGGCGAACGGGATATACAAGCCCGTCGGTTAGTCCGGCTTCTTCGCCACGCTCACCATGGCGGGGCGCAGCAGGCGGTCCTTGATCATGTAGCCGGCCTGCATTTCCACCAGCACGGTGCCCGGCTCGGCGTCGGCCGACGGGATCTCCATCACCGCCTGATGCTTGTTGGGATCGAGCGGTTGGCCGACCGACTCCAGCCTGGTCACGCCATTGCGGCCGAACACGCTGTCCAGTTCGCGGCCGGTAGCCTCCAGCCCCACGACCAGGCTCTTGAATTTCTCATCCTCGCGCAATTCGGCGGGGATCGCGGCCAGCGCACGGCTCAGATTGTCGGCAACCGACAGGATATCGCGCGCAAAGGCGGTCGACGCATAGGAACGCGCATCGGCCAGTTCCTTTTCCAGCCGGCGACGCACATTCTGCGTATCGGCATGGGCGTAGAGAATATCCTGCTTTGCGGTGGCAAGCTCGGCCTCCAGCGCGACGATCTTGTCCGCTGCGGCGTCTCCGGCCGGTGCCGCATCTTCGGGCAGAGCGTCCACGACTTCGGTGTTTTCGATAGTGTCTTTGTTCTCGGTCATCTCATCAATCTCGACAGCGTCTGTGCAGTAAAGTCCACCATGGGGATCACCCGCGCATAGTTCAAGCGCGTGGGGCCGATCACGCCGACCACGCCGACGACCCGGCCGTCCGCGCCACGGTAGGGGGCGGCTATGACCGAAGACCCTGACAGGGAAAAGAGCTTGTTTTCCGAGCCGATGAAGATTTTGGTCGCGCTGCCGGCCAATGCGCCGCGCAGCAGGTCCAATATTTCCTGCTTGCCCTCCAGCTGCTCCAGCAACTGCCGCGCCCGTTCCAGGTCGGCGGCCGCGCCATCGTCCAGCAGATGCGACTGGCCCCGCACGATCAGCACCGGCCGGTCGTCGGCGTCATGCGACCAGATGGCCAGGCCCCGCGCCGCCAGATCGCGCGCGCTGTTGTCGAGCGCGTGCCGCTCCGCCTCCATCTCCCGTGCCAGCGCCTCGCCCGCCTGGCGCAGGGTCAGGCCGCCGAACCGCGCCGACATGAAATTGGCCGCTTCGTTGAGCGCGATCGGGCTGACGCCTTCGGGCAGGTCCAGCACGCGATTTTCGACCGACCCGTCCTGCCCCACCAGCACCGCCAGCGCTTGGCGGCCGTTCAGCGGCACGAAGCCGAACTGGCGCAGCACCGGCTCCCGCTTGGGCACCATCACGATGCCCGCGCAGGCCGACAGCCCGGAAAGAGTCGCGGTGGCAGCGGACAATGCTTCCTCGATCGGCCCGCTTTCGGATATCCCCGCTTCGATCGCGCGGCGCTCCTCCGCCGACGGTTCGGCCGCCTGCATCATGCCGTCGACGAACAGGCGGAGCCCCGTTTCGGTGGGCATCCGCCCCGCCGAGGTATGCGGCGCGGCGAGCAGGCCCAGTTCCTCCAGATCCTGCATGACGTTACGGATGGAGGCGGGCGACAGGCTGAGCGAGGCCATCTTGCTGATGGTGCGCGATCCCACCGGCATGCCCGTACCCAGATAGCTTTCCACCACCAGGCGAAAGACATCGCGCGCGCGATCGTTCAATTCGGATATGGGCGTGACCGACATGTGCCTTATCTAGGCAAGACGGGATGCGCGCTCAAGGCGTCACTGCCTTGGGGTTCAGCATATGCTCAACGTCCAGGATCTTGGGCACCGACGCGATCGCCACGCGCAGCTTGCCATAGCGCGGGTCCATGCAGCCCGACTGGAAATCCAGCCGTGTCGCCTGTTGCCCCGGCCGGCTCCATTCCACGCTGTAGGCGGGCATGTCGGTGGCGAAGCGGGTGCAGCTTTTCTGGTCGATCTTTTCCGTCGTGCCGGTCGCGGGTCGATGCGGCGCCAACGTCGCCAGCAGCTTGCGATATTGCACCCGGCTGATGGTGAAGCGGGTCGGCCCCGGCACCGACGTAAAGCGTTCGGGCGTCAGCAGGCCCGCGCCATCGGGCGACACCTGCACCATATAGGCCGGGCATGCGCCAAAGCAGCGCCCCGCCGTAAAGCGGATCACATCGCCCGGCGCCTTGGGCGGCTCCAGCCCTTCCTGCTCCGCCAGGCATCCCGTCAATGCCAACAGCCCGGCTGCGGCCCAGATTTTTATCGTCATAACCCCTCATATCGTCCAATTCGCGCTCTGGACACTGGCAACTCGCCCCATCGACCGCTAAGCGACGCTTTAAGTGCGCCATTGGGCGCATTGGCGACCCCTGTCGCCTTTCAAATGCTTCGGAGTAGAATTTATGCGTCCTTCCGGCCGCGCGCCCGACCAGATGCGCGATATCACCATGGAACCCGGCTTCACCATCCATGCCGAAGGCAGCTGCCTCATCAGCTTCGGCGATACGCGCGTGCTTTGCACCGCGTCGGTGGAAGAAAAGGTGCCGCCTTTCCTGCGCGGCAAGGGGTCGGGCTGGGTGACGGCCGAATATGGCATGCTGCCCCGCGCCACCCACACCCGCGGCAGCCGTGAAGCGGCCAAGGGCAAGCAGTCGGGCCGTACCCAGGAAATCCAGCGCCTGATCGGCCGCTCGCTGCGCACGGTCGTGGACTTGAAGAAGCTGGGCGAGCGCCAGATCGTGATCGATTGCGACGTGATCCAGGCCGATGGCGGCACCCGCACTGCGGCCATTTCCGGCAGCTGGGTCGCGCTGCGCATCGCGGTGGACAAACTGCTCGCGTCCGGCGCACTGACCGAAGACCCGATCATCCAGAAGGTCGCGGCGATCAGCTGCGGCATCTATAACGGCACCCCCGTGCTCGACCTCGACTATGCCGAAGACAGCAATGCCGAAACCGACGCCAACCTGATCCTGACCGGCGACGGCAAGTTCGCCGAAGTGCAGGCGACGGCCGAGGGTGCTGCCTATGACGAGGAAGAGCTGCTCCGCCTGCTCCGCCTCGCCCGCATCGGCTGCGCGAAGATCTTCGCGGCGCAGGATGTGGCGACCGGACGTTAATTTATATCCGTTCGCTTCGAGCGCTCAGGATAAACTATGTCGAGAAGCCGATAGCGCATTCGCGCGTTTCTCGACTACGTTCGAAACGAACGGCATAGGGTAGTGAATGATGAGCGACGATTTCGGACAGGAACAGGCGATCCGCAAACTGAAGCCGGGCAGACTGGTGATCGCCAGCCATAATCCCGGCAAGGTACGCGAAATCGCTGCCCTGCTTGGCCCCTACGGGATCGAGCCGATCTCCGCCGCGTCGCTCGACCTGCCCGAACCGGAAGAAACCGGCACCACCTTCATCGCCAATGCGGAATTGAAGGCGATGCAGGCCGCCGACCTCTCCGGCCTGCCCGCTCTTGCCGACGACAGCGGCCTGTGCGTCGAAGCGCTGGGCGGCGATCCCGGCCTGTTTTCGGCGCGCTGGGCCGGCCCGACCAAGGATTTCGGCATGGCGATGCAGCTGGTGTGGGACGGCGTGCAGGCCAAGGGGCCGGACGCCAGCCATAGCGCCCATTTCATCTGCGCCCTCGCCCTCGCCTGGCCCGATGGCCATGTCGAAGCGTTCGAGGGGCGGATCGACGGCACCCTGGTCTGGCCGCCGCGCGGGCAGAATGGCTTTGGCTATGACGCCATGTTCCAGCCATTGGACCACGCCATCAGCTTCGGCGAGATGGACCCGGACGCCAAACACGCCATGAGCCACCGCGCCAGGGCCTTCGAGCAACTGGTCGCGGCGGTCATTTGACCTGTCAGCTAACCGGCACGGCCTTCAGCTTCGCCTGCCCGATATGCCAGCGCAGCTGGGCGGGCGTGGCGCCGTCCACATCATTGACGCGGCGCAGCACATAGTCGCCCACGAAACGCTGGCGCGTCCCGTCCAGCAGCTGCGAATCGACCGTCACCGGCACCGTCTGGTAGATCGAACCCGCGCCGCCATCGCCCGGCTCCAGCCTGCTGCCGATCGTCACGCGCGTCGATCGCGTGCCGGCAAAGCCCGCCTGAAAATTGTCCAATGTCTGGTTGGGCGGACCATCCTCCCCCCATTGCGCCCAGGCGGTGCCATAATCGCGGGCATTGATCGCCGAATAGTAAAGCTGCACCACCGCGACCGCCGCCGCCATGCTCTTGGGCGCGGGATCGCATCCCGGCATCGGTTCGCCCTTGCCATCGAACAGGGCGCAGCTGCGTGCAATCTCATCCTCGATCATGGCGCAGCTGTTGGCCGCATTGCAGGGCGGCCGGGTGGCGGGCGAAACATTGCGACAGACGGCCACCCTCTTTGCTGCGGCCGCAGCGCCGATATCGGCCGTACAGGACAGCGGCTCCGCGCTTTGCGCAACGGGTACGGGCATCGGACTTTGCGCGACGCTCGCATTGACCGGCGATGCAGCCACCGGCGCGGCGTCATTGGCGCTGGGCGCCTCGTCCGCCTTATGCTCAGGCTGCGGCGGCGCCCCGCAGGCGCCAAGCGCCAACAGCGCGCAACCTGAAATCATCCATGACAGTGCGGTATGGCGCATCCTCTTCTCCTTTGCGGCTTCCTTTCCTCAATGCCCACCGCCAGCAGAATATCCATCGCCGCCTTATGGACCGACGCTGGCAACCTGCGTTTGCGCCATCGGCGCCACATCATCGGCGTCCAGCGGCCCCTTGCCAAAGGCGTTGCCTGCCGGGAAATAGCGGCAGACCAGATAGTCCGCATTCGCCCCCTCGCCCAGTGCACAACCCACCTTGCGCGTCCCGCGCCAGATCATCTGCGTATAATGGCCCACATCCTGCCAACGTCCCGTCGCGCTCATGTCGGGCAGCTTGCCCGCGATACGGGTCAGCCGCTTTTCCTCCAGGAACGATCCGACCATCGCACCATAGCCATAGAGGCGGCGCGGTCCCATCCACAGATTTTCGCCGCTGGGGATCGCACGGCCTGTGCGGGGCGAATGGCGGAACAGGCCGCTGCGCGCCATATCGTCGGCATAGCGGGCGGCGTCGGTCGCCAGCCCATCGTCCCAGTCCAGCAGCGGCAGGCCGAGCGAGCCACGCTCCTTATTATGCGCGTCGAGTATGACCGACCGCAGCAGCGCAGTCCCGCGCGGCGCTTCTTCCATGCCATAATAGGCAGCGGGCATGACCGTGCCGGTAGCGACCGTGCCGGCTGGCGCAGCGCCGCCGCCCCTGCTCTCAGACGCCGCCTGCGCGCCGCCCGTCACCATCGGCATCGCCAGTATCAGCGCACCCCATAGCGAAGCGCGCAAAAAGTCTTTAGGGCTGCCCCCAGCCATGTCGCCTCTTAACCCCCAAATCGCAACGGCCCCAGCCAACGCCCCGGCCAACGCGCAAGCCTTATATATCCACTGGCCCTTTTGCGTTTCCAAATGTCCCTACTGCGATTTTAACAGTCATGTCCGCGATGGCGTGGACATTCCGGCATGGGAAGCCGCGCTGCTGGCGGACATGGCGCATGAAGCGGCGCTGGCGCCGGGCCGGCCGCTTTCGTCGATCTTCTTTGGCGGCGGCACCCCGTCCCTCATGCCGCCTGCGCTGGTCGAAACGCTGATCGGCACGGCGGAGCGTCATTGGAGCTTCACCCCGGACATAGAGATCACGCTGGAGGCCAATCCCAATTCGGTCGAGGCAGCGCGCTTTGCCGATCTCGCCGCTGCCGGGGTCAACCGCACCTCGCTCGGCCTTCAGGCGCTCGACGATCAGGCGCTACATTTCCTGGGCCGCGCTCATGACGTGGCGGAGGGACTGGCTGCGCTCGACACGGCGCAGCGCGTGTTCGACAGGGTCAGCTTCGACCTGATCTACGCCCGCCCCGATCAGAGCGAAGCGGATTGGGAAGCGGAACTGGCGCGCGCTCTGTCCTTCGGCACCGGGCATCTGTCGCTCTATCAGCTGACGATCGAGCCGGGCACGCGCTTTGCCACTTTGGTGGCGCAGAACAAGTTGACGCCCGCCGATCCCGATCATGGCGCGACGCTCTATGAACTGACGCAGGCGATGACCGGCGCGGCGGGCATCCCCGCCTATGAAATCAGCAACCATGCCCGGCCGGGGCAGGAAAGCCGCCATAATCTCGTCTATTGGCGCTATGGCGATTATGCCGGCATCGGGCCGGGCGCGCATGGCCGGCGGGGCGGCATGGCGACGCTGCGTCACAAAAAGCCGGAAAACTGGATGGGCGCGGTATCCCGCAACGGCCATGGTATTCAGAGCGAGGACCCATTGGCGCCGGAAGACCGCGCCCGTGAGGCGTTGCTGATGGGCCTGCGGCTCGGCGAAGGGGTCGATCTGGCCCGGATCGCCGCCCTGTCCGGGATCAGGGCGGACCGTCTGGTGGACGAACGGGCGATCGCGCAATTGACCGACCTTGGCCTCATCCGCCTGACCGGCGACCATTTGCAGGTGGCGCCGGCGGGTATGCTCCTGCTCGACGCCATCCTGCCCGAAGTGGTGGCGGTCTGAACGATCAGTTCCTGTCGCGGTCCAGCGCCGCGATTTCATCGTCGATGTCGCGCAGGGCTTCGGCCTGATCCTTGGCGGGCATCCGGCTGTTGGCGATCTGAACCCGTGCGTTCATCAGGCCGCGCCGTGCCGCCAGCTTGCCCATGCGTTCGGCCCGCGCACCGTCACGTTCGGCCAGCGCTGCCTGCCGCTCGGCCATGGCCTCCGCGCGGGTACCCTGGCGTTCGGCCAACGCTTCTGCCCGCTCGGCTTGCGCTTCCGCGCGACGCGCCTGTGCTTCGATCGCGCTATTGCAGATGCGGACCCGAATCTGCCGCCGACCACTACCATCCACCCATTCCCGGCGCGTTTGCACCTGGCCATTATTGCCGTCGCATCCTTCGCGGACATCGACGTTCGGGACCATCCGCGCAATCTCCGCCTGCGTCGGGATGCGGTGCGTTTCGACGCGGCCGTCGGCATGGGTAACGGTGATACGCCCCTTTTCGCTGCGCACGATCGGCGGCGTGGGCGGTACGGGCGCGACCGGGGCGATCATGTCGGCTGCGGGCACTATCGCCGCGGGCGGCGCCATGGGCGCTGGCGAGGACCATGCGTCATCGCCCGCCTTCACCGCAGGGACGGCAGGCACCGTCGGTACAGCAGGGACCGCCGCGACTTGGGTCGTCGCCGGCACGCTGGCCGTGGCGGGCTGCGACACCAGGTCGGACAATTTGGCGAAGTCGGCGCTTTCCACCTTGTCGGTGATCGCGGCCATCTGCTGCGCGGCGCGGCTGCCCGATGCGGTGAGCGCCAGGCCGGTGGCGGTGACGATCGCGACGGCGGCCATGCCCCAGCTGATGCGCTGAAGCGAAATGTCATGGTTGGACAGCATTTTCAGCCTCCCCTTGAGCGTGGTGATACGGGTGAGATGGCAGGCGCCGGCAAACTGCCGGCCGCCGGCCGCCTTCAATATGGCGCGGCCATAGGCATGGGCCTGATCGCGACCGTAGAGCGAAAGGACGCGGGCGTCGCAGGCGGTTTCCTGATCGGCGCGATAGGCACGATAGGCGATCCAGGCGACCGGATTGCACCAATGGACGGCCAGCAGCAGCAGCGCGATCATATTGGCGGCCAGGTCGCCCCGTTCATGGTGCGCCCGTTCATGGGCGATCGCCATATCCTGCTCCTGCGCGTCGTAGCGCAGGGCGAAATCGGCCGGCAGCACGATATAGGGCCGCAATACGCCAAAGGCGAGCGGGCCGGTCGCATGCGGGCTGGAAATGATGCGGATGCGCCCTGCCTCCCCGACCGGGGTGGCGTCATCCAGCATGTGGCGACGGAAACGGACGTAGCCCACCGCCTGCACGATCAGGAAAGCGATCATGCCCACGAACCAGAGCGACAGGCCAGCCTCCAGCCAGGGAAAGCCCTGCGCCGTGGCGACGGCGGGCGTGGCGGCCGATACCGTCAACAGGTCGGGCAGACCCGCCTGATCCACCGCCAGATGCAGCGGCGACGGGTCGACGTCGCGTGGCAAAGCCGGCATCACCATCCGCGCCAGCGGCAGCGCCCAGAGCAGATAGGCCGCCCCCGCCCCCAGCCAGCGCGCGACCGGCCGCCGCAACATCATCACCAGCGCCATCAGCAAGGTAGTGGCGATCAGCGTTTCGGCCAGCCAGACGCTCATGATTTCAACCCCTTCAGGATGGCCTCAAGCTCGGCGATATCGTCCGCCGTCAATTGATCCTGTTGCGCCAGCTGGGCGACCAGCGGCGAAATCCGCCCGCCAAACAGGCGGTTGACCAGACGCCCGCCTTCGCCCGCGACATAATCGTCGCGGGCCACCATCGGACGATAGAGAAAACGCCGGCCATCCTGGTCGGCGGCGATGACATCCTTGGCCATCAGGCGCGACAACAGGGTCTTGACCGTTTGCAGGCTCCAGTCGCGGTCGGTGGCGACGCGATCGGCAACGTCGTTGGCGGTCTGCGGCGCGGCTTCCCACAGCGCCTCCATCACCACCAGTTCCGCTTCGCTGATCTTCTCGCTCACATCTTCTCGCTGACTGAGTCGATACCCGACTCGATGTTTAACAACCACAGATGTAGTCGCATTGATTACAGATGTAGTCAATAGCCGTTTGCTCGGCCTTCCCTCACTGCCTTCATATTGAAAACGCCCGAAAATGTCGGAAATCTTGACAGTTGGTGCACAGCCGGTCGGCGCGTTAACCTTTGAAAGCCGCAGCTTCCCGCGATCGCCCCAAACTGGCACGGCCATTGCGACTTTAGTCGCGTTCCCACCGTTCAACTACCGGGGGATGCAGGCAGTCTCCGCTCCGCATCCCCCACCCGTTGGCTCTCCCTCCATGTCAGCTTACGACGACGCGACGAGCGAAGTTCGCACTGTTGCCGGCCTTGGCGGGCCCGACGCGGTCGCGAAGCCCCCGCGAGGCTCTCCCAAAGCGTCACCGGCGCCACACCCACGCGACAGCGACGCGCTGCGCACGCCTCTGTTGGTAACGGGGCTGTGGACCGGTGGCGGGTGGACAAGGGGCTGGCGCGAGGCTGGCCTATTATCGTGAGCCTGCCCCTCACCCAGCTTCAACCAAGGCCGCCAGCTGCCATGTCTGCGCAGCCCTCTCCCTTGGGGGGAGGGGAAAAAGGGTCGGCCCCAAAACACAAAAGGCGGCCCGTTCCCGGACCGCCTTCCCGTTTCCGATCATACCTCCGCTCAGTTGGCGGCGGCGATCCCTTGATCTGTCATGAGCTGGCTCAGCTCGCCCGCTTCATACATTTCCATCATGATGTCGCTGCCGCCGACAAATTCGCCCTTCACATAGAGCTGGGGGATGGTCGGCCAGTCGGAAAAGGCCTTGATGCCCTGACGCACGGCCTGGTCCTGCAAGACGTCGACCGTTTCATAGGTCACGCCCAGATGCTCCAGGATCGCGATGGCGCGGCTGGAAAAGCCGCATTGCGGGAAGAGCGGCGTACCCTTCATGAAAAGCACCACGTCGCTGCTCTTGACGATGTCGGCGATCCGCTGCTGCACGGCGTCGGTCATGTGAAAAGTTCCATTCCTGTCTGGCGCCCATGCGATGGACGCGAATCTCTGGTCTGTTAGTTGGGAACCGCTGTGGTCAGTTGCAAGGCGTGAAGCACGCCACCCATACGTCCGCCAAGCGCAGCATAGACGGCGCGCTGCTGCGCCACCCGCGTCAGCCCGCGAAAACTTTCCGCCACGACCTTCGCCGCATAATGATCGCCGTCCCCGGCCAGGTCGGTAATCTCGACCTGCGCATCGGGGATGGCGGCGCGGATCATGTCCGCAATATCGTCGGCTGCCATGGGCATGGGATCAAGCCTTACTGTACTTCGATGAATTGACGGCGGGCGATCACGGCCTGCTCGTCCAGAGCGGCACGCACCCCGGCTTCGTCGATATCGACGCCGGCCGACGTCATATCGCCTACCAGCTTGCGAATGACATCCTCGTCGCCCGCTTCCTCGAAATCGGCCTGCACCACCGCCTTGGCATAGGCGTCCGTCTCTTCCGGGGTCAGACCCATCTTGACCGCGGCCCATTCGCCCAGCAACCGGTTGCGGCGCGCCTGGATACGAAATTCCATTTCCTGGTCATGGGCGAACTTGTTTTCGAACGCCTTTTCGCGATCGTCGAAAGTGGTCATGCGTCTATGCCCCGTTCAAAGCGGTATCAAGGTACGACAGATAGGCAGAAGCGGAAAATTACGCAACGGCGGCGGGGACGATCCAGGGGCGATCCTGTGCCTGCCTGGCTTCATAGCCGTCGATCGCGTCGCCCTGATCCAGCGTCAGGCCGATTTCGTCCAGGCCGCCCAGCAGGCAATGTTTGCGGAACGGGTCGATCTCGAACGCGAACCGGTCCTGGAATTGGGTGGTGACGGACTGCGATTCCAGATCGACATGGATCGTGTCCGGAGTCCCGTTGATTCCCTGGGCCACTTCCATCAACCGATCGACCGCATCCTGCGGCAGGACCACGGTCAAAATGCCGTTCTTGAACGCATTGCCGGAAAAGATGTCGGAGAAGCTGGGCGCGATCACCACCTTGATCCCCAGGTCGGCGAGCGCCCAGGCGGCATGTTCGCGGCTGGAGCCGCAGCCGAAATTGTCGCCGGCGATCAGGATCGGGCTGCCGGCATATACCGGATCGTCGAAGACGTTGCCCGGTTCCTTGCGCAGCACTTCGAACGCGCCGCGCCCCAGGCCATTGCGCGAAATGGTCTTGAGCCAATGCGCGGGAATGACGATGTCGGTATCGACATTCTTCATCCCGAACGGATAGGCCCGGCCATCGACGGTCGTCAACTTGTCCATCAGCGAACCTTCTTTACCTCGGCAGCCGGCGTGTCTTCCGCGCGACCCAGGGTAGCGGCCATCGCCGCGCTGGCCAGCGCGCCCAGCGTCAGCAGCCAGAAAATCTTCTTCATGCGACCACACCCTCTTCATTATTCAACAATAACCGCACATCCGTGAGGTGGCCGGTAATGGCCGCCGCCGCCGCCATGGCCGGCGACACCAGATGGGTGCGCGACCCCGGTCCCTGACGGCCCATGAAATTGCGGTTGCTGGTCGATGCACAGCGTTCGCCCGCCGGCACCTTGTCCGGGTTCATGCCCAGGCACGCCGAACAGCCAGGCTCGCGCCATTCGAAACCGGCGTCCAGGAAGATGCGGTCCAGCCCTTCGGATTCGGCCTGTTGCTTCACCAGACCGGAACCCGGCACGACCATCGCATGCTTGATGCCGGCCGCGACATGGCGCCCCTTCAGCAAGGATGCGGCGGCGCGCAGATCCTCGATCCGGCTGTTGGTGCAACTGCCGATGAAGACATGCTCGATAGCGACATCTTCCATCTTCTGCCCGGCGACCAGACCCATATAATCAAGCGACTTTTGCGCGGCGGCCTGCTTGGACGGATCGGCAAAGCTCAGCGGATCGGGGACCGTGCCGGTGACGGCCACGACGTCTTCCGGGCTGGTGCCCCAGGTGACGTTGGGGACGATGTCGGCCGCGTCGATCACCACCGTCTTGTCGAAGACGGCGCCTTCATCGGTGACGAGCGTCTGCCAATAAGCGACGGCCGCATCGAAATCCGCCCCCCTGGGCGCCATCGGGCGGCCCTTGAT
The DNA here is from genome assembly GCF_059421905.1 of Sphingobium sp. GW821-FHT02B05. NCBI lineage: Bacteria > Pseudomonadati > Pseudomonadota > Alphaproteobacteria > Sphingomonadales > Sphingobiaceae > Sphingobium > Sphingobium sp. GW821-FHT02B05. The sequence goes on from NZ_JBWKVW010000001.1 coordinate 1,810,662, forward strand.
ATAGGCGAAGGTCTTTTCGTCCGGGGCGAACAGGCCGGAACGCGCGCCCGCCTCGATCGACATGTTGGCGACGGTCAGGCGCCCCTCGATCGACATGTCGCGGAACACGGAACCCCGATATTCCATGACATAGCCGGTGCCGCCCGCCGTGCCGATGGTGCCGCAGATCGCCAGCGCCACATCCTTGGGCGTGACGCCGGGCGCCAGTTCGCCATCGACCACGACGGCCATGGTCTTGGATTGTTTCAGCAACAGCGTCTGGGTCGCCAGCACATGCTCCACCTCGCTCGTGCCGATGCCGAAGGCCAGCGCGCCCAGCGCACCGTGCGAGCTGGTATGGCTGTCGCCGCACACCAAGGTGGTGCCGGGCAGCGTGAAGCCCTGTTCCGGGCCGACGACATGGACGATGCCCTGCTCCAGATCGGCGTCACCGATCAGGCGGACGCCGAATTCGGGCGCATTGCGTTCCAGCGCAGCCAGCTGCTGCGCGCTTTCCGGATCGGCGATCGGGATGCGATGGCCATCCGCGTCGCGGCGCGGCGTGGTGGGCAGATTATGGTCCGGCACCGCCAGGGTCAGGTCGGGCCGGCGCACTTTTCGTCCAGCGAGACGAAGGCCTTCGAACGCCTGCGGGCTCGTCACTTCATGGACGAGGTGGCGGTCGATGTAGATGAGGCAGGTGCCATCGGGACGCCGTTCGACGACGTGCGCGTCCCAGATCTTTTCGTAGAGGGTGCGAGACTTGACCATAATGTCCACCCCCTAGACCCGTCGGGCGGATCGGGAAAGGGGGTGGACGACCGATTTGACCTGTTTTTCCTGTCAGGCGGGCAAGAAAGTTACAGGGTCGGATTATTGGGCGCGATAGTCTTCGACGATCTTGCCGGCCGCGCCGATCTCCGCTTCATGGCTGTCCTCGCGCCATGTTTCGGCCAGCGCCTCCCTTTCCCACTGCTGCATGGCGGGGTGGGCGAGCATATGGTCGACCCAGACCTGCGCGTGCGGGCCGACGTCCAGCCCATAGGTGCGCACGCGAAAGGCGACGGGCGCATAGAAGGCGTCGATCGCGGTGAAGGCGTCGCCGGCGAGGAAAGGGCCGCTGAACAGGTCCAGCCCCTGCTCCCACACTTCGCGCAGCCGGGCGATATCCTTGTTGAGCGCGGGCGATGGCATGTGCGGCTCGACGCGAACGCCGACATTCATGGTGCAGTCGTCGCGCAACGTGGTGAAGCCGCTGTGCATTTCGGCCGTCGCACATTGGGCAAAGGCGCGCGCCGCCTCGTCCGCCGGCCAGACGCCGGGATGACGGTCCGCCAGATAAAGGATGATACCCAGCGAATCCCAGACGGTAAGCCCCTCTCCATCGGCCCCGTCGATCAGCACCGGCACCTGCCCCGTGGGCGAGAAGCTGCGGAAGGCGGCATAGTTGGTGGCCGACGCAAACGGCTCGATCCGGTCCTCGAACTCTATGCCCAGCGCCTGCATCAGTACCCAGGGGCGCAGCGACCAGCTGCTGTAATTCCGGTTGGCGGTGATCAGCGTGTAGGCCATGTGGTTCCTCCCTGTGCAAGGCACGCGCGCCATAGCGCAGGAGGAAACGGCGGGACAGCCGCAACGATCCATGATGCTGACAAGCTGGGCTTATCAGACGTTCGTCATCGCGGGCGGGGTTCTGCCGCTACGATCTTGCCCTAGCCAAGCTGTTGAACGGGCGTCAAAAGAGCGCATCGCGGGCGGCGCTCCTTGCTGCCCTCCCCTTGCTCTGGAGCCTCCTGTCGTGAACCGACGCCAATTTCTTGCCACCAGCGGTGCCACCGCCCTTGCCGCCGCCACGCCCAACGCTTTTGCGCAAGGGGCCGGCGCCGATGCGCGGTTCCGCGCGATGCTGGACGATTTCTTCTACGGTCGCCTGGCCGAATCGCCGGAAAGCGCGACCCGCCTTGGCCTCGACACTGGCGCGCGCGCGGCGTTGCGGGGCAAGCTGAGCGACACCAGCGCGGCGGGCGCGGCCAAGGATCTGGCCCGCACCAAGGCCCAGGTGAAGCAACTGGCCAGCGTCGATCGCGCCAAACTCAGCCCCGCCAGCCAGCTCGACTATGATGTCGTCGCCTACCAACTGGACCGCGCCGTGGGCGGCGAACGTTTCGGCTATGGCGAGACGGCGGGCCGCTACGCCCCCTATATCCTCAGCCAGCTGACCGGCAGCTATCGCGAAGTCCCCGACTTCCTCGATTCGCAGCATCGGGTGAAGGATGCGGCGGATGCCGACGCTTACCTGTCCCGCCTGGAAGCCTTCCCCGCCGCGCTGGACGGCGAACTGGCCCGGCAGAAGGCGGACGCGGCCAAGGGCGTGTTCGCGCCGGACTATATTCTCGACACCACCATGAAGATGCAGGCGTCCCTGCGTGACCAGCCGGCCGCGCAGACCGTGCTGGTCGCGTCCTTCGTCAAGAAACTGGCCGCCGCCGGTCTGCCGCCTGAGCGCGCCGCACAGGCGGAAAAGATTGTCGCGGAAAAGATTTTCCCCGCCGTCGATCGCCAGCGCGCACTGGTGGCGCAACTGCGCGCCAAGGCCAGCCATGATGCCGGCTGCTGGCGCCTGCCCGATGGCGAAGCCTTCTACGCCGCCGCCGCCGAAGCCGCGACCACGACCAAGCTGACCGGCGATGAAATCCACCGGATGGGTCTGGATCAGGTCGCCAGCATCTCGTCGCGGATCGACGCCATCCTTAAAGGAGAGGGAATGAGTCAGGGCAGCGTCGGCGATCGCCTCGTCGAACTCAACAAGCGCCCCGACCAGCTCTTCCCCAACACCGATCCGGGTCGCGAGGCGCTGCTGGCGCAGCTCAACAGCCAGATCATCGCCATGCAGAAGCGCCTCCCCGAAGCGTTCAACACCGTGCCCAAGGCCCCGGTCGAGGTCCGCCGCGTGCCGGTAACGATTCAGGCCGGCGCGCCGGGCGGCTATTATCAGAATGCCTCGCTCGACGGGTCGCGCCCGGCCATCTATTTCATCAACCTGCGCGACACGTTCGACCGGCCGAAATTCGGCCTCGCGACGCTCAGCTATCATGAAGCGGTGCCGGGGCACCATCTTCAGGTGTCGGTGGCGCTGGAATCCGACTCCATACCGATGATCCGCCGGCGCGGCTTCTACAGCGGCTATTCGGAAGGCTGGGCGCTCTATTCCGAGCAGCTGGCCGACGAAATGGGCATGTATGAAGGCGATCCGCTGGGGCAGGTCGGCTATCTCCAGTCGCTGCTGTTCCGCGCCACCCGTCTGGTGGTGGACAGTGGCATGCACGCCAAGCGCTGGAGCCGGGAAAAGGCGACCGATTACCTCATCGCCACCACCGGCATCGCGCGCGGCCGCAGCCAGGGCGAGATCGACCGCTACACCGTATGGCCGGGTCAGGCATGCAGTTACAAGATCGGCCACACCGTCTGGACGCAGCTGCGCGACGAGGTGAAGGCCAGGCAAGGGGACAAGTTCGACCTCAAGGCCTTCCATGAGGTGCTGACGCTGGGCGCGATGCCGCTGGATATTTTGAAGCAGACGGTTCGGCAGCGGGCGGGAATGGCCTGAATTCCCCGCTCGCAATGACCGCTCGGCATTGAACAAAAAACGACCCGGCGGCGCGCCGCCGGGTCGTCCAGTTTCTTCCACCCAAACACGCGGAGGGCCGATCCCCAGACGGGAAACCCGAAATCCCCGCGCCTTGGCTCTACGTTCGGCGGAAAGCCGGAACTTGGATATACCGTTCCCCGGCGCAGGCCGGGGTCCAGTCCAACGGTGCCAACCGGACCCCGGCCTGCGCCGGGGAACAGCCTCGATCTTCAAGCCGCAAAAGGGTCTCCCCGCAGCCTTTAGGCTGCAACCTGGTTCACCGCGGCCTTCAGGCCGCAAACTGGTTCCCCGCAGCCTTTAGGCTGCAAACTGGTTCATCGTGTTGTGCGCGCCGCCGGCCTTCAGCGCGGCTTCCCCAGCGAAATAATCCTTGTGATCGTCGCCAATGTCGCTGCCCGACATATTCTGATGCTTCACGCAGGCGATGCCCTGACGGATTTCCTTGCGCTGGACGCCCTCGACATAGCCCAGCATGCCCGCCTCGCCGAAATAATCCTTGGCCAGGTTATCGGTGCTGAGCGCCGCCGTGTGGTAGGTGGGCAGGGTGATGAGGTGATGGAAGATACCGGCCCGCGCCGCCGCATCCTTCTGGAAGGTGCGGATCTTCTCATCGGCTTCCTGGCCCAGGTCGGTCGCGTCATAATCGGCGCTCATCAGCTTCGCCCGGTCATAGGCGCCGACATCCTTGCCGGCCTCGACCCATGCGTCATAGACCTGCTGGCGGAAGTTCAGCGTCCAGTTGAAGCTGGGCGAATTATTATAGACCAGCTTGGCGTTGGGGATGACGTCGCGGATGCGGTCGACCATCGACGCGATCTGCTCGATATGCGGCTTTTCCGTCTCGATCCACAGCAGGTCCGCGCCATTCTGGAGTGAGGTGATGCAGTCGAGGACGCAGCGATCCGCCCCGGTGCCTTCGCGGAACTGGAACAGGTTGCTGGGCAGGCGCTTGGGGCGCAACAGCTTGCCGTCGCGGTTCAGGATGACATCGCCATTCCTCGCCGTGGCCGGGTCGATCTCTTCGCAATCGAGGAAGCTGTTATACTGGTCACCGATATCGCCGGGTTCCTTGCTGACCGCGATCTGCTTGGTCAGCCCCGCGCCCAGCGAGTCCGTCCGGGTGACGATGACGCCATCGTCGACGCCCAGTTCCAGGAAGGCGTAGCGGCAGGCGCGGACCTTCGCCAGGAAGTCCTCATGCGGCACCGTGACCTTGCCGTCCTGATGCCCGCACTGCTTTTCGTCGCTGACCTGATTTTCGATCTGGAGCGCGCAGGCGCCCGCCTCGATCATCTTCTTGGCGAGCAGATAGGTGGCCTCCGCATTGCCGAAGCCCGCGTCGATGTCTGCAATGATGGGAACGACATGGGTTTCATAATTGTCGATCGCATGGGTCAGGCGCTGTGCCTCGACCGCATTGCCTGTCTCGCGCGCCTTGTCCAGATCGCGGAACATCATCCCCAGTTCGCGGGCGTCGGCCTGCTTGAGGAAGGTGTAGAGTTCTTCGATCAGCGCGGCGACGCTGGTCTTTTCGTGCATCGATTGGTCGGGCAGCGGGCCGAAATCGCTGCGCAGCGCTGCGACCATCCAGCCGGACAGGTACAGATATTTTTGGCGGGTCGTACCAAAATGCTTCTTGATCGCGATCAGCTTCTGCTGGCCGATGAAGCCGTGCCAGCAGCCAAGCGACTGGGTGTAGTTGGCCGGGTCCAGATCATAGGCGGCCATGTCGCGGCGCATGATGCCGGCGGTATATTTGGCGATGTCCAGCCCGGTGTTGAAGCGGTTCTGGAGCTTCATTCGGGCGACGGATTCGGCATTGATCCCGTCCCAGGTGCCGGGGTGGCGGCCGATGAGGCCCTGCGCCTTTGCGATATTGTCCTGATAGGTCATGGCCGTTTTCCTTGCGTCCGGTGATCTGTTGCTCCCGACCTAATCGCCCCTGCTGCGGTGCGGCAGTCCCGCTGAAGTTCAGTTGTCGATCTTTACAAAAATCTGCTGTAAAGTTGTAAAGCCTGCACAGGAGTCGCGGATATGGCCAAGGATCGCCCGGTTTACATGGGGCCGCGACTGCGGCGGCTGCGGCGAGAACTCGGCCTGACGCAGGCGGACATGGCCGCCGATCTCGACATATCCGCCTCCTACGTGGCCTTGCTGGAACGCAACCAGCGGCCGCTGACCGCCGACATGCTGTTGCGCCTCGCCCGGACCTACAAACTTGATATGGCGGAGGTGGCCGGGGACGGCGGCGCGGAGCAGTCGGCGCGGTTGCAGGCGGTGCTGAAGGACCCGATGTTCGCCGACATAGACCTGCCCACGCTCGCCACCGGCGACGTCGCGGTCAATTATCCCGGCATTACCGAAGCGCTGCTGCGCCTTTATACCAGCTATCGCGAGGAGCATCTGGCGCTGGCGGATCGCGGCGCGGGGGTCGAACCTGTCGAAGATATGGCTGATCCCGTCGCCGAATCGCGCCGCTTCCTCGCCGCCCGGCGCAACAGCTTCCCGCTGCTGGACGATGCGGCGGAAAGGCTGGCGGCGCAAGCGGAGGCCGAAGGCGGCCTCATCGCCTGGCTCAAGGCGAAGCATAATCTGCGCGTCCGCCGCCTGCCTTCGGACGTGATGGCCGGATCGATGCGCCGCCTCGACCGGCATCGCGACGCGGTGCTGCTGGACGATGCGCTGGATGGCGCCAGTTCGCAATTCCAGCTGGCGCTCCAGATCGCCTATCTGGACCTGCGCAAAAATTTCGACTCGATCCTGAAAGACGGTCACTTCTCCCATGAAAGCGGCCGCCGCCTCGCCCGCCGCGCACTCGCCAGCTATGCCGCCGCCGCAATCCTGATGCCCTATACCGCCTTTGCCAAGGCCGTCGAAGCGCGCCGCTATGATGTGGAGGCACTGGCCCGCCAGTTCGGGACGAGTTTCGAACAGACCGCCCATCGCCTGACCACCCTGCAAAAGCCGGGGCAGGAGCGCGTCCCCTTCTTCTTCCTGCGGGTCGATCCGGCCGGCAATGTCAGCAAGCGGCTCGACGGCGCGGGCTTCCCCTTTGCGCGGCATGGCGGCTCCTGCCCGCTCTGGTCGGTGCATCGCGTGTTCGAAACCCCGCGCGAAGTGGTAACGCAATGGCTGGAGCTGCCCGACGGCCAGCGCTTCTTCTCGATCGCGCGCACGGTGACGGCGGGCGGCGGCAGCTGGGGCGCGCCGAAGGTGGAGCGCGCCATCGCACTGTGCTGCGCGGCGGAACATGCACATCGGCTGATCTATACGCAGGATGCGCCCGCGCCCGCCCCGACCCCGATCGGCGTCACCTGTCGCCTGTGCCACCGCGCCCAGTGCATGGCCCGATCCGCCCCGCCGATCGGCCGCGACATGCTGCCCGACGATTATCGCCGCACCCGCGCGCCCTTCGGCTTTGCCGATGGTTAACGGCTTTTTAGGCCGGCCAGGCGAAACAGGGGCATGACCGCCAATCGCCCCCGCATCGCCGCGACGCTCATCATGCGTAACGAGGCGCGCTGCATCGCCCGCTGTCTCGCCAGCGTGCGACCCTATGTCGATGCCATGATCGTGCTGGACACCGGATCGACCGACGACAGCGTCGCGATCGCGCAGGGCTGCGGCGCGCAGGTCCATCATCTCGACTGGCCAGGCGATTTTTCGGCCGCGCGCAATCATGTGCTGGCGCTGTCCGACGCCGACTGGAACCTGGTGATCGACGCCGACGAATGGATCGCGAAGGGGGGCGAGGGTTTGCGTGACTGGTGCGAGGGACCGCCACGGCTGGGCGCTCTCTGCATCCGCAGCAGCTTCGACCTGCCGCAGCAGGCTGGCACCGCCCTGCCCTCCACCCGCAGCTGGATCGCCCGGCTATTGCCTCGCGGCGTCCGCTATGCCGGGCGCATCCACGAACAGCCCGTGTCCAGCCTGCCGGTCGAGCGCATCGCCCTCATCCTCGACCATGACGGCTATGAGGACGCGCAGGCGGCGGGCAAGCGGGATCGCAATACGCCGCTGCTGCTGGCAGAATTGCAGGTCGATCCCGAAAATCCCTACCTCCTCTACCAATTGGGCAAGGAGGCGGAGACGGCGCAAGACTACGCCTGCGCAGCGGACTGGTATGAACAGGCCAGCGCCCGCACCCCCGATAGCGCGCCATGGACCCACGGCCTGATGATCCGCCGGCTCCATTGCCTCGGCCAGTCGGGCGAATCGGAGGAAGGCATCGCCATCGCCGGGCAGCAGATGCCCCATTGGCCGGAGTCGCCCGATTTCTTCTTCGTCCTGGGCAACCTCGCCATGGACCGGGCGCTGGCCGAGCCGGCTCATGCGCTCACCGACTGGTTGCCGCTTGCCGCCACGGCCTGGGAACGCTGCCTGGAGATTGGCGAGCGCCCCGATCTGGACGGGTCCGTCGAAGGACGCGGCAGCCATCTGGCCCAGCATAATCTGGACGTCATCCGCCAGCAGCTCGCGCTGCTGGGCTGACGATCAGCTTTCGATCAGGTCCAGATAGGCGACCACATCATTGTCGGTCGCCAGGAACAGCCCGTCCTGCACTTCGGCCGGCTGCTGTTCGGCGACACGCAGGGCCTGGCTCAACGGCCCATACATGATCGTCATGGCCGCCCCATCATCGCCCAGATGATAGAGGCGGACGGTCGCGCTGTCATAGGTGGTTCGCATGACGCCATCCTATCACGCCAACGCGGCCAAGTCAGCGCCGGTCCTTGACCTTCATGCTGGGCGCCAGTTGGTTCGTGCCGATCCGCACCGCATCGTCGGTGAAATTGGCGACGAAGGTGGAGCCGCGCTCCAGCCCCGGCACGAAGCCCGCCTTGTTCCCCTCGATCACCAGGCCCGCGCTCGAATGTTCGCGGCCTTCCGGAGCCACGGTGATGAAGGCTGACCAGTTATCCTTGTCCTTGCCCTGCACCATTTCATTACCGGTGATGGTACCGGTCGCGCCATTGGACAGGTCGATCATATAATTGGTCAGATGCCCGCCGCTATCGTCGAAGCTGTTGCCGCTTATCGTGACGCGGGCGGTGCGGGTTTTCAGATAATGACCGCCATCGCCCTGATCGAACCGGCTGTTGGTGACGGACAGGCTGGCGAGCCGACCGATATAGATGCCATGCGCGCAGTCGAGGTCGCGGTCGCACCGGCCGAGCTTGCGGAAGGTCGATTTGTCGATCTCCACCTGCCCGCCATCATAGTCGCCGGTAAGGATACCCTCCTCGCTGTTGCGGAACAGGCTGTTGCGGACGGTCAGGTTGCCGCTTTCCAGGCGAATGCCCGCGCCATTGCCGTCGGGCACGCGCATATTCTGGAAGATGATGCCGTCCACATGGCTGGCCTGGCCGCGCAGCACCAGCGCGCCCTTCCCTTCGCACACGGCCCCGTCGAAGATCGCGGTGCCGGGCGTCGCCGCGCGGATGGTGACGTCGCCCCCTTGCTGCACGCCGCATTGGCGGTAGGTGCCGGGCGCCACGACCACCGTGCCGCGCCGGTCGCCGATCGCGGCCAGCGCGTCGCCGATCGTGGCAAAGCCCTGCCCCGTCTCTGCGACGGTGAAGGGAGCGGCATTGCCCTGCGCCAGCGCGGCCGAAGCGATCGCGGCGGAGACGAGGAGCGTGGTGGAGACTATGCGCATGTGCGCGTGCATAAACGCCGCCGACGGCAGCACCAAGGCGCGAAGACCCGCAATCTGCCGCTGCCCCGCTATGGGACAGGGTGACGGCCATGTCTTTACGCCGGGAACAGGTCGATCCGCACCGCATCCGGCAGCACCGCGTCGATCAGCAGCGAGCGGTGGCAGCCCGACGGATCACGTTCGAAACAGAGCAGGGCCGTGGGGCGCTCCGCCGCCATATCCTTCAACTGCTCGGCTTGCACGATCGCTTCGGGCAGGTCGAGCTGGCGCGCATAGATTTCCGCCAGCCGTGCATGCTGCCCCTTGCGCGCAGCCTCGCGCCCCTCGGCCGGCGTGCCCAGCGCCTTCAGGCCGACATAGTCGATCCCCGCCTCGCGCAGGCCGGCGGCCAGGATGTTCTTCGAGAAACCGGGGCGGCGCGACAGCGGCACCGCGCGGACATCGGCGAGCAACCGGACGCCGGCGGCTTGCAGCGCCGCGATCAGGTCCGGCTGCGTCGTGCCTTCATAGCCGATGGTGAAGATCTTCATGGGCGGGAGATAGGAAGGGAGATGGCGTGTTTCATCCCTTCGCCGGGGAGCAAGTCCTTAGTCCAGATTCGGGCGCAAATAGCGTTCCGCCGTTTCCAGGTCGATACCGCGCCGCTGCGCATAATCTTCCAGCTGGTCGCGGCCGACCCGCGCCACGCCGAAATATTCCGCCTGCGCATGGCCGAAGTAAAAGCCGCTGACCGCCGCCGTCGGCAACATCGCAAAGCTTTCCGTCAACGTCGCGCCGGTCGCATGATGCGCGTCCAGCATCTCGAACAGGATCGGTTTCAGGCTATGTTCCGGGCAGGCGGGATAGCCGGGCGCCGGGCGGATTCCGCGATATTGTTCCTTGATGAGCGCTTCGTTGGTCAGCTGCTCGCCCTCGGCATAGCCCCACAATGCCGTGCGGACATAATGGTGCAGCCGCTCGGCAAAGGCTTCGGCCAGACGGTCGGCCAGCGCCTTCAGAAGGATGTCCGAATAGTCATCGATCGCATTCTTGAACCGCGCCAGATGCGGTTCGATGCCATGGATCGACACGGCGAACCCGCCCATCCAGTCGCCATCATGGCTGATGAAGTCGGCGAGGCACATGTTCGCCCGCCCTTCCCGCTTCTGTATCTGCTGGCGCAGCATCGGCAGGGTGTAATGTTTCTCATCCTCGACATGGACGATGATGTCGTCGCCCTTGCGACGGCACGGCCACAGGCCCGCCACGCCGCGCGCGGTCAGCCATTTGTCGTTGACGATCTTGTCCAGCATCTTCTGCGCGTCGGCAAACAGGCTGGTCGCGCTTTCGCCCACCACCGGATCGGTCAAAATCGCGGGATAATTGCCCGCCAGTTCCCAGGCGCGGAAGAAGGGCGTCCAGTCGATATACTGGACCAGATCCTTCAGGTCCCAGTCGGGGAATTTATGCACGCCGGGCAGGCGCGGGCGTGGCGCCTTCAGGCTCTCGTCGATCTCGAAGCCGTTGTCGCGCGCGTCCGCGATGCTGATCAGCGCGCTCTGCCCCTTGTTGGCGCGGGCGACGCGGACATGCTCATAATCGTCCTTGGTCTTCTGGACGAAATCATTCTTCTGCGTTTCGGACACCAGGGCCGTGGCCACGCCCACGGCGCGGCTGGCGTCCAGCACATGGACGACCGGCCCGGTAAAGGCCGGGTCGATGCGCAGCGCGGTATGCACGCGCGACGTCGTCGCCCCGCCGATCAGCAGCGGCATGGTCATGTTCGCCCGCTGCATTTCCGCCGCCACCGTCACCATCTCGTCCAGCGAGGGAGTGATGAGGCCCGAAAGCCCGATCATGTCGGCGTCATTCTCGTTCGCGGCCTTGATGATGTCCTGCCACGGCACCATCACGCCCATGTCGATCACGTCGAAGCCGTTGCATTGCAGGACGACGCCGACGATATTCTTGCCGATATCATGCACGTCGCCCTTGACGGTCGCCATGATGATCTTGCCCTTGCCCTTGGCGCCCGGCTCCTTTGCCGCTTCGATGAAGGGCAGCAGATGGGCGACCGCCTTCTTCATGACGCGGGCGGATTTCACGACTTGCGGCAGGAACATCTTGCCCGCGCCGAACAGGTCGCCGACGACGTTCATCCCGTCCATCAGCGGGCCTTCGATCACATGGATCGGCTTGTCCGCGGCCAGGCGGCATTCCTCCGTATCCTCCACCACATACATGTCGATGCCCTTGACCAGCGCATGTTCCAGCCGCTTGGCAACCGGCCAGCCGCGCCATTCCTGCGCGGCCTTTTCGGACGCCGCATCCTTGCCCTTGAAGCTTTCGGCCAACGTCACCAGCCGGTCGCCCGCTTCGGGGTCCGTGTTCAGCAGCACATCCTCACACGCCTTGCGCAGCGCCGGGTCGATCGCGTCATAGACGTCGAGCTGCCCGGCATTGACGATCGCCATGTCCAGCCCCGCCGGAATGGCGTGATAGAGGAAGACCGAGTGCATCGCCCGGCGCACCGGCTCGTTGCCACGGAAGGAGAAGGAAAAGTTCGACAGGCCGCCCGAAATATGGACGTGCGGGCAGCGCTTCTTGATCTCGCGGCACGCCTCGATGAAGTCGACGCCGTAATTATTATGCTCCTCGATCCCGGTCGCCACCGCGAAGATATTGGGATCGAAGATAATGTCCTCGGGCGGAAAGCCGATCGTCATCAACAGCTTGTAGGCGCGCTCGCAAATCTCGACCTTGCGCTCCTTCGTGTCCGCCTGGCCCGTCTCGTCGAACGCCATGATGACGGCGGCGGCGCCATAGGCCATGCATTTGCGCGCATGGAACAGGAAGGCCTCCTCGCCCTCCTTCATGCTGATCGAATTGACGATCGGCTTGCCGCTGACGCATTTCAGCCCCGCCTCGATGACATCCCACTTCGACGAGTCGATCATGACCGGCACGCGGCTGATGTCCGGTTCCGACGTCATCAGCTTGAGGAAAGTCGTCATCGCCTCGACCGCGTCGAGCAGGCCCTCGTCCATATTTACGTCGACGATCTGCGCGCCATTCTCCACCTGCTCGCGCGCGATGTCGATGGCGGCGGCATAGTCGCCCGCCATGATCAGCTTCTTGAACTTGGCCGATCCGGTGACGTTGGTGCGCTCACCGATATTGACGAAAGTGGCGGTGGATTGGGTGGTCATTCTCTAGTTCCGTTCGCTTCGAGCCTGTCGAGAAGCGTTGCGCGCCCGGTTCTCGACAAGCTCGAACCGAACGGATGTGAATTTTTACGCCGCGATATGCATCGGTTCGAGGCCCGCGAGCCGCGTCACGACCGGCAGGGCCGGCACCACGCGCGGCTTGTGCCCGTCCAGCGCCTTTGCCACCGCGCCGATATGCGCCGGGGTCGTGCCGCAACAGCCGCCGACCATATTCACCAGCCCTTCGTCCACCCAGTCGCGGATCAGCTTCGCGGTGGTTTCGGGCAGTTCGTCATATTGGCCCAGTTCGTTGGGCAGGCCCGCATTGGGATAGGCCAGGATCAGCGTATCGGCATTTTTCGACAGTTCGGCCAGATACGGCCGCAGCAGATCCGCCCCGAAGGCGCAGTTCACGCCGATGGTCAGCGGCTTCAAATGGCGCAGAGAATACCAGAAGGCGTTGATCGTGTGGCCCGACAGGTTGCGGCCCGACATGTCCGTGATGGTGAAGCTGAGCATCAGCGGCACGGAGCGGCCCGCCGCTTCCTCCGCCTCGCGCGCGGCCATGCCCGCGGCCTTGGCATTGAGCGTATCGAAGCAGGTTTCGACCAGCAGGAAATCCACCCCACCGGCGATCAGCGCGTCGCACTGCTCGCGATAATCGGCCTTGAGCGTGTCGTAATCGACTTCACGAAAGGCGGGGTCGTTGACGTCTGGCGAAATGCTGAGCGTCTTGTTCGTCGGGCCGATCGAGCCGCACACGAAGCGCGGCTTGCCATCCTTCGCCGTCGCCTTTTCACACGCGCTGCGGGCCAGCTTTGCCGCCGCGATATTGATGTCCCACACCAGATGCTCGGCGCCATAATCGGCCATCGCGATCTTGGTGGAGCTGAACGTGTTCGTCTCGATCATGTCCGCGCCGGCTTCCAGATAGGCGCTATGGATGCCCTCCACGATGTCCGGGCGCGTGAGGCACAGAAGGTCGTTATTGCCTTTCTGGTCCTTCGCCAGGTCCAGGTCGCCGCGATAATCGGCTTCGGTCAGGCCGTGTTTCTGGATCGATGTGCCGTAACCGCCATCGAAGATCAGGATCTTGTCGGCGGCCAGTTGGCGCAATTGGTCTTCGGCGGTCATATGCTCCCTCTCCCCGTTCGGTTCGAGCTTGTCGAGAACCCTCGCGCAACCGGTTCTCGCCAAGCGCGAACCGAACGGAGGGGGTTGATGTGTATCAGGCGTCCACTGCCACCTTGGCCCGAAGGCCGAGCAGATGGCAGATCGCAAAGCTGAGTTCCGCCCGATTGAGCGTGTAGAAATGGAAATCGCGCACGCCGCCTTCATACAATTTGCGGCACAGTTCGGCGGCGATCGTCGCCGACACCAGCTGGCGCGATGCGGGATGTTCGTCCAGCCCTTCGAACAGGCGCGCCATCCACGGCGGCACGTCGGTATTGCACATGGCGGCCATGCGCTGTGTCGCGGCGAAATTGCTGACCGGCATGATGCCCGGTACGATGTCCGCCGTGATCCCCGCCGCGCCGACCTTGTCCATGAAGCGGAAATAGGCGTCGGGCGAGAAGAAGAATTGCGTGATCGCACGGGTCGCCCCGGCGTCCAGCTTGCGCTTCAGATTATCGAGGTCGCTTTGCGCGCTCGCGGCGTCGGGATGCACTTCGGGATAGGCCGACACGCTGATCTCGAACGGATGGCGCTTCATCAGCCCTTCGACCAGATCGGCCGCGCCGGCATAGCCTTGCGGGTGCGGCTCGAACCGGCCGCCCACTTCCGGCGGATCGCCGCGCAACGCGACGATATGGCGCACGCCCGCATCCCAATAGGCGTCGGCAATCTCGCCAATCTCATCCCTGCTGGCCGCCACGCAGGTCAGGTGCGCGGCGGCGGACAGAGACGTTTCCTTCGCGATGCGGGCAACCGTATTATGGGTACGCTCGCGCGTGGAGCCGCCCGCCCCATAGGTGACGGACACGAATTTGGGCGCCAGGGGGGCCAAGGTCTCGATCGCCGACCACAGCTGCGCTTCCATCTTCTCCGTCTTGGGCGGAAAAAATTCGAAGCTGACGCGGGCGTCGCCGGCCAGATCCGCGTAAAGCGGCCCAATAGCCTCATTGTGCATGGGATCGTTAAGGGTCATGCGGAAATCCGTCCTTCGATGGGCAGGACATCGACGCTCTGGCGCCGCCCCAGCCACAATACTACCGTCAATTCCTGGCCGGGCAGCGTTTCCACCCGTTCCAGCGCCAGCCCCGCCTGCGCGAACCAGCCTTCGATCTGCTCGTCGGAAAAGCCCAGCCGCGCATGCTGGTCGCGCAGGCGCAATTCTTCGCGTTCATGCGCCGCGAAATCGGCGATCAGCACCCGGCCGTTCGTCGCCGCGACCCGCGCCGCCTGCGCGATCACCAGCTCGGGCGCCTGCGCATAATGCAGCACCTGATGCAGCACCACCGTATCGGCACTGCCCTGCTCCAGCGGCAGGTCCAGGAAATCGCCCAGCAACAGCGCATATTTGTCGCCGGCATCCTGCGGCAGCTTGGCCCGTGCCAGGCGCAGCATGTCCGGGCTGCGGTCCAGCGCGGTCACCTGATCCGCGCCGGCTCCGAACAGTTCGATCATCCGCCCGGTGCCGGTGCCGATGTCGAGCAGATGGCCGATCGGCTCGCGCCCCAGAAGCGCCACCATGGCCGCTTCCACATCGGCTTCGGCGACATGAAGGGAGCGTATCGCGTCCCATTCTTCTGCATGTTCGGCAAAATAGCATTCGGCCGCCCGCGCGCGGTCGGCGCGCACGGCGGCCAGTCGCGCCAGATCCGCCGCCTGCCACAACGCTTCGCTTTCGGACGGCTCCAGCCGGTCGAACAGGGTCAGGAAGGGCACGACCGACCGGTCCTTGCCCAGGCGCAGAAATACCCAATTGCCTTCCTTGCGCCGCTCCACCAGCCCCGCTTCGGCCAATATGCGGACATGGCGCGACACGCGCGGCTGGCTCTGCCCCACGACCTGCGCAATCTCCCCCACCGCCAGCTCCATCGCCCGCAACAGGTGGATGATGCGCAGCCGCGTCGGGTCGCCAAGTGCCCGGAATATATCAAGTGCCGCGTGCATGGACATTCCATATAAAGAAATCTTTATATACGTCAATGCCAGTGAATTTTCCGTGCATTTTTCATCCATAAAGCGATGAAATGGCGGGTATCCGACCTTTTGGCTCCATGAATGGGATTGCCTTGCCCGGTTCAAGGCAGTACGAATCGGCGTGCAGGCGCAATGGGGGGTGAGCTTTTCTCCGAGAGTGGTCTGCATTTTTATTTTTCTCAGAGAGGGGTTTAAACCCATGACCAAGTCGATTGCTCTTTCGCTCGTTCTCGCCGCTTCGCTCGGCCTGGCTGCTTGCTCGGGCGGTACCGAGAACGCTGCCAACAACGCCGCCAACTCGGCCGAAAACGCTTCGAACGCTGCCGACAACGCCATGAACGCTGCGCTGAACGCTGCCGACAACGCTGCGAACGCTGCGTCGAACGCGACCAACAACGCTGCGAACGCGATGTAATTCAGTCCCGTTCGGGTCTAGAATTTAGGGAAGGGTCGCACCGACAACGGGGCGGCCCTTTTTCTTTTGGAGCAAACCATGGTCCGCCCTCTCCTCCCCCTTGCCGCCCTGTCCATGCTGGCCGCCTGTGGATCGGGATCGCAGGACGGCGTCGGCGGGGTCAGCGCCGGCGAAGCCCAGGCGCTTAACGATGCTGCGGCCATGCTGGATGCCCGCACCGGCGCAGCGCAAAGCGCCGACCCCGGCCTCAACCCCGCTGCCGTCACGGCCGCAGGTGCCGACCGCAAGCGGGTCGCCCCGCAGCCCGAACCCAAACCCTGATGCGACCAAAAATCCCGATGCGAAAAGGGCCGCCCCTATGGGACGGCCCTCCTTATGTCCGAATATCGCGGGATTTAGCAGTTGCGGTCGATCGCCCGGCCGGCCAGCGCACCTACGCCCGCGCCAAGGATGGCGCCCGTGGTGCCATCGCCGCGACGACCATAGCGGCCCGAACCCTTGCCCACTTCGTTACCCAGCAGGCCACCGGCGATCGCGCCGATGATGGTGCCGCCGGTGCCATTGTCCCGGCAGCGATAGCCGCCACGATATCCGCCGCGATAGCTGTTGCGATAATAGCCGTCGCCACGATAGCCGCGATACCCGTCGTTGCGGTAGCCGCGATAGCCGCGATCACCCCGCCAACCGCGATCATAGCCACCGCGATAATAATCGCCACGGTCATAACCGCCGCGATAATGATCCCGCGCCGCAGCCGGGGTTGCCGTCACGGCAAAGGAAGCGGCGCCCATCGCCAGAGCGGCTCCCAGATTAACAAGAAACTTCATCTTCATGGCGCTTCTCCTCATTTGCCATCCTCTTGGGCGGCCGTTGAAAAGAACGGGATTGCCCTTCGATTGATACCCTTATGATCGATTCGGGTTGAGCCGAGCCTGAATGGGGGTGTCAGCCCCCGTTCACCTGCGCCCTACCCGTCACGACCCTGCTGCGTCCGACCCGATTATATCCTATGGCAGGGGCGATGCAGCGAATCCTGATCGTCCTCCTTGTTGCCATTTTGCTGTTGCCGGCCCCGCCGATGGGGAAACCGGAAGCGGTGCGCGCAGGCAGCCTGCTGGTCACCGCCCGCCCCCTGCCGCTCAGCAGCATCGAGCCGGGGCTGACCCATGTGGGCGCGCTTACCTATCTTGGCGGCTGGCAGCTGGAGAGCGCCAATCCCGGTTTTGGCGGCATATCGGCGCTGCTGGTGTCACCGTTGGGCGATATATTGGGCCTGAGCGATTCAGGGATATTGATGGGCTTTCGCATTGCTCCGGGCGATGGAGAGGGGCACCCTTTCATCGCCCCCCTGCCCATCCGCCCGCAGGATCGCCATCGCCCCTGGTGGGCGTGGGATTCGGAAAGTCTGACCCACGATCCGGCGACCGGCCGCTATTGGGCAGGCTTCGAACTGCAACAGGCGATCTGTCGCTACAGCCCCGGCTTTGCCCGCGTGGAGGCCTGTCGTACCTGGCCGGAAATCGTCGCCTGGCCCAAGACCGGGTCGATCGAATCTTTCACCCGCCTGCCCGACGGCCGCTTTCTGGCGATCGGCGAAATGGGGATGACGGCGGACGGGCATCATGACAGCCTGCTCTTTGCCGGCGATCCGGCGGAAAAGGATACGCCCATCCCCATCCATCTGCGCTACACCGCACCGCGCGGCTATCGCCCGACCGATGCGGTGGCGCTGGACGACCGGCACCTGCTGGTCCTCAATCGTCGCCTGACCATGGAGCAACTGTTCACCGGCATCATCGCCATCGTCGACCTGCCCGAAAAGCTGGAGCCGGGCACGGAGATGAAGGCCCGCACCCTTGCCAGACTGGCCCCACCGCTGCTCGCCGACAATTTCGAGGGGCTTGCGCTGTCCCATGAGAATGGCCGCCCGGTCATCTGGATCATCTCCGACGACAATCACGAATTCTTCCAGCGCACATTGCTGCTGAAATTCGGGATGAAATAGCGCGACCGGAATTTGGCCTATGGCGGCCGGAAATATTGGCGTTCCAGGACCCGCGCGCCGCGTAGTTCAGTATGTGAGCACCGGAAGCGCAGAAAGACGCCGCTTGAAGCCCGTCACAAGCCAAATGCCAACGCAAAAAAGCGGCCCGTTGCGGGGCCGCTCCTTATGCCGAAACGAATCGGTCGGAAATCAGGCTGCGACGGCAGCCTTCTTCTTGACGATGTCGCGCTTCAGGCGACGGGCCTTCAGCGACAGCTTCTCGTCGTTGGTCTTGACCAGCCAGTTGTCCAGGCCGCCATTATGTTCGACCGAACGCAGACCATGGGTCGATACGCGCAGCTTAACCGTGGTTTCCAGCGTCTCGGAGATCAGCGACACGTTCTGCAAGTTCGGCAGGAACACGCGCTTGGTCTTGTTATTGGCGTGGGAAACATTGTGACCCACCTGGCGACCCTTACCGGTCAGCTCGCAAATGCGCGACATAGTCAATCAACCTTTGAAATTCGGGTTCGTTCGGAAAGCCGCGCCGATAACGGGATTCGTCGTCCCCGTCAAGCCGCAGCAAGGCAGGATCGCAACCCTCTGCGACCCCGCGCGTTGAAAGGTCAACTAACCCAGAGGAGGGACGAATGCGAGTCATTGGTGGAATATTGGTCATCATTTTGCTGGTCCTGGCCGGCGGCATCGCCACGGGCTTCATCGACCTGCAAAAAACGCAGGAAGGACGGCTGCCCGAAGTCGCGGTCAAGGAAGGCGCTCTGCCCAAATATGAGGCGAACGTCGCCAAGGTGGAAGTCGGCACCCGCAAGGAAACCGTCGATGTGCCCACCGTGGACGTGAAGAAGCCCTGACAGCATCCGACGCTGACACTTCCCTATAATGCACGTTCCCCGGCGCAGGCCGGGGTCCAGTTCCCTGGCCTGGACCCCCCGGCCTGCACTGCGGAACCGACAGCCAGAGGTTGGCGTCGTTGTGCCGTGGTATAACTTCCTTCAGCGTGCATCATCCTGTAACGGGCGGGGCTGATGGCTCAGCCCTTCCCCCTGCCCGCGCCCATGCGCCGCGCCCTGGCGCTCGCCCGCACCGCCGAGGCGGCGGGCGAAGTGCCGATCGGTGCCGTAGTAACGAAGGATGGCGCGATTATCGGCGAGGGCGAGAACCGCAACCGCCGCGACCATGATCCCACCGCCCATGCCGAAATCGTCGCGATGCGCGCAGCCGCCGCGCATCTGGGCGACTATCGGCTGACCGGTTGCGACCTGTGGGTGACGCTGGAGCCCTGTCCCATGTGCGCGGGCGCCATATCGCACGCCCGCATCGCCCGCCTCTATTATGCGGTGGGCGATCCCAAGGGCGGCGCGATCGAGCAAGGCCCGCGTCTTTTCGCCCAGCCGCAATGCCTGCATCGCCCCGACGTCTATGGCGGTCTTGCCGAAGCCGAAGCCTCAGCGCTTCTCCGCGACTTTTTCGCTGCCCGGCGCTAACCAAGCATCGCGCGAAAAGGGGCGCCCTTTTCGCATCAGCGATGCGTCCCACAAAAACCATATGATGTCGCGCGGTCAGCGCGGCGTCGCATAATCGATTTTATAGAGCTGGTAAGGCAGCGTCATCCCCGTCTTCAGATCGACCGGCACCAGCCAGCGCGGGACCGTTCCCCGCATCAGCCCGGCATAGAAGCCGCGCGGGCTGCGCGACTGATAGATCGTCCCTTCCGGGAAATTGGGGCAGACCAGCAGATAGGTGGCATGATGCTTCGCCGCGATCGCGCGAAACCCATCCGCCGGCCCGTCATAGGCATGGTGCATGTCCAGGATCGTCGCCCCATTGCGATGATAGGGGCCGGCGATCGCACTATGATGCGTCGTCGCGATCAGGCGCGGCCCAAGGTCCACCATGGTGAAGATGGTCGCGGGCGGCAACTGGTCCAGCACCTCCAGCGCGGGCAGCGTGCGGCATCGTCCGTTCGCCTTCTTGATCGCATCGGTGCGTGCAATGGCCGAAGGGCGCCAGGGCTTGGGCTTCGTGCCCGTCGCCTCCTGATAGAATTTCACCAGCTGCGGATAGAGCGGATAGGCGCAGGCGATCGCCGCCAGCAGCGCCACGCCCAAACCGGCGCCCATCCGCACCCGCCGCGTCCCCGTCAGGATCGCCGCGACCAGCCGGTGCGCGGCCCAGGCGGCCGGCGGGATCGCCAGCAACTGCGCCGCCGGCCCCGCGCGCAACTGCCAGAACAGCAGTGCCGTGGAAAAGACCATCATCGCGCCGACCGTCGCCCAGGCCCAGAGCCGCTCGGCGTCGCGCCGCGCATCCCACAAGGCCCAGAGCAAACCGACCAGCCCCGCCGCCGGTACTGCCAGCAACGGCACGACCATGGATTGCGCCTGCGCGGTGATCGGCTTCGCCTCCCGGATATTGGCCAGCCACAGCCGCTGCAATTCCGGCGAAATCTGATAGGGGGTCAGGCATTGCGGCCAGTTCGCATAGAAAAACGCGGCCACCGCGCCGCCCACGACTGCGCCCGCAGCCAGCCGCACCGGCCAGCTGCGCAGCGGCGCGATCGACAGCATCACCATGCCCGCGCCCGCCGCGCCGAACACCGCCACCCAGATGGGCGATATCGCGTCGCACACCATGTCCCGGTTGGCATAACTGGCGAACAGCACATAACAGAGCGACGTCGCCCCCGCGAGGCTGAGGCCGTAGGGCAGCATCCGCCGCGCCTCCCCCGGCCGGAACACCCAGCGCAGTGCGATGAGGGCACCGCCCGCCGCCAGATAGACGATCATCTCCATGCCGATGGCGATCGACAAGGCGCTGCTGATGCCCGCCATCAATCCGCCGCGCAGCCGATGACCGTCGATCACGCCGGCCAGCATCGTCACCGCCAGCGCCAGTTGCCAGCCATGATGGTCGATCCGCATCGGCGCATACATGCCCAGCCCCATCTGCGCGGCCAGCGGCGCCAGCACCGCCAGCCACCAGCCGTTCGGCCCGGCCAGCCGCCGCCCGATGAACCCCAGGCTCCCCATCAGCAACAACAACGGCAGCAGCGGCGCGATGGCGCAGGCCAGCCGATCGGCCAGCCCCTGATCGACGAAGGCGCGGAAGAAGATGATCAGCCCTGCGATCGGAATGTCGACCAGCCGCGACCAGTGGATGTTCGCCCCGCCCGGCGGATCGAGCCGATATTGGCGCAGATCATACCAGCCCTGCCCGGCCAGCCAGTCCTTCACCTGCACATAGCGGATATTATCGTCCGTATCGCTCAGCACCAGCCAATGAACCGCAGGCCAGCGCGTCGCGACCATGACGATGGCGATGACGATCCAGATCAGGAAGGTCAGCCATTTCCAGTGCCGCTGGGTATAGGCGGTCAGGATCGGCGCCCAATGGCGCGCGCGGGCGCGCAGGATATCGCGGCTAGGCAAGGTCATGGCTGTCGATTAGACGCTCCGCATCAAAGCGCAACGGGGCGATCCATGAAATATCTGTCACGACTTTATGCAGACCATGGCCCGCTCTTCTGGCAGATCGTCCGCTATGGCGTGACCGGCCTGTTCGTCACCGCCTGTCAGGCGGCGATCTACTGGTGCCTCGCCGCGCTCGCCGGCTTCCATCCGCAGGCTGCCAATTTCATCGGCTATCTCGCCGCCGTCGCGATCGGCTATGTCAGCCACAGCCTCTTCACCTTCCGCGGCCATGGCGGCCATGGCGGCCACGCCGCGCGCGGCGCGAAATTCATCATCGTCTCGCTCGTCAGCTACGCCCTCAACGCGCTCTGGGTATATCTGTGCGTCACCCATATGGGGTGGCCCGAATGGTCCCCCATCCCCGCGATGCTCTTCGTGACGCCCGCCGTGATGTTCGGGCTGAACCGGCAATGGGTGTTCAGGTGACGGCGCCCGGCCGGAAATGGGCACGATGGCCCCTGCCCATCCATGCCCGCTCCGCTAAATCGCCATCGCCACATGCGGCATGGTCCGCAAGCGCCCCATGTCCCGCACCGGCGGCGCGCCGAAGAGGCGGCGATATTCGCGGCTGAACTGCGAGGGACTGTCATAGCCCACGCGAAACCCGGCCTCCGCCGCGTCCAGCCGGTCGGCCAGCATCAGCGTGCGTGCCGCCTGCAACCGCAACTGCTTTTGATATTGCAGCGGCGTCATCGCGGTGGCGCGGCGGAAATGCGCATGGAAGCTCGACACGCTCATCCCTGCAAGATCGGCCAGCCCCGGCCCGTCATACGGCTCGCGGAAATGCGCCTTCAGCCATCCGATAGCTCGCGCGATCTGCCCCGTCCTGCTATCCCCCGCCGCGATCGCACGCACGATGCCGCCGCTCCGCCCGGTCATCAGCCGCACCAGCAACTCCCGCTCGATCAGCGGCGCCAGCAGCGGCGCGCCACCCGGATCGCCCAGCAACGCCGTCAGCCGGTTTGCGGCATCCAGCAATTCGGGCGTGATCGGATGCAGCGACAATGCGCTCCCTTCCGCCACAGGGGCCGCCGGCGGCAGTGAAATGGCGATGTCGGACAACAGCACCGGATCGAGATAGAGGCAGAAGCAGAGATAGGGCGCATCCTCGCTGGCCTGCGTGACCATGCCGGTGATCGGCAGGTCGAGCGAGGCGACCAGATAGCTGGCCGGCCCATAAGCCACCACGCTATCGCCCAGCATCACCCGCTTGGCCCCCTGCGCGATGATGCAGAGCGCGGGCCGCTGGAGCATATGCACCGGCTCGTCCGCATGGCTCCAGCGCACCAGCGTCAGGCGCGGGATGGCGGTGTCGACGATCCCGTCGCCATCGGCATATCGGGCAATCTGTTCCGCCAACGGACCATGGGACATGTGACCATCCTCCTGACAAGCTTCCGTTCGCTTCGAGCGAAGTCGAGAAGCGGCGAGCGCGGCGCTTCGGGTTTCTCGACACGCTCGAAACGAACCAAGTTAGGGAAATCAGTGTGACGGCTTCTTATCTGGAGCATCTCCACCTGAACAGCCCACCACTCCAAATCTGGAAAATCGTGCAATCATCACGCAAGCCCATTCTACCGCCCCCACCCCATGATGGCGCATCCATGGCCCATCGGATCGACGGTCGATCCGCCCGATCGGGAGACAGGACATGGCAATAGACACCAAGGTCATCGCAATCACCGGCGCCAGCAGCGGCATCGGGGAGGGCACGGCGCGGCTGCTGGCGGCGCGCGGCGCCAGGCTGATGCTGGGCGCGCGGCGCACCGACCGGCTGGCCAGCCTTGCCGACGAACTCAATGCCGCTGGTGGCACGGTCGCCTTCCGCGCGCTCGACGTCACCGACCGCGCCGATGTCGAGGCGTTCGTCGCCGCGACGGAGGCCGGATTTGGCCGGATCGACGTACTGGTGAACAATGCGGGCCTGATGCCGCTATCGCGCTTCGACAGCCTGAAGGTCGATGAATGGGACCGGATGATCGACGTCAACATTCGCGGCGTGCTGCACGGCATCGCTGCCGCCCTGCCCCGGTTCAAGGTGCAGCGCAGTGGCCATTTCGTCAATATTTCGTCCATCGGCGGCTATCGCGTCTGGCCGACCTGCGGCGTTTACAGCGCCACCAAATATGCGGTCCGCGCCATTTCCGACGGGCTGCGCATGGAACATGACGATATCCGCGTGACCGTGGTGTCGCCGGGCGTGGTGGAATCCGAACTGGCCGGCACCATCACCGAAGCGGGCGCCGCCGCCGCGATGCAGGATTTCCGCGCCATCGCCCTGACCCCGGACGCGATCGCCCGCGCCATCGCCTATGCGGTGGAACAGCCCGACGATGTGGACGTCAACGAACTGGTCGTCCGGCCGGTGCGGACGATGGATTGATACCAACAGGCAATGAGCTTTGCCTTCTGTGTTCCCCGGCCTGCGCCGGGGAACGCATATATGACCCAACCTGTCGCGCCTTGGGTTTATATGGCTCAAAACAATGTCATTCCCGCAAAGGCGGGGATGACATTGTTCTTTTCAATGCACGAAGCGCGCCACCACATCGCGATAGGAGCGGCTGACCTTCACCTGCGCGCCGCTTTCCAGCACCAGGAAACATTCGCCATTGGTGTGGGGCTTGACCTGCCGCACCTGGCTCAGGTTGACAATGGTGGAGCGATGCACGCGCTGGAAATTGCGCGGGTCCAGCCGCTTTTCCAGATCCTTCATCGTCTCGCGCAGGATCAGGCTATTGTCGGCCGTATAGATGCACATATAGTCGCCAGCCGCGTCGATCCGCTCGATCGAATCCACATCGACGCGGAAAATCTGCCCGCGATCCTTGATGTTGATCAGCTTCTCGAACCGGCTGGATGCGGGCGAATCATCGTCGGTCACGAAATCGCTCATCGCCTGCGGCGCGACTTCGGCCAGCACTTCGCGCAGCTTCTCGACTTCCTGCACCTGCCGCTTCTCATTCAGCCGCTGGCGCACGCGATCCAGCGCGTCGGCCAGCCGCCCTTCGTCCACCGGCTTCATCAGATAGTCGACCGCCTGCGCCTCGAACGCACGGATCGCATGGTCGCTATAGGCGGTGCAGAAGATGACGAGCGGTGGCTCGACTTCCATCAGCCCCTGCACGACGGAAAAGCCATCGAAACCGGGCATCTGAATATCGAGGAACACAAGGTCGGGTTTATGCGTCTTGATCGCGCGGATGGCTTCGCGGCCGTTGTTGCAGGTTTCGATAATTTCGACATCCTCATGCGCTTGCAGACGCAGCTGGAGCCCTTGAATGGCCAGGCTTTCGTCATCGACGAGGATTGTTCTGATGGTCATGCGGCCACTTTCGATGTTTCATCCAAATTCAGCGGAAATTCGATGATGACCGAAAATCCGCCCGGCGTGGAACGCGTTTCGAAGCTCTGTCGTTCCCCGAAGGCCTGAATTAACCGGTCCCGGATGTTCGGCAGGCCCACTCCCGTCCCCTCGCTCATGGGAATGTGCGGCTTCATTCCGCCTTCGTTCAATCCCGGCCCGCTGTCCGATACGACGATCCGGACATTATCCCCGGCAGGCTGCGCCGTGACCGCGATTTCCGCCCCTTCCTCCTTGGGCGTCACCGCATATTTGATCGCGTTTTCGACCAGGGGCTGGAGCAGGAGGGAGGGCAAGCGCGCATGGGCGACGGCCGGATCGATGGTGAAGACCGGCCGCAACCGATCCTCGAACCGCATCTTCTCGATCTCCAGATAGAGTTTGAGCGTCTCGATCTCCTGCTCGATCGTCACCTGCGCGGTCGGCTCGTTGATCAGCGTATAGCGCAGGAAGGAGGACAGGCGCGAGAGCATGGCATTGGCCCGGTCCGTCTGCTTGAGCAGCACCAGCGTCGATATGCTGTTGAGCGTATTGAATAGGAAATGCGGGTTCAGCTGGTACCGCAGCATCGCCAGCTGCGCGTTGGCCGCCTGATTTTCCAGCCGCAGCAGCTGATCCGCCTGCTCCTCCACCGTCAGGTAGAAGTTGATCGCATAATAAAGCGCGGACCAGGCGCCCAGCAGCGTCATGGAGAGATAGAATGCGCCCAGGAACAGTTGCAGCCCCGCCGTATCGCTCGCCCGGTTCTGCGTCGAAAACACCCATGCGTCGATGAAGGCGACCAGCCCCGCGGCGAACACCACGGTCACGATCGACACGCCCCAGGTGATGATCGGCCGCTTCTTCACCAGAAAGCGAAACATCACCGCGATCAGCAGCGTCACCGAATAGCCCGACACGGTAGAGATCAGCACCGGCACCAGGCTGGAGAGCGGCTGGCCATTGGCGATGGTGGACGATCCGCGCAGCAGGAACGCCCCGGCCCAGCCCAGCGACTGGAGGTTCCAGAAGGCGCGATTCTTGTCAGCGAAAAAGGGCTGCGGCTTGATGCGGGGGACGGTGACGGACATTGCGCCCAGACTTAGGCCATTTGCGCGCCCGGTCAAAGATGCTTTAGCCTTCAGGCCGCGACCGCCGGCTCCTCGGCCATCGGCGTCACTTCGTCGGTACACAGCCAGACCAGATCGGCGAGGTCCAGCGTGCGTCCGTCATGCGCCAATATGCCGATCGGCCGGATCGGCTGGCCGTCGCGCTTGTCGGCCAGCACCTGGCAGGCGGGCGTGCCGCATCCCCATTTTTCGCCCCACTGGCGCAGCGCGATCATGGCGGGGGCCAGCCCCTGCCCCTTTTCGGTAAGCCGATATTCGACCTTCCGCCGGTCGCACTGCATCGGTTCGCGCACCAATATGCCGTTTTCGACCAGCCTTGCGAGCCGGTTGGCCAATATGTTGCGGGCGATGCCCAACGTGGACTGAAACTCTTCGAAATGGCGAATGCCCGACAAGGCGCCGCGCAGGATGAGGAACGACCAGCGTTCGCCCATCATCTCCAGCGCGCTGGGCAGCGCGCATTGTTCCAGATCCTGAGCAAGGTTATGTTTCATGGCCCTGACGCATAGCGTAAAGTCACAGGCGTTGCAAAATCGCCGCCTTATTCAATTAAATGGGATTTTTTTGTTGCACCGCAAGCCCGTTCTCACACAATCGGGCAACGATGCTGCGTCAATATGAACTTGTCGAACGGGTAAAGCGCTACGATCCGGATGCGGACGAAGCGATGATCAACCGCGCCTATGTCTTTTCGGTCCAGAAACATGGCAGCCAGAAACGCGCCAGCGGCGACCCCTATTTCAGCCACCCGATCGAAGTGGCGGGCATATTGACCGACTTCAACCTGGACGACCAGACGATCGTGACCGCGCTGCTGCACGACACGATCGAAGATACGCTGGTCACCTATGAGGAGATTGAGGGCGCGTTCGGCAAGGATGTCGCGCGCATGGTCGATGGCGTGACCAAGCTATCCAAGATCGAGGCCATGTCCGAAAATGAGCGGGCGGCGGAAAATCTGCGCAAATTCCTGCTCGCCATGTCGGACGATATCCGGGTGCTGCTGGTCAAGCTCGCCGACCGGCTGCACAATATGCGCACGCTGCACTTCATCAAGAATCCCGACAAGCGCCGCCGCATCGCGCGCGAGACGATGGATATCTATGCGCCGCTGGCCGAACGGATCGGCATGTATGATTTCATGCGCGAAATGCAGCTGCTCTCCTTCCGCGAGATCGAGCCGGAAGCCTATGCCAGCATCACCAAGCGGCTGGAGCAGCTGAAGGAAGGCGGCCATGACAAGGTCGACCGGATCGGCGCGGAACTGCAATTGCTGCTGGCGGGCAAGGGCATGTCGGTCAGCGTGTCGGGCCGCGAAAAACACCCCTATTCGATCTTCAAGAAGATGCAGGAACGGCATATCAGCTTCGAACAGCTGACCGACGTCATGGCCTTCCGCGTCATCACCGACAGCCATGAAGATTGCTACCGCGCGCTCGGCATCATCCACCAGACGTTCAAGATGGTGCCCGGCCGGTTCAAGGATTATATCTCCACGCCCAAGCGCAACGGCTATCAGTCGCTGCACACCACCGTCATCCACCAGGACAATGCCCGGATCGAGGTACAGATTCGCAGCCGCGACATGCACAATGACGCCGAACTCGGCCTCGCCGCGCACTGGGCCTATAAGCAGAAGGGCGACGCCACCGACCATCATGCCGCCTGGCTGCGCGACCTGGTCGAAATCCTGGAGCAGAGCCAGGATGCGGACGAGCTGCTCGAACATACCCGCATGGCCATGTATCAGGACCGCATCTTCGCCTTCTCGCCCAAGGGTGAGCTGCATCAGATGCCCAAGGGGTCGACCCCGGTCGATTTCGCCTATGCCGTCCATACCTCGCTCGGCAACCAGACCGTCGGGGCCAAGGTCAACGGCCGCGTCGTGCCGCTGCGCACCTCCCTCGAAAATGGCGATCAGGTCGAAATCCTGAAATCCGAAGGGCAGGAACCGCAGCCCGGCTGGCTGACCTTCGCCATCACCGGCAAGGCCCGCGCCGCCATCCGCCGCTATATCCGCCAGAAACAGCGGGGCGAGGAAATCAAGCTCGGCGAAAAGCTCTATGACGAAATCGTCGGCCGCTTCTCCCCCGATCTGGCGAAGGAGCTGGGCGACAAGGCGCTGAACGCCGCCTTGAAGCGCCTCAAGCTGGAGGATCGCGCGTCATTGATGGTGGCGATCGCGACTCATCGCCTGCTCGACAGCGAAGTGATGGAGGCGCTGATGCCCGGCTCCACCAGCGCGCAGGGCATGGCCGAAGCGCATCCGCGCCAGCACGAACCCGTCTCGATCCGCGGCCTGACGCCCGGCATCGCGTACAATCTGGGCGATTGCTGCCACCCCGTCCCCGGCGACCGCATCGTGGGCGTGCGCCGCACCGGCGAACCGATCGAGGTCCACACGATCGACTGCCGCTCGCTGGAGGTGGAGCAGGACGACGATTGGGTCGATCTGTCGTGGGACAGCAAGTCCAAGGGCGGCACCGCCCGCCTCTCCGTCATCGTCAAGAACCAGCCGGGCGCCCTGGCCGCCGTCGCCAACGTCTTCGGCGCGACCAAGGCCAACATCCTCAACCTGCAACTGGTCAACCGCGAAGGCCCCTTCCACACCGACATCATCGACCTGGAAGTGGCGGACGCGCAACATCTGAACCGGATATTGTCGGCGTTGCGGGCGATTGATGTGGTGGTGCAGGCGGATCGGGTTTGATGGGGTAAGTGGCGGGGATGCGCCAATTGCGGTCGCGTCATACTTCGATCACCGTGCGGGCAATCGGACATTCACACATGTGATATCGCTTGTTTTTCGGCTAATGATTGAAGCCTGCGAACGACGTTGCACACGGATTTTTAACGATAGCCTATGTAGGCATTTGGTTTGCGCGGAGTAGAAGACTTGCGTTGCCTGTTTACCGCAAGCTTGGCGGTATTGACCTCGACATTATGCTGCGTTCCACCTTCGCTTGCGCAAGGACGCGCGCAAAATAGCGCGTCATTCGTCACAACCGATGCGGTTGCCTATGCCAAGCGCGTCGAACAAAGGGCCATGCACTCGAGCTTTGCAGTGCTGGAGAGCTTCGGTCGAGCTGCATTAGAGCGAAGGGATGCGGAGGGGCTGAGCCGTCTCCAGCATGTGACACGGATCATGATCAACCAGGGAGACTTCCCTGTCGCAGTACGATGGAATGAGCAGTTGGCGCGATCTGCCCGACAGCAAAATAACCTCCGATACATGGCCATCGCGCAGGTTAACGCTCTTCAGATCCGTCATCTGCGCGACCATGATGTCAGTCTGGCCGAGATGGAGAATCTGGCTAGGCGACAGTCGGACTGGTTGCCACGGGTATTTGCCGACACGGCATTGGCCCGTCGCCTGTTTGATGAAGGCCGCATCGGCGACGCACTGCGCCTGATGGTCGATACAATTCCCCGCATTCCGCAGGAACAGGCAGGGCAAGCCAGCGTGGCGGCGGCAGCGTGGGATCTTGTATCCATCGGCCATATCATGATCGACGACGTGCCCGGTTCGCTCAAGGCCGCCGAGCGCGCCGAAACTTACATGGCAGCATCCTCCTACCCGCGCCCGGACTATGAATCGGTCTATAATCTCACCCAGTCGCTTAGCTATCTGGGACGGCACGATGAGGCGTTGATGCTGGTGCAAATCTATACCCGGCTGGCTGCGCGTACTGATACGGCAACCGCGTCGGGATATGCCGGCAATATCTGCGCCTTTGCTGCATCGTCGCGAGAGGATTGGCCCGGTGTGTTGAAATGCCTGGCCCCTTATGGTCCGGCGCTGAACGTGCCGGATGTCGTGAAGAATTCCATGTTGCCGTTCCGGGCCACGGCCTATGCGCGCACAGGTCAAGCGGCGTTGGCGCAAAAGGATGTCGATCAGATTCATGGCCGTATCTCCAAAAAGCTTATGTCCTTTGGCGGCGGCGTCCAACGTGCAGAGGCGGAGCTGCTGATCGCCAAAGGCGATTTTGCGCATGGAGTGCCCGCGCTGCGAAACCATCACCTTGCCAAATTTCAAAGGACGACGAGAAGTGCTGCCACCGCGATGGAGCATGTGGTCGATAATATGGACGATCAATTACAGGAGGCGGCTGAGCAAAACCGTTTGAAAAGCGAAGTCATTACGCACCAGCGGCTGATCGCCACGCTGTTGATCATGCTCGGAGCGTTTCTGGCAGGTTTGGTTTTCCTTCTCACTAGGCAACGCAGGCTCTATCGAGAACAATCCATTACCGATCCGCTGACTGGTCTGCCCAACCGCAGATATACAGAAGCCCGCGCGAGAGAAGTGGTATCGCGCGCCGTATCGCGTGACGGACGCGCCATGATCGCTATCGTCGATCTCGACCACTTCAAATCATGCAATGACAGCTTTGGCCACGATGCGGGCGACGAAGCTCTCAAGACCTTTGCTCTCCTGTTCAAGGAAACGATCAGACCCGGCGATATTTTCGGGCGCTGGGGTGGTGAGGAATTTCTCCTTGTCATTCCAAATGCAGGGCCAGACGATGCCCGCACCATATTGGATCGCGTTGCGCAAAAAGCGGGAAGGGTAAACTTGGCTCTGGCCCCGAATTATCCGCTTCGTTTCAGCGGCGGTGCTGTGGACGTGCCGCGATCTGCCAGAACTTTGGAAGAAGCTTTGCTGGTTTCGGATCGACGACTTTATGCCGCTAAAGCTGCGGGTCGAAATTGCGTTCATTATACTGGCTGAGATCAGCTGTTTTGGCCATTCAGAACGGCGTAAGTTGGGTCCGGACGCGACACAACGCGACCCGCAGCTATACGATGACCCGCACTCCGAAGCTGACATTCGCCTATCGGCCAATCTTCCCCTTTCCTACTCGGCGTTTCTCTGATCCATCCTCACAGATGGACCACGCCGCCCCTCCCCTCCACCCGCGCACGCGCACCGCACCGCTCCACCCGACCCCCCGGCGCGTCGGTGTCGCGTCCCCGTCCTCTCCCTGTCGCGCCCCTGTCGCGTCCCTGTGCCCTGCCCTTGTTGGAAGTGGCGCGTCGCGAGCGCTTCGGGGAAGCGTGGGGGGCGCGTCATTCGCCATTTTTCCACCTTTTGCGTCGCCCGACCCCCGACGACGGTGTGAACTTCGCCCGTCGCGCACCTGCGGCCCACCCCGATCCCAGTTTCCGCGTGACATTCCCGCCCACATCCCCTATGGGCGCGCCAGCAGACCGGTGGCTCAACCCCACGGGTCTTCCGTCCGAGACAGTTGGCGAAGGGAATATGCCCTTCTTAATCTCCAGCCTAGACGGGGAAAAGTTCTTTACCGAACCGGGTCATGCACCCGATTCGGGTCTGCCTGTGCCTCATGAGGGGACATGGCCGGTCGATCTCTCCCCTTCGGACTTAGTGCCCCATGCCGTCAGGCGTGGGTTTTAGCCGTTCGCTTGGACCTTTCCGGGCGAAGCGAACATGAAGTGGAGTAATGGCATGGATCGTAATCAGAAAGCTGATGTCGTTTCCGCGCTGAACGCAGAACTGGCAGAAGTTGGCGTGGTCGTCGTGACCCGCAACCTCGGCATGACCGTCGCACAGTCGACCGTCCTGCGCCAGAAGATGCGCGAAGCCGGCGCGACCTACAAGGTTACGAAGAACCGCCTCGCCCGTATCGCCCTTGATGGCACCAGCTACACCGGCCTGAGCGACCTGCTCACCGGTCCGGTTGGCCTGGCCACCTCGGTCGACCCGGTTGCAGCCGCCAAGGTTGCGATCGATTTCGCCAAGACCAACGACAAGCTTGAGATCGTTGGCGGCGCGATGGGTGAAGTGCTGCTCGATGCAGAGGGCGTCAAGGCGCTCGCATCGATGCCGTCGCTGGATGAACTGCGTGCAAAGCTGGTTGGCCTTCTGGTCGCGCCTGCTACCAAGCTCGCAACCGTCACCCAGGCACCGGCTGCGCAGCTTGCGCGCGTCTTCAACGCCTATGCGGAGAAGGAAGCGGCCTGAGCCGTTCGTCCTCCGATTTTTTGACCCTCATCTGACGGGGCATTTCGCCCCAAAAAAGGAAATATATCATGGCAGACATCAACGCTCTGGTCGACCAGCTCTCGGCCCTCACCGTCCTCGAAGCCGCCGAACTGTCGAAGGCTCTGGAAGAAAAGTGGGGCGTTAGCGCCGCTGCTGCCGTCGCCGTTGCCGGCCCGGCCGCTGCCGCCGCCGCACCGGCTGCCGAAGAGCAGACCGAATTCGACGTGATCCTGACCGGCGACGGTGGCAAGAAGATCAACGTCATCAAGGAAGTCCGCGCCATCACCGGCCTGGGCCTGACCGAAGCCAAGGCTCTGGTCGAAGGCGCTCCCAAGGCTGTCAAGGAAGGCGTGAACAAGGACGAAGCCGACAAGCTGAAGAAGCAGCTTGAAGAAGCCGGCGCGACCGTCGAGCTGAAGTAATCGGACCAGCCCCGATGCGAAAGCGTCGGGGCGAACCGACCCGGTTTCAGCCGGAGAAACAGGGGCGGCGCCTTCGGGTTGCCGCCCTTTTTCTGTCAGATGAGCGCCATCGCCGCCGACCCGATCAGCGTCGGCGCCAGATACAGCGCCGCCACCGCATGGGGCGCCCCGCGCCAATAGCGCGCCAGCACCCCCGCCCCCGCACTCGCCGCCAGCGCAACGCCCGGCCACAGCACATTATAATAGCGGGTCTGCGCGATGGTCAGGTCGCCCAGCGCCTGGAAACTGCGCCACCCGAACAGGAAATGGATCGCCAGCAGCGCAACGATCCCCGCGCCATAGGCCATGGCGACGGAACGCACCGCCCGCACATGAAGGCCCGCGCCTGCAACCCCCAATGCCGCCAGCAACATGGCCAGGACCAGCGCCATCGGATAGGCGCCCTCCGCGGCCGGCCATTTGAACAGCATGGATCGCAGGAAATAGCTGGCGAAGGCCGGCAAATCATAATGTGCCCGCTGCCCCGGCGGCACCCGCCAATGCGCGTCATTCACCCACAGGACATGGCCGGTCTGGACCAGATGGACCAGATAGGGCAGCGCACCGATCGCCAGCCCCAACGCCAAGAAACGCAGCAGCGGATCGCCCGGCGCCATCTCGCGCCGCATCAGCCGCAGCCCTAGCCCGGCCCCCGCCACTGCCGCCAGCGCCAAAAAGGCGGTCAGCTTGGTCCAGCCGGCGATCGCCAGCCCGACCATGATCCACCAGCCGGCGGCCGGCATGCCCAGCAGTCCGGCAAACAGCATCGCCCCCGCCATGACCGCCAGATTGTCGTTATTGACCAGCCCCCCCACCACGGCGCCCTTGGGGAAGCAGGCGGCGACCAGCGCGAACACGGTCGGCGACAGCAGATCGGGCGCGAACCGCCGTCGCACCGCAACCACCAAAATCAGCAGAGTGAGCGTCGACAACAGGACATTGACGAGCCGCAGCAGCAGCGGATCGCCACCGGCCGCCATGAAAGGGGCCATCAGCAGATAATAGAGCGAGGGATGGTTGATATAGTTAGGGATATCGGACCATCGGGACAAATCGTCCGCCCGCAGGACCAGATAGCGGCCCCAGTCGGGGAAAAGTGCCGGCTGCTCATATTGCGCGCGGATGACCGAATAATGCTGCAACTCGTCGATGCGCGTCGGGAAGGGAATCGACAGGGCGACCCCCAGAAGAATGGCCATGTAGCTGACCATAACCAGCCAGGTCGATGCGGGCAGATCGCACCAGCCAGGCAGGGAGCGCCCCATCAGCGACAGGGACGGCGATGAAACGGCATGACGCATCGACACACTCGGTTAAAGCAGCGTTATCGACGCTTCTTATACAAGTCCCTTGATATATCGTTGCCAACCCTGCGGCCGCTGTCGCCGGTCAATAATTCCACTGTACCTGCGTGCGGATCAGGTCACCTTCTGCGCGGCCGGTGCGGCGCTCGTCCGCCTCGGCGCGCTTCATGCGGGCATAGGCGACCGTCAGTTCCAGCGCCTTCCAGATTTGCCATTCGACGCCCATCTCGAACTCGTCCGTCTCCAGTCGCGGCGCACTGGTCGCGCCCTTCCACCCGCCGCGATAGCGTTGCCAGCGACCATAGGGAATCAGCGTGCCGACCGTATCGGTAGGCAGGCGGTACATCATCTGGACATAGCCGCCGCTCAGCTTCTTGGTTTCGATCGCCTTGCTGGTCAGGTCATATTCCGGCCCCTTGCCCCAATTCCATTCGGCCTGGATGCCAAATGGCTGCGGATAGAGCATCGCATGCAGGCCGACGCGATTATCCTTGTAGGCGACAGGGCTGATCGAACCGCTGCGCAATTCGGGCTGGACGTCGTTCAGCATCGCCGATCCGCCGATTTCGAACACCTGCCCGGCAAAAGCGCCACCCAGCCCGTCCAGTTCGAACGGCCATGTCGCAAAGGCGACCTTCATCAGCCCGCGATTCTGCTCGGTCCGGTTGATGCCTTGCCCGTTGAAAACCCCCAGGCCAAAGGCGCCGTAATTGCCGAACAGCTTCTGCCCGCCATCCTCCAATCGCGCCCAGATCCTGTCGACCGAAGCGGGCGTATAATAAGCGACGACGCCCAGATCCCGCTCGCTGGGCACCGCGCTGTTGATCGCATCGCTACGGTCCAGCGTCAGGCGATTGGACGATGACTGCATATTTTCCCAACCGAACGGCACTTTCGACTGGCCGAGGCGCAGGCGCAGGCTCTTTGCCTTGTCGATGAAGATATCGGCATAGGCGTCGCGCAACTGGACATAGCCCTCGCGCCGTTCGGTGCCCGCCTGATTGTTCACGGCCGTTGCGAAATCGGACTGGAAATAGAGCGACACGCGATCGGAGACGTCGCCCTGCAATACCAGCCGTGCCCGGCGCAGAGAAAAGCCGCTGCGGTCTGAAATCGCGCTGTCATGGACCGAGCCAAGACGCGAAATCCCCGCCGGCGCGCTATCGTCCCCGGACAGGAAGGCGTTGTAGCGCATCTGGGTATAGCCCCGCAGCGTCAGCTTTTCATACCATGCCTTGGATTTGGGTGCAGGCGCGGACGCGGCGGCAACCGCTACAGGCTCGGCCGGTGGCACGGACGCAGCGGCCAAGGCGGTCGGCGCGGCCGGCGCGGCTTCCGGGTTTTGCGATCCTGCTGCCGGCACCGGACCGGTGGCCGTCGCCGTCTTGCTGGCGGCCAGTGCGCTGGTCAGCGCCTGCACCTGCGCCTTCAACTCGTCGATCTGCTGCTGCAAGGCGGCGTTGCTTTGCGCCGCCGCCATCTCCGGCATCAGGGCGATCAGGCTCACCGCCAACGCCATGCCCTTCAGTCTTGATCCTGTCATTGCCCGCCTTCCGATCCGAATGCGGCAGAGCGCTATGTCAGTTTGATGACGTGAAAATGACATTTATATCTCACTTTAGTGACAGTGAAACGAAGACACCGCGCATCGCGCGACCTGCCGGCCTCTCGACGCCGACCCCTCGTCGTCGGCCTATCGCGATAGGCTTGCGCTCTTGTCCGCCGGGTGTTTCCACCGGCCCTCAAAATGCTCTAAGCCTTCGACCAGCATGTTCATGATCACCCCCATCGTCCAGTCTTGCCGCCGCGCCACGCTGGTCGCCGCAGCAGGGCTGGCCCTGCTCGCGAGCAGCTGTTCGGACGAGGGCAAGGGGCCTGTCGTCGTCAGCGTACTGGGCGATAAAGACGATTTCGCGAAACCGTTGCTCCGCCTGCCCGACCCCGGCGCCAAACTGATCCTGGAAGCGACCGCGCAGGGTCTGGTGGCCTTCGACGCCAGCGGGGAAATCCTGCCTGCTCTGGCGCAACGATGGATCGTGGAGGATGACGGGCGATCCTATATATTCCGCCTGCGCCGTGCGTTCTGGGCCAATGGTGCGCGCGTCACCGCCCCCGATGTCGCCCGCATGCTGATGGCACGAATCGAATCGCTGCGTCGCCTGGACCCGGACGGCCCGCTCGATGCGGTACAGGCGGTCGTGCCGATGACCGGCGAAGTGATCGAAATCCGCATGACCGCCCCGCGCCCCTATGTGCTGCAAATGCTGGCCCAGCCGCAGATGGCCGTCCTGTCACGGGATGGCGGCACCGGACCCTATCGCCGCGTCACCAAGGGCGACGCCACCTATTTGACGCCCGTGGACCGCACCACCGGCGATGCTCCCGACGATCCGCCGCCCCCTTCGCAGACGCTGGTTCTGCGCGCCGAACGCGCCGCGCTGGCGATCATTCGCTTCCGGGAGAGGGATGCCGCACTGGTGCTGGGCGGGCGCTTTACCGACCTGCCGCTGCTGGTATCCGCCGGGATCGACCGCGATAATGTCCGCATCGATCCGGTAAGCGGCCTGCTCGGCCTTGCCGTCACCGGTCAGGGCAAGCTGCTCGACGATCCCGCCATCCGCGCCGCGATCAACATGAGCATCGACCGCAGCCAGCTGCCCGCCCTGTTCCCGCTCGGTGGCTGGGCGACCAGCGAACGGTTGCTGCCTGACCAGATGGACCTGGGCCGCGCGCCCACCGATCCTGCCTGGGCTGCCCAATCGCTCGACCAGCGGCGCGCGCAGGCCGGGGCGAGCGTCACCCGCTGGCGCGCAGACCATGGCCCGCCGCCGCCGCTGCGCATCGCCCTGCCGCGCGGCCCCGGTGCCACCCTGTTGCTTGGCATGCTGCGCCGCGACCTCGCCGCGATAGGCCTGTCCGTCCGGCGCGTCGCGCTCGATGCGCAAGCCGATCTGCGGCTGGTCGATGAAGTCGCCGCCTATGACAGCGCACTCTGGTATCTCGGCCGCGTCGGCTGCGCGCGGAAAATCCATTGCAGCGATGGCGCCGATGCCCAGCTGCACGCCGCCAGCCTGGCCCCGACCATGGACGAACGGGTCGCCCGCATTGCCGAGGCGGAGGCGCAGATGGTCGGCCACAACGGCTACATCCCGCTGGGCGCCCCGGTGCGCTGGTCGCTGGTATCGAAACGGCTTACCGGCTTCCAATCATCCGCCCGCGCACGGCACCCATTGAACCATCTCTTCCGCACCACCAATTAGGGTGGCGGAGGAGAATTTTCAGATGGCGATTTCCCAGGACCAGTTTGATCGTATCGCGCGCGATATGCCCGGTTTTGGCCGCGACCCAGCCTCGATCCGCCGCCGGATCGAGGCGATGGAGGCGATGCTGGAGGGGCTGTTCGTCATTCCCGGCACCAAATATCGCGTTGGCCTCGACAGTCTGGTCGGGCTGGTGCCGGTGGTGGGCGATCTTGCCACCGCGGCCATGGGCGCCTGGATCGTGTGGGAAGCCCGCAATCTGGGCATGTCGAAATGGCAGATCACCCGCATGGCTGCCAATGTCGGCGTGGATACGCTGATCGGCGCCATTCCCTTCGCCGGCGACCTGTTCGACTTTCTCTACAAGTCGAATACCAAGAATCTGCGCATCATCCGCAAGCATCTTGATCGCCACCATCCCTCGACGGTGACGATCGACGGCTAATCACCCCTTAGGCTGAATCCGCAACTGCGCCCGGTCCTTCACCCCGCCCTGCTGCGGCGGGCAGCTGATGTAGCGATAGTTACGGTCCATGCAGATCCACACTTCGCTCAGGGCGCCGTCGCGCGTCACGTTCAACCGAATGCCGTCCGCGACCATGCCTTTATTCTCCGCCGCGAAGGCCTGGGCGAAATCCCGCGCCGACAAAGTCGGCCGCGCCGCCAGCGCCGCCATGTCGGGATAACGCAGCCCCTGATACAGCTTGCGCGACAGGGCAAAGAATTTGGTCGGATTGGTCGGCATGCAGGTGCCGTGCTTTTCCCATTCATGCTGGATCAGCTGCACCGACGGCGTCGAACAGAGATGGTCGCGGATCACCTTGCGCGGCAGGACTCCCGAAGCCTTGCAATATTGCGGCCATTCCTGCCCATAGCCGTCCGGCCACAGCCCATGCAGGGTGAAGGCGAAATCATTGCCCGACTGGCACTGGAAAGCATCCCGCGCGCCGCCGCGCGACGTCTTGCAATATTGCGGCGTCCAGCTGACCGCCAGCGTATAATAGCCGATCGGCAGCA
This sequence comes from Sphingobium sp. GW821-FHT02B05, assembly GCF_059421905.1. Lineage (NCBI taxonomy): Bacteria > Pseudomonadati > Pseudomonadota > Alphaproteobacteria > Sphingomonadales > Sphingobiaceae > Sphingobium > Sphingobium sp. GW821-FHT02B05. Next base: position 1,848,696 of record NZ_JBWKVW010000001.1, read on the forward strand.
CCCGCTTGGGATCTTCGGCCGTCGGCCCCTCGACCTTGGGCCGCGCGATGATTTCGGGCAGGCGGCACTGGTTGGCCTGTGCCATGGCCATGCCCGGCATGGCGATCGCGATAAGGGGCAGCAGCATCTTAAGCATAAGCGAAATCCAGTCCGATGTCGGCGGCCGGCGCCGATTGGGTCAGTCGGCCGACGCTGATATAAGTCACGCCGGTCTCCGCCTTGGCGCGGATCGTGTCCAGCGTGACCCCGCCCGACGATTCGGTCGGCACCCGCCCACCGATCAGCGTCACGGCCCCGCGCAGCGTCGGCGCATCCATATTGTCGAGCAGCAGATGGGTGGCGCCGGCAGCCAGCGCCGGCTCGATCTGGTCCACCCGATCGACCTCGACGATGATCCGCTCGACGCCCGCTGCCACGGCGCGGCGTACCGCCTCCTCGACGGATCCGGCAACGGCGACATGATTGTCCTTGATCATCGCCGCGTCCCACAGGCCCATGCGATGATTGGTCGCCCCGCCCTGCCGCGTCGCATATTTTTCCAGTACCCGCAGGCCCGGAATCGTCTTGCGCGTGTCGAGCAAGGTCGCGCCCGTGCCCAGGATCGCGTCGACATAGGCCCGCGTCATCGTCGCGATGCCGGTCAGATGCTGTACGGTGTTGAGCGCGGACCGCTCCGCGGTCAGCATCGCCCGCGCCTTGCCCCGGATGCGCATGATGTCGGTCCCCGCCGCCACCCGATCGCCATCGCGATGCAGCAATTCGATCTCGACATCCGGGTCCAGCGCCCGGAAAAACGCCATGGCAATCGGCAGCCCGGCCAGCGTCACATCATCCCGGCTGTCCATCACCCCGTCGAAGATCGCATCGGCTGGGATCACCGCCTCGCTGGTCACATCGCGGCCATCGGGACCAAAGTCTTCGGCCAGCGTGGCCGCCACAAAAGCATCAAGGTCGAAACCGGGGAGGGAGAAGGTCATGGCCTCTCTCTAATCATATGTGGTGCGGTCGCAAGTCTCCATCGCGCTTGACTTAGTCCATGGACTAAGTCCATATTGCTCGCATGACCGCGACCGTCAATGTTCACGAGGCCAAGACGCATTTCTCCAAGCTCTTGGATCGCGCCCACGCCGGCGAGGAAATCATCCTTGCAAAGGCTGGAAAGCCCTATGCCAAACTTGTGCCGATCAATCCGGTGCAGGACCGCCCCAAAAGGCGGGGTGGCCAGTTTGCAGGCCTGTTCACGGTTGGCGACGAAATTTTCGATCCACTGCCGGAGGACGAATTGCGCCTTTGGGAGGGGCATGGGGATTGAGGCTGCTTCTCGACACCCATGTCCTGATCTGGTGGTGGACGGACCGAAGCCTGCTGCCTGACAGGATTGATCGCATGATCGAAAGCGGCGCCGACCAGATTTTCGTCAGCAGCGTGAATGCCTGGGAAATCGCGACGAAGGCGCGAGTCGGCAAGCTGCCACAACTCCTGCCCTACCTCGATCGCTATGAGGCTGCGGTGGCGGATGCCGACTTCCGCTCACTCGACCTGAAATCTGCCCATGGACTGCGCGCCGGTGCTTATGATGTGCCGCATCGCGATCCTTTCGACCGGATGCTGGCGGCACAGGCGGAACTGGAAGACTTGACCTTGCTCACCCGCGATCCGGCCTTCGCGGCATTTCCTTGCGAAACATTATGGCACCAGCCGCTGCTCAGCGAACAGCGGCTGGCGTACCGAAGTTAAAGCGCCTTAGCGCGCGCCCACATCGCCCTGCCCCACCGTGCCGCTGGCCATTTCCAGCATCCGGTCCAGACTCTTCTTCGCCTGCAACCGTAGCGTCTCGTCCATCTCGATACGCGGCTGCAAGTCGCGCAGCGACAGATACAGCTTTTCCATCGTGTTGAGCGCCATATAGGGGCAGATGTTGCAGTTGCAGTTGCCGTCCGCACCCGGCGCGCCGATGAAATTCTTGTCCGGCACCGCTTTTTGCATCTGGTGGATGATATGCGGTTCGGTCGCCACGATCAGCGTGTCGCCCGGCATCGTCTTGGCGAAATCGAGGATGCCGCTGGTCGACCCGACATAATCGGCATGATCGACGATATAGGGCGGGCATTCGGGATGCGCAGCGATGGGCGCGTCGGGATGCACGGCCTTCAGCTTGAGCAACTCGGTCTCGCTGAACGCCTCATGCACGATGCACACGCCCGGCCACAACAGCATGTCGCGGCCCAGCTTGCGCTTGAGGTACCCGCCCAGATGCTTGTCGGGACCAAAGATGATCTTCTGATCCTTGGGGATCTGCGCCAATATCTTTTCGGCGGAAGACGACGTCACGATGATGTCGGACAGCGCCTTCACCTCGGCCGAACAGTTGATGTAGCTGAGCGCAATATGATCGGGGTGCGCCTCGCGAAACGCCTTGAACTGCGCGGGCGGGCAGCTGTCTTCCAGGCTGCAACCGGCATCCATGTCCGGCAGCACCACGATCTTTTCCGGCGACAGGATCTTGGCCGTCTCCGCCATGAAGCGCACACCGCAAAAAGCGATGACGTCCGCATCCGTCTCCGCCGCCTTGCGCGACAGCTCCAGCGAATCGCCGACGAAATCGGACAGATCCTGAATTTCCGGCGATTGATAATAATGGCCAAGGATCACGGCATTGCGCTCCTTGCGCAGCCGGTCGATTTCAGCACGCAGGTCGGTGCCCTGCGGAATCGCGGTGAAAGCGTTCATACCCTGTAACTCCTGCCTGTCCCTGCATCCGGGCTTACCGCGCGCCCTAGCGGGCCTGTCTGCGGTTTGCCAGTACCTCGTTGATCGGCGTGGTGACGTCCCACCGCTCGCGATTGTCCCCTTTGCGCTCCGACGGGAAGGTGACGATCACCCGCGCATTGCCAAAGCCCATCGCGGCCAGCGGCGCGCCCATGACCTTCGCCACTGCCGACCGCCCATATTCGCGCGCCTGCGCCATGCGTTCGGGCGACCGGGCAGAGGCTTCCGCCCGCGCCTGCGCATGGGCGGACGCCTTGCGGCTCAGCGCCTCGCCCGCTTCGCGCGTCACGAACATGCCGCCGGTGCGCACCAAGGTCCGGCGCGCTTCATCGACATTGGCCTTGTCCGTCTTCACGTCGGGCGCATTGACGATCAGCGTGCGGCTCTTTTCATCCCATTCCAGATCGCTTGGCGAAAGCCCCGACAGGTCGATGAAATAATCGACCGAATAGGGCATCTTCACCACCTGGTCGGATTTCAGCCAGCCAAAGCCGCGCACATCCTGGGCCGTACTCTGGACCACGCCGTTCAACCGCGACACGCGCAGGTCGCTGGTGCCGGCGATCTTCTCTGCGATGATCTTCGTCACCGCCGATCCATCATCCTCCACCGCCACCACATAGTCGCGATTATAGCGCTGCCAGCCGACCAGCATCGCCGCGCCCGCGAACAGGATCAGCAGCGCCGCGCCGATCGGACCGGCGTACCGTTTCAACGCATCTGCCATCGCCCGTCCCCGGTGGGTTCTGCCAGACCCCGACCGTCCAGGTCGATCAGATGCGCCAGCACCGATCGCCCGGCGGCGCCATGCAGGCGCGGATCTACGCCCTTGTACATCTCCGCCACCATGTCCGGGATGGCGCTGTCCCCGTTCCGTTCCAGGAATCGCAAAATCTGCCCCTCGCGCTGCTTGCGATGCCCCATCATCCCGCGCACCAGCCGCTGCGGATTGTCGATCGGCTCGCCATGGGCGGGATAATAGACGACATCGTCGCGCCCCAGAAGCAACTGCATGGAACGCATATAGGCGGTCATGTCGCCATCGGGGGGGGAAATCACGCTGGTGGACCAGCCCATCACATGATCGCCGCTGAACAGCGCCTTTTCCTCCAGCAGGGCAAAGCACAGATGGTTGGACGTATGGCCCGGCGTCGCCACCGCCGCCAGCGTCCAGCCCGGCCCGCGCACCTGCTCGCCATCGGCCAAGATGCGATCGGGGCGATAGCCCGCGTCAAACGCCGCGTCCGCGCGCGGCCCGTCATCGTCCAGCGTCAGCGGCGCGCAACCGATGACCGGCGCGCCGGTCAGGTCGCTCAATGGCCGCGCGGCCGGGCTATGGTCGCGATGGGTATGGGTGCATAATATCGCCACCACCGGCCGCCCCGCGATCGCGGCGATCAGCGCGGCCAGATGGTCGGCATCGTCCGGGCCGGGATCAATCACCGCCACGGCCTGCGCGCCGACGATATAGGTCTGAGTTCCGGTAAAGGTGAAAGGCGAAGGATTGGGCGCCAACACGCGATGAACCAGGGGGCTGAGCGGCATCAAAAGGCCGGTCGGCAGGTCGGCCGGATCGAAGGGAGGTGCCATGCCCACCCATGTGCCCATTTATGCGCGGATTTCAAGGGTGCGCGACATGTCGCCCCCTTACCTTCACCCCAGCGAAGGCTGGGATCGCAGCCGTCGCTGGGATAACGTTTGGGAAAGTAGCCCTTCCGTCATCCATCCCGTCCACCTGTCCTACTGCGCCGCCCTCTGATATGCTCCCGCCATGCCCGCTCAGCGCTCCTCGTCCCCCCACATTAGTTCGCAACAATATTTCCAACTCTTGTTCCAAAATGTCTCATTTGGCGGGAAATGTGCGAAGTTAAGCCCGGCGTGTCCAACATGAGCGGCGCCCTCCCCGAACGCTGGCGCCAGCATCTGGCGCTCGACCGTCGTCGCTCCATCCATACCGTGCGCGCCTATGTCGCAACGGCCGAGCGGCTGATCGCCTTCCTCGCGGAGCATCGGGGTGAAGCCGTCACCGCAACAACCCTCGCCAGCCTCGATCAGGCGGACCTGCGCGCCTTCCTGTCCAGCCGCCGCGCCGACGGCATCGGCAACCTCTCCGCCGCACGCGAACTGTCCGCCGTGCGCGGTTTTCTGAAATTCGTCGGCGGCGACGATGCCCGTGTGCCGCACCTCAAAGGCCCACGGGTCAAGCGCGGCCTGCCCCGCCCCGTCTCCCCCGACGAAGCGGTCGCGCTGGCGCAGGATATCGCCGAAACCGCGCGCGACGGCTGGATCGGTGCGCGCGACTGGGCCGTGCTCCTGCTACTCTATGGTGCCGGGCTGCGCATCGGGGAGGCGATGGGGCTGCATGGCGACATATTGCCGCTGGCCGACACGCTGCGCGTCACCGGCAAGCGCAACAAGACCCGCATCGTTCCGCTATTGCCGCAAGTGCGCGACGCGATCGCCGCCTATCTCGACCTCTGCCCTTATCCGCCGGCCCGCGACGAACCTTTGTTCCGGGGTGCGCGCGGCGGGCCGCTCTCTCCTGCGATCATCCGCCGCGCCGTGCAGGGCGCGCGCGGGCGCCTCGGCCTGTCGGACCGCACCACGCCGCATGCGCTGCGCCACAGTTTCGCGACTCATCTGCTGGGGCGCGGCGCGGACCTGCGCTCCCTTCAGGAACTGCTCGGCCATGCCAGCCTGTCCTCGACCCAAATCTATACGCAGGTCGATGCCGCCCATCTGCTCGACATCTATCGCAACGCCCACCCCCGCGCCTGAAATCGCCTTATATCGGCCGCAATCGCAGGACAGCTTGCATCATCTTCGGCCCCGAAGGGGAATATGATGATGTTGCGTCTGATATTGGCCCTGCAAAGCGTGGGCGGGGCCGACATTCCCGCCGATTTCGACCTGAAGAAGGTGAAACCCTCCCCTGATGCCAACGCCATCGTCGTCACCGCGCGACGCCAGAGCCAGCGGGTCGATAACGAACCTGTCCCGTTGGACACCGAACCGCCGCTCGGTCGCGCGGAAATGGGGCTGTTCGGCAAGGTGAAGGGCAATGTCCATGTCGAAAGCCAGAGCATGGCCAACGGCACCACCTCCCAGCGAGTGATGGTAGGGGTGAAAATTCCCTTCTAGCCCTTGGGCCGCCAGGTCGCGAGCCGCCAAAGATAGAGCAGCACCGCCCCGATGACGCAGGCGGTCGCCGCCGGTCCGACATAATGGTCGATGTTGCGGAAATTCTGCCCCAGCACATAGCCGGCATAGGCCAGGATGACGTTCCAGATCAGCGCGCCGCCAGTGGTCCATAACAGGAAGCGCACATGACCCATGCGGAACAGCCCGGCGGGCAGCGATATCATCGTGCGAAACGCCGGCATGAAGCGAAACACGAAGACGACGATCTGCCCATATTTACCGAACAGCCGGTCCAGCGCCTCGACATCGCGCCATTCCAGCGTGGCCCAGCGGCCGAAGCGGTCGACAAGCGGCTTCAACCGGGCAAAGCCCAGCATATGGCCCACCAGATACCAGACATAATTGCCGATGGTGGTGCCGATCGTGCCCGCCAGCAACAGCCATTCCATCGCCATCCGCCCCTGCCCGACGCGGATGCCGCCAATGCCCATGATCAGTTCGGACGGGATCGGCGGAAAGACATTTTCCAGGATCATCAGGAAGAAGATCCCCCAATATCCCCCCGCATCGATCAGGCGGAGCACCCAATCGGTCATATCCCCAAGCCCGTCAGGAAAACCCTGGGCATCAGGTCACGCCGCCGCCCGCGCCGCCAGCCGTGCGTCGATGGCGTCCCAGATCAGGCCGCCGGTATCCGTGCCGTCGAACGCATCGATCGACACGATCCCCGTCGGCGACGTCACGTTGATTTCCGTCAGCCATTCGCCGCCGATCACGTCGATCCCCACGAACAACAAGCCGCGCGCCTTGAGTTCCGGGCCAAGCGCGGCGCAGATTTCGCGCTCCTTATCGGTCAATTCGGTCTTGGCCGCCGATCCGCCCACGGCCAGGTTCGACCGGATCTCGCCCTTGCCCGGAATGCGGTTGACCGCGCCCGCGACCTCTCCGTCGATCAGCACGATCCGCTTGTCGCCTTCCGCGACGCCGGGGATGAAGGCCTGCACCATGAAGGGTTCGACCCATGAGGCGTTGAACAGTTCCACCAGCGACGACAGGTTCGCCCCGTTGCTGCCGACATGGAACACCGCCACGCCGCCATTGCCATAGAGCGGCTTCACCACGATCTCGCCATGCTCGGCCAGGAACGTCTTCACCTGCGCCAGATCGCGGGTGATCATCGTGGGCGGCATGAAGCGCGCATAGTCCAGCACGAACAGCTTTTCGGGCGCATTGCGGACGCTGGCGGGGTCGTTCACCACCAATGTCTCGTCCTGCACCCGCTCCAGCAGATGGGTGGCGGTGATGTAGCTGAGGTCGAACGGCGGGTCCTGCCGCATCCACACGACATCGACGTCCCGGCCAAGGTCCAGCACTTCCCAGTCGCCAAAGGCGAAATGATCGCCCTGCACCTTCTGCACCCGCACCGGCCGTGCCTTGGCCAGCACGCGGCCGTCGCGGAAGGTCAGGTCCGGCGCCAGATAATGATAGAGCCTGTGCCCCCGCGCCTGCGCCGCCAGCATGATATGGAAGGTCGAATCGCCCCCGATCTTGATACCCTCCATGGGGTCCATCTGCATGGCGACGGTCAGGGGGTTGAGTTCGGTCATTCGTATCTTTCCCTTAAACCGTTCGGTTCGCGCAGCTTCGAGCCTGTCGAGAAGCGTCTGTCGAGAATGCCTTCTCGACTTCGGCTCTCGGCTTCGCTCGAACCTCCGCTCGAAACGAACGGGGTTGATTGATGGGGCAGGCCATCACCCCCCATGCCAGACATTGGCCAGATGGCGTGGCGCGCGGCCCGGCGCAAGGAGGATGACGTCGATTCGCATATCGTCGCCCGGTTTCGCCAGATCATGCCACAATATTTCCGCCGCGGCCGCGACCCGCGCCAGCCGGCGTTCGTCGATCGCCAGGTCCAGCTCCGCCGCGCTTCCCCGCGCCTTCACCTCGACAAAGGCGATCATCGACCCGCGCCGCGCGACGAGGTCGACCTCGCCAGCAGGCGTCCGCATCCGCCGCCCGACAATCTGCCAGCCTTTAAGCCGCAGCCACCAGGCAGCGATGCGTTCGGCCTGACGTCCGCGCTTCTCCGCCTGATGCCTGCTCACCCCTCCGATTCCATGGCCTTCAATTCCGTCGCCCGGTCATACAGCGTCCGCCGATCCAGCCCCAGCTTCTTGGCCACCTCGCCCGCCGCCTTGGACACCGGCAACCGGGTCAGCGCCTCCCGCAACGCCGCATCGGCATCCTCCGCGCTCGCCGGCGGCGCTTCGCCGGGCGGACCGACGGTGACGACGATCTCCCCCTTGGGCGGCGCATCGGCGTAGCGGACGGACAATTCGGTCAATGTGCCCGTCGCCGTCTCCTCGAACGTCTTGCTGATCTCCCGGCTCACCGCCGCGTCCCGATCGCCCAGATGCGCGGCCATCGACGCCAGACTGTCGGACAGGCGCGGTCCGCTCTCGTAAAAGACCAAGGTGGCCCGCAGCGCTGCCACTTCGTCCAGCGCGTCCCCCCGCGCCTTCGCCTTGCTGGGCAGGAAGCCCATGAACAGGAAGCGATCGGTCGGCAGGCCCGACAGCGTCAGCGCCGCGATCGCCGCGCTGGGTCCGGGCAGGGTCGTGACCTTCCGCCCCGCCGCCCGCGCGTCGCGCACCAGCTTGTATCCCGGATCTGAAATCAGCGGCGTCCCCGCGTCCGACAGCAAAGCCACCGATTCGCTCGCCATCCGTTCGACCAGCCGCTGCCGCACATTTTCCGCGCTATGATCATGATAGGGGACCATCGGCCGGTCCGACCCGGCGTGGCGCAGGAGGCGCGCGCTCACCCGTGTATCTTCCACGGCGACCACATCTGCCAGCCGCAGGACTTCCGCCCCGCGCGGCGTAAGGTCACCAAGGTTGCCGATTGGCCCCGCCACGATATAAAGCCCAGGCTCAAGCCCTGAAGGTTCAGTTTCCATAAGGACGCCAGATGACAGAGACGGATGCCCCCCGGCAAGCAAACATGTTCGCCGCCATAAAAAGGGGCGCGCGGATCGCCTTCATGGGGGCGGCCCTGTTCCTGGCCGCCTGTCAGTCGATCGTGCCCAAGGGGCCGGGGCCAGCCGCCCCCACTGGTCCCACCCGGCCGACCGGTCCGGAAGTCGTGCAGGGCCTGCCCACCGATACAGCCCGTCATCGCGTTGCCCTGCTGGTGCCGATGACCGGCACCAATGCGGGCGTGGGCCAGTCGATCGCCAACGCCACCACGCTGGCCTTGCTGGATACCAAGACCGATCGCGTACGCATCACCACCTATGACACGGCGCTGGGTGCGGCGGCCGCCGTCAACAAGGCGCTGGCCGACGGCAACCGCCTGATCCTTGGCCCCTTGCTGGCGGAGGATGCCCGCATCGTCGGGCCTATCGCCGCCCGCGCCAATGTGCCGGTCGTCAGCTTTTCAAACGATGCCAGCATCGCGGGCAGCGGCGTCTATGTGCTGGGCTACAACACCGCCCAGTCGATCGACCGCGTCGTGGATTATGCGAAGGGCAAGGGCCTGTCCCGCTTCGGCGCGCTGGTGCCCCGCGGCACTTATGGCGAACGGGCCGGCAACGCCATGCTCCGCGCGGTCGAACAGGCCGGCGGTACCGTCGTGTCGATGCAGACCTTCGACCGCTCGCCTGCCTCCATCACTGCTGCGGTGAACAAGCTCCAGGCCTCATCCAGCTACGACGCGCTGCTCATCGCCGACAGCGGCCGGGTGGCGTTGCAGGTCGCGCCGATCGTGCGCAAGAATGGCGGCGCCACCGCACGCCTGCTGGGCACGGAACTGTGGAACACGGACACCGCGCTGGCTGCAAGTCCCGTGCTGCGCGGCGCCTGGTTCGCCAGCGTGTCCGATGCGCTGTATCGCCAGCTCGCCAACAAATATCGCGCCCGCTACGGCAGCGCCCCCTTCCGCCTCTCCTCGCTCGGCTATGATTCGGTGTTGTTGACCGTCCGCATCGCGCAGGACTGGAAGCCCGGTACGCCCTTCCCGGCGGCCCGCCTGCGTGACGCCGGCGGCTTTTCCGGGATCGACGGCGCCTTCCGCTTCAACCGTGCGGGCGTGGCCGAACGCGCGCTGGAGGTCGGGGAAGTCGGCGCCGGCACCATCAGCGTGATCGACCCTGCCCCGCGCAGCTTCGGCGAGTAAGACCGTCCTTCCCGCAGGGGGAGGATTTAGCGGACCCGCCCCACCGGCAGGATCAGCGGCACGTCCCCGTCCCGCTCGATCCGGGCGGTCACGCCATAGACGCGCGCCAATATGTCGGGCGTCAGCACATCCATCGGCGCGCCATCGGCGACAAGCGCGCCTCCGTCCATCAGCAGCAACCGGTCGCAATAGCGCGCGGCCATGCCAAGGTCGTGCAGCACGGTCACCACCAGCGCCCCGCCCCGCGCCTCGGCCCGCAGCAGGTCCATGACGTCGATCTGATGCCCCGGATCGAGCGCGGCCAGCGGCTCGTCCGCGATCAGCGCCCGCGCGCCCACGGCCAGCGCCCGCGCCAGCAGCACCCGCGCCCGCTCGCCACCCGACAATTCGGTCGCGAGCCGGCCTTTGAGGTGCAGCACATCGGCCCGCGCCATCGCTGCCTCGATCGCCGCCTCGTCCTCCACCGACAGGCGCGACAACGGCCCCAGATGCGGCAGTCGCCCCAGCGCCACCAGCCGCTCGACCCCCAGCGGCCAGTGCAGCGTCTGCCCCTGCGGCAGATAGGCGACGGATTTCGCCACGCTCTGCCGGTCCAGCCCGGCCACATCGCGCCCGTCGATCCGCACCTGCCCCGCTTCCGGCTTCGCCAGCCCCAGCAGCGCCCGGATCAAGGTGGACTTGCCCGCGCCATTGGGGCCGATCACGCCGACCAACCGTCCCGGCTCCAGCGTCACGCCGACATTGCGGACCGCCGCATGACGCCCCAGCCGGACCGACAATCCGTCCGCAACGATCGTCACCATAGCCGCCGCTCCCGCATCAGATGGACAAGGAAGACCGGAACGCCCAGCAACGCGGTCACGACCCCCAGTTTCAGTTCGCTGGTCGACGGGATCAGCCGCACGCCGATATCCGCCAGCGTCAGCAGCGCCGCCCCGCCCAGCACCGATGGCAGCAGCACGGCCGATGGCGAGCGGTCGGTCAACGGCCGCACCAGATGCGGCACGATCAGGCCGATGAAGCCGATCGATCCGGACACCGCCACCGCGCCGCCCACGCCGATCGCCACACCCAGCATCATGCGCAGCCGCGCGGCCGACAGGTTGACGCCCAGCGCCTGCGCGCCTTCCTCCCCCAATGTCAGCGCGTCCAGCGTCCGTCCATCCGCCAGCAGCAGGGCCGCGCCGATGATGACGCAGGGCAGCGCGATCCAGACATGGTCATAGCTGCGATTTTCCAGGCTCCCCAGCAGCCAGCTCATGATCTCCATCGCAGCGAAGGGGTTGGGCGACAGGTTGAGCGCCAAGCTGATCCCTGCCCCCGCCAGCGTCGACACGGCGATGCCGGCCAGGATCAGCGTCAGCGGGCTTTCCGCCGATCCCGACAGCAGGAACAGGGTCAGGATCGCGATCGCCCCGCCAAATATCGCCAGCAGCGGCAGCGCCAGCGGATGCAGTTCGGACAGGCCGAAATAGAGCGCGCAGACCGCCCCCAGCGCCGCCGAATTGGATGCGCCCAGCACCGATGGTTCGGCCAGCGGATTGCGCAGATAGCCCTGCAACGCTGCCCCCGCCACGCCCAGCATCGCGCCGACCAGCAGGCCCAGCAACATGCGCGGCAGGCGCAGCTCCAATATGATGGTGCGGGCGATCATGTCGCCGCCGCCGGTCACCACCGCCCAGATGCGCGCGGGGCTGATCGTCACCGCGCCCAGGAATATGGAGGCAAAGGCCGCGCCGATGACGATCAGCACCAGACCGGGGATCAACAGGGGATGATAGCGGCCTGCGCTCATGGCTTGCCTCCTTGGCCGTGCTTGATAAGGCGGTGGGGATGATCGGCCGGATGATCCTTGCGGCAACCGCCCTGTTCGCGCTCGGCGGCGCGGCGGCGCCTCCACGCCGGATCGTATCGCTCAATGTCTGCGCCGACCAGTATCTGCTTGCCCTGGCCGATCCGGGCCAGATCGCGGCGCTCAGCAGCAATGCGCGCGATCCTGCCTTGTCGGCGGCGGCGGACAAGGCGCGTGGTATTCGCATCCTGCGCCGGCCGCTGGAAGAAGTGCTGGCGATCCAGCCCGACCTGATCCTGGGCTATCCGATCGGCATGAACAGGGTCGCCGGCGCCCCGCCGGGCGACTGGCGCACGGTCGGCCTCGCCAGTGCAGAAAGCTATGGCGCGATCCTCGAACAAATTCGTCAGGTGGCCCGTGCCATCGGCCATGTCGATCGGGGTGAAGCGCTGATTGCGCGGATGAATCGCGACCTTGCCGCGCTGCGCCATCCTGGCCGGAGCAGAGTCGCCGCCTATTATCAGCGGCGCGGCTATATGACCGGCACCGGCACGTTGATCGACGATCTCATGCATCGCGTTGGCCTCACCAATCTCGCCAGCCGGCTCGGCAAGCCGATGCTGGCGCAGATATCGCTGGAGGAAATGGTCGCCGCCCGCCCCGACTGGCTGATCGTGGAAAGCGCGACCGACCGGGTGGTCGATCAGGGCACGGAAATGCTGCATCATCCAGCGCTGCGCACCATCCCGCGCATCAGCCTGCCGCAAAGCTGGACCGTGTGCGGCGGCCCAGCCTATGTGCAGGCGGCAGGGGCCATCACGGCGCGCCTGAACGCGCCGCGCTGACCCCGGCCAACGGTCATCAGAAGCGGACACGCACGCCGCCATAGGCAGCGCGGCCATAGGTGCCGTAACCATAGGCCGTCTGGTAATTCTCATCGGTCAGATTGTCGACGCGGCCATAGACTTCCAGATGCTCGCCCACGGGGAAGGATGCCCGGACGCCGGCCAGCGCATAGCCGTCCAGCCGGCGCGTGTTGGCCGCATTGTCGAAACTGTCGCCGACCATCGTGACGGTCGCCCCGGTCGCCAGGCCGAAGGGCCAGACATAATCGACCGACAGGCTCACCGCATTGGTGGCGCGGCGGGCCAGGCGATTGCCATAGGTGGCCGATCCTTCCGACCTGTCGCGCGCGTCGACATAGCTGTAGCTGCCGGTCACGGTCAGCGCGTCCACTGGCTTCAGCGCGATCGAGGCTTCCACGCCCTTGGCACGGGTGCGGTCCAGATTGGCGTAGCGGAACGTGTCGTTGTCGTAGTTGATCTGGTTGCGGGTATCGCGCTGGAATGCCGTGACCGACAGCACGGCCCGGTCACCGTCGAGGCGTTGGTCGAAGCCGATATCATAGCTTTTCGACCGTTCGGGGGTCAGCGCCGCATTGCCGCTCCAGCTATCGTAGAGCTGATAGAGCGATGGCGCCTTGAAGCCCTCGCCATAGCTCAGCCGCACATTGGTTGCGCCGCCATTGGGCGAATAATTGGCGTTCGCGCCAAAGGTGGTCGCGCCGCCGAACTGGCTATGATCGTCATGGCGCACGCCGCCGGTGACGGCCAGGCCCGTGAAGGGCTTCACGATCGCCAGTGCATAGACGCTGTCGATATTGATCTTGGCGCTGGTCGTGCCGAAGGCGTCATAATAATCATAGTCCGGCCGCTCATGCTCATAACCGAAGACCAGCCTGGCCTGATCGATGGGCGCATAGACGCCTTCATATTCGAAACGCAGATTGGTGCCGCTATAGCCATAATCGACCTCCGCGCCGCGCGCCGAATAATAGTCACGCTCGTTGCGCATCCAGGTGACGGCCGCCCGGTTGGTCAGCTTGCCGTCCAGCAGCGCGAGGTTGATGCCAGCATAGCCGACATATTGATCGGTAATGGCGACTTCAGGCGTGTCGGACAGCACATAGTCGGGCGCCGGGAAGCCATCCACGTCCAGATCTGCATGGATATAATAGCCGCGCAGGTCGAGGCTGAGATTGTCCGAGAAGGCCAGCTTCACCCGCGCATTGGCGGCGATATTCTCCGTGCCGTCCCGCTCGGTACCATTGGCGGCCGACGAAATGCCATCTGTGCGGAAATAGGCTGCGCCCACACCGCCCGACGCGATGCCGGCAGTCCCGGAAACGTCCGCCTTCGCGCTGAACGTGTCGCTATAGCCATATTCGGCCGATGCGTTGGCGCCGAAGCCTTCGGCCGGCACGCCGGTCATGATATTGACCACGCCGCCGATCGCCTGGCTGCCGTGTACCACCGAGTTGGAGCCGCGCAGCACTTCGATCCGGCGGATATTCCCGGTCAGCAGCGGGCCGAAATCATAGCCGTCGCCAATACCGCTGGGGTCGTTCACCTTCACCCCGTCGATCAGCACCAGAGTCTGCGTCGTTTCCGCACCGCGCAGCGACACGCCGGTCTGCGCGCCGACGGTACCGTTGCGGTTGAAACGCACGCCCGGCGTCGTCGCCAGCAGGTCCACTACGTCGATCGCCTGCCGCGTCTTGATCGTGTCCGCGTCGATGACCGTGATCGCCTGACCGACTTCGTCGCGCGACTGTGCGATACCCGCGGCGGTCACGACGATATCGTCGTCCGCCTGCGCAAAGGCCGGATTGGCAGCGACCAGAGCCACCAGCGAAAGTCCATATTTCAACATTGTCATTGCCCCTACAGCGTCAAAGCGACGGTGGCTGGGGCGTCCGCCCGAAAGCGGTCGGGCCTTTGGGGGGATGACGCCATATCCCGTCCGCGGCCCGATGCGGCCCCGGCCGCATGGCGTCGCTCGACGGAAAACCACCGTGCCCCGACCATCCCCTGGACCAAAGCAAGAGCGACCAAGCGCCGGCCGGTATCCTGGCTCGCGGGTCGTGGCACGATGCACGCCTTCCCGGATTGCTCCAGTGGCTGCCCCTTTTTTTTGGGGCCAGTGCATCGCGCTATCCGCTCACAGTTGCAGGGACAGCCGTGGATTAAGGCGCTTGTGACGCCCGCACCACATTCCCGATTAACCCGTTTCCGGGCACCGGCGCGATCATGTTGCAGGAAAGACATGCCTTCCCCACAGCGCGCGCCATAAGGGAAAGCCGGGACGCTGCCAAGCGCTCCTATGCTTGGCGGATGTCGCTGTGGCCCCGAAGCAACAGCGCATCGGACCGCGCCAATACGACCAGCGGCAATCCGGCAGCCTCGGCCCGCTCCGCCGCCAGCCGGGTGGGCGCGGATATGGTGACCAGCAACGGGCAATCGGCCAACACCGCCTTCTCCACCAGCTCATAGGAGCAGCGCGACGACAGCAGCGCAAAGCCGCCGTCCCAGTCCGCCGCCATCCGCGCCATTGCGCCGATCAGCTTGTCGAACGCATTGTGCCGCCCGACATCCTCCCGCGCCAGCCGGATCGCGCCGTCCGCCCCCACCCAGGCCGCCGCATGCGCCGCCCCGGTTGCGGTATTAAGCGGCTGATGATCGCGCAATGCCGCCAGTGCGCGAAAGATGGCGGCGCGGTCCGCCCGCGATGACGCTGTCACGCGCGGCAGCGGCCGGATCGCCTGCTCCAGATTCTCGATCCCGCACAGCCCGCAGGAGGAATCCGATGCGCGATGCCGAACCCGCTCCAGCAGCCCATCGGTCCGATGCGGCGGCAACGTCGCGCGGGCGATGATCCCCGCACCGGTATCATGCACGTCCACGTCCAGCAGCGTGTCGTCCCGGCTCACCAGCCGCTCGGCCAGGCTGAACCCCTGCACCAGATCCGCGATATCTCCGGGCGTCGCCATCAGCACGGCATAGCCCGCACCGTTATATTCGATCGCGACCGGCACTTCCTGCGCCAGCGGCCGGTCGATCGCCTGCGTCGCACCATCGGGCGTCAAACGATCGAATGTCAGGGAAGTGGCGGCAGGCTCATCCATCATCATGGCCTAGCGGTGGACGGCCCGTCGCTCAACCGGCGTCGCAATGGCCCGCTTCATCCACCGCGTTGAACTGCGCCGCATCGACCTTTGGCGCCGGCCGGCCCTGCGCCATTCGCACGACGGCGGCGGCCACGGTCGGTGAGAGCCGTTCGGGCTGCTCCTGCGCGATGGCGACGATCTGCGCCTTCATCCGCGGGTCCCAAAAGCGGGTCAGATGTTCGGCCAGCGCTTCCCTCGCCTTCGCTTCGCCCATCATCGCCATGTTGCGGGCAATCTGGTGCGCCATATAGACCAGCCGGTCCGTGGTGGACATGACATGGGTATCGTCGCTCATGTGCCCGCCTTATTCCGCCGCTTCCAATGGCGCGATGCGGCGGCTGTTGCGCGCCTGCTCGGCATAATCCTGCTGCCAGTCGCTCGGCCCGTTGGACGCCATCACCTGCACCGCCGTCACCTTATATTCCGGGCAATTGGTGGCCCAGTCCGAATAGTCGGTTGTGATGACGTTCGCCTGCGTTTCGGGATGATGGAAAGTCGTATAGACTACGCCCGGCGCGACCCGTTCGGTGATGAGCGCGCGCAAGGTCGTCTCCCCAGCACGACTGCGCAGCGTCACCCAGTCGCCATCCTTCAAGCCCCGGTTCTCGGCATCGCTAGGGTGCATTTCCAGACGGTCTTCCGGGTGCCAGGCGGTATTGGCCGTCCGCCGCGTCTGCGCGCCGACATTATAGTGGCTGAGGATTCGGCCGGTCGTCAGCAGCAACGGGAAGCGCGGCCCCGTCTTCTCGTCGGTCGGCACATAGTCTGTCAGGACGAACTTGCCCTTCCCCCGCACGAAGCCGCCGATATGCATGGTCGGCGTGCCGTCCGGCGCGGCATCATTGGCCGGCCATTGCAGCGATCCTTCCGCCTCCAGCCGGTCATAATGCACACCGGCAAAGGTCGGCGTCAACGCCGCGATCTCGTCCATGATCTGCGACGGATGGCTATAGTCCCAGTGCAACCCCATGGCGTTCGCCACCAGCTGCACGATCTCCCAATCGGCATAGCCGTTGAGCGGCGCCATCACCTTGCGCACGCGCTGGATACGCCGCTCGGCATTGGTGAAGGTGCCGTCCTTTTCCAGGAAGGTCGATCCGGGCAGAAAGACATGCGCATAATTGGCGGTTTCGTTGAGGAACAAATCCTGCACCACCACGCACTCCATCGCCGCCAGCCCCGCCGCGACATGATGGGTATTGGGGTCGGACTGCAATATATCCTCGCCCTGCACGAACAGGCCCTTGAAGGTGCCATCGGTCGCGGCGTCGAGCATGTTGGGGATGCGTAGCCCCGGTTCGGCATCCAGCGTCACGCCCCAAGCCTGCTCGAACAGCCCGCGCGTCGCATCGTCCGACACATGCCGATAGCCGCTGAACTCATGCGGGAAGCTGCCCATGTCGCACGCCCCCTGCACATTATTCTGCCCCCGCAGCGGATTTACGCCCACGCCTTCGCGTCCGACATTGCCGGTCGCCATGGCGAGGTTGGCGATCGCCATGACGGTCGATGATCCTTGCGAATGTTCGGTGACGCCCAGGCCATAATAGATCGCGCCATTGCCCCCGATCGCATAGAGCCGCGCGGCCGCGCGCACATCCTGCGCCTTCACGCCCGTCAGCGGTTCGATCGCCTCGGGCGAGCGCGCCGGTTCCGACACGAACGCCGCCCAGTCCATGAATTCGTCCCAGTCGCACCGTGCGCGGATGAAGGCTTCGTCATACAGCTTCTCAGTCACGACCACATGGGCGATCGCCGTCAGCATCGCAACGTTGGTGCCCGGCCGCAAGGGGAGATGATGCTCCGCCTCGACATGGGGCGATTGCACCAGATCGGTACGCCGCGGGTCGATGACGATCAGCTTCGCGCCCTGCCGCAGCCGCTTCTTTATGCGGCTGGCGAACACCGGATGCCCGTCGGTCGGATTGGCCCCGATGACCAGGATGACGTCCGCCTGCATCACGCTGTCGAAATCCTGCGTCCCTGCCGACGTCCCGAATGTCTGACTGAGGCCATAGCCGGTCGGCGAATGGCACACCCGCGCGCACGTATCGACATTATTGTTGCCGAACCCCTGCCGGATCAGCTTCTGCACCAGAAACGTCTCTTCATTGGTGCAACGGCTGGAGGTGATCCCGCCGATCGAGCGCGTCCCATATTTCGCCTGAATCCGGCGAAACTCCGACGCGGTATAGGCAATCGCCTCCTCCCACGACACTTCGCGCCATGGCTCGCTCACCGACGCACGGATCATGGGGTTCAATATACGGTCCTGATGCTGGGCATAGCCCCAGGCAAAGCGCCCCTTGACGCAGCTATGACCGCGATTGGCCTTGCCGTCCTTCCACGGCACCATCCGGACCAGCTCCTCGCCCCGCATTTCCGCGCGGAACGTGCAGCCCACGCCGCAATAGGCGCAGGTGGTGACGACGGCGCGATCGGGCGTGCCGATCTCCACCACCGCCTTCTCGATCAGGCTCGCGGTCGGGCAGGCCTGCACGCACGCCCCGCAGGATACGCATTCGGAGCCCAGAAAATCCTCGCCCTGCGACGGCGAAACCTTCGACTCAAATCCCTTATTCTCGATCGTCAGCGCAAAGGTACCCTGTACCTCCTCGCACGCGCGCACGCAGCGCGAACAGACGATGCACTTGCTGGGATCGAAATCGAAATAGGGGTTCGACTGGTCCTTCGCCTGCCCCATGTTCGTGGCGCCATCATAACCATAACGCACATCGCGCAGGCCCACCGCGCCGGCCTGATCCTGCAATTCGCAATCGCCGTTTGCGCCGCACGTCAGGCAATCGAGCGGATGATCGGAAATATAGAGTTCCATCACGCCGCGCCGCAGCTGCTTCAGTCGCTCGGTCTGGGTGCGCACCACCATGCCGTCCGCGACCGGCGTGGTGCAGGATGCAGGATAGCCATTGCGCCCCTCCACTTCGACCAGACACAGGCGGCACGACCCGAAACTCTCCACGCTGTCAGTAGCGCACAGTTTAGGGATGGAACCACCCAACAGAGACGCCGCCCGCATGATGCTGGTCCCTTCGGGCAGGGTCACGCTCTGCCCGTCGATGGTCAGGGTGACGCTCTTGCCCGTCGCCAGCGCGGGCGGCGTACCATGATCGGTTTCGCGGGCGTAGGTCATTCCGCTGCTTCCTTGATGGGCGCAGGCGCGCCGAAATCTTCAGGAAAATAATCGAGCGCGCTCAACACCGGATAAGGCGTGAAACCGCCCAGGGCGCAGAGCGAGCCATATTTCATCGTGTCGGCCAGGTCGCGCAAAAGGCTGGTCTGCGCCTCGATCGACACGTCGATCCGGTCCGGCGCGCGGGAATAGAGGGCTCTATTCAGATATCCCTCTTTCGTTCGTGCTGAGCCTGTCGAAGCGTGCGCGCGTGCTTCGACCAGCTCAGCACGAACGGAGTGTGAGCTTTCTCGCGCCCCGATGATCCGGTCCATGATCTCCACCCCGCGGGTCGATCCGATCCGGCAGGGCGTGCATTTGCCGCAGCTTTCCGCCGCGCAGAATTCCATCGCGAAGCGTGCCATATGCGCCATGTCGACACTGTCGTCGAACACGGTAATGCCCGCATGGCCGATCAGCCCGCCTGCCTGCGCAAAGGCTTCATAGTCGAACGGCAGATGGAACATGGACGGCGGAAAATAAGCGCCCAGCGGCCCGCCCACCTGCACCGCCCGCACCGGCCGCCCGCTTGCCGTGCCGCCGCCGATTTCGTTCACCAGTTCGCCCAGCGTGATGCCGAACCCGATCTCGTACAGCCCGCCATGTCGCACATTGCCTGCAAGCTGCACCGGCATCGTCCCGCGCGACCGACCAAAGCCAACCGCCGCATAGGCCTCTGGCCCTTCCGACAGGATGAACGGCACGGCGGCCAGAGACAGCACATTATTGATGACGGTCGGCTGTCCGAACAGCCCCTTGAGCGCCGGCAAAGGCGGCTTGGCCCGCACCTGCCCGCGCTTGCCCTCGATACTGTCGAGCAGCGCCGTCTCCTCACCGCAGACATAGGCACCCGCGCCCTCGCGCACTTCCAGCACGAACGGCGCGACCAGAGGCGCCGACGCCTCGATCGCCGCGCGCATCGTCGATATGCAGTAGGGATATTCGGAGCGGATATAGATGTAGCCACGCCCCGCGCCCACGGCATAGGCGGCGATCGCCATACCCTCGATCAGGCAATAGGGATCGCCCTCCATCAGCATCCGGTCGGCAAAGGTGCCGCTATCGCCCTCGTCCGCATTGCAGACGATATATTTGTCGCCAGCGGGCGCATCCAAAACGGTCTGCCACTTGATCCCGGTGGGGAAGCCCGCGCCGCCGCGCCCGCGCAGACCCGACGCCTTGACCGCATCGACCACCTGTTGCGGCGCCCGCGCCCGCGCTGCCTCCAGGCCCAGCCAGCCGGCCAATGCCGCATAATCGTCCAGGCTCAGCGGATCGATGACCCCGCAGCGCGCGAAGGTGAAACGTTGCTGCCCGGCGAAGAAGGGCAAATCTTCCACCGTGCCCAACCGCCCCGCATGGCTGCCATCCAGCACGGCTGCCACATCCTGTGGCCCGACCGGCCCAAAGCCGATCCGCCCTTCGTCGGTCTCCACCTCGACCAGTGGTTCGATACTGAACAACCCGCGCGATCCGGTTCGCACAACGTGGCACCCGGCGTCCGCAAAGGCGCGCGCCACCTCGTCAGCGCCAAGCGCGACCGAGGCCATGTCGCCGCTGATGAAAACCCGGCTCATGCCGCCACCTCCAGCGCAATCCGCTCCAGCGCCGCCGCATCGATCCGCGCCACCGGCCGCCCATCCACCAGCGCATTGGGGCCAACCGCACACAGACCCAGGCAATAGACCGGCTCCAGCGCCACCTGCCCATCGGCCCGCACTTCCCCCATCGCCACGCCCAGCCGCCGGGCCGCAGCCTGCTCGATCGCCGCGCCACCCCGCGCCTGGCAGCTTTCCGCGCGGCACAGTTTCACCACATGGCGACCCGGCGGCGTTCGACGAAAATCATGATAGAAGGTGATGACGCCATGCACATCGGCGCGGCTGAGATTCAGCGCGCTGGCGATTGCGGGCACCCACGCATCGTCAATATAGCCACCCTCCTCCTGCATCGCGTGGAGCAGCGGCAACAGCCGATCGCGCGTCGTGCCATGGCGCGCGGTCCAGGCGCCGATAAACTCTTGCATCATGCCCTGCCTTTTGGCTCATTTTGCGCGTGATCCTGCGCACGGGCCGTCAGCAGGTCAAATCGAAGTCCAGCATCGTTGATAGAGAATGGCTATCATGAAATCCGAAAACCGGCGGGCAGGCGCAGGTCGCGCGCCACGCCCAGCACGGCCTGCGCCAATGGCCCCATCGGCGCGCTGTCCGAAACGATCACACCGACACGACTGCCTTCGCCCGTTTCCGGCATGGCATGCGTTCGTGCCCAGGCCAGCCCGTCGAGCAGATTGGCATGACTATCCGGAATGATCGAGCATAGCCGCCCCTGCTGCACCAACCCCAGCAGCGCGATGTAGCTATCTGCGGTCACCAATGGCCGCAGCGCCAGTCCCCGCTCCGCCAGCCGCGCATCCAATATCCGGCGATTCTGCATCCCCTGATGCAACAGGCAAAGCGGCAACTGCGCCAGATCGGCCCAATCGAGCGGGTCTGGAATCAGGACGCCATCCACCGCGCTGACCAGCATCGTCCGCTCGACATAGAGCGGCACGGACAGCGCATGGGCAGGCGGCTCGAAATCCAGATAGGTCAATCCCGCGTCCAGCTCGAACGCTGCCAGTTCCCGCTCGATCTGCCGCGAGGTCAGCGCCCGGATCGACACGTTCAAACCAGGATGCCGCGCCAGCATCGCCGCCACCAGACAGCCGATCGCCGGCATCGCCGCCGGGATCGCTCCCAGCCGCAATTCGCCTTTCAGCGGCCCGCGCGCCATTTCCGCGGCCTGCCCCAATGCGTCGGCTGCTGCCACCAACTGCCGCGCCCAGGGCAGTATGGCTTCCCCCTCCGCCGTCAACCCGCCATATTTGCGATCGCGCCGGATCAGTCGCTTGCCCAGCTGCGCCTCCAGCGTGGCGATGCCGGCGGACAGGGTTGGCTGCGACACGTTGCAATACGCCGCCGCGCGCGCGAAATGGCCTTCGCGCTCCAGCGCCAGAAAATATTCGACAAGGCGGGTCTGCATTTTGGCACCTTATGCCTTATAGAGCATGGCTATCAAGGGAGACGCTTATGCGCGACGAACCGATTTTGGGCGCGGTGCTGGCCGGCGGTCGCTCCAGTCGTTTCGGCAGCGACAAGGCGTTGGCCCTGCTGAACGGCTGCACCCTGCTGGATCATGCGATGGCCGGCCTTGCCCCTCATGTGGCGGAGGTGGTGATATGTGGCCGGGACGGCGGACTGGCCGATCGCCCCCATGCCGATATGGGGCCATTGGGCGGCCTCAACGCCGCGCTCCATCATGCGCTCCACCACGGTTTTGCCGGCGTCCTTACCACCGGCTGCGACATGCCGCTCTATCCTGCCGCCTTGCCCGCCGCGCTTATCGGTGACGGCGCGGCAATCCTGCACGGCCAGCAGCTGCTCGGCTGGTGGCCCGCCACGCTGGCGCCGGAACTGGACGCTCATCTGGGTGAAGACAATAGCCGCTCCATCTTTGGCTGGCTAAACCGCATCAACGCGCGCGTGGTGGAAATGCCCGACCTCATCCTGCCCAACATCAACCGGCCGGAGGATCTGGCGAACCTCTCCCGATAAAGGCCGTTCGGGCCGATAGGGAGCCGTCACACGGGAAGCGCCACCCCTGCCATCACATCCGCCGGGCAATATGCCCGCTACCGCCTCGCCCGCCTTCGATGCGCCGCCACCTGAGTCAGCCCGCGCGCGGCGCCCCATAATGTCAGCAACGCCCTACCGCTCGCCGCAGCCACGCTGGCGGCGGCAATGCCCGGGCAGATGCGAGACCGCAGGCCATCCACGACATAGCCCCCCCGCGTCGATCGCCACGCCGCTCATGCCGTCGCCGAATTGATCCACGAACATCGCGATCGGCATCACCCGCCGCGTCAGCCTGCCTTAATGCGCAGAGGACGTGTCCACATTGGCGCGCGGCTTGGGCGCGATCCATACTATGACGGCGGCTGCAAACAGGATGATCGCCGACAGGAAGAAGACATGATCGACCGCCATGACGATCGCCTCCTGCTCCACCAGGTTGGAAATGGTCTGGCGCGCCTGTTCGGTGGAAAAGCCCAGGCTCGACAGCACCGACTGCGTCTGCTCGGGCTGCAACACGCCGGCCATGTCGTTGCGTGACACGCGCTGCGCATCGCCCCAGCTGGTCAGCACCAGCGACGTCGCGATCGCCGTCGCCATGGTCCGCACGAAATTCTGGAGGCCCGCGGCCGATGCCGTTTCACGGGGCAGCACTGATCCCAAAGTCAGCGTCGTCAGTGGTATGAAGAAGAAGGGCAAGGCAAAACCCTGCACGAATTGCGGGATGACCATGGTGTTGAAATCGACACCGCTGGTCCAATGAGCGCGCACCAGCGACATGATGCCGATCCACGCCACCGCGCCGGAAATCATCAACCGCACGTCGACCCGCGATAGCAGAGCACCCGCGATCGGCGCAGTGAACAAAGCCGCCATCGCCGTCAGCGCGGTGATGATGCCCGCCCATGTCGCGGTATATCCCATCGACATCTGCAACCATTGCGGGATGACGACGATGCTCGCAAAATAGGAACCGAAGCAAAGCGACATGGTGAACAGGCCGGAACTGAAGCCGACATGGCGGAACACGCGCAGGTCCACCACCGGATGCTCCTCGGTCAATTCCCAGATGACGAAGGCGATAAAGCCGATGATCGCCATCAGCGCGAGCGCCAGGATCAACGGATCGGCGAACCAGTCATGGTCGCGGCCGATGTCCAGCATCACTTGCAAGCAGCCGATCCAGAAGACCAGCAGGAACAGGCCGATCTTGTCGATCGGGACATTGGCCGTTTCCGTCTCCACCGGCTTCAACAGCGCCTGCGCCGCCAAAATGCACACCACCGCAATCGGCAGGTTGATGAAGAAGATCCAGTGCCAGCTCCAATTGTCGCTGATGTAACCGCCGACGATCGGTCCCAATGCCGGCCCCATCAACGTGGTCATCGCCCACATGCCCATCGCCCGCCCGCGCGTTTCCGGGGGGAAGATGCGCATCAGCAGCGTCTGCGACATGGGCATGATCGGCCCGCCGCAAATCCCCTGCCCGATGCGGCAGGCGACCAGCATGCCCAGCGTCGAGGACAGGCCACACAGCACGGAAAACAGGCCGAAGCCGATCATGGCCCAGGTGAACATGCGCACCACGCCGAAACGCTGCGCCAGCCATCCGGTCAGTGGCACGCAGATCGCTTCCGCTACCGCATAGGATGTGATGATCCAGGTGCCCTGATCGGGCGATATGCCAAGGTTGCCGGCGATGTGCGGGACCGACACATTGGCGATCGTCAGGTCGAGCACGACCATCAGATTGCTCACCGCCAGCACCAGGCCCGCCAGCGTCCGGCGGCGCGGGGAAAGCCGCGAGAAAATATCGTCGTCGCCGCTCATCGCCGGGCGTTCCTTGTCCTTGGCCTTACTTATCGCTCAGGTCGATCTCGACATCCATGGACAGGCCCACGCGCAACGGATGCGCCGCCAGTTCCTTGGGGTCGAGCGCGATGCGCAGCGGCAGACGCTGCACCACCTTGATCCAGTTGCCGGTCGCGTTCTGCGCCGGGATCAGCGACATGGACGCACCCGTGCCGCCCGAAAAGCCTACGACCTTGCCATGATAGACGACGTCGCCACCATAAAGGTCGGACGTCACCGTGGCGCGCATGCCGACCTTCACGTCGCGCAATTGCCGTTCCTTGAAGTTCGCGTCGACATAGACCTCACGCAGCGGCACGATGCTCATGATCGGGCTGCCCTGCGCCACGCGCTGGCCGACCTGCACCTGCCGCTTGCTGATGACGCCGTCGATCGGCGCGCGGATGACGGACCGATCAAGGTTCAGCTTCGCCGTATCCAGCCTGGCCTGCGCCGCCATCACCGCAGGGTCCGTATCGATCGTCGATCCCCGCACCAGCGCGTCATTGGCCGCCAACTGGCCGCTGGCCGCGCTGCGCGTCGCCTGCGCGGTCTGAACACCGGCACGAGCCAACTCAAGTGCCGCACGGGCAGAGGCGTAGGCCTTGCGCGCGCTGGTCACTTCATCGCCCGATACTGCGCCGTCACCCACCAGCGCCTCGCGCCGTTGCAGGTCGATCCGCGCCTTGTCGAAATCGGCCTGCGCGCTCGTCAACTGCGCGCGCGCCTGCACGATGTCCGCGCCGCGTGCATCCACCTGCGCTGCCAGCGACGTGCTGGTCGCGCTGGTCTGGCGGAACTTGCGCTTGGCTTCGGCCAGGTCCGCTTGCGCCTGGGCCACCGCGATCTTCGCATCGGTCGGGTCCAGCTTCACCAATATGTCGCCGCGCTTGACCTGTTGCGTGTCGCTCACCAGCACCTCGGTCGCCTGGGCCGACAGCAGCGGCGTGACCTGCGCCATTTCGGCATTCACATAGGCATTGTCGGTCGCGACATGATTGCGTCCGACCAGCAGATACCAGCCGGCCCACAGCACGCCGCCTACGACGACGACCAGACCCAGCCGGATCAACCATGTCTTGCGCGCCGACTGGCGGGCATCCTGCTGCGCGTCATTGTCCGTTGCGCCATTTTCCAGCGCGGGGGTTTCGGGCGTGGCATCAGCCATTGGGACGATCCTTGGACTGGAAGTCGCTGGCGGCAAAACCGCCGCCCAGCGCACGGATGAGGGCAATATCGGTGGAGAAGGCGCTTGCCTCCAGCCCGGCAAGGGACTGGCGCGCGCCGAGCAATTGATCCTCGACATTCAGCACGTCGAGATAGGTGGACAGGCCACCCTTGTAACGTTTTTGCGCAATGCCATAGGCATCCTGCGACGCGGCCACGGCCGCGCGGGCATCGACTAGGCGCTGGTCCAGCGTCTTGCGCGTCGTCACCGCATCGGCGACCTCCTGATAGGCGGCCAGCACGGTCTTGTCGTAGGATGCGACCGCCTCGTCATAGGTCGCCCGCGCACCACGATACTGGCCTTGCAACGCACCGCCATGGAAGATCGGCAGGCTGATCGCCGGGCCGACATTGCCGAACAGCGATCCCTTGTCGAACAGGCTGTCGATGAACGGCTTGCGCGTACCCGTGGCCGATGTGCCGTTGAAGACGGTATCATAGCCCAGCGACTGGAAACCGACCAGGGCGGACAGGCGAAGCGCCGGGAAGAAATCGGCGCGCGCCACCTTGATCCGCTTGGCCGCCGCTTGCGCGCGGGCCAGCGCGGCGGCAATGTCGGGTCGGCGTGCGACCAGATTGGTGGTGACATCGGCAGGCAGGCCCAGCGGTGCCAGCGCGCCCACCTTGGGCCGGCTGATCGACAGGCCACGATCCGGCCCCGCACCGATCAGCGCCGCGATCTGATGCTGGCGTATTTCGATCGCCATATTGGCGGCGGCCAGTTGCGCCTTTGCGGACGATACGGTGGCATCAGCCTGGCGCACGCTGCCGCGCGTATCCAACCCGTTGCGCTGTCGATCGGCGGCCAGCTTCTGGCTCGCCATGCGGATGTCCAGCGTCTGCCGCGCGATATCCGCCTCGTCATGCAGTCGCGCCAGATCGGCATAGGCGTCCGCAATGCCCGTGGTCAGCGCCAGCCGGGCCTGCTGCGCATCAATCTCCGCAGCGCGCGTCTCCGACGTGGCGGCGGCCAGTGCCGCCTTGTTCTTGCCCCACAGGTCCAGATCGAAACCCAGGTCCAGCGCGGCACGCCCGGTGCCCAGCCAACCCTGCGGCACGAACGCCTTGGGCATGCCCATATTATAGCTTTGCTTGGTCGCGGCGCCGCTCGCCTCCAGATCGACCGACGGCAACAGCGCGGCACCCGCCTGCTGCGCCATACCGGCCGCCTTGCGGAAACGGGCGCTCGCCGCCGCGACGTCCGGCGACGATCGCAGCCCTTCGGCGATCAGCTGGTCCAGCTGCGGATCGCCATAGGCGGTCCACCAGCCATCGCCCGGCCAGGCGGTTGGCGCAGAGGCCAGGCTGCGCTCAGCCGCGACGCTCGCAGCCGTGCGCAGTTCGGGCTTCGCGCCCAGGTCGGGGACGGCGGCGCAGGCAGCCAGCAACAATAGGGAAGAGGCCATACCGCCCAGACGGGCGACTTTGGCAGTGCGACTCACGGACATATCTAACCGTACCATCTAGTATGAATATCGCCCTTGCGCCTCGCGCAATGCCTTGTCAACCGAAATAGCGTACTCTATAGTATGATTTTATGACACAGCCAGCCTGCCCTCTTACCCCCAGCAAAAGGGAAATACGCCGCATGGATCGCCGCGATGCGATCTTGACCGTGGCGCAGGGCTATTTCCTCAAACATGGCTTTGCCGGCACCACCATGTCGGGCATTGCGGCGGAACTGGGCGGATCGAAGGGCACGCTATGGAGCTACTTCCCGTCGAAGGAGGAATTGTTCGCCGCCGTGCTCGACCGGGTGGCCCGCGCCTATCGTGCACGCCTGTCCCAATTGCTCGATCCGGAAGGGCCGCTGGACGAAACCCTCAAGACCGTCTGCTTCAGCCTGATCCAGAAGGTGACGTCGACCCAAGCCGGCGCGCTGCATCGGCTCATCATTTCGGAAAGCCGCCGCTTTCCCGAACTCGGTCAGATATTCTACGATCTGGCGCCGCAAAACACACGATTGCTGCTGGCCGACTTCCTTCAGGGCGCGATGGAGCGCGGCCAGATTCGCAAGGACGACCCGGTCGATGCCGCGCGCGCATTGCTGTCTCTTTCGCTGTCCGGATGCCACCAGCAGATGCTGATCGGCCGGATCGAACATCCCGCCCCCAATGAGATCGCCGCCGACGCGGCCTTCGCCGTCGATATCTTTCTGCGCGCCTACGCCATTCCGGCCGGATCGCCGCTTCGTTAACCATTTCTTCGGTGGGGCTTCCTATCCTGCACCTCCATGGTCGGCTCATGAGGCCGGCCGTTGAAAGTGGGATGACATGGCATTTTTCAAGCGCGACCGCATCCGTCATGGCGAATCGAACAGCCTGTCCGAGGCACGGCAGCAACGCCGGGTGCGCCTGCTGCTGGTCGATGAAAATCCCACCGCCCGCGCCGTCGCCGCCCGTCGCCTGTCCCATCTCAACTATGATGTCGTGCTGGCGGAAAACGGGTTCATAGCCCTCAATATGCTCATCACGCGCCCCGTCGACATCATCCTGATCGACACGAGCCTCACGATGCTGCCGGCCGTCGCCCTGATGCAGAAAATTCGCGCCGCCAACCTGGCCGGCAACGCCTGCTTCGTGATGATTGCGGGCCGCCTCGACAGCCAGTCCGTCGTCGAGGCGCTGGACGCAGGCGCCGACGACCATGTCGTAAAGCCTTTCGATTTCGATGTATTGGACGCACGCATGCGCCATCTGTGCCAGCGCGCAGAGCAGGTCGGGGCGCTCGCCCGCCACAATGCCGAACTGGACGCCCGCATCGCCCGCCGCGCCGTGGAACTGGGCGAAACCCGCGAAGCGCTGCGCGAAATGCAGATCGACCGCGCCCGACTCGTCTCCTCGATCCAGGCGCTGCATGACGAGGTCGAACGGCTACAGGCCGCGCAGGGTTAAAGCTCCACCCAGACGGTCAGCCCCTCGTCCTGTTCCGTCGGCATCCGATCCGCCACGATCCGCAGGGCATCCGCCCTGGCCCGATCCAGAATTGCCGTCGGCACGTCGGCCCGATGATAGACCCGATCCGCCTGCGCCAGCATCCGCGCGTCGCGCAGGGTGAGATCGTCCGGGTCCGCCGATCGCAGCCGCAGGACATACAGCTCACCCACCGCCGCATCGGCCGTATCCGCCAGCCACGTGTCCACATTCGGATCGGAACCCAGCGGGTCGATCACCCCACCCGGCGCCAGCGCCTTGCCGATCGCCTGCCGCCGCTGCGCCGCATCCGACCATAGCCGTCGCAACTGGCTCCGCGCCGCAAACAGCGCCCGCGCCAAATCGCCCAGATGCGCCGGCAACAATGCCTCCAGCCGTTGCCGCAGCGCCGCCGCCAGACCCGCCGACGCCCCGCCCGTGCCGATCGCGATCAGCACCGGGTCACGATCCACGATCGCCGGCAGCGTGAAATCGCACAGCGCCGGCCGGTCGGTCGCATTGACCAGCATGCCTCGCGCCTTCAACCGCGCCACCACCGCCTCGTCGCCATCGACCACGATGGCGATCCGGGCATCCATATCATCCTCGCCCACGATGATCGCGCCCGCCCGCTCCAGCAGGCGGCGCTTGGCGTCGGCCGCCTCACCTTGCCCGGTCAGAATGACCGGTCGGCCCGTCAACGCCAGGAAGACGGGCAGGCTTTGCATCAGTTGCCGACCCAGTCGGGGATGATGTCCGCCGCGATCAGCGCTTCCAGCGGCGGCCGCTCGCGCACCACCGCCCATTTGTCGCCCGACACCAGCACTTCGGGCGTCAGCGGCCGGCTGTTATAGGTGCCCGCCATGGTCGCGCCATAGGCGCCTGCCGTCATGAAGGCTACCAGATCGCCCGCCTGCACCACATCCATGTCGCGATGCATGGCAAATGTATCGCCCGTCTCGCACACCGGCCCCACGACATTGGCCGTTTCGCGCACACCGGCCGGTTTGACCGCCCGGATATCATGCCATGCGTCATACAGGCTGGGGCGCATCAGGTCGTTCATCGCCGCATCGACGATGACGAAGGGTGCCTGCGCGCCCTGCTTCACCCGCACCACCCGCGACAGCAGCACGCCGGCATTGCCGACGATCACGCGGCCCGGCTCGAACATCAGCCGCACCGGCCAATTCTGCGTCACCCGGCACACCATCGCGCCATAGTCGGCAGGGCTGGGCGGCAGAGGCTGCGAAGGATCATAAGGCACGCCAAGACCGCCGCCGAGGTCGGCGGTGCGAATGTCATGCCCCGCCGCGCGCAGCGCCTCGATCAGCACGCCCACCTTGGTAAAGGCAGCCTCCAGCGGCGCCAGGTCGGTCAGCTGG
Organism: Sphingobium sp. GW821-FHT02B05; assembly: GCF_059421905.1. Taxonomy (NCBI): domain Bacteria; kingdom Pseudomonadati; phylum Pseudomonadota; class Alphaproteobacteria; order Sphingomonadales; family Sphingobiaceae; genus Sphingobium; species Sphingobium sp. GW821-FHT02B05. The sequence goes on from NZ_JBWKVW010000001.1 coordinate 1,878,759, forward strand.
CTGCCGATATGCACGGCCACGCCCTGCACATCCAGACCCGGCAGATCGCGCGCGGCGGCATAGCTTTCCAGCGCCCGGTCATAGGGAATACCGAATTTATTCTCCGACTTGCCGGTCGAAATCTTGGCGTGGGTGCCCGCGTCCACATCGGGGTTGATGCGATAGGCGACCGGCGCGCGCTTACCCATGGAGAGCGCGACTTCCGACAGCATCTCGGCTTCCGGCTCGCTTTCCAGGTTGAACTGGTAAATGCCCTTGTCCAGCGCCAGCCGCATTTCGTCGGCCGTCTTGCCGACGCCGGAAAAGACGATGCGATCCGCCGATATCCCCGCCGCGATCGCGCGCAGCAGCTCGCCGCCCGACACCACGTCCGCGCCCAGCCCCAGCTTCGCCAGCGTCGCCAGCACCGCGCCATTGGGATTGGCCTTCACCGCAAAGGCGATCAGCGGATTATCGAGCGCGCTCAACCCTTCGCGGAACACGCCGACATGGCGCTCCAGCGTCGCCGTCGAATAAACATAGACAGGCGTACCGACCGTATCGGCGATCGCGTCCAGCGGCACATGCTCCACCTGCATGGTGCCGTTCACATAATCAAAATGGTCCAAAGTCGCTATTCCTGGCTTATTTCGGCTGCTTTTCAGGTGGCAGGTCGAACGGGTCGTCGGCGCGCTTGCGGGATTGGGTCAGCAATTCCACGTTGCGTTCAGGCCGGGCCTGAATGGAAGGCTGCATCAGTTGCGCGGCGGTCGGTGCGGTCGCAGCGCCCACCGGCACAGCGGGCAGGCTCTGGCCCTTGACCGGCTTCAACGGCTGACGCCCGCCACAGGCGGTCAACGCCAAAGCCATCAATCCCAGCCCGACCAGCGCGCGCATCTTCATGCTCCCAGTTCCTTCTTCGCGTCGGCGATCCGCGCCCGCACCTGGGCAGGCGCGGTACCGCCATGGCTTTGCCGGCTGGCGACCGAAGCATCTACCGTCAGCACCGCATAGATGCGATCGTCGACCCGCGCGTCAATCTCCTTGAGCGTCTCCAGCGGCAGCTTGTCCAGCGGCACCGCCGCCGCTTCCGCCGCCGCCACCGCACGCCCGGTGATATGATGTGCCTCGCGGAACGGAATGCCGCCCTCGCGCACCAGCCAGTCGGCCAGGTCCGTCGCGGTCGCAAAGCCGCTCTCGGCCAGCCCGCGCATCCGGTCGGTGCGGAACGTCACCGTCTCGATCATGCCGGTCATCGCCGCGATCGACAGAGCGAGCAGGTCGTGCGCCTCGAACACGGGCGGCTTGTCGTCCTGCATATCCTTGGAATAAGCGAGCGGCAGCCCCTTCATCGTGACGCACAAAGCCGTCATGCAGCCCATGATCCGCCCGGCATGACCGCGCACCAGCTCGGCGGCGTCCGGGTTGCGCTTTTGCGGCATGATCGAGCTGCCGGTGGAATAAGCGTCGGGCAGCTTGACAAAGCCGAAGGGCTGGCTCGCCCAGATGATGAATTCTTCGGCCAGCCGCGACAGATGCAGCGACGCCTGCGTCGCCGCCATCAGATAATCGAGCGCGAAGTCACGGTCGCTGACGCTGTCCAGGCTGTTGTCGGTGGGCTTGGCAAAACCCAAGGCGGCCGCCGTCATATGGCGATCGGTCGGGAAACCCGTGCCCGCCAGCGCCGCTGCGCCCAGCGGACACTCATCCGCCCGCGCCCGCGCGTCGGCAAAGCGGCTGCGATCGCGCCGCACCATTTCATAATAGGCCATCAGATGATGGCCCAACGTCACCGGCTGCGCCGATTGCAGGTGGGTGAAGCCCGGCATCACTGCCTCGGCATTCTCCTCCGCCCGCGCCACCAGCGCGCGCTGAAGCCCGAGCAGCCCGGCCTCGACCTCGTCGATGGCGTCGCGCACCCACAGGCGGAAATCGGTCGCCACCTGATCGTTGCGGCTGCGCGCCGTGTGCAACCGCCCGGCCACGGGGCCGATCAGTTCGGCCAGCCGCGACTCGGTGACCATATGAATGTCTTCAAGGTCCAGGTTGACCGGCACACCATTGGCTTCATATTCGGCCGCGATCGTGTCGAGTCCCGCCGAAATCGCGTCGGCATCCGCCTGCGAAACGATACCCTGTCTGGCCAGCATCGCGACATGCGCCTTGGACCCGGCGATATCCTGTTTCCACAATCGCTTGTCGAAGGGGATGGAGGCATTTATCTCACGCATGATCGATGCCGGGCCGGCGGCGAACCGGCCGCCCCACATGCTGTTGGAGCCTTTCCCAGTGATCTCTTCTTCACGCGCGCTAATGATACTGCTCCTGCCTGCCGCTCTGGCGGCCTGCGATAGGCAATCGCCGCCAAAGGAGCAAGCCAATGCCGCCATCAGTGGCGAGGTTGCGGCGACGTCGAATGGAGTTAAGGGTATCGGCGCGAAGGACGGCACGTTCGACTATCGTCTCGATCGCAGCAAGGCGGGCACCCCTGCCCCTGATTTCGCCTTTCTCGACCCCGATGGCGGCAAAAAGACGCTCAAGGATTTCGCCGGCAAGCCGATGCTGGTCAATCTCTGGGCGACCTGGTGCGCGCCCTGCATCGCGGAAATGCCGACGCTCGACCGGATCGCCGCCACCTACGGCCCAAAAGGACTGACCGTCCTCACCATCTCGCAGGACAATCAGGGCCTGAAGGCCGCCGGGCCCTTTTTCGAAAAGCATGACCTGCCCCATCTCAAGGGCTGGGTCGATCCGGAAAACCAGCTGGGCTTCCATTATGCCACCGGCCTCCTGCCCACCACGGTCATCTATGATGCGCAGGGCAAGGAAATGGTCCGCGTCATCGGCGCGATGGATTGGGAAGGTACGCAAGCCAAGGCGCTGATCGACGCTGCGATACGCCCGTAAATACGACGTAAGAGATATAAAACGAAGGAAGACGAAAAATCCGCCATGCCATGCGATTGCAAAATGGCATGGCTCTTATGCACGATCGTCAATTGCACCTTTTGCTACATGCCCAATATCCTGATCGGCTAATTATAAGAAACAATTGTGAAATATTGTCTTTTTAGTGCAATTTTTCGCAATGCAGTAGAGGATTTCATCAGACCGTCCGTCGTCACCCTTGTCATCTATAATGCAAAAACAGGGGGCATGAATGACACGACTGTCCGCACTCAAACTTTCACTTATCCTCGCCTCGTCCTGGTCCGCTTGTGCGCTTGCACAAGAAGCGCCCCAGGAACCGCAGGCTGATGACGGTTCCGCCATCATCGTCACCGGCACCCGCGCCGTCGGCATGTCCGCCGCCGAAGCAGCCGCACCCGTGCAGGTGTTGAGCGAAGAGGCCATCAGCCATGTGGGCCAGCCCAACCTCAACCAGGTTCTCACTCAGATCGTGCCGGGCTTCACCGCCCAGACCCAGGGCACCGACATGTCGAGCTTCTCGCTGTCGGCCCGTCTGCGCGGCCTGTCGCCCAACCACACGCTGCTGCTGGTCAACGGCAAGCGCCGCCATGGCTCGGCCATTCTTCAGGTCGCCAGCGGCCCGTTCGGCGGTTCGGCCGCGCCCAGCCTGGACCTCATTCCGCCCGACGCCATCGAGCGTGTCGAAATCCTTCAGGAAGGCGCTGCGGCCGTTTACGGCACCGACGCGATCGCCGGCGTTATCAACCTCATCCTCAAGGATGACAATGAAGGCGGCAGCTTCAAGGTCACCGGCGGACAGAACTATAATAGCGAAGGCGAACTCTTCTCGGTTTCCGGCAATGTCGGCTTCAAGCTGGGCGAAGACGGCTATTTCAACCTCAGCGCCTTCCACCGTCGCCAGGATTACACCACCACCGGCACCGGCCAGGTTCAGGTGACGCAGCTTAACGGCGCGCTCCAGCCCAACGCCCCGGCCCAATGGTCGAACCTGACCGGCGACGCGCTCGCCCATATCAACGGTGGCCAGCCCAAGACGTACCTCACCAACGTCTTCTACAATATGGGCTATGATTTCGGCGGCGTCGAACTCTACAGCTTCGGCGACTATGCCCGCCGCGTCGGCTATGCCAAGCAGGGCTATCGTCATCCCAAGCGCGTCTGCTACGAAGCCGGCAATATCGGCGGCAGCGTGACGCCGGCCGCCTATGATGCCGGCGCCATCTGTTACGGCAACACCGGCGTCGTCGGCATGGTCCCGCTCCAGCACGTCGCACAGGAAGAATATAGCTTCACCATCGGCGCCAAGGGCGAATTCGGCGGCGGCTGGAACTACGACCTCTCGACCACCTACGGCAATGACAAGACCGAAATCTGGACCGAAAATTCGGCCCATCGCGAAGTCTGGCAGGAAACCTACGCCCAGTATCTGGCCGGTTCGGGCGTGCTGCCCAACACGCCCAGCTCGGCCTATGACGGCGGCTTCCGCCTGAGCCAGACCACGGTCACGGCCGACATGCGCAAGGAATTCGACATCGGCATGGCCGAGCCGCTGACCTTCGCCTTCGGCGGCGAATATCGCCGCGACACCTACAAGATCGTCGCTGGCGACTATTACTCGACCTACAAGACCGGCGTTCAGTCCTTCCCCGGCTACAAGCCCAGCGACGCAGGCGACTGGAGCCGCAACTCGAAGGCTGGCTATATCAACTTCATCGCCAAGCCGGTGGACGCATGGTCGATCGACCTTGCCGGCCGTTATGAAGATTATAGCGATGCCGGCGACACGCTGATCGGCAAGGTCACCAGCCGCTATGACTTCAGTGATGCCCTCGCCCTGCGTGGTACGGTCAGCACCGGCTTTCGCGCCCCGACGCTTGCCGAACAGCATTATTCGACCGTGGCGGTCGGCCCGACCAGCGCCGTCGCGGTGCTGCCGGCCGGTTCGGCAGCGGCCAGCCTGCTGGGCTTCTCGAACCTGCGTCCTGAAAAATCGACCAACTTCTCGGGCGGCTTCGTCTTCCGCCCGATCCCGAAGCTGACCGTGACGCTTGATGGCTATCTCATCAAGATCAAGGACCGCATCGCGCTCACCGCCGCCCGCTATGCGGTTCAGGGTGGCGTCGCCACGCCGGATGCGCCGGCCATCATCTCGGCGCTTCAGGCGGCTGGCGTGGTGTTCGACGCTGCCTTGCCGAACATCGGTGCGCAAAGCTTCACCAACGGCATCGACACCCGCACCTGGGGTATCGACTTCTCGGCCGCCTATCCGGTGGCGCTGGACTTCGGCAGCCTGAACCTGTCGCTTTCGGCCAACTACAACAAGACGAAGATCACGAAGAACAAGATTCCGACGGTCTTCAGCGTCATCTCCGAAAGCAACATCGAAGATTCTTCGCCGGAATATAAGGTCGTCCTGGGCGCGCTGTTCAAGAGCGGCCGGTTCACCCTGAACGCCCGCGAAACCTTCTATGGCAAGTCGAGCCTGCTGGTACAGCCGGGCGTGTCGGCCTCCGCCCTGACGGCAGCGGGTCTGCCGTCCATCTACACCGCAGAGGTCAAGCCGGCGGGTATCACCGATCTGGAAGCCAGCTATGACTTCACTGATGCGGTTACGGTCTCGATCGGTGCGAACAACCTGTTCAACAAGAAGCCGGAAATCCCGGCCCTGTTGCAGGGCGTGACCATCCCGGCGGGTACATCGCCCTACATCAACGGGTCGGCCAGCTATAACAGCCCGTACAACTTCGGTCCGTACGGCACGGCAGGCGGTTACTACTACGCCCGCATCGACTTCAAATTCTAAGCGAAGTCACGAAGGAGGGCCGGTCCGGCAAGGACCGGCCCTCCACTCTATTATGGAAGGGGGATTGTCATGAAAGCAGCGATTATTGCCACATCGCTTCTGCTCGCCACGGCCACCGGATCGGCAGTTGGATCGGCTTCGGCCGCCACCGTCGAACATAAGCAGGCGCCCGGCGCCATGATCGCCAGCGCTGCCATCGTGCCGCCCGGCAGCACCTTCTACTATCTCTCCGGCGCCACCGCCGCGCCGATCAATCCCGCCGACACCGACAGCGCGGACGCTTATGGCGATACCGAAGCGCAGGCCCTGTCCATCTTCACCAAGATGAAGGCGCAACTGGCCGAAATGGGCCTGACCATGGGTGACATGGTGAAGCTCACCGTCTTCCTCGTCGGCGATCCCAAAAAGGACGGCAAGATGGACCGCGACGGCCTGACCCGCGCCTATAAGAAATTCTTCGGCACCGCCGACCAGCCCAATCTGCCGACCCGTTCCGCCTTCCAGATCGCAGCGCTCGCCCGGCCGCAGCAGCTTATCGAGATAGAGGGCGTCGCGGCCAAGGCACCCTGAGCCGTTCGGGTCGCACCAACGGAAAAGAGATTCAAGAAGGCAGGGCCCATAACGGCAGGGATTTTGGGGGCGAGGCCCCTGCCGCACCATACTCGCCCGTCCAGACGGGAAGCCAGCATGACAGACTCTACAGCACCCAGCCGCCGTGACCTTTTGACCATGATCGGCAAGGTCGGCGGCGCGGCGGCCATGTATCAGGCGATGACCGCGCTGGGCCACGCCGCCGAAACCCAGTTCACCGGCCCGCCGGTGCTGAGCGGCGCAAAGCCCGGTGCGTCCGTCATCATCCTGGGCGCAGGTCTGGCCGGCATGGCCGCTGCCTATGAGCTGCAAAAGGCCGGATACAGCGTCAAGATACTGGAGTTTCAGGATCGCCCCGGCGGCCGCAACTATTCGCTGCGCGGCGGCGATACCTTCACCGAAAGCGATGGCACGGTGCAGAAGGTACAGTTTGCGCCCGGCAATTATATCAACCCCGGCCCATGGCGCATCCCGCACCATCACAAGGCATTGCTCCATTATTGCCGCCAGTTCGGCGTCGCGCTGGAACCCTTCATCCAGCTCAACCATAATGGCTTCATCCATTCTACCGAAGCCTTTGGTGGCAAGCCGATGCGCTACAAGGAAGTCGCGACCGACTTCAAGGGTCACACCTCGGAACTTCTGGCCAAGGCGGTCAGCGCCAAGGCGCTGGACGACAAATTGTCCGCCGAGGACAAGGAAAAGCTGATGGAGGCGCTCCGCAACTGGGGCGTGCTGGACAAGAATCTCGCTTACACCAGCAGCCTGAAAGTGTCCGCCCAGCGCGGCTATGATCAGGCGCCCGGCGGCGGCCGCAACGGCGCGCCCACCCCGTCGCAGATCGCCAAGTTGCAGGATGTGCTCGACCCGCAGGTCTGGACCGCCATGTCCTTCTATTTCAGCTATGTCATGCAGACGACGATGTTCCAGCCCGTCGGCGGCATGGACATGATCGGCAAGGCCTTCGCCAGGAAGATCGGCAAGATCGTCACCTACAATGCCAAGGCGACGAAGGTGGCGCAATCGGACAAGGGCGTGACCGTCAGCTACAAGGATGTCGCGACCGGCCAGATGCACGATGTCAGCGCCGACTGGTGCGTCTGCACCATTCCGCTGTCGATCATCAGCCAGGTCGACATGCAGGTGTCTCCGGCGCTGAAAGCCGCGATGAAGGCGGTCCCCTATGGCGGCCACGTCAAGATCGGCATGGAATTCAAGCGTCGCTTCTGGGAGGAAGACGACAATATCTATGGCGGCCACAGCTTTACCGACCAGACCATCACCCAGCTCTCCTACCCCAATGACAAGATGTTCGGGTCCGGCCCGGCCGTGCTGCTCGGCGCCTTCGCCCGCGACCTCGCCGGTTTCCAGCTGGCCAGCATGACGCCGCAGCAGCGCATCGAAACCGCCCTGAAACAGGGCGAGGTCTTCCATCCGCAATATCGCAAGGAATTTCTCAGCGGCGTGTCGGTACCATGGAGCCGCGTGCCATGGATTTTGGGCTGCACTTCCGCCTGGAGCGAGGAAAACCGCAAGGCGCATTACAAAAATCTCGTCACGCTCGACAATCGCGTCGTTCTGGCGGGGGAACATGCCAGCTATTATGGCGGCTGGATGGAAGGGTCGATCCTGTCGGGGATCGACGCCATCACCCAGATCCACGAACGCGCGCAGGCCGCCTGATGCGCGGGGCAATCCTGCGCCTGGCCGCGCTCACGGCGCTGGCCGCCGCGCCCGCTCTGGCGGATTCCCCCGGCGGCCGCCCGGTCAAGATCGCCCTGCCCGATGGAGAGCAGGTTTATAACCAGATCTGCGCCGCCTGCCATCTGGACAAGGCGCAGGGGTCGCCCGACGGCACCGTTCCGGCACTGGCCCACAATGCCAAGCTGGCCGACGCCGATTATCCGATCACCGTGGTCATGAAGGGCCAGGGCGGCATGCCCTGGTTCTCCGAAATGCTCACGCCGGCGCAGGTCGCATCGGTCGTCGGCTATGTCCGCACCCATTTCGACAATAGCTATCCCGAACCTGTCAGCGAAGCCGCCGTGAAGCGCATCGCTGCGCAAGGAAGCGAAGAATGACCGACGCCAGCCTATCCCGCCGCATGCTGATGCGCGGCGCCATAGCCGCCGCCGGTGCAGCGAGCGCTGCCCCCGCCCTCGCCCAGCGCGGGCGAAAGGTCGCCCTGCCCGACGATCCCGCCGCCATGGTGGCGACCCTGACCGACGCGGTCTATATCAACAGCAACGAAAACCCACTCGGCCCCTGCCCCGCCGCCCTGGAAGCGCTTGGCGGCCTCGACAAGCTGTCCGGCCGCTATGGCATGGCGTTCGCCGCACAGCTGGAACGGCTGTTCGCGCGGCAGAACGGCCTGAAACCGGAAGAGGTTCAGGTCCACCCCGGTTCCTATATGACGCTGCGCTCGGTGGCGCTGACCTACTCATCGCAGGACCGGCCGATCGCCTTTTTCGAACCGACCTTCGACAGCGGCTTCGTGGGGAAGGGCAACAAGGTCGTCACCAGCGCCGTCCCTATCCCTCTGTCCGGCGATTTCCGTGGCGACCTGCGTCAGATGCTCGCCGCCGCGCCCAATGCCGGCGTCTATTATATCTGCAATCCTAACAACCCAACCGGCCTCGTCACGCCCCGCGCAGACATTGAATGGCTGCTCGCCAACAAGCCCGCAGGGTCGGTGCTGCTGATCGATGAAGCCTATATCCATTTCAGCGATGCGCCATCCTGCCTCGACCTGGTGGCAAAGGGCGCGGACGTTCTGGTCGCGCGGACCTTCTCGAAAATCTACGGCCTTGCCGGTCTGCGCTGTGGCCTCATCGCCGGACGGCAGGATCTGCTCGACGGCATGGCCGATTATGGCGTCAATATCACGCCCATGCCCGCCGTGGTCACCGCCGAAGCCAGCCTGCTCGACCCGAAATTGCTGCCGGAGCGCAAGGCGTATAATAAAGCCGTGCGCGACGATCTCTTCGCCTGGCTCGACCAGCGCGGCATCCGTTATCTGCCCAGCGAAGGCAGCTTCGCGATGATCCATGTCGGCCGCCCCGGCGCGGCGGTGACGGCAGCGCTCGCCGCCCAGAAGATCTTCATCGGCGGCCCGCGCAAGCATATGGACGACTGGGTTCGCGTTTCCTTCGGCACGCCGGCGGAAATGCAGGCGTTCAAGATCGCCTTCGCCAAGGTCATGGCATGACACTGTCCCGCAGGCAGGCACTGGGCGCAGCGATCGCCGTTCCGCTGGCGGCCCAGGCCGCCCGCGCGGCCAGAACTCCGACCAGCCTGCCGGACAAGGCCAGCTTCGCGCCGACCCCCATCGCCTATCTCGACAGCGCCTCCACCCATCCGATCAGCCTGAGCGCACGCGCAGCGATGGACGCCTATGTCGCCGCCCGCACGCTCGATCCCGCCGCCACTGCGCGCAAGCCTGTCGATCGCGCTGCAACCCTTGCCAAATTCGCCCGGCTGGTGAACGCCGACCCGGACGAAGTCACCTGGGTTCAGTCCACCACCATGGGCGAGCAGGCGATCCTGCGCGCGCTCGGCTTTCCGCACAATAAAGGCCGCGTCGTCACCGACACGCTCCATTTCTACGCCGGTTTCCCGATGTATCAGGAACTGGCGAAACAGGGGATGGACGTCGCCTGGGTGCAGGCCCGCAATGGCCGCATCGCTATGGAGGATATGGCCAAAGCCATCACGCCGGGCACCAGGCTGGTCAGCCTTTCGCTCGTCTCAACCTATAATGGCTTCCAGCACGATCTGAAGGCCGTCTGCGACCTCGCCCATGCCGCCGGCGCGCTCGTCTATGCCGACATCATCCATGCGGCCGGCGCAGTCCCGGTCGATCTCCACGCCAGCACCGTCGATTTTGCCGCCTGCGCCACCTATAAATGGCTGATGGGCGATTTTGGCCTGGGCTTCCTCTACGCCCGGCGCGGCGTGCTGGACAATCTGCCGCGCGCGGACTTCGGCTATTATGGCTTCGCCGCTCCCGGCGCCCCGCCCGGCATCACCCTGTCGCCACCGGAAACCCATATCTATCCCATGGACCCGCCGGGCGACGCGCCGGTCAGCTACAGCATCCGTCCCGGCGCGCTCGGCCATTTCGGCACCGGCACCTATGCCCAATCGGTTATCGCCGCGATCGACCATGGCCTCGACTATATCAGCGCGCTGGGCGTGCCCACGATCCAGGCCCATGCGCAAAGCCTGATCGCCCCGCTGCGCGACGGCCTGACCGCCAAGGGCTACGGCATCATCACCCCGCCCGGCACGAAGACCCCGATCCTGACCGCCCTGCACCCCCAGGCCAGAGCCCAGCTGACCGAGCCTCTGGCCAAGGCGCAGGTGCGCATTTCGCTCCACGACCATCATTTCCGCATCGCCCCCTCGGTCTTCAACGATATGGGTGATGTGGACCGCCTGCTCGCCGTGCTCCCGCGCGCCTGATCCTGTATGGAGAGACTTATGAAGCACCTTCTCGCCACCGCCCTGCTGCTGGCCGCCGCGCCAGCCTTCGCCCAGCCTGCCGCCACGCCGCAACCCATGCCGGCCAAACTCCCCTTCTCCCCCTCGATACGGGTGGGCGACATTCTCTTCATGTCGGGCCAGATCGGCCAAGTGCCCGAAGGGATGGACAAGCATAAGGAAGGGTTCGACGCCGCCGTCAAAGGCGCGATGGACTCGATCGGCAAGATATTGAAAGACAACGGCCTCGACTATGGCCATGTCGTCAAATGCACGGTCATGCTGGACGACATGGCTGACTGGCCGCGCTTCAACGCCGCCTATCTCCCCTATTTCGCAGGCAAACGCCTTCCCACCCGCAGCGCGTTCGGTGCAGACGGCCTGGCACTGGGCGCCCCGCTCGAAGTGGAATGTATCGCCGCATTCAAATAAGGCACAATATTCCCCTCCCATCCAGGGAGGGGGCAAGGGTCGGTCGCGCGCGAAGCGAGCCTATATCTGCCGTTTGGCGTTGAAGGGCGGAACGATCTTGCAGCGATAGGACCGCGCTTCGTCGATCAGGCCCGCATGCAATTCGGTCGACAGGACCAAGGTCGTCCGGTCCAGCCGCTCGACCCGGCGGGTATCGCTCAATATGCCGCTGATCACCCCGCCGCCCTGCTTGACTAGCGTGATGGTCGCATCGTCCTGCGCCACGATCTTGTTCCATGCCCCACCGGCATCGCGCCAGCGCCCACCGGTAAAGTCGATCACGATCTCGCGCACCGACCGGTCGTCGGCGGTACAGGACAGGCCCCGGCTGTCCGACACGGCCGGTCCGACAGCAGGCGGCGCGGCCGGCGGCGTGGCGGCCATCACGGCCGGCGCAGCGAGCACCATCAACAATGACAAGGCCAGTCTCTCAACCATGACCCGATGATATCAGACCCGCAGGCCAAACGATATACCGGTCAAATCGGCACAGCCTTCCGCACCACCAGCACCGGCACGCCATCGCGTACCGGAAAGGCCAGCCCCGCCGCATCGGACAGCAATGCCTCCCGTTCCGCGTCCCAGCGCAGCAGCGTGCGCGTCACCGGACAGACCAGCTTGCCCAGCAGCCACGGATCTATCGGGACGCCATTTTTTCCGGCAACATCGCTCATGCCCCGTCTCTCACTGCGCCTTCTGTCACTGCCCCGTTTTTCACTGCATCGTCGCGCTGCCATCGCGCTCTATCCGCCCGACGATCTGCATCAGTTGGATGATCCGCTCAGACCGCTCGGACAGCGTATCGGCCTCCAGCAATGTCTGCTTGGCCGCCGGATCGAACGGTACGATCTGCGCGATCCCGTTGACCAGCGCCGTATCGTCCAGCCGCGACACAGCCGTCCAATCCACCACATAGCCCAGCAAATCGGCAAAGCGCCGCGATTCCTGCTCCAGCGCCGCACGCTCGACCGCGTGCAGCACCTCATCCTCCTGCGGCGCCTGTTCGACATCCGCCTCGATCTGCCGGAACTGGGTGGACACCGTCAGCTCGCGGACCACGCGGAACCGGGTCAGACCCGTCAGCACGATGTTGAAACGTCCGTCATCCAACGCCTCGATCTGGCTGACATGGCCCAGGCACCCGACATCGAACAGCGGCGGCACCGCACCTGCCCCACGCGGCTGAATCATGCCAATCCGCCGATCGCGCGCCATGGCGTCATGGATCAGCGCCCGATAACGCGGCTCGAATATATGCAGCGGCAGGTCCATGCCCGGCAACAGCAAGGCACCGGACAAGGGAAAGATCGAGACGCGCGCGAGCGGCATGCGCGTTACGAAAAAAGGATTTGGGACAGCTTGCGCCGCTGCGCCGACACCCATGGATCTTCCAGACCTACGGCGTCGAAAATGGTCAGCAACTGCGCCCGCGCCGCGCCATCATTCCACGCCCGGTCGCGCCGCACGATCTCCAGCAGCGCTTCGGCCGCGCCGTCGCGATCGCCATTGGCCATCAGCCCGCCGGCCAGCTCGAACCGCGCCTCATGATCGTCGCCATCGGCATCCACCCGCGCCTGCACGCCCGAAAGGTCCGCCACCGGCTTGACGTCGCGCGCCAGCGCGATGGCGGCACGCGCCTGATCGATCGCCACATTCTTCGCCACATCGGCGGGCAGCGCGGCCAGCACCGCCTCCGCCTCGTCCAGCTGACCCAAAGCCACCAGCGCCCGCGCCAGCCCTGACGCAACCTCGACATTGTCCGGCACCATCTCGGCCAGCTGGCCGAACACCGAGAGCGCCCGTTCGGCATCGCCAGCCGCTAGCACTTCCTCACCCATGGCGATCAGCGGCGCGATTTCCTGCAACTGCGCCTTTTCATCGGATTCGATCGGCAGTTGCGACAGCAGCTGGTCCAGATACTGCTTCAATTGCCCTTCAGTGCGCGCCTGGCTCAGGTCCGCAACCGGCTGGCCCTGAAACACGGCATAGACGGTCGGGATCGACTGCACCCGGAACTGGCTGGCGATGAAGCCATTTTCGTCGACATTCACCTTGACCAGCTTCACGCCCTTTGGCGCATATTCCGCGCAGACCTTCTCGATCACCGGGGTCAGTTGCTTGCACGGCCCGCACCATTCGGCCCAGAAATCGACGATCACCAGGCTCGTGCGCGAAGGCTCGACCACATCCTGGCGAAACGCCTCCACGGCCGCCTTGTCAGCCTCGCTCAATCCCAGGGTCGCCACGCTCATATCTCCTGCCAATGCGGTCATGCACCGCCGTCATACCGCGCCTTATGTGGGGCGTCACCCCTTGCGGACAAGACGAAAGGGCAGGAAAGCGTCAGAAGGTGTAGCCGATGCCCAGCGCACCGACGAACTGGTTGCGCGATCCGGCGTCCGCGACGATCGGCGAATCCGCATATTTGCCCAGCACGCGGGAATAGCCGGCCACGCCGAATATCGCCCAGCCCTTGCGCAAATCACCCGACAGCGACTTGCCGGCCGACAGATTGACGTTCAGCCGCTTGAAGCCCGACCCACCGGCCCGGTTATAGACATCCAGACCGCTGGCCAGGCTCTCCTGCGGGGTAATATCGAAATAATAACGACCATATTTCTTGCCGACATATTCCGCGGACACCGACGCACCGACGAAGCTCGTCAGCGACAGGGGCGTGAAATATTCGATCGTGGGAGTCACGACATAGCTGCCATGGGCGCCCGCCACATCCTTGGTCACCGCCACCCGCGCCGACAGATTGTCATAGTCGCTGGTAATCACGCCGGTCTTGCCGACACCGACAAATCCGCCGACCTCGACCGCGACGTCACGCTTGCCCAGCGCCCGTACGGCATCGTCGCGGATCGCCTTGCGGCTGGTACGGTCCAGCCGGACATTGACCACGGGCCCCAGTTCGAAATCGACGCCGGTGCCGGTCGGATCGGGGATGGCATCGACATAGAGCGCCGTGCCGCGCGTCCAGAAGGCGAAATCATGCACCTTCCCGCGCGCCTGCACCAACGGCATCACGCGATAATCGTCGGACCCCTCATAGCTTGGGATGGCCGCGACTCCGGCGCCCACGGTCAGCGTGCTATGCTGCTCCTCTTCCTGCGCCATGGCAGGCGCGACGAGCAATTGGGCCACGACGAATGTCGCAGCCAGTCGGCAGCGGAAATGATCCATGATAGCCCTGTTTATGAAGATGCGTTCAGGGCGTAGAATGTTTCGGAAGCTTAGCGGTTCCCACACCCCGAAGGACGGCGCTGGATCACAGAAAATATTTAAGCCTGATTGCCTGCTCCACCGGCGCGCCTGCAACTGGAAAGCTGGACGATTTGAAGCTGGGCGCGCCAAAGCGCAGCACCGGATTGCGCGAGAAACCCACGCCCTCGCGCGGGATGCCGGCAAAGGTATCCAGCTTCCCATTGCCATTTTCGTCATGGATGATCGCGATGGCATAATCGCCCGGCACCATCGCGCCGAGCGGGATCGGCCCACTTTTCACCGGGACGGCGAAATGGCGCTTCTCCGGGTCTTTGGTGCAATCGGGGAAAAAGGCCGCCGTGCGGGTCACGCACACCAATATCTGCCCTTTGGCCGATCGCAGCCCGTCAAGCGTCATGCCGATCGGTTGCGACTGCCCCACTGGCGCCGCCCCCGTCAACCCTGCCAGCGCCACCATCGGCGCCCAAAATCCAGCCTTCATCCGCGCCCCTTCCTGAAATCGCCCAGCCCTTTATCGGTGCCGCACAGCCGGTCCCAGACGCGAAAATAAAGCCCGTAATTGCAATTATACTGGTCGTGATGCCGCTGATGATGGGTCGCGGTAATCAGCCATCCGCCCAGCGGCCCGCGCACCATCCAGCGCGGGAACATCTCCCACCCCATATGATTGCTCACCCCCATCACCGTCATGATCGTCAGCACGCATCCCAGCACCGCTACATGGATCGGGATCAGCAACACCAGAACGGGAATCACGAAGGCCCCCGTCACCGCTTCCCAGGGATGGAAACTCATCGCCGCCCAGGCCGTCGGTGGCCGGCTGGCATGATGCACCGCATGGGCGACACGAAACAGGCGCGGCCGATGCATCCAGCGATGCGTCCAGTAGAACCATGTGTCATGCAGCGCCAGATAGAGCAGCAGCGACACCGGCATCCACCAGAGCGGATAAGCGCCGACATCTTCATAGATGCGCGTCCACCCCCGCGCCTGCCAGCCCCAGGCGATCACGCCCGCCGGCACGCCGTAGATCAGCGCGGACAATAGCGACCAGCCAATCTCCCGCCCCATCTGCTTTTCCAGCCCCCGGTAGAGGCCCGGCTGCCTGATCCGCGTCGCCAGTGCAAAACCCCCGCTCGCCAGCAGATAGCGCCCGCCGACAATGGCGCTCATCGCAAGAGCGGACAGGATGATGGCTGCGACCATGGCAGGGGCTATAGGCGCGGTTACGCCGCTGCGAAAGAAGAACAAGCCGGCAATCGCACTCCGTCCCCCGGCGAAGGCCTGGGTCCAGTTTGGATCGTGCAGATGAACCCCGGCGTTCGCCGGGGGACGGACATGTTAAGTCCGCGGCCGCGCCTGCCGGTAACTGCCCAGCTGCCGCACCCATTTGCTATGGAATTCCAGCTCCGCCAGAGCGCGATCGACCGCCGGATCGCCCGGCATCCCTTCGATATCGCAAAAGAATTCGGTCGCGGCGAAACTCGCCCCGCGCTGGTAGCTTTCCAGCTTGGTCATGTTGACCCCGTTGGTCGCAAAGCCGCCCATCGCCTTGTAGAGCGCGGCCGGAATATTCTTCACCTCGAACAGGAATGTCGTCATGACCGGCCCGACATTGGCGGTCGGCAGCTTGGGATCGCGCGCCAGCACCAGGAAGCGCGTCATATTGTCGTCGCTATCCTCGATATTCTCGGCGATCAGGCGCAGGCCATACAACTCCGCCGCCAGATAGGGCGCAATCGCCCCTTCGCCCGGCGTGCGCGTTTCTGCCACCAGCGCGGCCGCACCCGCCGTGTCGGCATAGGCGACCGGCTGGATGCCCCGCTCGCGCAGATAATGGCGACACTGGCCCAGCGCTTGGGGATGGCTGATCGCGCTCTTCACCGGGCTGTTGTCCGGCGCCATCAGGCAATGGCGAATGCGCAGGAAATATTCGTCGATGATCGACAGGCCCGATTCGGGCAGCAGGAAATGCATATCAGCCACCCGGCCATGCAGGCTGTTTTCGATCGGGATGATCGCCCGCGCCGCCAGGCCGCTGCGCACTGCGTCGATCGCGTCCTCGAACGCGAAACAGGGCAGCGGCACGCAATCGGGCGCGTAGCCCAGCGCCGCCAGATGCGAATTGGCGCCCGGCGCGCCCTGATAGGCGACCGCGCGGGCCGGATCGATCGCGGCCTTGGCGGCAAGGTCCGCGACGATCGCGCGGGCGGGGGCGGGATAATTTTCCATGGATGCCCGCGCGCTTAGGATTTCCCCCGTCCGCGCGCAAGTATTGGCATGCTGTTCCATGACAATAGGGATGAACCCGGCTTGCGCCTGCGCGTATCCCCCA
This sequence comes from Sphingobium sp. GW821-FHT02B05, assembly GCF_059421905.1. NCBI lineage: Bacteria > Pseudomonadati > Pseudomonadota > Alphaproteobacteria > Sphingomonadales > Sphingobiaceae > Sphingobium > Sphingobium sp. GW821-FHT02B05. Next base: position 1,895,582 of record NZ_JBWKVW010000001.1, read on the forward strand.
TTATGGCAACCCACAAGAGGGGGCGCGGAAGACAGCCGCCATAACAATAAGGCAAGGGAAGTCTGGCGAGATGAGCGATCGTTTCAATACCGCAGCGGGTTGGGCGTTATTTGCAGGGATCGTAGCGCTAGGCGGCGCGATCGTCAGTTCCAAGATCTTCCATGAAGAACGGCCCGAAAAGATGGGCTATGCCATCGAAGGCGTCGAAGCAGAGGGCGAAGGCGCAGCCAGCGGCCCCGGCCTCAACACCCTGCTCGCCAGCGCGGACGTCGCCGCCGGTGAGAAGGTCTTCGCCAAATGCGCCGCGTGCCACACCGTCAACCAGGGCGGCGCCAACGGCATCGGTCCCAATCTTTACGCCACGGTCGGCGAAGCCATCGGCCAGGGCAAGGGCGGCTTCGCCTTCTCCGAAGCGCTCAAGGGCAAGGGCGGCGAATGGAGCTTCGAGAATCTCGACCATTGGTTGAAGAGCCCGCGTGAATTTGCGCCCGGTACGAAAATGACCTTCGCCGGCCTTGGCAACCCGGCCGATCGCGCCAACCTCATCGCCTGGCTGAACACGCAAGGATCCAACCTGCCGCTGCCCGCCGCCGACGCGGCCCCGGCAGCCGAAGGCGCAAATGCGGCCGGAGCCGGCAACGCGGCCAATGCCACCGAAGCCCCGGCTGAGAACGCCGCCAACGCCAGCGAGTAAGCGGCGATCGCCGACAGCATAGAAATACGCGATCTAACGGGCGCGGCACTGGTCGCCGCGCTCGATTCATTGGCGCAACTGCGCATCGCCGTCTTCCGCGACTATCCCTATCTCTACGAAGGCAGCGGCGGCTATGAGCGTGGCTATCTGACCGCCTACGCGCAAAGCCCCGGCGCGCTGATCGCGGGCGCCTTTGCGCAGGTTGACGGGCAGGAACGATTGGTCGGCGCCGCCACCGCTGCCCCCATGGCCGATCATGCCGCCGCCTTCGCCGAACCCTTCCGCGCACGCGGCATGGACATCGGGAATATCTATTATTTCGGGGAATCGGTGCTGCTGCCGCAATGGCGCGGTCATGGCGTCGGCCACGCCTTTTTTGATCGCCGCGAAGCCAAGGCCCGCGCACTGGGCTTCGCCATGGCCAGCTTCTGCGCCGTCATCCGTCCCGTCGACCATCCGGCCCGCCCGGCCGACTACAGCCCGCTGGACCCCTTCTGGCGCAAACGCGGCTATGTGCCCGTTGATGGCCTCATCGGCCATTTCAACTGGCAGGAACCGGGCGATCAGGTTGCCAGCGACCACGCCATGCAATTCTGGGTCAAGGCGCTGTAGGCTCAAACTCCCCGTTCGCTTCCAACGGATTGCCTGTCCAGTTCACCAAACGCTACCGCTCTGCCACCAGCAGCTTGTCGATCTTGCGCCCGTCCATGTCGACGATTTCGAATCGCCATCCCTGATCGTCGATATAATCGCCGACCTCCGGCAATCGCCGCATCAGCCACAGCACATGGCCCGCCACGGTCGCATAGTCGCGGTCCTCCGACAGGTCGATGCCGATCCGTTCGGCCAGCTGATCGATCGGCATCTGGCCCGATACCAGCAGGCTGCCATCCTCCCGCTCGACCATGTTCGGCTCGTCATAGGCGTCGCGGTCCGACGCGAAATGGCCGGCGATCGCCGACAGCAGGTCCGCCGGGGTCACGATCCCCTCGAAATGGCCATATTCGTCATGGACCATCACCATCGGCACGTCGGACCGGCGCAGCACCTCCAGCGCGTCCATCGCATCGACCTGATCGGGCACGACGTCCGCCCGACGCATCAGGCTTTCCAGATTGAGCGCCTCGCCCCGGAACAGCGCGGTCATGATGTCGCGCGCCTGGACGATGCCGATAATGTCCTCCACCGACCCGCGCCCCACCGGCAGGCGAGTGTGCGGCGTTTCCAGCAAGCGGCTGCGGATGGTGGCATCGTCGGCCGCGATGTCGATCCAGTCGACGTCCATGCGCTGCGTCATCACTTCGCGCACCGGCCGGTCGGCCAGCCGCACAACGCCCGAAATGATCGCCCGCTCGCTTTCCTCGATGACGCCGGACTTGCTCGCCTCCGCGACGATCAGGTGCAGTTCCTCTGCGGTGACATGGCTTTCCGATTCGCGGTCCAGCCGCAACAGCTTGAAGATCAGGCTGCTCGATCCGTCCAATATCCACACGATCGGCGCCGTCAGCTTCGCCAGCCATTGCATCGGCACGGCGACCAGCACGGCGATCGGCTCCGGCGCTCGCAGCGCGAACTGCTTGGGCACCAATTCCCCCGCGATCAGCGAAGCATAGGTGGTCAGGCCGATCACCAGCGCGAAACCCGCATTTTCAGCAAGGTTGGGCGCCAGGCCCAGCATCTGCATCCGCTGGCCCACCGGCCCGCCCAGGCTCGCGCCCGAATAGGCGCCGGTACCGATGCCGATCAGGGTAATGCCGATCTGCACCGTGGACAGGAACCGCCCCGGATCGGCCGCCAGCGCCAGCGCAGCCTTCGCGCCCTTGCGCCCGGCCTTCTCCATCGCCTGCAAGCGCGGTTTGCGCGCCGACACGATGGCCAGTTCGGACATGGCAAAGACACCGTTCAACGCGACAAGCGCCAATATGATGACAAGATCTGCCCAGGGAAAGGGCGTCGGATTGAGGGGGGGGATCGTGGCCATGGTGGTCAACTACCTCCTATAACCGCTAATCTTTCAATTTCACAACATCCCCATCATCATCGGTTCAGTTCGCTGGTGGAACAATAGATTTGCTCGGTTATTGAAAGGGGCAGACGCCTTGATCGGGCGAAAAGACAAGGGAACAGGTTCATGAGGATTTCTCACCGCATCATCGGCGCCGCCGGCCTCGCCGCCATGCTGGCCACCACCGCCTGCACCACCGATCCCGAAACCGGGCAGCGCAGCATTTCCAAGGCGGCGATCGGCGGCATCGGCGGTGCGCTGGGCGGCTATCTGCTGGGTGATCTGGTCGGCGGCCGCAACGACCGCACGGAAAAGATTCTGGGCGCTGGCATCGGCGCCGTCGCGGGCGCTGGCATCGGCTCCTATATGGACGCGCAGGAACGCAAGCTTCGCGAGGAAACCGCAGGCAGCGGCGTGGACGTGATTCGCGACGGCGACAATCTGCTGCTGCGCATGCCGTCGGGCATCACCTTCGCATACAACAAGTCGGACGTTCAGCCGCAATTTCAGCCGACGCTGGACGACGTCGCATCGGTCCTGGCCCAATATCCCAAAACCTATATCGACGTGTACGGCCATACCGACAGCGACGGCGCCGACGCTTATAACCAGACCCTGTCCGAACGCCGCGCCCAGTCGGTCGCCGCCTATCTGACCAGCAAGGGCGTCCAGTCCGCCCGCATCGGCACCCGCGGCTTTGGCGAGACGCAGCCGATCGCCTCCAATGCGACCGAAGAAGGCAAGGCCGCCAACCGCCGCGTCGAAATCAAGATCGCCCCGGTAACGGAAGCCGACGTGAAGGGATAAACCACCATATCCGTTCGTTCCGAGCGAAGTCGAGAAACGTGAAGCGCATTGTTACCGCTTCCCGACAAGCTCGAAACGAACGGCGCTTATGTCTTTTAAAAACTCGCCTTCAACCCGTCGATCACGAACTGCGCCGCCAGCGCCGCCAGCAGCACGCCCAGCAGGCGGGTAATCACCGCCTCGATCTTGCGCCCCAGCAGCGCCATCAGCGGCCCCGCCGCCAGCAGCGACCCCAGCATCAGCAGCAACGTTACCAGCACCGCGCCCAGCACCACCATGCGCTGCGCCATGCCATCCGCCCGCGACATCAGCAGCATGACCGTCGCGATCGACCCCGGCCCGGCAATCATCGGCATCGCCATGGGGAAGACGGAAACATCCTCCACCTCCGGCGTCTCGGCGATCTTCTGTGCCCGGTCCTCGCGCCGTTCGGTCCGCTTCTCGAACACCATGTCCATCGCGATCAGGAACAGCATGATTCCGCCCGCGATGCGGAAACTATCGAGCGCAATCCCCAGCGTGCCGAGCAGCTGCTTGCCCCACAGGGCGAATACAAACAGGATCGCGGCGGCGATGCCGACGGCCCGGATCGCCATCGCCCGCCGCTGCACCGCATTGGCGCCGGTGGTCAGGCTGGCATAGATGGGCGCACAGCCCGGCGGATCGATCACCACGAACAGGGTGATGAAGGCGGAAATGAACAATTCGATCATGATCCCGCCTTCACTCTATCGTCGATCACGGTTTGATATTCATTGCCCGTCCACATCCGCACGCTGACATGGCGGCTGCCGTCGTTCGCCGCATCGGCGCTCCAGATCAGGCTCTCATCGGGCGGCGGGGGCGGCGCGTCACCCTTTTTCGTCTTCCCGCCCGGCACTGGCGCGGGCGGCGGCCCATCCGGCCGCTCGCTCCGCTTGCAGGTGGCGACCTTGCCGGTCAAAAACTCCGGCGCCTCCCGCGCCACGCTCAGCGTGTCGCCATGGTCCATGATCCATCGCCAGCGCCCCTTCTTGTCGCGCCGCCAGATGGTCGTGAAATAGCCGACCGATCCGTCCGGCCGCTTCCAATTGCCGGTGCTGGCAGCCAGATCGCCCCCGCACGACACATAGACGATGGATGGCGCCCAACTGACCGAAGCCGCCGGGTTCGCCTGCTTCCTCAGCCAGTCCTTCGCCACCACCTTCTGCGGCACGAACATCACCGCGTCATCGGCCGCGGTCTCGGCAAAAGCGGTCCATTGCCCCTTCTGCTGCGCCAGTCGGTTGAAGGCGATCTCCGCCGCGATCACGCTGCTGGGATCGGGCTGGAAGCGCAGCGGCGGGCGCGCGGAAACCGGCGCAGCGGCCAACATCGCCACGCCAAGGGACAGCAGCGTCCGTCGCGCCGTCACAGCCCCTCCGGCTTGGCCAGCCCCGCCCGCGCATGCGCCGCGACCAGCGTGTTGCGCAGCAGCACGGCGATGGTCATCGGCCCGACGCCGCCCGGCACCGGGGTTATGGCACGCACATGGGCCAGCGCCTCGGCCGTGGCGACGTCGCCCACGATCCGGCTCTTGCCGTCCTCGCCATCGGCGATGCGATTGATGCCGACGTCGATTACGGTCGCGCCCGGCTTGATCCATTCGCCCTTCACCATCTCGGCCCGGCCCACGGCGGCAACGACGATATCGGCGCGATGCACCACGCTCGCCAGGTCGCGGGTGCGACTGTGCGCGATCGTCACCGTCGCGCTTTCGGCCAGCAACAGCTGCGCCATCGGCTTGCCCACGATGTTGGACCGACCCACGACCACGGCTTCCAGCCCGGACAGATCGCCCAGCTCGTCCTTCAGCAACATGATGCAGCCCAGCGGCGTGCAGGGCACGAGCGCCTCCTGCCCCGTCGCCAGCAACCCCGAATTGACGACATGGAAACCGTCCACATCCTTGGCTGGGTCGATCGCACCGATCACCGCGGCTTCATCGATATGCTTGGGCAGCGGCAGCTGAACCAATATGCCGTCCACCCGCTCGTCCTGGTTCAGCTCCTCGATCAGGTCGAGCAAATCCTCTTCGCCAATGCTGTCGGGCCGCTTGAACTCGAAACTTTCCATGCCGGCCGCGACCGTCATCTTGCCCTTGGACCGGACATAGACGCTGCTCGCCGGATCTTCGCCCACCAGGACAACGGCCAGGCCCGGCTTGCGCCCGGTCGCGTCCACGAAGGCGCCAACGCCGTCGGCCACCTTGTCGCGCAGGGTTGCGGCAAAGGCCTTGCCGTCGATGATCTTGCCGATGGTCATGTCTGTTCTACCCATGTTGCAATAAGGGCGGTCAGGCGGGCGGACGCTCCGCCTCCGCCAACAATCCGTAACCGCTTTAGCCGGTTGGTATCGCCCGATTCCAGCAAAATCGCGCTGCGCGGCCAATCCAGCCGTTTCGCCAGCAGCACGATCAGTGCGTCATTGGCCCGCCCCTTTTCGGGTACGGCACGGACGCGAGCGGACAGCCATCGCGCGCCCTGCGCACCGGTCCAGCTGCCGCCTATCTCTTCCTTCGCCGATCCCGGCGTCAACCGGACGCTCAGAAGCAGATCGTCGCCGGCTACGCTCCAGACAACGTTCAGGCCACCGCCCGCATCAGCGCTGCAAACAGATTCTCGCGCACCGGCCCTTGCAGGATGATGATCGCCAGCAACACGACCATGGGCGCCAGGTCCAGCGCACCCAGGTCGGGCAAGACCTTGCGCACCGGACGATAGAGCGGCTCGGTCATCCGATCGAGCGCATAGAGGCCGTTGCGGACATATTCGTTGGAGGTGTTGATGACGTTGAACACGATCAGCCAGCTCAGCACCGCCTGCACGATGATAATCCACCAGATCGCTTCCAGCACGATATAGACGATGCCGTTCAGGGCGTTGAGAAATTCGAACAAGCTATCGGCCTTCCATGCTGCGCTGCCGCGAATGTGACGCTGTATCTAACCGCGAGCCGTCGCCGGGACAAGCACGCGCCGGGCTTTATTCCACCAACGACGGGACAAAATCGACAGGCGCGCTATAGGAGGGACCATGTTGTTTAGAGACGCCGCTCCCGCCGACGCCCCCTTGATCGCCGCCATCCATGTCGCCAGCTGGCGCATCGCCTATGCGCATATCATGGACCCCGCCTATCTGGCCGGCCCGATCGAGACGGAACGGCTGGCAAACTGGACGCAGCGGCTGGCTGCGCCGCCACCGGGCCAGCGGATCATCATTGCGGAACGCGATGGACAGGCGATCGGCTTCACCTGCGTCGTGGGCGGGGCCGATCCGCGCTGGGGAACATTGGTCGACAATCTGCACGCCCTGCCGTCGGCCAGGGGCGGCGGGATCGGCACCGCCCTGCTCGACCAGGCTGCGCGCTGGGCGGTGGCGGGCTGGCCGGACGCGGGCCTGTTCCTGTGGTGTTATACCGAAAACAATGCCGCGCGCGGCTTCTACGCAGCGCGCGGCGGCACGGAGGTCGAGGATTGGGAAAAGCCCGGCCCGGATGGACGAACCCTGCCCGAAAAACGGATCGCCTGGCATGATCCGAGGATGCTGATACGCGCCTGATATCTCCCCTCCCTTTCAAGGGAAAAGGATGGACGGGTCTATTTCCGTACCAGCGTGCCGGCACCCTGATCGGTGAAGATTTCCAGCAGCATCGCATGCGGCACCCGGCCATCCAGGATGACGGCGGCGTCCACCCCGCCTTCGACCGCACGAACGCAGGTTTCCAGCTTGGGGATCATGCCGCCGCTGATCGTGCCGTCATTCTGCAACACGTCGATCGCTGCGGGGTCCAGGTCGCTCAGCAACTGGCCCTGCTTGTCCAGCACGCCGGCCACATCGGTCAGCAGGAAGAAGCGCGACGCCTTCAATTCCGCCGCGATCGCGCCAGCCATCGTGTCCGCGTTCACATTATAGGTATGGCCATCGACGCCGATGCCCACCGGCGCGACCACCGGAATGATGCCGGCCTGCGCCAGCGTGTCCAGGATGCGACGGTCGACCGCCACCGGATCGCCCACAAAGCCCAGGTCGACATTGCGCTCGATGCCCGAATTGGGGTCCGCCTCGCGCTTGCCTGCCACCTTCTCGCACAGGACCAGGCCCCCGTCCTTGCCCGAAATGCCGACCGCGCGTCCGCCTGCACCGGCGATCCATGCGACGATTTCCTTGTTGATGGACCCGGCCAGCACCATCTCGGCGATCTTGGCGGTTTCGGCATCGGTCACGCGCAGGCCGCCTACAAATTGCGATTCGACGCCCAGCTTCTTGAGCATGGCGCCGATCTGCGGCCCGCCGCCATGGACGACGACGACATTGATGCCCACGGCCTTCATCAGCACGACATCTTCGGCGAAATCGCGCGCGGCTTCCGGATCGCCCATGGCATGGCCGCCATATTTGACGACAAAGGTCTTGCCCGCATATCGCTGCATATAGGGCAGCGCCTCGACAAGGGTCTCTGCCTTCGCGAGGAGCGCGGGATCGGGGGCGTGCTTGCTGTTCATGCGCGCGCGCATAAGGCTATATGGTGCGCACCGCAAGTTTTGCGCGTTTGGGAAGGGCGATCCGCCCGTTCGCATCGATCCTGTTTACGCCTGTCGCCTGGCTAGGCAATGAAAGCTGCCATGGCATAAACGCTGTCCAACTCGCTGTCTCACTTACGCGCCCGGACGATCCAGTCGCCGCCCTAGCCCCACCAGCAAATAGATAACGGGCGGCACCAGGATTGCGGACAGCAAGACCTTGGCCAGCATCTGCCCCAGCAACAACTCGCCGATCGGGAATACGCCGTAAAAGGCGATCGACACGAACAGAAGCGTATCCACGATCTGCGACAAGATACTCGCCGTCGCGGCGCGCAGCCACAGCATCCGGCTCCCTTCCCGCCCCTTGAGCGCGGCAAACAGGGTGACGTTCAGCGTCTGCGAAATGCCATAGGCGATGATCCCGCCCAGCCATATGCGCGGCGTGCCGCCCATCATCAGGGCAAAGGCCTTGGCCCGTTCCGGGTCCATGTCGCCCGCCGCCGGCGCGGCCAGCACCAGGATGGAAATCAGGATCGACGCGATCAGCGGCAGGAAACCGATCTGCACCAGCCGGTTGGCGACGCTGCGCCCATGGAGTTCTGCCACTGCACTGGAAATGGTGACCAGCAGCAGGAAGGCAAAGATGCCTGCCTCCACCGCCAGCGGACCCAGCCCGACCATCGGGCCGATCGCGGCCAACGGCCCCAGCGCCACCTGCTTGTTGCCCAGCACGCCGGCAATGCAGACCATGCCGCCATAGAAGATGGAAAAGAAGAAGAGCGAACGGCTGATGGGCGCGGGCAAAGCAGTCATCGCCCGCCCTTACCGATATTTATGCGGCGGGGGAAGATGGCGCGGCGTCTGCGCCCTATCCCGCCAGCAACTGATATTTCAGCCCCATCGCCTGCGCCAGGTTGCGCAGCCGTCGCTCCACCGCCTCGCCATAGAGGTCCGCATCGCCATCGCGCAGATGCAGGTCGATCCGCTCTCCATGCCGCTCCAGATGCGATACGGCGAGCGGTCCTTCGACGCCGCCCGACAGGCGCTGCGCCAGCCGGATCGCCAGGCCCCACAGCGCCGCGCGCCGCAGGATATCGGACCCGACGACATGGTCCAGCCCCGCAGGGGCGCTCAGCCCGCCGCCGAAATGGCTGTGCAAAGCCTGCCCCAGCATCACCCGCTCGGTCGCGGTGATGCCCACCCAATTGCTGTGCAACGCGACCTCCACGCCCCGCTCCGCCCGGAAATCCGGGTTTGCGCGCCAGCTGACATCGGCCAGCAGGCAGGCCGCGCGGCGGATGCGCCGGGCGGCGGCATCGTCGTCGGGAAACAGCGGCGCGATCCAGCGGTCGATCCGGTCGCCATGGCCGCGAAAGCGCGCCTGCGCCTCCCCTTCGGCCTCGGCCGCGACCAGCAACGGATCATGTGCGCGGATATCCTCCGGCAGCGCCTCGTAGAGCAGCCCCTCGCGCAAGCCATAGGCCGACACGATCATCCGGCTCGACTTCAACTGCCGCACCACGATCGACAGCAAAGCGGTGGCATCCGGCAGGGTCGGCACGCGCGATCCCGTCATTGCCGGTATCTGCTTCAACCGGGTCCGATCGACATGGGACACGATCCGGGTCAACTGCTCGGCCCGTGCGGCGCTCATCTCATATTGATGCACGACCGGCAGCGGGAAGCTGGTCAGTTGCATGTCGAACCGCGCCAGCGCCCGCCACGACCCTCCGACCAGATAGAAAGGCAGGCCCGGTTCGACCGTCCAGCCCGCCTTGTCCAGCATCTTGGCGACCGTCCGCTCCAGCGCCCGTGGCCCCTTGGCGCGAATTTGCGGCAGGCGCAGCACGCCCAGCGGCAGCGATATGGTCTGTTCTACCGCGCCGTTCCTGACACGCGCCAGCTCCAGACTGCCGCCGCCCAGATCGCCGACGATGCCGTCAGCGCCCGGTATGCCCGACAACACCCCCATCGCCGCGCCGATCGCCTCCTGTGCGCCGGTCAGCAATTCGACGGTCAGGCCCATCTCCTTGGCCCGCGCGATGAATTCGCCCCCGTTTGTCGCGTCCCGCACCGCCGCCGTGGCAACGCAGCGTATGTCCGTCACCTTCATCGCGCGACACAGATGGGCAAAGCGACCCACGGCGCGCAGCCCCCGATCCATCGCTTCCGGTTCGATCGCCCCGGTTCTAGCCAGCGACGCGCCAAGCCCTGCCATCACCTTCTCGTTGAACAGGATGAACGGGATGCGGCGCGGCCCGTCATACACGACCAGCCGCACGCTGTTCGATCCGATGTCGATGATGGCCGTGCGGGCATGGGCCGCCTGCGGCGATGTCGCCATGCTCTCGGCAACGGCGCGCACGCGGCTCAGCATCGAATTCATGCAGTGATGCCCCGCAGGCGCAGCGTCGGCACCGATTCATTGTCGAACGCCGCCCCGCGCCCGGACAGGGACGGGTTGGTCATGAAATAACGATGCAGGTTGAATGGCTTGTCGCCCGGCTCCAGCCGCGTGTAATGGCCATCGCTATCGAGCGACCAGCTTTGTTCGGTGTCGATCAGATTGGCGACCATCACCTGGTCCAATATCTGGTCATGCACGGTCGGATTCTCGATCGGCGCCATGAATTCGACCCGGCGATCGAAATTGCGCTGCATCCAGTCGGCCGAACTGATGAAGACCTTCGCGCCATTGTTGGGCAGCGCCTTGCCATTGCCGAACACCGCGATGCGGCTATGCTCCAGAAAGCGACCGACGATCGACTTCACGCGGATATTCTCCGACATGCCCGGTACGCCCGGCCGCAGGCAGCATATGCCCCGGATGATGAGGTCGACCTGCACCCCCGCATTGCTCGCGGCATAAAGCTTCTCGATCATCGCCGGATCGACCAGGCTGTTCATCTTGGCCCAGATTGTGCCCGGCCGCCCGGCCCGTGCATGCTCGATCTCCGCGTCGATCAAACCGCTCAGCGTGTTGCGGAGGTCGCGGGGCGACATGACCAGCTTTTCCAGCCGCTTCGGCTCGACATAACCGGTGATGTAGTTGAACAGCGCGGCGGCATCGCGGCTATAGGCCGGATCGGCGGTGAAGAAGCTCAGATCGGTATAGATGCGCGCGGTGACCGGGTGGTAATTGCCCGTCCCGAAATGGCAATAGCTGCGGAACTGCTCGCCCTCGCGCCGGATCACCATGGAAATCTTGGCATGGGTCTTCCAGTCGATGAAGCCATAGACCACCTGCACGCCCGCCCGCTCCAGCGCGTCGGCCCACATCAGGTTCTGCTCTTCGTCGAAACGCGCCTTCAATTCCACCACGGCCGTCACGGACTTGCCTGCCTCCGCCGCGTCGATCAGCGCCCGAATGATCGCCGACTGCTTGCCCGCGCGATACAACGTCTGCTTGATCGCCACCACGTCCGGGTCGGATGCCGCCTGCTTCAGGAAGGATACGACGACGTCGAACGCCTCATAGGGGTGATGGACGACGATGTCCTTCGCCCGGATCGCGGCGAAACAGTCGCCCGCATATTCGGCGATCCGCTCGGGAAAACGCGGCACATAGGGTTCGAACTTCAGGTCCGGCCGGTCGGCGTCCACGATGCCATTGAGGTCGCCGATGCCGATGAACCCTTCCACTTCGACCACCACCGCCTCATGGCCCTGGAGCATGTCCTGCAACATCTCCTCGACCGGCTCGGGGATACGCTCTTCTATCTCCATGCGGATCACCCGGCCACGCCGACGCCGCTTGATCGCGCTGCGGAAATGACGGACCAGATCCTCGGCCTCTTCCTCGATCTCGATGTCGCTGTCTCGGATGATGCGGAAAACGCCACTGTTGCGGACGCGATAGCCGGGGAAGAGATCCGCCGAGAAGCGACGGATCACCGCCTCCAGCGCCATGTAGCGCGCGGGATCGCCCGGAATGCGCACGAACCGTGCCAGCGAAGGCGGGATCATCACCAGTTCGCGAATCGGCTGCTTGTCCGACAGTCGTTCCAGGTCGAAGATGATCGACAGCCCCTGATTGGGGATGAAGGGGAAGGGATGGGCCGGGTCCAGTGCCTGTGGCGTCAGGATCGGGAAGATCTGCGTCAGGAAATGGTCGCGCAGCCATTGTGCGCACCCCGCGTCCATCTCGCTCGACGGGCCGATCACCTCGATCCCCACCTGCGCCAGCTCGTCATGCACCGCGCCCCACACCTTCTGCTGCGCGATCATCAACCGCGTGCTTTCCTCGGTGATCGCCGCCAGCTGCTGCGCCGGGGTCAGGCCATCGGCGGAGCGCAGGTCCACATCCTGCAACTGCTGCCCCTTCAGCCCCGCGACCCGAACGGAGAAGAACTCGTCCATGTTGGCGCCGGAAATGGACAGGAAGCGCAACCGCTCCAGCAGCGGATGGGCGCGGTTCATCGCCTCCTCCAGCACCCTCTGGTTGAACGCCAGCCAGGACAGCTCACGGTTGAAATAACGGTCGCTGGGCAGCGCCATGCTGGCGGAGGGATCGGCTTCGGCCACGGATTACTCGCGTTGCGGAGGGGGAGGATCGGACGGGACTATAGGCAGAAAGCCTGCGGATTGCAGAGCCTCTTTCGCCATTGCGACAGAAATCTTGCGTCCAGATGACAGTGCGGCGCGATCGAGCAGCCCCGTCACCTGCGCGATCGCATCATAGCGGCGATCGACCCTGCGCAGCAGCCAGTCGGGCACATCGGGTGCATAGCTGGCCCCGGCCAGATCGAACGCACGGCAAATGAGCGCGCGCGCCAGCATCTCGTCCGGTGCCTCGATCGCGACATGCGGGACGGCGGCCAGCCGCGATCGCAGGTCGGGCAGCGTCACGGCCCAACCGGACGGCGGCGCATCGCCGATCATCAGCAACGGCCGATGCGCGGTCTGCGCCTCGTTCCAGGCATGGAAGAGGAAATGGTCGTCACGTTCCTGCGCGTCGTCGATCACCTCGCCACCGCTCATCTGCGCGAAATGGCGGGCCAATATGGTGCGGCCGGATTGCGAAGGCCCGGTCAGCACGCTGATCGACAGCGGCCATTCGCGCCACCGTTCCAGATGGGCCACGGCAATGCGATTGGCGTCGCTGACCAGGAAATCATTTTCGCTTGATCCCCCATGCCGTTCGAAAGGCAGGCTGATCTGGCTCATTGCGGCGGCGGGGATGCCTGGCGCCGCGTGACACGCAGCGTATTGCCAGACGCCGCGACGCTGAAGCCGCGCGCCTGCAACCCTGCTCTCAGCATGTCGGCCGTGCCGTCGAAGCTGACCTGCATCACCGACGTGCCGCCCAGCGCCAGGCTGCTCGTATTCGCCAGCCGCACGCCGGGGATCGACCGCACACTCGATTCGCCCGCCCCGACCGACGCGACGTCGGGCGTATCGAACTGGATGATGAAACTGGCGCCGGCAGTCGACACGGCGGGCAGGTCGATCGCTTCGACCGGTGCCTCGACCGCATTTTCGATCTCCAGCGCAGCGGGATCGACCGGCTCCTCGATGACCAGCGACGGGTCCGGCCGCAGGCGACCGTCATTGAGCGCACGGATATACAGCTCGTCGATCCGGCGCGCGCCTTCGTCCATCATCTGGGCGATACCGCTGTCATTGGACGCGCGCAGCGTGACGCTGCCGATCAGGCTGTCGTCCGGGCCATAGCGCGCGGTAAAGGTGCCGGTGACGGGGCCACCGGGATAGGCCCGGTCCAGCCGCGCGATCGGCACGACCACGTCGGCCGCGCCATATTGGTCCAGCAGCACGCGCCACCATAGCCGCCCGCGCCGCCCGGTCTGCCCCGCGTTCAGCAGGATCGGATCGGCGATGGATCCGGACACGCGCACATAATCGATCGCGCTGTCCCCGGTGCGATAGCGCGCCCACGCCTTCTGCCACTCGTTGGTCCGCTCATAGGATACGGCGCTGCCGCCGTCCCACAGCACCGGGATGACCAGCAAGGGCGGCGACCGCATCACATTGCCGGATACGCCCAGCAGCGCGCCGGTCCGCGCCCGATCGAACAGGATGCCCAGCGTCGCGACGTAGCGGTTGGGGCCGTTCTGCTCATATTCGACCTCGATGCCCGACACCATCGCCTCGATCTGCGAATCGGACAGGGCCGGCGCGCCGCCGCCGCCATGGGTACGGGTCCACAACATCTGCCACGCTTGCCGCTGCGCCATGCGCCATCCGGCATAGCGCGCCGTGTCGGCATCCTTGGCCTGCACATCGACCTTAACCCCGCGCACCTCGAAATCGCCGCCGCTGGCGATCGGCGGCACGCCGCGCTCGCCTTCCATCTGTGCAAACAGGGCAGCTGCGGCCAGGCCGATCAGAATCGCGATGATGATCTGGACGGGTCGCGAAAGCAGCCGTGCATAGGCTGCCGGACGGGAAAGGGTCTGGCTCAGGCTCACGGGCGCCCTTTTGGCGAACATTGCCCGCCCTGCCAAGCGCGAAGGCGCGACTTATCCCCACCTTTCGCCGCAGCATAAGTATAGAAAATGGCGCTCCACCCACCCCCTCCCCGTCCGCCCTGAGCCTGGCAACGGCGCGCGCATGCCCTTCGACGGGCTCAGGGCGAACCGACCGCAGGCGTCAGGACGGATGCCGGCAACATCGAAGGTTCCGTTTTCCGCCCCTTTGCTCTAGGGGCCGGAAATATGAGCGACAACGAATCCTACAGCTACGCCAAGGCTGGCGTCGATATCGCCGCGGGCAACGCCCTTGTCCGTGCCATCGCCCCGCTGGCCAAGGCCACCCGCCGTCCCGGCGCCGACGCCGAACTGGGCGGTTTTGGCGGCTTCTTCGACCTGAAGGCCGCCGGCTATGACGATCCCCTGCTGGTCGCCGCCAATGACGGCGTGGGCACCAAGCTGAAACTGGCGATCGACCATGATCGCCATGACGGCGTGGGCATCGACCTCGTCGCCATGTGCGCCAACGACCTCATCGTACAGGGGGCCGAGCCGCTCTTCTTCCTCGACTATTATGCCACCGGCAAGCTGGAGAGCGGCGTCGCCGAGCGCGTGATCGCCGGAATCGCAGAAGGCTGCCGCATGGCCGGCTGCGCCCTTATCGGCGGCGAAACCGCGGAAATGCCGGGCATGTACGGTCCGGGCGACTATGATCTGGCCGGCTTCTGCGTCGGCGCGGTGGAACGCGCCAAGGCGCTGACCGGCAACCGGGTGAAGGCTGGCGACGTGCTGATCGGCCTGGCCTCATCAGGCGTGCATTCGAACGGCTTCTCGCTGGTCCGGCGCCTCGCCGCCGACAGGGGCTGGAAGCTCGACCGCCCGGCCATCTTCGACAATGAAGTGCTGCTGATCGACGCGCTGATGGCGCCGACCAGGATTTACGTAAAAAGCCTGCTGCCGCTGGTCCGCGCCGGCATGATCAATGCGCTGGCCCACATCACCGGCGGTGGCCTGCTGGAAAATATCCCGCGCGTCCTGCCCGACGGCGCCCATGCCACGGTCGACGCCGACAGCTGGGAACAGCCGCGCCTGATGGCCTTCCTCCAGGCGCAGGGTCATATCGAGCCAGAAGAAATGGCGCGCACTTTCAACTGCGGCATCGGCATGGTGCTGGCCGTGGACGAATCCCATGTCGCCGCCGTGACGAAATCGCTGGAGGATGCGGGCGAAACCGTCTTCCGCATCGGCGCGATCGGCGAAGGCGACAAGGGCTGCACGGTCAAGGGCAGCACCGAAACCTGGAGCGCCAAGGCCGACTGGTCCGCCACGCATCTGGGCTGATGCCCATCACAACCTCCGTTCGGTTCGAGCTTGTCGAGAACGGCGCGCATAGTTCTCGACAAGCTCGAACCGGACGGGGTTGGGTATGAGCAAAGCAAAAGTCGGCGTCCTGATTTCCGGCCGCGGCTCCAATATGGCGGCGTTGCTCTACGCGGCAAAGGCCGCCGACTGCCCCTATGAGATCGTACTGGTCGCCGCCAACGATCCTGACGCCCCCGGTCTTGCCCTGGCTGCCGCAGAGGGCATCGCAACCTTCGGCCAGAGCCATAGGGGCATCAAGCGCGCCGAATTCGACCGGATCATCGACGCACGGCTGCGCGACGCCGGTGCCCATTATGTCGCGCTCGCGGGCTATATGCGCCTGCTCTCGCCCGAATTCGTCGCCGGCTGGGAAAACCGGATGCTCAACATCCACCCCAGCCTGCTGCCCAAATATAAGGGCCTCGACACCCATCAGCGCGCCATAGACGCGGGCGACAGCCACGCCGGCTGCTCGGTCCATATCGTCACCGCCGACCTGGACGACGGCCCGGTCCTGGCCCAAACCCCGGTGGCGATCCAGCCGGGCGATACCGAAGGCAGCCTCGCCGCCCGCATCCTGATCGCCGAGCATCAGCTCTATTCCCGCACGCTGGCCGATTTCGTCACCCGCGAACGGCAGCCTGATTGGCTGCTGAACAAGGTGCGGGAAATGGCGCTCGCCTTGCCGCAGGCGGACGAGATCGTCTCGCACGGCATGCCCTGTTTCGGCATCGTCAAGGGCAAGAAATTCGCCTATTTCACCCGCGACCATCATGGCGACGGCATCATCGCCCTCCTCGTCAAGACCACCGCGCCGGAAGAACAGGCGACCCTGATGGAGGCCGACCCGGAACGCTACTACCGCCCGGCCTATTTCGGCACCGACTGGGTCGGTATCCGCCTGGACCTGGGCGACACCGACTGGGACCATATCGCCGACCGCCTGCGCGCCAGCTGGCGCCAGATCGCGCCGAAGAAACTGCTCGGCCTGATGGACATCGCCGACGAGTTTTGAGGGGCAGTTTTCTTAGCCCTCTCCCGCGAAGTCGGGAGAGGGCTAAGAATGCGCAAAGCCATCACCCCCCTTTCCTTCCCCGCTGTCGATCCCCATAGAGCAAGCATGACCGACAGCCCCGCCCCCGCCGCGATCGAGATCCGCAACCTCACCAAAGATTATAAGGGCGGCAAGCGCGCGCTCGACGGGATCAACCTGTCCATCCCGCGTGGCCAGATTTACGGGCTGCTCGGCCCCAATGGCGCGGGCAAGTCCACCACGATCAACATCCTGGCCGGCATGGTGAACAAGAGCGAGGGCGACGTCAGCATCTGGGGCTTCGACATCGATGCGCACCCGCGCAATGCCAGGAACTCGATCGGCATCGTGCCGCAGGAAATCGTCTTCGACCCCTTCTTCACGCCGTTCGAGACGCTGGAGAATACGGCGGGCTTCTACGGCGTACCCAGGGATCGCCGCCGCACGATGGAATTGCTGCGCGCCGTCCATCTGGATGACAAGGCCCATGCCTATGCCCGCACGCTGTCGGGCGGCATGAAGCGCCGCCTGCTGGTGGCCAAGGCGATGGTTCACAGCCCGCCGATCCTGGTGCTGGACGAACCCACCGCCGGCGTCGACGTGCAACTGCGCCAGCAACTGTGGGCCTATGTCCGCGAATTGAACGCGCTGGGCGTCACCATCGTGCTGACGACCCACTATCTGGAGGAAGCCGAAGAATTGTGCGATCGCATCGGCATCATCAACCATGGCAAGGTCATCACCGACAAGCCGACCCGCGAACTCCTGGCCATGGCACAGGAAAAGGTCGTGCAGGTCACGGTGGACCGCGACCTGACGGTGGCCCCCGACGCGCCCTGCTTTGAAAAGGTCGAACTGTCCGGCGACCGCACGCTGACCATCACCTATATGAAGGACCGCGCAAACGCCGGCCAGGTGTTGAGCGCGGTGCAGGCCAGCGGCCTTGCCATCGTCGATGTCGTCACCCGCGACCCCGATCTGGAGGATGTCTTCCTCAACCTCACGGCGGCGGCGTAAAATCTCCGTTCGGTTCGAGCCTGTCGAGAACCCTTGCGAAGTTCTCGACAAGCTCGAACCGAACGGGATAGGAAACATGCCCGGATAATCGAGAAGCACATGCCCACCATCACCCATGACGTCATCATCATCGGTTCCGGCGCGGCGGGGCTGACGGCCGCCATCAACCTGGCGCAGGATCGCAAGGTGCTGGTGCTGGCCAAGGGCGCGCTGGACGGTGGCTCCACCAACTGGGCGCAGGGCGGCATTGCCGCCGTACTCGACGCCGGTGACAGTTTCGAGGCGCATGTCGAAGATACGATGGTGGCGGGCGCCGGCCTCAACAATCGGGAGACGGTGCAGTTCGTCGTCTCCGAAGCCCCTGCCGCGATCGAGCGGCTGGCCGACCTCGGCGTGCCCTTCAACGGCGGCGAAGCCTTCGGCAAGCGCTGGGACCTGACCCGCGAAGGTGGCCACAGCCATCGCCGCATCGTCCATGTCGATGACGCCACCGGCCATGCCGTGCAGGTCGCACTGCTGAAAGCCGCCCGTGCCAACCCCAATATCACCCTGATGGAGGACATGGTCGCCATCGACCTTATCACCTCCCGCCATGGGGAACGCTATTCGGGCGACGGCCATGTCTGGGGCGTCTATGCCTTCAACCGCCGCACCGGCCATGTCGATGCGCTGCTGGGCCGTGCGACCATCCTGTGCACCGGCGGCGCGGGCCGCACCTATCTCTTCTCGACCGCTCCGCGCGGCGCGACCGGCGATGGTATCGCCATGGCATGGCGCGCGGGCTGCCGCGTGTCGAACATGGAAATGAACCAGTTCCACCCGACCTGCCTCTACAATCTGGAGATCAAGAATTTCCTGATTACAGAAGCCGTACGCGGCGAAGGCGGCCATCTGAAGCTCCCCCCCGGCGTGCCGGGCGGCGGCGAGCGTTTCATGCCCCGCTTCGACCCGCGAGAAGAACTGGCGCCGCGCGATATCGTGGCGCGCGCGATCGACCATGAAATCAAGCGCCTCGGCCTCGACTATGTCCATCTGGACATCAGCCACAAAGACCCCGCCTTCGTCCGGCATCATTTCCCGACCATCTATGCCCGGCTGCTGGATCTCGACATCGACATCACGAAGGAACCGATCCCCGTCGTTCCCGCGCAACATTATACCTGTGGCGGCGTGGTGATCGACCTGGACGGCCGGACCGACCTGCCGGGCCTCTATGCCGCCGGCGAAGTCAGCGAAAGCGGCCTGCATGGCGCCAATCGCCTGGCGTCCAACTCGCTGCTCGAATGTTTCGTCTTCGGCGAGGCAGCGGCCAAGCATATCCGCAGCCATTGGGACGACCTCCCCGCTCCACCGCCGATCCGGCCATGGGACGAAAGCCGCGTCACCAACGGTGACGAGGAAGTGATCGTCCAGCATAACTGGAAGGAAATCCGTCGCTTCATGTGGGATTATGTGGGCATCGTGCGCACCACAAAGCGGCTGGAGCGCGCCCAGCACCGCATCGACCTCCTTTCCAGGGAAGTCGATGACTATTACGGCAATTTCCGCGTCACGCCCGACCTCATCGAACTGCGCAACCTGCTGGAAGTCGCGCGCCTCGTCGTCCGCTCCGCCCTCCACCGCAAGGAAAGCCGCGGCCTCCACTACACGCTCGACTATCCCGATACATTGCCGGACGCGATCGACACGGTGCTGGCGCCATGAAGGTCAGGGTAAAAAATAGCGCGGCCGTCCGGGGGGATGCCGCGCCATGAGGTTGGGGAGGGACGCGCTGGAAGCGCTTCCGGAAATGCCGTCCTACTTGCCCTTTCCCCGCCACGGTTTGATCCGTGTCAAAGGGTCAGAAAATCCTTCAGCACCGCGTTGAAGCGGGCAGGCTGATCGGCCATCACCATATGGCCGCTCGGCCCCAGAGGTTTGAGCACCGCGCTCTTCTTGCCTGCATAGGCGCCCTGGAAACTGCGTGTGATCGACGCTGCCTGCTGCGCATCGCTGCCGACCGCATAGACCACTTCCAGCGGCACGGTCAGCCGTGGCAGCTGCGGGCCAAGATCGGTGTTGGCCAGATCGCGCAGGGCGTTGGCGATAACGGCGGGATCGCTGCCCTTGGCCCCCGGCGCCTGCGCCACGATTTGCGCCAGATAGCGGCGCCCCGCCTGTGTCCCGGTAAAATAGCCGCTCAACTGGTCGGCCAGATAGCCCATGCCGCTCGCCGTCCCGCCGACCATCCCCGCGCCGGCCGGCAACATATCGACCACCATCACCCGGCTTGCCAGCCCCTTAAGGCCCAGCAACATCGCCAGCATGCCGCCCATGCTGTGCCCCACGATCGCCGGGCGCTTCAGGCCGGCCACGGTGACATAACGGGCAATCTCGTCCGCTATCGGCTGAAGCAGCGCGCCGCTGTCATTAGCTTCCGGCGCGAGCCCCGCAAAGCCGCGCACATGCACCAGATGATAGCGATAGCCCGCCACCCCGCCCAGCACCCCGTTCCATATGCCCGGCCCGCTGGCCAAGCCGGGAATCAGGATGACGTCGCGCCCCGTGCCGCGCACATTCATGGCGATGCGCCGGGAAGCAAAGGGCGCCGCCCATGCCGTGCCCCCCTGCGCCATCATGCCCGCCGCCATGGCGCCCAGCAGCAGCGCCCGCCTGTCCAGTCCGTTCGTCATGGTCTTGCTATTGCCCACCTGCCGGTGAACCGCAACGGAACGATCCCGCCTCTCATCAAGAGGTTGCGTCGTTCATCCTCCTTACATCGCATTTGTGGAATCATTCGTCGCATGGGTCTTGCCGGATGATCGGTGGGCCGCCCCTATTGCGCCTTGAGAGAGTGCGGGGACGCTAATGAGATCGAATGAAAACCGGGCGGCTTCGGCGCGTCTGGTCCTGTTGGTTGCGGCACTGTCTGCCTGTGTAGGCGCACCGGAGCCGCCCCGTGCGCAGGCCGCCGCCGCCATAGCGCAAAAACCTATTCCTGGCCGGCCGCAGCCGACCACCAACACATGGCCGATTCGCCCCGTCGCCAATCCGCCTTTGCCCTATCGCGACATCGACCAGAATGAGACGCCTCCCCCCGCACTGGTCAGCGTCGTGCGCAACCTTGGCCAAAGCTTCCGGGGCAAGGTCGGCATAGCCGTCCGCCGGATCGGTGCGGACTGGACCGTGGCGTGGAACGGCACATCGCTGTTTCCGCAGCAGAGCGTGTCGAAACTCTGGGTGTCGATGACCTTTCTCGACGCGGTGGATCGCGGCAAGCTGCGCATTACCGACACGACCACCATCACCCGCAACGACCTCACCCTGTTCCACCAGCCATCCGCCGCTTTGGTGGCCCAGAATGGCGGCTGGACGACTAGCTATTCCGACCTGATGCGCCGCGCGATGACGCAGAGCGACAATACCGCCAACGACACGCTGCTGCGCGCCGTCGGCGGGCCGGATGCCGTCCGCAGCTTCCTGGCGCGGCGGATGATCAAGGATATCCGCTTCGGTCCGGGCGAGCGGCTGTTGCAATCGGCCACCGCCGGCCTGGACTGGCGACAGGATTATGCGATCGGTCGCAATTTCTACGCTGCCCGCGCGAAACTGCCGATGGCCGTGCGCCAGAAAGCGCTCGACAATTATCTCGCCAGCCCGCCTGACGGGGCAGCGCCCGCATCGATCGTGAAGGCGCTGGCAAAGCTGAAGCAGAACGACATGTTGTCGCCTGCCTCCTCGCGCCTGCTGCTCTCGATCATGTCGGAAGCCAGGACCGGACCGCAGCGGATAAAAGGGGGCGTCCCCCATAGTTGGTCCTATCTGCACAAGACCGGCACCGGTCAGGATCTGCCCCCCCGTTCCACCGGCTTCAACGATATCGGCATCATGACCGCGCCGGACGGCACCAGCTATGCCGTCGCGGTGATGATCGGATCGACCACGGTCGGCATCCCCGAACGCTGGGCGTTGATGCAGGCCGTCGCCAAGGCGGTCGTGGCGAACCACGAACCGCGTTGAATCAAAAGCGGCGCACGACGCCGAAATAGACTTCCCCGTCCGGGCTGTCCGCATTCAGCCCGGCATTGACGCCGATGTCGAACTGCATGTCGTCATTGGGTTGCCAGCCAATGGACAGGCCGGCCAATGCCTCGGTAGCATGGCCGGTCGGATCGTCGTCTCGCATCAGCGACGCCTCGATCGTGCCGGAAAGGCTGCCGCTCAGGTCAAAGCCCAGCCCGGCAACGCTGCCATAGGCGACATGCCGCCCGGACCGGTCCTCATCGACCGCCGCGTCGATCTCCGGCACCAGCTCCAGCGACAGGCCATGCCCGATGTCGAAACTGACCGGCAGCAACAGCCCGGCGCCCCAATCTCCATCACCGATGGCCGATCCCCCGACCGGCAACGATGCGTAAGGCATCAGCGCCACGGACAAGCCCGATCCATCGGGGTTATGCAGATTGCGCCGCAGCGCTACCCGGATATCGCCGACGCCGCCATCCTTCTCAACGGCACCGCTCAGCCTGTCGCGCGTGCGCGCATGACCATAAGCGGTCCAGCCGACCTGCGCCTCCAGATGGTCGGCCAGGCCCAGCCGCACCAGCATGTCGCCGGTCTGGATCGTGTCCGTCCGGCTCTCCCCATCCTGCTCCCGCGTCCAATCGCCCAGCCCCACTTCCACCACGACACGCCCCTTATCGACCGTACAGGCCGGCGTGCCCAGTCCCGGCCTGTCGGCACATAGTTCCCGCGGCTCTTGGGTTTGGGCCAGTGCCGCCATCGGCATCAGCGCGAACAGCGACATCCATATGCGCTTCATTACCACTCCCCCCTTTGTTGCCGATGACATAGCAGGAAACCGACCGGACATGATCGAGTTCCGCCATCCATTCTGGCCAAATCTCTGCGGCTGCGGCATGAACCGACGATGGCATGGGGCGGATATCTGTCGAAGCGGGTGACTACGCGCACCATCGACGAAGGCGAATGCGTCGCGTCGGTCCTGCTGGCGATCCTGATCGCGCATCTGCTCGGCGCGACCCATATCTCCTGGGCGGCCTTTGCCGGCTATATGGTGATGCGCGGTCATGCCGCCGAAACGCTGCTGCGTGGGGCACTGCGCATCGTGGGTACGCTGGCGGGCGGCCTGCTCGCCTTGGGCGCCGCACCCCTCGTCCTGCCCCATTGGCCGATCGCGGCGATGGCCATGATGCTGGTGGGCACCGCCAGCCTCTATGCCGCCATAACTTCACGCCGATCTTATGCCTGGCTCTTTTTCGGCCTGACCTTCGCCATGGTCATGCTCGACAAACTGGAGCATCCGGACATTGCGCTCGCAACCTTCGTAGAAACCCGCATCCTGGAAACGGTGGCGGGCATAGCCGCCTGCCTCGCGGTCAGCCTGGTCAGCACACTGACGATGCGCCGACGCTGGCCCGCAGTGCCCACGCCGCCAGCGGTCGGCGCGCGCTGGCATCGTGACGCCTTCCGCCATGCCTGCCAGGCCGGGTTGGCTCTCGCCATGTTGGTGGCGTTAAGCATCGTCTTTCCCATTCCGGCTTTAGCGCAAGGCGCGATCATGATCATGGCGGTCATGATACTGCCTGCGACAAGCATCGGTCAAAGCGGCCTTGCCCCGGTCAGCCGTCGCATCCTTCAACGCATTTTGGGCTGCGGCGTCGGCGCGCTTTTCTCCGCCGCCTTCCTGTTCAGCGCCGCCGGATCGGCCCTGCCGCTGCTGGTCGGCACTGCCATCGGCGTGGCATTGGGGCGACATCTTGAAAATGGCGATCCCGCCCATCGCTATGTCGGGACGCAGTTCACTTTGTCCGTGCTGGTGACGCTGGTGCCCGATCGCTATGATGCTGTGCAGCTCCTGCCCGCACTGGAACGCCTGACCGCCATCTTCGTCGGCATGGCGGTATTGTTGCCCGTCCTTCTGGTCGGCCATGCTTTTGGCGTGCGCCGACCCGCTGCCTCCGTCGCACCATCCAGTGATGAAGCCGGCGGCCTGTGATGGAATAATCGTCACGCGATACCCGATGTGGGGCATGAACGCCCTTTCCTTGCCCCGACAGCCTTCACGGTCGCGGCGATCCGTCCGGTCGCATCCGGCGGCCCTCCGCTGATCGTCGCTGGGACGCCACGGCAGAGGCATGAACGCGCGACCGGTCCTGAAAGGCGGACGGCGCGACATGAGGTGTCGCACCGTCTGGACAGAAAACCGGTTCCCACTTTTCTGTGCGATGCTCTATCCCTCCACCCATGACCCAGAATCACCTCTATCTCGTCGATGGCAGCGGCTATATCTTCCGCGCCTATCATCAGCTTCCCCCGCTCACCAACCAGCATGGCCAGCCTGTAGGCGCGGTCTATGGCTATACGACGATGCTGTGGAAGCTGACCGAGGAGCTGGGCAAGGCGGAGGGGCCGACGCATATGGCCGTCGTGCTGGACAAGGGGTCCCACACTTTCCGCAACGACATGTACGATCAGTACAAGGCCAACCGTCCGCCTGCCCCCGAAGATCTCGTCCCGCAATTCCCCATGATCCGCGATGCCACCCGCGCCTTTTCCCTGCCCTGCATCGAGGAAGCGGGGTTCGAGGCCGATGACATCATCGCCACCTACACCAAGGCAGCCGTGGCGGCGGGATGGCATGTCACCATCGTCAGCTCCGACAAGGATCTGATGCAGTTGATCCAGCCCGGCGTCGACATGTACGACACGATGAAGAATGAACGGCGCGGCGCAGACTATGTGGTCGGCAAGTTCGGCGTGCAGCCCGAACAACTGGGCGATGTGCTGGCGCTGATGGGCGACAGCGTGGATAACGTTCCCGGCATTCCCGGCATCGGCCCCAAGACGGCGGCCAAGCTGATCACGGAATATGGGTCGCTGGAAGCCGCGCTGGACGCTGCGCCTTCGATGAAGAAATCGAAGATGCAGGAAAACCTCGTCGCCCATGCGGACATGGCCCGGCTGTCTCGCCGGCTGGTCGCGCTCCACGACAGCATGGATCTGCCCGAACCGCTGGACGACCTCACCTTGAAGGGCATTCCCAAGGAACCCTTGCAGGCCTTCCTGTCGCATCACGGTTTCAAGACGCTGCTCAACCGCCTCGGCGCGCCGGCCGCCGCCGTGGCGGTGGCGGCGACCAGCGCGGTCGCCATAGAGTTCGCCTCCACCGCCCCGACGCCGGTAGAAGAACCGGCGATCGACCGGAGCCTTTATGAAACAGTGGTAACGCAGGAGGCGCTCGATCGCTGGATCGCCGCCGCCCATGCCGAAGGGCTGGTCGCGATCGACACGGAAACCGACATGCTGGACGCCGTGTCGTGCCAGTTGGTCGGCATCAGCCTGGCCACCGGCCCGAACAAGGCCTGCTATATTCCGGTCGGCCATGGCGGCACCGACATGTTCGCCGAGCGCCCGGAGCAGTTGGACAAGGCGCTGGTCATCGCGAAGCTGAAGCCGCTGCTGGAGGATGACAGCATCCTCAAGATCGGCCAGAATCTGAAATATGATCTGACCGTGCTGCGCCGTCATGGTATCGAGATCGCCCCCTATGACGACACGATCGTCATGAGCTTCGACCTTGACGCCGGGCAGAGTCTGGCCGGCCACGGCATGGACGAGGCGGCGAGGACCCACCTCAACCATGTCTGCATCAGCTTCAAGGAGGTGGTCGGCACCGGCAAGAGCCAGATCAGCTTCGCCGAAGTCCCCCTGCCCCGCGCGACCGAATATGCCGCCGAGGATGCCGACGTCACGCTGCGCCTGTGGAAACGGTTCAAGACGCGCGTCGCCAACGAGGGCGCGAACCGCGTTTACGAATTGGTCGATCGTCCTCTGGTCAGCGTGGTCGCGCAGATGGAGCATCGCGGGATCAAGGTCGATCGCGAGCATCTGTCCCGCCTTTCGGCCGAATTCACTGCCGGCATCGCGGCGCTGGAAACCGAGATTCACCAGATTGCCGGCCAGCCTTTCGCGATCGGTTCCACCCAGCAATTGGGCGCGATCCTGTTCGACAAGATGGGGTATAAGGGCGGCAAGAAGGGCAAGTCGGGCGCCTATTCCACCGATGTCACCATCCTGGAGCAGTTGAGGGCGCAGGGCGCCCCGATCGCCGACAAGGTGCTGGAATGGCGACAACTGTCGAAACTCAAGTCCACCTATACCGATGCGCTTCAGGCACAGATCAACAAGGATAGCGGCCGCGTCCATACCAGCTACTCGCTGACCGGCGCGCAGACCGGTCGCCTGTCCTCGACCGACCCCAACCTCCAGAATATCCCGATCCGCACCGAAGTGGGCCGCCAGATCCGCCATGCCTTCATCGCCGAGCCGGGCAATGTCATCCTGGCGGCGGACTATAGTCAGATCGAATTGCGGCTGGCCGCCCATATGGCCGACGTTCCCGCGCTCAAGGAAGCGTTCGAAGCGGGCGAGGACATCCACAATCGCACCGCGCAGGAATTGTTCGGGGAGGTCAATCGCGATACCCGCGGGCGGGCCAAGACGATCAACTTCGCCATCCTCTACGGCATTTCGCGTTGGGGGCTGGCCGGGCGGCTGGAGATCAGCGCGGACGAGGCGCAGGACATGATCAGCCGCTATTATGAGCGCTTCCCCGGCATCAGCATCTATATCAACGACACGATCGAGAAGGCGCGGGAACGCGGCTACACCGAAACGCTGTTTGGCCGGAGGACCTGGTTCCCGCGCATCAAGGCGCCGATCCAGCATGAACGGCAAGGCGCCGAGCGCGCCGCGATCAACGCGCCCATCCAGGGCACCAGCGCCGACATCATCAAGCGGGCCATGGTCCGCATGGGACCGGCGCTGGAGGCAGCAGGCCTACCCCATGTAAAGATGCTGCTCCAGGTGCATGACGAACTGGTATTCGAACTGCCGCAGGGCGATGTGGAAGCGGCGAGCGCCGTGATCAGGCAGGTGATGGAGAGCGCGGCCGAACCGATCGTGAAGCTGAGCGTCCCGCTGGGCGTGGAGATCGGCACCGGGCCGAGTTGGGGCGCGGCGCATTGACGCGGAATAGGAAATCCTACCCTTAACTTCGCATCTTTCCCGCCAATTTCGACATTTAATTACAAATTCTTGAAATTATTGCAAACGGTGGTCGAGACTGTCTGCATCGGTGAACAGGGCGATCATCATAGAATTTCGTCGGGCGATAGGACAGTAAAACGACAAAAGGCCGGCCCCATGAGGACCGGCCTTTTTTCAATCGAACAACTCTTCCAGGAAGCTCTTCTTGCGCTTCTTCGGATAGCCGCGTCCCTCGTCACGATAGTCGCGGTCCGGGCGATAGCTTTGCTGGGCAAAGGGCGCGGGCTGCGGCGTGTGAGCGCCTGTCTGCCCGCTCCGTTCGATGATCTTGTCCAGTTCGCCCCGGTCCAGCCAGACGCCCCGGCATTGCGGGCAATAGTCGATCTCGACCCCCTGCCGGTCCGTCATCGCCAATCCGACATGACAGACCGGGCAGAGCATCGCCGACACGGCAGCAGGATCGCGCATTATTCGCGCTCGCCCGTCAGGCTGAGCAGCATCTGGAACAGGTTGACGAAGTTGAGATAGAGCGACAGCGCACCCATGACCTGCATCTTCCCGGCAACCTCGTGGCCGGCATAATAGAAATATTCCGACTTGATGCGCTGCACGTCCCATGCGGTAAGGCCGGTAAAGACCACCACTCCGATGATCGATATGACCATCGCCATCGCGGAAGAGCCGATGAAGATGTTGATGAGGCTGGCGACGATGATGCCGATCAGGCCCATCATCAGGAAACTGCCCATCTTCGTCAGGTCACGCTGGGTTGTGTAGCCCCACAGCGCCATGGCGAGGAACATGACCGCGGCCGAGAAGAAGGCCTGCGCGATGCTGCCGCCGGTGAAGACCAGGAACACGCTGCCCAACGACACGCCCATGACGGCGGCGAAAGCGTAAAAGGCGGTGCGGGCGCCCGCTATCGTCATCTTTTCCATGCGGAAGCTGAAGAAGAAGACAAAGGCCAACGGCGCGAAAATCGCCACCCATTTCAGGGGCGTGCCATAAATGGCGGCGGCCAGCGCCGGGGTATTGCCGACAAGGGCAGCGACCAGCCCGGTAATGACCAGGCCGATACCCATGTTGCGGAAGACGCCCAGCATGTGCGCGCGCAGGCCGGCGTCGGTCTGCGCCGTCTGGCTGGCACCATAGCCCGGCATGCGAACGGGATTATTCATCGGAAACACTCGCTCCATAAAAAATGGCCATCAAAATGTGGTTCGAGTGGCCCGGTGCGGTCTCCTGCGGCAACGAGAGGGGGCAAATCGCCGCAAAAACCAGCACCGGGCACACCCGATGCGGTCCGACATCGCGACAGGAATCAGGGGGAAATCCATGTCGCCAGAGGGGCCCGGCCCGCATCATCAATATCGGATGCCCAATGCCTGGCTGCAAGGGATCGGTCCCTCTGCAACATTTTATTACAAACGTTCGCCCCCCATGTCAGCGTGCCTTGCGGACCGCCCCCACCGCAGTGATGAAGGCCCAGACATCGGCGGAGAAAGGCGGGGCCTGATCCGCTTCCCATTCGCCGATATTGTCATAGAGATGCGTAACCCCTTGCGTCATCGCCGGCGTCGCCACGGCCGTGAACGGGGCAAGCAATTTTTGCCATTCTTCATATAATGCGCTCGCTTGCGCGGACGAGGGATCAAGTGGCAGCGCCGCGGCAATCCGCGTAGTCAGTTCCGACCATTGCGCGCCATAGGCAACCTGATCGAAATCCGCGGGCAAGGCCACCTGCGCATCGGCAAAGTCGGCTTCCGCCTGCGCGCTGATGTAGAGGCCGGTCACGCTTTTCCAATTTTCCTGATTCATAATCGTCTCTCCGGTTCGGATCAGCGAGCAAAGGGTCGCGGCATCTAGCGGCTCGCCACGGTCGATGCGGGACAAGGCTGTGGCGAGATGGGTGCGCGCTTCGGCCAGCCCTTCCGCCTGGTCATCGAGCGCGGCGATCTGCGCACGCAGAAGCGGCGCCAGGTCGATCGGGCGATCGTTCAATAATTTTTCGATCTGGCCCAGACTAAAGCCCGCGCGCTTCAACATGATGATACGGTGCAGCCGCAAAAGATCGGCCCGCCCGAACATTCGTCGACCCGACGCCGTGCGCAATGGCGCCACGAGACCGCGCCCTTCATAGAAGCGCAGCGCCCGGCTGGTGAGGCCGGTGGCGCGGGCGACGGCGGCGATATCCATGAGATCGGTCATGCAGCCGGGATAGCGGTTGACGCAGGGTCAAGTTCAAGCGCTTTTTTGCTTGCCCTGACCCGTTGACGCCCGCCCCGCTTCGCGACATGGCTTGGCGCATGTCCGACGACCAGCATATCCCCGCGCCGCTGCGCCTGTTCAACAGCCTGACCCGCACGATCGAGCCGTTCGCGCCGATCGAGGAGAACCACGCGCGTGTCTATAGCTGCGGCCCGACCGTCTATAACTACGCCCATATCGGCAACCTGCGCGCCTACGTCTTTACCGACACGCTGCGCCGGACCTTGTTGTGGAAGGGGTTGAATGTCACCCACATCATCAACATCACCGATGTCGGCCATCTGACCAGCGACGCCGATGCGGGCGACGACAAGATGGAAGCGGCCGCCCGCGCCAGCGCCAGGAGCATATGGGACATCGCGGCCCATTATACCGAGGCGTTCAAGTCCAACATCGCCGCGCTCAACATCATCGCGCCCAGCGAATGGACGGTCGCGACCGACTATGTGCCGCAGATGATCGCCTTTGCCGAAAAGATCGCACCGGATCATTGCTATGAGTTGGAGAGCGGCCTCTATTTCGACAGCAGTAGCGTGCCCGATTATGGCGCGCTGGCCGGTGGCCGCGATGACGCCGCGCACGCCCGGATCGACCCGGTCGCGGGCAAGCGCAACGCATCGGACTTCGCCATCTGGCGCAAATCGCCGCCTGGCGAGCAGCGGCAGATGGAGTGGGACAGCCCGTGGGGCAAAGGCGCGCCGGGCTGGCATCTGGAATGTTCGGTCATGTCGCAGGCGCGGCTTGGCCAGCCGTTCGACATCCATACCGGCGGCATCGACCATCGCGAAATCCATCATCCCAACGAGATCGCGCAGAATCAGGCCTATTGCGGTTGCACCGATGCGCAGCCCGGCTTTACGGGGTCGCGCTGGTGGATGCACAATAATTTCCTGGTGGACCGTCAGGGCAAGATGAGCAAGTCGAAGGGCGGCTTTACCACCCTGTTCAGCCTGATCGATGCGGGCGTGCATCCGATCGCCTATCGCCTGCTTTGCCTTGGCGCCCATTATCGCAGCGAACTGGAATTCAGCGCCGACAATCTGGCGGCGGCCCTCACCCGGCTCAAGCGGCTGGTCATGGGCGTCGAAGGCCTCAAGGCGCGCGCCGAAGGCGTCACGTGGCAATCGCCGCGCATCGATTATCTGCGCGCCAATCTGCACCCGAAACTGGCCCCGTTGCTTGAGCAATTCGACGCCGCGATCGCCGATGATCTTATGACGCCTCGTGCGCTGCCCCTGCTGGAGGAAGCCATTGGAATGAAGAAGGTGCCGGTGGACGAGAAGCTCTGCCTGGTCGCGGCTTTCGATTTTGCGCTGGGCCTCAATCTGATGACGCTCAGCCGCGCCGATCTGCGCGTTCGGCCCAAGGATGCGCAGATCACGCCGGACGAAATCGAGGCGGAACTGGAGCGCCGCACCGTTGCCCGCGCCGGAAAGGATTTTGCCCTGTCGGATGACATCCGCGATTCCCTGATCGCGCGTGGGGTCGAGGTAATGGATGGCGATCCGCTGCGCTGGGACTGGCGGCTGGCAATGGCCTGACCCGTGAAGACGCGCGCAGGTCGAGACAGGGTGGGGTAGATGAGGCTTTCCGGTCGTGTCGCGCCTTTTCTGTTGATGCTGGCTCTGCCGGCACCATGGGCTTTTGCTGCGGCATCCGGCAGCTTTTCCGCGACCGACCCCCGCCATGCCCGGCTCTACGCCCTGGAGCATCAGGCATCGGACCTGTTCAACAGCGACGACTATGCCCTGTCCATGTCGCAAAAAACCCGCGACGCTTGGAGCCGCCTCCACGCCGCCGCCCTCCGGGTCAAAATCGGCGGCAATCCGCACCCGCTCGCCGGGGTCGCGCTCATCAATCTTTCGTCCATGGACCAGATTGACGGCAAGAATGGCGACGCGCTGACCCGGTCGAACCAGGGCCTTACCCTGTTGGCGCCCTTTGCCGACGCCTATCCGGTGGCCTGGATGCAGGGCCTGTCGATCAAGGGGTTCGTACAGGCCGCGCTGGGCGATGTGACGGGCGCGGCGGAGACGCTGGCGCAGGCCAGCGCCTATATGGATGGCTATATCGCCCGCACACCACCCGACCAGCAGGATGAATCGACCCAGATGCTGCGGTCGAATATCGCGTTTTCCCATGCGCAGGCCCTGACCCGCCTCGGCCGCAATGATGAGGCCGCGGAGGCGCAAAAGGCCAGCATGGAAGCCCGGATCCTGGCGGCCGGGCCGAACAGCCCCGACACGATCGGCTCCTATTACAGCTATGCCCAGATGCTCGCGCGCGCCGACCGCGACGTGGAAGCAGAAAAATATGCGCGCATGGCGGTCGAGATCGCCACCGACCATGTCGATCGCAAACATCCCAGCTACGCCCGCGCACTGGAGGCGCTGGGCCTGCTCCTGTCGCGCACCGGCCGGCGGACAGAGAGCCTCGACTATCTGCAACGCGCCATCGCGATCAAGCGGGAGACGGTGGGCACCAGCAGCCTCTATTTCCAGTTCGGCCTGCAAAATCTGGGCACGGTGATGCTGCCGCTGGAACGCTATGCCGACGCGGAAACGCTTTTCATGGAAGCCGAGCGGGGTTTCCGCGGACTGGAGGGAGACAATAGCCCGCAATCCGCCCGCGCCCTCGCCTTCGCCGCCTCGGCCGCCCTGGCGGAGGGGCACCGCGATCAGGCGATCAGGCGTATGGATGACGCATTGGCGCGAGTCCATGCCGCGTCGGACAAGGACCGGGACATCGGCCAGCGCGTCTATCCCTATCTGATCCCCGCGCTGATGGCGACCAACCGCAAGGATGCGGCCCGCGCTGCCGCCAATGCCTTCGCCGCAGAAACCCGGCAACTCGACAATGCCCCCGCCATCCCGCTGGCGCAGGCGGCGATGCTGGTCGCCTGGACCCGGCAGGATGAAGGCGCGCTGACGCCAACGGCGCGTCAGCTGGTAGGCCTGCTCCGCGACAATGCCAGCGTCAATGACGATGGCGAGTTGAACGAGGAGCAGCGCGCCGCGCTCGACACGATCCTGACGATCGCGGCGCAGACGCAGGATGGGGCATTGGCGCTCGACGCCATGGCCATATTGGCCGGATCGCGCATTGCCCAGGCCAATCGGCTGGTCGCCCAGCGGCTGGTTGCCGATCCGGCGCTGGCCGCGCGCGTGCGCAGCCTTCAGGACCGGACCAAGACGTTGCAGGCCGCCGACAGCCGATTGCTCAAGGCACTGGCCATCGACAGCGGCGTGACCGAGGCACGGGCGGAACGCGCCAAGCTGTCGGCGGCAGTGGAGGCCGAGCGTGCCGCGATCGCCCGCGACTATCCGCGCTGGGTGGAAGCGCATGGTGGCGAGCGGCCGGATATCGATGCCCTGCGTGCCAGCCTTGGCAAGGACGAGGCGCTGTTGGCGGTGATGCCTGCCTTTGACGGGGTCTATCTGCTCGCAGTCGGCCGCGATGCCGTGCATGTCGAACGGGCGCGGATGGACCGGGCCGGGCTGGTGGCGCTGGTGGGAACGTTGCGCGGCTCGCTGACGCCGGCCGGTTTCGATCAGGCCAGCGCTTACAGCCTCTACAGGCAGATCTTCACGTCCGGCATCCTCGCGACACTGGGCAGCGCCAGCAGCCTGCGCATCGTGCCCACAGGCGCCTTCGCCTCCCTCCCCTTCTCCATGTTGCCACAACGGCCGGTCGAAACGGTGACACGCGCCACCCCTTGGCTGATCCACCGCTTCGCGATCGAGGTGCAGCCGGGCTTCTCCATCAGCGGCAGCCGGCGACACCAGGTTGCGGTGGGTGAGCAGCGCTTTCTGGGCGTCGGTGCGCCGCAACCGTTCGGCGACGTGCAGGCGGCCGATGTCCCGCCGCGCGGCGGCACACTGGCTCTGTCGCACCTGCCGCCACTGCCCGGATCGCAGGCAGAGTTGCGGGCGGTCGCGCATCGTTTCGGCCCGGCTCGCACGACTTTGCTGGCCGGCGCGGACGCCAATGAGCGGGCATTGCGCACGCGCGACCTGTCTGGCTATGGCGTGATCCTGTTCGCGACCCACGGGCTGGTGAGCGGGGAGATGGAGGGGGTGACCGAGCCGGCGCTCGTCCTGTCCCCGCCGTCTGCCGACGACGGCCAGGACGACGGCCTGTTGACGGCGTCTGAGGTGGCGGCCATGCGGATCGGGGCCGACTGGGTGATCCTGTCCGCCTGCAACACGGCGGCGGGCGACAACAGCCAGTCGCCGGCCTATTCCGGCCTGGCCCAGGCATTCCGCTATGCCGGGGCGGGATCGCTGCTGGTGTCGCACTGGCCAGTGCGGGACGATGCCAGCGCCTTCGTCACGCTGGAGACGGTGAAGGGCGCCAATCGCGGCCTGCCCCGCGCGGTGGCATTGCAGCGGGCGATGCTCAAGCTGATCGGGTCGAAGCAGCCCAATGCGGTGCAGCCCTATATATGGGCGCCCTTCATCCTGATGGGGCGGTGATAGGGAATAGTCCTTATAGGTTTCCGTGCGCGGAAGGCGGATAGGTCGAGGCGACCTTTAAGCAGAGGATTATCCCATGATCGCGCTTGAAACCCGTTATGGCTTTCGCATCGACATTCGGCTGGCCGGCCATGCCGACGAACCGGCACTGTCCGATTTCTTCGCCGCCGTGACGGACGAGGACCGGCGTTTCCGTTTCCTGTCGGCGGTGCGCCATGTCAGCCAGGGGCAGCTGCACGACATCACCGCCTTCGACTATCACCGGCACGAGACGTTCGTGGCCTTCGCGCCGGGCGGGGACGAGATCATCGCCGCCGCCACGCTGGCCGCAGACCGGGAGGGCGGCACCGGGGAGGTCGCCATCTCCATCCTGCCCGACCACAAGGGCAAGGGGATAGGCTGGACCCTGCTGGACCATGTCGCGCAGGAGGCGCGCGGCTGGGGCATTCGTCGGCTCCAGTCGATCGAGAGCCGGGACAATCGCGCCGCCATCGCCCTGGAACGGGAAATGGGCTTCAGCGCCCGCGCCGTTGACGGCGACCCGGCGCTGGTGCTGCTGGAACGGGTGTTTTAACCCGCCTCCAGCGCGGCGCCGGCCTCCATCCAGACTTCTTCGGCAGCGGCCAGCTTCTTTTCGACTTCGGCGCGCTTCACCATCAACTGGCTGCTCGTCATCTTGGCTTCGGGCCCGGTCGCGGCCTTGGGGTTCGACAGGGCCGCGTCGATCCGGCCGCGCTCGGTGGCCAGCGCCGTCATTTCGCGCTCCGCCCTGTTCACCGCGTTTTTCAGGACCTTCTGCTTTTCGCGCCATTCGGCGGCGGCCTTCTTGTCCGCCTTGCGATCCACCTTGGGCGCGTCGCCGCTGCTGCCATTGCCGTCCGCCTTGCGCAGGATGATGTCGGTATAATCGTCAAGGCTGCCGTCGAACGGCTGGGCAGTGCCATTGTCGACCAGCACCAGACGATCGGCGACCAGTTCGATCATGTGCCGGTCATGCGACACGATCACCACCGCGCCGCTATAATCGTTGAGCGCCTGCACCAGCGCCTCGCGGCTGTCGACGTCGAGGTGGTTGGTCGGTTCGTCGAGGATGAGGAGATGCGGTGCGTCGCGGGTGATGAGGGCGAGCGCCAGACGGGCGCGCTCGCCACCCGACATGGAGCCGACCTTCTGCGTCGCCCGCTCGCCCGAAAAGCCGAAGCGACCGAGTTGCGCGCGGACCGCGCCGGGCGTCGCGCCCTTCATCACGCGGGTCATATGCTCCAGCGGCGTGTCGGTGACGTCCAGCTCTTCCACCTGATATTGGGTGAAATAACCGACATTCATCTTGGCCGAGCTTTGCATCGTCCCTTCCATCGGGGCGAGTTGCGCGGCGATCAGGCGGGCCAGCGTCGTCTTGCCGTTGCCGTTGCGGCCGAGCAGCGCCAGCCGGTCGTCCGGGTCGATGCGCAGGTTGATGCGCCGCAGGATCGGCGTTTCGGTATAGCCGACCGAGGCCATGTCCATGGTGATGAGCGGGGGCTTGAGTTCCGCCGGGCTGGGAAAGCCGAAATGCAGGGTCGGATCCTCGATCGCGGCGGCGATGGGCTGCATCCGGGCCAGCGCCTTGGCACGGGACTGGGCCTGTTTCGCGGTCGAGGCGCGGGCGGAGTTGCGGGCGACATAGTCCTGCAACTTCTCGCGCTCCGCCGCCTGCTTGGCCCGGGCGGATTCGAGCTGGGCGAGCCGTTCGGCGCGCTGCCGCTCGAACGCATCGTAGCCGCCGGGATAGAGGGTGACCTTCCCCCCTTCCAGATGGAGGATATAGTCCACGACATTGTTGAGCAGGTCGCGTTCATGGCTGATGACGACCACGGTGCCGCGATAGGCTTTGAGGAAATTCTCCAGCCAGAGCGTGGCTTCGAGGTCCAAGTGGTTCGACGGTTCGTCGAGCAGCAGCAGATCCGGGTTGGAGAAGAGCAACGCGGCGAGCGCCACGCGCATCTTCCAGCCTCCCGAATAGCTGTCGAGCGGGCGCCCCTGCATTTCCTCGTCGAAGCCCAGGCCCACGAGGATGCGGGCGGCGCGGGCCGGGGCGGTATAGGCGTCGATCGTGGTCAGCCGCTCATAGATATGGCCGAGGCGATCGGGATCTTGCGTATGCTCCGCCTCCGCCATCAGTTCGGCGCGTTCCTTGTCGGCGGCCAGCACGGTGTCGAACGGGGTCGCGGTGCCCGACGGGGCTTCCTGCGCGATATAGCCCAGGCGCGTGTCGCGGGGCATGTCGCACGACCCCTCGTCCGGGTCGAGCTGGCCGATCATCACCTTCATGAGGGTCGATTTGCCCGCGCCGTTGCGGCCGATGAGGCCCACGCGGCTGCGCGGCGGCAGCGCGGCGGCAGCGCGATCGAGAATGGTGCGGCCGCCCAGGCGCACGGTGATGGAATTCAGGTTCAGCATGGGCGCGCCCTAGAGCATTTCGCCTTTGGCGAAAATGCTCTGTTTCTTTGTTATCGCATTTTCCGAGTCATCGACCTGCCGTCGATTTGAAAATGCTGCTGGCATGGACGCGCGGGGTGGCAAAGGCGCGAGGCGGCGTTTTGCAACAGGGTCAGGGATTGCGAAGTTCACACCGTTGTGGCAAACGCGAAAGCGTGGGCGCAGACGGGTGCCGTCGATTTCGCAATAGGAAAATTTCTGCAAAGTCAGGCCCGCGCCGGTGCGAAGGCGGCGCAGGGTGGAAGAAGCCGACGGTGGGAAAGAGCCGGCGGGAGGATGGCATGGAATGGGGGTGTAGGATAGGGAAGGTGAAACCCAACCGACGACCAATTTACCCCCCCCAAGAAAACAATCTTTAGAAAATAGGCTAACGCATTTATTTCATCTGAATCCCCTCCCGACCAGCTCAGCATTTACTTGACTGTGTAAATTTCGATATTTTCTAAGATTATAACTCTCCCGACTATTAGAAACCTTCGCCTGCTCAACCATTTGTTGAAGACTTCTTTGAGCATGAACAAGCCATCTATCACTCGCTACATCGCTCATAATTTCAGCGTACTGAAGAGCTTGGTCGCTATATCTCAGCAAATGATAAGAGCGACGCGCATCATCCTTTATACAATTTTCAAGAACCTCCATACTTTCTTCTATACCACCTTGAGCTGTAAGATCAGAGGTGTTCCTTTTCAGGACATCAATATTAGCTTCAAATAGAATACGAGCATGAGTATTCCTGATAGAAAACACTCTACCCCTACTTTTTGACAATGCCGTATCTATCCAAGAAAACGCTTCCGTAAAACTTTTCATCTTAGATAGATAAATAGCGCCGTGCTGGTAATCATATGCGTTGTCAGTCGAATGAACCAAGCGCTTATAGAAATTCTCTCCATCCTCGACGCGAGGAAATGCCTTTTTCGCATAATCGTTGTCGTAGGCATACTTCCTAAAAACGTCGTAATCAACGATAAGTCTGCTAGGAATGGAACTATGAAAACGCTCATATATTAAGCCAAATGCCTTTGGTTGACAAACCTTCAAAGCCACGTGAGCAAGCGCACCAGACCGAACAGAAAAATGATCTTGATACGGATCGTCAGGAAGATCAATTTCAACTAGAAAACTTTTTATCCTGTTCGTGATATCATAAACGTCAGTATATTTTTTTTTATTTTTAGAAATAAAAGCGTAAATCATGTCAAAAGATACTACAGTTCTGCATGCAGCAACGTAGCACGCCATCATGTATACCTGGAAAGCCTCCGAATCCTTTGCCTCAAACTCAGCCAACTTCGTTCGAAACCGATTCGTGAGATTTTCATCGAAAACATGCCGTCGAAATGATTCAAACAATCCGAACTCACCACTGTCTCGAGTTACAGAATCAATACTATCAGGATGCCACCTACGAATATCAATAGGTATCGATTCTATTATATTCTGAAGATCCTGACTATTTATGTCTGAACTAGAATGGACATCAAGCTTACCTTGCATCGATCTCAAATTCACAGAATCAAAATATATACTTTGTTCAGCACAAACAACCTGAGCACCGATTGAAGAAACAACTTTGTCTATTGTATCTCTCGAGTCGATCATATTATCGACAAAAATCAACGCCTTCCCAGAATTTCCGTGATGTTCGGCTATGATTTTATCGACCTGAGGACTAGAAATTCTGTCAAAGTATAGAACTGGCCTATTATTTGATAATTCGGACGCGACTTGTTTCAATATTGTTGTTTTACCAGACAGAGGTAAGCCAACGATCGCAGCATGTCGACCATTGAATATCGAATTTTTGACCGCGGAATTTATACGTCGGCGCACCAGTTGCGCAGAGTACGCATCCGACCATTCTGGCTCCGACCCAAGAAAGAAGTTACGGATTGGCCGCTGCGCTACTTCCGCAACACCAGGTACTTGCCCGGTGAATTTTTTATGACTAGAAACTGTCGCCGCTTGGTTGGGCGTCACACTTCGATTTTCTATCGAAGCCAAAAAGTCGTCAGTCTCTCCGATTAGTATGTGAAAGCCGAGGCTCGTATACAATGCAACTGCAGCGGGATCGCTCTTACGAAGCAGTATCCATCTGTTGAATTGCGACTGCGACGCCCCATCATGTAAAGCTTGCAGAACGCCAGCATCTCGCATTCCATAACCTAAGAAAAAAGTAGGCCTGGCCTGCAATTCTCGCTGAAAAACATACCACGTCTGCCGGTCAGATGCAAAAGCAGAAGAAATTTGACCTGGAGTGAAGAGAAAATCGTCATCGTCGTGTCTCACATTTCCATGCAGAGGAATAAATTGTACCACTTCTGACGGCTGACGCGGGGCGCCATAAAAACCAAAGTCGTGTAAAACACGCCGATTCTCTCCGCCACGCGCATTAAAAATGTGATACGGCAAATCATCAATATTTGTAGTATACAAAAAATTTACATCTAACTTTCTGAGAGAATCATATCGATTGTCGTATCGATCAACCGTAAATACAATTTCCAAGTAATCTCTTAGAGAATTTCTGCGATCAGCAAGAAGTATTGCATAGATACTTGCGAGATCTAAATCCTTGTATGATTCTAACGAAAATTCGCTAACTAAGAGTTGCTTCAGCCCGTCGCCAACAGGGAGGAATGCCTTATTTGCGTTTTGCGCGAGTGTCGAAAAACCCGCTCCAGTAAATAGATTTAAAGGCCCGGCAAGATCGGCTGCAAACAGCCCTGACTCTGATACATTGAGCAAATCACTTCCCCCAAAAATTTGGAACATATTCTCAAACTTGGGAAAAATGGCAAGGGGCCAGTGTGAGATTGGAGACACACACGTTCAAGGCCCATAAGATCAAATTTCGAACATTACCAATAAGCGCCAATAGGGATAAAACGTGCCCGATTATTTCGCAGCCAGTTCTCGCATTGACGATCTAACAGATATTTATTGAACAGGCATAGGGCGGGGGCTACTGGCATTAGGCCACATTGCCCCCCTCACCCGTTCCCACAAACCTTAGTCCCCACGACCCCCACCACGATCATCGCCATGAAGCCCGCCTGCGCCATGTTCACGCGGTCGCCGAAGAATATCATGCCGCCGATGATGACGCCCACGGCGCCAAGGCCGGTCCAGACCGCATAGGCGGTGCCGGCGGGGATGCCTTTCATCGCGAGAGCGAGCAGGCCCATGTTGAGGAAGCTGAGCGCGATCGGCACGGCGCTGGCTTGCCAGCTACCGATCGTCGCGGCCCATTTCAGGCTGAGCGCCCAGCAGATTTCAGTAAATACAGCGATTCCGAGGATGAGCCACGCCATGGGGCGCTTCCCTTTCGTACAGGGCGGGCTCGGAAAGGCGGCGCGGTGGCCGGAAACCCGAAAGAGGCGGCGCGCCGAAGGACCGTTTTTCTGAAGAAGGAGGGTGGTGGACACACTTGGGCTCGAACCAAGGACCCGCTGATTAAGAGTCAGCTGCTCTACCAACTGAGCTATGTGTCCACACTGGCCTACCTCCACCCCTTCGAAAAGGGGGTGACTGCATCGGCCCGATGCAGTGGTGGACAGGGCTGGATTCGAACCAGCGTACGGGAAACCCGGGCAGATTTACAGTCTGCTGCCTTTAACCACTCGGCCACCTGTCCAGTGCCCTACGCGAAGAAAACTGCGTTCCCGCCGCGCTGGAGGCGGCCTAATGGCGAATGGAGACTTGCCTGTCAATGGCCTGATGTGAAAAGAGCGAAATCATGAAAAAGCCCAATCGCTCCACCAAGCCCAAGAGCGCCTTTCCGCGCTTCTATGGTCGTCATGCCGTCATCGCGGCCCTTGCCAACCCCGACCGC
Source organism: Sphingobium sp. GW821-FHT02B05 (assembly GCF_059421905.1). NCBI lineage: Bacteria > Pseudomonadati > Pseudomonadota > Alphaproteobacteria > Sphingomonadales > Sphingobiaceae > Sphingobium > Sphingobium sp. GW821-FHT02B05. The sequence goes on from NZ_JBWKVW010000001.1 coordinate 1,935,581, forward strand.
GTCGTGCGCAAGATATGGGGGACGCGCGAGGCGCTCGGCGCCCTCGACCTGCCGCCGGTGCTGCCGATCGTCTATTCCGACGTATCCGACATGGGCCGCATGGTCCCGTCCGACGCGCCGCATCAGGGCATCGTCGCCGAAGTCGAGCCGCTGGACGATGTGTGGCTGGGCGACGTGCTGGAACAGGGGCAGGACGACAAGCGGCCGATCCTGGTGCTCGATCAGGTGACGGACCCGCATAATGTGGGCGCGATCCTGCGCTCCGCCGCGGCGTTCGACGCGCTGTGCATCGTGACGCAGGATCGGCATGCGCCGCCCGAATCGGGGGTGCTGGCGCGTGCGGCGTCGGGCGCGCTGGAAAATGTGCCCTGGGTGCGAGTGGTGAACCTGGCCCGCGCGCTCGAAGAGATTGCCGAGGCGGGTTACTGGCGCATCGGTCTGGATGGCGACGCCGACACCACGCTGGGCGAGGCGATCGGCGAATCGCGCGTCGCTCTGGTACTGGGTGCCGAGGGCGAAGGGCTGCGTCACAATACCATCGCCCATTGCGACATCATCGCCAAGCTGCCGATCAGCCCGCGCATGGAGAGCCTGAACGTCTCCAACGCGGCGGCGATCGCGCTCTACGCCGCTACGGTGGGCTGACGGAGACTTTTGCAACGGGGGAGAGCAGCCATGGACCGCCTGTATCGCACTTTGGGGGCGCTGGCGGGGCTGCTCGCGCTCTCCGCCTGCCTGGTGACCCCGGGCACCTTCGTGTCCAGCCTGGATGTTCGCGCCGACCGCAGTTTCAGTTTCGCCTATAAGGGCGAGATATTGGCGTCGGACATGGGCAAGGAAACGCTGACGGGCGCCGGCGCCTCATTCGGCGACGATGCGCCGGAGGGCGAGGCGCAGAACAGCCCGACGCTGATGCAGATCGCGGCGCAGGAGGAGGATTTCAGCGACGCGGCCGGCGACAAAGGCGATGACGCACAGATGCAGGCGATCGCGGCGGCGCTGGGCAAGGAGAAAGGGTTCCGATCGGCCCGCTATATGGGCAACCACAAGTTCGAGATCGACTATGCGATCACGGGCCGGCTGGACCATGCCTTCCTCTTCCCCTTCAACATCGACGCACAGATCATATTGCCCTTCGTCGCGGTGGAGATGCGCGGGGATGATCGGGTGCGGGTGAAGGCGCCGGGCTTTGCCAACGGGTTCGACAAGAGCCAGGGGCCGGCGGGCATGGGCGGCGCGGGGGATGAGGCCGCAAAGGCGCTGAACGGCAGCTTCACGCTGACCACGGATGCGGAGATCGTCAGCCAGAACCAGGAAGATGGCGCGGAAACCACGCCACAGGGCAAGCGGATCGTCTGGGCGATCACGCCGCTGACCAGCGATGCGCCGGCCGCGACGTTGCGGGTGAGGCAGTAGCCCGACCTCACCCGAACGGGATCAATCATCCGGCGCGATGGTGACGCGCAGGCCGTCCAGCGCATCGTTCAGCACCAGCTGACAGGACAGGCGGCTGCTGTCGTTGCGATGGTCGCTGCTGTCGAGCAGGTCGTTTTCGTCCTCGCTCATCGCGGGCAGCGCGTCGGCAAAGGCGGGATCGACATAGATATGGCAGGTCGCGCAGGAGCAGCATCCGCCGCACAGCGCCAGCAATTCATCAAAGCCATTGTCGCGGATGACTTCCATCACCGACAGGCCATTGTCGCCATCGACAGCCTGTTCTTCACCCGAACGGTTGACCACAATCAGTTTCGGCATCTACCCTATCCCCTGGAATTTTCTCCGCTCTGACCGACAGGGACCGGGAAATCAAGGGTCAGCTATCGCAACATGGTGAACAGTGTCGATCAGTTACGCGCGAGTCTGGACGCGATCGCCGCGCTGGAGCCGGGCTTCGTCGCGGCGATCGCGCGCGTCGGCTATCCCGCGCCGCGCGTGCGGGAGCCGGGCTATGAGACGCTGTTGCGCACGATCGTGGGGCAGCAGGTCAGCGTGGCATCAGCCGCCGCCGTGTGGCGCAAGCTGGAGGCGGAACTGGGCGAAGGCTGCACGCCCGAAGCGCTGCTGGCACGGGATTTCGATGCGTTGCGGGCGTGCGGCCTGTCGCGGCAGAAACAAGGCTATGCCCGTAGCCTCGCCGAACTGGTCGCGTCGGGCGCGCTGGACCTGCATTCGCTGCCCGCCGACGATGAGGACGCGATCGCGCAGCTTGTCCAGATCAAGGGGATCGGTCGCTGGTCGGCGGAAATATATTTGTTGTTCGCCGAAGGACGGCCCGACATATGGCCGGCCGGCGATCTGGCGATACAGATAGAGATCGGCCGGATATTGGGCATGGCGCAGCGGCCAAGCGAGACGCTGACCCGCGCCGTCGCCCAGGCCTGGCGCCCGCATCGCGGCGCTGCGGCAATCATGGCCTGGCACCATTATAACACCGAGGTACTATAACCTATGCCCCTGCCCCACGCCCGCTACATCGTCCTGAGCCATGAAGGCGTCTGGAAGATCAATCTGGACAATAAATATTATGGCCCCTTCCCCACCCAGGCGCTGGCGGTGGAGAGCGCCACCGGCACCGCGCGCAAGGCCAGCGAGGCGGGCTACCCCGCGTCCGTGCTGCTGATGCAGGGGACGCAGTTCGAAACATTGTGGACCAGCGTCGTCGAGGACGAACCTAGCGCACCGTAGAGTCATTTTAGCGCTCAACAGGGAACCGAACCGCCTTGTCGGTATTTACTTGATCCAGATTTAACGGATCGTGGAATGCGCAAGAAGATATTGATCGTCGAGGACGAGATTTTTGTCGCTCTGGAAATCGAGCAGATCGTAGAGGATGCCGGGTTTGTGGTCGGGGCGATCGCCGCCGATCGTGAGAGCGCCTTGGCGAGCGCGGACGATTGCGACATCGCCCTGGTCGACCTGAACCTGCGCGACGGACCTACCGGACCGCAGATCGGCATGGAACTGGCCGCGCGTTACGGCATCCGCGTCATCTACGTCACCGCCAATCCTGCACAGATTGGTGAGGCGTCTGTGGCGGCGCTTGGCGTCATCACCAAGCCATTCCGCCCGCAGAGCATTACCGCCACATTGCAACTGGCCGCCGCCGAACAGCCTGACCTGACGGCTGCCGAAATCACAGGCTTCACGCCGTTCCGCCCGCGCGGCTCATGGAACGGGATGGAATCCAGAGGCTGAGCCGCAGCCCGTCGGCCGCCCAGTTACGCTCCATCCGACCGCCCAATTGCCGTTCGACGCTGAGCGTCATCAGCCGGGTGCCAAAACCCGCCGCGCCGCCGGGCAAGACGGGCGGGCCGCCTTCTTCCTGCCAGTCGATGCGGACGTCATCGCCGTCCAGCGCCACATGCAGTCGCACGACGCCCTGCGCCACGGACAGTGCCCCATATTTGGCGGCATTGGTCGCCAGTTCGTGGAACAGCAACGCCAGCGGCGTCGCCGAACGATCGTCGATCGGGACATCGTCACCCGACAGGATGATGCGCGGCGCGCTCTCACTACGATAGGGGGCGAAAATCTGATCCAATACGCCCCAAAGGCGCCCTGCCCCATCGCCGATCTGCGGCGCGGATTCGACACTGTGCGGGCGCACGAAGTCATGGGCACGGCCCAGCGCCAATATGCGATCGCGCAGGTCGTCGGCGACATCGGCGATCGCCGGATGCTGGCGCGCCGACAGGCCGATAAGGCCAGCGATCACGGAGAAGATATTCTTTATCCGGTGCGACAGTTCATGCGCGATCATCTCGCGCTCGTCGATCATCAATTTCTGTTCGTGAATGTCGGTGCAGGTGCCGATCCAGCGGATGATGACGCCATCGGCGTCGCGGATCGGCAGAGCCCGGCCCAACGTCCAGCGATAGTCGCCGCCATGATGCCGCAGCCGATATTCGATCTCATAAGGCTCGCCGGTCGCCAGGCTGTTGCGCCAGCGCCCCCATGCCCGGTCCTGATCGTCGGGATGGAACATGCCGCTCCAGCCGGCGCCATCGGTCGATCCCGGCGCCACGCCGGTATAATCATACCAGCGGGCATTGTAATAATCATGATAGCCGTCCGGCAGCGTCGACCAGACCATTTGCGGCATCGTGTCGGCGAGCGAGCGGAACATACGATCGCTTTCGGCGACGGCGGCGGCATCCATCCGCTGACGCACGATCATGTCGCGGTCGCGCCGGCGCCCCTCCAGTTCCACCATCACCTGCCGGGCGAGCAAAATCAGCCCTTGCCGTTGCAGCGGGGTCAGCGCCTCGCGTGGCTGGGTGTCGATGACGCAGAGCGCGCCCAGCGGTTCGCCATCCGCTCCGATGAGCGGGGCTCCGGCATAGAAGCGGATATGGGGCGGGCCGGTGACGAGGGCATTGTCGGTAAAGCGCGGATCGCGAGTCGCATCCGGCACGGTGAAGATATCGTCTCCCAGCATCGCCAGCGCACAGAAGGAAACGTCGCGCGGCGTTTCCTCCGCATCCAGCCCGACGCGCGCCAGGAAGCGCTGGCGCACGTCCTCGACGATGCTCACCAGCGCGATCGGCACGTCGCACAGCGCCGACGCAAAGCCGGTTATCTCGTCCAGATTGCGGAAGCCGCCGACATCCAGATCGTAAAGCGCCAGCAGCGCCGCGCGATCCGTCGCCAAGCCCCGTCCGTCAGCCATCAGGGCGCTCAGCCATCACTGACGCGCTCGATATCGGCACCGACGGCGGACAGTTTTTCCTCCAGCCGCTCATAGCCGCGATCGAGATGATAGACGCGCTGCACCTGCGTTTCCCCTTCGGCGGCAAGGCCCGCGAGGATGAGGCTCATCGACGCACGCAGATCGGTCGCCATCACCGGCGCGCCGACCAGCCTGTCCACGCCGCGCACCACGGCGGTCCGGCCGTTGACGGCGATGTCCGCGCCCATGCGGGCCAGTTCGGGGACATGCATGTAGCGATTTTCGAAGATGGTTTCGGTCAATACCGATGCCCCGTCCGCCTTGGTCAGCATCGCCATGAACTGCGCCTGCATGTCCGTCGGGAAGGCCGGGAAAGGTGCGGTCGACAGGGTCAGGGGCTTGAGCTTGCCGTCCGACGATATGCGGATGCCGTCCTTGTGCGGATCGACCTGAACACCCGCGTCGCGCAGGGCGGCGAGGATGGCATGCATGTCGTCGGCATTGGCGCCGATCAGATCGATCGACCCGCCAGTGATGGCCGCCGCGCAGGCATAGCTTCCCGCCTCGATCCGGTCGGGCATGACGCTGTAGGTGGCGCCGTGCAGCCGCTCGCGGCCGTGGATGACGAGCTTGTCGGTGCCGATGCCTTCGATGTCCGCGCCCATGGCGACGAGCAGATTGCACAGATCGACGATTTCCGGTTCGCGCGCCGCATTTTCGAGGATGCAGGTGCCCTTGGCGAGCGAGGCGGCCATCACCGCATTTTCGGTGGCGCCGACCGACACGACAGGGAAGGTGTAGATGCCGCCGGGCAGGCCGCCGTCCGGTACGCTGGCGCGCACATAGCCGGCCGTGGTTTCCAGCGTCGCGCCGAAGGCCTCCAGCGCCTTCAGATGCAAATCGATCGGGCGGTTGCCGATTGCGCAGCCGCCGGGAAGCGACACGCGCGCTTCGCCGACGCGGGCGAGCAGCGGCCCCAGCACCAGGATGGACGCGCGCATTTTTCGCACGATGTCATAGGGCGCCTCGGTCGAGGTGACGCGACCGGCGCGCATGGTAAGCACGCGGCCGAAATCCTCCGGCCGGGCACCCTCTATCATGGTCGATACGCCCAGCTGGTTCAGCAGATGGCCAAAGCTGTCGACGTCGGCCAGGCGCGGCAGATTGCGCAGCGTCACCGGCTCGTCCGTCAGCAACGCGCAGGGCAGGAGCGTCAGGGCGGCGTTCTTCGCGCCGGAGATGGGAAGGCGGCCATTGAGCGTGTTGCCGCCGCGAATGTGAATGCGGTCCATTGGGCAGGGTTAATAGCGTGTAATGCGCCCTGCGCAAGGCGGCTGCAGGGTCATTTGATGGCGCAATCCGGCCGGGCTGGCGGCAATATGAAATATTATTGCAAAGCGCGGCCGGACCTTGATCGAGTTTAGTGTGCATTCTGAAAATGCAGCCAAAAGGCGAAAGGGGCGTTCTGCCATCGTAACGACAACAGGAAAAAGGTGTTTTTGGTGGCGACAAGTTGTTTCGCGGAACGACTGGCAAAACAGGTGCCATTGTCCGATGCGGAAAAGAAGGCATTGACCCGGTTGGAGGAAAATCCCCGCAAGGTAAAGCGCGGCGCGATGATCCAGCGGGTCAACGAGACGGTGACGGAATTGTTCGTGCTGCGCGAAGGGCGGGTGATGAGCTATGTCATCCTGCCCGACGGCAGCCGCCAGATCCTTCGAGTCTATTTCCCCGGCGATTTCATTGGATCGGCCAGCACCATCTACAGCAAGGCGCCCGAGTCGCTGGTCGCCCTGTCCGATGCGATCGTATGTCCGTTCGACAAGCATGCGCTGCGCCGCCTGCTGGAGGAATATCCGCGCGTCGCCGCGCTGCTGTTCCTGCTCTCCAATGCGGAGCGGGTGTCGATGACCGACCGGCTGGCGTCGCTGGGACGGACATCGGCCAAGGCCCGCGTCGCGTCGTTCCTGCTCGACATGTTCGACCGGCTGCGCGTGACGGATGACAGCATCACCGACAGTTTCGACCTGAAGCTGACCCAGGAGGAGATCGGCGATTCCATCGGCCTGACATCGGTCCATGTGAACCGCATGATCCGCCAGATGGAACAGGAAGGCCTGATCAGCCGAACCAATGGCCGGATCATCCTGAACGACATGGCCCGGCTGGAAGAAATCGGCCATTATACCAACCGGCTGAAGGATATGGATCTGGACTGGCTGCCGGTCGGCTGAGGCCGACCTTGGGGACTGGTTGCCGGTCGGATAAGGACCAGCGCGCAGCGGGTCAGGCCAGCAGTTCGACATCCCAATAGAGCCAGTCGTGCCAGCTTTCGTGCAGATAGCCCGGCGGGAAGGCGCGGCCATGTTCCTGCAACTGCCAGCTGGTCGGACGGATCGGCTGCACATGCAGGGTCATGCCGGCCTGCCGGGGCGTACGCCCGCCCTTTTTGAGGTTGCAGGGCGAACAAGCGGTGGCGACATTTTCCCAGGTGGTGCGCCCGCCAGCGCGACGCGGCACGACATGGTCGAAGGTCAGGTCCGCGCTGGTCCCGCAATATTGGCAGGCGAACTTGTCGCGCAGGAACAGGTTGAAACGGGTGAAGGCCGGATGTTCGGACGGACGCACATATTGTTTGAGCGCGATGACCGAAGGGATCTTCATTTCCATGCTGGGGCTGTGGACCTGCCGCTCATAGCTGGCGATGATGTCCACCCGGTCCAGAAAGACCGCCTTGATCGCCGTCTGCCAGGGCCAGAGGCTGAGCGGATAGTAGCTTAGCGGCGTGAAATCCGCATTCAGAACAAGCGCCGGACAGTTTTCCGGGTGTCGTATGATGTCGGGATGGTACATAAAAACCTTCTTCCCCCCAGTCGCCGATGCTGATCGTCCAACAAGGTGACAAGCACATGACAGCATTAACGAATATCCCGCGTCAAGAGCCTGTATGACTCATCTTATCGCACCACAGCATATGGTGACCCGCTTCGCCCCCAGCCCCACCGGATTGCTGCATGTCGGCCATGGCTGGTCCGCGCTGATGGCGATGGACATGGCGCGCGCCTCGCAAGGGGCCTTTCGCCTGCGGATCGAGGATATAGACGGCACGCGCAGTCGGCCTGAGCATGTTGCGGGGATCATGGCCGACCTGGCATGGCTGGGCGTCCGCTGGGATGGCGAGGTCATTTTCCAGTCGCGACGGCTGGACCAATATGATGCGGCGCTCGCCCGGTTACGGGCAGACGGATTGCTGTACCCCTGTTTCTGCACGCGGGCGGACATACAGGCCAGCCTGACCGCGCCGCATGGGCCGGAGGGGCCCGTCTATCTGGGCACGTGCCGGGGGTTGACTGACACAGAACGGACCCGGCGCATCTTGGCGGATGAGCCGCATGCCTGGCGGATCGACATGGGGCGGGCGGTGGCGCAGGTGGGCGCGCTGGCATGGACGGCCCTACCCTTTCCCGTCCGGCCCGGGCCTGTCGATGGGCAGACGGTGCAACTGATCGCCAATCCGCTTGCCCATGGCGACGTGGTGCTGGCGCGCAAGGATGCGCCGGCCAGCTATCATCTGTCCTGCACGCTGGATGATGCCGCCATGGGCGTGACCCATGTGTTGCGCGGCGACGACCTTTATGGCGCGACCCATGTCCATCGTCTGATCCAGGCGCTGCTCGACCTGCCAAGCCCGGCCTATATCCACCATCCGCTGCTAATGGGCGCGGACGGCAGGCGGCTGGCCAAGCGGGACGGGGCGATCGCGCTGGCCGATCTGCGGCGCGAAGGCATGGACCCGGCGGCTCTGGCCGCGGACCTGCGGGCGGGGCGCTTTCCCATTGGCATCCACCTCGCAAGCGCCTAGCATCCAGCCCCATGAACACGATCCTCGTCATCGCCCTGATCCTTGCCATGGCTGCGACGCTGTTCGCGCTGATCCGGGGCATCATCGCCTTCCTCCAGACCACCAAGGAAGAGCTGAACCTGCCCGAAGGCGCGGTGCGGCCGTCCAGCCTGAAGCAGAACAAGATGATGCTGAACCGCATCCTGTTTCAGGCGGCGGCGATCATCATCGTCGCGATCCTGCTGCTGTCCAAGGGTCACGGCTGACGCCACGCTCTTATGGTCAAGCTGAACAAGATCTACACCCGCACGGGCGATAATGGGACCACGGGCCTGGTCGATGGATCGCGCCTGCCAAAACATGCGCCGCGCATGCAGGCGGTCGGCGATGTGGATGAGGCGAACAGCGCGATCGGCATCGCCATCGTCGCCATGGGCGCGGGGCAGGAAGCCGATTGGCTGACCGTCATCCAGAACGACCTGTTCGATCTGGGCGCCGATCTGGCGACCCCCATTCCCGACGGTCCGGACGAACCCTGGGCGCTGCGCATCGTGGCGAGCCAGGTGACGCGGCTGGAGCAACAGATCGACATTATGAACGCCGATCTTGCGCCTCTGGACAGCTTCGTCCTGCCGGGCGGATCGGCCGCCGCCGCGGCCGTCCACCTCGCCCGCGCCATCACCCGCCGGGCCGAACGCAGCGCAACCGCCGCCGCGATCGAGGATGCGTTGAACGATCAGGCACTGGCCTATCTCAACCGCCTGTCCGACCTGCTGTTCGTGCTGGCCCGGCGCTTGAACGACAATGGCGCGGCCGATGTGAAATGGGTGCCGGGCGCGTCGCGCTGAAGCGACGGACATCATCCCGAAACACGAACTGACTCTCCGCCGCCACGGACTGGCGTATGTCAGCCGATTAACCTTGTTTCTTGACACCCCGTTTAGACGCACGGCCGAACGGTGCGGATCAATCGCAATAGACGGGGATCGCCATGCAATTCTACCTCGCTACCTCCTTCATCTTTCCACGCTCGCTGCGCCTGCGCCTTTTCACGCTCTGCTTCATCGCAACCCATCTGCCACTGCTTGCCTATCTGGGTTGGGGGCTGGCCAGCGGTCGCATCGCCCTGGCCGAATTCATCCTACTCACCACGGCCACGGTGGTCGGCACCGGCATCGCCCTGCTGGGCATCGGCGCACTGCTCAATCCCATTCATGCGCTGGCCGAAACGCTCCACCGGGGCGACAGCGACGCGCCCGCCCTGCCGGAAGTCGGCGACGTCATCCACACTCTCTATGCCGGCGTACAGCGCGTCGCGAGCGCCACGCGCGACCAGATGGATCATCTGCACCAGGCCGCGCATGAAGATCCGCTGACCGGCATCGCCAATCGGCGCGGCTTCCTGACGCATATGGAGGCTCTGCCCGAAGAGCGGCGCAAGGGCTGCGTCGCGATCATCGACATCGACTATTTCAAGCGGGTCAACGACCTGAAGGGGCATGAGGAAGGCGACCGGGTGCTGGCCAGTTTCGCCACGCGCCTGTCCGCACTGGTCCGCCGCGTCGACATGGTGTCGCGCTGGGGCGGCGAGGAATTCGCCATCTTCTTCCAGGATTGTATCGAGGATGAGGCCAGCTGGTCGCTGGCCCGCATCGCCAGCCGGATGCGCAGCGACCCGATCGGCGAAGTCAACGACCGCCCGATCAGCTTTTCCGCCGGCATATGCCGCTGGACCGGCGGCGATCTGGACGACGCGCTGCGCCGCGCCGACGATGCGCTGTACGAGGCCAAGCAATCCGGCCGCGACCGGGTCTGCCGCGCGGCACCGATCCTGCAAGAGGTATGACCTTTCGGGCAGCGGCCGGAACCGCATGGCGCCTTCATGCGCTTGTTCGTCCGAGAGCGGCCAACCGTATCGGAAAGGGCAGGCATGGCGAGAAGCTGGACAGAGGCCCATCAGGATGACCTGGAGGAGCGCTATCGCGCGGTACGTGCGCTCACGCAGGCGCTGACCGCGCCGCTGTCCGATGCCGATGCCACGGTCCAGTCCATGGACGATGCGTCGCCCGCCAAATGGCATCTGGCACATACAAGCTGGTTTTTCGAGACCTTCGTGCTGCGCGACCATGTGCCGGGTTATCGTCCGTTCGACGCGCGCTACGCCTTTCTGTTCAACAGCTATTATGAAGCGGAGGGCGCACGCCATGCCCGGCCGCTCCGCGGCATGCTGACCCGCCCGTCGCTGACCGATATCCGCGCCTATCGCGCCCATGTCGATGCGGCGCTGACCGATGCGCTGGGCATGTTGCCGCAGGCGGCGCGTGCGTTGGTGGCACTGGGTTTGCAGCATGAACAGCAGCATCAGGAACTGCTGCTGACCGACCTGCTGCACCTCTTCTCCCTCAACCCGCTGGAGCCGGCGCTGTTCGAAGCGCCGAGCGCTGTCCCCGTCGATCTGCCCGGCCCGCTCCATTGGATCGAGGGGCGCGAGGGACTGGTCGAAATCGGCGAGGACGGCCGCAGCGCCTTCGCCTTCGATTGCGAGGGGCCGCGGCACAAGGCCGTGCTGCATCCCCATGCGCTGGCGCACCGGCCCGTCAGCAATGGCGAATGGATCGCCTTTATCGAAGATGGCGGCTATCGCACGGCAGCGCACTGGCTGTCGGATGGCTGGGCCTGGGTTCAGGCCGAAGGCATCGAGGCGCCGCTCTACTGGAAACAGGGCGAGCTGGGCTGGACCCGCTTCGGGCTGGACGGGCGGCAGCCGGTCAATCCGGCCGCGCCCGTCACCCATATCAGCCTGTATGAGGCCGACGCCTATGCCAGCTGGGCCGGGGCTCGCCTGCCGACCGAAGCCGAATGGGAAAGCGCAGCGCAAAATGTCGCGGCGGTGAGCGGCAACCAGCTGGACGCCCCCGGTTGCCCGCGCCCCCGCCCGGCAGCACCCGGAACCAGCCTGACGCAGATGTTCGGCGATGTGTGGGAATGGACGGGCAGCGCCTATCGCCCCCATCCCGGCTTCCGCGCGGCCCCCGGCGCTGTCGGCGAATATAATGGCAAGTTCATGTCCGGCCAGTTCGTGTTGAAGGGCGGCAGCTGTGCCACCCCGCGCGGCCATGCGCGGGCCAGCTATCGCAATTTCTTTTATCCCCACCAACGCTGGCAGTTCACCGGACTGCGACTGGCCAAGGATCTCTGACATGTTGTTGACCGACCAGACGCCGACCTTTGCCTCCGCCATCGATCCGGCCTTTCGCCACGACATCATGGACGGCCTGTCACGCAGCCCCAAGGCGACGCCGCCTATCTGGTTCTACGACCGGCGCGGGTCCGAACTGTTCGAGGCGATCACCGATCTGCCCGAATATTATCCCACCCGCACCGAAACCGCATTGCTCGCAGGCCATGGCGCGGCCTTTGCCGCCGCCATCGGTCCCGGCCGGGCGGTGGTGGAATTTGGCGCGGGCAGTTCGCGCAAGACGCCGCATCTGCTGCGCGCCATCGCGCCGGCCGCCTATGTGCCGATCGACATAAGCGGCGATTTTCTGCATGCGAGCAGCGCGGAACTGGCGCAGGCCTTTCCCGACCTGCCGGTGCTGCCGGTCGTGGGCGATTTTAACCGGCCATTGACCCTGCCGGCGGCCATAGAGGGGATGCCGCGCCTTGGCTTCTTTCCCGGCTCTACCATCGGCAATATGGAGCCTGATGCGGCGGTCGATCTGCTGCGGGCCATGCGCCGCCTGCTGGGCGACGATGCCAAGCTGCTGATCGGGATGGACCGGATCAAGGACCGCGATCGGCTGGTCGCCGCCTATGACGATGCACAGGGCGTAACCGCTGCCTTCAACCTCAACCTGATCGAGCGGATCAATCGCGAGCTTGAAGGCGATCTGCCGGTCGAAAGCTTCGCCCATCGCGCGATCTGGAATGACGAGAAGGCGCGGATCGAAATGCATCTGGAGGCGCGACGGCCGCTGCATTTCCATGTCGCTGGCCAATGTTTCCATATGGACGCCGGCGAGACGATCCACACCGAGAGCAGCCACAAATATGGCGCGCGCGACGAAAGGCTGTTGTTGCGCGCCGGCGGATGGGAGCCTGCAACGGAATGGATGGACGATGAAGGCCTGTTCGCGCTGGTGCTGGCGGAAGCTGGATAAGGGTTGACTGGCCTTGATTCGTCGCCCCAGCTAAGGCTGGGAAGGCCGGAAAGGAAGCGTAAGGCCGCCTGAGATCCCCGCCTGCGCCGGGATGACGGTGAAATCCTACCCCGTCGCCAGCAGCAGATCGCGCAAGTGCGTGAGGCTGGGCAGCACTTGCGCGCAGGCCAGCACCAGTTCCTCTGTCGGGGGGAGCAGGTCGGGGACCATCACCGTCGCCATGCCCGCCGCCACCGCCGAGCGGACGCCGGCATAGCTGTCTTCCACCGCGACGATATGCGCGGGGTCAATGCCCAGCTTCTGCGCCGCCAGCAGATAGGGTTCGGGATGCGGCTTGGGCTGTTCGACATCGCTGCGGGTTACGATGACGTCGAAATAATGAAGCAGCCCGCTCTTCTCCAGCCGCTGCTGCGCATAGGGCGCGGCAGTGGAGGTGGCGAGCGCCATGGGGATGCCCATCTGCTTGAGGTGATCGAGCAGCAGCAACGCCCCGGGGCGCAGCGGGATGCCGGCATCGACCGCCGCTTCGAACAGTGCGTCGCTATCGGCGTAGAATTGGGCCAGCGGAAAATCAGGCCCCAGATGCGCGGCCAACATCCGCTCATTCTCGTCGCGATGGATGCCGACCATGGACAGGAGCAGCGCGTCCGACATCGGCCAGCCGATCGCCCGACCCGTTTCGGCAAAGGCGCGGCGATGCGCTGCCTCCGTATCGATCAGGGTGCCGTCCATGTCGAAGATCACTGCGCGAACCGGAGCCGGCAGGTTGGACGGGTCGAGCAACGGGGCGGATTGGCGAAGCGGCTGGATCATGACATCGATATGGCCGCGTTGCGTCTCAATTCCATTGCAAAATGCACAGCGACGGTTGCGTGCGGCAATATGATGGCGCGTCCGTCCGGGCAGATTATTCCGTCACCTGCGCCGACCATGTTCTGATCCAGTGCCAGGCGCCGCGACATTCGCCCATGCTGGTCGCCTCTATCAGGCGGAAACGGGTGCCGTCCCAGACATAGGCTTCGCTGCCGCCGCAATCGCCAAGGCCCCTGCCCTTCGCGAAACTGTCCAGCCGCAGCTTGTCCGCGGTCCAGCCGGCATTGACCAGCATCGGCCGGGCTTCTTCCTCGCTCCAGCCCGGCTTCATGTCGAAACTGGCAAGGCGGAAGGTGCGACGGCCGGCGTCGCCGGTCGCGATGACGGGAATGGACGTGAAATTATAGGCGCCGCTGCCACATGGGACGAGGATCAGCGTTTCGGTGCGGGAGAGGCGATAAAGCTGCGGCGGCTCCGCATTCTTCATCTCCTCCACGCAGCGCGTGAATTTGCCGATGGCGGTCAACTCTTCCCGCCACAGTGCAGCGGGCGCAGTCGTGCCCGGCAACGGCGCGCGACGAATGACCGGCGCGGCAGGCGCGGCGCGCACGGCGATCGGGCCCATCGCCCCGGTCGCGACCAGCGCGGTGCTGGTCCCGGCCCTGCCCTGCCGCGCGTCCATGTGGCGCAAGGCCGCTCCCGATCCGGCCAGCGACGGCTTACCCAGCGACCGCCCGCCCGCCTTGACCTCCAGCACGCCGCCACGCGCCATGGCGATGGCCAGCGCCGAAGCCTGCGGCCCGCGCAATGTGGCGTCGCCGTCGCGGCTCATGGCACTGGCGATGCGGCGCCCATCGACATGGAAGCTGAATTCGCCGCCGCCCTTCGCATCCCGGCTGACCCAAACTTCAGCCGCGGCATCCGGGCCTGCGTCACGGACCACGCCGACCATGATCGGGCTGTCGGGCCACGCGCCGTCCTCCGGCAACAAGGATACGGCTTCGCACCGATTGCGATTGTCGCAACCGATGGTCCAGTCCTTGTAGGTTTCCAGCGCGCCGGGTTTGGGCCCCTGCGCGCTGTGACCCGTGCCGGATGCCGGCGTCGGCGCGGCGCCCATGGCGGTTGAACCAAGTGCCGCCAACGCGGCCAGGAAATAATGCTTTGCCCCCATGGGTTAACCATAACCGATTTGCATCGGTAGGGGTAGGCCCAACGTTACGGCATCGTCCCGATCGCGATTACAGGCTGAGCATCAGCCCGGCCAGCGCCGCGCTCATCAGATTGGCAAGGCTCCCTGCGACCAGTGCCTTCAGCCCCAGCTTGGCGATCATCGGCCGCTGGTTGGGGGCAAGGTTGCCCGTCACCGCCATCTGGATCGCGATCGAACTGAAGTTGGCGAAGCCGCACAGCGCGAAGGTGATGATGGCGATCGTCGCGGGCGACAGCGCGCCTTGCACCTGCCCCAGGTTGATATAGGCGACGAATTCGTTCAGCACGACCTTCGTCCCGAACAGACCGCCGGCCACCTGCGCTTCCTGCCAGGGAATGTTGAGCAGATACATGACCGGCGAGAAGACATAGCCGAGCAGCATCTGGAAGCTGAGGTCGGGATAGCCGAACCAGGCGCCGATGCCGCTCAATATGCCGTTGGCCAGCGCCACCAGCGCGACGAAGGCCAGCACCATGGCGCCGACCGCGACAGCGAGTTTGACACCCGTTTGCGCACCCTGCGCCGCCGCCATGATGAGGTTGGCGGGCTTTTCCTCATCATGGGTGGCGACCGGCATGGGCTCGCCCGGCGTGGTTTCCGCGTTCAGCGCCGCCGACACGGCCGCGCTGCGGCGTGCTTCGGGCAGGTGGATGTCATCCTCCAGCGGCAGCTCCGGCTCACATTCAGGCTGGTCCGGCATCATGATCTTGGCCATCAGCAGGCCGCCCGGCGCCGCCATGAAGCTGGCCGCGAGCAGATAGTCGATCTTGATCCCCATCGAGGCATAGGCGGCCAGGATCGTACCTGCAACGCCGGCCATGCCGCTGGTCATTACCGTGAACAGCTGCGGCGGAGTGAGGCCCGCCAGATAGGGACGGATGACGAGCGGGCTTTCGCTCTGCCCCACGAAGATGTTGGCGGCGGCGCACAGGCTTTCCACCTTCGACACGCCCGTCACCTTCTCGATCGCGCCGCCGACCCAGCGGACGATGAACTGCATGATCCCCAAATAATAGAGAATCGACACCAGGCTGGCGAAGAAGATGATGACCGGCAGCGCGGCGATGGCGAAGCTGGCACCACCGATTTCGGGCTTGGCCAGCGGGCCGAAGATGAAGTCGGTGCCCGCCTGCGCATAGCTGAGCAGATTGGCCACCCCATGCGACATGCCGCCGATGATGGCGCGGCCAGCCGGGACATAGAGCACCAATATGGCGATCCCCGCCTGCAACAGGAAGGCCGCGCCGACCACCCGCGGGCGAATGGCGCGGCGATCCGAAGAGAGGGCGAAAGCGATGGCGAGAATCAATATGATGCCGGCGAGGCCGATAAGAAGATGCATGAAGCGCTTTCGCGGGAGATGACAAACCGTGCGACTATATGGCCCCCGACGCCCGGAGGCCAGTCCCCTTTACCCGCCACCTCTCCCAGCCGACCTGCTTGCTACAAAGCCGCTACATTGGGCAATCGCCCGGAGACATGCCGCGCCTAGAGACGATCGTCGAGGGTCTTTACAGAAGACAAGAGGGATCAGGGTAGATGGCAGACCTGGATGATGCGCACGACCATGGGTTGATGCACGACCTGGAACAGATGCGCGCGATGGCGCGGGAGAAGATCGGGCGGCGGCGGACATTGCGGCTGCTCTTTTCCGCGAGCGGTGCCGCATTGATCGGCGCCTGTGGCGGCGGATCGGCCTCTTCGAGCGATACGACCGCAACCCCTACGCCCACGCCGACGCCAACCCCCACGCCGACACCCACGCCTACGCCCACCCCGACCGGCAGCTGCGTCGCCGATCCGGAGGAAACCAACGGCCCCTATCCGGCCGACGGGTCCAACAGCAGCAATGGCAGCGCGGTCAATGTGCTGGACGACACGGGCATCGTGCGCACCGACATCCGGTCGAGCTTCGGATCGTCGAGCGGCACGGCGGCCGGCATCACCATGACGCTGACCCTGACGGTGGTGAATGTGAATAGCGGTTGTGCCGCGCTGGAGGGGTATACCGTCTATATCTGGCACTGCACCCGCGACGGCCTCTATTCGCTCTACACCGTGCCGGGCGAAAATTATCTGCGCGGCGTAGGCGTGACCGACGCCAACGGACAGGTCACCTTCACCAGCATCTTCCCCGGCTGCTATGACGGGCGCTACCCGCATATTCATTTCGAGGTCTATCCCAGCGTGGCGCGCGCGACCAGCTATGCCAATCGCCTGCTCACATCGCAGTTCGCCATGCCGACCGACGCCTGCAACACGGTGTATGCCACCAGCGGCTACAGCAGCAGCAAGACGAATTTCGCCAGGATCACGACCAGCAGCGACAATGTGTTCGGCGACAACACGAGCGCGCAGGTCGCGGCGATGATGCCGGCGATGACCGGCGACATCACCAATGGCTTTACCGGCACCGTCACGGTCGGCTTGGCAATCTGAAGGAAGGAACGGGATGACTTTGCAGGAGGCGCATTCCCCCGATATGCTGGCCGTCATGGACGGTTCACGCATATTGGTGGTCGACGACGATGCGGATATCCGCACGCTCCTGTCGGACTTTCTGGAACAGCATGGCTTTGCCGTCACGGCGGTGCCCGATGGCGCGCGCATGGACGAAGCGCTGGCCGCGCAGGATTTCGACATCGCTGTGCTGGATGTGATGATGCCGGGCGAGGATGGCCTGTCGATCCTGCGCCGTCTGTCGGCGCGGGGCGGCCTGCCGGTCATCATGCTGTCGGCGATCGGCAGCGACATCGACCGGATCGTGGGGCTGGAAATGGGGGCGGAGGATTATCTGCCCAAGCCATGCAACCCACGCGAACTGCTCGCCCGCATCCGCACCGTGCTGCGCCGCCACCGGCGCCAGGTCGCCGAAACGCCGGAAGCCAACGGCAAGCGGCTGCGCTTTGCCGGCTGGCAGGTCGATATGGGCGCGCGGCTTCTGACCGATCCCGACAATGTCGTCGTGACCCTGACCGATGGCGAGTTCCGCCTGCTGCGCGCCTTTATCGAGCATCCGCGCCGGGTGCTCAGCCGCGACCAGCTGCTCGACTATTCGGCCGGCAGCGAGAGCGAAAGCTACGACCGCGCGATCGACGTCCAGGTCAGCCGCCTGCGCCGCAAGCTGGAACGCGGCGCACGCACGGAGGGCACGGACGAACTGGTCCGCACCATCCGCAACGAAGGCTATATGTTCACGGCCGAGGTCCGCTCCGTTTGACGCCGCCCAACCCGTCCATCCTGACGCGCATCGTCGCGCTGGTCGCCGGGACATTGCTGCTGGCGCTGGGCGCGATGATGCTGGTCGCCTTTCGCGGGCCACCACCCCATGCCCGGCCGATGATGCTGGGCGAAGCCGCCGCATTGATGCAGGGCGGCGCTGTCCCGACCGGCAGCTGGACGGTGACGCGCTACCGGTCGGACCCCCCGCCGCTGGCCGAACCGGGCCAGGTGGACGACCGGCGCATGGCGGCGCAGATTGCCGGCCTGCTCGGCGCGCATCCGTCGGACGTCCGGGTGCTGCGCGAACAGCCGCCGATGCGCATGGGCGATCCCGATCGAAAACTCTGGCCCCAGCCCAATTTCGGTTCCGGTCCCGATCGGATGATGCTGCATGGCGCCGTGCTGCTGGCACGCCGGAATCGCGATGGCTGGCAGGTGGTACAGGCGCGGCAGGGTGCCAATCTGCGCTGGTACGCCATCACTTTGTCGCTGATGGCGGGCATCTTCATCCTGCTGCTCTTGCCGGCCTATTGGGTGGCGCGGCGCATCACCCAGCCGATCCGCCGCCTGGCCGAGGGCGCGGCCACCGAGCGGCCGGAGCGGGCCGACCCGTTGCCGCTGACCGGCCCGCCGGAGGTACGCGCGGTGGGCGCAGCCTATAATCACATGCGCGCGCGCATCGCCGACTATCTCAACGAGCGGACTGCGATGCTGGTGGCGATCGCCCATGATCTGCGCACGCCGATGACCCGCCTCTCCTTCCGGCTGGAGGCGCTGCCCGACGGTCCGCGTGCCAAGGCGCAGACGGATGTGGAGGAAATGCGGGCGATGGTCACCGACCTGCTCGACTTCATGCGTGGCCAGGGCGATGCCGCCGCCCATGTGCGCATCGACCTGAGCGCCATCGTGGAAACGCTCGCCGACGATCTGGCCGATATGGGACAGGATGTGACCGTGACGCGCAGTGCCCGCGCGGTGATACGCGGCGACGCGATCGCGCTGCGGCGATGCGTCGCCAATCTGGTTGAAAATGCGGTCCGCTATGGCGGGTCGGCGCGGATCGCGGTGGCGATTATCGGTGGGCGCGTGACCGTGGCGGTGGAGGATGACGGGCCGGGCGTATCGCCGGATGCGATCGATCGGCTGTGCGAGCCATTTTATCGCGGCGAAGCGTCCCGCAATCGGGAAACCGGCGGCGTCGGTTTGGGCCTCTCGATCGCCCGGCGTATTGCGGACGATCATGGCGGGCGACTGGACTTCGCCAACCGGGCCGAGGGTGGGCTGCGGGCGAGCGTGACCTTGCCGTTGGAGCGGCAGGGCTAAGACGCCCCGCTCACTCCTCGAACGCGAGCGAGAACCAGGAGGCCATGGCGTCCTTCGCCAGCGGCGAGAGGCGGATGGCGCGGCGGCGACGGCTGTTGGGGGATGTGCGATGTTCGTCCAGCAAGCCGCGCCGCTCCATCGTGCCGACCTGCCCCACCACGACGCTGAGCGAGAGACGCAGCGTCTCGCTCAATTGCTCCAGCGTGAGCGCCCCGCCCTCCAGCTCCGCCTGATAGAGGGCCAGCAATATGTCCCAGGCGGGATCGGCAAAGAGGTTCTGCCCGAACAGCATCGCCCGCACCCGGCGGGCCTCCAGATAGCGGGCAAGGGCAGGAAGCTGGTCGTTCCCGTCCCCGTCCAGGATGGCGGGTTCTTCCTTGCGGGCGTGGAAATTGGTCAGGCAGCGTTGCAGCGCGACCACCAGGTCCACCGCTTCCTGGCTCGGCAGGTGGCGGTCAGGCGGGATATGCGCGGTCATTAATCGCTTTCCGGTCGAGTTCGATACCGATGATCGTGAAGAGCAGCAGGGGGATCACCCAGACGGTGCTGAGGCCCGCATAGATACGTTCGGAAAAGCCAGGCAGCATCATCGTGACCACATGGGTCAGGACGGTCATCAATTGGCTGGCCGTCGCCCAGATCGGCCAATAGCGGCGGCTGCGCATCATCAGCCCGATAAGGCAGCCGAGCAGCAGGACATCGACCAGCATCAGCCAAATCTGGGTCGCGTGCCACGACCCGGCCAGCTGGGCCGGGATCGTCAGCAGCACACAGCCCAGAAACGCCATGGTGAACCACCGCCCGTCCCGGCCGCCGAACATGGCGGCAAAGACGCAACCGAACGCGGTCAGCATCCAGAAGGACAGGGTCAGCAAGAAGGAAGCCACCGACATTCACATTTCCGATTGAGAGGGGGGGCAAAGGTCATGCAAACGCGGTGGCCTCCACCCGGTCAGGCGACCAGGGTCAGGTGACGCGCCGTTTCCTGCTGTTCCAGTTCCAGGCCGATCGGGCAACCGACCGACGTGACCGGAATGGCGCTATGTTCAAGGCAGCGGGTCAGCAGGGCGGTGGCGCGGATCATGTCGCTGCGGCCTTCGATGATCTTGGTCGCGCTGTCGTGAATCTGCTTCAGGATGCGCTGGCTTTCGCTGGCGGTCAGGCCCGAACCCTGCGACGCGGCGACGAAGGCCGTGGTCAGTTGCGCGGCGTCGACCAGCGCGCTGTCGAAGGCGGCGAAAGCCTGGCGGGTCTGGTCGGCGACGGCCTGGGTCTTGATGGGGTCGAGGTTGAGCACAAGTCTTCTCCTTCGCACCCAACCCTAGCCAGGTGGTGCGTTGTTCGGCGTAGCGATTTTTGGGTGGATCAGCCCAGGACCGTAAAGGCCCCGGCAATGAGCAGCAGTAAAGTGACGACACCAGCCCCGGTCAGGACCGCGGCGCGGATCATCGCCAACAGGCGGCCATCTTTACTCAGTTCATTGGTCGATCCCCCGAGCGGCGGGCCGAAGGCGAGGATGCGGCGCAGAAGCGTTTTTGGCTCCCTATGCCCATCCGGCCTGTCCGGCTGAGCAAGGGATGACGCAGGTTCGGGATCGGGCGCAAGCGGCTCCGGTTGATATATCAAAGGCTGATATGTGTCACTTTGGGGCGAACGTTCCAAAGTCGAAACGAAAAGGCGGGCCGCTTCCTTGCGCGATGGTACGCCGAATTTGCGCAAACTGGTGCGGACGCGCTGATCGACCGTGTGTTCCGACACATCGAGCTGGCGCGCGATTTCCTTGGAATTGAAGCCCTGAGCCACCAGGCGCAGGCACTGCTTTTCCCCCTCGCTCAAGGCCGGAAGGGTTTCCGCCACGTCTTCATTCCTCCTGCGGGCGCCTCCGGTCTGCGACATCGACCGGCATTGAAGGCCCCACGCCTTCCCTAGCTTGCGAACCACCCGTTATGATTCGGTTCACGCTGCACATGAATTCGCACGATATGGGCGAGGCGCGCAATGCAGATGGCCGGCGCGGTTGTCCACCGCGCCGGCCATGGCGGGACGAAATGTCCCATCGGGATCGCAAATGGGCGTTTAGCTGAACACGTCCGCGACATCGGCCACCGTCTGCTTGGGATCGGGGCCAAAGCGGTTTTCGCCGCGCGTGCCGTCCAGGCACATGAAGACCAGCACGATCAGGCCGCCCACATAGGGAATGAAGTTCAGCAGAATGAACCAGCCGCTCTTGTCCTGATCGTGGAAGCGGCGAACCTGTACCGCGAGCGACGGAATGATGAGTGCCACCACCAGCAGCATAAGCAGCCAGAAGAACAAGCCGGAAGGCCGTCCATCACCAAAACCGCCCGTGGCCACGGCCAGCAAGGAAATGACGAGCGCGAGCAGAATATAGCCCAGCGCGAACATCCAATATTCCTTGCGACGCGACCGGCCCGAAAAGTCGGCGTAGCGCTTCAGCGGCAAGAGCATATATTCCATCGACATTCCCCTGAATGGTGAGGGGAGGCAGGATAGGAAGGCTTATTGCGCCTGTCTTGCAAAAACCGCTGTGGGCACGTCAGCTGCTCTTCTTGCCGTCCTGCTTCGCTTTGTGCGCGGCGAGCAGCCCGTCGATCTCTACGATGCGCAGGCGCTGGGGCGTGTCCTTGGCCAGCCCTTTAAGGCGACATTCGGCCCAGAGCGCCTTGCGCTCGCTATTGAGCGCCTTGGAGTAGAGATCTGCCATCCAGATGGCTCCTTTCTTCAAAAACAAAGGGCCGACGCCTTGCGACGCCGGCCCTTCCATACCCTGTCAGCGCTGAAAAATCAGGCGGCCTCTTTGTCAGGGCCAACCTGATAGATCAGGCGGCCTTCGACCGGCTCATGCGCTTGCGCTCGTTCGGATCGAGGTAGCGCTTGCGCAGGCGGATGGTCTTGGGCGTGACTTCGACCATTTCATCATCGTCGATATAGGCGATGGCCTGTTCCAGCGTCGCCTTCTTGGGCGGGGTCAGGCGGACGGTGTCGTCCTTGCCGCTGGCGCGGAAGTTGGTCAGCGCCTTCGACTTCATCGGGTTGACTTCAAGATCTTCGGGCTTCGCATTTTCGCCGACGATCATGCCTTCGTACAGCGCTTCGCCCACGCCCACGAACAGGATGCCGCGTTCTTCCAGCGGACCCAGCGCATAGGCGTTGGCTTCACCCGCGCCGTTGGAGATCAGGACGCCGTTCTTGCGGCCTTCGATCTTGCCCTTGTGGGGGCCGTATTTTTCGAACAGGCGGTTCATTATGCCCGTGCCGCGCGTGTCGGACAGAAATTCCCCATGATAGCCGATCAGGCCGCGCGACGGCGCGGAGAAGGTGATGCGGGTCTTGCCGCCGCCCGACGGACGCATGTCCGTCATTTCCGCCTTGCGGATGTTCATCTTGTCCACGACCGTGCCGGAAAATTCATCGTCCACGTCGATGACGACGGTTTCGTAAGGCTCGGTCTTGCCGCCATTCTCGTCTTCGCCGAACAGCACGCGCGGACGCGAGATGCCCAGTTCAAAGCCTTCGCGGCGCATGGTTTCGATGAGGACGCCAAGCTGGAGTTCGCCGCGGCCGGCGACTTCGAAACTGTCCTTGTCTTCCGACTCGGTCACCTTGATGGCGACGTTCGATTCGGCTTCGCGCGCCAGGCGGTCGCGGATCATGCGGCTCGTCACCTTGCTGCCTTCGCGGCCCGCCATCGGCGAATCGTTCACGGCAAAGCGCATCGACAGGGTCGGCGGATCGATCGGCTGCGCCTGGATCGGTTCGGTGACGGCCGTGTCGCAGATGGTGTTGGCCACGGTCGCGACGGCCAGACCGGCGAGGCTGATGATGTCGCCCGCCTTGGCTTCATCGACGGGCACGCGGTCCAGACCCTGGAACGACATGATCTTCGACGCGCGGCCGGTTTCGATGACGTTGCCGTCCATGTCGAGCGCGTGGATCGGCTGGTTGACCTTGACCGTGCCCGACTGGACGCGGCCGGTCAGGATGCGACCCAGGAAGTTGTCGCGGTCGAGCAGCGTGACGAGGAAGCTGAACGGCGCGTCCTGATCCAGCGAGGGCGCCGGCACATGGTCGACGATCTTCTGGAACAGCGGCTCCAGCGTGCCTTCGCGGCGCTGCGGATCTTCACTGGCATAGCCGTTGCGGCCCGATGCGTAGAGGACGGGGAAGTCGAGCTGTTCGTCATTGGCTTCCAGCGTCACGAACAGGTCGAACACTTCGTCCAGCACTTCCTGGATGCGCTCGTCGGGACGATCGACCTTGTTGACGACGACGATGGGCTTCAGGCCCAGCGCCAGCGCCTTGCCGGTCACGAACTTGGTCTGCGGCATCGCGCCTTCCGACGAGTCGACCAGCAAAATCACGCCGTCGACCATCGAGAGGATGCGCTCCACTTCACCGCCGAAGTCGGCGTGGCCGGGCGTATCGACGATGTTGATGCGGGTGCCGTTCCATTCGACCGAGGTGGGCTTCGCCAGAATGGTGATGCCGCGCTCTTTTTCCAGATCGTTGGAATCCATCGCGCGTTCTTCGATGCGCTGGTTGTCGCGGAACGTGCCGGACTGGCGGAAAAGCTGGTCGACGAGGGTGGTTTTGCCATGGTCGACGTGCGCGATGATCGCGATATTACGCAGGGACATATTGTGCCTTCGGGATTCGGGTTCTCCCGGCCGGCACCACGCCTGTCCAGGACTATCGGGCGCGCCCCTACAGGAAATGATGCGATGCGGCAAGGGCGGGGTGGCGGATCGCCCTGCCCGATCCGTCAATCCCTATGCCCTATAAGGAGACGCCCATGTCCGACAGCCCGCTCATCAGCCGCCGCACCTTGATGCAGGCCGCAGCGATCGCCGCCCCGCTGGCGTTGACGCCCGACATGCTGAGCGCGGCCGGCAAGCCCGCCCTGCGCGCGGCGATGATCCTCGATCCTTCCATCCGCTATTTCAACGCAGCCAATATCGCCCCGACCTTCCGCAGCGTGGCGGCGGTGCATGAGAGCGAAACCCGCGCCTTTCAGACCGACCCGTCGGTCGAGCGGCGCGCCCTCTATCCCAGGGCCGCCGACGCGCTGCGCGCCCGAATCGCCGCGCGGCTGAACGTCACGGCGCAGGAAATCGCACTGGTCCGCAATAGTAGCGAGGCCAACACCGTCGCCGTGCGGGGACTGGCGCTCAAGGCCGGGGACCGGATCATCCTGACCGATCATAATCATCCCTCGACCTGGGACAGCTGGAAGCTGCGCGCGGAGCGCGAGGGGCTGGACCTGCATGTCGTGCCGGTGCCGGTCGAGGCGAAGACGCCACAAGCGCTGTTGGACGGCATCGCCGCCGCCGTGACGCCGAACACGAAGGCGATCTTCCTGTCGCATATGAGCAACATCACCGGCATCGTCTATCCGGTGGCGGAGATCGCAAAGCTGGCGAAGGCGAAGAACATCTGGCTGCATGCCGATGGCGCGCAGACCTTCGGCTGGATGCAGCTGGACCTCGCCGCGCTGGGCGTGGACAGCTATTCAGGCAGCACGCACAAATGGCTGATGGGGCCGCTGGAGGGCGGGATGCTCTATGTGAAGCGGGAGCGGCAGGCGGAATTGCAGCCGATCATGATGAGCCATGGCTATTGGCTGACCGACCCCAAGAACCTGGATACCGCGCAGAAATATGAGATACTGGGCCAGCGCGACGATCCGCGCCTGATGGCCTTTGCCGCGACGCTGGACGTTCTGGACGGCATGGGCCAGCCGGCGATCGAGCAGGCGGCCCGGCAGCGGGCGAGGTCGATGCGGCTGGCGCTGGCTGCCGTGCCCGGCGCCAAGCCCTTCGGCAGCGGCGTGGATGCGATCACCGGTCCGGTCATTACCGTCGCCTTCCCCGGCCGCGATGTGCCGGCGCTGCGCACGAAACTGTGGCAGGCGAAGATCGCCACCGCCGCGTCCAAGATCGGCGGCGGCGCCGCGATCCGCTTTTCACCGCATGTCTATAATAGCGATGACGATGTGGCAGCGGTGATCGAGGGACTGCGGGCGGGTTGAGCTTGGTCATGGGGGGCTTGGCCAGGACCGGCAATGCTCTCCTACCCTTTGGAGGGAAAGGCTGACCTTGTTTCCACCCACCACCCCGTTGCTTTACAAAAGCACAATATCTCCTTGCCCTACAGGCCGAGCTTTCTATGGTGCGGCGCGTCGCCGATAATATACCATATCCTTGCCAGGAGCCTTCTCCCGATGCGGTCTGCCGCCACCTTCGCTTTCGCCTCCATCCTCGTCCTCGCCACGCCAGCCCTTGCGCAGAAGGATGCGCCCGACGCCGCAAAACAACATGCCGACAAGATTGCCGAGCAGGTCTCAGCCAACTGGGCGAGCGCGCCGGTCGAGGAAGTGACGCAGAGCAGCAAGGGCACGGCCCGCGTCGATGGCAAGGCCATCCCTTATACCCAGACCGCCGGTACGCTGACCATCCGTGACGCGAAGGGCAAGCCGGTCGCGAGCATGTTCTACACCGCCTATACGGCGGCGGGTAAGAACCGCCCCGTCACCTTCCTCTATAATGGCGGTCCCGGTTCCTCGTCGCTGTGGCTGCGCATGGGCAGCTTCGCGCCGGAACATGTGCGCACCGGCAACCCGGAAGCGGTCAAGCCCGCCCCCTTCGATGTCGGCCCCAATAATGACAGCCTGATCGGCAGCACCGACATGGTGTTCCTCGACACCATCGGGTCGGGCTATTCACGCATCCTGGGCGATGCCAAGCCGTCCGATTTCTACAGCGTCGATGGCGATGTGGACGCCTTTGCCAAGGCGATCATCCGCTACACGACCAAGAACGGCCGCTGGGCGTCGCCCAAATATATTTTCGGCGAAAGCTATGGCACGACCCGGTCGGGGGCGCTCGCCTATCAGCTGGAGGATCGCGGGCTGGCGCTGAACGGCGTGGTGCTGCTGTCGTCGATCATGAATTACGGCATCCGCCAGTCGGGCTTCGATGCTATCCATGTCGGCTATCTGCCCAGCTACGCGGCGAGCGCCTGGTATCATAACCGCGTGCCGGGCGGCCGTCCCGAAAGCCTGGAGGCATTCGTCGAGGAAGCCCGCATCTTCGCCAATGGCCCCTATGCCACCGCATTGCTCAAAGGGTCGGACATCAGCGCGCAGGAAAGCGACGCGATCGCCCAGCAGCTCAGCCGCTTCACCGGCCTGTCGGTCGATTATCTCAAGCGCGCGAACCTGCGCGTCAGCCTCAGCCGCTTCCGCAAGGAATTGCTGCGCGACGGGCATGAGACGATCGGCCGTTTCGACAGCCGCTACAAGGGGATCGACGCCGACGCAGCGGGCGAGGAACCGGAATATGACCCCTCAAGCACCGGCATCACCGGCCTTTATGTCGGCAGCTTCCTGGATCAGCTGACGAACAAGATCGGCTACAAGACCGACCTGGACTATCGGCTGAGCGCGCGCGAGGGCGGCGATTTCAAATGGGACTGGAGCCATAGCCCGCCCGAAGGCGGCAAGCAGAATGTCGCGGACGTGACCGCCGACCTTTCTGCCGCGATGCGCACCAACCCGCATATGCGCGTGCTGTCCCTGAACGGCTGGTACGACATGGCGACGCCCTTCTTTTCGACCGAGCGTGACCTCAAGCACATGATGCTGGAGCCGCAACTGCGCCAGAACCTCCAGTTCAAATATTATCCGGCGGGCCACATGGTCTATCTGAACCCGGAGGCGCTGCACCAGATGCGGCTGGATATGGAGCGTTATTACGCAGAGGGTGCGCGCTGATTGCATCGGGCGCGGGGCCGGGCCATAATCGCCATTGAAGAGCCACTGTTATAGTTACATATAACAGCTCATGCGATTTGTCCTTGGAGACGACATGGCCAGCACCGCGCCCACCACGACTGCCACTGCCGACGCCCTCAACCTGTCCCCGCCCGATCCGGTGCCCGTGGTCGCGCCGGAAAAGGCGTCCGGCCTGGTCCCGATCGAGGACGAGAAGAAGTCCAAGCTGGACGAGAAGGTGGACGCCTTCGTCGCGGACCTGGTCGCACAGGACGCCAATTCCCCGGAGTTCGGCGCGCGGGTCGATCAACTGACCAATATGGGGCGGAAGGAGATCGCCGAGGCCGCCGGGCACAGCAATCGCTTCCTCAATCGCCCGGTGCGCGCCATGGACAGCGATACCAAGGTCGGCGCGGATCTGGCCGAACTGCGCCGCACGGTCGAGGATCTGGACCCCGGCAAGCGCGGCAATCTGCTGGCGTCCAAGAAGCTGTTCGGCATCATTCCGTTCGGCAACAAGATGCGCGACTATTTCGACGGCTATAAGAGCGCGCAGGGCCATATCAATTCGATCCTGGGGTCGCTGGCCAGCGGCAAGGACGTGCTGATCAAGGATAATGCCGCGATCGACGTCGAGCGGCAGAATATGTGGGCCACCATGGGTCGTCTGGAACAGATGATCCATATCAGCAAGACGATGGACGCGCGGCTGGAAGACAAGGCGCTGGAACTGGATTCGTCCGATCCCGCCAAGGCGAAGGCGATCCGCGAAAGCGCGCTGTTCTACATCCGCCAGCGCACACAGGACCTGCTGACGCAGATGGCGGTGACGGTGCAGGGCTATCTGGCGCTGGATCTGGTCAAGAAGAATAATGTCGAACTGGTGAAGGGCGTGGACCGCGCCAGCACGACCACCGTGGCGGCGCTGCGCACCGCGGTGACGGTGGCGCAGGCGTTGGCCGGGCAGCGGCTGGTGCTGGAACAGATCAGCGCATTGAACAATACGACCGCGAACATGATCGACCGGACCGGCGAATTGCTGAAGAGCCAGACCGCGCAGATTCACGAGCAGGCGGCCAGCAGTACGATCCCCATCGAGACGCTCCAGCGCGCGTTCCAGAATATCTACGATACGATGGACAATATCGACGCCTTCAAGCTGAAGGCGCTGGAGAATATGAAGACGACGGTGAACACGCTGTCGGGCGAAGTGGAAAAGTCCAAAGGCTATATCGCCCGCGCCGAAGGACAGGCGCAGGCGGCCAAGGACGTGCGCGCCGACAATCCGTTGCTGAGCGCGATCGAGGGTTGAGTAGAATGTGCCGCCCCACCCCGTTCGGTTCGAGCCTGTCGAGAACCCATGCGCACCGGTTCTCGACCGGCTCGAACCGAGCGGAGGGGAAGCAGGCATGAGCCGGTCCGACCGCATATTGGCCGATGCGGACGCCGTGCTCCGCCGCCATAGCGATCGCGGCCAAAGCCTGTCCGCGCGCGCGCGGCAGCGGCGCAACGCCGGGCTGATGCGCAAGATCAAACATGCCTTCTGGGCGGTGCTGGCGATATTGCTGGCCAGCGCGGTGGCGGGCTTCGTCCTGCCGCTGGGCACCACCGGCGTGATGATCGTGCTGGGCGTCATGATCGCGGCCGTGCTGCTGATCGCCCTCGCGCCGACGGAAGGCCGGGTGAAGACGGAGGCACTGGCAAAGACCGAACTCGCCGCCCTGCCGCTCAAGACCGAAATCTGGCTGGAAAACCAGCGCAAGGCCCTGCCCGCCCCCGCCGTCACGCTGGTCGACAGTATCGGCGTGAAGCTGGAGATGCTCGCGCCGCAGCTGGAGCGGCTGGGTGAGCAGGAGCCGGCCGCGCAGGAAATTCGGCGCCTGCTGGCCGATCATCTGCCTGAACTGGTGACCGGCTATCAGTCTATCCCCGCCCCGCTGCGGCGGGAGGAGCGCAACGGCCGCGTGCCCGAAAAACAATTGGTCGATGGATTGTCGGTGATCGACGCCGAAATCAGCCGGATGAGCGAGAGCCTGGCCAGCGGCGACCTTGACAAATTGGCCACACAGAACCGCTTTCTTGAACTCAAATATCAGGAAGCCAAGGAACTGGGGGCTTAGCGCCGTCTTGTTCCTATCATGATCCACCTCACGCTCATCATCGTCGATTTTCTGACGGGCCTGCTCGCGGCTGGCGCGTGGGCGCTCGCCTCTGCCGGTGGCGCGATCGCGGCCTTGGTGGGCGGCGGTGTCCTCAGCCTGTCGCTGTTTCGCCGCTGGCGCCGCCGATAAGGGCAGTCCGGCGCCGTGATGCGCCTTTCCGTCTGTACGAGGCCGCCATCCCCGCACGAAGCAAGTGCGTGGCAGAGATAAAATCGACCAGCGATGTGGGGAAAAATCGTCCCGGACGACCGATGGCGCGTGCAGTTCGCCAGCGGACCGTCCGGGATCGCAACATCGCATGACTTTGGAGAGGGCATGACAACGTTGTCCTGGCGCTCTAGCCGATTCGGTATCGCTGCGCAACCGGATTTGCATGGCATAAACGAAGGGCGCGGCTGCCTGATGACAGCCGCGCCCCGTCGGCACCTATGATGGGCCGCCTCAACCCGCGTAAAGGTTGGTCGGCAACCCGCATACGCCGCTCTCGACCTCGAAGAAGCCACCGTCATATCCGGTCGGATCGTCGAGGCCCACGGTCGCCGAACTGACGAACATGCGATCGAGCTTCGGTCCGGCGAAGGTGATGTTCGTCACCTGCCGCGCGGGCATGGCGATGGCGCGGTCCAGCTTGCCCTCCGGCGTGAAACGGCTGATCCGGCTGCCGCCCCAATGGGCGACCCAGATATGGCCTTCCGCATCCACGGTCATGCCGTCGGGATAGCCGTCCTCCTCGCCGAACTGGATGAACGGTTCGCGCTCACGCGCGCCATCCTCGGTCCGGCGGAAGCGGTACATCTGCTTCTTCGCGGTATCGCTATGATAAAGCCACTGGCCACAGGGAGAGAAGCAGGGACCATTGGGCACGCGATAGTCGCTGTCCACCACGGTCCAGCTGCGGTTCGGCGCCAGGCGATAGAGCGCGCCGCGGTCATGCTCTTCCGCCATGTCCATCGTACCGCACCAGATATGGCCCTGCGCATCCGCCTTGCCATCATTCATCCGGTTGCCAGGAAAATGCGGCTCCGGATCGCCAAAAGGCGTGATGGTCAGCGGGTCGAGGCTGATGTCGGCAAAGCCGCTCTGGAAGCCGCCGATGAAGCCACCGGCCTCCCGTTCGGCCACCCAGCCGAGCGGCTCAGGCATGGTGAAACGCTCTACCGCGCCGCTTTCCAGCGACAACCGGTTCAAGGCCGGCGCAAGGATATCGACCCAAAAGACCGCGTTCCCGCGCGCCGACCATAGCGTCCCCTCCCCCAATGTGTCAGCGACATCGCGCTCGATCAGCCGCCACTCCGGCATCAGCGCGCCACCGACAGGCGATAGATCATCTCATGATGATAGGGTTTGCCGGGATCGACACGGGCCGAAATGAAGTTGGGCCTGTTGGGCGCATCGGGGAATTTCTGCGGCTCCAGCGCGATGCCGTCGCCCATGCGATACACATGGCTCTGCTTGCCGATGAAGGTGCCGTCCAGGAAGTTGCCGGTATAGAATTGCACGCCCGGTTCGGTCGTCAGCACTTCGAGCACGCGGCCCGACATCGGATCTTCCAGCCGCGCGGCCAGTTGCGGGGTCTTGGTCAGCCCCTTGTCCAGCGCCCAATTATGGTCATAGCCCCGACCGGCGATGATCTGCGCATCGCGGCCATCGCGCAGGCCATCCGCCACGCGGCGGGGCTTGCGGAAATCGAACACGCCGCCTTCGACCGGCTTGAGCTCACCTGTGGGGATAAGGTTCGCGTCCACCGGCGTATAGGCCTTGGCGGGAATAGTCAGCAGATGGCCCATCGCACCATCGGGCGAGCCTTCGCCCTGAAGGTTGAAGATGGCATGGTTGGTCATGTTGACGATGGTCGGCTTATCGGTCTTCGCGTCGAAGGCGATGCCAAGGTTGCCGGCCTCGTCCAGCGTGTAGGTGACGGTCACGTCGAGCTTACCGGGATAGCCCGAATCGCCGTCGGGGCTGGTCAGGCCCAGCACCAGGCTGGCCTTGGGACCGCTCTTCAAGGACACCACCTTCCACAGCTGCTTGTCGAAGCCCTTGCCGCCGCCGTGCAGCGTATTGACCTTGTCATTGAGGGGAAGCTGATAGGCCTTGCCGTCCAGGCTGAACTTGCCGCCGGCGATGCGGTTGGCATAGCGGCCCACGGTTACACCGAAGAAATTGGGATGATCGACATAGTCCTTGAGGTCGTCATAGCCCAGCAGCACGTCCGCGCTCTTGCCATCCTTGTCCGGACCGGACAGGGACTGGAGCGTCGCGCCATAGGTCAGGATCCTGGCCGAAACACCCGCGCCGTTCTTTAGCGTAATCGTCTCGACCGCAGCACCATTGGCCGTTCCTGCGGGGGCGCGGCTGGCTTCGGCAGCAAGCGCCGAGCCGCTTGCGAGACCAAGGGCCAGCGCGTATGACAACGCTGTTTTCAAATCGACGACCTTTCGCATGGACTTCCTCCCGATGACTTGCGCCCATTGACGGGCGGTTGAGGGAGATATACTCCGACAAAATAAGCAGGCGCAACCCTTGATCGGGCGGCCTGCTACTGGAACTGCACTGGAGAAGGATGAATGGCAGGACCGATCTCGTCTGGCGCTGCGCCTGTCGCAACGCATAACCCCGGCACACGCTACGGCCCTGCCCTCGCGCTACTTGCCAGCCTCTTCTTCATGTGGGGCTTCATCACCGTCATCAACAACACGCTGCTGCCGCATCTGCGCAGCGTGTTCGAGCTGAGCTACACCCAGACGACCCTGATCGAATCGGTCTGGTTCATCGCCTATTTCGTCGCCTCCATCCCGTCGGCCAAGCTGATCGAACGGGTCGGCTATCAAAAGTCGATGGTCACCGGCCTGCTCGTCATGGCGGCCGGCGCGCTGGGCATGACGGTCGCGGCGTCTATCCCCTCCTACGGCGTAACCCTCGTCATGCTGTTCGTGATCGCCAGCGGCATCACCCTGCTCCAGGTCGCCGCCAACCCCTATGTCGCGGTCGTCGGCAAGCCGGAAACAGCCTCTTCGCGCCTCAATCTGGTGCAGGCGATGAACTCGGCCGGCACGATGCTGGCCCCGATGTTCGGCGCCTATCTGATCCTGGGCCGGTCGAAGGGTGGCACGGCGCAGGGCGAGGTGGTCCTGACACAGGCCGAACGGCTGGCAGACGCCCAGTCGGTGGTCCTGCCCTATATTCTGGTCGCGATCGTTCTGGCCGTGCTGGCCGTGGTCATCGCCCGCTTCCCGCTGCCCGCCATGGGCAACGCGACGCAGCGCCATAACAAGGAAGAGCGCAAGAAATATTCGCTCTGGAACCATCGCAACCTGGTGTTCGGCATCCCCGCGATCTTCATCTATCTGATCGCGGAAATCGGCGTCGCCAACCTGTTCATCAACTTCGTCAGCCAGCCCACCATCGCCAACCTGACGCATGAGCAGGCCGGCAACTATCTGTCGCTGCTATGGGGTGGCATGATGGTCGGCCGGTTCGCGGGTTCGGCGATCATGCAGAAGTTCGACGCCGGCCATGTCCTCGCCGCCTTCTCGATCGGCGCCTTCGTCGTCATGCTGGTCACGGTCTTTACCACCGGCCCGGTCGCCATGTGGTCACTGATCCTGGTCGGCCTGTTCCACTCGATCATGTTCCCGACCATCTTCACGCTGGGCATCAAGGGGCTTGGGCCTCTGACCGAGGAAGGATCGGGCCTGCTCATCATGGCGATCGCCGGTGGCGCGCTGGTGGTGGTGCAGGGCTATCTGGCAGACCATTATGGGTTGCAGACCAGCTTCCTGCTGACCGCCGCCTGCGAACTCTACGTCCTCTTCTACGCCCTGTGGGGGTCGAAGACGACCAACGCGCTGCCCGACCAGCAGGTCGCGGCGAAATAAAGCCAAGGGTCGCACTTCGGAACGCAAAAGGCTGGAGCGGATTACCGCTCCGGCCTTTTTACTGTCCTGTTCCCATCGCACTCGCCGTATCTTCCAGCGCCAGATCGACCAGCACCCCCATCGCCTCGGCCGCCGCGACCGGATCGCCCGCCGCGATCGCGTCATAGACGCGGACATGGTCGGGGATCGGATTGCGCGGCAGGGCGCGGGCGCGCTGCTTATATTGCGTCGTCCAGTTGACCGCCGCACCGATGCTGGCGGTCAGCACCAGCAGCGCGTCGTTACGGGTCGCGTTCAATATCGCATTGTGGAAATCCCGGTCCGCCGCGCGCCCAGCCTCGGTCGCCAGCGTGTGGCGGCGCATCGCAGCGAGCGCATCCTTCATGATCTTGAGATCGTCCTTGTCGCGCCGCTGCGCCGCCAGCCGCGCGGCCGCCGGTTCCACAATCGCACGCAGTTCGAACAGGTCGCGCACGAATTGAATGTCCGGCTCCCCGGCAAAGGCCCAGGCCAGCACTTCGGGATCGAGCAGGTTCCAGCGATTGCGCGGCAGCACGCGCGTCCCCGCCTTGGGCCGGCTTTCCACCAGCCCCTTGGCGGTCAAAACCTGGATCGCCTCGCGATAGGCGCTGCGGGACACTTCCAGCTCCTCGGCAAAGGCCACCTCGCCCGACAGCGTGTCGCCGGGCGCATATTGGCCGGACAAGATCGCCATGCCCAATTTATGCGCGATCGCGCCATGCAGCCGACGCCCCGGTCCCCGGACCGCCTTGGCTCCGCCGCCATTGTCCGTCTCATCCCTGTGCAAAGACGGATTTTCCTTCACCATTTCCGCTCCTCTTGCCTCTCCCCAATGAGGCACAAGCTTCGCTACAACACAAGCATTGCCATTACCATCATCCTGTAATATGTCGGAGTAATTACCGGATTCACCGCTGCTGCCCGCGTCATCATGGCGATGGCGGGCCTGCGGCGAAACGTCTTGCATGTTGGATTGAGCGCCATGTTTGAGGCGCGCGGGAGGAGAGTTTTCATGACATTGCGCCTGTTGCAGCACCGTTCGGACAATGGCGATCGGTCGGTCATCGCCGCTCAGGGCGACGCTGCCTGGTTGGTGCCTGGCTTCACCACCATCCGCGCGCTGGCGCTGCATGCAATCGCGCAGGGCATCGACCTTACCGCCGCGGTCGATGCCGCCGGCAAGGGTGACGCCATCGACATCGCCGCCGAATTCAAAGCCAATCGCCTGCTCGCCCCCATCGATCATGACGATGGCGCCCATGTCCAGCTGACCGGCACGGGCCTCACCCACCTCGGTTCGGCCGAAGGTCGTGACAAGATGCACCGCGAAGCCGCCGCCGTCGAAAAGCAGACGGATTCGATGCGCATGTTCCTGGAAGGGCTGGAAGGCGGCAAGCCGGCAGCCGGCGAAACCGGCCAGCAGCCCGAATGGTTCTACAAGGGCGACGGGTCTCAGCTGGTCGGCCCGACCGACGCGCTCACCATGCCCGCCTTCGCCAAGGATGGCGGCGAGGAACCCGAACTGGCCGGCATATACCTGATCGGTGAGGACGGCACCCCCTATCGCCTCGGCCTCGCGCTCGCCAACGAGTTCAGCGACCATGTGACCGAGCGCCATAATTATCTGTGGCTGGCCCATAGCAAGCTGCGTCAGGCCGCGCTTGGCCCGGAACTGCTGGTCGGCACCCCGCCCGAACATATCGAAGGCGCCAGCCGCATCATCCGCGACGGCGAAACGATCTGGGAAAAGCCGTTCCTGTCGGGTGAGGGCAATATGTCGCACAGCTTCGCCAACCTGGAACATCATCATTTCAAATATGACCTGTTCCGTCGTGCCGGCGACGTGCATGTCCATTTCTTCGGCACCGCGACCCTGTCTTTCAGCGACGGCATCGTGCCGCAGGAAGGCGATGTGTTCGAAATCATCGCGGCGCCCTTCACCCTGCCGGTGCGCAATGCGCTGAAGCGCGCTGCCCCCGTTCAGGTCGCCGTCAAGCAGCTCTGAACCCGTCGACATGGACCCGATCCGCATCGCGATCGTGGGCATAGGCAAGATCGCGCGCGATCAGCATGTGCCCGCGATTCTGGGCAACAGCGCCTTCAGCCTGGCCGCCACCGTCAGCCCGCATGATGCCGGCCTGGACGGCGTGCCCCATCATGCCAGCCTGGACGACCTGCTCGCCAAAGGGCCGGCGGTAGATGCCATCGCGCTCTGCACCCCGCCGCAGGTTCGTTATGACTTGGCGACGCAGGCGCTGAAAAAGGGCATCCACCTCTTCCTCGAAAAGCCGCCTGGCGCGACTTTGGCCGAGGTGGAAGCCCTGAAGGCGCAGGCCGACAAGGTCGGCGTCAGTCTGTTCGCCGCCTGGCACAGCCGCTTCGCCGCCGGGGTCGCCCCGGCGCGGGCCTGGCTGGCCGAGCGCCGGATCGACAAGGTATCGATCGTCTGGCGGGAGGATGTCCGCGTCTGGCATCCGGGACAGGCATGGATCTGGCAGCCCGGCGGCCTTGGCGTGTTCGATCCGGGCATCAATGCGCTCTCGATCGTCACTCATATCTTGCCGCGCCCCTTCTTCCTGAAGGACGCGACATTGGTGCTGCCGGAAAATCGCGCCGCGCCGATCGCCGCCGACCTTGCCTTCCGCGATACGGCGGGCGCGCCGATCCACATGGATCTGGACTGGCGCCAGACCGGCCCGCAAAGCTGGGACATCGTCGTCGATACCGACGCCGGGACGCTCAAGCTCAGCCATGGCGGCGCGGTGCTGACGCTGCCCAGCGGCACGGACCATGGCGAAGATGTCGAATATGCGGGCCTCTATGCCCGTTTCGCCACGCTGATCCGGGGTGGCCGATCGGATGTCGATACCAGCCCGCTGCGTCTGGTCGCCGACGCCTTCCTGCGCGGCACCCGCGAAACGACCGAAGCATTTCACGACTAAATTCCAACAGGGAGAGGAATATGATGAAATCTCTGCGCCGCACCACCGCTGCGTTGTTGCTGTGCGCCAGCGCGCTGGCGACGACCACCGCCGTCGCCGACACCAACGGCAAGCCGACCACAGCGACCATCCACGCCGACAAGCCCGGCGCGGTCTATGACAAGGCGATCTTCACCCAGTTCGCCGAACATCTGGGCAACGGCATCTATGGCGGCCTTTATGTCGGCAACGACAAGTCGATTCCCAACACCAACGGTTTCCGCAACGATGTCATTTCGGCGCTGAAAAATCTGTCGGTGCCGATCATCCGCTGGCCCGGCGGCTGCTTCGCCGACGAATATCACTGGCGTGAAGGCATCGGCGCGAAGAACAAGCGCCCGGTCAAGATCAACACTCATTGGGGCGGCGTGACCGAACCGAACAGCGTGGGCACGCATGAATTTTTCGAACTGATCCGTCAGGTCGGGGCACAGGCCTATATCGCCGGGAATGTCGGCAACGGCACGCCGCAGGAAATGGCGGAGTGGGTCGAATATATGACCTCGCCCGCCGGCAGCCTGGCCGATGAACGCGCCAAGAACGGCCACAAGGCGCCGTGGGCCGTCCCCTATTTCGGCGTCGGCAACGAATTGTGGGGTTGCGGCGGCAATATGCGCGCCGAATTCGCCGCAGACGAAACCCGCCGCTACGCGACGTTCGTCAAGGCCCCGCGCGATACCAAGATCCTGAAGATCGCCGCTGGCGCGAATGTCGACGATTACAACTGGACCGAAACGATGATGCGGGTGGCGGGCGACAAGCTCGACGGCGTATCGCTCCATTATTATGTCCATCCCGCCGGTGGATGGCCGCCGCGCGCGCCCGCCGTCAATTTCGACGAAAATGGCTGGGCCGATGCGCTGAACGGCGCACGCAAGATGGACGAGCTGATCACCAAGCACAGCGCGATCATGGACAAATATGATCCGGCCAAGCGCGTCTTCCTGGCGGTGGACGAATGGGGCAGCTGGTATGCGCAGGACGAAGGCACGCATCCAGGCTTCCTGCGCCAGCAGAACACGCTGCGCGACGCGCTGATCGCGTCGATCCACCTCGACATCTTCGCCAAGCATGCCGACCGCGTACGCATGACCGCGATCGCACAGATGGTGAACGTGCTTCAGGCGATGATCCTGACCGAAGGCAAGAAGATGGTGCTGACGCCCACCTATCATGTCTTCGAAATGTACAAGCCCTGGCAGGATGCGACCGTGTTGCCGATCGACATCCAGACCCCCTGGTATGCCAAGGATCAGTTCACCATGCCCGCCGTCAGCGGATCGGCCGTGAAGGGCAAGGATGGCAAGGTACATGTCGGCCTGTCCAACCTCGACCCGAACCAGCCTAACACGGTGACGGTGAAGCTGGATGGCCTCGATGCCGCGACCGTCACCGGCCGCGTGCTGACTGCCGGCGCCATCAATTCCCACAACACGTTCGACGCGCCCGAAACCGTCAAGCCCATCGCCTTCACCGGCGCGCAGGTCAGCGGCGGTACGCTGACCGTGACGCTGCCGGCCAAGTCGGTGGTGGTCCTGGAACTGAACTAAACTGTTTGGAGCGGGCGGTGGGTGGAATAACCGCCCGCTCCATCCCCTGCCGTCAAGCCCCTGCCAGCCGGCAGGGGCTTGACGCTGACGATAAGGAGAGGCCCGGATGACCCGGCAGATCATGTTCACGCTGGCGGGCCTCGCCCTGTTCGCGACCACCACATCGGCCTGCGCCCAATCGGCGCCCGCTCCGGCCGCGACGCTCAACGATCGCCTGACCGGCGACCTGGTCCCCACCCATGATCCGGTGATCGCGCGCGAAGGCGACACGTATCATGTGTTCAGCACCGGCCACGGCAAGCGGTTGATCGAAACGCGCAGCTCGCCAGACCTGATCCACTGGACCGCAGGCGACCCGATCTTCACCGCCCTGCCTGCCTGGGCCAAGGAAGCGATCCCCGGCAGCGACGGCATGTGGGCGCCCGATATTTCTTATGTAAACGGCCGCTACCGCCTCTATTATTCCGTCTCGACCTTCGGCTCCAACCGGTCCGCCATTGGCCTTGCCACCAGCCCGACGCTGGACCCCAAGGCCAAAAATTATGCCTGGCGCGACGAGGGCCTCGTCGTCATGTCCACAAAGGACAGCGATTACAACGCGATCGACCCCAGTTTCATCATCGACCGGACCGGCCGTCACTGGCTGTCGCTGGGCAGCTTCTGGACCGGCATCAAGCTGTTCGAACTGGACCCGAAGAGCGGCAAGCCTAAAGACCCCAAAGCAAAGCCTGTCAGCATCGCCCGTCGCCCCGCCCCCGCCGGCGGCCCGGCCCCGGTCGAAGCGCCCTTCATCGTGGATCATGGCGGCTATTATTGGCTGATGGTCAGCTACGACTATTGCTGCAAGGGCGTGAACAGCACCTATTACACCGTGATGGGCCGCTCCAGGGACATTACCGGCCCCTATCTGGGCAAGGACGGAAGCCCCCTGATGGACGGTGGCGGCACCATCTTCCTGCGCGCCGACCTTCAGGAACAGCAGCGGTTCCGTGGCCCCGGCCATGCCGGCTGGCTGCACGACAAGGACGGAAAGGACTATGTCGTCTATCACGCCTATGACCGCCAGGCGAACGGCGCCCCCACCTTGCGCATCGCCCCGGTGCGCTGGGGGGCTGACGGCTGGCCACAAGCACAATATTGACCCCCTTCAGTCCGACTGACCTATTCGGAGAGATTCTGATGCCCTTCACCCTGTCCCGCCGCGGCTTCATCGGCACCGCCGCCGCCCTCTCTGCCGTGCCGGGCATCGCCCGCGCCGCGTCGACCCCTGCGGCTGCACCCGGCCCCATCAATCCACTGGTCAAGCAACGTGCCGATGCGCAGGTTTTCCGTCATGACGACGGCATCTATTATCTGACCGGCTCCGTCCCCGAATATGATCGCCTGGTCCTGCGCCGGTCCAAGACGCTGGCAGGCCTGACCACCGCGAAGGAAGCGGTGCTGTGGCGCCATGAGGAAAGCGGCCCGCGCTCCGGCTTCATATGGGCGCCGGAACTGCATCAGATCGACGGCAAATGGATCATGTATTTCGCCGCAGGCCCCAGCGGCGGGGGCGACGATGTGTTCCGCATCCGCACCTATGCCGTCATCTGCGACGGCCCTGATCCGATGACCGGCAAATGGAGCCTGCTGGGCGAACTGGAAACGCCCTGGGACAGCTTCAACCTGGATTCGACCAGCTTCGTGCACAAGGGCGTTCGCTATTTCGCCTGGGCGCAGCGCGAACCGGGGATCGACACGAACAGCAACCTCTATATCGCCAAGCTGGAATCCCCGCTGAAGTTGGGCGAGAAGGTCACGCGCCTGACCGTGCCGACGCTCGACTGGGAAATTCGCGGATACAAGGTCGCCGAAGCCCCCGCCGTCCTGCATCGCAACGGCCGCCTGTTCATGACCTATTCGGCCAGCGCCACCGATGCGCGCTATTGCCTGGGGCTGCTGACGGCGGATGAAAATGCCGACCTGCTCGACGCCAGGAGTTGGACGAAATCGCCCCAGCCGGTCTTCGTCACCAACACAGCCACCAGCGTCTATGGCCCCGGCCATAACAGCTTCACCGTGGACGAGCAGGGCCGCGACATCCTCGTCTATCATGGCCGCGACTATGAGGCGATCCAGGGCGATCCGCTGTTCAACCCGGACCGCCACACCCGCGTCCAGCGGCTCTATTACACCGCCGACGGCACGCCCGATTTCGGCGTGCCGGTGGGCAATGGCCCGCTGCCCGAACGCTTCATTTCTTCGACCAATCCCAAGCAGTTGATGGCCCATGACGGCACTTCGTTGATCGTGGGCAACCCGTCGCTGGCGCAAACCCAGTTCCGCCAGATGCCGGGCCGGGCCGGGGCGCGCAGCGTCATGCTGTCCCCCATATTGATG
The DNA here is from genome assembly GCF_059421905.1 of Sphingobium sp. GW821-FHT02B05. Classification (NCBI taxonomy): domain Bacteria; kingdom Pseudomonadati; phylum Pseudomonadota; class Alphaproteobacteria; order Sphingomonadales; family Sphingobiaceae; genus Sphingobium; species Sphingobium sp. GW821-FHT02B05. The sequence goes on from NZ_JBWKVW010000001.1 coordinate 1,975,585, forward strand.
CCGGACCATTTTCTGGTCGCCGGCGCGGATGGATCGCTCAGCCTGCAACCGGACAGCAAAAGCGCGGACTTCGCCCTGCGCAGCCAATTCGTCCGCTTCGACGAAAAGGCGCTGCACGCCGCGCGCTTCGTATCGATCGCCGTGGCAGGCAAGGCGATCGGCATCGCGGCGGACCAGCTGACACTGGTTGCAAGCCGCGATCCCAGCGCCTGGTGGCATATCGACTGACGCCATAAGTCCGACTATTCAAACCCCAACGGGCGCCCTGCCAGTGGTAGGGCGCCCGTTTTGCATCGCTAACGTAGCGGAAACATGGCCGAAAATTCGCTATTCCGGCTCTGCGGCAATAATATCACATCGCCGAAATTTCACTGCAATGGTCTGCAAAATTCCGCTTGCGATTCATTTGTCGGAGCAATAATTAGTCTGAGTAATTCATGCATGGCGTAGATGCGCCAGCTTATGGGGAGGATATCCAATGGCATTCAAGCCGCTCGCACTCGGTACTGCATCCGTCCTGGCAATCATGCTCGCCGGCGCCGCCCACGCGCAGGACGCGGCCACCGTCGCACCGCAGGATGAAGCCGCCGACATCGTCGTCACCGGTGTCCGCGCCTCGATCGTCGGGGCGCTCAACGTCCGAAAGCAATCGACCCAGATCGTCGATTCGATCGTGTCCGAAGACGTCGGCAAGCTGCCCGACAACAACGTCATCGAAGCGCTCCAGCGCGTGACCGGCGTTCAGGTTACGAACCGCACCGGCGGCGAAGCGGCCGGCATATCGATCCGCGGTCTGACCGACGCCCTGACCACCCTCAATGGCCGCAACATCTTCACCGCTGCCGGTCAGGCCTTCTCGCTTCAGGATATTTCGGCCAACCTCGTCAACCGTGTCGATGTGTTCAAGACGCGCTCTGCCGACCAGATTGAAACCGGCCTGGCCGGGCAGGTTGACGTGCAGACCCGCCGCCCCTTCGATTTCGACGGCTTTGCCATTTCCGGCCTGGCGCGCGGCATCTACAATGAACAGGCCGACACCTATAACCCCAACGTCGCGCTGCTGGTCAGCGACCGCTGGGAAACCGGCATCGGTGACATCGGCATTTTGGTGAATGGCAGCTATACCCGCACCAAATATCGCGACCAGACCGTCACCGCCGGCGCGTTGGTGCCCTTTGCCGACATGAACCCGACCGCCGGTACCGGACTCAGCGCGTTCCAGCGCATCTTCCCGGTTGGCCGCGATCCGATCACCGGTGAATTTGGACAGGCTCCGGCATTGGGCGCATGGGATCCCGGCCTCAACAGCGGCCTGCCGACGGCTGCCGGTTCGACCATGCTCGTCAACGGTGTGGAAACCCCCTACTATCTCTCGCGCGATGCGGTGTTCAGCTCCGACCTCTATGGCAAGCGGGAACGTCCGTCCTTCAACGTCGCTCTGCAATGGGCGCCCAACAGCAGTTCGGTCTATACCGCCGAAGTCTTCTATGCTGGCTATCGCGGCGAAACCTTCAACAGCCTGCAATTCAGCTTCGTCGATTATTGGGACAATCCGGTTGCTCCGACGCTGTATGACGGGACCAACATCGTCAAGTCGCGCACGGCCAACAATGTCTATGGCTTCAACAGCGGCGATTATACCAAGAGCAAGACCGACAGCTTCGTCTATGCCCTGAACGGCAAGTGGGATCTGGGCGATCGCGGCAAGATCGTCGGCGACATCGCCTATCAGACCAGCAAGGTGCAATCGTCGTTCATGGCCATGCGGACCGATCGCGTCGCCAGCCAGATCAATGTCGACTATAATGCGGGCGGCGGCATCCCTTCCTATCATTTCAACGACGACAGCCTGCTGACCGACCCCAGCGTCTGGAATGTCGCGCAACTGTACGACAATGCCAATCGTGACAAGGGCAGCGCCATCACCGGCACGCTCGACGGCTATTATACCTGGGACGAAGGCTTCATCCGTCAGATCAAGGCCGGCATCCGTATCGACCAGCGCAAGGCATCGACGGCACTGCGCACGCAGGATGCAGGCGCTCCGCTGACGGCAACCTCGCTGGCCGGTCTGGGTCAGGGCGCCGCCTTCACCAATTCCGACTTCTACCAGGGCGGCGCGGACGTCCCCACCAGCTGGACGCTGGCCAACGGCTATTGGCTGCACGACAATGCCGACACGGTTCGCGGTCTTTACGGCCTGCCGACGTCGGAGCAGTTGTCGCTTCAAAAGGTGTTCGACATCGATGAAAGCACCATTGCCATGTATTTGCAGGTCGATGGCGAAATCTCGATCTTCGGCCGTCCGCTGAAACTACAGGCTGGCGCCCGCTATGTGACGGTCGATACCGATTATAATTTCTTCGACCGCTATAATGGTGGTGCGCGGACCAGCGTATCGTCTGGCTCGGATCGCTGGCTGCCCAGCTTCACCGCGCGGTACGAGATTTTCGACAATCTGCGCCTGCGCTTCAACTATGGTGAAACGCTGCGTCGCCCCAACTTCACCGACATCAACCCCAATTACAACCTGACCGGCGACCTTACCAATGTCGGCTATGGCAGCGGCACGGCGGGCACGGCCGGCCTCAAGCCCACACATTCGAAGAATTTCGACGCGGCGCTGGAATGGTATTTCGAACGCAACAGCGCCATCACGCTGACGGCCTTCCGTCGCGAGATTCAGGGGCTGGTCGTTCCGCTCACCGTTCAGGAATATATTCCCAACAACGGCATCGTGGCCGGCGCGACGGATAATTTCGCCATCACTCGCCCGGTCAACGCATCCAACGGGGTGTTGAAGGGGCTGGAATTGGGCCTGACCTATTTCCCCAGCTATCTGCCGGGTCCGCTGAACGGTCTGGGCTTCGTGGGTAGCGTGACCGTCCTGGATTCGAAGCAGAATATTCCCGAAACCAATTCGGCCGGCGTCGTCACCGGGGAATCCACTTCGTCCTTCTTCGGCGTATCGGACCTCAGCTACAACGCCACATTGGCCTATGATAACGGCCCGATCGGCGCCCGCCTGTCCTATATCTGGCGCAAGGAGTTCCTGGCAAACAACGAAGCTCGCCTGTTCGCCAACCCGATCGGCGTGTGGCGCAACCCGGAAAAGAGTCTTGATCTTCAGCTCACCTGGAACGTCAACGACCGCCTGGGCGTGACCTTCGACGCGGTGAACCTCACCAAGTCGAAGCAGCAGACCTATTATAAGTTCGAAGATGTGGGCGGTCCGGACCAGTTCAACCTCGGCACCACCCTGCTGGCGCGTACCTTCGCGCTGGGTGTCCGCTACACCTTCAAATAAGTGCCCATGGGGCGCGGCGTCTCCTCGTCGTGCCTCATAACATGGCGGCCGTATCGGGATGCTCTCCAGTCCCGCTACGGCCGCCATATTTGTTTATGCTACAGAGGGTATGACCGATGCGCGCGATGAAGATGATCCTGCTGGCAGGCGCAGCCCTGATGGGCATCGGCGCGGCGTCGGCGCCGCCATCCACGATGGACACCGCCGCCATCGCCGCCCAGCGCTTCGGCAACGACGCGCCCTGGTATCGGGACCGCATCCCCTTCTTCGAATCCGCCGACCCGAAACTCGACGCGGTCTATTATTATCGCTGGGCGCTCTATCGCGGGCATCAGCGCGATCTGGGCGCCGAAGGCTATATCACCACCGAATTTTTCGACGATGTCGACTGGCAACGCCATCCCTATGCCAGCCTGAACGACGCCAGTGGTTTCCATATCGGCGAGGGGCGCTGGCTGAACGACCGCCGCTTCGCCGACGACTATATCAACTTCATGTATCGCAGCGGCGGCAACGACCGCCATTTCACCGATCATATGGCCGACAGCGTCTGGGGCCGTTATCTTGTCGATGGCGACCGGGGTGACGCGATCGAACATCTGCCGGTGATGAACCATATCTATCGCCTGTGGGACGATAAATATGACTTCGCCAAGGGGCTGTACTTCGTCGAGCCGCTGCTGGACGCCACCGAATATACCGTTTCCTCCATCGACGCATCGGGCGGCAAGGACGGCTTCAGGGGCGGCGACGCTTTCCGCCCCTCGGTCAACAGCTATATGTTCGCCAATGCCCGCGCACTGTCGAAAATGGCGGAGATGGCGGGCGACAAGGCCATGGCCGCCGACTATGCCGCCCGCGCCGACGCCCTGCAAAAGCGCGTGCTGAACGATCTGTGGAGCGACAAGCTCGGCCATTTCATCGACCGCCACCAGTCGAAGACCGACTTCGTCAAATATTGGGACCCGATCCGCAATCGCGAACTGGTCGGCTACCTCCCCTGGATGTTCGACCTGGTGCCCGACGACGCCAGATATGCGGCTGCCTGGGCCCATCTGCTCGACCCGGCCTCGCTCGCCGGCAAGGCGGGCATGCGCACGGTGGAGGCCAATTACGAATATTATATGCGCCAATATCGCTATCTGGGCAGCGCCCCGGAATGTCAGTGGAACGGCCCGGTCTGGCCGTACCAGACGACGCAGGTGCTGCACGGCATGGCCAATTTGCTGGATCACCGAAAGCAGACCGGCCCGGTCACGCGCAGCGCCTATATGCGCCTGCTGCGCCAATATGCAGCGCTCCACTATCAGGGGGCCGGTCAGTCTAGGCGCCTCGATATCGAGGAGGATTATCACCCCGAAACCGGCAAGCCGATCGTCGGCCTCGACCGCAGCCACCATTATTTCCATTCCGGCTTCAACGACCTGATCCTGACCGGTCTGGTCGGCATCCGCCCGCGCGCCGACGATGTGCTGGAGGTCAACCCGCTTCTGCCCGACGCCCGCGATCCGCAGGCGCTGGCCTGGTTCCGGGTGCAGGACGTCCCCTATCATGGCCACAGGGTCGCCGTGACATGGGACGCGGACGGCAGTCATTACAGGCGCGGCAAGGGCCTCTTCATCGACGTGGATGGTCAGCCGGTCGCCCACCGCGAAACGCTGGGACGGATCGAAGTCCCGGTGTCCCGCGCCGCCGCGCCCGCCATCCAGCGCCCGATCAATCGGGCGGTGCAACTGGTCCGCGGCCAATTCCCGATCGGCTCGGCATCCAGCAATGGCGACGTCGAAAATGTCCATGATGCGATCGACGGTCGCGTCTGGTTCTTCCCGGAACTGCCCAATGGCTGGTCCTCGGCACCCTCGTCCGCCGATCAATGGTATGCGATCGATCTGGGCAAGCCCACTGACCTCAGCCGCGCCGAACTCGCCTTCTTCGCGGATGGCAAGGGTTTTGGCGTACCGCAAAACTACCGGCTTCAGGCCTGGGTGGACGGCGCCTGGCGCGACATCGCTACACCCACGGGCAGCCCGGTCGCCAACGGCATCACCGACGTCCGCTGGCCGCGATTGCAGACGAGCAAGGTCCGCCTGCGCTTCACCCAGGCCAGGGGCAAGGCGACCCGCCTCGCCGAATTCAAATTGTTCGCGGACTGATCGGCCCCTCAGCCCATATCACTGGAGCGGGCGGCATTCAGGAAGGGCTGGACCCGCAGCCGGGGAAATACCTCTTCGATCGGCTTGCTGTCCGGCAGGATATAGACATAGCCGCCCTTGCGCCGGAACAGCGGGCTGACCTTGGTATAAAAGACCTTGGGCACGTTGATGCAGCCGAAGGTGATGCGATTATCCTCGATCTCCGGCGAAAGCATGCGCTCCTTGCGCTTCTCCTTGGGATTGCCCGGCGGGATGGTGTGCAGCGCGACAGAGGTGGCATAATCGACCCACAGCACGCGCTGCCTGCCCGCCGCCACGCCGAACTTCGCCAGGAAACGCCCGGCCGGCGTCGTCTTTTCCGCAGGGCCGATTTCAGCCAGGCTCTTGGCGCCGATCCCCGGCGTCGCATCGTCGCCCGGCGCGATGCCGATCAGCACCGGTGCATGATCCAGCATCTTGCCCTTGCCATCGAACAGATAGGCGGCGGCCCCCTGTTTATCGATGACGATATAGGGCAGCGCGTGATTGTCCTTCGCCGAGCCCACCCAATCGACCACGCGGGTCGTGCCATCCGACAATATGGGCGGCGGCGCCTCCACCGTCGCGGCGGCGGGCGCCGACTTCGTCTTCGCCGCCTTCTTCTTGGCGGTAGCGGATTTGGGCGCAGGCTTCTTGACGGCGGCCTCGGCCGGAACGGCGGTGACGAGCGCAAATCCCGCCAGCGCCAGAAAAGCACGGATCATTTTTTATCTACACTCATGAATAGGTTCTGGCACAAAGCGGCCGGCGTCCTAGGGGGAAGACGCCGGCCGGAAAGGTCATGATCTTATGGCACGGACGCACACCGACGGGGGTCGGTGGCAACGAATGTTGCACATCCGCTTTATGATCGCATCGTCATGAACCGGCGGAGGGAGCCCGCCGGCCATGCGATGCTTGAAGCCGCCCCGCGGGGTCAGTTGCGCGCGCGCTTGCGCTGGGCGGCCTGAAGCTGCTGCTCGACTCCATCGACGCGACCGTTCAGCTGGTCGAGGCGCTGGCTGTTCTGCTGCGCCTGGCCGGACGCCGACTGCGCCTCTGCCAGAGCCTGCTGGGCAGTGCCATCGGTGGTCTGCAATTTCGCATCGAGCGCATCGACGCGCTGATTGACGGTCGCGACCTGTTCACGGACGAACCCCTTCGTGGCGCAGCCACCCAGGCCCAGCGAACCGATCAGAACGACGGCCAGCGGGGCCATTTTCGTCATAGAGGGCGACATGTTTTTCTCCTTATTGGTAACACAGCCGCAACAGTCGAAGCCGAGCGCGGAAAGCCCGACAATGAAATTCTGACCGGCCGTGCGTCCTGCCAGTCGAATGGAGCGATCCGCAAACCCACGCTATTCCGCCGAAAACGGACATGAATTGTGGATTAACCCGGATGGAAATAGACGCCTCCGCTGATCCCGCATCGGCAACGCCCTGTCGAGCCCGCGCCGGCACGGCGGGACGGAATGCAGTGATTCGCCGGCAACAAAAGGGGCGAATTTGACCGGGCGATAAAGGCGCGAATTTTACCCCCGCCCATCCTTCTTGCGGCCCCTTTCGCGATTTTCCCCCTTGCCCCCGCGGCGATCCCATGCACAAAGCTTGCCAACTGCCGTGCGCGTACCAATTTCTCCGCGTGCCCGAATGAACGGCTGCAAGGACAAGACGCATGAACGACGTGGTGACTCAGGACCGGACGGCGCAGCGCCCGCAAATCCCGCATGAAGTGGGGGAAGGCCTGTCGGTCATCTCGATCGCCAAAAGCTATGACAAGCGCGTCGTCCTGTCGGACGTATCGTTGACCGTGGGCAAGGGGGAAGTCGTCGGCCTGCTCGGTCCCAATGGTGCGGGCAAGACGACCTGCTTCTATTCGGTCATGGGCCTGGTGCGCCCCGACCATGGCCGCATCGTTCTCGACGGGCAGGACATCACCAACCTGCCCATGTATCGGCGCGCGATCCTGGGCCTGGGTTATCTGCCGCAGGAAACCTCCATCTTTCGCGGCATGACCGTGGCGCAGAATATCGGCGCCGTGCTGGAGCAGGCGGAGCCGGACAAGACCGCCCGCGCCGCCCGCCTGGAACAGTTGCTATCCGAATTCGGCCTCACGCGCCTGCGCGATTCCGCCGCCATGGCGCTGTCGGGCGGTGAGCGCCGCCGCTGCGAAATCGCGCGCGCGCTGGCGGCCAATCCGTCGATCGTGCTGCTGGACGAACCCTTTGCCGGTATCGACCCCCTTTCGATCGCGGACATTCGCGATCTGGTGAAGGATTTGAAGACGCGGGGCATCGGCGTGCTCATCACCGACCATAATGTGCGCGAGACGCTGGAAATCGTCGACCGCGCCTGCATCATCTATGGCGGGCAGGTACTTTTTGCCGGCAATCCGACCGAGCTGGTCGCCAACGCCGACGTGCGCCGCCTCTATCTGGGCGAGAATTTCCAGCTTTGATATGATCCACACGCGCGCCCTTCTTTATGATCGGAGCGGCGCATAATGGCGCTCGGCCCGCGCCTGGACATCCGCCAGAGCCAGTCTCTGGTAATGACGCCCCAGCTCCAGCAGGCGATCAAGCTGCTGGCGCTGTCCAATCTGGAGATCGAGGCGTTCGTCGCGGGCGAACTGGAAAAAAATCCGCTGCTCGAATCGGGTGGCGGGGATGACGGCCCGCCTGCGCCCAACGGTATCGACCAGATGGTCGAGGCGCCAACCCTGTCCGCCGAAACCGGTGGTGCGGACGATCTGATCGCGCAGGGGCTGGGCGCGGCCGACAGCCCGCTCGACGTCGATCATGGCGCGGACAGTTTCATCGACGATGGCCCCGGCGACCGGATGGCAGATGGCATGGCCGAAGCCCATGGCGCCAGCGGCGGCGGCACGGACGCATTGTCGGGCAGCTATGCCGAGGACGCGCCGGACTTCGACAGTTTCGCAGCGCCCGACATCGGCTTGCAGGAACATCTGATGGGACAGGCCCGCGCCACGCTGTCGGGCATCGACCTGCTGATCGCCACCCAATTGATCGGCCAGATCAGCGAAGCGGGCTATCTGGAGGCAAATTTGCTCCAGACGGCCCATGGCCTCGGCATCCCCCTCTTCGACGTCGAGCGGGTGCTGGGCGTCATCCACACATTCGATCCCACCGGCGTCGGCGCGCGCAGCCTGTCCGAATGTCTCGCATTGCAAGCCAGGGAAGCCGACCGCTACGACCCCTGCATGGCGCGGCTGCTCGCCAATCTCGACCTGCTGGCCAAGGGCGCGCTGCCCCAGCTGCGCCGTATCTGCGGCGTGGATGAGGAAGATATGGCAGACATGATCGCGGAACTGCGCGGTTATGACCCGAAACCCGGCCTGCAATTTTCGCAGATGAGCGCCGCGCCGGTGACGCCCGATCTGTTCGTACGGCCCACCCGCGAGGGCTGGGCTGTCGAGGTGAACAGCGCCACCCTGCCCCGCGTCCTCATCAATCGCAGCTATTATGTCGAACTGGTGAGCGGCCCGCAGGACAAGACGGCCAAGGCCTGGCTCGCCGATTGCCTCGCCAGCGCCAACTGGCTGGTGAAGGCGCTGGACCAGCGGCAAAAGACGATCATCAAAGTGGCGAGCGAGATCGTCCGCACCCAGGAAGCCTTCTTCCAGCAGGGTGTCGCCCATCTGAAACCGCTGACGCTCAAAGCCGTGGCCGACACGATCGGCATGCACGAAAGCACTGTCAGCCGCGTCACCTCCAACAAATATCTGTCCTGCCCCCGCGGCCTCTACGAACTCAAATATTTCTTCACCAGCGGCGTGGCGTCATCGGGTGGCGACGGCGGCTCCGTCTCGGCCGAAGCGGTGAAAAGCCATATCAAGGCGCTGATCGGCGCGGAAGACCCGCAGTCCATCCTGTCCGACGACACGCTGGTCGACCTGCTGCGCGCCAAGGGCATGGACATAGCCCGCCGCACCGTCGCCAAATATCGCGAGGCACTGGGGATCGGGTCGTCGGTGCAACGGCGGCGACAAAAGGCATTGAAGGGCAAGGCGGCGTAAACCACAAACGGACCTGAGATGGGGATTTCCAGCTTGCTCCATAGCCGTCACCCAGCGGAAGCTGGGGTCTCAGGCGACAGTAAAGGGAGTATAGCCATCTAGCGCTATCCATTTATGCAGTATATCCACGCCTGAGATGCCAGCTTTCGCTGGAATGACGGGTTTTTCAGGGCTGAAGCCGACAGCCTACGCCCTACCCATCCCAGCCATAGGCCAAACAGGCCCTACCCCCGATTCACCCCGCATCCCCTATCCAGAACAGCGTTTCGACCGGTTTGCCGATCACCCGCGCAATCCTGATCGCCAGCAAGGCGGAGGGAGAAAAGACCAGATTTTCGATCGTATTGATTGTCTTGCGCGACACACCCACGCGCTGCGCCAGGTCCGCCTGCGTCAGGCCAAGCCGGTCGCGCTCTTCCCGCAGTCCGTTCAGCAGCCGCTCGGTCATGAATGGATCGACACCCGTTCCGACACGCCAAAGCTGATCAGTGCGGAGCTGATGCCTACCGTCATGATGATCTGGATCGCGTCGCGCGGGCCATAATCCTTCAGGAAAGACAGCGCATAGCAGACCATCGCCGTCGCCAGCATGTTCCAGAATCCGATCATCAACGATCGCCGCCGGTTCATGTCGCTGCCTTCGTCATTCAGCATGCCGCGCAGGCGCGGATCGCGGAACAAGCCACTGGCCCACAGCATGAACAGCGCGATCACCAGGCCTGTGACGCCCCAACTGACCGGACCTGCCCCGCCATCGTCCATCCGCTGCGACTGGGTCACGATCAATATCGTCCCCATCACGATCGCCGCGGTCGATCTTCGCCGGGCCAAACGTTCCGCCCGATCCGCAACCATCGTCGTCATGTCAACCTCCACGTAACCCATAGGTTACATGTAACTTCAAGGTTACACGGCGTCAACACCGGTGCGCCTGTCCTACTTTGCGCTGTCCCGCTATGATCGCTGCGGCGCTTTCCAAGAACCGGCCGTGCGGCGCGGCATCGCTCGCAACATTATGTCCGACATAGGAAATTCCATGTCGCGATTAGCGGGAAATATGCGAAGTTAAGGCGGGCAAATCCTATTTTGGCGCGCCATCCCGGTCGCCCTTGACCCCGCCCGCGCGAGCGGCAAAAGCAGCGGCCAGACACGCCCAAACCAGATCAAAGGATCGCCCCTATCATGTCCGTCGCCTATCTGAACGGTGCCTTCCTGCCGCTCGAAGATGTCCGCATCTCGCCCCTCGATCGCGGTTTCCTCTTTGCCGACGGCATCTATGAAGTGGCGGCCGTGATCGACGGGAGGTTGGTCGACAGCGCCAGCCATCTGGCCCGGCTGGAACGGTCCACGGCCGCCATCGGCATCCCCCTGCCCCTGTCTCTCGACGCGATCGAGGCCGCTCAGAAGGAACTGGTCGTCCGCAGCGGCCTGACCGAAGGCCTTGTCTATCTCCAGATCACCCGCGGGGCGGATGCCAGCCGGGACTTCATCGCCGCGCCCGGCCTGCAACCGACCCTGTTCATGTTCATGCAGGACAAGGCTGTGGTCGATCTGCCCGGTGTGAAGACTGGCATATCCGTTGCCACCATGCCCGACCTGCGCTGGGCACGACGCGACATCAAGAGCGTCGGCCTGCTCGCCCAGGCCATGGCCAAGCAAGCAGCCAAGGCGGCCGGCGCGCAGGAAGCCTGGATGATAGAGGATGGCTTCGTCACCGAAGGCGCCTCTTCCACCGCCTTCATCGTCACCGACGAAGGGATCGTCACCCGCCCCTACAGCCAGGCGGTGCTGGCCGGCTGCACCGGCGCGGCGCTGACCGCGCTGGCGGAGGAAAGCGGCCTGGCCGTCATCCGCCGCCCCTTCACGCTCGAAGAAGCCCTGACAGCGAAGGAAGCCTTCATCACCAGTGCCTCCACCCTCTGCCTGCCGGTAGTTCGGATCGACGGCCAGCCGATCGGCGACGCTACGCCCGGCCCGATCGCCTCCCGCCTGCGCACCCTCTATGTCGATTTCGCCCGTGCGACGTCGGTTAGATAAGGCAGAAACGACAAATGACTCCAGAATGGAGGAAGCTTCATCCCTTGTTTAAGGGATAGGAAACTTCCGCCATTCTTGCGTCGATCTGGTGGCACGCCATGCGGATATCGGGCGCATATCGGACCGGTATGCCGCCCCAATGCGGCCTTTCCGCCCAATATCTCCATTATGGCTGAATTCCTGGCTGAAACGATCCGTTCTTGCTTTATTCTTAGGAACGAAGATAGAACGGGAGTCGGACCATGATGGAAGATTTTTCCTACGCCCAGCCCCTGACGGGATCTACGCCGCCCCTCGCGCCGCGTGATGAACGGCCCAGCCTGCTGGTCGTGGCGGACCGGATGGAGGGTACCGATCTGGAACCGGTGGCGGATGCAGCCGGCTTCCGCCTGCTTGGCGTCACGCCATTGGACGATGCGCCCGTCCGGCTCGATCTTCAGGCACAATGCGATAGCATTCTCCTCTTCTGCCCGTCGATGACGCCGTTGCTGGAACGACTGCTGGTGCAGGTGGAAACCCAGGCGATCCAGAATGGCATGGCCGTCATTCTCGTCGCCGGATGGGAGACTGTCGAACTGGCCTTCGCCTGCCTGCGCAGCCCGCACAGCCAGCTGCTGTGCGATCCCGACCGCACCGAACTGGCCGCCGCTTTGGTCGCAGCGGGCGAACATCGACCCGCAGCAGGCCAGGTGCATGAGGTTGATCGTGAGGGCGCCCGGCTTCAGCGGCTGAGCGAGGAGGTCGGTCGCCTCGCCCGCACGCTCGACGCGCTGACGGAACGGACGGGCATGGCGATGCCCAGCTTCGACCTTGGCCCGCGCATTTCCGACAGGCCAAGCGATTATATCGGAATGCCTGCGCTTGCGCCGATCGGCGCGCCTGTCGGCACCGTGGCATCATCGGCGGACAGGGGCGACCCGAGCATCACCGCGACCCAGGTTCGCGACCTTCTCCGCGCCCGGCGCATCCGCGCGGACTTCCTGCCCGGCGATCTGTTCGCCGATCCGGCCTGGGACATGATGCTGGACCTGCTGGCCGCGCGGCTGGAACATGAGCGGGTGTCGGTATCGAGCCTGTGCATCGCCGCCGCCGTACCGCCGACCACGGCCCTGCGCTGGATACGCACCCTGACCGACAAGGGGCTGGTGGAGCGCCAGGCCGATCCGCATGACGGCCGCCGCGTTTTCATCGCCCTGGCGCACGAAGCCACAGAAGCGCTGACCCGCTGGTTCGGCGCCTGCCGCCGCCTGATCGCCACCTGATCGCCACCTGATCGCAGTCTCACGCTTACGCTTGACGGCCCGACTTTTTCGCTTAGATAGGCCCTCTCCCGAGAGGGGGCGATTAGCTCAGTTGGTAGAGCGTCTCGTTTACAAGGAAAATCCGTGCACTGCTTAAGCCACTAAGATGCTTGGCTTTTCTTATTTTTTTTGATTTCCGCTCCGGGACTATTCCGGGACTCCGAAGCCTCTAGCGCCTTGCGAACATCGTCATCGAAGGCGTGTGCGTAACGCAACGTGGTACGGATGTTCTTGTGTGCCAAGGCCTTTTGGGCAGCGGCCAGATTGCTGGTCTGGCGGAGGATCCGCGTCCCGCGCGTGTGGCGCAGATCATGGAAGCGGAAACCGTCAATTTTGGCGGCCGTCAGGGCTTCGCTCCAGACTTTGCGCCACCCATCCTTGGAAATTGGATATCGTTCGCCCTTGCGGCGCTCTGGCGGTTCTGCTGGCACTCATACGTGAACACCTGCGGGCAGGCCTGCGACTGTGTGGCGACCAAAACGATCATGTCTGTGGTCAGCGGGCGTTTGATGCGGTTACCGCCCTTAACGGTTCGCCATGCGACCTTGGCGGGTAAATCCAGATCGGACCATAACAGAGTGCGGACTTCCGACACGCGCCAGCCTGACAGCAGCGCGAATTTGACGAATGGCTGATAGTCCTCGCGGATGGAGAGGAAGAGCCGGTCTTCCTCATCGAATTGCAGTTCGCGCGGATCATGCTCCTTGACCGCGTAGCGCATCGCGCTCCAGTCCGGCATTTCACCGACATCATATTTGGCGCGTTCAGTCGCCCGCCAAAATGCGCGAGCGACGTCGATTTCTCGATTGACGCTTTAGCCTTCGACCAGCGCGGTGCGCTTGCGGAAATAAGTGCCGATATCGACATGGTCTATGTCGGCCAAAAATGTGTTGTGGCCGATCGCGTTGACGAAACTGTCAAGCCATGTCTCGGTCGATTTGCTCCACCGTTCCTCTTTGCGCAGCTTCTGTTCGTACAGACCGGCAGCTTCATCCAGGGTGATCGGCTTCTTGCGCTTAACGTTGAGAGCAGCTTCTGCCCTCATCTGCGCCTCTACCCTTTCGGCAACCCTTTTCGCTTTTTTGCCCGTCGAACCGTGAAATCGCCGACCACGATATTGGAAGTCGTATTGCCAGTTCGTTGATTTTGGCGTTTTGTAAACTGACATTGTTCATCCTCACGGATGCGGCTCGCCACGTAGGCGTCGCAATCCTCCGGTCGATAGCGAATCTTGCGCTCAGTTAGCGCTACATAACGGATATGACCTTGCTGGCGGATGCGGCGCAAGGTCTTGTCACTGATATGGAGGCGCTCAGCCGCCTCCTCTGGTGTCAACAGGACAGGGCCGCTCACGCCGCCAATTTCCTTTCCGCTTTGCCCGCGATCTCATCGCGCGGCGGGATCCAGAAGGTCGGAGCGAAAGGCCGCCCTTGGAAATCTGTCATGGGAGCGCGACGCTTGTCCCATACCACCCACATATAGTAGATCTTGCCATGATCGTATGCGTCATCGCCCAACTGCTTGATGATGTTGCCCGGCGGCATCGACGGCCGTTCGTACAGGATCCACACGCCGATCGGCGTCTCGTCCGTGAAAAGCCGATATCGGCCTTCACTTGCCAGCCATTTCAGGGGCAGCAGGGCACAGACCTTATGCGTGGCGATCGACAGAGCGCGGCGGATAAATTTCTCCGCCAGACCGCGCACTAGACGGCCGTTCTGGAATAAGAATGGCGGATTGAATATGATCGAGAGGCCGCCACTCGCCTCCAGCAAATGGCGCTGGTCGCCCAGCAGATTATGTTCCCCCATGAATAGCCGATGCCCGGCGGCGCGGTCGAACAGATCCGTACCATAAGGCGGCAAGTCCGCGTTCTGTCAGCGCTTCGGGAATATGTAGCTGACCACAGCACGGGTCCAGATAGGTGACGTCCGTTTCCAGTGCGATCATGTCGAGCAGGCGATGCGTCACCCATTTTTCCTCGACATACCAGTCCCAAGGATGTCGGGTGCTGCCCTTCCGGCGGGAAGTTAGTTCGCCGCTCATGCGATTTCGGCCTCAAATTCGATATCTGTCGCGCGGACATACGCTTGGATCCCCATGTCCTTGGACGGGCCATATCCCTCAATGAAATCACCGCTGACGGAGTCGGCTTCGATGACGCCGCGCGCCTGAAGCTGGGCGATATGCTCGGCATGTTCTTGCAGGTCGTAGAAGGGATAGAAGCTAGCCCAAAGTTCACTCATGAAAGTTTCATCGAACTTGGTTTCATCTAACGTGACGTCTATCGTCTGCGTCACGCTGATGCGGAAGGTTTTCATGCCGCGTTCCTTTGCTCAATGGTTGCGGCGCGCAGATCGAGGACGGGCAGTGCCCAGACATGGACGTAGAGATGCGCCCAGCGCCAAATGAGGGTGAGTTGTCGGAAGATCGGCAGATGATCGCGGTCGGCGGCGTTATCGAGCGCGCGGCGCGCGGTCGCGACGATGGCAAGCCAGCCTTCCCGATCGGTCGGGTTGGGTGGCCGGCCTATGCCGGTGAGTTCTGCTCGATCCAGCGTGGGGATTCCCAGCTTACGAGCGATCAGCACGGCAAGGATGTGCCACTGCGCCATATCGACGTCGCGGGCCTCAGTCAGACGCCAGCGCTTATCGCCATTGCCGACCTTGCGGATCTCTTCGGCCCATAGGGCCACGCGCTGCTCGCAAACGGCGACGATCGCGGACCAGTGTTCCTCAGTCGTAAAGGCCCAAGGCGCAGCGGTCATAGATGCACCGCCTGGCGGCCTGCATCCGTTATGGTCCAGAAAGCATAATGGCCGGGGCGGGTATCGCCTTTGTCGACCAGACCCCAGCGCTCCAGGCGGCGAAGCATGTTCTTGGCCTGCGGGAGGCACCTGCCCCGTATAAGGAGCCCGCAGGCGCTTGCGATCTGCGACGTCAGGCCACCTTCATCCTCCGACAGGAAAGACAGCGCCGTATGCTCTTCCAGCGTCAGCCGGGCAAGGACCGCAGGCTGGGGCAGGTGCATGGTCGCCATGTAATCGGTCATCCGATCATGCTGGGCTTTTGCCATGTCGCTGGCGCAGTCGGGGCAGCGCACAAGTGCGGATCCGGTGCAGTCCATG